>NZ_PJJP01000001.1 GCF_002929555.1 Cryobacterium sp. N22
ATTTGGCGAGTTTTGGGGCTTTTCTCACGGTTCGCGGATGTGTGGGGCCGGGTGTGTCCGCGGGCGGGTGCAGTGTCAGTGGTAGGTGAGACGATCTCAGCATGAGTAGCCCAGACCAGGCACCAACGCCCGCTCCGGACGATGACGACTACTCTCCGGAGCCCGCTCCACCCGGATCCACCCCCTCCCCCGCCGCCCCGGCCGAACCTGGGTCGACGGAGTCCCCCGCGGCTGACCTCACCGCTGACGAACCGGCCGCAGCCGAGCCCTACGTCCCCGACCCGACCCTGGACGAGGTGGTCCGCTCGGAGCTGGCCCGTCGCACCGAACTGATCGCCGCCGAGGCCCGTCTGATCGTGCAGGCGCAGGCCCGTCAGGCCGAATTCCTCGTCGATCTGCAGGGCTGGAGTGAGGACCCACAGGTCGCCTCCCGCCTGCACGGCAACCCGGAGAGCATCCGGCTGGCCGACGTGAACGCGGCCACCCTGACCGAGGACCAGGCTCGAGCCGCCGCGTACGGCCGGTGGGACGACCGGGAGGTCGCCCGGCGCACCATCGTGAGCGAGACCGCCTGCCTGCTTCGGGTGGCCGAGCGCACGGTGGAGCGCATGATGGATCAGTCCCTCTGGCTGATGTGCGCCCCGGCGACCTTCCAGGCCCTCTCCGCCGGAGAGATCAGCTACCGGCACGCCACCGTGCTCGTCGACCAGATGCGCACCCTGCCCGACGACGACCACGCGGCGTTCGAGAAAGCCGTGCTGCCGGAGGCGAAGCGGATGCCGGTGGGCCGGTTCCGCGACAAGGCCCGCCGGTTGCGCGAGAAGCAACACCCGGAGTCCATCGTGATCCGCAACAGGAACGCCCTCGCCGAACGTCGTTCCTACTGGGAGGCCGCCCCGGATGGGATGGGCTGGTTGCACTGGTACGGCACCGCCCATGACACCAAGGCCGCCTACGACCGGATCAACGGCATGGCCGGGAGCCTGAAAAAGACAGGTGACCCGACGCCAGCGGGCGCCGACTCAGAGATC
>NZ_PJJP01000002.1 GCF_002929555.1 Cryobacterium sp. N22
GGCAAAGTCAAGCTGTGGGAGCAACGCGTGGTTTTATGCTGCGAGGAGCAGCTGGTTCAGCCGGTTGGCTGGGGTCTCGAGGTTGAGAGTGGGGCGTGGCCGACGGTTCAGTGTCGCGGCGACCCGGCGGAGGTCGTCGGGGGTGTGGGCAGAGAGGTCGGAGCCTTTCTCGAACCAGAAGCGCAGCAGCCGGTTGGTGTTCTCGTTGGTGCCCCGCTGCCAGGGCGAGTGCGGGTCGCAGAAATAGAGCGTTGTGTGCAGCTCGGTTTGGATCTTGGCGTACTCGGCCAGTTCAGTTCCGCGGTCCCATGTCACGCTTTGGCGGAGGTGGTCGGGCAGCTTTCTCATCTCGCTGATCATCGCGGCAGCGACGGTGTCTGCGGTGTGGTTCTCGGGCAGGTGCAGCAGGATCGTGAACCGGGTCATGCGTTCCACGAGGGTACCGATCGCGGTGCCATCGCAGCCGATGATGAGGTCGCCTTCCCAGTGCCCGGGGATCGCTCGGTCTGTGATCTCGGCCGGCCGGTCGCTGATCTTGAACGCCTCCTTGTAGGGGCTGCTCGACTTCCGGTCAGCGTCATGAGAGACGCGTTTCTTTCGCTTCGTGGAGAGCTTCTCTGCCAGGTCTGCCCGCAGTTTTCCACGGGTTTGAACGTAGAGGGCTTGGTAGATCGTCTCGTGACTCACTTGCATAGTCTGGTCATCCGGGAAGGTGACCGCCAACATGAGCGAGATCAATTTCGGGCTCCACCCGTCATCCATCCAGAGCTCGATTGCGCCGCAGAGCGCTTCGTTCTCGATCAGCTTCAACGGCTTCGGCCGCCGACGCGACTGATGCGCTCGCGCGTGGGCGACGGACGCGTAGTAGACCCCGTCCGGGCTGCTGTTGCGGTCTACTTCCCGCCAGACCACGGACTTATTCCGGCCGATCACTTCCCCGATCTCGGCGTAGCTCAACCCCCTCCTCCGGCCCATCTGAATCATGCCCCGCTCCGCCTCACTGAGCGCCCGGCCTGGTCCTTCCGGCGACGGCGCAGGATCGGCTAGCCCACCCACCTGGCCCATCTTCACAGTCATCTGACCAGACTGAGCCCACCAGTCAGCTCCGCTCCTACTCGACGCGCCCACAGCCTTCGCAGCGCGCTGAACCGGCATCCCGGCGCACACCAGGTCAACGAACTCAGTACGGGCATTCGGGGGAAACAACTTGCCCATGAAACGCTCCTTAGATCAGAGCGTTGCTACGACCGTATGACTTTGCC
>NZ_PJJP01000004.1 GCF_002929555.1 Cryobacterium sp. N22
AAACATTTACGGAGAGTTTGATCCTGGCTCAGGACGAACGCTGGCGGCGTGCTTAACACATGCAAGTCGAACGGTGACGAGGGAGCTTGCTCCTTCTGATCAGTGGCGAACGGGTGAGTAACACGTGAGTAACCTGCCCTTGACTCTGGGATAAGCACTGGAAACGGTGTCTAATACCGGATACGAACTTCAGCCGCATGGCTAGGAGTTGGAAAGAATTTCGGTCAAGGATGGACTCGCGGCCTATCAGCTAGTTGGTGAGGTAATGGCTCACCAAGGCGACGACGGGTAGCCGGCCTGAGAGGGTGACCGGCCACACTGGGACTGAGACACGGCCCAGACTCCTACGGGAGGCAGCAGTGGGGAATATTGCACAATGGGCGCAAGCCTGATGCAGCAACGCCGCGTGAGGGACGACGGCCTTCGGGTTGTAAACCTCTTTTAGTAGGGAAGAAGCGAAAGTGACGGTACCTGCAGAAAAAGCACCGGCTAACTACGTGCCAGCAGCCGCGGTAATACGTAGGGTGCAAGCGTTGTCCGGAATTATTGGGCGTAAAGAGCTCGTAGGCGGTTTGTCGCGTCTGCTGTGAAAACCCGAGGCTCAACCTCGGGCCTGCAGTGGGTACGGGCAGACTAGAGTGCGGTAGGGGAGATTGGAATTCCTGGTGTAGCGGTGGAATGCGCAGATATCAGGAGGAACACCAATGGCGAAGGCAGATCTCTGGGCCGTAACTGACGCTGAGGAGCGAAAGCATGGGGAGCGAACAGGATTAGATACCCTGGTAGTCCATGCCGTAAACGTTGGGAACTAGATGTGGGGACCATTCCACGGTCTCCGTGTCGCAGCTAACGCATTAAGTTCCCCGCCTGGGGAGTACGGCCGCAAGGCTAAAACTCAAAGGAATTGACGGGGGCCCGCACAAGCGGCGGAGCATGCGGATTAATTCGATGCAACGCGAAGAACCTTACCAAGGCTTGACATATAGAGGAAACGGCTGGAAACAGTCGCCCCGCAAGGTCTCTATACAGGTGGTGCATGGTTGTCGTCAGCTCGTGTCGTGAGATGTTGGGTTAAGTCCCGCAACGAGCGCAACCCTCGTCCTATGTTGCCAGCACGTAATGGTGGGAACTCATGGGATACTGCCGGGGTCAACTCGGAGGAAGGTGGGGATGACGTCAAATCATCATGCCCCTTATGTCTTGGGCTTCACGCATGCTACAATGGCCGGTACAAAGGGCTGCAATACCGCAAGGTGGAGCGAATCCCAAAAAGCCGGTCTCAGTTCGGATTGAGGTCTGCAACTCGACCTCATGAAGTCGGAGTCGCTAGTAATCGCAGATCAGCAACGCTGCGGTGAATACGTTCCCGGGCCTTGTACACACCGCCCGTCAAGTCATGAAAGTCGGTAACACCCGAAGCCAGTGGCCAAACCCGCAAGGGATGGAGCTGTCGAAGGTGGGATCGGTGATTAGGACTAAGTCGTAACAAGGTAGCCGTACCGGAAGGTGCGGCTGGATCACCTCCTTTCTAAGGAGCACAGCA
>NZ_PJJP01000005.1 GCF_002929555.1 Cryobacterium sp. N22
AGTGTGTGATCATTGGTCAATTTCGGTCGCGAATTTATTCGCGGCACTTAATCGATTCAAACTCATGTGATTTCAAATTTCTAAGAGCAAACGGTGAATGCCTTGGCATGTAGAGCCGAAGAAGGACGTAGTAATCTGCGATAAGCCTCGGGGAGTTGATAAACGAACTGTGATCCGAGGATGTCCGAATGGGGAAACCCCGCCAGGCCCGCAAGGTGACCTGGTGACTCCCGCCTGAATATATAGGGCGGGTAGAGGGAACGTGGGGAAGTGAAACATCTCAGTACCCACAGGAAGAGAAAACAATAGTGATTCCGTTAGTAGTGGCGAGCGAACCCGGAAGAGGCTAAACCGATCATGTGTGATAGCCGGCAGGCGTTGCATGGTCGGGGTTGCGGGACTTTTCTGCTGATTCTGCCGAACAGTGAGCGTTACAAAGGAATATAGACGAACAGGATTGAAAGCCTGGTCATAGAGGGTGCGAACCCCGTAGTCGAAATGTTCCAATGGCGCGAAGAGTATCCCAAGTAGCACGGGGCCCGAGAAATCCCGTGTGAATCTGTCAGGACCACCTGATAAGCCTAAATACTCCTACATGACCGATAGTGAACAAGTACCGTGAGGGAAAGGTGAAAAGTACCCCGGGAGGGGAGTGAAATAGTACCTGAAACCGTTTGCTTACAAACCGTTGGAGCACCCTTTGTTGGTGTGACAGCGTGCCTTTTGAAGAATGAGCCTGCGAGTTAGTGATATGTGGCGAGCTTAACCCGAGAGGGGAATGCGTAGCGAAAGCGAGTCTGAATAGGGCGATTCAGTCGCATGTCCTAGACCCGAAGCGAAGTGATCTATCCATGGCCAGGTTGAAGCGACGGTAAGACGTCGTGGAGGACCGAACCCACTTCAGTTGAAAATGGAGGGGATGAGCTGTGGATAGGGGTGAAAGGCCAATCAAACTTCGTGATAGCTGGTTCTCTCCGAAATGCATTTAGGTGCAGCGTTGCGTGTTTCTTGCCGGAGGTAGAGCTACTGGATAGCCGATGGGCCCTAAAAGGTTACTGACGTTAGCCAAACTCCGAATGCCGGTAAGTGAGAGCGCAGCAGTGAGACGGTGGGGGATAAGCTTCATCGTCGAGAGGGAAACAACCCAGACCACCATCTAAGGTCCCAAAGCGCGTGCTAAGTGGGAAAGGATGTGGAGTTGCATAGACAACCAGGAGGTTGGCTTAGAAGCAGCCACCCTTGAAAGAGTGCGTAATAGCTCACTGGTCAAGTGATTCCGCGCCGACAATGTAACGGGGCTCAAGCACGCCACCGAAGTTGTGGCATTGATATTTTTGGTAAGCCGCACCCTTGTGGTGTTGGTTCAGCCGTGTTGATGGGTAGGAGAGCGTCGTGTGGCCAGCGAAGCGGCGGTGTAAACCAGCCGTGGAGGCTACACGAGTGAGAATGCAGGCATGAGTAGCGAAAGACGGGTGAGAAACCCGTCCTCCGAAAGATCAAGGTTTCCAGGGCCAGGCTAATCCGCCCTGGGTAAGTCGGGACCTAAGGCGAGGCCGACAGGCGTAGTCGATGGACAACGGGTTTATATTCCCGTACTGATGAAAAACCGTCCAAGCTAATCCAGTAATGCTAAGCATCTGAATCCTCTAGATGGATCCCTTCGGGGTGAAGCGTGAGGCCTAGCGTGCGACCCTATGCTGGTGCGGTTAGCGTATTAACAGGTGTGACGCAGGAAGGTAGCTGAGCCGGGCGATGGTTGTCCCGGTCTAAGGATGTAGGGCGAACGATAGGCAAATCCGTCGTTCATTAAGCCTGAGACCCGATGGGTAGCCCGTAAGGGCGAAATCAGTGATCCTATGCTGCCAAGAAAAGCATCGACGCGAGGTTTTAGTCACCCGTACCCCAAACCGACTCAGGTGATCAGGTAGAGAATACTAAGGAGATCGAGAGAATCGTGGTTAAGGAACTCGGCAAAATGCCCCCGTAACTTCGGGAGAAGGGGGGCCTGAGGCGTGAAGGGATTTACTCCTGGAGCGTTCGAAGGCCGCAGAGACCAGTGGGAAGCGACTGTTTACTAAAAACACAGGTCCGTGCCAAGTCGCAAGACGATGTATACGGACTGACGCCTGCCCGGTGCTGGAAGGTTAAGAGGAACGGTTAGCCGCAAGGCGAAGCTGAGAATTTAAGCCCCAGTAAACGGCGGTGGTAACTATAACCATCCTAAGGTAGCGAAATTCCTTGTCGGGTAAGTTCCGACCTGCACGAATGGCGTAACGACTTCCCAGCTGTCTCAACCGCGAACTCGGCGAAATTGCATTACGAGTAAAGATGCTCGTTACGCGCAGCAGGACGGAAAGACCCCGTGACCTTTACTACAGCTTGGTATTGGTGTTCGGTGTGGCTTGTGTAGGATAGGTGGGAGACTTTGAAGCTTGGACGCTAGTTCAGGTGGAGTCATCGTTGAAATACCACTCTGGTCATATTGGATACCTAACTTCGAACCGTGATCCGGTTCAGGGACAGTGCCTGGTGGGTAGTTTAACTGGGGCGGTTGCCTCCTAAAAAGTAACGGAGGCGCCCAAAGGTTCCCTCAACCTGGTTGGCAATCAGGTGTCGAGTGTAAGTGCACAAGGGAGCTTGACTGTAAGACTGACAAGTCGAGCAGGGACGAAAGTCGGGACTAGTGATCCGGCAGTGGCTTGTGGAAGCGCTGTCGCTCAACGGATAAAAGGTACCTCGGGGATAACAGGCTGATCTTGCCCAAGAGTCCATATCGACGGCATGGTTTGGCACCTCGATGTCGGCTCGTCGCATCCTGGGGCTGGAGTAGGTCCCAAGGGTTGGGCTGTTCGCCCATTAAAGCGGTACGCGAGCTGGGTTTAGAACGTCGTGAGACAGTTCGGTCCCTATCCGCTGCGCGCGCAGGAAATTTGAGAAGATCTATCCCTAGTACGAGAGGACCGGGATGGACGAACCTCTGGTGTGTCAGTTGTTCCGCCAGGAGCACCGCTGATTAGCTACGTTCGGAACGGATAACCGCTGAAAGCATCTAAGCGGGAAGCCGGCTTCGAGATGAGATTTCCAACCCCTAGGGGGAGAGGCTCGCAGCTAGACTACTGCGTTGATAGGCCGGATGTGGAAGAGAGGACTAAAGACTCTTGGAGCTGACCGGTACTAATAAGCCGATAATTTGATAACACTCAGTTTGAATAAGCTGCTATGCGTCCACTATGTGGTTCTCGATGTACGGTCGAGAACAAACGCCCTCCACGGAGGGCTCTATAACTAAAAAATATAGGTTCGATTCATCGAAAGATGTTTCGGCGGCTATAGCAAGAGGGAAACGCCCGGTCACATTCCGAACCCGGAAGCTAAGACTCTTTGCGCCGATGGTACTGCAGGGGGGACCCTGTGGGAGAGTAGGACACCGCCGGACTTAACTTAGAAAAAACAGGAAAGCCACCCCACGGGGTGGCTTTTCTGCGTTTAACCCC
>NZ_PJJP01000006.1 GCF_002929555.1 Cryobacterium sp. N22
CGGGGGAAACAACTTGCCCATGAAACGCTCCTTAGATCAGAGCGTTGCTACGACCGTATGACTTTGCCCCGGAACGAAGGCGGGAAGTCCGCAACTGAGTGAGGCGGCGCGACACACACGCCCGTCGCGGGGTCTCGACGAGCTCGACCAACGATGCGGCACGCCACTCAGGCACGGTCGTGACCGGCATCCGGGCTGATCACAGCAGTTTCAGCTTGCCTTCAGCGGCGTCGGCCAGACTGGCAGCGGCGGCCGTGCGGCCGACCGACTGACGAGGGGGCCGGATGCGAGTCCTGGTGGTTGAAGACGAGGCGCGGCTCGCGACCGGGCTCAAGCGCGGCCTCGAGGCCGAGGGGTTCGCGGTCGATATCGCCGGCACCGGCCCGGACGGGCTCTGGCTGGCCCGCGAGAACGAGTACGCGGTCATCCTGCTCGACATCATGCTGCCGGGCCAGAGCGGCTACCGGGTCTGCGAGACCCTGCGCGCCGAGCAGAACTGGACCCCGATCCTGATGCTCACCGCCAAGGACGGCGAGTGGGACCAGGTCGAGGCCCTCGACACCGGCGCGGATGACTACCTCACCAAGCCGTTCTCCTCCGCCGTGCTGCTGGCCCGGATGCGTGCCCTCATCCGCCGCGGCACCAGCGCCCGGCCCACCGTTCTGCGCGCCGGCGACCTGCACCTCGACCCCGCCACCCGCCGCGTCAGCCGGGGCGAGGCATCCGTCGACGTCACCGCCCGGGAGTTCGCGGTGCTGGAATACCTGATGCGCAACCGGGGCGCCGTCGTGAGCAAACGCGACGTGCTCGACAACGTCTGGGACTACGACTTCGAGGGCGACCCCAACATCGTGGAGGTGTACGTGCGGCACCTGCGCAACAAGGTGGACCGGCCGTTCGACCGGGCCGCGATCGAGACCTTGCGCGGCGCCGGCTATCGTCTGGCGGCCAACGGTGGCTAGGCCACGTACCCTGTCGCTTCGCGGCCGGATCACCCTGGTGTCCACCGCTATCGTGGCCGTCACCCTGGTCGGCGGCGCCGTGGTGTTCGCCCTGGTTCTGCGCGGTGTGCTGCTGGAGGAGTTGCACACCGCCCTGGACCGCGACCTCGAGCAGATCGAAACCGAACTCGACACCGGCAGCGGCGTGGGCGGCCTCGATGCGGACGACGACGACGTGCTCTTCCAGATCACCGATGACTCCGGCGTCCTCCTGGCCGGCAGCGAGTCCCTCGAGGGCCGGTTGCTCAGCGTCGACGGCGACGACGACGCGCAGGTCATCCGGGTGCCCGACGAAGACACCGACTACCTCGTCCTGGCCGAAAAACAGCACGATGACGTCACCGTCGTCGCCGGGCGTTCGCTGGAGAACGTCGACGAGTCGGTCGCCACGGTCGGTGTGCTGCTGGCCGGAGCCGTGCCGCTGTTGACCGGGATCGTGGCGCTGCTCACTTGGATCGTGGTTGGCAGGGCGCTGGCCCCCGTCGAACGGATGCGCCGGGAGGTCGACGCGGTCACCGCCACGAACCTCGAGCGCCGCATCAATGACCCCGGCCGCGCCGACGAGATCGGCCGCCTGGCGCGCACGATGAACAGCATGCTCGACAGGCTCGACACCTCCCAGCGCGCCCAACGGCAGTTCGTCTCGGATGCCTCGCACGAGCTCCGCTCCCCGCTCGCGTCGCTGCGCCAGTACGCCGAGGTGGCCCAGGCGCACCCCGACAGGGTCAACCTCGACGACCTGTCCGAGGCCGTTCTCGACGAGGGCGACCGGCTGGAGCGGCTCGTGGCGGGGATGCTGCTGCTGGCGCGGGTGTCCGAGCGCCGGGACACGGCAACCGGCACGGCCGTCGACCTGGACGACCTGATGCTCGCCGAGGCCCGCCGGCTGCGCGACACCATGGCGCTCAGCATCGACAGCACCGGGGTGGGCCCCGCCCGGGTGCACGGCGACCAGAACCTGCTCGGCCAGGTGGTGCGCAACCTCGTCGACAACGCCGCCCAGCACGCCTCCGGGCGGGTGAGCCTGTCGCTCGGCGCGATCGACGGCCAGGCGCTGCTTGTCGTGGAGGACGACGGCCACGGAGTGCCGCCCGGCGAGCGCGACCGGGTGTTCGAGCGCTTCGTGCGGCTGGACGAATCCCGGGCGCGGGCATCCGGCGGCACCGGGTTGGGCCTGGCGATCGTGCGCGAGAGCGTGCAGGCGCACGGCGGCACCGTGCGGATCGTCGAGAGCACTCTTGGCGGCGCCCGGTTCGAGGTGCGCCTGCCCGCCGTCGACGAGGCCTGACCTTCGTTTCTGAAGCGCTCTTCAGCGGGCTTCAGCCTGGCTTCAGCGGTGGCTTGGCACAGTGGGGTTATCAGCCACGGCAACCGTGGCACTCACGAACAAGGGACACACCATGAAGAAGAAGACCATCTGGATCACCGGCGCAGCCGTTGCCGCCGTTCTCGTGGTGGGCGGCGCCGGCCTGGCCATCGCCGACCCGTTCGAGGCTGACGGCCCACTCACCGGCAGCGCCCTCGACAAGGCCACTGCGGCCGCGCTGGATGCCGTGGGCAGCGGCACGGTCACCGACACCGAGTCCGGCGATGACAACGACGCGCACGCCTACGAGGTGGAAGTGACCCTCGCCGACGGGACCGACGTCGACGTGGCGCTGGACAAGGCGTTCGCGGTGCTCTGGGTCGACGGCCTGCCCACGGATGGCGCGACCTCGGCGCCGGGAACCGGCTCCGGGTCCGACGACGGTACCGACGACACCGGCACTGACTCCGGCACCGACGACGCGGCCGGGGCCGCCCTCACCGACGCCGACCGGGACGCCGCCTCGGCCGCGGCGCTCGCCACCCTGCCCGACGGCACCGTCGGCACCATCACCGAGGTCGAGCGCAGCGACGACTTCGACCACGCCTACGAGGTCGAGATCACCCTCGAGAACGGCCAGGACGTCGACGTCGAGCTCGACGAGGGCTTCGCGGTGCTCAAGGTCGACGGCGCGCCGACCGCGTAACCCCGCAGGTCAGGGCCGCGCGGGCTAAAGCCAGGTCTGGCGATGGTCCTCGATGAAACCGCGCAGCGTGGTCGCCGGCCGGCCCGTGAGCCGGCGGATGCCGCGGTTCGGCAACGCCGTGAGACGCCGGCGCGCCGCCCGGTACCAGGTCGCCTGCGCGGCGATGTCCGGGGCGGTCACGCCCTGTTTCGCCGCCAGCTCGGCGAACTCGGCCTCGGTCGTAGCGGTGTAGCGGATGGGCCTGCCGAGCACCTCGCTGAGAATCTCCGCCACCTGCGGGTAGCTCAGTGCCTGCTCCCCCGCCAACGAATACGACTTGCCCAGGTGACCGGGTTCGGTGAGCACCCGGGCCGCGCACCGGCCCACGTCGGCCGCGTCGACGAAAGCCACCCTGGCCGCGCCCGCCGGCAGCACAATCTCGCCCCGCAGGCGAATGTCGTCCCGGTGCAGGGTGGACAGCGTCTGCATCAGCACGTTCGGCCGCAGGATCGTGCGCGGCGTGCGGGTGCGCTTGAGGTACTGCTCCACCACATGATGCGGTGAGCGGGTGTCGAAGCGCACGCCCGGCGCCGACAGAAAAACGATCTGTCGCACCCCGCTCTCCTCCATCGCCAGGTCGATGAACGGGATCAGGGTACGCCCCACGTTGCCGATTGTGGGCGGCACGATCAGGAACACCCTGTCGACGCCGGCAAGGGCGCGCATCCAGGTGCTGCGGTCGGCGAAGTCGAAGGCGCGCACACTGGCCTCGCCGGCTGTACCGGTTGCGGCGGCGGATGCGGCGACGGGCCGTGCCGCGCCGGCCGAGGCTCCCGCGCCGGGCCGGCCGATCGTGCGGCCGGGCGACGCGGAGGCGGCCAGGCCACCCGGCTTGTGCGCCGGGTTGCGGGTCGGCTTCTGGTTCGGTGCCCGCAGCGGTTTGCCTCCGGGATGCGCGGTGCCGGGTCGTTCGGTGCCGGAACCGGCGGTGCCTGGCCGGGTGGTCC
>NZ_PJJP01000007.1 GCF_002929555.1 Cryobacterium sp. N22
CTCGAGACCCCAGCCAACCGGCTGAACCAGCTGCTCCTCGCAGCATAAAACCACGCGTTGCTCCCACAGCTTGACTTTGCCGTGAAACGAAGGTGGGAAGTCTGCAACTCGATCGCGCACGGGGTCTCGTCAGGCTCGACCAGCGGGATTGACGCGTTCCGCAGGTCTCTCAGGACAGGCGGGCAGCCCCGGCCGCGGCGCGCACCACGAACATGTCGGGGGCCGTGTAGCCGGCGGCCGCGAAGGCGTCGGCGACGGCCTGCTGCACCGCGGGGATCAGCGCGTGCGGGGTGAGCGCGATCGCCGAGCCGCCGAAGCCGCCGCCGGTCATGCGGGCGCCGAGGGCGCCGGCCGTGCGGGCCGTCTCGACGGCGAGGTCGAGCTCGGCGACCGAGATCTCGAAGTCGTCGCGCATCGAGGTGTGCGACGCATCGAGCAGGGAACCGATGGCGCTGGGGCCGTCTTCGCGCAGCACCCGCACGGTGTCGAGCACGCGCTGGTTCTCGGTGAGGATGTGCCGCACCCGGCGGAAGGTCTCCTCGTCGAGCACCGAGGCGGCCCGAGGCAGGTCGTCAACGCTGAGGTCGCGCAGCGACCCGACGCCCATCAGGGCGGCGCCGGTCTCGCAGGAGGCGCGCCGGTCGGCGTAGCCGCCGGTGGCGTGGGCGTGGCTGACCTTGGTGTCGATCACGAGCAGTTCGAGGCCGGCGTCGTCGAAGCCGAGCGGGATGACCTCGGATTCGAAGCTGCGGCAGTCCAGGAACACCGCGGCATCGGTCTGGCCGAGCAGCGACGCGGACTGGTCGAGGATGCCGGTCGGCGCGCCCACGACCCGGTTCTCGGCCAGCTGGCCCACCCGCACGAGCACCTGCCTGTCGAAGCCGAGGTTCCAGACCTCGTCCAGGGCCACGGCGGTGGCGCACTCGATCGCCGCCGAAGACGACAGTCCGGCGCCGATCGGCACGTCGGAGTCGATGTAGGCGTCGAACCCCGTCACCGCGGACAGGTCCGCGCCGTGTTCGCCGAGGGCCCAGGCCACGCCCAGCGGATACGCCGACCAGCCCGACACGGTCTCGGGGGAGAGGTCGTCAAGGGAGATCTCGACGACCTCCTCGGTGAAGGAGCTGGCGACCCGCAGCATCCGGTCGGAGCGCACAGCGAGGGCCACGACGGCGCGGCGGTTGATCGCGAACGGAAAGACGAAGCCATCGTTGTAGTCGGTGTGCTCGCCGATCAGGTTGACCCGGCCGGGACCGAACCACAGGCCGTCGGCATCGCGGCCGAACCTGCCGCGGAAGCCGCTGAGAATGCTCTGGTGGTCGCTCACGAGTGGGCCTCTCCGGTGGTGCTGTCGGTGGATGCCGCATCTGCGGCGTCCGAGCGCGCGATGGCGGCGCGGATGTTGTCGGCCGCCTGCTCGGGCGTGACGTCGCCGATCCAGGCGCCCATGGCGGCCTCGGAGCCGGCCAGGAACTTCAGTTTGTCTTCGGCGCGACGCGGGCTGGTGAGCTGCAGCATCAGCCGGATGTCGTCGCGGTGCACGTTCACCGGCGCCTGGTGCCAGGCGCCGATGTACGGCGTGGGCGTGGAGTAGAGGTGGTCGATGCCGCGCAGCAGCCGGCGGTACAGCACCGCGAGCTCGTCGCGTTCGGCCAGGGTGGTCCCCGCGAAGTCGGCCACCTGCCGGTGCGGCAGCATGTGCACCTCGACGGGCCAGCGGGCGGCGAACGGCACGAACGCGGTCCAGTGCTCGCCGCGCAGGATGACCCTGTCGCCGGCCTGTTCGCTTTCCAGGATGTCGGCGAACAGGGTGGGGCCGTAGCTCTCGATCGAGTCGATCAGCCGCTGGGTGCGCGGGGTCACGTACGGGTAGGAGTAGATCTGGCCGTGCGGGTGGTGCAGGGTGACGCCGATGGCCTCGCCGCGGTTCTCGAACGGGAACACCTGCTCGATGCCGGGCATCTGGGAGAGCGCGTGGGTGCGTTCGGCCCAGGCCTCGATCACGGTGCGGGCGCGGGTGACCGAGAGGCTGCCGAACGAGCCCTCGGTGGCGGGGCTGAAGCAGACGACCTCGCAGCGGCCGACCGAGGTGCGGGTGCGCCCCAGCCCGATCGTGCGCAGGTCGTCCAGGCCGGTGGGCGCGTCGTCATCGGTGAGCAACGGCCCGAACGAGGGCGACTTGTTCTCGAACACGGCAACGTCATAGTTGCTGGGCACCTCAGAGGGGTTCTCCGGGGTGGACGGCGCGAGCGGGTCCAGGTGCGCCGGCGGCAGGAATACGCGGTTCTGCCGGGCCGCGGCGATGGAGACCCACTCGCCGCTGAGCGGGTCCTGGCGCATGCGCGCGTTCGCCGGACGCGGGCCCAGGTCGCGCAGGTCGGGCGCCCGGTCGGGCGACAGGGTGGTGTCGGGGTCATCGAAGTAGATGAGGTCGCGGCCGTCGGCCAGGGTGTGCGGGTGACGCGCGATGCCGGCGTCGGCGACGAAGTCTGGGGTGTTGGTGAGGTCAGTCATGGCGGAGTCAACGCTAGCCGATTTGCGCAAGCGAAACCAGTGCTTGCGTATTGAAAAGTGACACAAAATAAGTGAAGATTGCGGTATGGCCTCAGCGGAACATCCGACCGACCGGGATGCGTTGCCCGCGCACCAGCGCCGGGAACAGATCCAGCGGCTCGTCGACGAGCGCGGCTTCGTGCGGGTCAGCGAGCTCAGCGACACCTTCGGCGTCTCCGGAGTCACCGCCCGAGCCGACCTTGACCAGTTGGAGAGCGCCGGCACGCTCACCCGCATCCACGGTGGCGCGGTGCCGGCCGGGATCTCCACCACGAGCCGTCCCGACCGGGAGTTCTCCTTCGAGGAAGCGCTCATCTCCTCGGTCATCCCCAAGCAGCAGGTCGGCGCGCTCGCCGCGTCCCTGGTGTCCAGCGGCCAGAGCGTGATCCTCGACGTGGGCACCACGACTCTCGCGATCGCCCGGGCGCTCGTGGCCCGCAGCGACCTTACCGACATCGTCGTGATCACCAACGGGCTGAGCATCGCCCTGGCCCTGGAACCGGCGATCCCGCGCTTCACCGTGATCGTCACCGGCGGCTCCCTCCGCCCGCTGCAGCACTCGCTCGTCGACCCTCTTGCCGCGACGGTGCTCAGCCAGGTGCACGCCGACCTCGCCTTCATCGGGTGCAACGGCGTGGACGTGGACGGCGGGGTCACCAACATCAACTTGCCCGAGGCCGGTGTGAAGACCCTGATGCTCGCCGCCGCGGCGCGCGCGATCATCGTGGCGGACGGTGCCAAACTGGGGCAGGTGCACCTGGGCCGGATCGGCCCGCTTGCCGCCTTCGACACCCTGGTGACGGATGCGGCCGCCGACCCGCTCACCCTGGCCCCGCTCCGCGAGGCCGGCCTTGCCGTGCTCCAACCGAGCTAATCCGAAATGACCACCATGTCGCCTGCTGCCGCCACCGGAACCCAATACGCGCTCACCCTGCAGACCCCGCAGGGCCCGGCCACCGCGACCATCACCGAGGTCGCCGCCGGTATCCGGGAATATGCGCTCAACGGCATAGACCTGGTGGAGGGCTTTGCGGCGGAGTCGGTGCCGCCGCTGGGCGCCGGCACGGTGCTGGTGCCCTGGCCCAACCGCATCCGCGACGCGATCTGGACCCAGAACGGCGTGCGGCACCTGCTGACCATCACCGAGCCCGCCCAGATGAACGCCATCCACGGGCTGCTCGCTGTCACGGCCTACCGGCTGGTCTCCCAGAGCGACACCGAGGTGACCCTGGCCGCCACGGTCTACCCGCAGGCCGGCTACCCGTACCAGCTGGACACCACCGTCAGCTATGCGCTCACGGCCGAGGGCCTGGCCGTCACCCACACCATCCGCAACGTCGGCGGCGAGAGCGCCCCGGTGGCGCTGGGCACCCATCCGTATCTCAAGATCGGAGACGTGCCCACCGCAGAGCTCGTGTTGCGCCTGAACGCGACCAGCCACATCGACGTGGACCACCGGCTCAACCCCATCGGCGTGAGCCCCGTCGGCGGCACGCGCTTCGACCTGCGCGCCGGCGCCCGGGTGGGCGGCCTCGACCTCGACGACGGCTTCGGCGGCGTGATCTTGCAGGACGGCCGCGGGGAGCACTCCCTCACCGCTCCCGACGGCCGCCGGGTCACCCTCTGGGGCGACGAGAACATGGCCTACGTGCAGGCGTTCACGCCGCGCAACTTCCCGGTGCGTACGGGCGAATCCACCCGGCTCGGCCAGGCCGTGGCGATCGAACCGATGACCGCGCCGGCGGATGCCTTCAACTCCGGCCAGGGCCTTCGCTGGCTGGCCCCCGGCGAAGAATGGGTCGTTCGCTGGGGAATCACCCCGACGGGTTTCGCAGCCTGAGCAACCCGGCCTAGGGTGGCGGGAGCGCTGCGCATACCGCGCTCCCGGACCGACGAGGAACGACCAGACCCATGGCAACACCCTCCCTGAGCACATCCGTCCCCACCGCTCCCGGCGGCCGAGCCCCGCTCAGCGCCTCCGACGAGGCCCGCCGGGTGGCGCTCGTGGGCATGAAGCGCCTGGCCCTGGGCCTCCTTCTGGCCATGGCCGTGGTCTTCGCGGTGTCGTTCGCGCTGCAGGAGCGCTACCCGTGGCTCGAGTACGTGCGCGCCGCGGCCGAGGGCGGCATGGTGGGCGCGATCGCCGACTGGTTCGCCGTCACCGCGCTGTTCCGCTACCCGATGGGGCTGCGCATCCCGCACACCAACATCATCGCCAACCGCAAGGACGAGATCGGCGAGAGCCTCGGCGAATTCGTCGAGTCGAACTTCCTCTCCGACGCCGTGGTGCGCGGCAAGCTCGAGTCCATCGGCATCTCCCGCCGGCTCGGCGCCTGGCTGGTGCAGCCCACCAACGCCGAACGGCTCACCGACGAACTCTCCCACGCCGGCACCGGGCTGCTCGACCTGCTCAGCGACGACGACATCAAGGACCTGCTCGAGGGCGTCGCCCGGGAACACCTGCTCGAGCCGCAGTGGGCGCCGAGCCTCGGCCGGCTGGGCGAGAACCTGGTGCTCTCCGGCCGGCACCACGCCGCGGTGGACCTGCTGGTGGACAAGGCCCAGACCTGGCTGCAGACGCATCCGGAGGCCTTCGGCACCTCGGTGTCGACACGGCTGCCCCGCTGGGTGCCCGGCTTCGTCGGCGAGATGGTCGACGACAAGGCCTACCGCGAGGTGCTCGGCTTCGTCGCGACGGTGCAGGCCGACCCCGGCCATCCGCTGCGCGAAGCCATCGACCGCTACCTGGCCGAACTGATGGGCGACCTGCAGCACGACGACACCATGATCGACCGTGTCGAGGTGCTTAAGCGGGAGCTGGTCGACAATGCCAAGCTGCGCGAGTTCGCCGGCGACGCGTGGGAGTCCGTCAAGCAGTCGCTGCTGGGCGCCCTGGCCGATCCGGCCAGCGCCGTGCGCACCGGCATCACCTCGACGGTGCTGGATGTGGGCGGCCGGCTGGTGCGCGACGCCTCGCTGGGTACCCGCATCGACCGCTGGCTGGCGGATGCGGCCGGCTACGTGCTGCAAAAATACCGGCACGAGATCGCCGGCGTGATCACCGAAACCGTGGAGCGCTGGGACCCGGCCGAGACCACCGAGAAGATCGAATTGCAGGTGGGCAAGGACCTGCAGTTCATCCGGATCAACGGAACCGTGGTTGGTGCGCTGGCCGGGCTGATGATCTACTCACTGGCCCAGGGGGCGGTGCTGCTGTTCGGCCTGTGACCGCGTGGCATTGCACCGGCAGGCCGGAGTAGACGCCCGGATACCCTGACGGCGCCCACCGCGGTGAGCCATACTGAAGCGGTGGAGAACGGTTCGAACAATACCGAGGGCAGCGCCGCCCCGGGCACGCCCACGCCCTCCACCGACCGGATCGTCGACGAGGGAATGCTCATCGCCCTCTCCGCCGTGCGGATGGCCCTGAAGAACCGCATCATCGTCGGCGCGCTCCGCGACCACAGCGACTACGACCCCGCGCAGTATGCCGCGCTCGCCCGGCAGGAGCTGCTCGAAGTCGCCCGGCAGAACGACGAGGACTCCACCCGGGTCGAACGCCTCGGCTCCTACCTCTCGCGCACCACGGGCGCCGGCAAGAGCCGGGAGCTCGAAAACAAGCGCAAGGACGTCGTGCGGCTGGGCCGGCGACGCACCCTGCACGACCACGTCGCCGAACGGCTGCGGGAGATCGCCGACGACGACGACAAGGTCGGCGCTATCGTGCAGCAGGCCCGCGCGGATGCGCTCCAGGAGATCAACGACGCCCTCGCGGCGCGGCTCCTGGCCCAGCGCGTCGACCCGCGCCGGCCCGGCTACGCGGCCGCCCGCGCCGCGCAGATGCGAGCCGTGGGCAAGATCGACCTCGCCGCCCTGGCCAAGAAGACCCGGCACACCCGCTGACGTTCTGGCCGGGTGCCCCGCCGGGCGTCAGGCGCGGCGTTCTTCGGCGCCCCCGCCAGCGCGAAAGCCGTCGCCGTTCGCTACGCTCGAAGGGTGGATACCCAGGCAATTCAGACTTTTCTCGATGACAGTGATTTTTCCGGTGTGGTGTTGGTGCGTGACGGCGACCGCACCATCTTTGAGGCGGCCCGCGGGTTCGCCACGCCGCGTTGGCAGGTGCCCAACACCCTGGACACCCGCTTCGACACGGCGTCGATCACCAAGCTCTTCACCAGTGTGGCCGTGCTGCAGCAGGTGGATGCCGGCCGGCTCGACCTCGAGGCGTCGATCCACGAGTACGTCGACCTGGCGGGTACGACCATCGGCACCGATGTGACGCTGCTGCACCTGCTCACGCACACCAGCGGTATCGCCGACGATGTCGACGAGGAGGCCGGCGAGGAGTACGAGGCGTTCTGGGCGCGGACGCCCAGCTACTCGCTGATTGAGACCCGCGACTTCCTGCCGCTGTTCGCCCAGAAGCCGCCGTTGGCGCCGCCCGGAGTGCAGTGCGAGGACTGCAACGTCGGCTACATCCTCGCGGGCCTGGCCGTGGAGAAGGTCGCCGGCCTCGGCTACCGCGACTACGTGCAGAAGGAGGTCTTCGCCCGCTCGGGCATGACCGACTCGGGTTTCTTCGACCGCCGCGACGCCGTGGAGCGGGTCGCGGAGGGCTGGGACCGCCGCAAGGACGGCAGCTGGGTCTCGAACATCTACAGCTCCCCGGCGATCGGCTCGCCCGACAGCGGCGCGCACACCACGGCCGGTGACCTGATGAACTTCCTCAACGCCGTCCGCGGCGGCCAGCTGCTCTCCAAGGAGTACACCGACGAGTTCTTCACTCCGCAGGTGGACTACGACGACGACGTGAAGTACGGCTTCGGCTTCGAGTTCGACCTCGACGACAACGGCAAGGTGCGTTCGTACTACAAGGACGGCGTCAACGCCGGCGCCAGCGGCATCCTGCGGCACTACCCCAAGACCGGCCTCGACGTGGTCGTGCTCAGCAACGCCGAAGAGGGCGCCTGGGACCTCGTGGTGGAGATCGACGCCCAGTTCTAGCCTGATGGCGGCGCCGCGTGGCGGTGCCGGTATGCCGGTATGCGGGTCAGGCGCCGCTATGCGGGTGGCACGCCACCCGCATAGCGGCGCGGCACCCGCGCACCGGGAAATGGGTCGCTCCGACCGCGTGTTCCGGCGGCGGGTAGCCGCGCAGAGTTCTACTTGGCAGTTGTCGGCAGCGGGCAGCGCAGCTGGGTGCGCTCGCCGCTGCGGTCGATGTCGTGCGCGGTCATCGGCTCGCCGCAGAGCGGGCACCGGGACACCGGGCGCTCCTGCACGGGCACCTCATCGTCGTACGGGCCCAGCGGCGGTGGGCCGATGAACGGCAGCAGCCGCCCGTTCAACCACGCCGTGAAGCCCCCGGCCTCCTTGATGGTCGGTTTGCGTTTCTTGGCAGCGGTCATAATAGTTAGTGTACTAATTAAACGGCGCCGTGGCCACGGGTGCCAGACGACGGATGCCCCACCCCGGATGCCAGCTCAGGAGACGCGATGACCGAACCGAACGTGCTCGCCCTGGAGAACCAGGTCTGCTTCGCCCTCACCGTCGCGGCCCGCACCACCGTGGCCCTGTACAAGCCGATCCTGGAGCCGCTGGGCCTCACGCATCCGCAGTACCTGGTGATGCTGGCCCTGTGGGAGCAGCACCCGCGCACGCTGCGCAGCCTGGCCGAGGTGCTGAGGTTGGAGCCGGCCACCCTGTCACCGCTGCTTAAACGGCTGGAGGCGACCGGCCACATCCGCCGTGAGCGGTCGGCGACCGACGAGCGCGCGCTGCAGGTGACGCTGACCGAGCACGGTCGGCAACTGCGCCGCATCGCCGAGACCATCCCGGAGCGGGTGGCCGCCACCCTGGAGATGTCGCCCGAGAGCCTGATCGCGTTGCGGGACACCCTCAACGAGGTCATCCGCGCCACGACCGCGACCCGGTAACCCGAACCGGCGGCGGAGTCGTACGCTGGCGGCATGCAGAAGATCTCGATCGAAGCCCTCGCCCGACAGCAACTCGCCGCGGCCGCCTCCGCCAGCAGCGGCCGGGCGGCCGACACCGTCTACGGCGGCCACGAAAAGGTGCTGCGCCAGACCGTGATCGGCATGGTCAAGGGCACCGTCTTGGCCGAGCACGAGAACCCGGGCGACGCCACCGTCTTCGTGGTGAGCGGGCGGGTGCGGCTGATCGTGGGGGAGGACTCCTGGCAAGCACGCACCGGCGACCTGCTCATCGTGCCCGACGCCAGGCACAGCCTTGAGGCCGAGGAAGATGCGGCGGTCCTGCTGACCGTCGCGAAGCGGCCCTGACAGCGGTCAGCGCGCCTCGGCTCGCTGGGGGAAACCCCCTACTGGGGCGGTGCGGGCCAGCCCAGGGCGAGTTCGGTCGCGGCGGCGCTCGCCGCGGTGATGTCCTCGGCGCTGCCGCCGTTCTGCGCGGCAGCCAGCCCCACCAGGAACAGGCTCAGCGGCGCGGCCGGCCGGGCCACATTGTGCGCCACGTCCCGGGCCACGTCGAGCAGCAGCCCGGTGGGGACCACGTCGGGGTCGAGGCCCAGCCGGGCCGCGAGAGCGGCCAGCCACTCGTCGAGGGCTTCGGGCGGGAGCGGAATGTTGGTGCTCATGGCGTCACTCCTCGGTGGCGGTGGCGGTGGCGGTGGCCACGGATGCGGCGACGGGCGCGGAATCCGCGGCGTCGGTTTCCATCGTGGCACCGGCGGCAGCCGGCTGGGCCACCGGCAGCTGGGTGGCGTCGAACCGGCCGGATTCGGCGTCGATGGTGAGTACCCGGCCGATCAGCGGTTCGCCGGTGCCGGTGATCAGACGGATGGCCTCCGCGGCCAGGATCGCGCCGGCCTGGCCGCGCAATGCGCCCAGCACGCCGGCGTCGGACGGGGCAGCGGCCGCGCCGGCCGCATCCGGGTCGGCGCCGAAGAAGTCGCGCAGCCGGGTGGAGCGCTGGCCGCTGCGTCGCGGCGGGCTCGACCAGAACACCGACACCTCGGCGTTGCCGCGCGCCACGGAGCCCCACACCAGCGGCAGGCCGAGGGTGGCGCAGGTGTCGCCCACGAGGAACGGCTGCGGGCTCAGGTCGCTGCCGTCGATCACCAGGTCGTAACCACCGAGGATGCGGGCAGCCGACTCGGCCGTGAGGTCCTCGTCGTGCGCCGTCACGGCGGTGTCGGGAGAGAGGGTCAGGATGGTGGTGGTCGCGAGCACCAGGGCGTCGACGTCGAGCGGGCCCACGTCGGCCAGCCCGATCGTGCCCACCCCGGCCGCGGCCAGGGAGCGCACGGCGGGAGCGCTGAGGCCGGTGGTGCCCAGCACCAGCACCCGGGCGGCCGCGAGGCGGCGGTGCCCGAGGTCGTCGATCGGGGGCAGTCGCAGCTGGGGAAGGTTGCGCACCTGCTCCAGGCGCGCGGTTTCGGTGGGGCTGAGCGGGCCGGTGGGCTCGACGAGAGGGGGAAGTGCCATGACACTACGGTACGCGGCAATCGCACCGGCGCCGCCCTCGCCGCCCCGGTCATCCGCGGCCCCGCGTCCCCAGCTTCGCGCATCCTGCCGCCACACACCCAGAGTTTCCCGCATCCCGCATCCCGCACCCGCATCCCGCATCCGGCACCCCGCATCCCGCACCCCGCATCCCGC
>NZ_PJJP01000008.1 GCF_002929555.1 Cryobacterium sp. N22
CACTGACACTGCACCCGCCCGCGGACACACCCGGCCCCACACATCCGCGAACCGTGAGAAAAGCCCCAAAACTCGCCAAATCCTGGGGCTTAACTCACAGTTCGCGGGACCCGCCGGTCGGATAGACTTCACCCGCAGCACAATCAACTGAAAATCGGGCCACACGGTCGATGCGGGAGAGTTCGACGTCGTAGAGACGAGCGAACACCGAAGGAGCAATCCTCCCCGACAATCTCTCAGGTACTCGTACCGCATCGAACGGGCCACTCTGAAAAGCGGACGAGCACAGCGCGTCCGGGCCTCGCATCAGCGGGATCCGGTCAGAACTGCCAAGTCCCGCCCACGGTGAAAGCCGGCGCACGCGCCCCGGTGAAGCTCTCAGGCCAGACGACAGAGGGGGAGTTCCCAGCGGGGTTCGAACGAGCCCCGGAGCAACTCGTCCGGCACGCGCCCGGCGACGAACCGGAGAACTCATGACCTCGGCCAGCACTGACCCCACCTCCTCCTCGCAGAACTCTTCTTCGAACGCCGCCGCCGCGACCGAACGGTTCTCTCCGCTGCACTCCGCACACGTCGCCGCCGGCGCGAGCTTCACGGACTTCGCCGGCTGGCAGATGCCCGTGCGCTACTCCAGCGACCTCGCCGAGCACCACGCCGTACGCAAGACCGCCGGCCTCTTCGACCTGTCCCACATGGCCGAGATCCGGGTCAGCGGCCCGCAGGCCGGCGAATTCCTCGACCACGCCCTGGCCGGTCAACTGTCGGTCATCGACCTGATGCAGGCCAAGTACAGCCTGCTGCTCAACTCCCGCGGCGGCATCATCGACGACCTCGTCGTCTACCGCACCGGCGAGTCCGACTTCCTCGTCGTCGCCAACGCCGGCAACCACGACCAGGCCCTGGCGGCCCTCACCGCCCGTGCCGCGCGCTTCGACGTCGCCGTCACCGACGAGAGCGACGACACCGCCCTCATCGCCGTGCAGGGCCCCAATGCCCTCGCCATCGTGCAGGCCACCGCCGGGCTCACCACCCACGCCGACATCGTGGGGCTGCGCTACTACCGCGCCATCACCGCCACGTTCGAGGGCGCACCGGTGCTCATCGCCCGCACCGGCTACACCGGCGAAGACGGCTTCGAGCTCTACGTGCCCAACACCGCCGCCCTCGCCCTCTGGGACGCTATCGTCGTCGCCGGCGCCGCGCACGACCTGGTTCCCGCCGGGCTCGCCAGCCGCGACACCCTGCGCCTCGAGGCCGGCATGCCGCTCTACGGCCACGAGCTGACCACCTCCACCTACCCCGCCCAGGCGGGCCTGGGCCGGGTTGTCAACCTCGCCAAGCCCACCGACTTCGTGGGGCGCACCGCCAGCGAAGAAGGCCCAGCCGGCGACGCCCCGGTGCTCGTCGGCCTGGTCTCGGCCGGCAAGCGCGCCGGTCGCGCCGGCTACCAGATCTTCCGCAGCCCCGACGCCACCGAAGCGGAAGGCGTCATCACGAGTGGCGCCCTGTCGCCCACCCTCGGCTACCCGATCGCCATGGCGTACCTGCCGCCGGCGCTGGCCCGGCTCGACACCGAGGTATTCATCGACGTACGCGGCACCCGCGCGCCGGCCACGGTCATCGCGCTGCCGTTCTACAAGCGCCGCAAGTAAGGCACGCGAGCGGATGGCCCGGCCACGGGCATCCGCTCACCCGATGCAGCCAGATCGTGCGCATCGCCCAGTACTGATCCACCCCCTGTGATCGCCCCTTTGAGAGGAAACCCCATGGCCGACAAGACCGAACTCCAGTACACCGCGGAGCACGAATGGGTACTCGTCGACGGCGACACCGCCACCGTCGGCATCACCGCCTATGCCGCCGACAAGCTCGGTGACGTGGTCTTCGTCGAACTGCCCGAGGTGGGCAGCGCCATCGCCGCGGGCACCGTCGTGGGCGAGATCGAGTCGACCAAGTCGGTAGGCGAGCTCTTCGCCCCCATCGACGGCACCGTCGCCGAGATCAACGACGCCGTCGTCGACAGCCCCGAACTCGTCAACAGCGACCCGCTCGGTGCGGGCTGGCTCATCAAGATCACCTTCGAGACCCTCCCGACGCTGCTCAGCTACGCCGAGTACTCCGCCATCACCGGCGAATAAGCACGACCGAACCAGACCCCGGAAAGAGCCTTCCCCCACATGTCGCAGCCCTTCACCCAGCGTCACATCGGCACGGATGCCGACGCGCAGTCCCGCATGCTGGCCGTCCTCGGCCACTCCAGCGTCGAGTCGCTCGTCAACGCGGCCGTACCCGCGACCATCCAGGTCGAGCAGTTCCGCCGCGAGGGCGACAGCACCCTGCCGCCGGCCGCGACCGAGCGTGAGGCCATCCAGGAACTGCGCGCCCTGGCCGACAAGAACAGCGTGAAGCGCTCGATGATCGGGCTCGGCTACTACGACACGATCACGCCCGCCGTGATCAAGCGCAACGTGCTGGAGAACCCCAGCTGGTACACCGCGTACACCCCGTACCAGCCCGAGATCAGCCAGGGCCGGCTCGAGGCCATCATCAACTTCCAGACCATGGTCGCCGACCTCACCGGCATGGCCACCGCGAACGGCTCGATGCTCGACGAGTCCACTGCCGTGGTCGAGGGCATGCTGCTGGCCCGCCGCGCCTCCAAGTCGCCGTCGAACCGCTTCATCGTCGATGCGGATGCGTTGCCCCAGACCCACGCGCTGCTGGGCAACCGCGCGCACGCGCTCGGCATCGAACTGACCGTGCTGCCCCTGGATGAGAGCACTACCTCGGAGGATCTCGGCGACTTCTTCGGCATCTTCGTGCAGTACCCCGGCGCCTCCGGCCGCGTCTGGAACCCCGCCGGCGTGATCGCGCTCGCGCACGAGAACAAGGCACTCGCCATCGTCGCCGCCGACCTGTTGGCGCTCACCCTGATCACCTCGCCCGGCGAGCTCGGCGCCGACGTGGCCGTGGGCACCAGCCAGCGCTTCGGTGTGCCGATGGGCTTCGGCGGACCCCACGCCGGCTACCTGGCCGTGCGCAAGGGCCTGGAACGCCAGATGCCCGGCCGCCTCGTGGGCGTGAGCGTCGACGCCGCCGGCCACCCCGCCTACCGGCTGTCGCTGCAGGTGCGCGAGCAGCACATCCGTCGGGACAAGGCCACCTCCAACATCTGCACCGCCCAGGTGCTGCTCGCCGTCATGGCGGGCATGTACGCGGTGTACCACGGGCCCCAGGGCCTCAAGGCGATCGCTACCGAGGTGCACGAACGCGCCGGTGCGCTCGTCGCGGCCCTGCGCGCGATCGACGTCGACGTGATCAACGGCAGCTTCTTCGACACCGTGCGAGTGTCGGTTCCGGCCGGCGCCGCCGCAATCGTCGCCCAGGCCGCTGCCGCCGGCTACAACCTGCACTCGGTCGACGCCACCACCATTGGCATCTCGGTCGATGAGACCACCACCGCGGCGGACCTCGCCGCCGTCGTTGGTTTCTTCGGCGGCCGCGACTCCTTCGGCCACGTCAACCTCGCCGCGGTGCAGGGCGGTCTGCCCGATGACCTGGCCCGCATAAGCGATTACCTCACCCACGCCGTCTTCAACACGCACCGCTCCGAGACGAGCATGATGCGCTACCTCAAGCGCCTCGCCGACTACGACTACGCGCTGGACCGCGGCATGATCCCGCTGGGCTCCTGCACCATGAAGCTCAACGCCGCCACCGAGATGGAGGCCGTCACCTGGCCCGAGTTCGGCGGACTGCACCCGTTTGCGCCGCGCGCCGACGTCGAGGGCTACCTCGAACTCATCCGCCAGCTCGAAACCTGGCTGACGGATGTCACCGGCTACGACACCGTGTCGCTGCAGCCGAACGCCGGCAGCCAGGGTGAACTCGCGGGCCTGCTCGCCATCCGCGGCTTCCACCTCGCCAACGGCGACGTCGACCGCACGGTGTGCCTGATCCCGTCCAGCGCCCACGGCACCAATGCCGCATCCGCGGTGCTCGCTGGCATGCGCGTAGTCGTCGTGGCCTGCGACGAGCTGGGCAATGTGGATCTCGACGACCTGAACGCCAAGATCGCCCTGCACGCCGAGACCCTCGCCGCGCTGATGATCACCTACCCCTCCACCCACGGGGTCTACGAGCACGAGGTCGGCGCGATCTGCGCCGCCGTGCACGACGCCGGCGGCCAGGTGTACGTCGACGGCGCCAACCTCAACGCGCTGCTCGGCTTCGCCAGGTTCGGCGACTTCGGCGGCGACGTGTCGCACCTCAACCTGCACAAGACCTTCTGCATCCCGCACGGCGGGGGAGGACCCGGCGTCGGACCGGTCGCGGCCAAGGCACACCTCGCCCCGTTCCTGCCCGGGCACCCGCTCGCGCAAGACGACGAGCACTACCTGCTCGGCGGATCCGGCACCGAAACCGTCGTGCACGGCGGCGGACCGGTCTCGGCCGCGCCCTACGGCAGCCCGAGCATCCTGCCCATCTCGTGGGCGTATGTGCGCATGATGGGCGCCGACGGCCTCAAGCAGGCCACCGGCGCCGCGGTTCTCGCGGCGAATTATGTGGCCAAGCAGCTCAGCGACCACTACCCGGTGCTCTACGCCGGCGACAACGGCCTCGTCGCGCACGAGTGCATCCTCGACCTGCGTCCGCTCACCGCGGCCACCGGGGTCACCGTCGACGACGTGGCCAAGCGCCTCGTCGACTACGGCTTCCACGCGCCCACGATGAGCTTCCCGGTGGCGGGCACCCTGATGGTGGAGCCCACCGAGAGCGAAGACCTCGGCGAGATCGACAGGTTCATCGAGGCCATGATCGGCATCAAGGCCGAGGCGGATGCCGTGGCCGCCGGCACCTGGCCGGCCGACGACAACCCGCTGCGGAACGCCCCGCACACCGCCCAGAGTGTGATCGAGGGGGAGTGGGCGCATCCGTACACTCGTGAGACCGCGGTCTATCCCGTGCGCACCCTGATCCGCAACAAGTACTGGGCGCCGGTGCGTCGCATCGACAACGCCTACGGCGACCGCAACCTGGTCTGCGCCTGCCCGCCGCCCGAGGCCTTCGAGTAACCCCGGCCTCGCGAACTGAGAGAAAAGCCCCAAGAATTTCGAATTCTTGGGGCTTTTCTCACAGTTCGCGGGCTAGGACGTGGGGGTGAGGAGGGCGGGCCACCAGAGGAGGGCCAACGGGTAGCCGACGAAGGAGACGATGTCGAGCACCCAGTGCGCGATCACCAGGGGCATCACCCGGCCCCAACGCAGATAGCACCAGCCGAACACCACTCCCATCAGCGCATTGCCCACGAACGGTCCGATGCCCTGATAGAGGTGGTAGCTGCCGCGCAGCAGCGCCGCCGAGATGATGATGGTCCAGGCGTTCCAGCCCAGCTCGCGCAGCCGGGTGAAGAGGTAGCCCACCACGATGAGCTCTTCGCTCAGGGCGCTCCGTACCGCCGAGAACACCAGGATCGGGATCGTCCACCAGAAGGTGTCCAGCGGCGAAGGCACCACGGCCACCGTGAACCCCAGCGCCCGCCCGGCCAGGTAGAGCCCGAGGCCAGGGATGCCGATGAGCAGCAGCAGCCCGCCGCCGCGGAGCAGATCCCGGCGCGGCTGGGTGAAATCCACCCCGAGCCGGCGGAACCCGCTCTGACCGGGCCGCCACAGCAGGTACAGCACCAGGGCCACCGGGAACAGCGAGAAAAAGATGCTGAGGAATTGATAGGTGAAGTCCAGCCACTCGCGCGCGGACTGCGACCCGTTGATGGTCGCCGACTGATCGCTGAGCGCGACCTCGGCCGTGAGCCGGGAAATGATCGACACAATCGAGTACACCGCGGAGGACCCGAGCGAGAGCCCGAGAACGATCGCGATCTCCCACTTCAGCCGGATCCGTGACGAGCCTGGAGCGCCGGCGGCCTCGGAGGACGAGCGGGTCTGCGAGGAGGAGGCCGGGGACTCAGCCGGGCCGGATGAGTTGTCGCTCATGTCGCGCGCGGCATCCGGCACGCCGGAGTACCGCCCGGCAAGCGATACCTGAATCGGGCCACGAGGCTGTAGCCTGCGTCGGCCGCCCACGACCACGGCGGTACCGTGGCCAGCCAGCCGAGCGCCCGCAGCGCGGGAACCGGTTGGCCTCGCAACACGGCCGCAACCGCGGCAGCGCCGCCGTAGCGCCGGCTCCCGTCGATGAACCACACCCGACTTCTGGCCTGCTCCTCGGTGAGTCCGAAGGCGGCAAGATCCGTCCACTGGAACGGCGCGGTGGCCGGAACGCGCGGCAGGGTGCGCTGGAGCCACAGCACGGCGGTGGTGCAGAACCCACAGTCGCCGTCGAAGATGAGCGTGGCGGGCCGTTTTGGCAGCGTGGTCGGCATTCCTCTATTTTGCGCCCTCGACGCTCCTGTGCGTATACACCGGGCAATTGACCCGCGACCGGTGAGATTTGAAAACGCTTGCATGCGTAGGCGGGACCTTGGTCCCAAGCTTCGTGAGAGATCCTCGCAGGATTCGCAGAAAAATCCGCGAAATCGGCGCGATGCGCAAGAATCGTGCGTCTTTCATTACTGCTGTGTAACGTTTGCCGTCAGATTTTGCACCGGGCGCGAGACGTACCTAGGGTTTTGATAACTAGCGCGCTGCTATGGTCTCGACCCCGGCGGCGCCTTCACCTTTGCACTGGAGGAATTTTGAAGAGATCCCGCATGGGCCTGAGCGCCCTCGCGTTCATTTCGGTGAGCGCGTTGGCGTTGGCCGGTTGCTCGTCGGCCGACGAGTCCGACGCTCCGGCGGCCGATAGCGCCGTCGTCAGCACCAACGGCAGCGAGCCGCAGAAGCCGCTGATCCCGACCAACACCACCGAGACCGGCGGTGGCAAGATCGCCACCTCGATCTTCGCGGGACTGGTGTCGTACAACGCCGACGGCGAGATCGAGAATGAGGTCGCCAAGTCGATCGAGTCCGACGACGCCACCACCTGGACGATCACGCTGAACCCCGGTTGGACCTTCACCAACGGTGAAAAGGTCACCTCCGCGTCATTCGTGGACGCCTGGAACTATGGCGCACTGAACACGAACGCGCAGAGCGCTTCCTACTTCTTCGACGACATGGTCGGCTGGACCGATGTCCAGAACACCAAGCTCGACCCGACCGGCGCCGTCGACGAGGAAGGCAACCCCCTCATGGTGCCGGACCCGCTGAGCGAGACCCTGTCGGGCCTGAAGGTCGTCGACGACACCACTTTCACCGTTGAGCTCTCTGCTCCCGAGGCCGACTGGCCGCTGCGCCTGGGCTACACGGCCTTCATGCCGCTGCCGAGCGCCGCGTACGAAGACATGGAAGCCTTCGGTGAGAACCCGATCGGCAACGGCCCGTACATGCTCGATGGTGAAGGCGCCTGGGTCCACGAAGAGGGCATCAGCCTCGCCACCAACCCTGACTACGAAGGCCTGCGCAAGCCCGTCAACGGCGGGCTCGAGATCACGTTCTACACCGACCTGGCCGCTGCATACGCAGACGTGCAGGGCGGTAACCTCGACGTTCTCGACGCTGTCCCCGACTCCGCTTTCGAGACCTACGAAGCCGAGTTCGGCGACCGTGCCGTCAACCAGGCCGCAGCCATCTTCCAGGGCTTCAACATGCCGTACTACCTCGAGCACTGGAGCGGCGAAGAGGGCAAGCTGCGTCGTGCAGCCATCTCGATGTCGATCAACCGCGAGGAAATCACCGACGTCATCTTCCAGGGCACCCGCACCCCCGCGACCGACTTCACCTCCCCGGTGATCGACGGCTACTCCGACTCGCTCGAAGGCGCCGAAGTTCTCGAATACAACCCCAAGGAGGCCGTGAAGCTGTGGGCTGAGGCCGACGCGATCGCTCCGTATGGCGACACCACGTTCGACATCTCCTACAACTCCGACGGAGGCCACCAGGCCTGGGTCGACGCCGTGATCAACAGCATCGTCAACACGCTGGGCATCACCGCGACCGGCAAGCCGTACCCGACGTTCGCCGCTTCGCTGGGCGACCGCTCGAACGACGCTCTCACCGGTGGAGTCCGCGCCGGCTGGCAGGGCGACTACCCGTCGCTGTACAACTTCCTCGCTCCGCTGTACCAGACCGGTGCCGGCTCGAACTACGAGGACTACACCAGCGACGAGTTCGACGCTCTCCTCAAGGAAGGCGCCGCCTCTGAGAACGTCGAGGACGCCACCGCCAAGTACCAGGCTGCTCAGGAGGTTCTGCTTCAGGACCTGCCGACCATCCCGCTGTGGTACGCCAACGTCAACGGTGTGTCTTCTGACGCCGTCGGCAACGTGGTGTTCGGTTGGGACTCCGTCCCGCTGTACTACCAGATCACCAAGGATTAATTCCTAGTTCCACCCGCAGCGCAATGTCCGGGGCCGTCAAGCCCCGGACATTGCACTGACTAGACTCATTCAGTGATTGCGATCCTCATGCACAAACGATTCACGGAGCTCACCTGATGTTGTGGTACACAGGCAGGCGCGTCCTCCAAATGATCCCCGTCTTCTTCGGGGCCACCTTCTTGATCTACTTCATGGTCTTCTCCCTCCCGGGTGACCCCATCGCGGCGCTCTATGGCGACCGTCCGCCGGCACCCGGCGTCATCGAACAGGTGAGGGCGCAGTACAACCTCGACAAGCCGTTCATCGTGCAGTACTTCCTGTACATCGGAAACTTCTTCCAGGGCGACCTGGGCACCACGTACTCGGGCCGCCCGGTCAGCGACGTGATGGCGGGCGCATTCCCGGTCACCTTCCGCCTGGCCATGCTCGCCCTGTTCTTCGAGTCCGTTGCCGGCATCGTCGTCGGCCTCATCGCGGGACTCCGCAAGGGCAAGTTCTTCGATGCCAGCGCCCTGGTGGTGAGCCTCCTGCTGATCAGCGTGCCCACCTTCGTGCTCGGTTTCGTCTTCAGGCTGGTCTTCGGCGTGCAGCTCGGCTGGTTCAGAACCACTGTGAGCGCAGAAGCTCCGTTGGGCGAACTGGTGCTCCCGGCCCTCGTGCTGGCCAGCGTGTCGTTCGCGTACATCGTGCGTCTGACCCGGGCCAGTGTTGCCGACAATCTCAATGCCGACTTCGTCCGCACCGCCACCGCCAAGGGGCTGTCCCGGCCGCGCGTCGTCACCGTGCACGTGCTGCGCAACTCCCTCGTCCCCGTCGTCACCTTCCTCGGTGTCGACCTCGGCTCCCTCATGGTCGGTGCGATCGTGACCGAGGGAATCTTCAACATCAACGGCGTCGGTGGCACCGTGTTCAAGGCGATCACCCTCGGTGAGAGCACCACGGTGGTGTCCTTCATCGCCGTGATGGTGGTCATCTTCGTGCTCGCCAACCTGTTCGTCGACCTGCTGTACGCAGCTCTGGACCCAAGGATTCGTTATGCCAAGTAAGCCTGGCCAGGCCCATTTCGTCGCCGAACTGGAAGACACCCCGGTAGCCCCGGTCGACAGGCTCGACGAGTCGCAGAAGGCCCGCAGCACCTGGGCGGATGCCTGGGACTCCATGCGCCGTCGTCCCACCTTCTGGGTATCCTCCGCGCTGATCCTCCTGATCGCCGTCGTCGCGCTGTTCCCCACCCTGTTCACGCAGGTGTCGCCCAACCTGAACTGCCTGCTGGCGAACAGCAACGGCAGCCCCGAAGCCGGACATCCGTTCGGATTCACCCGCCAAGGTTGTGACGTGTACGCACGCACCATCCACGGCACCCAGGCGTCGGTCACCGTCGGCCTGCTGGCCACGGCACTGGTCACCCTGATCGGCATCATCGTCGGGTCGCTCGCCGGCTACTACGGCGGCTGGCTGGATGCCCTGGTATCGCGCATCGGCGACATCTTCTTCGCCATCCCCACCGTGCTCGGCGCCATCGTGCTGATGTCGGTTCTGCCGGCTGCCACCCCCACCACCGTGGCCTTCGTGCTCGCGATCTTCGCCTGGCCCCAGATCGCCCGCATCATGCGCGGTGCTGTGCTGTCGGCCACGAACTCGGACTATGTCATGGCGTCCACGGCGCTGGGCGTGTCGAGGTTCCGGATCCTGCTCCGCCACGTCATCCCGAACGCGATCGCCCCGGTCATCGTGATCGCGACGGTTTCGCTGGGCACGTTCATCGTGGCCGAGGCCACCCTGTCGTTCCTGGGCATCGGCCTGCCGACCAGCGTCATGTCCTGGGGCAACGACATCGGCCAGGCGCAAACGTCCCTGGTCACCAACCCGCAGGTGCTCCTGTACCCCGCGGCCGCCCTGTCCCTGACGGTTCTCGCGTTCCTGATGCTGGGCGACATTCTGCGCGACGCGCTTGACCCGAAGGCGAGGGCGCTCCGATGAGCCAGACCGTAATCGACACCACCCCTGAAGGCCTGCCGATCGGCAGCACCGCAGGGATCGACGCTGACGAACAGCCGCTCCTGCAGATCCGCGGCCTCGAGGTGGGTTTCCAGACCCAGCGCGGACTCGTTCCCGCCGTGCGTGGCGTGGACATCACCCTGTACTCGGGCCAGACGCTCGCCATCGTGGGCGAATCCGGCTCGGGCAAGACCACCACGGCACAGGCGATCATCGACCTGCTCCCCGGAGCCGGCAAGGTCACCGCCGGCCAGGTGCTGTTCGAGGGCCGCGACCTCACCAAGCTCAGCGCCAAGGAGATCCAGGCGGTGCGCGGAAACCTGATCGGCTACGTGCCCCAGGACCCGATGTCCAACCTCAACCCGGTCTGGAACATCGGCTTCCAGGTTGAAGAGGCCATCAAGGCCAACGGCCTCGCGCAGGGCAAGGAAGCGCGCGCCCGCACCATCCAGGTGCTGCAGGAAGCCGGACTCAGCGACGCTGCGGACCGTCTCAAGCAGTACCCGCACCAGTTCTCCGGCGGCATGCGCCAGCGGGTCCTGATCGGCATCGGCCTCTCCGCACGGCCCAAGTTGCTCATCGCCGACGAGCCCACCTCGGCGCTCGACGTCACCGTGCAGCGTCAGATCCTGGACCACCTCGGCACCCTCACCCGCGACTACGGCACCAGCGTGCTGTTCATCACGCACGACCTCGGCCTGGCCGCGGAGCGTGCCGAACAGCTCGTCGTTATGTACAAGGGCAAGATCGTCGAGTCCGGTCCGTCCCAGGAGATCCTGGCGAACCCCCGGCACCCGTACACGCAGCGCCTCGTCTCTGCGGCACCGAGCCTGGCGTCCCGGCGCATCCAGTCGGCCAAGCACGCGACGGTCGGCGACACCGCGATTTACGGCGGCGGTTCCCTGGACGACACCCTGGTGGCCAGGGCTGCCGAACGCGAGAGCCTCGCGCCGGTGAAGGACCTGATCTCGATCGACAACATCTCCAAGGTGTACCGGATCCGTAAGAAGGGCCTGCGCAGCGACGAGCTCAAGGCCGTCGACGGTGTGACCTTCGGCATTCAGAAGGGCACCACCACGGCGCTCGTTGGCGAGTCCGGTTCGGGCAAATCCACTGTCGCCAAGCTCGTGCTGCAGCTGGAGAGCATCACCAGCGGCTCGATCGAGTTCGACGGCCAGGATGTCGCCGGGCTCAAGGGCAAGGATCTGCTCAAGTTCCGTCGCCGCGTGCAGCCGGTCTTCCAGGACCCGTACGGCTCCCTCGACCCGCAGTACAGCGTGGGGAACACCATCGCCGAGCCGCTGCTGGCGCACGGCGTCGGCACCCCCAAGGAGCGCCAGGAACGGGTCAAGGAGCTGCTGGACCAGGTCTCGCTGCCGTGGTCCTCGCGGTTCCGCTACCCGAGCGAACTCTCCGGTGGCCAGCGTCAGCGCATCGCCATCGCGCGGGCGCTTGCCCTCAAGCCCGACGTGCTCGTGCTCGACGAGGCCGTTTCGGCCCTCGACGTGCTCGTGCAGGGGCAGGTGCTGAACCTGCTCACCGAGCTGCAGACCGAGCTGGGCCTGACCTACCTCTTCATCACCCACGACCTCGCCGTGGTGCGCCTCGTCGCCGACAACGTGTGCGTGATGCAGAAGGGCCGGATCGTGGAGGCCGCGTCGACAGACGACGTCTTCGACAACCCGCAGCAGGCCTACACGCAGGAGCTGCTTGCCGCCATTCCCGGCGGCAACTTCAAGTTCGGCCGCTAGGTCCCAGCACGAACTGACTGCCCCTCGGCCTGCGCCGAGGGGCAGTCGTCGTCGCGGGCCGTTGGTCGAGCTCGTCGAGACCTGGCGACCTTGCCTCTCGGGCGCTACCCCCGGTCCTATCGTCGGCTTGCGGGGTCTCG
>NZ_PJJP01000009.1 GCF_002929555.1 Cryobacterium sp. N22
GCACGCCAGTCCGCCACCGGCGCCGCTGCCCTCGCCACCGGCGCGCACCAGAGCGCGGACGGCGCCACCGCTCTCGCCACCGGCGCCGGGCAGACCGCGACCGGAGCCAGCAGCCTGGCCGCCGGCGCCGGCCAGACCGCCGACGGTGCCGCCACACTGAGCACCGGTGCAGCCTCCGCCGCCGACGGCGCGGCACGCCTCAGTTCCGGCGCGAACTCCGCCAGGTCCGGGGCCGAGACCCTCGCCACGGGCGCCTCGTCGCTCAGCGACGGCCTCGTCGGCCTCACGGACGGCGCGGGCACCCTGCGCGACGGGCTCACCGACGGCGTCGGCAGCATCCCGGACACTGACGCCCAGACCCTCGACCTGCAGGGCTCGACCATCGCCGACCCGGTCAACCTGCAGAAGGCGGCGGTGACCTCCGCGGGCACCTACGGCGCCGGCCTGGCCCCGTTCTTCGCCAGCCTCGCCGGCTGGATCGGCATCTACGCCCTGTTCCTGATCGTGAAGCCGGTCTCCCGCCGCGCCATCACGGCGCTGCACTCCCCTCTGAAGATCACCCTGGCCGGCTGGCTCACCCCCGGCATCCTGGGCCTCCTGCAGATGGCCGCCCTGTTCGCCATCCTCACCGGCGTGCTGCACTTCGAGGTGCACAACCCGCTCGGCACCTACGGCATGATGGGCCTGGCCGCGCTCACCTTTGCCGCGATCATCCTCGCGCTGAACGTCTGGCTGGGCAGCGTGGGCCAGTTCGTGGGCCTGGTGCTCATGGTGCTCCAACTGGTCACCGCCGGCGGCACCTTCCCGTGGCAGACCTTGCCGGCACCGCTGGCGTTCCTGCACCATGTGGTGCCGATGAGCTACGCCGTCGACGGCATCCGCCAGCTGATGTACGGCGGCAACCCGGCCACCGCCCTCAACGACGCCGGGGTGTTGCTGCTCTGGCTCACCGGGGCGCTGGTGCTCGCGGCGATCGGCGTGGTGCGGATGACGCACTTCCGCACCCTGCGCGACCTCAAACCCAGCCTGATCGGCTGACCCGCTCGCTTGCCATTCCGGCAAGAGAGTTTGCGCACGTGCCGTCGTGTTCGGCATCATCGAGCCAGCAGACGACCACATCCGAAAGGCCGACCCGATGACGCACAGCTTTGAGAAGGACTACTGGGAGCGGCACTGGGAACAGGCGCACGATCCGGCGTCCGACGTGTCGGGCCAGAGCAGCCCGAACCCGCATCTCGAACGGGAGATCGCCGGCCTTGAGCCCGGGACCGCCCTGGATGCCGGCTGCGGCACCGGTGCCGACGCCATCTGGCTGGCCGACCACGGCTGGCGGGTGACCGCCGCCGACATCTCCGCCGCCGCCCTCGAGGCAGCGACGGAACGGGCGACCGAGGCGTCGGTTGCGGAACGGGTGACCTGGCTCGAGGCCGACCTCACCACGTGGCTTCCGGCGGGCCGGTTCGACCTGGTGACCACCAGCTACGCGCACCCGGCGATACCGCAGCTCGCCTTCTATGAGCGCATCGCGGACTGGGTCGCCCCCGGTGGCACCCTGTTGATCGTCGGGCATCTGCACGAGCCGGCCTCGGCGGATCACGAAGGGGGCCACAAGCACGGCCACGGTCACGAGCACGGTCACGGTCCGGGCCAGCGGCCTCCCGCCGAAGCGACGGTCACCCTGGCGGACATCACCGGTCGTCTCGACCCGGCGACCTGGCGCATTGAGAGCGCCGAGGAGCACACCCGCACGGTCACCGGCCCGGAGGGCCGTTCCCTCCTGATGCGCGACGCGATCGTTCGGGCCACCCGGCACGCCTGAGCACGGCTGGCGCCTCGGCTACAATCGAACACATGTACTACGCAGCTGCAGGTGGTGCTCAACGGGGTCGGAGCACATGACGGCGCGCCCGGTCCTGCACGCTGACGCCGATGCCTTTTTCGCATCCGTCGCGCTGCGGTCGAGACCAGAGCTCGCCGCCGTGCCGGTTGCCGTGGTCGCCCATGTCTACATAGCCAGCGCGAACTACCCGGCTCGGGCGCGCGGTGTGCGCTCCGGATCGCTCGCCCAGGATGCGCTGAGGCAGTGTCCGGAGCTGATCCTGATCGATGTGCCGCGCGCGGAGGTCGAGGACGTGGGCGACGCCCTCTTCGACATCTTTCACACCAGCGCCACGGCGGTGGAGCCCGGTTCGATCGAGGAGGCCTTCCTCGACGTCGGCGCGACCGACTGGGCCGGCGCCATCGACGCCGGCCACGCGCTGCGCCGGCGGGTGGCCCGCGAACTCGGCATCCCCATCAGCGTCGGGGTGGGCAGCACCAAGCTGATGGCAAAGCTCGCCTCGCGCCGGGCGAAGCCCGACGGGCTCTCGGTGATCGACTCCGGAGAGGAAGCGGGTCTGCGCACGACCCTGCCGATCACCGACGTCTGGGGAATCGGTGCCACCACACTGCAGCGACTCCATCGCATCGGCGTGCTGAGGCTCGGCGACGTGGACGGAATCCCGCGGAACGAACTGCAGCATGTCTGCGGCACCGCGATGGCGCGGCGACTGTGGCGCATTCGGGAGGGCACCGACGATGCGGTGGTGCGCCCGGTCGAACAGCGCTCCTCCCTCACGGCCGAAGGATCCACCGCGGGCTACGCGCGGCCGGATAAGACGCCGACCGAGCTGGCCGAGGCCTGTGTCGAGCGGCTCTGTAAACGCGCCGAGCGGGCCGGCCTTGCGGGCACGGGGATCACTCTCACCCTGCGCCCGGAGACCGGCGGGAAGGCGATTGTGCTCAAGCGCACCCTCGTGGGCGCGACGACCGGCCGGGCGACCTGGCTCGCGGTGGCCGCCGACCTGCTGGCCGGCGAGTCGGTGCCCAGGCTGGCCGGGATGCGGGTCACCCTGACGGGACTGCTCCCGCTCGATCGGGTGCAACACACCCTGTTCTGACGAAGGGGGTGCGACCCGCGGGCCGGGTCACCGGGTCTCGACAAGCTCGACCAACGAAGGGGGTGCGACCGCAGGCCGGGTCACCAGGTCTCGACAGGCTCGACCAACGAGAGGGGTGCGACCCGCGGGCCGGGCCACCGGGTCTCGACAGGCTCGACCAACGAAGGGGTGCGACCGTTAGACGGCCGCCATCACCGCGGCGGCGACCGCGTCGGCCACCCGCTCGTCGAACGGGCTGGGCACGATGAAATCGGCGGCGAGGTCGTCGCCGACCAGGTCGGCGATGGCCATCGCGGCGGCGATCTTCATGGCGGTGGTGATGCGGCGGGCGCCGGCATCCAGGGCACCCCGGAAGATGCCGGGGAAGGCGAGCACGTTGTTGATCTGGTTGGGGTAGTCGCTGCGTCCGGTGGCCACGATCCTGGCGTAGCGGCCGGCGACGTCGGGGGCCACCTCAGGGTCGGGGTTGGAGAGCGCGAAGATCATGGCGTCATCGGACATCGTCGCGAGCAGGGATTCTTCCACGGTGCTGGAGGAGACGCCGACGAAGACGTCGGCGCCGGCGAGCGCCTGCGCCGGGCCGCCGTCGATCTGGCGGGGGTTCGACGTCCCGGCGAACTCGGCCTTGACGCCGGTCAGGTCGATGCGGTGGCCGCTGAGGATGCCGCGGGAGTCCAGCAGCACGACGTCCCGGATGCCCACCTCGAGCAGGATCGCGGCGATCGCGATCCCCGCGGCGCCCGCGCCGGAGACGACGACCCGCAGGCCGGCGCGGTCCCGGCCGAGCACCTTGGCGCCGTTGGTGATCGCGGCCAGTACCACGACGGCGGTGCCGTGCTGGTCGTCGTGCATGACGGGCATGTCGAGGGCCTCGATGAGCTTGGCCTCGAGCTCGAAGCACCGCGGCGCCGAGACGTCTTCGAGGTTCACCGCGCCGAAGCTGTGCTGCAGGCGCACGAGGGTCTCGACGATCTCGTCGACGTTGGTGGTGTCGAGCACCAGGGGGATCGAGTTCAGCCCGGCGAAGCGCTGGAACAGGGCCGACTTGCCCTCCATCACGGGTAGCGCGGCGGCCGGGCCGATGTCGCCCAGGCCCAGTACCGCGGTGCCGTCGCTGACGACGGCCACGAGCCGGCTCGCCCAGGTGTGCGATGCGGCCACGGCGGCATCGGTGTGGATCGCGCGGCTGACCTCGGCCACGCCCGGGGTGTAGACGATGGCCAGGTCACGCCGGGTGTCGATGGGTCGGGCCAGTTCGATGCGCAGCTTGCCGCCCTCGTGGGCGGCGAAGATCTCGTCGGTGGTGACGACGGCTGGCTGAACGGGGGTGGTCAGAGTCATGGAGCGGGCCTTTGCGGTCGAGACACGAAAAAGCCGCACACTTCCTGAAGGATCTCCAGACCGGCCTGGGATCAGGCTACGGCCACCATGGCTCGAATGAACGGGACCATTGGCCTAGTCTCCTGTTCGCCTCCGGCGCGAACAGCGGCGCCGAGTTGCCGCAGATGCCCCCTTGGCGGGCATCGAAGGGGCAGTACGGCCGAAGTCGCGGAGGAGCCCGGCGGCGACTCGCTGCAGAATGCCCCTTCGGATGCGGCGAAGGGGCATTCTGAAGCAACTCGGCGATCTAGCGCGGCTCGGATGCCTCCAGCGCGTCGTCGGCACGGTCGCCGGCGTCGGGACCCCCGGCGGCCGGGTGCGACTTCGGGTGGCCGTGCTGAGCGGCCTCGAGGGCCTCGGCCTCCGCACCGCCGACGGCCTCGCCGCGGGCGACCATTCCGGCGACGTCGGAGAGCTTGATCTGCTTGAGCACCAGGGAGAGGATGAAGGCCAGGCCGATGAACGGCAGCAGGTACCAGAACACCGGGGCCAGGGCATCCGCGTAGGCGGCCACGACCCCGTCGCGCACGACGTCCGGCAGGGCGTTCAGGGTCTGCGGGTCGATGCTGGCCGTCGCGTCCGCCGCATCCGCCGCGCTCGCACCGGCGCCGGCGAACACGCCGGTGAGGTTCTCGGTGAGGCGGGAGGTGAAGATCGTGCCGAACACCGCGACGCCGAGAGCCGCACCCACCTCACGGAAGTAGTTGTTCGTGCTCGTCGCGGTGCCGACCATCGACGGGTCAACCGAGTTCTGCGCCACCAGGACGACGACCTGCATGATCAGGCCGAGGCCCGCGCCGAAGACGAACAGGTACACGCAGATCAGCCAGATCGGCGTTTCGGCGGCGAGGGTGGTCATGGCGACCATGGCCAGCGCGGTGAGGATCGTCCCGAGGATCGGGAACATCTTGTACTTGCCGGTCTTGGTGATCGCGATACCCGAGATGATCGATGTGCCGATGAGGCCGGCCATCATCGGCAGCATCAGCAGGCCGGATGCCGCCGCCGACGTGCCCGAGGACATCTGCAGGAAGGTGGGCACGAACCCGATCGCCGAGAACATGCCCAGGCCCAGGGTGAGGCCGATCGCGGTGGCGTTGACGAAGGTGGGGTTGCGGAACAGCGACAGCGGGATGATCGGGTCGGCGGCGCGCGCCTCGACGAGCACGAAGAGCAGCGCGGAGACGACGAGACCGGCACCGAACAGCCAGGTCTCGGCGGCGGCCCAGCCGTGGGCGGAGTCGCCGCCGAAGTCGGTGAAGAAGATCAGGCAGGTCGTGAACGCGCTCAGGAGCACCACACCGAGGATGTCGATGGGCTGGGTGGCCTTCTTGCTGGGCAGCTTGAGGGTGAACCAGGCGATGGCGAACGCCGCGATGCCCACGGGGATGTTGATGTAGAACGCCCACTGCCAGGTGAGGTGGTCGACGAAGTAGCCGCCGAGCAGGGGGCCGCCGACGGCGGAGAGGCCGAAGACGGCGCCGAGCGGGCCGAGGTACTTGCCCCGCTCCGAGGCCGGCACGATGTCGGCGATGATCGCCTGGGAGAGGATCATCAGGCCACCGCCACCGAGGCCCTGTACGGCGCGCCAGACCACCAGCTGGGTGAAGTCGCCCGCGAAGGCACAGCCGACCGAGGCCAGGGTGAAGAGGGCGATCGCGATGAGGAACAGGTTGCGCCGGCCGAGCACGTCACCGAACTTGCCGTAGACGGGCATCACGATGGTCGTCGCCAGCAGGTACGCGGTGGTCAGCCAGACCTGGTGCTCCACGCCGCCGAGCTGGCCGACGATGGTGGGCATCGCGGTGGAGACGATGGTCTGGTCGAGGCTGGACAGGAGCATGCCGGCGATCAGGGCGCCGAAGATGATCCAGATTCGCCGCTTGGTGAGGAGGATCGGCGCCTCGGAGGTGGTGGTCACGAAATATTGCCTTTCAGGGAGTGGGTACGGCCAGCACGAGGCGCATGGCGTCGAGCGAAGAAGAGAGGATGACGGCGAAGTCTTGGTCATTCGCCGGATCGACGAAGGTGGCGGCGGTGGATTTCATCAGTGAACCGACGATGCTCACGATCGCCGCAGCACGCGGGTCGTCGCCGTCGACGCCCTGCCTCTCGACGATGAGGCCGCGGAGCTGGCGGTCGCGGTCCCTGGACAGGCCGATGAAACGGGCCAGCAGGCGCGGCTCACGTTCCAGGGCCACCATCAGGTCGCTGTGCTCCCGGGGGTCCATCTCATCGGATTCAATGTGCTGGATGGCCAGGTCGATCAGGTCGTTGAGCACCTGCGGCCACTCGCCCGCTCCGCGGGCCAGGAACTTTTCGGCGAAGAGTCGGTACTCGTCGTCGGGATTGACCCCGATGACGGCGTCTTCCTTGCTGGCGAAGTAGTTGAAGAAGGTGCGCCGGGACACGTCGACGGCGGCGCACACCTCCTCGATCGTGAAACCGGCCAGGCCGCGCTCGGCCGTGAGCCGACGCGACACCGCCGTGAGATTGGCGGCGGTTTTACGCATCCGTCTCTCAACACGGGAAGTGGTTGCACTTTCTGACATAGAGTGCAGTTTTGCATCATTGGACACACAGTGCAAGTTGAATCCCGACGCTCGGGGTCAGGCTTGGCGACAGGTCACCCGGCGCTGTATGGTCAGTGGATGCTGACCATTGCGAGCCACCTCGACGTCATGAATCGCCTGGGTCGTGCGATGGCCGACCCCACCCGGTCCCGCATCCTGCTGAGCCTGCTCGAGGCGCCCGGCTACCCGGCCCGGATCGCCCGGTCTCTCGACCTCACCCGGTCGAACGTCTCCAACCACCTGAGCTGCCTGCGCGGCTGCGGCATCGTGGCCGCGGTGCCCGAGGGCCGGCAGACCCGGTACGAGATCGCCGACCCGCACCTGACCCGCGCGCTCGCGGCCCTCGTGGAGGTGGTGCTCGCCGTCGACGACGGTGAGCCGTGCACCGAAACCGACTGCGACGTTCCCGGCTGCTGCGGAACCGCCACATGACCGCCACGAACACGGCATCGTCACTCGACCCGGCCCGTCGCCTGGTGCTGCAGCGACGCATCCGCCTGGTGGTGGCGATCACCATCAGCTACAACGTGATCGAGGCGGGCATCGCCCTGGCCGCCGGCACCGTCGCCTCCTCCGCCGCACTGGTCGGCTTCGGCCTCGACTCGATCGTCGAGGTGCTCTCGGCGGCGGCGATCGCCTGGCAGTTCGCGGCACCGGACCCGGAGAAGCGCGAGCGGGCGGCCCTTCGGGTGATCGCCGTCTCCTTCTTCGCGCTGGCGGCCTACGTGAGCGTGGATGCTGCCCTGTCGCTGTTCGGCGTGCGCGAGGCAGAGCACAGCCCGGTGGGGATCGCCCTGGCCGCGGTGAGCCTGGCGATCATGCCGGTCATGAGCTGGTTCGAGCGTCGCACCGGCCGGGAACTCGGGTCGGCATCCGCCGTCGCCGACTCGAAGCAGACCCTGCTCTGCAGCTACCTCTCCGCCGCACTGCTGGCCGGGTTGCTGCTCAACTCACTGCTCGGCTGGGCCTGGGCGGACTCGGTCGCGGCGCTGGTGATCGCCGGCTTCGCGGTGAAGGAGGGCCGCGAGGCGTGGCGCGGCGACGCCTGCACGGTTCCGGTTTCGGCGCTCACCGGCGAGCGCGCCGCCGAGACCGGCCACTGATCACCCCTCGGCGACGCCGGAGGTCGTCGCCGCACCGGTTATGGCCCACCGCGCCCGCTATAGCGGGCGCGATGGGCCATACGAGGTGCGGCGAAGCGGATGCCTAGACCGGCGACTCCTGGTGCGCCGCGATCGCCCAGCCGCCGTTGCTCTCGTCGAAGAGGTACGTGGTGGACATCTGCAGCTCGGTCGCGGTGTCGCCGCGCCAGGCCATGGACCGGTAGACCAACACGCCAGCGTGCTCGCCCAAGCGAATGACGGCCGGCTCGTGCAGCTCGTACCGGTCCAGCGGAGCGGCGGCCTTGAACGCGGCGCGCACGTCGTCGCGGCCGAGCACCACCCCCGGCAGGATCAGCAGGCCGTCACCGGTCATGGTGCGCTGGTAGTAGTCACCGCCCTTGCCGGCGAGGATGGCGCGCCACCCCTCGTGGGCTTCGTGCAGGAGTCTGGCAGGGAGATCGTCGGTGATCGCAGTCATGACTCCACGCTAGCCCTCGGCCGGGCCGGGCGGGTCAGAATTTGTGCTGCAGAATCCAGGCGTGCATGGTGACCGCGGCCGCCGCGGAGGCGTTCATCGAGCGAGTCGAGCCGAACTGGCTGATCTCCACCAGGGCGTCCCCGGCGGCGACGGCCTCCGGTGAGAGGCCGGGACCCTCCTGGCCGAACAACAGCACACAACGCTCGGGGAAGCTGAAGGTCTCCATGATCACGCTGCCGGGCAGGTTGTCGATGGCGATGATCGGCAGGTTCTCGGTGTGGGCCCACTCCACGAACGCCGCCACATCCGGGTGGTGCAGCACGTGCTGGTAGCGGTCGGTCACCATGGCGCCGCGCTTGTTCCAGCGCTTGCGGCCGATGATGTGCACGGTGTCGGCGCCGAACGCATTGGCGCTGCGCACGATGGAGCCGATGTTCATGTCGTGCTGCCAGTTCTCGATGGCCACGTGGAACGGGTTGCGCGTCTCGTCGAGGTCGGCGACGATCGCCGCCATCGTCCAGTACCGGTACCGGTCGACCACGTTGCGGGTGTCACCACGCTCGAGCAGCTCACGGTCGTAGTACGGCTCGTCCGGCCACTCCCCGGCCCACGGGCCGACCCCGTTGGTGGACAGCTCTGGGGTGGGATTCAACGGTTCTGGCACTGCACAACCGTATCCCGCCGGCGCGCGAGGTACGGCACGCCCGGTTGCTTTCCGCAGTTTTGTACCGCTACATTGTTTGTATTGCTACGAAGGCGGATGTCGGCCTTCTGCCCGGGGAATGGAGGCGCGTGTGTCCTATGTGTTCGTGTGTTGTGCCATCGCGATCATGTCTGCCTTCACCCCGCTCAGCTCGAGCAAACCCGCCAACCGGGCGCGGGAGCTCGACGCGTACGCGCGCCGCCTGGGCGTCGCCGTGCCCGTCGACACCGCCGAGGGCCTCATCGGCCAGCTCATCCGCCGGGAGCGCGCGCTCCTGACCGGCGGGGGCACGGGAATCGCGATCGCCGTCATCACCGCCCTGCTCCTCCCCGGCGGCTTCAACGCCGGCTACGTTCCCGTACTGATCTTCGCCGGCCTGGGCGTCGGCAGCGCCATCGGCGCCGCACTCGCGTCGGCGGTGAGCGCATTCACTCGCCTCGCCGGACCGCGGGTCGCCCGGTCGTCCATTCCCGGGTATGCGGACTACGTGCCGCCGCTGGAGCGCTGGAGCGGACGGGTCCTGCCGGCCCTCGCGCTGCTGGCCGTCCTCGCCGCCTGGATCGCCTTCAGCGTCGGGGCGCTCGGCGACGCACGGCTCTCCTCGGCCTACATCTGGGGGTCGGCCGGAGCCTGGCTCGCCTACGCCTCGGTCGCCGGGCTGGTGGTCTCCGAGGTGCTCTCCCGCCGCATCCTCGATCGAGGCCAGCCGTCGGCATCCGCCACCGACCTCGCCTGGAACGACGGCCTGCGCTCGCGAGCCCTGCGCGACCTGCACGCCGTGCCCATCGTGCTGGGCTTCGTGTCGGTCCTGAGCACTTTCTTCGACATCGGCTTCCAGGCCGACTACGCGGGTGGTGTCGCCACCGCGGCGGCGGTTGCCGTCGGGATCCCCGCCACTCTGATGGCCGGCGGGATCACCCTGCTCATCCTCGATCTCACCTCGAGGCCGCAGCAGCACTACTGGCGGCGGCTCTGGGCCGACCGAGCGACCGGCACCCCGGCGTGATCCTCGTCATCGACCCCGACTCCGGCGTCGCCCCCTACGAACAGCTTCGATCGCAGATCGTCGCGGCCGTGGGTGCCGGAGACCTGAAAGCCGGCGCGCGGCTGCCCACGGTGCGACGCCTGGCCGATGACCTGGGCATCGCACCGAATACGGTGGCGCGCAGCTATCGCGAGCTCGAGCGCGACGGTCTGATCGCAACCCACGGCCGCAACGGCTCCGTGATCACCGATGGTGCGACGTCCGGCTCGGCAGAGGATGCCGCTCAGGCCTACGCGCGCCGGGCCGCCGAGTTGGGCCTGACCCGTGATGCCGCGCTCGAGCTCGTGCGGGCGGCCCTGGACGGCACGGCGGCTGGTGCGCCCGCCCCCGGACGCTGAGACCCGCCACACCCAGCTTCCGTTCACCTCGGGTTCGCTACCCTTGGTCGCAGGGTGCGCACCAGCCGGCAGCCGCGGCGGTTCCGACCGCGTCCTCGCGCCGGCACCATCCGATCGAGACCGCACTCATGACCCCGACCGGAAGGCAATTCCATGCATCCCACACTCTTCGGCATCGACTTCCTCGACTCCGAGTGGCTGATCGGTTGGTTCGGATCGTTCGTGCTGCTGGGCGTCGCCGCCGTGGTGTTCGTCGAGACCGGCTTCATCGTGCTGTCGTTCCTACCGGGCGACTCCCTGCTCTTCACCGTGGGGCTGCTCACCGCCACCGGCGACGTGCCGTTCCCCATCTTCGTGACCTGTGCGATCATCTTCGTCGCCGCGTTCGCGGGTGACCAACTGGCCTACGGCGTGGGTCGCAAGGCCGGACCGGCCGTCTTCGCGCGCGAGCAGAACCGGTTCTTCAACCCGAAGAACGTCGAACGCACCAACGCGTTCTTCGCCAAGCACGGCGGCAAGGCCGTCATCATCGCTCGGTTCCTGCCCGTCTTCCGCGCCTTCGTGCCCCTCGCCGCCGGCGTCGGCAAAATGAGCTACCGCACCTTCGTGACCTTCAACCTGATCGGCGCGTTCGCCTGGGGCGTCGGCCTCACCATGGTGGGCTTCCTGCTCGGTCAGATCCAGTTCGTCGCCGACTACTCCGAGTACTTCATCATCGGCATCGTGCTGCTCTCGGGCATCCCGATCCTCTCCGAGCTCTTCAAAGCCGGGCGCGAGGCCATGCGCACCCGCGGCCACGCCACCGTGCCCCCCGTCGAGCTGCCCGAGGACGTGCGCGAGTAGGGTCCTCGGTCCGACCGATGCCCACCCCGGACTGGGGCTAACCTTCGCCACATGACCCTCGCTACATTGAGGGATTAATACTGCCGAGCGACCGCACGGGACAGCAGAATCATTCGACCCGGGGGGCGTCGCGATGGGACGGTTCATCTACGACTCCACGCTGACCGTGACCCTGGACGACCTCCTCCTCAGCCACCTCCAGGCCGTGGTCGGCGCCAAGTTCCGTCTCCAGCAGTCCTTCTACTTCAGCTGGGGCTACCCGGCCAATACCGGGGAGACCCGCACCACGATCTGGTTGACGCCAGGCATCTCCGTGCAGTTTCACTATCGCACCGCCCGCACACCCGCCCTTGACCGGGACCGGATCAGCGCACTCCTCGCCCAGGCGAACAGCCCCAACGGTCTCGTGCTGGTGATCGACTGAGGCGACGGGCGGCACGGTTGTCGGCAGTGGCATCCACAGCCAGGGGGTTTCGGCTGGCCTAAATATTCACTAACATTTAGGCATGCCTCAATCTGACCCTGCCGACACCGCGACCGTCGCGGCACCCGACGCCCCTCCTGCGCTGAGCTCGGCGACCTCCACCCGACTGCTCTGGCTGCTCGGCCCGGCGCTGGTGGCCGGGGTGGCCTATCTCGACCCGGGCAACGTGGCCAGCAACATGACCGCGGGTGCCCGCTACGGCTACCTGCTGGTCTGGGTGGTCGTGGCCGGCAACCTGATGGCCTGGTTGATCCAGTACCTGTCGGCGAAGCTGGGCATCGTCACCGGCACCAGCCTGCCGGAGATCCTCGGGGTACGCCTGCGGCGCCCGGCCGCCCGCCGGCTCTACTGGGTGCAGGCCGAGCTCGTGGCCATGGCCACCGACCTGGCCGAGATCATCGGCGGCGCCGTGGCCCTCAACCTGCTCTTCGGGCTGCCGCTGCTGGCTGGCGGCGTGATCACCGGTGTCATCTCGATGATCGTGCTCACGGTGCAGACCCGGCGCGGTCCGCGCGTGTTCGAGCGGGTCATCGTGGCCCTGCTGCTGATCATCACGGTGGGCTTCGCCGCCGGGGTGTTCTTCGCGCCGCCGGACGCCCAGGGCGTTCTCGACGGCCTGGTGCCGCGTTTTCAGGGCGCGGATTCGGTACTGCTCGCGGCGTCGATCCTCGGTGCCACGATCATGCCGCACGCCATCTACGCGCACTCCGCGCTCGCCCGGGACAGGTTCCCGATGCAGGAAGGGCCCGCCGCGACCCGGCGTCTGCTCTGGGCGACGAAGTGGGATGTGACGATCGCCATGGCCATCGCCGGCACCGTCAACCTCGCCATCCTGCTGCTCGCGGCCTCTGCCCTGCAGGGGGTGCCGGGCACCGACTCGCTCGAGGGAGCGTACGCGGCCCTCGCGACCACGCTCGGTCCGGCCATCGCGACGATATTCGCGGTCGGGCTGTTGGCTTCCGGTCTCGCCTCCACCTCAGTGGGCGCCTACGCCGGCGCCGAGATCATGCACGGCCTGCTCAAACTACGGGTGCCGCTGCTGCTGCGCCGCGTGGTCACGCTGATCCCGGCGCTGCTGATCCTCGGCGTGGGATTCGACCCCACCCAGGCTCTCGTGCTGAGTCAGGTGGTGCTGTCGTTCGGCATCCCGTTCGCCCTCATCCCGTTGGTGTGGCTCACGGCGCAGCGCGGCCTGCTGGGCGACTACGCCAACCGCTGGTTCACCACGGCCGCCGGCGCCGTGGCCGCGGTGCTTCTGGTGACCCTCAACGCCGTGCTGCTCGTGCTCGTCTTCACCGCCGCATGACCCGGCCAGCTACCCTGAGGGGGTCATGAAACCCACCACACCTGCCGCAGAGGACTACCTCAAGACGATCTACGCGCACACCGAGTGGCAGCCGGCGCCGATCACGCCCCGGGTGCTGGCCACCCGGCTGGGCATCGCCCCGTCGTCGGTGACCGAGATGGTGAAGAAGCTCGCCGCCGACGGGTTCATCGCCCACGTGCCGTACGGCCCGCTCACCCTCACCGCGGCCGGGCGGATGCGCGCCACGGCCGTGGTGCGCCGGCACCGGCTGATCGAGACCTGGCTGGTGCGGGAACTCGGCTACACCTGGGACGAGGTGCACGACGAGGCCGAGGTGCTCGAGCACGCGATCTCAGACCGGCTGCTCGAGGCCATCGACGCCCATCTGGGCCACCCGGCGGCCGACCCGCACGGCGATCCCATCCCCGCCGCCGACGGCTCCAGCGCCCGGGTGCCCGCGATCCTGCTCGCGGATGCGCCGCCCGGCCACGCCGGAACCGTGCTGCGGGTCAGCGACCGCGATCCGAGCATCCTGCGCGCCCTGGCCGAGGCGGGCATCCGCCCCGGCAGCCACCTGAACGTGGTCGACGCGCAGACCGTGCGCCTGCCCGCCGGGGAGCTGCACCCGCTCGCTCCGGACGCTGCCGATGCCATCTGGCTCACTCGCTGACCGGCGGTTCCGCGGCGCGGAGTGCAGTGGCGGGGTGACGCCCGCAAACCTCTCCCCGATAGTCTGGATGCGGCAGCCTGTCCCCCTGGTTGCGCCCGAGTGCGTCCCACAAGAAGGAGCGAGTCATGAGAACCCGTGACGAGATCGAATGCTGGCTCACCGACATGGACGGCGTCCTGGTGCACGAGAACCAGGCCCTGCCCGGCGCTGCCGAACTGCTGCAGCAGTGGACCGATGCGGGCACGCCGTTCCTGGTGTTGACGAACAACTCCATCTTCACGCCGCGTGACCTGTCGGCCCGGCTGCGCTCTTCGGGGCTGAACGTGCCGGAGGAGCGCATCTGGACCTCCGCGCTGGCCACCGCCGACTTCCTCAAGCAGCAGAGCCCCGGCGGCACGGCGTTCGTGATCGGCGAGGTGGGGCTCACCACAGCGCTGCACGAGGCCGGCTTCATCATGACCGAGACCGACCCCGACTATGTGGTGGTGGGTGAGACCCGCAACTACTCGTTCGAGGCCATCACCAAGGCCATCCGGCTGCTGCTCAAGGGCGCCCGGTTCATCGTGACCAACCCGGATGCGACCGGTCCCAGCGCCGAGGGACCGATGCCGGCCACCGGCGCGATCGCCGCGCTGATCACCAAGGCCACCGGCATGGAACCCTATGTCGTGGGCAAGCCCAATCCGATGATGTTCCGCTCGGCGATGAACCGCATCGGCGCACACTCGGAAAACACCGGCATGATCGGCGACCGGATGGACACCGACATCGTGGCCGGCATCGAGGCCGGTCTGCACACCGTTCTGGTGCTCACCGGCATCAGCGACCCCGCCGAGATCGCCCGCTACCCGTTCCGTCCCGACGAGATCCTCGACGGCGTGCACCAGCTCCTTGCCGCCGGACCGATCGAGTCCGACGAGATCTAGCCGCCGGCACACCGCGGTCACGCAGAAAGCCGGGCCCGAGGGCCCGGCTTTCTGTGTGTGCGGAGTTGCTGCGGCGGGGTGTCAGGCGGCCGGGGACAGGCTCGCGGTGAGCGGCTCGCCCGAGGACCGGCTCGCGAAGCAGTAGAAGTACCGTTCGCCGGCGTCCCACTGCTCTGCGGTCACCGGGTAGCTGCCCTGCAGCTGCACATCGGCATAGGCGCCAGCGGCCTCGAAGTCGATCACGCCAGGAGCGCTGCAGAGCACGTTGATCTGGTCGGCGAACGCCTGCTCACCGGGGAACGGTGAACCGCTGTCGCCCTCGAGGATCCCGCGATGGACCAGCTGGCCCGTGTGCGGGGTGGCGCAGTCGACGACGGTGAACTCTTCCTCCCACGGCGACGTGTACGGCTCGAGGCACTCGGTGCCGAACAGGGTGTTCCAGGCGTGCACGCCGACCGGTTGCGGGCCAGGGGCGGCGGGTTCCGCGGCGGTCGTCGGCGGTGTGGTGGCGCTCGGCTCCGCTGACGCGGATTCGGTGGGAGCGGCCGCCGGAGTGTCGCCCAGGCTCTGTCCCAGGAAGAACAATCCGATGATCACGAGCACCGCGATCACGGCTCCCACGACCCAGCGCAGGTCTCGCTTCGTGGGGCTGCGCGGCGGCCCGCCATCGGCCGGGCCGCCATCGGCCGGACCGCGGCGACGGGGACCGGGTTCGTCGGCAGACGGGGCCGGTACGGCGTGCGCGTCGTGGCCGGGCGCAGCTGTAGCTGCGCCGGTTGCCGCGGCCGCGGTCGCGGCGGACACGGGGGCACCGGCCGGCGATAGTTCGGGCAGTGGCGCGTCCCCGTGCGCGGCGCGCCGCGACACCGGCGCGGTGTCGTGATCGGGGGC
>NZ_PJJP01000011.1 GCF_002929555.1 Cryobacterium sp. N22
AACGCGTTCACGTCGATGGAATCCATCACCGCCCGCACCGTGCGCGCCGCGTCATCCAGGGCCTGCAGTTTCTCGCCGAACGGCCCGGTGTGAGCACGCTGCACCCCGGGCAGTTCGGCCGGATCCCGCCACTCGGGCTTCGGCTTGGACAGGCGGCGACCGGCAGGGCCGGTGCCCGGTCGACGGGGTCGAGCGTGGCCCGGAGTGCCCTCGGCGGTGCCGGTCTGAGCGTCGGTGGTGCTCCTTAGGCTGGGGGCGTCAAGGCCGGCACCATCCGCAAAGGCAACCGCATCTGGCGCCGGAGCAGCCAGGGCGGTGTTCCAGTCATGGAGATTGGACCCGGCGGGAGGAGTTCCCGTCGGTGCGGTGGAGCCAACCAGCTCGTCATCCATAGCCCCATTCTCTCACGAATCGGAGGCATATGCGAGGAAGTGTCAACATTTCACGAGTAAATATCGTAACTTTTTTCACCCTGATGACGACGGCTCGCGGGGTCTCGACAAGCTCGACCAACGGAGATACGCCGTTCTCGAGGACAGCTCACAGGGGGTCTGCTTCGACAGGCTCAGCGCGGCGTCGACAAAGGGGATGGGCGCGTTCGTGGAAGCGGGTCACGGGGTCGCGACAGGCTCGACCAACGGAGAACGGCGCGTTCTTGCGGCTGGCTCGCGGGGTAGGGCTCGGCTTTCGCGACGAGCCCTACCCCGCCGGCGCTACTTGAACCCGGCGCCGCCCTCGGCGAGGAACGCGAGCCGGCGCAGTGTCTCTTCGTTTCGGATCTTGATGGCCGGGTCGCGCAGGACCAGCGGCACGAACCGGCCGGGACCGGCGGTGGCGTCCTCGGTGATGCGCACGACGCATCCGTCGCCGCGGGCCTTCACATCCAGGGCCACGTGGGCCTCTCCGAGCGGCCAGCCACGGGCCTTGAACAGTGCGTGCCGGGGCGGGTCCCACTCCAGAACGGAAGTGGTGTCATCGATCAGGGCGGGCCAGACGCCCACCGAGTGATAGATGACGCTGCCGGCGGCCGGCCACGCGGGGTCGACATCCCGCATCCGGGAGGCTCCGACGACCCAGCTCGGGTATAACCAGCCGTCCGCCAGTACGGCGAAGACGCTCTCGGGCGGGCAGCTCATGGTGCGATGGTTGACGGCCACAGTGTCACCTATTCCTGGTTGGTCGGGGAGAGATCGGGAGCCGTGCGCACCCCGAGGTCGTTTCGAAGTGCGCTGAGGGCGGCGTGCCACCCGGCCAGGCCGTGCACGCCGGGCCCTGGCGGTGTGGACGACGAGCACAGGTACACGCCGTCCAGGGGAGTGCGCCAGGGGTCAGGGGAGAGAACCGGTCGGCGCAGGAGTTGGGTCATGCTCACCTCGCCGGCGGAGATGTCGCCGCCGACATAGTTGGGATTGTGTTGTTCCACGCTGGTCGCGCTGCGACCGGCGCTGGCCAGGATGGTGTCGCGGAAGCCCGGGGCGTAGCGTTCGATCTGGCGCACGATCGCTTCGGTCTGGTCGATGGTGGAGCCGCGTGGAACATGGGTGTACGCCCAGAGGGTGTGCTGACCGGCCGGGGCGCGACTGGGGTCGAGGCCGCTGGGCTGGGACACGAGAACGTAGGGTTCCTCGGCGTGCCGGCCGCGTGCGACGGTGTTCTCGGCTCGCCGGATCTGCGCCCGGGTGCCGCCCACGTGCACGGTGCCCGCCGCCCGCAGGCCGGCCGCCCGCCACGGCACCGGGTCGGACAGTGCGAAGTCGACCTTGGCGACGCCGTTGCCGTATCTGAACGCGCGCAGCCGTCGCGCGTAGGCGGCGGGCAGGTCGCCGTCGGCCAGCCGCAGCAGCGCCCGCGGCGTCAGGTCGAGCATCACCACGCGGGCCGGCGGCAGGTCGCTCAGCCGCCGCACCTCGCTCGACATGACGATCTCGCCGCCGTGAGCGAGCAGGTCGTCGACCAGCGCGGTCACGATAGCGCCGCTGCCGCCGACCGGGACCGGCCAACCGCCGGCGTGAGCATAGGTGGCGAGGGTGAGGCCGGCGCCGGCGGTGGCGATGCTCGGCAGCGCCCTGATCGTGTGTGCGCTGACGCCGGTGAGCAGGGCGGGTGCCGTCTCGCCCGCGAAGCGCAGGTCCCAGAGCGGGCTGCCCTGCTCGAGGGACCGCACACCGAAGCGCAGCGCCGTGGCCGGATGCCGCGGCAATCGCAGGAGTTGCCCGCCGGTGAACTCCGCCACCTGGTCGGAGTGTGCCACCAGGGGAGCGAACAACCGGTTCCAGGCCGCGCCGTCCCGGCCCAGCTCGGCCACGGTGCGCGCCAGGCTGCGGTAGGCCAGCCCGGCGGTGCCGCCCGGCAGCGGATGCCCGTAGGAGACCTCGGGGACGACCAGTTCGATCCGCTCCGCGAGCCCGAACCGCTGGAAGAACTCGGAGGCCAGCGCGAGCGGGTGCACGGCGGAGCAGACGTCGTGGTGGAAACCCGGCAGGGTCAGCTCCGCGGTCGCGGCGCCGCCTCCGACGAAGGCGGACTTCTCATAGACCCGCACCGACAGTCCGGCCCTGGCCAGCGTCACCGCGGCGGCGAGCCCGTTGGGGCCGGAGCCGACCACGATCGCGTCGACCTCGGGAGCTCCACGCCGCACGGTGACCATCTAACGGACCGTGGCCTGCGACCGGCCGGAGCGGATCTTTGCGAAGCGGCGTTGGAACCCCCATTGGGTGACCCTGAGCATGGCCTCGACGACGATGGCCTGGCTCATCTTCGACTCGCCGGCCTCCCTCTCACGGAACTCGATCGGAAGCTCCACGACCGAGCGGCCCTGATCGAGCACGCGCAGGGTCATGTCAACCTGGAAGCAGTAGCCCTTCGACGACACGTCCTCGAGGTCCATCGCCGCGATCGTCGCCGACGAATAGACCCTGAAACCCGCGGTGACGTCCTTGAGTGAGAGACCCAGAACCAGGCGGGCATAGGTGTTCCCGCCTCGGCTGAGCAGCTGCCGGTGCCGCGGCCAGTTGACCACGCTGCCGCCGGGCACCCACCGGGAGCCGACGGCGAGGGCGGGGGCGCCGGGCTCTTCCGAGGCGACCCGGCCGATCATGTCGGGCAGGCGCTCCGGCGGATGCGACCCGTCGGCATCCATTTCGATCAGGAATTCGTAGCCCCGCGCCAGTCCCCACGCGAAGCCCAGCACGTAGGCGGAGCCCAGACCGAGCTTGCCGGTGCGGTGTTCGACCTTGACGCGGTCATCCGCCTCGGCCATCCGGTCGGCCAGGGCGCCGGTGCCGTCCGGGCTGCCGTCATCGACGATCAGCACGTGGGCGCCGGGAGTTGCCGTCAGCAGGCGTGACACGATCTTTTCCAGGTTCTCGAACTCGTTGTAGGTCGGGATGATCACCAGACTTCCGGCGCCGCTGCGGGCCGCTTTTGAGGTTCGCATGCGGGAGAGCTTAGTTCGCCAGCCTGTCTATCTCGTCTGAAGTCCCGGTCAGGCCCGGACCGGCCCGCTCAGACGAACGCGGCCAGACCGGTGATGCTGCGGCCGACGATGAGGGTGTTCATCTCCTGGGTGCCCTCATAGGAGTAGATCGCCTCGGCGTCGGCGAAGAACCTGGCGATGTCGTAGTCCAGCACGATGCCGTTGCCTCCGAACAGTTCACGGCACCACGACACGGTCTCCCGCATCCGCGACGTCGTGTACGACTTCGTCAGGGCCGAATGCTCGTCGCGCTGGGTGCCCTCGTCGAGCATCTGGGAGACCCGCACCACCATGCCCAGGCTGGCCGTGATGTTGCCCAGGCTCTTCACGAGCAGGTCCTGCACGAGCTGGTGGCCGCCGATCGGTTTGCCGAACTGCACCCGTTCGACGGCGTACGCCGCCGCGGCCTCGTAGGCGCCGATCGCCAGTCCCACAGCCGCCCAGGACACCTCGGCGCGGGTGAAGCGCAGCACCCGGGCGGTGTCGCGGAACGAGTTCGCGTTCTGCAGCCGGTTGTGCTCGGGCACCGCAACGTTCTCCAGCGTGATGTCGGCGTTCTGCACCGAGCGCAGGCTGATCTTGCCCTCGATCTTGGTGGCCGTGTAGCCGGAGGTGTCGGTCGGCACGATGAAACCCTTGACGGCGCCGTCCGCGGTGTCCTTGGCCCACACGATGGTGATGTCGGAGAAGGTGGCGTTGCCGATCCAGCGCTTCTGCCCGTTCAGCACCCAGGTGTCGCCGTCGCGGGTCGCGGTCGTTCGCAGCCCCTGTGCGGAGTCGGAGCCGCTGAGCGGCTCGGTGAGGGCGAAGGCGCCGACGACGTCGCCGCTGGCCAGGCGCGGCAGCCACAGGGCCCGCTGCGCCGCCGACCCGCAGGCGGCGATCGACCCGGCGACGAGGCCGTTCTGCACGCCGACGAAGGTGGCGACGGATGCGTCCACCCGGGCCAGCTCGAGCGCCACGAAGCCGCGGAACACCGCGGAGTTCGGGAACGGCCGGGTTTCCTCCCAGCCGAAGGAGTACGCGCCGAGGGCGCCGAGCGGCCGAATGATCTCGGACGGGAACTCGGCCCGCTCCCAGCACCCGTTCACGACGGGCCGCACGTCCGCCTCGAGATAGGAGCGGATGCGCGAGAGCGCGGCCTTCTCGTTCTCGTCGAGAAGGCTCTCGTACCCGAAGAAATCACTGCTGAGCGGTTCGAAGGTCATCTGGCTCCCTTGCACTAGATGCCGGCCGCGCGTGCGCGCTGACCGGGACGTTCAGCCTAGAACTCTGCGCCTGGCGAAGGAAAGGCATTGGTAGTTTGGTCTAAACCTCGAGCTTCAGGAGCCAAGCATGTTTGTGGGCATCAGCAACACACCGCGCGATTACGCCTGGGGCTCGCCGACCGCGATCGCCGACCTGCTGGGCCGGCCGGCATCCGGCGGCCCCGAAGCCGAGCTATGGCTCGGCGCCCACCCCGGCTGCCCGTCGGTGATCGCCGACCCCACCCTCACCGGGGGAGCGGCCAACCTCGCCGAGTGGATCGACCGGGACCCGGCGGCCGCGCTCGGTGCCAGGCACGCCGGGCAGGCGCGCCTGCCCTTCCTGATGAAGATCCTCGCCGCCCACGGCCCGCTCTCGCTGCAGGCGCACCCGTCGCCGGCCCGCGCCGCGGCCGGCTTCGCGCTCGAGAACGCCGCCGGCATCCCGATCGGCGCGGCCGACCGCAACTACCGGGACCCCTTCCACAAGCCGGAGATCATCTTCGCGCTCAGCGACACCTTCCAGGCCCTGTGCGGCTTTCGCGACCCGCGCCAGATTCGTTCCATCCTCGCCGAGTTGCGGGCGCTGGACGCCACCATGGACGACCCGCAGCCCGCGGCCTTGCTCGGCTTGGAGAACCGCCTGATCGGCGACGACGCCATCCACGACGTCGTCGACTGGTTGCTGCGCGATGGTCGCGGCGGCGACAGCGGCGAGGTGTCCTGGCTGGTCGAACGGGTCGTGGCGCTCGCCGGGCAGGCCGCGTTCCTGATCGACGGCGGCGCCAGGGTGAGCTTCGCCGCCGAATTCGACACTGTCCTCTCGCTCTCGGCCGCGTACCCGGGCGACCCGGGCATCGTCATCTCCCTGCTCACCAACCTGGTGTCGCTCAAGCGCGGCGAGGTGCTCTTCCTGCCGGCCGGCAACATCCACGCCTACCTGTCCGGCCTCGGCGTCGAGGTGATGGCCGCGTCAGACAACGTCCTGCGCGGCGGCCTCAGCCCCAAGCACATCGACGTCGACGAGCTCCTCGAGGTGCTCGACTTCGCACCCCTGCCGGTGCCCTACCTGGCGGCGGAGCCGCAGGCCGACGGCGTCGCCGTGTACAGGCCAGACGTGCCCGACTTCGAGTTGGCTCACATCGAGGTTGCGGCGGATGCGTCCGCCACCGAATCCGGCCAGGCCGGCATTCCGATGCGGCAGGTGACGCTCACCGGACCCGGCATCGCCATCTGCACGGCCGGCCGGTTCCTGGTCGCCGGGACAAGCTCGTCGATCTCGTTGGCCAGGGGAGAGTCGGTCTACATCACGCCGGACGAGGGGACGCTCACCTTCGCGGGCTCCGGTGAGGTCTTTCTGGCCACCACGCCGTAGTCCGGTCCGCCCGGAACCGCGCCCGCGTAATCGGGCGCGACCCGGCGTGGGCCGAAGGTGCGGCGGTACGCCGTCGGTGTGGTGTGCAGGCTGCGCACGAAGTGGTGGCGCATCACACTCGCGGCCCCGAACCCGGTCTGCGCCGCGATGAGGTCGAGGGTCTCGTCGGTTTCCTCGAGCAACTGCTGGGCCAGGATCAGGCGCTGCCGGTTCAGCCAGGCCGTCGGTGTGGTGCCCAGCTCGGCCCGGAACCGGCGCGCGAAGGTGCGCGGCGACATCAGCGCGCGCCTGGCGAGCTGGTCGACGGTGAGGTCCTGATCGAGGCTGCGCAGCATCCAGTCGGTGATCGTGGCGAAGGAATCGCTGCGCTGCTCGGGAATCGGCGCCTGGATGAACTGGGACTGGCCGCCGTCACGCTGCGGCGGAACCACCATGCGCCGGGCGATCACGTTCGCGGCCGCGGCGCCGAGCTCCCGGCGCACCACGTGCAAGGCGGCATCGATGCCGGCGGCGGTCCCGGCGCCGGTGACCACGTGGTTGTCGTCCACGAAGAGCACATCGGGGTCGACGGTGGTGTTCGGGTAGGCCAGGGCGAGGGCGTCGGCGTACATCCAATGGGTGGTGCTGCGCCGCCCGTCCAGGATGCCCGCGGCGCCGAGGATGAACGCGCCGCTGCACACGCTGAGCACCCAGGCGCCCCGCGCCTCGGCCTCGCGCACGACCCGCAGCACCTCGGGGTGGATCTCACTGCCGGCCTCGTAGGCGGGGATCGCGATGAGGTCTGCGTCAGCCGCCGCGGCGAGGTCGTCGCGCACCACGATGTCGAAGCCGATCTTGGTGCGCAGGGCCCCAGGCACCGCCGTGACAACGTGGAAGTCGAAGGCCGGTCCGCCGTGTTCCGACCTGTCGATACCGAAGACCTCGCAGATCACCCCGAACTCGAAGGGGGCCATTCCGGGGATGGCGACGCAGACGATCTTCTTCAGCATGGGGTCCTCAGAGACGATGGCAGGAATGTGCGGGTAAACGGCAACTCTGCCACTCGTGGCAGAAAGTCGCAAGACCTACCGTTAGTGCCATGATCCTGTTTCTGAGTGTACTGCTGGCCCTGACGATCTGGGCCGTGGCGGCGAGCATCGCCGCGATGCGCTCCGACGGCTACGGCAACGCCGAACTGGCCCGGCGCAACCGGCATCCCGAACCGTTCCCGCGCGGACGATAGTGTGGTCTGAAGCGGCAACACACGGTTGCCCGGAGAACGCAGGGGCACCACATGGCTTGGCTTGTAACCGGAGGGGCCGGCTATATCGGCTCCCACGTCGTCCGCGCGTTCCTCGCTGAGGGAATCGAGGTCGTCGTCCTGGACGACCTGTCCAGCGGTCACGCTGACTTCGTGCCGGCGGGAGTCCCGTTCGTCGAGGGCACCCTGCTCGACACCGCCCTGCTGGCCAAGACCTTCGCCGAGCACTCGATCAGCGGTGTGGTGCACGTCGCCGGATTCAAGTACGCGGGCGTCTCGGTGTCCCGGCCGCTGCACACCTACGAGCAGAACGTGACGGCCACCGCCCTGCTGCTCGCAGCCATGCAGGACGCCGGCGTCGGCCGCATCGTCTTCTCCTCCAGCGCCGCCGTCTACGGCACCCCGTTCACCGACCTCGTCACCGAAGAGACCGCGAAGAGCCCCGAGTCGCCCTACGGCGAGTCGAAGCTGATCGGCGAATGGCTCCTGCGCGACCAGGCCGTCGCCGCGGGACTGGCGCACACCTCGCTGCGGTACTTCAACGTGGTCGGCTCCGGCAGCGCGGACCTGCGCGACACGAGCCCGCACAACCTCTTCCCGATGGTCTTCGAGGCCCTGATCGACGGTCGCACCCCGCGCATCAACGGCAACGACTACAAGACCGCCGACGGCACCTGCGTGCGCGACTATATCCACGTCGCCGACCTCGCGATTTCGCACGTCGCTGCCGCCCGGCGCCTGGACGCCGGCCTGGCGATCGCCCCGGTCTACAACCTCGGCAGTGGCGAGGGCGTTTCGGTCGGCGAGATCATGAGCACGGTCGCGGCCGTGACCGGTATCCCGTTCAGCCCGGAAATCGGCCCGCGTCGATCCGGAGACCCCGACCGCATCGTCGCGTCGGGCGAGATGGCCGCGCGTGACCTGGACTGGAAGATGCGCCACACCCTTGACGACATGGTGCGGAGCGCCTGGGAATCCCGGCAGGCATCCTCGGTCTGACCAACGACACGATTCGGGCAATGTGGGCGAGTCTGAACCCTCTAGCCCGTATTGAGGGTTTACGATCCGCGACTTGACGGATGAGAACTACACCGGTGTAATTAGTTCTAGCGCGAAAACGTGCGTGAGCTGATGGGTGGAGGCGATATGACGTTGTCTGAATATCGTTCTGGGGTACCTGAAGACTGGTTCGTCGATCCCGTACGCCTCGGCGTGCCCGGCGTACGCAAGGATCCGTCGATTGTGGAGGGCGCGGACGACAATCCGCTCGCCTGGCAGTCGGATTCCCTGTGCGCCCAGACCGACCCGGAGGCCTTCTTCCCGGAAAAGGGCGGCTCCACCAGGGACGCCAAGAAGATCTGTGCGTCCTGTGAGGTGCGTCCCCAGTGCCTGCAGTATGCCCTCGCCAACGACGAACGCTTCGGAATCTGGGGCGGACTGTCCGAACGCGAGCGACGCAAACTCCGTAAGCGGGCGGGCTGAGCCGGTCTGGAGCGAGGCCGGAGGACCGGATTCAGGGCGCGCCTGACCGGTTCAGCGATCTTCACCGATAACCGACCTAGGCTGTTCTCGATATGCAAGCCAGAGTCACCGCCATCATCGTCGCCCGTAACGGCGCCTCGCACCTCGAGCGAACTCTCGAGGCCCTCCGTCGACAGACCCGGCAACCCGACACCGTCATAGCCGTCGACTGCGGGTCCAGCGACACAACCTCGGAGCTGTTGGCCGCTTTCGGCCCCACCCACCTCATCTCGGCGGATTCCGCCCTGTCGTTCGGTGCCGCGATCAGCGCTGCCACCCGGGTGATGAGCCCTCCGGACGGCGACCACGAACTGCTCTGGCTCCTGGCGCAGGACAGCGCTCCGGCAGCAGGCGCCCTCGAGAGCCTCGTCGGCGCACTGGAGGTCGCCCCGTCCGTGGCGGTGGCCGGACCCAAGGTCATGGAGTGGGTCGCCGACGACTACATCCACGACTTCGGCGAGTCGATGACCCCCTACGGGGCCACCGTGACGCTGGTCGAGAGCGAACTCGACCAGGAACAGCACGACGGCATGAGTGATGTCCTGGCCGTCAGCGCCGGCGGCATGCTCGTGCGCCACAGCGTCTGGGACAAGCTCGGCGGTTTCGACCCCGCACTGCCCATCGTCGACGACTCCCTCGATTTCTGCGTGCGCGTGCGCCTCGCGGGCTACCGCGTCTCCGTGGTCGCCGCCGCCAGGGTCAGCTCGGCCGGGGACGGCGTTGCCGGCCCAGACGGTTCCTCCCGCGGACGGGCCAGTCGTCGCCGGGCGCGCGCCGAACGCTCGGCTCAGCTGCACCGTCGGCTGGTCTACGCCCCGGCCTGGGCGCTGCCGGTGCACTGGCTCTCCCTGATCCCGCTCGCCTTCCTCCGCGCCATCGGAAACCTGCTGCGCAAGGAACCGGGGTCGATCCTCGGCGAATTCTCCGCCGCCTTCGCCGCCGCCTTCCAGGGCGGCAGGGTGCTCACGGCCCGGCGGCGGCTCGCCGCCACCCGCACGCTTGCCTGGTCGTCGATCTCCTCGCTGCGTGTGTCGGCCGCCGAAGTGCGCCGTCGGCACGCCCTCACCAGGGAAGCCGCCCTCACCGGGCTCCGCGGCGACCGGCCGGAAATCCGGTTCTTCGCCGGCGGCGGGGCCTGGACCCTGCTCGCCGCCGCCCTGGTCGGCGTCGCCATCCTGGCACCGCTGATCGGAGCCCAGTCGCTCACCGGCGGTGGCCTGCTCCCGCTCTCGCCGACGGTCGGCGACCTCTGGGCAAACGTCGGCTACGGCTGGCGGGACATCGGCCTGGGCTTCACCGGGGCGGCGGACCCGTTCGCGGTGGTGCTCGCGATCCTCGGCACCCTCACCTTCTGGTCACCGTCGTTCGTCATGGTCCTGCTGTACCTGTTGGCGCTCCCGCTGGCCGCCATCGGTGCCTGGATGGCCGCCACCCGGTTGACCCACCGTGGCTCGATCCGCGCCGTGGCCGCCGTGCTGTGGGCGCTCTCGCCCACCTTCCTCACCGCCGTCGCGGCCGGCCGGCCCGCCGCGATCATCGTGCACCTGCTGCTGCCCTGGTTGTTCTTCGCCGGCTTCGCCGCCGCAAGGTCCTGGTCGGCATCCGGATCGGCCGCCCTGTTGTTCGCCGCGATCGTCGCCTGCGCGCCGTCCCTCGCCCCGGCGCTGCTCGTGGGCTGGCTGGCCTGCGTGCTCGTCAGCGGCCGCAGCGTGATGCGATTCGTGGGCATCCCGCTGCCGGCGCTCGCACTGGCCATCCCCCTGCTGTGGGACCAGGCGCTGCGCGGCAACTGGTTGGCGTTGCTGGCCGATCCCGGTGTTCCGGTGCCCACGGCACCCGTGCCGACCTGGCAGTTCATTCTCGGCTTCCCGGCCGGCGACTTCGGTGGTTGGACCCAGCTGCTGCCGCTCTGGGGCGGCGACGCTGCCGTGGCCGGATACCTGGTTCCCCTGCTGCTGATCCCGATGGCCGTCCTGGCCCTGATGGCGTTGCTCCTGCCCGGCGCCCGCGGCGCGGCGCTCGCGCTGGTCGCGGCCCTGCTCGGGCTGGGAACGGCGATTCTGGCCGGTTCGCTGTCCGTGGCGGAGCTCGGCTCCCAGGCTGTGGGCATCTGGCCCGGCGCCGGACTCAGCCTGTACTGGCTCGGTCTCGTCGGAGCGGTGGTCTTCGCCGCCCGCGGCCTGCACCGCATGGCCGTCGCACCGCTCGTGGTCACTGCCCTGGCCTTGGCCGTGGTGTCCCTGCCGTTGGCCGGGGCGCTCCCGCTCGGCACCTCGGCCGTCGAGGAGGGCATCGGCCGCACGCAGCCCGCCTTCGTCACCGCCGAGGCCGCCGTCGAGCCCAGGGTCGGCACCCTGCAGATCGTTCCGCAGCCCGATGGCGGCATCCTCGCCACCATCGTTCGGGGCGCCGGCGTACGCCTGGACGCGCAGTCCACCCTGAACAGCACGGCCAGCACCGTCACCGCGGAGCAGACCGAGTTGGCCACCCTGGCTGGCAACCTCGCCTCGCAGAGCGGTCTGGACGCCTCGGCCGACCTGGCGAAGTTCGGCATCCGTTTTGTCCTGCTGCTGCCGGCCGCCACCGAGCCCGCCGAATGGGGCGACGGCGCCGGCATCACGCAGGCGGCGAGCGACACGACCACCCGCACCACGACCTCCCTCGACGGCAACGCCGCCCTGGCTCCCGTCGGTGATACCGCGTTCGGCCGGCTGTGGCGCTCTGACGTGCCCACCGACGCCGCCGTCAACGGGCAGGTCCCCGCGGATGCCGGCGGCATCTTCGGCCTGGTGACCGGGCTGATCGCCCTGTTCGTGATCGGTGCGACCGTGCTCCTGTCGGTGCCGACAGGGGCCGGCCGAGAGGCCGTCCGTCAGGCGCACCGCGACGCGATCCGACGCGCATCCCGCTTGAGCAAACCGGCCAAGCCCACCCGGGTGGCACGTCCATCGCGGCCCGCGCGGCCCAAGCGCACGAAACGTCCCGCCGGCCGGCGCGCCAAGGGTGTCCTGCCCAGCGAGGGATCGGCCGAACCGACACCGACACCGACACCGACACCGACACCGACACCGACGCCGCCTCCGACACCGACGCCGCCTCCGGCCGAAGCCCCTGACCAACCGCCGGCGGACACCAGCAGCCCGAAGGACTCAGACCATGGCAACTAAGCGCAGAGTCGCCGTCCTCGGTGCCAGGTACGCCGCGGGCCTGATCGGCATCGCCGTTGTTGTCGTCGCCGTCGGCGGTGCCGCGATAGTGCCCTGGCCCTCCATCGTGAGCGAGCCGCCGTCGACGCTGGTGACGCCGGTCGCGAGCGACCAGCTGCGGGTCTGCCCCGGCCCCCTGCTCACCCTCGCCGAAGACTCCACCCAGGCGGATGCCGCGACCTCCGTCGGCCCGTACACGGCCGTGTACGCGGCGCGCGGCACGGGCTCCGGCGCCGACGAGGTACCCGTGGAGCGCACCGACCTCACCGCCGCCGACAACTCGCAGGCGCAACGCGACGGCGCCCCGAGCGTGCTGAGCGTTCCGGTGGAGGACGGCGCAACCGCCGCCCCCCTGATTGCCGGCTCCCAATCGCAGACCGCGACGGGCGAGAGCGTCGGCGGGCTGGCCGCGGCCGCCTGCACCGAAGCGTCCAGCGACTCCTGGCTGGTGAGCGGGTCGACTGATGTGGGCCGCACCAGCCTGGTGCTGCTGAGCAATCCCACCACCGTCGTGGCGTCCGTCGACCTCGCCGTCTACGGCGAAGCCGGCCTGGTGGATGCCCCCGGCTCCACCGGCATCCTCGTTCAGCCCGGCAGCCAGCGGATTGTGTCCCTCGCCGGGCTCGCGCCCAACCTGCGGACCCCGGTCGTGCACGTCACGGCCGCCGGCGGTCAGGTCGCCGCGGCCCTGCAGCAGAGCCTGATCAGGGGCATCCAGCCCGGCGGGGTCGAGCTCAGCGGACCGACGACAACACCGTCCGCGACCCAGACCATCCCCGGGGTCGTCGTCACTGACCTCGGCGCGGAAGCCTCCGCTGACGTCGGCGCTGTGTCCGAGGACACCCCGTCGGTGCGCGTTCTGGTTCCCGGCGACACCAATGCGACAGTCAGCGTCGGCGTGCAGAGCGAGGACGGCGCGTCGACCGGAACCTCCCTCGAGGTCGAAATCCAGGCCGGCATCGCCACCGAGATCCCGTTGAGCGGAGTCGTCGCCGGTAACTACACCGTCAAGCTGAACTCGGACCAGCCGCTCGTCGCCGCGGCGTCCACCACGACGGCCGGAAGCGCCGCCGCCGACTTCGCCTGGTCCTCCGCGGCCACGCCCCAGGACGGCGACTTCCTGGTCAGTGTCGCCGACGGTCCGTCGCCGGCCCTGCACCTGGCCAACACCTCCGGTACCGACACCGACCTGACCATCACCTCCGCAACCGGGCCGGCCATCGACGTGAGCGTGGCCGCCGGCCAATCCGTCGTGGTGGCGCTGGCCGGATCCGAGAGTCACCTCGTCACCGGCGGAAAAGGCATCGCGGCGTCGGTCGGTTACACCGGCGACGGCCAATCCGCGTCGTTCGCCCTCAGCCCGATCGGGCCGCTGGCCGCCGCCATCCCGGTCTACTCGCACTGACCCCGTCGCAGAAGGAGCCCGCCGTGACCCAGACCAGCAGCGCACCGGGCGCCGGCCGCCACCTCCTGGTCACCGGCGGCGCCGGCTTCATCGGCGGGGCCATCGTCGAGGCCGCCCTCGAGCGCGGTTGGCGGGTGCGGATCCTCGACTCCCTCCGCCGCGACGTGCACGGCGGACTGCCCGCGGTTGATCCCCGCGTCGAGTTCGTGGTCGGTGACGTCACCGACACCGCGGTCGTCGTGCATGCGCTGCGCGGCATCGACGTGGTCTGCCATCAGGCCGCCAAGGTGGGTCTCGGCGTCGACTTCTCCGATGCGCCCGACTACGTGCACAGCAACGAACTCGGCACCGCGGTGCTGCTGGCGGGCATGGCCGCGGCGGGGATCGACAGGCTGGTCCTGGCCTCCTCCATGGTCGTCTACGGCGAGGGCAGCTACCGCAGTGCCAACGGTGTGGCCCGGCCGGGCCCGCGCCGCGCAGCGGACCTCGATGCCGGCATCTTCGATCCGACCGATGCGGCCACCGGGGAGCCGCTGGAGCCCGCGCTGGTGGGTGAAGACGACCCCGTGGACCCCCGCAATGTCTACGCGAGCAGCAAGCTCGGCCAGGAATACCTCGCCACGGCCTGGAGCCGCAGCACCAACGGTCGTGCGGCGGCGCTGCGGTACCACAACGTCTACGGCCCGGGGATGCCGCAGAACACGCCGTACGCCGGCGTCGCGTCCCTGTTCAGGTCGGCACTGCAACGCGGCGAGGCCCCCACGGTCTTCGAGGACGGCCGGCAACGCCGCGACTTCGTGCACGTGCGCGACATCGCCTCCGCCAACCTCGCCGCGATCGACTGGACAGCCAGCTCGCCGGCCGGCACCTTCCGGCCGTTCAACGTCGGCAGCGGCACCGTGCACACCATCGGTGACATGGCCGAGGCCCTCAGCGCGGCCGCCCACGGGCCGGCGCCCGTCGTCACCGGCGAATACCGCCTCGGTGACGTGCGGCACATCACGGCGTCCTCAGAGCGTCTGCGCACCGAACTCGGCTGGACGCCGTCGGTGACCTTCGACGAGGGGATGCGCGAATTCGCCACGGCCCCGCTGCGCGCGGCCGTGGTCTGAGCCCGGCCCCGGCCCGGCGATCACACTCCCGCGGGTTCGGGGTGCGCGGGCAGCAGCACGTCGAACCGGCATCCGCCTGGCGTGTTCTGCACGGTGACCTCACCGTGGTGCGCCGCCACGATGCCGTCCACGATGGCCAGGCCGAGGCCCGCCCGGCCCTGGCTTGCTGACTCGGCCTCGGGTGTGCGCGGTTCGGTACCCCGCCAGCCGGGCTCGAACACCCGCCCGAGGTCCGCGGGGTCGATGCCGCCGGCCGAATCCTGCACCGAGATGACGGCGCGCCCGTCGGCGTGTTCGGTGACCGAGACCACGATGGTGCCGCCGGGAGCCGACTGCTGCACGGCGTTCATCACCAGGTTGCCGACGGCCCTGGCCAGCTCGCGCGGGTCGGCCAGGATCGTCAGGCCCATGGCCCCCTCGAAGCGCAGGTCGAGCGATTTCGCCCTCGCGACGGGACCGAGGTCCGCCACGGTGTCGCTGATCAGGTCGTACAGGGCCACCCGCGCCAGGTTCAGCCGGAGGGTGCCCGACGTGATCCGGGACAGCTCGAAGAGGTCGTCGACCATGCCGTTCAACCGGTCCACCTGGCCGCGGATCTGCCCGTAGTACCGGATGGGATCCTCGACCATATCGTCCTCCAGGGCCTCGGCCATGGCCCGGATGCCGGCCAGCGGCGTGCGCAGGTCGTGGGAGATCCACGCGACCAGCTCCCGACGGGCCGACTCGATCTTGCCCTCACGGTCCCTGGACTCCCGCAACCGTTCCCCGGTCGCGGTCAACTGATCGGCCAGGGCCGCGAACTCGGTGTTGCTGTGCCGTTCCGCGGACGTGATGGGCTCGCCCCGGCCGAGACTCGCCGCCGTGAGCGTCAGGTGCCGGCTGTCACGCGCGATCCACTGCCCCAGCAGTCCCGCCATCAGTAACGAGACGCTCCCCGTCACCCCGGCGACGAAGTAGAACACGGTGAGGTCGTGATCCGACACGTACATCAGCGACGCTGCCGCGGCCATCCCGCTCACCACCGACACGATCGTGGCCAGGGCCACCACCACGAGTTGCAGCACGAGCGAATACCTGGCGAGCAGGCGCAGGCCGATCAGGCCGAGGGTGCCGACGATGATGGCGCAGGCCAGCGCGATGACGAGCACGCTCACCAGCCCGGGGAGCGTCATTGGAGGGCTCCGGCGTCCAGGGGCTCGGGGTCGAACCTGTAGCCGACCCCCCACACGGTTTTCAGCAGCCGGGGCCGGGTCGGGTCGGCCTCGATCTTCTCCCGCAACCGTCGCACGTGCACCGTCACGGTGGACAGGTCACCGAAGTCCCAGCCCCAGACCGACTTGAGCAGCTCCTCCCGGCTCAGCGCCCGGTGCGGACGGCCGATCAGGTGCGCGAGCAGATCGAATTCCCTGGCCGTGAGCACCAGAGGCGCACCGTTCATGCGCACCTCGTGCGCCGCCAGGTCCAGCGCGAACGGTCCCGCCTCGACGGACCCGCCGCGGGCCGGCTCGGCCACGGTGCGGCGCAACACCGACTGCACGCGCAGCACCAGCTCGCGGGGTGAGAACGGCTTGGCGAGGTAATCGTCGGCGCCGGCCTCCAGACCGTCGATCCGGTCCTCCTCCTGGTTGAGCGCGGTCAGCATGATCACCGGGATCGCCCAGGCGGCTTTGATCCGGCGGCAGACCTCGATGCCGTCCAGCACGGGCAGCATCCGGTCGAGCACAACGAGGTCGGGGCGTTGCGCCTCGGCCTGGCGCAGGCCGCTGTGACCGTCCTGCGCGGAATCCGCCAGAAAACCGGCCGCCACCAGATAGCGGCAGACGATCTCCGAGACCGTCGGGTCATCATCGATGACCAGGATCCGGCGTTGAGTGCCGGGGGGCCCGGTCGGCGGCGAGGGGTTCACCCTTGAAGGATAGGCGCTCCGGCTGCACGGAGTCTCTGGCACAGATCTTTCTCCGGTCCGTAACGTTTGCCGCGGAGTGTCGGCACGCCCCCCGACCTAGTGTCGAGGGGTGAGCGAAAACCTGGTCGATGTCGTGTTGCCGTGTCTGAACGAGGCCGGGGCGCTGCCCTGGCTGCTGGCCCGGCTGCCGGAGGGTTACCGGGCGATCGTGGTCGACAACGGCTCGACGGATGATTCGGCGCGCATCGCCGAGGCGGCCGGGGCCCTGGTCGTGACCGAGCCCCGCCGGGGGTTCGGTGCGGCCGCGCACGCCGGGCTGTTGCGGGCGACCGCTCCCATCGTGGCGTTCTGCGATGCCGACGCGTCGATGGATCCGCGCGACCTGCCTCTCGTGGTCGACCCGGTGCGGGCCGGCGAGGCCGACCTGGTGCTCGGCCGGCGCCGGCCGACGACCGCCGGATCGTGGCCGGTGCACGCCCGGATAGCCAATTCCACTCTTTCTTGGCGACTGCGCCGAATAACAGGTGTGAACATTTATGATCTGGGCCCGATGCGGGCCGCCCGGCGCGAAGACCTCCTGTCCCTCGACCTTCAGGACCGGCGCAGCGGCTATCCCCTCGAGGTCTTCCTCAAGGCCGCCGCGCAAGACTGGCGCATCCGTGAGGTGGACACCCCGTATGCCCCGCGGGTCGGCCGCAGCAAGGTGACCGGCACCGTGCGCGGTACCCTCACCGCGATCACCGACATGTCCAGGCTGCTGAAGGAGGCCAGACGATGACCACCCTCATCGTCATCGCCAAGGAATGCCTGCCCGGCAAGGTGAAGACCCGGCTGCATCCGCCGCTCAGCCTCGAGCAGGCCGCGGAGCTGGCCGCCGCCAGCCTCGACGACACCCTCGACGCCGTCACCGCGTTGCCCGCCACGCGGCGGGTGCTCGCGTTCGACGGTGCAGTGGCGCCCGCTGCCGCCGCCGGTTACGACATCGTGCCCCAGGTGGCCGGCGGCCTCGACCAACGTCTCGGCGCGATCTTCGACGGCTGCAACGAACCCGCCGTGTTGATCGGCATGGACACCCCGCAGGTCTCCGCCGCCGTGCTCGCCCCGTTGTTCGCGGCCTGGCCCGACGACGTCGACGCCTGGTTCGGTCCCGCCGCCGACGGCGGATTCTGGGCGCTCGGCCTGCGTCACCCCGACGGCGACCTGATCCGCGGGGTGCCGATGTCCCGCAGCGACACCGGCACGCACCAGCTCGAGCGGCTCCGGGCCGCGGGACTCCGGGTGCGCCTGCTGCCGACTCTCACCGACGTGGATCACATCGAGGACGCCCACCGGGTGGCCGCTCTCGCCCCGCACGGCCGGTTCGCGGCGACGCTGGCCGGCTTCGGTGCGCTTCGGCTGAGCGAGGCGCTCCGATGACGCTGCTCGCCGGCAAGACCGGCCTCGATGCGGGCCCCACCTTCGGTTCCGGCGGCACCGAACCGTACGCGGCCGCACTGCGGGATGAGTCCGCGGTGCTGTACCTGCGGAGCACCACCGCGCAGGTCCCGGCGGCTGCTCCGATGGACGCCGGCCGTTGGAGCGCGGGCGCCGACGGCACCGACCTCGACGTACTCACCGGGGCAGCCGGGCCGGTGCTCGACATCGGCTGCGGCCCGGGCCGGATGGTTCGGGCGGCCATGGACCTGGGCCTGTCGGCTCTCGGTGTGGACGTGTCCCCGACAGCGGTGCACATCGCCACCGCGGCGGGCCTCACTGTGCTCAACCGGTCGGTTTTCGCTCCCATGCCGCTCGAGGGCGGCTGGGGAACGGCGCTGCTCCTGGACGGGAACATCGGCATCGGCGGCGACGTCGGAGCGCTGCTGGCCCGGTGCGCCGAGCTCCTCGCCGAGGACGGCGTGCTCGTGGTCGAGCTCAGCCAGGATCCCGATCGCGACACCGCGTTCGAGGGCACCCTCGAAGACGCCCAGGGCCGCAGCAGCGGGGTGTTCCCGTGGGCCGAGATCGGCATCGTGCCGCTTCGGGCGCGCGCCGAAGCGGCCGGGCTGCGGGTGGATCAGGACTGGGTCCGCACCGGACGCCGGTTCGCCCGTCTGGTGCGCAGGTAGAGCCAGACCGAGATCAGGGCGCTGGCCACCGCGAGCGTGAGCCAGAACAGGGCCAGGTTCCGCGCGTAGTCCAGCGGCAGGATTGTGGGGTTCTTGGGCCCCAGGCCCTGCGCCGCGATGGCCGGCAGCACCAGGAGGCTCATCAGCGACCCGAGCACGATGGCGGCCTGCACGGTCACGATGATGCCGCCGGCCAGCCGGTGTCCGGCGCGGCGGGTGAGCACACCGAGCCCGAACACCAGCGGAGAGATCACGGCGTCGTGCAGCACGATGGCCGCGCCGATCCAGAGGGCGACTCCCGGCAACCGCCGCAGGGCGACGGTGTCCACCAGCACGTACACCCCGAGTGCGAGTCCGAGCGCGCCGACGGCGACGAGAACCACGCGCGCCGCGCGCATCCGCCGTGACGGCAAGGCCGGGGCTGGTGTCGTCATCATGCGTCGATCGCCTCGATCCGGCTGAGCCACTTGGTCTGCAGAACGCCGGGCCGGCCGGGCGCGATCATACGCGCCGGGTAGCCGTGCTCGAGGTCGAGGGTCTCGCCGTTCAGCTCGAGGGCGACGAGGGTGAGCGGGTCCCGCACATACTCGCTGCCCATTTCGGTCTGCCGGAAGCCGCCGCGCTGTTCCAGGCTGATCAGCCTGAGGTCGGTCCCGGGGGAGCCGCCGGCAGCGTCGACGAGGTCGCGCAGGCGCACACCCCGCCAGGCGGCCATCTGACTCCACCCTTCCACGCAGGCGATGGGCAGGTCCACGTCGGTCTGCGGGAGCGCGGCGAGGTCGGCCCGGCTGAACGAACGTTCGGTGCCGCCGAGCGCCAGCGTGAGTACCCAGTCGGCCGACAGGGCCGCGGTGGCCACCTTGGCCTGTGCCGAGGTGCGGTTGACGGGCACGCCCTGCTGGCCGACGCCCTTCTTGCGCGGTCCGAAGACGTTGACGGCGTCCAGCGGCGCGAAGGTCTGGCCGGCGGTGAGCCCGACGACGGCCGCGACGGCCACCGCCACGGTGGCCAGGAACCCGCGGCGGCTGGTGCGGGCCGGGAGTTCGGGGGCGGCGTCGATGTAGGAGAGCACCCGTCCGGTCAGGCCGCGGCCTCGGGGCATCCCCTCATCGGCGGACACCCTGGTCGCGGCGAGGGCGACGGCCGCGGTGTCCTCGGCGACGGTGTCCACGGGGTGTCGTTCCTCGGGCCCGGCGGTGGGGGCGGCCCGCCAGTGGGAGGCGATGAGCGGCAGCTTCACGCCGATGTGCACCAGCAGCGAGCCGATGATCACGAAGGCCAGGGCGAAGTGCACCTGCTTGAACGGGAACGGGAACGGGTACCACTGGTACGTGTTGAGCAGGCCGATGGTGATCTCCACCAGCGAGGCGCCCACGAACAGCGCGATCGATGCCCGCTCGAGGAGTGTGGCGAAGGAGGTGACCGGCGGGTACCGGAACAGTTGCGGGAAAACCACGTAGAGCTTGGCCAGCAGCAGCGGGAAGCAGGCGATCCCGGCGACGATATGGGTGCCCTGGGTGAGCTGGTAGAGCCCGGCGGGCCGGGTGGGGAACGTCATCCACGGCAGCGGCTGCTGCAGGAAATGGCTGTACAGGCCAGTGCCGAAGCAGAGCAGGAAGGCCAGGCCGAGCAGGCGGCCGATCACGGTGGCCATCCGCGGGTTTCGCACCGGAGAGGCGAGCTGGGCCCTGGCCTCGTACATCAATCGGCGCATAGTCCATTCCACCACCTCGCCATCGCCGGGAGACTGGGTAATCCTTACGGTTCGATGACGCGGGCGCCGGCCGGTCGGGGCGCCCGTCGTCGCTTGCGGGAGGATGGCAGGGTGCGTATTGCCATCGTCTCGATCCTCCTGGCCGTCAGTGCCGCCGCCACCGCGGGTGTCGTGCTGGCCTTCGACCTGTTCAGGCCGCATCGGGACACCGTGCCGCTGCTGATGGGCACCGCCCTGCTCTGGGTGCTCTTCGTCGCCGCTTTGGTTGCCCTGCGCCGGGTTCGGGGCCGGGCCGTCGTGGTTCTGGTGCTCGCCGGATCCGTGCTGATCGGCGGGGCGGCGATGGCCGGCCCGCCGAACACGAGCACCGACTCGGCGCGCTACGCGTGGGACGGCATCGTGCAGAACGCCGGCGTCTCGCCGTACGCCTATGTGCCCGCCGACGACAGGCTCGACGGGCTGCGGCCGGACTGGCTGTTCCCGGCCCCGGTGACCGGCGACGGCGGGCCGGACTGCGTGGGCGAACGCATCGAAACCGTGGACCGGGGTGCCGGCCTGCCGCTCTGCTCGGCGCTGAACCGCACCACGGTGCCCACCATCTATCCGCCGGCCGCCGAAATCTACTTCGCCGGCGTTCGGGCCGTCGTCGGGGCGGACGCGGGCTATTGGCCGCTGCAGCTGACCGGTCTTCTGCTCACCGTCGGCATCACCGGGATGCTGCTGGTCGGCATGCAGCGCCGCGGCATCGACCAGCGCTACGCGGCGGTGTGGGCCTGGTGCCCACTGGTCGCGACCGAGGGCGTCACCAACTCGCACGTGGACCTTTTGGGGGTGGCGTTCGTCGTCGCCGCCGCCTTCTGGGTCAGCAGCGCGAAGTATGTCCGCGGCGGCATCCTGCTCGGGATGGCCATCGGGGTCAAGCTGATCCCGGCCATCGCTGCGCCCGCCATGCTCAAGCGACAGGGCTGGAAGGTCGTCGTTGCGGCGATCGTGACGTTCGCGCTGCTCTACCTGCCGTATGTGCTGGCCACCGGCATCGGCGTGCTCGGCTACCTGCCGGGCTATCTCACCGAGGAGGGCTACGAGGACGGGTCCAGGTTCGCGCTGGTCTCCCTGATCGCGCCGGGCGGCTCGGCGATCGTCGTGGCGGCGATCCTACTGGCCGGTCTGGCCGCGGTGACCATCTGGAAGACCGACCCCGAGCGGCCGTGGCTCGGCCAGCTCGTGATGATCGGCGGCACCCTCCTGGTGCTCAGTCCCCGGTACCCCTGGTACGCGCTGCTGCTGTTGCCGTTCATCGCACTCAGCGGCCGGTGGGAATGGTTGGCGATTCCGCTCGCCCTGACCCTGCGCCTGCTGGTGCCCACGCTGACGGTCAGCAGGGTCTCGCTCGGCATCGCGCTAGTACTGATCGTGGTCGTGTCTGTGCGCCGGGCCGGACCGGGCGCGTTGGGCCGCTGGCGGAGCGCACTGGGCAGGATCGGGACAACCCGCACCGACGGTCAGCGCACGTAGCGCAGAACGTTGACCCCGGTCAGGCCCCATTCCTCGTCGACGGTGTAGCCGAGCGCGGTGAGCTTGTCGGTGACACTCGGGCGCCAGTCCTGTTTGTCGCTCGTCACCAGCCACACCGCGTCGACGCCCTCGAACCGGTCGGTCACCGCATCCAGCGGGTACCGGGTCTCCCACAGGCCACCGGTCTGGGCGGCAGGGGTCTTCAGTTTCACGTCGATCAGCCCCTCGAACGCGTCCGGATAGGAATACGCGATGACCCGGGTGGTCGCCGCCGGATGCTGGCGCACCGGCCCGTAAATTATGGCGGCCGTGTGGTCGGGGTGTGCGGCCCGTTCTCCGCTGATGAGGTCGGCGACCTCGTGCCACGACGAATTCTGCTTGGCCTCGGGCTGTCGTTGTGCCACGAATTGCGGCGCGGCCAGTCCGGCCAGCGCGACGAGGGCGGTGACGATCAGCCAGCGACGCCGCAGCGCGTCCAGGGCCACCCCGATCAGGATGGCCACCGCCGGCGCGCTGAAGGTGAGATAGCGAGGGGAGTAGAGCGGCGTCGCGATCGCCGACGCGACGATGACCCCGAGCGTGGGCACCACCAGCCACGGCACCGCGATCGCCAGCAGTGACGGGTTCCGCGCCTGGGCCCGTGACACCGCGATGCCGGTGGCCCTGCTCCGGCGGGTCGTGAGGACCAGGGTGACGACGCCGACGATCATCAGGACCCATCCCGCCACCGCGAACGGCCGGTTCAGGTAGAACCACTGTGTGACGAAGACGCCGTTCCAGCTGCCCCAGCTGATCGGGGCGATCCAGCTCACCTGGCCGGACTGCCCCACCACTCCGAGGGCGAAGGGCACCAGCAGCATCCCGGCGGCGAGAGAGGCGACACCCCAGCCGAGCAGCGATGCCCGTGCGGCCCGGTCCCGCCGGCGGCCGGCCCACACCGTCCACAGCGCGGTCAGCCCGTGGGCGCCGACCAGGAAGGCCAGGTAGATGAAGGTGACGGTGGCGACAACCGCGGCCACGCCGTAGAGGGTCCACCAGAGCACGCGGATGCGCCGCGGCGCCGGTCCGCGGCGCCAGGCCGCGAGGAAGATCAAGGTCAACGCCACCGCGAGGGCGGCGGTCAGCGCGTACGACCGGCCCTCGGTGCCCATCCAGGTCACCCGGGGCAGTAGGCAGAAGGCGACGCCGGCGAGTATCGCGGTGCGGTGGCCGGCCCGTGAGCGAACCAGAATGACCGTCAGCGCGGCGGCGACCCCGCCGAAGACGGCGCTCGGCAGCCGCAGCGCGAACGGTGAGTAGCCCACCAGGTCGAGCCAGAGGTGCATCCCGGCGTAGTACAGCCCGTGCACGGCATCGATGCTCAGGAGCATCCGGCCCAGTTCCGGCCAGCTGCGCATGGTGGCGGAAACCGTCGCGGCCTCGTCGAACCAGATGGACGGCTGCCACGACCAGGCCAGCGCCAGCAGGGCGCCGAACAGCCCGACGAGCAGCGCGTCACGCCCCGACGCGCGTACCGGGATGCCCGCGGCCTGATCGGGTGCGCGGCGCAGTGTGGTGGTGGGGGTGGTCATGGTCGAACGTTCTCCCATTCGTACCCGGTCATGTCGGTCGGCGGCCGTTGCGACCCCTTGTCGAGGGTAGGCGACCTTCCCGGGAATCTACCCGGAGGCGCCATCGTCGTGTAGCCCGCCGAGCCCGTTCGCTGGTTTGGCCCGCTGTCGCGACCTGACTGCACCCCGTATCGCGGCTCGTGCCCGCTCTCGAGAGGGGTCCCTTTCGCGAAAGCGGTGTTGTGGTTGCTTCAGCAGCGCTGAGGTGACCGTTGGGCCGCTCTCGTGAGGGGTGCCTGTCGCGAGAGCGATGTTGTGGTTGCTTCACGTTGCTGAGGTGACCGTTGGGCCGCTCTCGCGAGAGCGGTGTTGTGGTTGCTTCACAGCGCTGTGGTGACCGTTGGGCCGCTTTCGCGAATCTGAGTGGATGCGGGGG
>NZ_PJJP01000012.1 GCF_002929555.1 Cryobacterium sp. N22
CGAGACCCCAGCCAACCGGCTGAACCAGCTGCTCCTCGCAGCATAAAACCACGCGTTGCTCCCACAGCTTGACTTTGCCCGCCAACGAAGGCGGGAAGTCCGCAATTGAACGCGCGACCCAGGGCCACTGCGGGCACCAGCATCCGTCAGGTGTGAGAGCGGCTCACTGGTACCGTGAGGGTATGTGTCGTCGCGGCCACCACGGGATCCTCCGACACGATCCACGGAAAGCAGTTTCATGGTCGCAATCGGGGAACTATCCACGTTGAACAGAGCCGGTCAGCGGATGAGCGCGGTCGGATCGGCGCTGTTGGACCGACCCGCGGGCGTGCTTGAGGGCACTCGGTGGCTCTTCACCTGGCTGGCGCTGCTGTCGCTGCTGTTCAACGTGCCCGGCACGATCCCCAATGTCACCGCAAGTCGGCTGGACCTGCTGCTGGCATCCGTGTCCTCGGTTGCACTGATCTGCTCCTGGACCTACAGCCTGATGCGGCAGCGGGTGCCGTTCGCCCTCGAGGTGCTTGATGCCCTCGCCCTTACCGCGCTCGCCCTGGCCGGGCCGGTTCCTCTGGCATCGGTGCCGCTGTTCTTCGCCGCGGCCTGGCTGCGCACCCTCTACAGCACGCCGTGGCGGTCAGTGGCTCGCGGCGCGCTCTACACGGTTGCGGTGCTTGCCATCACGGTGCTCTGGCCGCTGACGCCCGGGCACCCCACCGCACCCGACATGGCCCGCCAGACCGCCACGATCTCGATCATGCTGCTCGTCATTGTGGTGGCGGAGCAGCTGCGCACCGTGCTGCAGGCGAACGACTGGGCCATCGAACGCGACAAGGCGCTCACCGAGACCGGCGCCAGATTGCTCGGCATGACCGATGCCAACGCGATCCGCCTTCTCTCCTGGACCACCGCCGGCGAGCTGGGTGCCACCACCCCCGGGCTGCGCGTGGTCAAGGTGGTGCGCCACGAGGAGCTTTTGCTGGTCGGCGCCCACACCGGCGACTTCATCGTGCCGCCGCCGACGTCTTTTCCCGGTGACGTGCTGCGCACCATCGGGAGCAACGGCGACGCGCAAATCATGCGTACCGGCCCGCTCGACGAGGCCGCGGGCCTGCCTTTGCTCTGGGAGTGCGTGTCACTCACTGAGCAGGAGGATGACGCCTGGCTGCTCGTCGGTGCGCCGAAGCGCATCCCCGAGGGCACCATCCTGTCGGTGCGCAGCCTGGTGAACCAGGTGAACCTGGCGCTACGCAACAGCCGCTCGCACCATCAGCTCACCGCGCAGGCGCAGCACGACACCCTCACCGGACTCGACAACCGGCTCTCGTTCACCTCCCAGCTCGGTGCGCTCCTCTCGCGCACCGACACCACCGAGGGTCTGCACGTGCTGTTCCTCGACCTCGACGATTTCAAGGACGTCAACGACCACATGGGGCACCGCGCCGGCGACGCCGTGCTCACCGAGGTGGCCCAGCGGCTGCGGCACTGCACCCGGCCGCAGGACATCTGCTCCCGGCTGGGCGGGGACGAGTTCGCGGTGGTGCTCACCGGTACCACGGATGCCGCCGCCCAGGCGATCGCGCAGCGGATGGTGGGGTCGCTGGCCGCTCCCATCATCGTGGACGGACGGCCCTGCCGGGTGGGCGCCAGCGTGGGAGTGGCCACCGCCGCTCCCGGCGCGAACCTCGACGAGCTCGTGCACCAGGCCGACGTGGCGATGTACGCCGCCAAGGCCCACGGCAAGGGTCAGGTTCAGATGTACAGGCCGGGCCTGCTGCAGGGTGAGTCGGCGCTGGTGTCTTTCGAACGGCAGCTGGGCCGGGCTGCCGGCGGCGGCCAGCTCGAGGTGCACTATCAGCCGATTGTGTCCCTGCCCGAGCTGCACTGCACCGGCGCCGAGGCGCTCGTGCGGTGGCGGCATCCGGAGCGGGGCCTGCTGCTGCCGAGCGAATTCATTCCGCTCGCCGAGACCTCCGGCGCCATCCTGGGCATCGGCGCGTTCGTGCTGAGGCGCTCCTGCACGGATGCCATGACCTGGCCGGAGGCCCGGCCGGGCGTTCCGATGACGGTGCACGTGAACATCTCCGCGAGGGAGCTTGAGAGTGACCACATCGTGGACTCGGTGCTCTGGTGCCTGGCCGACAGCGGGCTGCCCGCCCAGCGTCTGGTGCTCGAGCTCACCGAGACCGTGGTTCTGGAGTCGCTCGCGGCGGTGCAGCGGCTGAAAACCCTGGCCGGCCACGGCATTCGCGTGGCGATCGACGACTTCGGCACCGGCTACTCGTCGCTGTCGACGCTACGGTCGCTGCCGATCTCGGTGGTCAAGCTCGACGCGAGCTTCGTGTCCGGCGCGCTGAGCAACCCGGTGGACCGCACCGTGGTGGAGGCCATCGTGCAGATGAGCGCAAAGCTGGGAATCGACACCATCGCCGAGGGCGTGGAGCGGCTGGACCAGCAGGAGCTGCTGGCGAAGATCGGCACCGACGCTGTGCAGGGACACCTGTACTGCCCGGCAGTGCCGATCGCCGAGCTGCACGAGTGGCTGGCCCGCCCGAGCGCTCCCCCGCTGGTCGAGGCCGTCCCGCTCGTCTAGACCGTTCCCGGCGCGCGCCCACCCGTTGGTCGAGCCTGTCGAGACCCCGTGAGCAGACGGCCCAACGCGAGGCTTCGGCCCGCAGATCGGGTCACCGGGTCTCGACAAGCTCGACCAACGAGATGGGAACGAACCGCAGACCGGGTCACCGGGTCTCGACAAGCTCGACCGACGAGATGGGATCAACCGCAGACCTGGTCGCCAGGTCTCGACAAGCTCGACCAACGAGATAGGGACGAACCCCAGAGCATGTGACCGAGGGGCGGGCATCCGTTAGCTGGTGGGCAGCACCTCGTAGCTGGACTGGGTGAACCCCGCGCCGAGCTCGCGGGTGCCCACGTGCCGCAACCGCACGTCGCCGTCGAGCGGGCCGAACAGAGGGATCCCCGTGCCGAGCAGCACCGGGGCGCGGGTGATGGTGATCTCGCGGATCAGCCCGACGCGCAGAAAGCTCTGGATGGTGCGACCGCCGTCGACGTACACCCGGCGGCGGCCCTCGGCAACGAGGGTGGCGATCACGTCATCGAGCGTGGCGTGCACGGTGGTGTCCGGCTCGGCCTCGGCGTCGAAGCTGCGCAGCAGGGTGCGGCTGAGCACGAGTACCCGCTTGCCGGCGTAGGGCCAGTCCACGAAGCCGCGCACGGTGTCGAAGGTGGCGCGGCCCACAACGAGGGCTTCGACGCTGGCGAAGAACTCGTCGTAGCCGGTCTCGCCGAGGGCGTCACCGGCGGCGACGAGCCAGTCGAAGTCGCCGTTCTCGCGGGCGATGAAACCGTCGAGGCTGGTGCCAACGAACACGCAGCCGATCAGGGGCGGGGCGGCACCACCCGACTCAGGATTGGGGGTCATGCCAGCACGGTAGCAGCGGCCGCCGACGCAGGCGAGGGGTGCGGCCCCTACCGGTACGCCCGGAGACCATTCGTACGCATCCTGCTTTTGTCGACGCTTCGGCACACGGTACGGTCAGCGTATGGATCGAACGAACCGGGTGTCACACGGGGGTGACCTGCGGCCGGAATCCGGCCTGGACGACCAGCAGGCGATGCGTGACTCCGAGGTCGCCCAGGGAACCCGGGAACAGGGTTTCCGCAACCGCCGGCTGAACCTGGCCGGCATCGGCGCGCTGATCGTGGCCACCGGACTCCTCGTGCACTTCCTGACCCAGGGCATCGTCAGCGATTTCGTCGGCGACGCGCTCTACGCGGTCCTGGTGTACCTGGTCGTGTCGATTGTCCTGGTCCGCCTGCCCGGCCGGCAGGTTGCGGTGCTCGCCATCTTGCTCTGCGTGGCCGTCGAGGTCTTTCAGCTCACCGGCGTGCCCAGCAGCCTCGCCGAGCACTTCGCGCCGGTCCGGTATCTGCTCGGCACCACCTTCAACGCCCTCGACCTCGTCGCCTACGCCGTCGGCGTGCTCGCCGCCACGGCCGTGAGCACCTGGCGGCAGCCGGACTGACGCCGGCGTTTTCGGGTCAGCCGCCCAGCAGGGCCTGCGCCGCGAGCAGCGCTCCGCCCACCGACCCCGCACACAGTGCCGTCGTTCCGGTGGCCGCCCAGCACATCCGGCGGAGCCGGGCCCGCCGCACCTGCCCGTCGAGCGCCGCGAAGCGGGTCATCACGTCGGCCGGGGCCGGGGTCGGATGCTGGCGCCAGGTGGCCGGGCTGTCCAGGATCACCACGGCCTCGGCGATCTCGTCGTCGCTGAGCACCGGCTGCAGCTTGAGCAGCCAGCGGCGCAGGGTGCGGGCATCGAGCACCTTCACCTGCACGGGCTTGTCGCGGAAGGTGATCTGCTTGGGGTCGACGAGAGCGATCACCGGTTGCACCGGCGCGACCAGCGGCATCCGCTCGCGCAGCACCGTGGTGACCCGTTCGGCCTCGTGCTCGGCGGCGGGCAGGTAGGCCTTCTTGTGGCCGGAGACGGTGACGGTGCGGGTACCCACCCAGATGTGCTTGCCGCAGTGGTGCTTGGTGTTGATGGTGAAGATGCCGCCGGGGCCCACCAGGATGTGGTCGATGTCGGTGTCGTTCTTGCCGATCGGCACGGCGTGGAAGGCGGTCCAGTCCGCCGGCAGGGTGGCGAGCATTTTGCCGACCGTGATCTCGCCCTGCGCGCCGAGGTACCAGCTCACGCTCTCCGGGCAGAGCGGCGACTGGCCGAACAGCCGGGCCACCTTGGTGCGCGGCGGCACCGCGGACTGGCGGGACAGGAGGTGCTCGATGACCAGCTGAGCTGCGATGCGGTTGCGCATCGCGGGTGGGTGCAGGGTCACGTTGCTCCTTTGGACGCGCCCGGACGCGGCTGCGCCAGGGAGACCGCGTGCTCTGAGCGGTCGCGCCGGGACCACCTCACGGATGTGCGCCGGTTCGCAGGCGTCAGACCATCCAGGGAGCGGTGCGGGCGGGGCACCCACCACGTTCGGTGGTCTGAGGTTAGCGACCCCACGGGGCCCGGCGGCACCCCCATTATGGGTGGCGTCGCACAGCGGATGGGCGTGCGCGCGGGCCGCGCGCGGCAAACCCGCGCCCGCACGCACAACTGTTGCCCGTGCGGACAATTGCGTCCGGCGCACCGGGTGCAAAGGTCCGTTTCGGCAACAGTTGGCGCCGCGAGCCGGGGCTAGCGGGGTGTGACGGGCGGCGCATCCGGCACGATGGCCAGGCCGTGGCCGCGCAGGCGGCGGGAGTCGGCGGCGAGCGCCGCGAGCAGGCGGTCGTTGGTGCCGCGGATGTGGCCGGTCAGCAGCCGGGAGGCCGTGTCGGCGTCGCGGGCCTCGAGCGCGTTGAGCACGGCGCGGTGCTCGAGCCAGGCCTGCTCGCGGGCGGCGGGCGTGCGCACCTCGAGCCAGCGGGTGCGCGCGAGGCGAGTCATGGCGCCGCGCACGGCGTCGACCATGGCGGGGTTGCCCGAGAGTCGGGTGAGCTGCTCGTGAAAGTCGCCGCCGGCCCGCACGCCCTGCTCCGCGTCGGTGCCTCCGCCCTCGCCGGGGCGGGCGGCGTCGAGCAGCGCGGCGACGGCGGCGATGTCCGCGTCGGTGGCACGCTGCACGGCCAGGCGCACGGCAGCCCCCTCCACAGCCTCGCGCAGCTCGGCGAGCGCACCGATCTCGGCGAGGTCGATCGGCGAGACGATCCAGCCGCGGCCGTCGCGCTGCACCAGGCCCTCGGCGTCGAGGCGGCCCAGGGCCGCGCGCACTGGCGTGCGGGAGGCGTCGAAGCTGGCCTCGAGTCCGCGCTCGGTCAGCCGCTCCCCCGGCGCGAGGTCGAGAGAGAGGATGGCCGCCCGCAGCCGGTCATAGAGCTGCACGGTCTGCGAGGCAAGCACGTTCGTCATCGATTCCTCCCGGCGGGCGCGCCTCAGCATCCCGCGAACTGTGAGCTAAGCCCCAAAAATCGCGTGATTCTGGGGCTTTCCTCACTGCTCGCGGAGGTTTTCGCCCGAGCCACCCTCGGCATCCGATTTGGTATACCAAGGTGGTGTACCAGAAGATTAGCAGGAACACCGAGGAGACACCATGGCCACCGCCACCGCCGCGACACCGACCATCAGCGCCCGCGCCTGGGTCGTGCTGGCCCTCGGCGTGGCCGCGCAGACGGCGGGCACCGTCTTCGTCAGCGCCCCCGCGTTCCTCATCCCGCTGCTGCACACCGAGCGCGGCCTCTCCCTGGCCCAGGCCGGGCTGCTCGCCGCAATCCCCACCTTCGGCATGGTGCTCACCCTCATCCTCTGGGGCGCCCTGGCCGACCGCATCGGCGAGAAATGGGTGATCACCGGCGGCCTCATCCTCACCGCCCTCGCGGCCGGCGGAGCGATCCTCGCGGACGGCTACGTCGCGCTGGGCGTCTTCCTGCTGCTGGGCGGCATGGCGTCGGCGAGCACCAACTCCGCCAGCGGACGCATCGTGGTGGGCTGGTTCCCCAAGCACAAGCGCGGCCTGGCCATGGGCATCCGCCAGATGTCGCAGCCGCTGGGCGTGACGGTAGCGGCCGTGACCATCCCGGTGATCGCCGCGGATGCCGGGGTGGGCGCGGCCCTGTTCGTGCCGTTCGCGCTCACCGCGGTGTTGGCGGTGGCGTGTGCGATCGGCCTGGCCAACCCGCCCCGGCCGGCGCCGCGCGTCGGCGCCCCGGTCGCGCGGGCCGGCAACCCGTACCGGTCCAGCGGCTTCCTCTGGCGCATCCACGCGGCATCCGTCTTGCTGGTGGTGCCGCAGTTCACCATCTCCACCTTCGGCCTGGTCTGGCTGGTCAGCGACCAGGGCTGGGATGCCCTCGCCGCCGGCGTGCTGGTGGGCGCCGCGCAGTTCGTGGGCGCGATCGGACGCATCGTGATCGGCGTGGTCAGCGACCGGGTGGGCAGCCGGGTGCGGCCGCTGCGCTGGGTGGCGGTGAGTGTGGCGAGCGTGCTGCTGGTGCTGGCCGCGGTGGATGCCGCGCACTGGGGCGCCGCCGCCGTGGTGTTCGTGCTCGCGACCACGTGCACCGTGGCGCCGAACGGGCTGGCGTTCACGTCGGTGGCGGAGATGGCCGGGCCGGGCTGGTCGGGCAAGGCCCTCGGCGTGCAGAACACCGGCCAGTTCATCGCGGCGTCGCTGGTCGGGCCGCTGATGGGCGCCCTGATCGGGGTGGTCGGCTACCCGCTCACGTTCGCCGTGGCGGCGGTGTTCCCGGCGCTGGCGGTGCCGGTCGTGCCCCGCGCCCACGCCGAGCACGACCATCTGTAGCGACGCCGCGCACCCGGCATCCGCGAGTTGCCGCAAAGTGCCCCCTCCGCGCGCGCGAAGGGGCAGCATGCGGCAACTCGGCCAGCAACCCGGCAGCACCCGCGCCGCGGGCCGATGCGGCCGGGGGCTTGAACCGGCCGACGAGGTCTGATTGCATGGTGCCACCAGTCCCGAGCCGTCGACGCCGCGGGGCAGCTCCCAGAGAAGGGCTCGGCCGTGATCGGTTTTCACGCATCCCACGAACAAATCGATCCGCGCGCGCTGCTGGCCGCGGTGAAGCACGCCGAGGAGGTGGGCTTCACCGCGGCGATGTGCTCGGATCACATCGCCCCGTGGAGCGTGCGGCAGGGCCAGTCCGGTTTCGCCTGGTCGTGGTTGGGCGCGGCCCTGGAAGCCACCGATCTGCCGTTCGGGGTGGTGAACGCCCCCGGGCAGCGGTATCACCCGGCCGTGATCGCGCAGGCGATCGGCACGCTCGGCCAGATGTACCCCGGCCGGTTCTGGGCGGCGCTGGGCTCGGGCGAGAACGTGAACGAGCACATCACCGGCGAGCACTGGCCACGCAAAGACCTGCGTAACGCCCGGTTGGAGGAGTGTGTGAAGGTGATGCGGGCGCTGCTGAACGGCGAGGAGGTCAGCCTGGATCACCACGTCAGCATCGATCGGGCCCGGGTGTGGAGCCGGCCGGACACCCCGCCGCCGTTGGTGGCCGCGGCAGTGTCGGCGGCGACCGCCGGCTGGGCGGCCTCCTGGGCCGACGGCCTGGTCACCGTGGCCCAGCCGCCCGAGACGCTCAAGCGGGTGTTGGATGCGTACGACCAGGCCGGCGGCACCGGCCGACGGGCCCTGCAAGTGCATCTGAGCTGGGCCAGCACCGATGAGGAAGCCCTCGCCATCGCGCACGACCAGTGGCGCACGAACGCCTTCGACCCGCCCGTGCCGTGGGACATTGACACCCCGGAGAACTTCGACGAGATCTCGAAGCACGTCGCCGCGGAGGATCTGCGGGCATCCGTGCTGATCAACAGCGACCTGGGCTGGCACGCCGACCGGCTGGCCGCACTGGCCGGGCTCGGTTTCGACGACATCTACCTGCACCACGTGGGCCGGAAGCAGCAGAGGTTCCTGGACGCCTTCGGCGAGCGCGTGCTGCCCCAACTCACCAGCGCGCTCACGGCGAAGGCGGTGGGGGCATGAGGATCTCGGACACCAGCGACCGCTGGTGGAAGAACGCCGTGATCTATTGCCTCGACGTGGAACGGTACCTCGACGGCAACGACGACGGCTGCGGGGACCTGCGTGGCCTGGCCCAGCGCATCGACTATCTGGCCGAGCTCGGCATCACCTGCCTGTGGCTGATGCCGCTGAACTCCAGCCCGGGCCGGGACGACGGCTACGACATCACCGATTTCTACGCGATCGATTCGCGGCTGGGCAACTTCGGCGAGTTCGTCGAGGTCATCCGCACCGCCCGCGACCGCGGCATCCGGGTGGTGATGGACCTGGTGATCAACCACACATCCGACCAGCATCCGTGGTTCCTCGCATCCCGCTCGAGTAAGGAATCGCCGTACCGGGACTACTACGTGTGGCGCGACGACCCACCCACCAAGGACCAGCCCTCCGCGTTCCCCGGTGACGCGAAGAGCATCTGGGAGTTCGACAAGAAGACCAAGCAGTACTACCTGCACAATTTCTACAAGCACCAGCCCGACCTCAACATCGCGCACCCGCCGGTGCGCGACGAGATCGCCCGCATCGTGGGATTTTGGACGGAGCTGGGCGTGTCCGGCTTCAGGATGGATGCGGTGCCGTTCCTCATCGAGGCCAAGTCCGAGGCCGGCGGCGAGGACTCCAAGGCGGATGCTTCGGACGAACCGCTGCCTGACCCGCACGACTATCTCGCCGACATCTCCGGGTTCCTCGCCCGGCGCAACAGCGAGGCCATGCTGCTCGGCGAGGTGAACCTCAGCCACAAGGAGCAGCTGGCCTATTTCGGTGCGGGCGAGCGGCGGGAACTGCAGATGCAGTTCGACTTCGTCGTGATGCAGAGCATCTACCTGTCGATGGTGCGGGAGGACTCCCGGCCGCTGGCCACAGCGCTGGCCGACCGGCCGGAGCTGCCCGCCGACTGCCAGTGGGGCAACTTCGTGCGCAATCACGACGAGCTCACGCTCGATAAGCTCAGCGACGCCGAGCGGCAGGAGGTGTTCGACGCGTTCGCGCCCGACCCCGACATGCGGCTGTACGACCGGGGCATCCGGCGCCGGCTGCCGACGATGCTGGGCGGCGACGCGCGGCGCATCCGTATGGCGTACAGCCTGATGTTCTCTCTGCCGGGCGCGCCGGTGCTGTTTTACGGTGAGGAGATCGGCATGGGCGAGAATCTGGCGGTGAAGGACCGATACTCGGTGCGCACGCCGATGCAGTGGACCGCCGGTGCCAACGCGGGGTTCTCCAGGGCTCCCGCCGATCAGCTCGCCGCCCCGGTGGTCACCGGCGCGTTCGGGCCGGAGTGGGTGAACGCCGCCGACCAACGCCGCGACCCCAGCTCGCTCGCGCATTTCATGCGCACCCTGATTCAGGCCTACCGCAACTCCCCCGAGATTGGCTGGGGTGACCTGACCATCCTCGAACACGGCGACGACCGGGTGTTCGCCCACCTGGTGCGCGCGAACATCGGCTCGATGCTGGCGGTGCACAACTTCGCGAACGCGCCAATCGAGCTCGCCCTCACCCTGCCCGACGTCGCCCCGGGTTCCCGGCTGGTGGACATGCTGCACAACGGCGTCACTCCGATCGACGACGGCGAGGTCACGCTGCGACTCGACCCGTACGGGTACCGGTGGCTGCGCATCACCAGCGACGCCGACACCCGGCTGGGCTGATGCCGGGCGATGTGATCGAATAGAACCGATGCATACTCCCCCAGCCCCGCCCGCCCGCACCGTCATCGCCCCCGACAACGTGCAGATCGCCACCTACGAATTCGGCGACCCCGATGCCCCCACCGTTCTTGCGGTGCACGGCTTCGCCTCCAGCGCGCTGGCCAACTTCCACGCCACCGGCTGGATCCGCGACCTGGTGCGCGAGGGCTACCACGTGATCGCGATCGACCAGCGCGGCCACGGGCAGAGCGACAAGCCGCACTCCGCCGACGGCTACTCGATGGACCTCCTCGTCACCGACGTGCTCACCGTGCTCGACACCTTCATGCTCGACGAGGTCGACTACGTGGGCTACTCACTCGGCGCCCGGGTCGGCTGGCACGCCGCCCGTTTCATGCCCACCCGCATCAACCGCGCCGTCTTCGGCGGCATCCCCGACGGCGACCCGCTCACCCGCTTCCGGGTCGACCAGGCGCTGGCTCTGGTGCGCGACGGCGTGCCGGTGACGGATGAACTCACCGCCGCCTACCTGAAAATGGCCGGCGCCATCCGCGACAACGACCTCGAAGCGCTGATCGCGCTCGTCGAGGGGATGCGCGACGGCCCCCAGCCGCACGCGGCGAATGCGCCGGAGCAGCGAGTGCTCTTCGCCACCGGCAGCGAGGACCGCATCCTCGAGGCGTCCCGCGCCCTGGCCGACGCCACTCCGCGCGCCGCGTTCTTCGAGATCCCCGGCCGCAACCACTTCAACGCGCCCACCTCCCGGGCGTTCCGGGATGCCGCGATCGAGTTCCTGGGGCTGCCCGGCTCCGACTGAGCGGGCCCTCCTCCCCCGGGATGCTGTACAGAATATTCGGTGATTCCGCAAGAAATTGCGTAAGCTCGGGCCCATGTCCAGACGACTCGCCGAAGTAGCTCGCAAGGTTGGCGTCAGCGAGGCAACCGTCAGTCGGGTGCTCAACGAGAAGCCGGGGGTGTCGATAGCGACCCGGCAGGCCGTGCTCTCGGCGCTCGACGTGCTGGGCTACGAACGGCCCACCAAGCTCAGAGGCGAGCGCGCCCGCCTCGTGGGCCTGGTGCTGCCCGAATTGCAGAACCCCATCTTCCCGGCCTTCGCCGAGATCATCGGAGGTGCCCTCGCCCAGAACGGGTATACCCCGGTCTTGTGCACGCAGACCGCCGGAGGCATCACTGAAGCCGATTACGTCGAACTCCTCCTGCAGCAGCAGGTGTCAGGGGTGATCTTCGTCGGCGGCGCCTACATGCAACAGGATGGCTCGCATGAGCACTACCGGCGCCTTCGAGACCTCAACCTCCCCACGGTGCTCGTCAACGCGCCCATCGACGACTTTGGTTTCGCCACGGTCTCCTGCGACGACACAGCCGCCATCGACCAGTCATTCGCGCATCTGACCGAACTGGGGCACACCCGGATCGGCCTGCTCCTGGGCCCACGGGACCATGTGCCGTCCCAGCGCAAGCTGGCCGCGGCAAAGCGTGCCATGGCCAGAACCGGCGGACAGCTCGACGACGATCAGGTCGTCCACTCCCTGTATTCCCTGGAGGCCGGGCAAGCGGGCGCAACCCGCTTGCTGCGGGCAGGCGTGAGCGCGATCGTGTGCGCCAGCGATCCGATGGCTCTCGGGGCGATCCGGGCCGTGCGCCGGGCGGGTCAGAGCGTTCCCGGCGATGTGTCGGTCATCGGCTTCGACGACTCGGCGCTGATGTCCTGCGTGGAGCCGCCACTCACGACGATCCGCCAGCCCATCGAGCACATGGGCCGCATGATCATGGAGCTGTTGATCCGCCAGATCAAGGGAGACTCGGCGTCCACTGAGGAGTTCTTCTTCGAACCCGAACTCGTGGTGCGCGCGTCGACAAGCCGCCCGCACGCGCCGAACTAAACCTCCGCCGAAATACGTAATCGGCGCAAGAATCACGCAAGCGACTTACCGTTTGTAGAAATTTTGCATCATCTTGTCAATAAAGCTACGTTTCAGTAGTTGCCAACGCCGGTAACCCAGGTTGCCGCACAAGTCGGCCTAGTGAGACGAGTACGAGCAGTGACGCTTCCCGCCGCATCCCCCGACCGCAACACCGTCGTCTCCGACGATCTCTGGTGGCGGAGCGCGGTCATTTATCAGGTCTATGTGCGCAGCTTCAGCGACGCCAACGGTGACGGCACCGGCGACCTCGCCGGCGTGCGCAGCCGACTCGGCTATCTCAAGCAGCTTGGTGTCGACGCCCTCTGGTTCAATCCCTGGTACCCGTCGCCCCTCGCCGACGGCGGCTACGATGTCTCCGATTACCGCAGCATCCACCCGTCATTCGGTACGTTGAGTGAGGCCGAAGCCCTCATCCAGGACGCGCTCGCCCTCGGCATCCGCACCATCATCGATGTCGTTCCCAATCACGTCTCCGATCAACATCCCTGGTTCCAGGCGGCTCTGGCAGCCGGCCCTGGCTCCCCGGAACGCGAGCGCTTCTGGTTCCGTCCCGGTCGCGGCCTCGACGGAAACGAACCGCCCACTCGCTGGCCCTCGAACTTCGCCGGCGATACCTGGACCCGGACGGTGAACCCTGACGGCACACCCGGCGAGTGGTACCTGCACCTGTTCACCCCCGAACAGCCCGACCTCAACTGGACCCATCCGGATGTTCACCGCGAGCACGAGGACATCCTCAAGTTCTGGTTCGACCGGGGTGTGGCCGGGGTGCGCATCGACTCAGCCGCTTTGCTGGTGAAGGACGACACGCTGCCCGAGGTTCCGCAGAACCCCGCGCCCGGGGAGCACCCGAACACCGACCGCGACGAACTGCACGACATCTACCGCAGCTGGCGCGCCATCGCGGACTCGTACGAGGGAACCCGGGTGCTCGTCGGCGAGATCTGGCTGCCCGCCGTTGAGCGCTTCGCCCGCTATCTGCGACCCGATGAGCTGCACACCGCCTTCAATTTCGACTTCCTCGCCCGGGCCTGGAACGCAGCCGAACTTCGCGAATCGATCGACACCACCCTGACCGCGCACGCCCCCGTCGGTGCACCGAGCACCTGGGTGCTGTCCAATCACGATGTCACCCGGCCGGTCACCCGGTACGGGCGCGAGGACACGACGTTCGCCTTCGCCACGAAGCGGGCCAACACACCCTCCGACCTGACCCTTGGTTTCCGCCGGTCTCGGGCCGCTGCGTTGATCACGGCCGCCCTGCCGGGCTCGCTCTACATTTACCAGGGCGACGAACTCGGACTGCCCGAGGTCGAGGACATCCCCGCCACGCTTCTTCAGGACCCGATGCATTTCCGTTCACTCGGCGTGGATCCCGGCCGCGATGGCTGCCGGGTTCCGTTGCCGTGGTCAGGTTCCGAGGCACCATTCGGGTTCAGCCCCGACAGCGCACAGATTGTTCCCTGGCTCCCTCAGCCAGCCGAGTGGCGCGGCCTGACCGCCGAGGCTCAACAGTCCGATCCATTGTCCATGTTGCGGCTGTACCAAAACTCCCTGCGCATCCGGGCCGAAAATCCCGACCTGGGCGACGGCGGGTTCGCTTGGCTGCCCGCTGCAACCGACGTACTCACCTTCACCCGAGGCGAGAGATTCCTCCTGATTGCGAACCTGTCGACGGAGCCCATCGCGCTACCCGACCACGAGCGCGTGTTGCTCACGAGCGAGCCGCTTGTCGGCGGACTGCTCCCCTCCGACTCCACAGCCTGGCTCCAGCTTTCCGCCGGCGCCAACGAGAACTCCGACCGGGCGCACCTCCCGGGCTGAGCTACCTGCATGTCCCCAGTCACATTACGAAAGGAACAGACAATGAAGTCACCAGCAAAGATCGTCACCCTCGTGGCGGTCACGCTCGCGGGAGTCGGGCTGCTTTCCGGCTGCAGCGCGAACGCCGCCGACAGCGACGGCACGACAACCATCAAGGTGGTCAGCCTCATCCCCGGAACCGAGCAGGCCGCGTTCGACGCGTTCGACGCCCAGGTCGCCCAGTTCGAAAAGGCCAACCCCGACATCAACGTCGAGGGTGTCGAATACGAGTGGAGCGCGCCCACCTTCGCCGCGCAGCTTGCCGGCGGCACCCTTCCCGACGTCTTCCGCATCCCGCTCACCGACGCCAAGACGCTCATCGCCAACGGGCAGCTCGCGGACATGACCGCACAGGTTGAAGCCCTGCCCTACTTCGACACCTTCAACCCCAGCGTGCTCAGCAACGCCCAGGATGCGGACGGCAACATCTTCGGAGTGCCGCGCGAAGCCTACGGAATGGGCCTGCAGTACAACCGGGCACTGTTCGTGGAGGCTGGACTCGACCCGGACGCACCACCGACCACCTGGGATGAAGTGCGCGAGTACGCCAAGATCATCGCCGACAAGACCGGCCAGGCCGGCTACATGCAGATGACCCAGAGCAACACCGGCGGTTGGCAGCTGACCGCGGCCACGGTGGCCCGCGGTGGCAGCATGGAGGAGGTCGCGTCGGACGGTACCGTCACCGTGACGGCCGACAACTCGGCCACGAAGGAAGCCCTCGAGTACCTCAAGGAACTGCGCTGGACCGACAACTCCATGGGCAGCAACTTCCTCTACGACTGGGGCACCATCAACCAGGCGTTCGCCGCCGGGCAGATCGGCATGTACACCGGCGGATCTGACCTGTTCACCTCGCTCACCCGCGAGAGCAACATGGATGCGGCCGACTACGGGCTCACCGCGATCCCCCTGACGGATGCGAAGGATGCCGGCGTTCTGGGTGGCGGCACGCTCAACGTCGTCAACGTGAAGGCCGACGACACCGTGAAGGATGCGGCCATGAAGTGGATCGCTTTCTACGACCTGAACAAGCTGGTCGACAAGGACGCTGCCCTGCAGGACGCCAAGACCCTCGCCGACACCGACCAGGCCGTGGGCACGCCCGCGCTGCCGGTCTTTGATCAGGCGACCCTGGACCAGTCCCGTGAGTGGGTGAAGGAGTACATCAACGTGCCCCAGGAGCAAATTGCCTTCTTCGCCGAGGGCAACGTCGGCCGCACCATCGTGGGAGAGCCGTCCGCACACACCCAGGAACTGTACGGCGCACTCGACACCGCCGTGCAGTCCGTACTGACCGACAAGAACGCCGACATCGACGCCCTGCTGGACACCGTCAACAAGACGATCCAGCCCCTGGTCGACGCCGACTGACCCCGTCCCGGTCAGACCCGAACCAACCGGCGGGGATGTCGCATCCCCGCCGGTCGGATCGGCCCCCCATTTCTTCCGAGCACTGCCCCGCTTCCCCAGCCCGCCTCGGCTCACCCCCGCTCACGAAAGACGACGATGACCGTACTGGATGAACGCCCCTCCGTAGTGGATCCGCCCCAACCGGCTGCAGCCACTCGCCAGCGGCGTCGGCCGGCCAACCCGCGCACGTGGGTGCGGAACGGCGGGCTCAGCAACCTTTTGTTCCTTGTTCCGATGCTGCTGATCTTCGGGATCTTCTCCTGGTACCCCATCGTGCAGTCGTTCGTGATGAGCTTCCAGAAGACCAACCTGGTCACGGCGCCGACTTTTGTGGGGCTGGACAACTTCGTCAAGGTGCTGCAGGACCCGCTGTTCCTGACAGCCGTGCAGAACACTGTCTGGTTTGCCGTGCTTGCCCTGCTCTTCGGCTACCCGATCCCGCTCATCGCTGCCGTGCTGATGAGTGAAGTGCGCCGGGCCAAGGGCCTGTTCAGCGCCCTGGCCTACCTGCCCGTCGTGGTTCCCCCGGTGGTCGCCGTTCTCCTGTGGAAGTTCTTCTACGATGCCAGCCCCACCGGTGTCTTCAATAGCATTCTCGCCATGGTCGGGATCGGCCCGCAGCCCTGGATCCAGAGCATCACAGCGGCAATGCCCTCACTGGTGCTCGAAGCAACCTGGGCGGGCGCCGGCGGCACGATCATCATCTACCTCGCCGCGCTGACCGGGGTGGCCCCCGAACTCTACGACGCCGCCGAGGTCGACGGCGCCTCCATCTGGCGGAAGATCTGGCACATCACCTTGCCGCAGCTGCGCGGCATCCTGCTCATCACCCTGATCCTTCAGGTGATCGGTACCGCTCAGGTGTTCCTCGAACCCTTCCTCTTCACCGCGGGCGGTCCGGCGAACTCGACGATCACCGTGCTGCTGCTGATCTACCGTTACGCCTTCCAGAACAGTCTCGGCGGCGATTACGGCGCCGCCACAGCGTTGAGCCTGATGTTGGCGATCTTCCTCGCCGTCCTGTCCGTGGTGTACTTCCGCCTCACCAAATCCTGGAGCCAGAATTGAGCAAGACAAAGATCGAGGATGCCGAAGACCGCGGTATCGTCTCCGTCGCCGACTGGACCAAGCCGCGCATCCGCCGCACGATGCGCGCCAGCCACGCCGTGCTTCTCGTCGTGCTCGCCGTATCCGGGCTGGGGCCGCTGCTCTGGCTCGGCAAAGCCGCGCTGACGCCCACCCAGGACACCCTGCGTACGCCGTTGGCAATCTTCCCCAATGGCATCGAGTGGCAGAACGTGGTCACCGCGTGGTCCACGATTCACCTCGACGTGCAATTCGCCAACACACTGTGGGTGGCGGCCGGGTCGTGGGCGGTGCAGATCGTCGTTGCGACAACTGCCGGCTACGCCCTTTCCATCCTCCGCCCCAAGTACGCGGGGGTGCTGAATGCCCTGGTGCTCGGCACACTCTTCGTGCCGAGCGTGGTGCTGCTGGTGCCGCTCTACCTCACGGTTCTCGACGTGCCGTTTGTAGGCATTTCGCTCATCAACACGTTTTGGGCGGTCTGGCTGCCCGCCGGCGCCAGCGCCTTCAACGTGCTGCTCGTCAAGCGCTTCTTCGACAATCTGCCCCGCGAGGTTTTCGAGGCCGCGCGAACGGATGGCGCGAGTTCCTTCCGATTGTTCTGGTCGATCGTGCTGCCCATGTCCAAGCCCATCGTCGGAGTCGTGTCGGTTTTCGCGATCATCGCGGCCTGGAAGGACTTTCTCTGGCCCTCGCTGGTGCTCATTGACCCGATGGTGCAGCCGCTCTCGGTGCGACTGCCCGCGCTGCAGCAGAGCATCGAACTGGGCGTCTATCTCGCGGCGCTGGCCATCTCCAGCATCATCCCGATCCTGCTGTTCCTGGTGTTCCAGCGCATGTTCTTGCGGGGCGCCGGCCTGGGCGGTGCGGTCAAAGGGTAGGTGGGATCAGGTCTAAGGGCTAGCTCGGCTTGGTGGCCTTGATGATGGCGCCGTGCATCTGCGGGGCCACCTCGTGGGTGAAGTCCACGCTGATGCCGGTGAAGCCCGCCGCGGCCAGCGCCACGCGGTACTCCTCCTCCGACAGCGCCCCGGCGATGCAGCCCGCGTAGGAGCCGCGTTCGATGCGTTCGCTCTCGCTGAGCTGGTTCTCGGCGACCACATCAGAGAGCCCGAGCCGGCCGCCGGGAGTGAGGACCCGGAACATCTCGCGCACGACGGCGTTCTTGTCAGCCGAGAGGTTGATCACGCAATTGGAGATGATCACGTTCACCGCCGCATCCGCCAGCGGGATCTCTTCGATGAACCCCTTGAGGAACTCGACGTTCGCGGCGCCGGCCTTGGCGGCGTTCGCGCGGGCCAGGGCCAGCATCTCGTCGGTCATGTCGAGGCCGTAGGCGAACCCGGTGGGGCCCACCCGGCGGGCGGAGAGCAGCACGTCGATGCCGCCGCCGGAGCCGAGGTCGAGCACGGTCTCGCCGGGGCGCAGGTCGGCGACCGCTGTCGGGTTGCCGCAGCCGATGCTGGCCAGCATCGCCTCGTCGGGCACCTCGGTGGACTCCGCTCCGGTGTAGAGCGCCGAGCCGAATACGGCGCTGCTCTCCAGCGGCGTGCCGCAGCAGGAGTCGCTGCTCACATCGGTGACCTGCAGCGCCTGCGCGGCGTAGCGTTCGCGCACCTGCTCGGTGATGGCGGACTTCTCGGTGGCGGTCTTCTCGGTCATGTGCGGTCCCATCCCTGGTCTACATAGACGAATATCAATATAGCCAGTATGGAGGGAAGATCGACGCGCGTCAATCCGGCCGGGCGGCGCCGCGCAACTGTTGCCCGTGCGGACAATTGCGCCCGGCGTGCCGGGACCAATTGTCCGCACGGGGCACAGTTAGGCCGGCGGCCGCGAGCCGCACGTCAGCGCGGCGGGATGCGGCGGTAGCCGTCGGTGGCGACGGCCACGAGCGTACAGACGACACCGATGGCGGCCAGGGCGACCAGCACCGCACAGGCGAGGACGATCATCCGGCCGCGCTCCGCGACTCGGACGGCGCAGGCACGGCCGGTGCGAGGCGAGCCGCATACGCACGTGCCGCGGCGGATTCCGGGGTACCCGGCGCAGTGAGCGGCGACGTCTCCGGCGCCAGGGCGGTCAGCCGCAGCGGCAGCACGCCGGCCCAGACGGATCGGTCCTCGCCGTCATCAGGCTCCTCCGAGGCACCGTGTGCGCGCACCTTCACGCTGACCTCGTCCAACGGCAGGCGCAGCACGAGCGTGGCGGCCAGTTCGCGTTTGGTCATCGGCCGCACCTCGGCCGTACGGCCGGGCATCAGGTGTTCGGAGACGATGCGCATCGCCTCGGCCTTCTCGGCGGGGTCGGCGACGGTCGTGGCCGTGCCGAACACGACCGCGCTGCGATAGTTCATCGAGCTGTCGAACAGGGATCGGGCATACACGAGGCCGTCGAGGTGGGTCACGGTGACGGAGATCGGGGTGCCGGATGCCATCGCGCGGAAGATTCCGCTGCCGGTGGAGCCGTGCAGATAGATGGCGTTGCCGCCGCGGCCGAAGCCCATCGGCAGCACCAGCGGCATGCCGTCGCGCACGATCGCCACGTGGGCGACCAGGGCGTCGTCCAGGATGCCGTACAGCTCGGCCCGGTCGGTGCGCTGGCGCTCGGGGGATCGAGTGACGCGGGTGCGGGCGGTGATGGGCAGGTCGCTGGTCGGGGCGTTGTGGGGCTGCGTGGAGTGAGGCATGCTACTAGGATCGATGGCGAATTGGATCAACAACAGGGCCACTTGTGGCCACTTCGACTAGACCGGTTGCATCATCGAGAGCTCCGCCGCCGAATGACGCCGCCGCGGCACACGGAACGAGGAACCGCCATGAACGCACACGAGCTGCCCCTCCTGCTCGACCGCGGGTCTGCGCTCCCCCTCGCGGCGCAGCTCGCCACGGCCCTCCGGCAGGCCATCCTCGACGGAACGCTGCGGCACGATGAGGCCCTGCCCTCGACCCGCGCCCTCGCCGCATCGGTGCGAGTGTCACGCGGCACCGTCGTCGCGGCGTACGACCAACTCGCCGGCGAGGGCTACCTGTTGGCCCGCCCCGGCTCGGCCACCCGGGTCATGGTGGAGCGGCACGATGCCCTGGTCGACTCGTTCGTGGGAACCGTCGGCCGGCCCGCCCCGTCCGCACGACCCACGCACCCGACCCGGGCCGCGGGCCAAGGCGTGGAGGACCCGTCGGCCCGCGGCCCCGTGCCCCCGCTGATCGATCTGGCCCCTGGGCATCCGTCGACCCGCGCCCTCGTCGACCCGGCCTGGACCTCGGCCTGGCGCACCGCCGTGGCCGCGTCGGGCCGCAGCGACTCGCCGCCCGCGAGCGGCACCGTTGAACTGCGCACCGCGATCGTCGAGCACGTGCGCCGGGCGCGGGGCCTGGCCTGCCGGCCGGATGACGTCATCGTCACGGCCGGCACCAGCGACGCCCTGGCCTGCATCGGGCTGGCGCTCCCCATGGCCGCGGCCGACCCGGCCGGCGCCCGAGCCGGCGCTCCGCTCCGCACACCGCGGATCGCCGTCGAGGACCCCGGCTACCCCACCGCACGGCGGGTGCTGCGCCGGGTGGGCGCCGAGCTCGTGCCGGTGGCCACCGACGCCGACGGCATCAACCTGGCCGCGCTGACCGCGCTGACCCCGGCGCCGCACGCGGTGCTGGTCACCCCCAGCCATCAGTATCCGCTGGGCAGCAGTCTCTCGGTGCAGAGCCGGCTCGACCTGTTGGCCTGGGCCCGGGCGGCGGGAGCCGTGGTCATCGAGGACGACTACGACAGCGAGTTCCGCTTCGACGCCATGCCACTGCCGGCGGTGGCCACTCTCGACACCACGGGGCGGGTCGCGCTCGTCGGCAGCTTCTCCAAAACCGTCACGCCCTGGATCCGGTGCGGCTACATCGTGGCCACCGGCGACCTCGGCGCGGCACTGCGCGACGTGCGCGACGACCTCGGCCCGTCGGTCTCGGGGGTGCAGCAGGCGGCCCTTGCGCTTTACCTCGAGAGCGGCGGACTGGCCCGCAACGTCGCTCGGGTGCGCCGCGACTACGCGCACCGCCGCGCCCTGGTGATCAGCACGCTCGGCGCGCTGCCCGGCGTGCGGCTGGCCGGGCTCGACGGCGGTCTGCATGTGGTGGTGCACACCGGGGCGGATGCATCCGCTCTCGTCGCCCAGGCCGAGGCCCGCGGGGTGCGGGTCGCGTCGTTGGCCGACTACGCGGTTCTCGATCGGGGACAGCACGGCCTGGTGCTCGGCTACGGCGCTCCGACGGATCTCGAGCTCGGCAGGGCGCTCGACGTGCTCGTGGAAATCCTCACGACTCCCGCCACGAACTGATTCGCACACTTCCCCCTTCGGCGTCGCAACGAAGGGGGAAGTGTGCGAATGAGAGGCGTGGTGCTGCTCACTCCCCCGTGAGACCCGCGTCGTGCACGGTGCGCGCGACCTGCACCCGGTTCGTGGCCTCGAGCTTGGCGAACACCCGACCGATGTGCGTCTTGACCGTCGCGACCCCCATGAACAGCTGCGCCGCGATCTCCGCATTCGACAGGCCGTGCCCGACCGAGACGGCCACCTCGCGTTCCCGCTCGGTCAGCCGATCCAGCAGCGAGCTCGCGCGCTGCCGCCGCCCGTCGGTGCCGCTGGTCACGGTGGCGATCAACTGCGCCGTCACGCTCGGCGACAGGGTCGACTCACCGGCCGCGACCCGGCGCACCGCGTCGACGAGGTCTGCCGGCGGGGTGTCCTTCAGCAGAAAGCCCACGGCGCCGTGCCGCAGCGCGGTGAGCACGAGCTCGTCGGTGTCGAACGTCGTCAGCACGATCACCCGAGCGTGATCGCCGCGCGCCGTGAGCGCCTTGGTGGTTTCGAGTCCGTCCAGCCGCGGCATCCTGATGTCCATCAGAACCACGGTCGGGCTGACCCGCGCGATCAGGTCGAGGGCGTCGAGGCCGTCGGCAGCCTCACCGACGATCTCGATGGCCGGGTCGCCGCCGAGGATCATGCGAAGGCCCGCCCGAACGAGGGCGTCGTCATCGACGATCACCACGCGGATGTTCACTGCCACGGGAGCCTCGCCGTCAGTACGAAGTGATCGTCGACGTCAGTGCCGTGCGCGAGGCTGCCGCCGGCGAGCTCGGCCCGCTCGTGCAGACCGGTCAGCCCCATGCCGCTTTCGGCGGTCGACGCAACGGATGCCGCCCGTCGCGGATTCCGCACCGCGACCAGCAACTCGCCGCCCCGCTTCTCGATCTCTACCGTGACGGGGGCGCCGACCGCATGCTTGCGCGCGTTCGTGAGCGCCTCCTGAATGATGCGATACGCGGCGCGGGAGACAGACTCGGAGAGCCCGTCGAGGTCGAGCGGGCCGGCCGTCGGTCTGGGGGCGGCTCCCCCGCCGCCGGCGACCACGTCCGTCCGATGAGCCAGCCCGCTCGCATCCACGGACACCAGCATCCCGCCCTCACGCGAATCGGCCAGCAGGGCGGGCAGCTCCGCGAGTGTCGGCTGCGGCGGCTCGGCGATGCCGGAGCCAGCGCCGACCCCGTCGCCGTCGCGGCTCCGCAGCACCCCCAGAATCTGCCGCAGCTCGGTCAGCGCGAGTTGGGCGTTGCTCTGGATGATCGTGGCGGCATCTACCGTCTCCTGCCGGGTCAGGTCGGTGCGGAAGGTGAGCACGCCTGCATGCAGGGACAGCAGGGAGATGTGGTGCGCCAGCACGTCGTGCATTTCGCGGGCGATGCGGGTGCGCTCGGATTCCCGCGCGGCCTCCTCGCGGAGCGCCTGCTCGCGTTCGGCGTTCTCGGCGCGCTCGCGCAGCGACGTGACGAGTTCGCGGCGCGCACCGATGTAGAACCCGGTGGTCGCGCAGATCGCATAGATCGCAATGGCCAGCCCGCCGGATGCCCAGCTGAGCCCGGCGTCGAGCGTCGCGCCGGGGATGCTCGGCCGCAGCACCAGCTCGTAGAACATCGCTGCGGCGACCCAGGCGAAGCCGACGGCCACGACAGGCTTCCAGCGCCGTCGGGTGCTCATCGACACGATGGCCAACGCCGCCGGTCCCACCGCAAACACCGACACGGCGGAGAGGCTCGCGGTGAGCATCGCGGTCAGCACGGGCAGCCGGCGGCGCATCGACAGCAGGCACACGGCGATCACGCCAAGCAGGAGGTCGAGCAGCAGGAAGCCGCCGATTGCGGCGCTCTCGTTGTCCGAAAGGTCGGTGGGATCCTGCCCGAGGAGATCCGACAGGTTGCCGAGCACGATCAGCAGCCCGAGGCCCACCGCGACGAGGTAGCGCCAGATGCTCGACCAGGGCCGCAACCTCGGTGCCGGCATCGGCACGGCCCGGTCGGGTGGGGCGGGGCTCAGCCTGGCGGTCATGTGTCCAGCGTAGGTGGCGCGCTCCCCGCACCCGGTCAACCCCTGGTCTTCGTTCCCTCCGACCAAAGGTGGAGGGAGCCGAGACGGGAGTCCGATTCGCCCGGACCGGCCCGCCGGAACCATGGAACACATGATCACCGCAGAAAAACTCACTAAGCGCTACCGCTCGCGGGTCGCCGTCGACGACGTGTCGTTCACCGCCCTGCCCGGACGCATCACCGGGTTCCTCGGTCCCAACGGCGCAGGCAAATCCACCACCATGCGCATGCTGTGTGGCCTAGCCAGCCCGACCTCCGGCAGCAGCACAGTGCTCGGCGAGCCGTTCCGGGCGCTCGAGAACCCCGGCCGGCACGTCGGCGTGCTGCTCGACGCCGCCGCCCAGCACAACGGACGCACGGGTCGGGAATCGCTCGCGATTTCCGCGCAGCTGATGAACCTGCCGGCGCGCCGCATCGATGAAACACTCGAGCGCGTCGGCCTCACCCCTGGCGAGGGCAGAACCCGCATCCGCGGCTACTCCCTGGGCATGCGGCAACGGCTGGGCCTGGCCGCCGCGCTGCTCGGCGACCCGCAGGTACTCATCCTCGATGAACCCGCCAACGGCCTCGACCCGGCGGGCATTCGTTGGATGCGTGGACTCCTGACCTCGTTCGCCGCCGCCGGCGGCACCGTGCTGCTGTCGTCCCATCTGCTGCTCGAGGTCGAGGCGGTGGCCGACGATCTCGTCATCATCGGCCAGGGACGCGTCCTCGCCCAGGGCAGCGCCGCCGAGCTGCTCGCCGTAGCGGGCACCCAGGTGCGGAGCCTTGACGACGCTCGCCTGGGAGCGGCGCTGAGCGCCGCGGGATTCGACGTCGCCACCACGGCTGCCGGGCTCACCACATCCGCCTCGGTCGACGACGTCGGGCGGATCGCCCTCGTCTCCGCGATCGTCGTGACCGACCTCCGTCCGGCCGCGAACGCCGGGCTGGAAGAACTGTTCTTCACCATGACCGCCCAGCACGGGCGAGAGGATGTCTCCGCATGAGCACGTACCGCAGCACCCACAAGGCCGTTGGTGCCGATGCCGGCGGGTCGCCCTCGGTCCGGGCGGCCGGAGTCCAGCCCGGCGGCGGCATCCCGTTTCTGAGGCTGTGCCGCGTCGAACTGCGCAAGCAACTCGACACCCGGGCCGGAGTGTGGCTGCTCGTGGCGATCGCTCTCGTGAACACCGGGTTCATCGCGCTCACGCTCTTCACCGCGGACGCCGCGACCATCACGTGGACGACGCTGAGCCAATCGGCGTCGTTCGGGCAGCTGTTGCTGCTGCCGCTGATCGGGGTGATGGCCGCCACGAGCGAGTGGTCGGCTCGCACGGCGCTCACGACGTTCACCCTCGAGCCCCGGCGCACCCGGGTGAATCTCGCCAAACTCGCATCGGCGGGCCTGTTGGGGCTCATCGTGATGGTGGTGACGCTCGCGGTCAGCGCGCTGTTCAACCTCGTGGGCTTCGTCTGGCAGGGCGCCGACGGGTCGTGGGCGCTCGACTGGGGCATCGTCGGCGGAACCGCGCTCGCTCTCGTGCTGCTCGTGTGGCAGGGCGTCGCGTTCGGACTCGCGTTCCTGAGCACTCCCGTGGCGATCGTGGCCTACCTCGCCCTGCCGACAGTGTGGACGGTGCTCACCATGACGATCGAATCACTGCGCGGCCCCGCGGAATGGCTCGACGTGAACCAGACGCTCAACGTGCTGATGATGGGGGCGATGACCGCCGACGACTGGCCCCGCCTGGCCGTGTCACTCGTGGTCTGGCTCGGGGTGCCGCTCGCCTTCGGGCTGTGGCGCACGGCACGCCGGGAGCCGTAGCCTGCGCTGGCCCCTCCGTTGGTCGAGCTTGTCGAGACCTCGCAAGCCGGCACGGCGCCCCTCCCGCCGTTGAATTGCGGACTTGCCGCCTTCGTTTCCGGGCAAAGTCAAGCTGTGGGAGCAACGCGTGGTTTTATGCTGCGAGGAGCAGCTGGTTCAGCCGGTTGGCTGGGGTCTC
>NZ_PJJP01000014.1 GCF_002929555.1 Cryobacterium sp. N22
CGGGGGAAACAACTTGCCCATGAAACGCTCCTTAGATCAGAGCGTTGCTACGACCGTATGACTTTGCCCCGGAACGAAGGCCGGAAGTCCGCAAATGAACCGCGGCACGCCACGGATACCCCCGCCCGGGCCGGTTCAGTGCCGCTGCTAGGGTGTACCCCTGCGGCCGTCCCCTTCCGGACGGCGCATCAAATGGGGGATTTGAGAACACAATGTTGACTCCGCAAGCGGCCATCACGTCCGTTTTCCGTAACTACGCCACCCTGTCCGGGCGGGCGCCGCGCAGCGAGTTCTGGTGGTTCACGCTGTTCCAGTTTGTGCTCTTCACCGTCGTGATGGTGCTCGGCGCTCTCGGCATCGGGAACTCGCCCGAGCCCGACACGATGCCCCCGTCGGTGGGCATCGCCGTCGGTGTCGTCCTGGTCCTGGGACTGGCCTTCGTCATCCCGAGCATCACGCTCTACGTGCGCCGCCTGCACGATGCCGACTTCTCCGGCTGGTTCTACTTCCTCGCCTGCATCCCGTACCTCGGCGTCATCGTGATGGTGGTCTTCGCACTGCTGCCCAGCCAGCCGGCCGGCGCCCGCTTCGACGCCGTGGAAAACACCCCCAGCGCCATGCCGGCCTGGAACCCGAGCAAGACGCTCTCCTAAGCCAGGGACTCGCATGACAATTCTGCAAAAGGCCGTCACCCCGCAGCTGAGCCACGCCTATCTCACCGCCGGCTGGGACCGGGTGTCCGGGTTTGTGGTCGAGGCGGCGACCGTCGCGTTCGCGACCACGCCTGCCCAGCTCTTCGACGTGCACGCCCTGGGCTTTCCGGGTTCGCCGTTCTCCCCTGACGACCCGTACGTCGACGTGATCCGGTTTCCGGCGCGGGCGAGCCTGCGGCTGGAAAACGCGGTCGGCGGCGTCGACCAGGCCACGCGGGCGCTCACCGGCGGCCCCTTCGTGGACCGGCCGCCGTTCACCGGCACAGGTTTTGCCCCGGTCGCCGGTCATATCGTGCCGGTCTGGTGGATGCGGCACACCCGGCTGGTGCCCGACACCCACCTGGTGCGGGTGTTCGCCGACGGCAGCTCCACCGAGCTGGCCGTGTTCCCCAACATCGCCGACGGCTGGATGGTGGACGGCGCATCCGTGGGCCGCTCGACCCCGTTCTCGCGCTACATCGGCACCCTGGCCGAATGGAACGGCGTGCACCTGACCGCCGACGTGATCGACCAGGGCCGCCGTATCGTGCTGGCCACGCACTCGCAGCCCACCGACGAACGTTTCGTGCGCACCGGCCGCGGCATGTGGAAGTACGAGATCCCGTTCGATGAGGCCCAGGGTGTGCTCGAGCTCGACATGGAGGCGAACTGGAACGGCCTGAACCTGCGGATCGTCGACGAGTTCGCCGACACGGATGGCACCAAGCTCTTCCGTGGCTCCTACGTCGACCACAACGCGGACCTCGCCGAGGGGCTGCGGCTCGCCAAGGTGGATGCCGGGGTCTACGAGATCACGGTGCCCGCCGCCAGCGTGCTCGACATCCGCACCTCCCAGCTGTCCCAGTCATCCTGGGCTGAGTAGCCCGCCCGATCGGAGCCGACCGACCGCACAGCCCGCGCCCGAGCGACAGCGCTAGAGTCGCCCCATGGATGACGACGACTACGACGGCCGCCCGGTGGGCTTCATGGGCAAGCTCCGAAACTTCAAGGGGCTCACCTGGGTGCTGATCCTCTCCCTGGTCGCCATCACGGTCGGCGCAACGACGCTGCTGTTCCTCTTTCAGTAAGGCCCGTGGCCACCGGTACCCTAAGTGTGGGGGTGCAAGGCCTCTGTCGGCCTGCGCCGACTTCTTGAAGCCGACGAAAGAGACCCCATGCTGACACCCGCCGCGGCGATTGCCTCCGTGTTCCGTAAGTACGCCGACTTCACCGGCCGGGCTCCGCGCAGCGAGTACTGGTGGTTCGGGCTGCTTCTCTGGGTCGTGTTCGGGGCGCTGTCGCTGATGCAGCTGATCCCGACCGGCATCGACCGGAACGGGTACCCCTCGCACAACTTCGAGGTCGTCTTCATGCTGCTGGCCCCGATCATCGCGATCGGCGTGCTGCTGCCCAGCCTCGCGGTGCTCGTGCGCCGGTTGCACGACGCCAACTTCTCCGGCTGGTTCGCGCTTCTGGGCCTGATCCCGGGCGTGGGAGCCGTCATCCTGCTGGTCTTCACGTTGATGCCCAGCAACGCCGCCGGTGCCCGGTTCGACGTGACCCGGCAGCCGAAGGCCCCCGGACTCTCCTTCCAGGGCTCGGGCCTGCGCTAACCCCCTGCCGGGACGCGGATGCGGGATGATCTCCCTATCGAGCGGGACCATCCGGTAGACGAAAGCGGTGCGCGCATGATCAACGGAGACGTCTCCTTCTGGTGGAACCAGATCGGCCGCCCGGCCCCGCGTGCACCGCTGCCCGGCTCCACCCGCGCCGACGTGTGCATCGTGGGCGCCGGCTACACCGGCCTGTGGGCCGCGTACTACCTCAAGAAGGCCGCCCCACAGCTGCGCATCGTGATCCTGGAGCAACGTTTCGCCGGCTACGGCGCCTCCGGCCGCAACGGCGGCTGGCTCACCAACTCGGTCACCGGCGGGCGCGAGCAGTACCTGCGGAGCCACGGCCGGGAGGCCGCCGCTGACTTCCAGACCGCCATGAACGACACCGTCGACGAGGTGATCAGGGTCGCGGCCCTCGAGGGCATCGACGCCGACATCGCCAAGGGCGGCGAGTTCACCGTCGCCTACGACCGGCCGCAGCAGCGGCGGCTCGAGGCCGCGGTGCGCGCCGAGCAGGCCTGGCCGCACACAGATGTCGACCTGCTCAGCGCCGCCGACGCCGCCGGGCGCATCAACGTCGCCGGCAGCACCGGGGCGATGTGGCACCCGCACTGCGCGCGCATCCAGCCGGCCAAGCTGGTGGCCGGGCTCACCCGCGCCGTCCTGGCGCTGGGCGTGGAGATCTACGACGACACCCGGGTGAGCGAGATCACCCCGCACACCGCCCGCACCCCGCACGGTACCGTGCAGGCCGAGTTCATCGTGCGCGCCACCGAAGGCTTCACCGCCGGGCTGGCCGGCCTGCACCGGGCCTGGCTGCCGATGAACTCCTCGCTGATCGTGACCGAACCGCTGGGCGCCGCCGTGTGGGCCGGCATCGGCTGGGACGACCGGGCCACCCTGGGCGACATGGCGCACGCGTACATGTACGCGCAGCGCACCAGGGATGACCGCATCGCCATCGGCGGCCGCGGGGTGCCGTACCGGTTCGGCTCGCAAACCGACTCCGACGGCCAGACCCCGGCGAGCACCGTGGAGCAGCTCACCGGCATCCTGCACAGGTTCTTCCCCGGCACGGCGGATGCGGCCATCGCGCACGCCTGGAGTGGCGTGCTGGGTGTTCCCCGCGACTGGGCCGCGACGGTGGGCCTCGACCCGCAGACCGGTCTGGCCTGGGCGGGCGGTTACGTGGGCACCGGGGTGGCCACGACCAACCTGGCCGGCCGCACGCTCACCGACCTCATCCTCGGCCGGGAGAGTGCGCTGACAGCGCTGCCCTGGGTGAACCACCGGGTGCGCAACTGGGAGCCAGAGCCGCTGCGCTGGCTGGCCGTGACCGCCCTGTACCAGGCCTACACACGCGCCGACCGGGCCGAGCTCACCCGTCGCCGCAGCACCTCACCCCTGGCGACCCTGGCCGACAGGGTCTCCGGCCGCGGCCACTAGCCCGGCGCGCCCGCGCGTCCGCCCGCACCGGACCCTCGATTCGGTCGCCGTCCTGTGGTGTACTCATGGCATGAGCGTTGACGAGCAGAGTGTGACCGAGGCCTACCGGCTGGCCACCATCGCCGCGGCGTCGGCCGCGGTGACGGTGCGGGCAGCGGAACCGCGGGACCTCGACGGCATCATCGGCATCTTCGAACGCACCTGGGGGGTGGGCCGCAGCCCCGACCGGGCGATGCTGCTTGCGCTCGACTTCGCGGGGAACACGGTGCTGCTGGCCGCCCAGAACGGCAAGCCGGTCGGCGCCACGCTCGGGTTCCTGGGCTGGACCGACGGGGTGCACCTGCACTCGCACATGGCCGCGGTGGTGCCGTGGCACCGCGGCGGCGGCGTGGGCTACGCCCTCAAACTCTTTCAGCGTGCGCTGTGCCTCGAGCAGGGCATCACCGAGATGCGCTGGACCTTCGACCCGCTGATCCGCCGCAACGCGCACTTCAACCTGGTCAAGCTCGGGGCCGAGGTGACCGGGTTCCTACCTGACTTCTACGGCCGGCTCGACGACGTCATCTCGGGAAGCGACCGCAGCGACAGGTTTCAGGTGCGCTGGAGCCTGGACTCCCCGCGGGTGCTGCGCGCGCTCGCCGGGGGACCCGCCCGGGACTGGACCGCCGTGACCAGCTGGCCGCTCGATGTGGATTTCGAGCAGTTGCGGGCCGACGACCCTGTCGGCGCCGCCCGCCGCCGGGAGGAATCCAGGCTGGTCTTCGCCGAGGCGCTCGCCCGCAATCTCCGGCCGGAGCTGACGGCGGACAACGACTACGTCTTCACCAGCGACGCTCTCGGTTAGGAGTCCGGCCTTCTCCGCTCAGGACCGCGGCGTCACTGGCCGAGGTCGACGCCCGAGTCGAGGTCCTGCGGCGTCCGGCCGGTGATCCGGCGCTCGAACCAGTACAGGAGTTCGGGGCGCAGCCGGTTGAGCTCGGTGAGTGTCATCGGGTCCGGCACCCGCACCACGGGGGCGCCCAGCTCGTCGGCGACGGTATCCATGGCGCCGCGGGAGTAGAACTGTCCGCGCATCCGCACCAGGAGCTGACCGTCGGCGCCGGTCACGAAAAGCTGCGGGTGGGTGTCGATGGCGCCGCTCTGGTAGAGCTCGAGCACCACGACGCTGGCGACCTGCTCCACCGGAAAACTCGTCACCTGGCCGAAAAAGCCCCGTTCGGAGACGCCGGTGTCGTCCACCCAGACGCAGGTGCGCAGAAAACCGACGATGCCCACGGTGGCCCCGAGCATCACCAACAGCTGCACGATGAGGACCGGCATCCACTCACCGAGGGGGATGGTGAGCCAGTAGAGCACGGCAAAAACCGGCGCGAAGAAGGCCAGGATCGACAGGGTCGTCTGACGGAGCAAATGCCCGTGCGGTCGCAGCACTTGCGCACGCAAGGCCGTACCCGTGATTTTGCCCACCCTCGTGTCCCCTCCCCCCGGTGTAGTACCGAGTATGCCCCATGCCCGGGCAACCTAGTAGACACCGTTCGGGGGCCACTGCGTGGCACGACAGGCCGAAGACCCGCAGGCGACCGGGGCCGCCCAGTCGTCGTAGAGTGACACAGTGAACTCGCGGGCGATGACGGGGCCGGGCCTGGGCCGGCCGAAATTCCGCCTGCACCCCGCCCAAACGGTGGCCGCGGGCTTCGCCCTCACCATCCTGCTCGGGGCCGGACTTCTCTCGCTGCCGATCGCCAAGGTCGGCCCCGGCGGCGCGTCGTTCGCGGAGGCGATCTTCACCGCCACCTCCGCGGTCTGCGTGACCGGGCTCACCGTGGTCGACACGGCCACCTTCTGGACCCCGTTCGGACAGGTGGTGATCCTGCTCCTCATCCAGATCGGCGGGTTCGGTGTGATGACCTTCGCGTCGGTGATCGGCCTGGCCGTGGTGCGACGGCTGTCGTTGCGCTCCCGCGTCACCGCCGCATCCGAGGTGCGCAGTGTGGGCCTCGAGGACGTCAAGGGTCTCGTGCTCGGTGTGGTCACCATCTCGCTGATCGTGGAAGGTGTCGTGGCGGTGCTGCTCAGCCTGCGGTTTCTGTTCGGCTACGGCGAGCCGGTCGGCCAGGCCATCTGGTTCGGCGTGTTCCACTCGGTGTCATCGTTCAACAACGCCGGCTTCGCGCTGTTCAGCGACAACCTGATCGGCTACGCCGTCGACCCGTTCATCTGCCTGCCGATCGCGGCCGCCGTGATCCTGGGCGGGCTGGGCTTCCCGGTCATCGTGCAACTGCGAAAGCACCTGCGGTCGCCGCTGCTGTGGACCATGAACACCCGCATCGTACTCGCCGGTACCGTCACCCTGCTGGTGGCCGGCACGGTGTACATCACCGCCGTCGAGTGGTCCAACCCAGCCACGCTCGGCCCGATGGACTGGCCGGCGAAGATCCTGGTCGGCTTCTTCCAGTCGGTGCAGACCCGCACCGCCGGCTTCAACAGCGTCGACATCGGGGCGATGGACTCCGCCAGCCTGCTCGGCATGGATGTGCTGATGTTCATCGGCGGCGGGCCGGCCGGCACCGCCGGCGGCATCAAGATCACCACCTTCGCGGTGCTGTACTTCATTCTCGTCGCCGAGATCCGCGGTGACGGGGTGGTGAACGTGTTCGGCAAGCGGCTGTCCAGGGCCGTGCACCGACAGGCCATCTCGGTGGTGCTCCTGGCCGTGTTCGTGGTCGTCGCGTCGACGGCCGTGCTGATGGTTCTCACCGACCTCACCCTCGACGTGCTGCTGTTCGAGGCGGTCTCGGCGTTCGGCACCGTCGGGCTGTCCACCGGCATCACCGCGAGCCTGCCGCCGGCCGGTCAGGTCATCCTGATCCTGCTGATGTTCATCGGCCGGCTCGGCCCGATCACCTTCGCCTCCGCCCTCGCCCTGCGCGAGCACCCCGTCACGTACGAACTCCCGAAGGAGAGGCCCATCATTGGCTAAATTCAGGTCGTCATCGTTTTCACTGTTCGGCCAGCGGCAGACCGCCCGCCTGAACGAGGAGTCCTCCGTGGTGGTCATCGGCCTCGGCCGGTTCGGCAGCGCCCTCGCACTGGAGCTGATGGCCAGCGGCACCGAGGTGCTCGGCATCGACGGCGACGAGGAGATCGTGCAGGCGCACAACCGGCTGCTCACCCACGTGGTGCGGGCAGACTCCACCAAGGAAGAGACCCTACGGCAACTGTCGGTGCCGGAGTTCAGCAGCGTCGTGGTCGCCATCGGCAGCGACATCCAGGCGAACATCCTCACGGCGTCGCTGCTGATCAAGCTGGGCATCCCCAACATCTGGGCCAAGGCGGTGAGCGAACCGCACGGCGAGATCCTGCGCCAGCTGGGCGTCAAGCACGTGATCTCCCCGGAGAAGGACATGGGCAAACGCGTCGCTCACCTGGTGCGCGGGGTGATGCAGGACTACATCGACATCGGTGAGGACTTCGCCCTGGTCAAGACCGCCCCGCCCCAGGAGATCCTCGGCAAACCGCTGAGCGAGACCAAGGTGCGCACGGTGCACGGGGTCACGGTCACCGCGTTCTACCGGGCCGGCCAGGGGTGGAGCTACGCCACCATGGAGACCGTGGTTCTCGACGGCGACATCATCCTGGTCGCCGGTCAGACCGAGCGCGTCGAGTCGTTCAGTCGGCTGCCGTGACGGGCCCCGTCGAGTTCCTCACCGGCGCTGCCCTGGGCACCCGGGTGGTGGTGCGCACCCGCATCGCCGACGGCTACACGGATGCCCTCGGCTACCTGCGCTCCTGCGACACCACGCACTGCACCGTGGAGACCAAACGCGGCACAGTGTCGCTGGCGCTCGCCGAGGTCGTCGCCGCCAAAGAGGTACCGCCGCCCCCGCAGCCTCGCCCCCGCCGTCACGTCGGCGACTAGTTCTACGCGCCGCCCGGTGCCCTGCCCACGGCGTTGGTTGAGCTTGTCGAAACCTGGGGACGTGCTTGTGGGTCGCGCCCGCCTCGCTGGTTGAGCTTGTCGAAACCCGGTGACGTGCCTGCGAGAGAGTCAGCGCGTTTCCGAGTTCGTCTCGCGGGGTCTCGACAAGCTCGACCAACGGACCGGGCTCGACCACGGACCGGGCTCGACCAACGGACGGGGCGCTACCAGCGGAAGGGTCGCGATCAGCGGACGGGTCGCTGTCCGCAGGCTGGCTGCCCCTCAGCCGGGCGGCAGGGCCCCGGCCCGGCGCCGCAATGCCGCGCGCAGCCGCTCGTCGCCGGTCAGCTCCACGGCCCGGGCGTACGCGGCACGGGCATCCGCCACCCGACCGGCCTCGGCGCACAGGTGCGCCCGGGTGGCCCAGAACGGCTGAAACGACGCCGTGTCCGGGCGGTCGCGGGCCAGCGCATCCAGCACGCCGAGCCCGGCAGCCGGCCCGTCGACCTCGCCGGTGACCGCGGCCAGTGCCACCCGGGCGCCCGCGGTGGGGGAGACCCGCACCAGTGCGGTGTGCAGGATCTTCAGTGTGGCCCAGTCCGTGACACCGGAGCGGGCCCGGTCGCAGTGCGCCGACTGGATGGCCGCCTCCAGCTGGAACCGGCCGATCCGGCCCAGCGGCTGGGCGCGCCGCAGGTAGCGCTCCCCGCGCTCGATGAGGGTGGTGTCCCACAGCGCCGGGTCCTGGTCGTCGAGCGCGACGAGCTCACCCGAGCTGGTTGTCCGGGCCGGCAGCCTGGCGATCGAGAGCGCGAGCAGGGCGGCCAGGCCGAGTACCTCCGGCTCGTCGGGCAACAGTGCGGCGAGGGTCTCGGCCAGGTACAGCGCTTCGCCGGCCAACGAATCCGGCGCGGCACGGGCATCCGGATCGGCGCTGGCCCAGTCGATGGCGTAGGCGCCGTAGACGGCCTCGAGCACCGGGGGCAACCGTTGGGGCAGCTCGGTGAGCGACGGCAGCACGAACGGGATGCGCGTGGCGCGGATGCGCCGCTTGGCCCGCACCAGCCGCTGCGCCATGGTCTGCTCCGGAACGGCGTAGGCGGCGGCGATGTCGGCCGCGGTCAGGCCCAGCACGGTGTGCAGCATCAGAGGGGTGCGGATGCCCGGGTCGATCGCCGGGTGGGCGCACACGCAGAGCAGCTCGATGCGCTTGTCGGGAATCGCCTCGGCGTCGAGGGAGTCAAGCACGTCGAGCCCTACGGTGCCGGAGCCCCCGTCCCATGCGTCCGGTCCGATGGACGCCGTTCCGGTGCCTCGGCCGCCGTCCCGGGCGGCGCCGTCGAGCGGGTCCTCGGCCAGCGGAGCCCGCAGCCGCACCGCCGCTGACTTCCACAGGTCCCTGAGCCGGTTGCGTGCCACGGTGAGCAACCATCCCTCCGGATTGTCGGGAACACCATCGCGCGGCCAGGTGATCAGCGCGCGCTCGAAGGCATCGGAGAGGGCGTCTTCGGCGGCCGCGATGTCGCCGGTGGGCGCGGCCAGCACGGCGATCAGGCGCCCGTAGGAGGCGCGGGCGGCCAGTTCCGCCCGCGCCCGGGCGGTCACGCTACCTGGTGCCATTCGCCGTCGGTGAACACGATCGCCGACGGGCGCACCTCGATGGCGCCGTACTGGGCGGCGGGGCACTTCCCGGCCCAGTCGAGAGCGGCGTCGAGGTCGGGCACGTTGATCACGAAGGTGCCGTTGAGGCGTTCCTTGGTGTCGGCGAACGGGCCATCCTGAATCTGCAGGGCGCCTTCCCGCAACGACACCGTCGTCGAGGCCGACACGGGCTGCAGGATGTCGGCGGACACGAGCACCCCTGCTGCGTCGAGGGCCTTGCCGTAAGCGTCGAACGCCGCCCGGCCCCATTCCATGTCCTCTTCGGTGATCCCGGCGTCCCCGGACTCCTGGCTGATGACGAGAAGTGAATACTGCATGATCTGTCCTTTCACGCGTAACGGATACTGACACTCCTATGACGACTGAACCAGTCCGAAATAGACATCCGCGCCGCAACCGTGCCACAACTGTTGCCCGGGCGGACAATTGCGCCCGGCGCACCGGGACCATTTGTCCGCTTCGGCAACAGTTGGCGCGCGGGATGCCCGCGGGCGCAGGCGCGGGTCAGGCGGGCAGCGCGGGCGGGTCGTCGTGGCCGACCCGGCCCACGAGCAGCAGGCCGCCGACCGCGAGCAGCGCCGAGAGCGTGAAGGAGGCCGTGTAGGTGGCGGTGCCGCCCAGCGGCGCGAAGGCCACGAACACCACGGCCGTGGCTGCCAGGGCCAGCGCCGCGCCGATGGAGTCGGCGATCAGCAGCGCGGAGGAGTTGAAGCCCTGCTGCTCCGGCGCCGACAGCCGCAGCACCCGGCCGCTCTGCCGCGGAAAGAGGGTGCCCATGCCCGCCCCGGCGACGGCCCAGCCGGCGATCGCGACCACGGGCGCCAAGCCCAGCGCGCTGGTCACGGCCGACCCGGTGATCGCGATCAGCAGCAGCACGCTGCCCAGCAGCATGCTGCCCGCATCGCTCAGCACCGTGGCGTAACGTCCCTGCAGCCAGGACGCCAGAGCCCAGGTGACGCCGGCGCCGCTGAGCGCCAGCCCGGCCAGCACGGGGGAGAGCCGGTACTCGCCGGTGAGCAACGCCGGCAGGTACACCTCGGTGGAGAGAAACGCCCCCGAGACCAACCCGCGGATCGTCATCACCACGGGCAGTCCACGCCGACCGCTGAGCGTGCCGGCCGGCAGCAGTGGACGCAGGGCCACCCCGGCCAGCACAAAGGCGGCGCCGGTGCCGATCCACAGCAGGGCGCCCGGCAGCTGCGCCGCCATCGACGCGCAGAGCACCGCCGCCGCCGCACCGAGCGACCACAGCGTGCGCGACAGCCGCCACGGCTCCCGACCGCCAACCGGCCGCTCCCGCTCCGCCGCCGCGATCGACGCCAGCCCTGGCCGCAGCATCCCCATCGCCGCCACCACCAGCACCACCACGCCGAGGAACACCCACCGCCAACTGGTGTACTCGGCCACCAGGCCCGCGATGAACGGCCCGATCAACGACGGCACCACCCAGGCACCGGCGAAGGCGCCGAAGATCGCCGGATGCATCCGCTGCGGGTACACCCGCGCCACCACCACGTACAGCGACACGCTCAGCGCCCCACCGCCGAGGCCGTGCACCAGGCGTCCCACGATGAGGGCGGGCATGGATGCGGCGGTGCCGGCGATGACCAGGCCCACCACGAACAGCACCACCGCGGTCAGCACCACGGGCACCGGCCCGGAGCGGTCCGCCCAGTTGCCCGCTGCGACCATGCCCACCACGCCCACGGCGAGCGGACCGGAGAACGCCAGCGCGTACAACGCGTCGCCGTCAAGCGCCGCACTGATGATGGGCATCACCGTGGTCACGGCCAGCGCCTCGAACGCGGCCAGGAAGATCAGCGCGAGGATCCCGACGGTGACCCAGACGTACTCCCGCCCGAAGATCGAGGCCGGGCGCAACGGGACCGAGGGCGAGGTGGGGAGGGGCACGAGAGCGATAGTAGGACCTCAAGCGCTCTTGAGGTCAACCTGACCGGCCCGCAACAACTGTTGCCCGTGCGGACAATTGCACCCGGCGTACCGGGACCATTTGTCCGCATCGGTAACAGTAGGGCGTTAAAAGCGGAAACGCCCACTCGAAAGCGGGCGTTTCACTGGCGGAGAATGGGGGATTCGAACCCCCGAGGGCTTTCACCCAACACGCTTTCCAAGCGTGCGCCATAGGCCACTAGGCGAATTCTCCTAAGCCGGCCGATTCGTGAAGACAACGACCAGGGAAAATCTTACCTGCTTCCGGAGCCCCCGAGTGACACGTCCCACAACCGCCGGTTTTGGGCGTGGGGCCCAGACGCCCTAAACTGGCAACGGCTCCTCGCGTGGCGCTATCTCAGCCAACTCCCCCAGGACGGAAACGTAGCAAGGGTAACTGGGCTCTGGTGGGTGCGCGAGGAGTTTTACTTTGCCCGGATGCGAACCGGAAAGCGTAGCCCTATCGCCGGCAAACAGGGGGGACCAACGTCCCTCCTGGCCAGGAAACCACGCTCCTAGACTTGAACAGCGCCACTGGCGCCCATAGAGCACCTGGAGTCCGTGATGGTCCATTCGTCCCACGCCACCTCATTCACCTGGCCCAGCCGCCTGCCGCACGCGTTGAGCGCCGAAGCTCTCGCCAGCGTCGACGCGTGGTGGCGAGCCGCGAACTATCTCTCGGTCGGGCAGATCTATCTGCTCGACAACCCGCTGCTGCGGGAGCCGCTCCAGAAAGAGCACATCAAGCCGCGGCTGCTCGGCCACTGGGGTACCACCCCCGGCCTGAACTTCCTCTACGCGCACCTGAACCGGGTCATCCGCGAACGCGCGATCAGCACCCTCTACATCACCGGCCCCGGCCACGGCGGGCCCGGCATGGTCGCCAACGCCTACCTGGACGGCACCTACTCCGAGATCTACTCCGGCATCGACCAGTCCGAAGACGGCATCAAGGGCCTGTTCCGCCAGTTCTCCTTTCCCGGCGGCATCCCCAGCCACGCCTCACCCGAGACCCCCGGCTCCATCCACGAGGGCGGCGAGCTCGGCTACGCGCTCAGCCACGCCTACGGCGCCGCGTTCGACAACCCCGACCTGCTCGTGGCCGCCGTCGTCGGCGACGGCGAGGCCGAGACTGGCCCGCTGGCCACCAGCTGGCACTCCAACAAGTTCGTCGACCCGTTGCAGGACGGCGTCGTGCTGCCGATCCTGCACCTCAACGGGTACAAGATCGCCAACCCCACCATCCTGGCCCGCATCCCCGAGAGCGAACTGCTCGAGCTGATGCGCGGCTACGGCCACAACCCGCACATCGTCTCCGGCGGTTTCGACGGCGAAGACCCCCTGGCCGTGCACCAGCGCATGGCGCAGACCATGGACGAGGTGCTCAACGAGATCGCCGCGATCAAGCGCGCCGCCCTCGCCGGCGACACCAACCGGCCGCGCTGGCCGATGATCATCCTGCGCACCCCCAAGGGCTGGACCTGCCCGCCCGTCATCGACGGCGTGCAGGTGGAGGACTCCTGGCGCTCGCACCAGGTGCCGCTGGTCAACGCCCGCGACACCCAGTCGCACACCGACGTGCTCGAATCCTGGCTCAAGTCCTACAAGCCCGAGGAGCTCTTCGACAAGGCCGGCGCCCCCGCCGCCAACATCAGCGCGCTCGCCCCGCACGGCGACCTGCGCATGAGCGCCAACCCGGTCGCCAACGGCGGGCTGCTGCGCCGCGAGCTCAAGCTGCCCAACTTCCGCGACTACGCGGTGGATGTGCCGACCCCCGGCGCCACCGTCGACGAGGCCACCAAGGTGCTCGGCATCTGGATGGCCGACGTCATCCGCGAGAACCCGGACAACTTCCGCATCTTCGGACCCGACGAGACCGCGTCCAACCGGCTCGCGCCATCCGTCTACGCCGCTACCGACAAGCAGTGGAACGGCGAATACCTGCCCGAAGACACCAACCTGGCCCGCGCCGGCCGGGTCATGGAGATGCTCAGCGAGCACCAGTGCCAGGGCTGGCTCGAGGGCTACCTGCTCACCGGCCGGCACGGTGTCTTCAACTGCTACGAAGCGTTCATCCACATCATCGACTCGATGTTCAACCAGCACGCCAAGTGGCTCAAGGTCACCCGGGAGATCCCGTGGCGCCGCTCCATCTCGAGCCTGAACTACCTGCTCTCCTCGCACGTCTGGCGCCAGGACCACAATGGTTTCAGTCACCAGGACCCCGGCTTCATCGACCACGTCGTGAACAAGAGCGCCGACGTCGTGCGGGTGTACCTGCCCTTCGACGCGAACACGCTGCTGTCGATCTACGACCACTGCCTGCGCAGCGTCGACTACGTCAACGTGGTCGTGGCCGGCAAGCAGCCGGCGCCGAACTGGCTCACCATGGACCAGGCCGTCGCGCACTGCGAGCGGGGCCTGGGCATCTTCGAGTGGGCCGGCACCGAAATCCCCGGCACCGAACCCGACGTGGTGCTCGCCGCCGCCGGCGAAGTGCCCACCCTCGAGGTGCTCGCCGCCGCCAAGATCCTGCGCGAGGCCATGCCCGACCTCAGCGTGCGCGTGGTCAACGTGGTCGACCTGATGCGCCTGCAGAGCGAGGACGACCACCCGCACGGCCTGAGCGACCGGGAGTTCGACGCATACTTCACCGCGAACAAGCCCATCGTGTTCGCGTACCACGGCTACCCGTGGCTGATCCACAGGCTCACCTACAAGCGCCACGGCCATGGCAACCTGCACGCCCGCGGGTACAAGGAGAACGGAACGACGACGACGCCGTTCGACATGGTCATGCTCAACGACCTCGACCGGTACCACCTGGTGATGGATGTCATCGACCGGGTGCCCGGACTCGGAGCCCGTGCCGGACTGCTTCGCCAGCAGATGCAGGATGCCCGTCTGCGTGCCCGGCAGTACACCCGCGATCACGGGGAAGACATTCCCGAAGTGACCGACTGGGTATGGGCTGGGAACGATGCCGCGGCAGCCGCTGCGCGCGCACTGGACACCACCGGCGGGGATAACGTATAACCGTGGCTCGAAGCATTTACATCACCTCCGCCGAGGGAAATACCGGCAAATCTACTATCGCACTCGGCGTTCTCGACACCCTGTTGCACTCCATCGAGCGGGTGGGCGTCTTCCGTCCCATCGCTCGTTCCAAGCACAAGCCCGACTATGTGCTCGAACTCCTGCTCAACCACCTGCAGGCCCGCAAGCCCGTCGGCGACCATCCCGTCGCCCAGCCGGCGCTCAGCTACGACGAGTGCGTCGGCGTCACCTACGACGACGTGCACGCCGACCCGGATGCCGCGCTCTCGCGCATCGTGGCCCGCTACAAGGCCGTCGAAGCGCAGTGTGACGCCGTCGTGGTCATCGGCAGCGACTTCACAGACGTCGGCAGCCCCACCGAACTGGCCTACAACGCCCGCATCGCCGCGAACCTCGGCGTGCCGGTGCTGCTCGTGCTCGCCGGCCGGGTGGCTTTCGGCCAGGGCGAGGGGCTCAACCAGAGCGACCAGCTCGGCCAGAGCGAACCGCGCACCAGCGACGACATCCGCCAGCTCACCGATGTGGCCCTGACCGAACTCGCGTCTGAGCACGTCTCGCTGCTCGGCGTCGTGGTCAACCGCGCCGACCCCGCCAACCTCAACGGCCTCATCGCCGCGGTGCGCGAGGGCGTCGACAACACCCCGGACGCCACGGATGCCCTGCACGCCGCCGTCGTGCCCGTCTGGGCCATCCCCGAAGACGCGTTCCTCGTGGCCCCCAGCATGAAGACCATCCTCGAAGCCACCCACGGCACCCTGGTGCAGGGCGACCCCGAGCTGCTCTCCCGCGAGGCGCTCAGCGTCGTCGTGGCCGCCATGTCGATGGTCAACGTGCTGCCCCGCCTCGCTGAGGGCGCCGTCGTCGTCATCCCCAGCGACCGCCCGGAGGTGCTGCTGGCCGCGCTGATGGCCAACTCCTCGGCCACCTTCCCGTCGCTGGCCGGCATCGTTCTCGTCGGCGGTTTCGCGCTGCCCGAGTCGATCGTTCAGCTCATGAAGGGCCTCGCCCCGTCGGTGCCGATCGTCCGCACCGACCTGGCCTCCTACGAGGCGGCGCTGCGCATCACGCACACCCGCGGCCGTCTGGCCGCCGACTCGCAGCGCAAGCACGACACCGCCCTGGCGCTGTTCGAGCAGCACGTCGACGGTGCCGCCCTGCTCGACCGGCTCAAGGTGAGCCGCGCCGACGTGGTCACCCCGCTGATGTTCGAGTACACCCTGCTGGAGCGCGCCAGGCAGAACCGCATGCGCATCGTGCTGCCCGAGGGCGACGACGACCGCGTGCTGCGCGCCGCCGCCACCCTGCTGGCCCGCGACGTGGCCGACCTGATCATCCTCGGCGAGGAGTTCGAGGTGCGCTCGCGCGCCATCGGCCTGGGCCTGGACATCGCCAAGGCGCAGGTCATCAGCCCGTTCGACGACGTGCTGCGGATGCGTTTCGCCGAGGAATACGCGCGCCTGCGCTCCCACAAGGGCGTCACCGTCGACCAGGCCCGCGACGTCGTCACCGACGTCTCGTACTTCGGCACCATGATGGTGCAGCTCGGCCTGGCCGACGGCATGGTCTCCGGCGCGTCACACACCACCGCGCACACCATCCGGCCCAGCTTCGAGATCATCAAGACCCGCCCCGGCGTGTCCGTGGTCTCGAGCGTGTTCCTGATGGCCCTGGCCGACCGGGTGCTCGTCTACGGCGACTGCGCGGTCAACCCCGACCCCACCGCAGCCCAGCTCGCCGACATCGCCATCTCGGCGTCGGAGACGGCCGTCGAGTTCGGCATCGAGCCGCGCATCGCGATGCTGTCGTACTCCACCGGTGGGTCCGGCAGCGGCGCGGATGTCGAGAAGGTTCGGGAGGCCACCGCCATCGTGCGTGAACGCCGCCCCGACCTCGCCGTCGAGGGTCCGATCCAGTACGACGCCGCCGCGGATGCCGCAGTGGCCGCCGCGAAGATGCCCGACTCTGCCGTTGCCGGCAAGGCGAACGTCTTCATCTTCCCCGACCTCAACACCGGCAACAACACCTACAAGGCGGTGCAGCGCAGTGCTGGCGCCGTGGCGATCGGCCCCGTCCTGCAGGGCCTGCGCAAACCCATCAACGACCTTTCCAGAGGAGCCCTCGTGCAGGACATCGTGAACACCGTGGCGATCACCGCCATCCAGGCCGCATCTCTCGCAGCGGTGGTGGCTGCAGTATGACCGCCATCCTCGTCATCAACTCAGGTTCGTCGTCGTTCAAGTACCAGCTGATCGACATCGACACCGAAACCGAACTGGCCGGCGGACTCGTCGAGCGCATCGGTGACGGCGTCGGCCACGCCCGCCACACCAACTCGGCCGCCGGCACGGGCAAGCAGGAGCAGAACCTGCCGATCCCCGACCACACCGCTGGCTTCGAGGTGATGATCGCGGCATTCGCCGAGCACGGTCCGCAGCTCGCCGATGCCAACCTCATCGCCGTGGGCCACCGCGTCGTGCAGGGTGGAGCCGTCTTCACCGGCCCCACCGTGATCGACGACGCCGTGCAGCAGCAGATCAGCGACCTCGCCGACCTCGCCCCGCTGCACAACCCGGCCCACGTGCAGGCCATCGTCGCCGCCCGCGTGAACTTCCCCGACGTGCCGCACGTGGCCGTCTTCGACACGTCGTTCCACCTCACCATGCCGCCGGCTGCGTACACCTACGCGATCGACCCGGCCCTCGCCGCGGAGCACAGCATCCGTCGCTACGGCTTCCACGGCACCTCGCACAAGTTCGTCTCAGAGGCCGCAGCCGAGTTCCTCGGCCGCCCGCTGACCGAGCTGAAGACCATCGTGCTGCACCTCGGCAACGGTGCGTCGGCCACCGCCGTCGATGGCGGCAAGTCGATCGACACCTCGATGGGCCTCACCCCGCTGCAGGGCCTCGTCATGGGCACCCGCTCCGGCGACATCGACCCCGCGGTGCTGTTCCACCTGCACCGCAAGGCCGGCCTGTCGATCGATGACCTCGACACCCTGCTGAACAAGAAGAGCGGAATGCTCGCCCTCACCGGCAACGGTGACATGCGCGACGTCGAAGACGCCGCCGTGGCCGGCGACGCCGTGGCCCAGGCCGCGCTCGACGTGTACTACCACCGCATCAAGGGCTACGTGGGCAACTACATGGCCCAGCTCGGCGGCCTCGACGTCATCGTCTTCACCGCCGGTGTCGGCGAGAACTCCGGCATCATCCGCGAGGGCGCCCTGCGCGGCCTCGAGGGTCTCGGCATCGAGATCGACCCGGCGAAGAACGACCCGTTCTCGCGCGTCGCCCGTGTCGTGTCGACGGATGCCTCCCGCGTCACCGTGCTCGTCATCCCCACCAACGAGGAGCTCGAGATCGCCCGCGAAACCCGCGCGGTCATCTAACACTCGGCATTCAGCCCTCGAATTACGAAAATCCCGCCTTCGTTTCCAGAACGAAGGCGGGATTTCTCACATCTCACCCTTGTTTCCCCCTGCCTGCGAGTTCCGCCCCTCCGCCGGTCGAGCTTGTCGAGACCTCGTGAGGTGCCTGCGGGTAGCGCCCCGCCGTTGGTCGAGCTCGTCGAGACCGCGCGACGTGTCCCCGGTCCGCGGACAAGGCCACCGGGTCTCGACAAGCTCGACCAGCGGGATGGTCACCCCCTGCAAACGACGCCGGGATGCCTGGGTGTCGGTGCGGGTAGAATTCCCGCGTGCGCACACTCCTGAACCTGATCTGGCTCGTCCTCTCCGGCTTCTGGCTGTTCCTGGGCTACGCCGCCGCCGGCATCGTGCTCTGCATCCTGATCATCACGATCCCCTGGGGAATCGCGTCGTTCCGCATCGCCGGCTACGCGCTCTGGCCATTCGGCCGCACCGTTGTCGCCAAGCCCTCGAGTGGGGCCTTCTCGTTTTTGGGCAACGTGATCTGGGTGATCCTGGCCGGCTGGTGGCTCGCCCTCGCCCACATCGTGTCGGGCATCGCGCTGTGCATCACCATCATCGGCATCCCGCTGGGCATCGCCGACTTCAAGATGGTGCCGATCTCGCTCGCGCCGCTCGGCAAGGAGATCGTGCCCACCGGCGCCGGCGCGTTCGACCACGCCGTCGCCCAGCGCACCGCGCCCTAACCGCGCCTCGCCGGTGCACCCGCGCCGATTTTCGTTCCTGCTCCGGATTTCGCGTGACATTTCACGCCGCGCAAGCGTCCTACTTATGGCGGCGCCCGCCAAACACGACGGGGCGCCGAGAGCCAAGGGGGATATGGACGTGGGAAAGCTCATCTCCGGCGCGACCGAGGTCGATTTCGACGACCGCGCGCTGGTGCACTTGCAAAGCGTCATCGGGTCGAAGCTCCGCCGCGGCGAGAGCTTCGCCCTCACCTGGGACGACCCCATGGCGGCCGGCGACGCCAGGTCCAGTCTCTGGCTGCATCCCAGTATCCCGCTGTATTTCAAGTTCAGCGGGAACGCGACCGGCGGACTCAATCCGGCCTGGATCGACCTACTCGCCACGTCGGCTGACAGTGGAGACGGGTTGCTGCTCAGCGGAGAGCCACTGGGTCAGGATGCCGGTCAGAGTCACACCGACTGAGGTTTCTTCACGCTCGGGCGTGACAGGTGCGGGGTTCGGACCGTCTAGGTAGTGACCCAGCATTTCGGGCGGCGGCCCGACAGGGACCGCCCGACACACCCGGTTCAGCCCCGGAACCGTCCTTCAAAGGAGAACACCATGACGTCAGCACCCAACGACCCGCGCCCAACCGACCCGCGCCTCACCGACCCGCACCCCACCGACCCGCGCCCCACCGCGCCCGGTCCACTGGCGTCCGGTCCCACCGAACCCGCCGCCCACCCGACGACATCGGGCAACACAATCCGCCAGGATGTCGTCGCCAAGCAGAAGAAGCAGTTCGGCGGTATGAAGTTCGGTACGGCCTTCTTCGGCTGGCTCACCGCCACCGGCGCGGCCGTGCTCCTCACCGCGCTGGTGGCCGGCGCCGGTGCGGCCGTCGGCCTCGGCAACCAGGCCGACCCCGCCCAGACCGCGGATGCCGCCGCCGAGAACGCGTCGACCGTCGGCCTGATCGGCGCGATCGCCCTGGCCGTCGTCGTCTTCGTGTCCTACTTCTGCGGGGGCTATGTCGCGGGCCGCATGGCGCGCTTCAGCGGCGCGAAGCAGGGTATCGCCGTGTGGCTGTGGGCACTCATCGTGGCCGTGGTGCTGGCCATTGTGGCCGCCATCGCGGGAAGCCAGTTCAACGTCCTCGCCAACCTCAACAGCTTCCCTCGCATCCCGATCCAGGAGGGCGACCTGGCCCTGGGCAGCATCCTCACGGCCGTCGGCATCGCCATCGTGAGCCTCGGCGGCGCTATCCTCGGCGGCCTCGCCGGCATGCGGTTCCACCGCAGGGTCGACAAGGCCGGCCTCGGCAAGTGACCGGCGCCCGCTCGCACTGAGCTGACTCGCCGACCCCGGCGAGACCGAAGGGCCCCGGTGACGCAGTCCCGGGGCCCTTCGGCCTGCCTCCGCACAAGCCTGCCATCACCCCGCGCGGACTACCGGCTCCCCGGTTAGGGTCGCACTGACCCGCGCCCCCACCTCGACAAGGAGCGACTCATGGCGACCGCGAACGAAGACCCCACCACCAAGTATTTCTCCGACGGCTTCCCCAAGCAGGAGCAGGACCAACCCGGGCTCACCGGGGCCACCGACCCTCGACCCGACCACGGCGAAAACACCTACCGGGGCAGCGGCAAGCTCACCGGCAAACGCGCCCTCATCACCGGCGGCGACTCCGGCATCGGCCGGGCCGTCGCCATCGCCTACGCCAGGGAGGGCGCCGACATCGCCATTTCCTACCTGCCGGAAGAGCAGCAGGATGCCGAGGAGACCGCCGAGTTGATCCGCGCCGCCGGCCGCACTGCCCTGCTGCTGCCCGGCGACATCCGCGAGGAAGGCCACTGCATCTCGATCGTGAACGAGACACTGACCACCCTGGGCGGACTGGACATCCTGGTGCTGAATGCCGCGTATCAGGAGAACCGCGACGGCCTGGAAAACCTGTCGACGAAGGAGTTCGACAGGGTCTTCAAGACCAATCTGTACGCCACGATGTGGATCGCGCGCGCTGCCATCCCGCACCTGGCTCCAGGCTCGTCGATCATTTCCACCTCGTCGATCCAGGCGTCGAGCCCGTCGCCGCAGCTCATCGACTACGCGATGACCAAGGCCGCCCTGGTGGCCTTCACCCAGGCGCTGGCACAACAGCTGGGGCCGGTCGGGGTGCGGGTCAACTCTGTTGCGCCCGGTCCGATCTGGACCCCGCTGATTCCGGCAACCTCCTGGCCGGACAAGCTGCCCAGCTTCGGGCAGGACACCCCGCTGGGCCGGGCCGGACAGCCGGCCGAACTGGCCGGCGCCTACGTGTTCCTGGCCTCGCCGGAGTCCTCGTACATCTCGGGCGCGGTTGTTCCCGTCACGGGTGGCCGCGGCTTCTAGTCGAAGAGCCGGCCGGGCTCAGGGCGTGAGTACCACCTTGATGCAGCCCTTCTCCTTCTTCTGGAACATCTCGTACATCTCCGGTGCCCGCTCCAGCGGCACCCGGTGCGTCATCAGGTCTTCCACACCGAGCGGGTCGGCCGGGTCTTCCACCAGCGGCATCAGCGTGTCCAACCAGCGGTGCACATTGCACTGGCCCATCCGCATGCTCACCTGCTTGTCGAACAGGGACCGCATCGGCACCGGATCGGCCACGCCGGCGTAGACGCCGCTGAGCGAGAGCGTGCCACCGCGGCGCACAGCGTCGACGGCGAGGTTCAGGGCGCCGAGGCGGTCGAGCCCGGCGGTGTCGAGCACCTTCTTCGCCACGGCGTCCGGCAGCAGCCCGACGGCGGCCTGGGCCAGGCCGGCGCCGGGCGAGCCGTGCGCTTCCAGGCCCACGGCGTCCACGATGGAGTCCGGGCCGCGGCCGTCGGTGGCGTCCCGCAACCGGTCGAGCACGTCGTCGGTGAGGTCGAGAACCTCCATGCCGTACCGCTCGGCCAGCAGCCGGCGCTCGGGCACCGGGTCAACGGCCACCACCCGGTGACCCAGGTACCGGCCGATCCGGCCGACGAACTGGCCCACCGGTCCGAGCCCGAGCACGCCGAGCACACCATCCTCCGGCAGGTCGGCGTAGGCCACGCCCTGCCACGCGGTGGGCAGGATGTCGGTGAGGTACAGGTAACGTTCGTCGGGCAGGTCGTGACCGACCTTGCGCGCGTTGAAGTCGGCCAGGGGCACGCGCAAGCGTTCCGCCTGGCCGCCCGGCACCGAGCCGTACAACTCGGTGTAGCCGTACAGCGCGGCCCCGGTGCCGTGGGCGTGGTTCTGGGTGGTTTCGCACTGGGTGGTCAGGCCGCGTCGGCACATGAAGCAGTCGCCGCAGGCGATCACGAAGGGAATGATCACCCTGTCGCCGGGCTTGAGACCGCGCACGGCGGCGCCCACGTCCTCGACAACCCCCATCGATTCGTGCCCGAGGACGTCGCCGGCCGCCAGGAACGGGCCCAGGACCTCATAGAGGTGCAGGTCCGACCCGCAGATGGCCGTCGAGGTGATCCGGATGACGGCATCCGTGGGCTGCTCAATGACAGGGTCGGGCACCTCCTCGACCGTGACGTTCCGCTTGCCCTGCCAGGTGAGGGCTCTCATTTTGTCTTCGGCGAGGCCTTCAACGGGCCATACGACACGTCCACCTCGGCCATCTCCATATCCGCGGTGGCCTGGATCAGTTCCATCAGCGCCGGATCCAATCCGGGAGCGAACTCCTCCATCCGTTCGGCGGCGATCACCGACGGCACACCCTCAGGCGCCTGCTCGTCGGCGACCAGGTCCGTACCGTCCTTGGAGGGGGACATCCCCTGGAAGATCTTGCCCGCCTCCGACTGGTCGGCGAGGTCAAAGGTGTACTGCTTGCTGTGCAGGCCCAGGTCGAGCAGCTTCTTCACCTCGGGGAACTTCTCGGCGTTGGTCTTCGGAATCGGCAGCAGGGTGTTCCAGTGCACACCCAGAGTCTCCAGCGCCTTGGCGTACGCGTTCTCGTGGGCCTGGTCCCGCACGATGAGGTACGCGATGGTGGAGCGCGCGGTCTTGTTCGCGGTCATCTCGTAGATCCGGCACTTCTGCAGCCGGCCGGTGGACTCCAGCATCAGGTTGTACAGCAGGTCGAGCACCAGATTGCCGGAGTTGTACACGTAGCTGCCGCTCCACGGGTTGCCCACGGCGTCAACCGGCAGCGCACCCTGGGCGCCCACCAGGTAGTGATGGATGTTGCTGTGGTCGAGGGCGATCTCCAGCGGGATCGCCCCGCCTGCGCCGGCCTTGTCCAGCGGGTCGGTGACCTTGCCCTGGTAGCGGGGCGAGCCGTCCACCAGCCGGGAGATGGTGGTACCGATCAGTTCGACGTGGCTGATCTCCTCGGTGCCGATGCCCTGAATCAGGTCGCGGTACGGCTTGGCCGCAGGCCCGCGGAAGTTCATCGACTGAAAGAGGTACTGCATCATGGTGCGCATCTCGCCGAACTGCCCGCCGAGGCCCTCCTGCAGCGCGTTGGCGGCTGCCGGATCCGGCTCGTCCTGGGCGATGTCGTGGATGAGTCGTTGCACGTGGAAATACATGATTGTCCTTTCCGGGGAGGGGGTGGATCGACGGTCAGATTCGGCGGGCGGGCGTCAACTCTTGGTGTTGTGGCGTTCCGCGCTGTCCTCGCGCAGGCGCCGTCCCGCGGCGATGTCGGCACGTTCCTTGTCGGCGGCCTTGTCGCTCTTGCGGGTGTCCCGCGGCGGCAACTGGATGTCTTCCTCCGCCGCGATGCCGGCCTGCAGCTGGCGACTGCGCTCGAGTTCGGCGTCGAACTCGGCACCGAACAGCAGAGCGAGGTTGGCGATCCAGAGCCAGAGCAGGAACACCACGATGCCGGCGAGCGAGCCGTAGGTGCGGTCGTAGTTGGAGAAGTTCGTGACGTAGAGCCCGAACAGGAACGACGCGATCACCAGCGCCACCAGTGCCAGCAGCGCGCCCAGACTGAGCCAACGGAACTTCGGCTGCTTCGCGTTCGGAGTGGCGTAGTACAGGATCGCGATGATCAGCACCGCGGCCAGGGCCAGGATCGGCCACTTGAGGATGGACCACACAATCTGCACGGTCTCGCCGAGGCCGAGAGCACTGCTCACGGCATCCGTGACGGGCCCCGACACGATCAGGACCACGACCATGATGAGGATCAGCAGGATGCTGACGATGGTCACTACCAGCTGCATCGGGCGCAGCTTCCAAAACGGCCGACCCTCTTCGATTTCGTAGATCCGGTTCATGGCCCGGCTGAACGCGCCGACGTAGCCGGATGCCGACCAGATGGCCAGCACGATGCCGAAGACCAGGGCGAACCCGGCGGCGGGCGACGAACTGAACTGTTCGAGAGGCTCGCGCAGCACGTCGGCCGTGCCGCCGGGAGCGACCTCGTTGACGAGGTCGAGGATCGTGTCGGTGGACCGCTCACCCTGGCCGAACACACCCAGCAGCGAGATCAGCGCGATCAGCGCCGGGAACAGCGCCAGCACGGCGTAGTAGGTCAGCGACGCGGCGATGTCGGTGCACTGGTCGGCGCTGAACTCGCGCATGGTCTTGCGCAGGGCGTACTTCCAGGACGGCTTTTCCACCTCGCCCGGCGAATCCGGCTTGCGCGGATCGTCGGGCGAGGGAGCGGTGTTCTTCTTGTCACGGGCGTCGTTGCGGGCCACCGGGGTATCTCCTCGTTCGTTCTAGCGGATGGTGCCGGAGGCCGTCGTTAGCCGACGGTGCCCTGCCCGGCGTGCTTGGCCGTGTCCCGCACCTCGTCAGCGGATGACGTCGTTTCGGACTTCACGGTGCCGGCCGCATCCGTGGCCGTGCCTTTCACCGCGTCGGCGGCTTCGGCGAGTGGTTCCTTGAGGTTCTCGCCCACCTGCTTCGCCGCGTCGGCGACCTCGTGGACCAGCGGCTCGGCGGCCTCCTTCACGTTGGCCGCGATCTTCTTCTCGGCTGTGCTGGCGGGCAGCAGCGACGAGGCCAGCCAGCCGACGCCGAAGGCGATCAGGCCCACCGCGAGCGGGTTGCCTTTGGCCTGGGCGACGGCGGAATGCGCGAGCCCGGAGGCTTCGTCGGCCACCCCGCCCAGCGAATCGCCGGCGTCGGATGCCGAGCCCATCACCTTGTCTTTCATCGAGCTGAACGCGCCGCGAACCTTGGTGGACTGGCGCTGCATGATCTTGCCGGGGGTGACCTTGTCGGCCAGGGCGTCGACGTCGGCTCCTAGGCCGCGACGGGTTTGTTCGATCTGGGTCCGCAGAACCTCGGGATCGGAGCTGGTGTCGTAGGTGCTCATCGGTTTTCCTCGTTTCGTTTCAGTGCGTCAGGAATCTGCTTCAGGGAGTCGACGGTCGCGGGCGCGCCCTTGATGGCCTTCATCTCGTTGCGGCCGAGCACGAAGAGCACGGCGGCCACGATGGCCCAGACCACGGCGACGATCACGGCCGCCCAGGCGATGTCGATGACGTGTCCGAGCCCCCACCAGGCCGCGAGCGACAGGAAGAGCACGGTGAGATGGCCGGCATAACCGGCTCCGCCGAGCATCCCGGCGCCCTTGCCGGCCCGGGTAGCCGACTGCCGCACCTCGGCCTTGGCCAGCTCGACTTCCTGGCGCATGAGAACTGACACGTCGCGGGTCACCTCGCTGAGCAGGTCGCCCAGTGAAGTGTCTGCCGCCTTGCGTTCGGAGGGGGTGGGCAGGTCACTCATTTCGGTTCTCCCGGGATTCGGGATAGCCCGCCGAGAGCGGGGCGCCGGTGCCGGCGGCTGTGCCGGCTCGTGGGGGTGTGCTGACTCCGGGGGACGTGCTGACTCCGGTGGGCATGCCCGCCCCTGTCTGGGAAGCGGCCCCGGTCGGCGTGCTGGTGCCGCTCTGCGCGCCGGTGTCCGAGGACTCCTTGTTGTCGGCGATCACCGAACGGGTGAGGCGGCCGGCCAGGACCCCGGCGACGGCGGCGATGGCGATGAAGGTGCCCGGGCGGCGGCGGGCGAACCCCTTCACCTCGTCGAGCAGGCCACCCGGGTCACGCTGGTCAAGCCAGTCGGCGACGCCGGCTGCCCGTGTCGCGGCCTGGTGGGCGAGGTCGCTGGCCACGCCCTGGTTCTCGGACGACTCGGCCATCGAGCCGAATTCGTCGCCGAGCGTGCGAAGGCCGGACGCGACACGTTTCTGCTGCGCGGCGGCCTGGTCGGCGAGTTCGCTCTGCGTCTGGCGGTAGAGGTCCTTGGCCTGACGCTTGGATTCGCTCCCGACCTTGTGGAGCTCGTCTGTGGCCACCCCCGCGACATGCTGACCGGCGGCGACCGAGGTGTCCTTCACCTCGGCGGCGCGTTCTTTGGCACCTGAGCCGGATCCGGTCTCGGACGCGGTGCTAGTGTCCAGGCCGGGGGTCCCCGGGGCGGATGCAGGATATGTGTTCGACATGACTCTCCTTGATAAATCGAGGTGTGCACGACGCCTGCCTTCGACGTCTGTGTCGTGTTGGAGAATATTTTTAGTCGTCCGAATCGCGATTTCAAGCATTCTGAGAGAACCGACGAATATTCATTTCTCCGTGACGAATCACCGATTTTGCCGTCTATTAAGCGCGTCGGATTTGGCGCATCTACGTTGGAGGGGGGTAGCGATTACCTCAGAACGGGGGTATTCTCCGTTCACTCCAGCGGGCGCCCGTGTCGAGACCTCGCGACCGGGTCTCGACTCGCCCCATCTCGTTGGTCGAGCTTGTCGAGACCCGGTGAGTCGGGCTCGGGTCGTGTCCGTCGCACCGAATTGCCGCAGGGTGTCTTACGGGGTCTCGACGGGCTCGACCAACGGACGGCCGACCAACGGACGGCTCGACCGGCGGCAGAGGAGGGCGGGTGCCTAGCTGGGCGGGGGCGCCGTGCTCGCGCGCACCACGAGGTGCGTGGGCACGATGGTGGTGCCGGGACCCACCGCCGCGGGGGAGTCGATCTGGCGCAGCAGCTTCTCGATGCAGAGCCGCCCCACCTGGCCGAAGTCCTGGTGCACGGTGGTCAGCGGCGGCCAGAAGGCATCCGCCTCACGCATGTCGTCGAAGCCGACCACACTGCAGGATTCCGGCACCGACCGGCCGGCCTCGTGCATGGCCCGCATCACGCCGAGGGCCATCTGGTCGTTCGAGGCGAAGATCGCCGTCACCGACGGGTCGGCGGCCAGCGCCACCCCGTGCAGGTAGCCGCTCTGCGCGCTCCAGTCGCCCTCCAGCACGGGCGGCACCGGGGCCCCGGCCGCCTTGAGGGTGGCGCGCCAGGATGCCGTGCGGCGCCCGGCCGAGAACGACGACTCGGGCCCGGCGATGTGCCAGACCGTGCGGTGCCCAAGGTCGAGCAGGTGCTGGGTGGCCAGCCGGGCGCCCTCGGTCTGGTCGGTGTCGACCACGGTGTAGCGCTCACCGGCGTCGGAGTCGACGATCACCACGGGCAGCCCGGTCGGCACGGTCACGTCGATCCGGTCCAGGATGTGCGCTTCCATGATGATCACGATGCCGTCAACGGCCTGCTCGGCGAGCCGGTTCACGGCGCCGGCGACGGCGCCCTGGGTGGGCAGAGCCACCGGGATGAGCGTGATCGAATAGCCGGCCTCGGCGGAGGCGGTGGCGACAGCGTCGAGGGTGCGCATGTTGCCGAAGCTGGACAGGGTGAACATGATCACGCCGATGGTGCTGAACTTGCCCGACTTCAGAGCGCGGGCGGCACTGTTGGGTCGGTAGCCGATCTCGTCCATGGCGGCGAGCACCCGGTCGCGGGTGTCGGCGTCGACGTTGCTGCGACCGTTCACCACCCGGGAGACGGTCTGGGAGGAGACGCCGGCCAGAGCGGCGACATCCGCCATGGACGGCAGGCGCTGCGCGCGGGCCGGGGGAGCGGCCGGCGCGCTGTCTGTCGCGCTGTTCGGTGCCACGTGCCCTCCCCGTCCCAAAAAAGATTCCGTATGTTTACGTAAACATGCTACCGTGCTTACACGTCATGTTTACGTAAACATGATCGTCACGTTCCACCATCCATCGCATCACCCTATCGAGCCAGAGAAAAAGGCATGACGACGCTGTCAACACTCCCCCCTAGTGGCCAGACACGCAGTAAATGGGCGCAGCCGAGCCGCCGCAAGCCCAAGCCCCGCGTGCAGAAACGCGACTGGACCGGTTGGAAGTTCATCGGCCCGTTCATGATCGTGTTCGCCCTCGTGCTCATCGCCCCGGTGCTGTACTCGATCTACCTCAGCTTCTTCAAAGACCAGCTCGTCGGCGGCAACTCCTTCGTGGGCTTCGAGAACTACGGCCAGGCGCTCACCGACCCCAAGTTCTGGGAGTCGATGGGCCGGGTCACCCTGTTCTTCGTGGTGCAGGTGCCGATCATGCTCGGCATCGCCCTCTTCGCCGCCCTCGCCATCGACAGCGCCCGCCTGCACCTCTCCAGCTTCTTCCGCATCGCGATCTTCCTGCCCTACGCGGTTCCCGCCGTGGTCGCCACGCTCATGTGGGGCTTCATGTACGGCACCAAGTTCGGCCTGGTCGGCAACCTCAACGACTTCTTCGAGCTCGCCATCCCCAACCCGCTGGGCAACACCTGGGTGCTCGCCGCGATCGGCAACATCGTCACCTGGGAATTCATCGGCTACAACATGATCCTGTTCTATGCCGCCCTCCGGGTGATCCCCACCGACCTCTACGAGGCCGCGTCCCTCGACGGCGCCAACGCGTTCCGCATCATCCGCAGCATCAAACTGCCGGCGCTGCGCCCCGCGATCGTGATCGGCGGCATCTTCTCGGTGATCGGCAGCTTCCAGCTGTTCAACGAGCCGAGCATTCTGCAGTCGCTGGCGCCCAACACCATCTCCACCTATTTCTCGCCGAACATGTACGCCTACAACCTGTCGTTCTCGGGTCAGCAGTACAACTACTCGGCCACCATCGCGATCATCGTCGGCCTCATCACCGCCGTCATCGCCTACATCGTGCAGAACTCCGGTTCGCGGAAGGAGGTCTGAGATGTCGAGTGTTGACCGGGCCACAGCGCTGTCCACCACGGATGCCGCGGCCGGCCCCACAAAAGGCTCGCGGATGCCCCGCTACACCAAGGCGGCCAAGCAGACCCAGGCGCTGCACACCAAGAAGTCCATCATCCTCACCATCGTCATGGGCGCCCTGCTGATCTACAGCCTGCTGCCCCTGTTCTGGCTGTTCGTGAACTCCACCAAGACCCAGGCCGAGCTGCTCAACTCGTTCGGCCTGTGGTTCAGCGGCGACTTCGCCCTCTGGGACAACATCGTCGCCACACTCACCTACAACGACGGCGTCTTCGTGCGCTGGTTCGGCAACACGGTGCTCTACGTCGTCGTCGGCGCCGGCGGTGCCACCTTCCTCGCCGCGCTCGGCGGTTACGGCCTGGCCAAATTCAACTTCCCCGGCAAGAAGGCCGTCTTCGCGGTCGTGCTCGGCGCCGTCGCCATCCCCGGCACGGCCCTGGCGGTGCCGACCTTCCTGATGTTCAGCCAGATGGGCCTGACCAACACCCCGTGGGCGGTCATCCTGCCCTCGCTGATCAGCCCGTTCGGCCTGTACCTGATCTGGACCTACGCCATGGACGCGGTGCCCACCGAGGTGCTCGAGGCCGCGCGAATGGATGGTTCGGGCGAGTTCCGCACCTTCTTCACCATTTCGCTGAAGCTCCTGGCCCCCGGCCTCGTCACGGTGCTCTTGTTCACTCTCGTGGCCACCTGGAACAACTACTTCCTGCCCCTGATCATGCTCAGCGAACCCACCTGGTACCCGCTCACCGTCGGGCTCAAGCAGTGGAACATGCAGGCCCAGACCGTGGGCGGCGACGTCATCTACAACCTCGTCATCACCGGGTCGCTGCTCACGATCGTGCCGATCGTCGTGGCGTTCCTGTTCCTGCAGCGCTACTGGCAGTCCGGCCTCGCCGCCGGCTCCGTCAAGGCGTAACCCCCAAGACCGATCCAACCAGCCTTACCCGCACCATCCGTCATCCGCAGCACCGAACATCCGTTTACAAGGAAGTGAAAGGCACCCCATGAAAGCACCACACAGCAACACGCGCCTGCGCCGCACCGCACTCGCCGTCGCCACCGGACTCGCGCTGAGCGTCTCCCTCGCAGCCTGCGCCTCCACCGGCGGAGGCGGAGCCGAGACCGGCAACGCCGACGACATCGAAGCCGCACTGCAGGAAGAAACCACCCTCACCGTCTGGGCCTGGGCCCCGGCCGTGGAGGACATCGCCACTGCGTTCGAAAAGAAGTACCCCAACGTCACGGTCGACGTAGTCAACGCCGGCACCGGCAACGACCAGTACATCAAGCTGCAGAACGCGATCAAGGCCGGCTCGGGCGCACCCGACGTGGCCCAGATCGAGTACTACGCGCTGCCGCAGTTCGCCCTCTCCGAGGCTCTCGTCGACCTGAGCGACTTCGGCCTGGACTCGCTCGAGGACCAGTACACCGCCAGCACCTGGGGTTCGGTGAACCTTGACGGCGGCGTCTACGCTCTTCCGCAGGACTCCGGCCCCATGGCCATGTTCTACAACAAGGCCGTCTTCGACCAGTACGGCCTCACCGTGCCCACCACCTGGGACGAGTACATCGCCACCGCCGAGAAGCTGCACGCGGCCAACCCGAACGCCTACATCACCAACGACACCGGCGACGCGGGCTTCGCCACCAGCATGATCTGGCAGGCCGGCGGCCAGCCGTTCACCACCACCGACTCCACCGACGTGGCGATCAACCTGCAGGACGAGGGCTCGAAGAAGTTCGCCGATACCTGGAACCAGCTGCTCGAGAAGGACCTCATCGCGCCGACCTCCAGCTGGAGCGACGAGTGGTACCGGGGCCTGGGCGACGGCACCATCGCCACCCTCAACATCGGCGCCTGGATGCCCGGCAACCTGGAATCCGGCGTGCCGGAAGCCTCCGGAAACTGGCGCGTGGCCCCGCTGCCCGTCTACGAGGCCGGCGACACCGCCAGCGCCGAGAACGGTGGCGGCGGCGACGCCGTGCTCGCCCAGAGCAAGAACAAGCTCGCCGCGGCCGGCTTCGTCGAGTTCATGAACTCCGGTGAAGGCACCCAGATCTCCATCGACGCCGGCGGATTCCCGTCCACCGTCGCCGACCTCGAGTCCGGCGAATTCCTCGGCTACGAGAGCGAGTACTTCGGCGGCCAGAAGATCAACGAGGTCCTGGTGCAGTCCGCCAACGACGTCGTCGAGGGCTGGAGCTACCTGCCGTTCCAGGTCTACTCAAACAGCATCTTCTCCGACACCGTCGGCCAGTCCTACGCCGACAAGTCCGACCTCAACGCCGGTCTGACCGACTGGCAGAAGGCCATCGCCGCCTACGGCAACGAGCAGGGCTTCACGGTCACCGAGTAAGACCGGGCGAAGGGTGGGCCAGTCCAACCGGGCGGCCCACCCTTTGCGCAACATCAGCTTCCAACCAGAGGATCCACTTCGTGTTTCACGCCCGGCTCAGCATCACCCGCGACGACATCGTTGCCCCCGTCTCACCCCGGCTCTTCGGCTCGTTCGTCGAGCACATGGGCCGCGCGGTGTACACGGGCATCTACGAACCCGGGCACCCCACCGCTACCGTGGATGGCTTCCGCCAAGACGTGCTCGATCTCGTGCGTGAGCTGAACCCCAGCCTGATCCGCTACCCGGGCGGCAACTTCGTCTCGGGTTTCCGCTGGGAAGACAGCGTCGGGCCGCGCGCCGACCGCCCGGTGCGCCTGGACCTGGCCTGGCACTCGGTGGAGACCAACGAGGTGGGCCTGCACGAATTCGCCGACTGGGCCGACGCGGCCGGTGTCGAGATCATGCAGGCCGTGAACCTGGGCACCCGGGGCATCGCCGAGGCCGCGGCCCTGCTCGAATACGCCAACCACCCGGCCGGCACCGCGCTCAGTGACCAGCGCCAGGCCAACGGGCGCACCGAACCGTTCGACATCCGGGTCTGGTGCCTGGGCAACGAGATGGACGGCCCCTGGCAGATCGGCCACAAGACCGCCGAGGAGTACGGCCGGCTCGCCGCCGAAACCGCCCGGGTGATGAAATGGGTCGACCCCACCGTCGAACTCGTCGTCGCCGGCAGCTCCAACGCCGAAATGCCCACCTTCGGCAGCTGGGAACGCACCGTGCTCGAGCACACCATCGAGCTCGTCGACCACATCTCCCTGCACGCCTACTACGAGGAAAAGCCCGGCGACCTGGGCAGCTTCCTCGCCTCCGGCGTGGGCCTGGACCGCTTCATCGGCGACGTCGCCCAGATCATCGACGAGGTCACCGTGGCCCAGGGCCTGGACAAGTTCATCGGCATCAGCGTCGACGAGTGGAACGTCTGGGACCAGACCCGGTTCAACGAGGTCGACAAGGAACCCCTGTTCACGGGCGACTGGAATACACACCCGCGCCTGATCGAAGACGAATACAACGTCAGCGACGCCGTCGTGGTGGGCTCCCTGCTGATCTCCCTGCTGCGCAACAGCGATCGGGTCAACATGGCCAACCTCGCCCAGCTCGTGAACGTCATCGCACCGATCCGCTCCGAGCCGAACGGCCCGGCCTGGCGCCAGACCACCTTCTTCCCCTTCGCCCTCACCGCAACCGCCGCCCGCGGCGACGTGCTGGCCGCCACCATCCACTCCGACACCTACGACACCAGGGCGCACGGCACCGTCGACCTGGCGGATGCCGCGGTGACCGCTACCGACGAGGAGATCGTCTTGTTCCTCGTCAACCGGTCCAGCACCGACCCGCTCACCCTCGAAGTCGACCTGGCCGGCGCCCCCGCCGGCGCGGTGCTCTCGGCGCAGAGCCTGTTCGCGCCGGAGGGTGGTGATCGGTTCGCGACCAACGCGGTGGACCATCAGGACACCGTGCATCCGGTCGAGTTGTCGGAGGTGACGCTGGCCGACGACGGCACCGCCGCCACCGTTGTGCTGCCCGCGTTGTCCTGGTCGATTGTGCGTCTCTCCGCCCGGAGCGCAGCATGAGCGCCGTGAGCTCGACCGTCGTGACCGCGACCCGCTGGGTGCGCTGGCCCGAGGCGCACACCCTCGCCGACGGCACCGAGAGCCTGCCCGGGCACACCGCCCGGATCGGCTACGGCGCCGACTACAACCCCGAGCAGTGGCCCGAAGAGGTCTGGGCCGAGGACATGCGGCTGATGCGCGAGGCCGGCGTCAACATCGTCAGCGTCGGCATCTTCTCCTGGGCGCTACTGCAGCCCACCCCCGACAGCTGGGATTTCGGCTGGCTCGACCGCGCCATCGACCTGCTGCACGCCAACGGCATCGCCGTGGACCTCGCCACCGCCACCGCCAGCCCGCCGCCGTGGCTCACCGAGCTGCACCCGGAGGTGCTGCCGGTGAACCGGGTCGGCGAGACCATCTGGCCCGGCGGCCGCCAGCAGTGGCGCCCCACCTCACCGGTGTTCCGCCGCTACGCACTGGCCCTGGTCGAGAAGATGGCCACGCGCTACGCGGACCACCCCGCCCTGTCGATGTGGCACATCAGCAACGAACTCGGCTGCCACAACGTCTACGACTTCTCGGACGACGCGGCGAACGCATTCCGCACCTGGCTCGAGGCCCGCTACCGCACCCTCACCGAGCTCAACCGGGCCTGGGGCACGGCGTTCTGGTCGCAGAACTACTCCTCCTGGAGCCAGATCCTGCCGCCGCGCCTCGCCGCGACGCATCCGAACCCCACCCAGCAGCTCGACTTCGCCCGGTTCTCCAGCGACGCCCTCAAGGGCTACCTGGTCGCCGAGCGAGAGGTACTGCGCCAGATCACGCCCGACGTGCCGATCACCACGAACTTCATGGTGATGGGCGAGTCCCGCGGCATGGACTACGCCGACTGGGCCGGCGAGATCGACCTGGTCTCCAACGACCACTACCTGCTCGTGGCCGACCCGCAGGCATTCGACGAGCTCTCCTTCTCCGCCAACCTCACCGGCCAGATCGCCGGTCGGGCACCGTGGTTCCTGATGGAGCACTCCACCAGCGCCGTCAACTGGCAGCCGGTGAACCAGGCCAAGACACCCGGCCAGCTGCGCCGCGACAGCCTCACCCACCTGGCCCACGGCGCCGACGCGATCTGCTTCTTCCAGTGGCGCCAGTCCCTGGCCGGCGCCGAGAAGTTCCACTCCGCGATGCTCCCGCACGCGGGGGAGAACAGCTCGGTGTTCCGCAGCGTTGCCCGTTTCGGCGGCGAACTGGCCGGCCTCGCCGAGGTCGCCGGCAGCCGCACCAAGCAGGCCCGCATCGGCATCCTCTTCGACTGGGACTCCTGGTGGGCCTCCCAACTCGACTCGCACCCCACCGAGCTGCTGCGCTACAAGGCCGAGGCTATGGCCTGGTACACCGCCGCGCTCACCAACGGCCTGCAGGCCGACATCGTGCCCGCCCGGTCGGTGCTGAGCGGCCACGGCCTCGCCGGGTACGACATCGTCATCGCGCCGATGCTCTACGTGGTGCCGCAGCCGCTGGCGGATGCCCTGGCCGACTACGCCCGCACCGGCGGCCACCTGGTCGTCGGCGTGTTCTCCGGCATCGCCGACGCCGACGACCACATCCACCCCGGCGGCTACCCCGGAGCGTTCCGGGAGCTGCTCGGCGTGCGCGCCGAGGAGTTCGGCGGCCTGCAGCCGGGCCAGACCGTGCGACTCTCCGGCGACCTGCCGGCCGGGTCCACGGGGTCGCTGCTCACCCACGACGTCACGGTGGACGCCGACGTCGAGGTGCTCGCTCGATTCCTGGACGGCCCGTTCCCCGGCGTGCCGGCCGTGACCAGCCGGACGGTGTCGACAGGGACCGGCACAGCCGGCCGGGCCAGCTTCGTCGCCACGGTTCTCGACCCCGACGCCCTTGTGGCGCTGCTGGGCCGGTTCGCCGCCGCCGCCGAGATCGTCTCCCCGCTGCCGGACGCCGTGCACGGGATTGTGCAGCTCGCCGTGCGCCAATCCGACTCCACGGAGTACCTTTTTTACATCAACCACTCCGACACGGCCGTGACCGTGCCGCTGGGCACGGCCGACGGCCGGCTCGTGGCCGTCGATCTCGGCGGCAGCACCCTCGCCGCGGACTCGCTCACCCTCCCGGCCACCGGCGTCGCCGTACTCGGCCGCGCCCGAACGGCGGCCTGATCATGGGCGACTTTGCGATCGGCGACAAGGACTTCCTCCTCAACGGGGAGCCGTTCCGGGTGCTCGCCGGGGCCATCCATTATTTCCGGGTGCACCCGGATCACTGGGCCGACCGCATCCACAAGGCCCGCCTGATGGGCCTGAACACCATCGAGACCTACGTGGCCTGGAACGCGCACTCGCCGGCCCGCGGCGGTTTTGACACGACCGGGCAGCTCGACCTGGCCCGGTTTCTCGACCTGATCGCGGCCGAGGGCATGTACGCCATCGTGCGGCCCGGCCCGTTCATCTGCGCCGAGTGGGACAACGGCGGCCTGCCCGGCTGGCTGTTCACCGATCCCGCCGTGGGTGTGCGACGGAATGAGCCGCTCTACATGGCGGCTGTGGCCGAGTACTTCGCGCAGCTGCTGCCGATCGTGGCGTCCCGGCAGATCGACCGGGGCGGCCCCGTCATCCTCGTGCAGATCGAGAACGAGTACGGCGCCTACGGCGACGACAAAAGCTATCTGCGCGCGCTCGTCGAGCTCAACCGGGCCGGCGGAATCACGGTGCCGCTGACCACCATCGACCAGCCCACCGACCAGATGCTCGACGACGGCAGCCTGCCCGAGCTGCACAAGACCGGCTCGTTCGGTTCCCGCGCCACCGAGCGCCTGGCGGTGCTCCGCCGGCACCAGCCCACGGGGCCGCTGATGTGCGCCGAGTTCTGGAACGGCTGGTTCGACCACTGGGGCGCGCACCACCACACCACCTCGGCCGAGGACTCCGCCCGCGAGCTCGACGACCTGCTCGCCACCGGCGCCAGCGTGTCGCTGTACATGTTCACCGGCGGCACCAACTTCGGCTTCACCAACGGCGCCAACGACAAGGGCGTCTTCCAGCCCACCGTCACCTCCTACGACTACGACGCACCGCTCTCCGAAAGCGGCGAGATCACCGCCAAATACCTCGCCTTCCGCGAGGTGCTCGCCCGGTACGGCCCCGTGCCCGCCGAACTGCCCGCCCCGGTCGCGCCCGCCCCGGCGTTCGCGGTGGCGCTCGATGAGTCGGTCTCGCTCTGGGATGCGTTGCCCGAGCTGGCCGACGTTTCCGTTGAGCTGGTCGCCGAGCTGCCCAGCATGGATGCCCTCGGCCAGTACACCGGGTTCGCCCTGTACCGCAGCCGGCTGACTCCGGCTGCGCGGGTGCTGTCGTTCGGCGAGGTGCGTGACCGCGCCCTGGCCTTCGTCGACGGCAACCCCGTCGGCGTGCTGCAACGCGACCACCACGACCGCTCGATCAGCCTGCCCGCGGGCGAGCGCCTCGACCTGCTCGTGGAGGACCAGGGCCGGGTCAACTACGGCCCCCGCATCGGCGAAGACAAGGGCCTGATCGGCCCGGCCACCCTCGACGGCGCCGCGTTGCGGGACTGGCAGGTGCTGCCGCTCGACGTGGACGGCTTCGTCGCATCCGGCAGCGCCCTCTTCGCCCCACACCCCCGGCACACCGTGCGGGCCGGGGACCACGATCTCGACCTCGACCTGATTCTGGAGCGCGATCTGACTCCCGATCCCGACCAGGAGCGGGCGCCCGGACGCTCCGCGGTAGCGCTAGCGGTCGCGGTCGCGGCCCCGGCCGTCTCGCTCGCCGGTCCGGCGTTTGCGCGCGGCCGGTTCGCCGCCGAGCCCGGCGTCGACCTGTTCCTCAGCACCGCCGGCTGGGGCAAGGGCCAGGCCTGGATAAACGGGTTCAACCTCGGCCGGTTCTGGGACCGCGGCCCGCAGACCACCCTCTACGTGCCCGGCCCGGTGCTCCGAGCGGAGAACGAGCTGGTCATCCTGTGCCTGCACGGCACCGAGTCCACCCTGGCCCGCTTCGTCCCCCGCCCCGACCTCGGCCACACCGACTTCTAGCTGCCCGCCGCGCCCGCCCGCGCCCACCACCTCTCGCGAAAGCGGTCGTGTGGCTGCTTCGCGACACCCGAAGCAGCCACGGCACCGCTTTCGCGAGCCCCAGCACCGCATTCGCGAGTGGATGCTCCGTGGTGCCACGTGCCATATCTCGCGAGAGCGGGGGAACGGTTGCTTCGCGACACCCGAAGCAGCCACAGCACCGCTTTCGCGAGCGGTCGCCGCTGAGCCCGCAGTCCCACCCCCAGGGCTGGGGGCGAACCAACCGGGGTGTCGGTGGCAGCAAGTACGATTGACCTCGTGGTTACCGCCCTGTATCGCCGTTACCGGCCAGAGACTTTTGCCGAAATGATCGGTCAGTCCCAGGTGACCGATCCGCTCATGACCGCCCTGCGCACCAACAGGGTCAATCATGCCTATCTCTTCAGCGGGCCCCGCGGCTGTGGCAAGACCACCTCCGCCCGCATCCTCGCCCGCTGCCTCAACTGCGCAGAGGGCCCCACCGACACTCCCTGCGGAGTCTGCCCCAGCTGTGTCGAGCTCTCCCGCGACGGCAGCGGCTCCCTCGACGTGGTCGAGATCGACGCGGCCAGCCACAACGGTGTGGACGACGCCCGCGACATCCGCGAACGCGCCATCTTCGCGCCGGCCCGCGACCGCTACAAGATCTTCATCCTCGACGAGGCGCACATGGTCACCCCGCAGGGCTTCAACGCGCTGCTGAAGATCGTCGAAGAGCCGCCGGAACACGTGAAGTTCATCTTCGCCACGACCGAGCCCGAGAAGGTCATCGGGACCATCCGTTCGCGGACCCACCACTACCCGTTCCGGCTGGTACCGCCGGCGCCCATGCTCGACTACGTGCAGCAGCTCTGCGACAGCGAGAACATGACCGTGGCGCCCGGGGTGCTGCCGCTCGTGGTGCGCGCCGGCGGCGGCTCGCCCCGCGACACCCTCTCGCTGCTCGACCAGCTCATGGCCGGCTCCGAGACCGACGCCATCGAGTACGAGCGGGCCGTGGCCCTGCTCGGCTACACCCACGCAACCCTGCTCGACGACGCCATCGACTCCATCGCAGCCCGCAACTCCTCGGCCGCCTTCGACGCCGTCGACCGCGTCATCCAGACCGGCCAGGATCCCCGCCGTTTCGTCGAAGACCTGCTCGAGCGCATGCGCGACCTCATCATCGTGGCCGCGACCAGCGCCGCCGCTGCGGCGGCCGTGCTCCGCGGCGTACCGCAGGACGAACTCGACCGCATGCACGTGCAGGCCTCCAAGTTCGGTCCGGCCGAGCTGAGCCGCACCGCGGACATCCTCAACGCCGCCCTCACCGAGATGACCGGCGCCACCTCACCGCGCCTACACCTCGAGCTGATGATCGCGCGCGTGCTCATCCCCGCCACCGACGACAGCACCCGCGGCGCCCTCGCCCGCGTCGAACGCCTCGAGCGTCGCATCGGCGTCGACGGCGGCACCACGGATGCCGAGGCCGCGGCCGTTCCCGCCGCTGCGCCTCCTGCGGCCCCGCGCATTCCCGCCGCAGCACCTGCCGCCTCCGCGGCTCCGGCGGCCACCCCGCCGGTGGGAGCCCCCGCTCCAGCGGTCACCCCGGCCGCAACCGCCGGCCAGGGCTGGGCCACCCGCGTGCCCGGATCTCCGGCCCCGACCGAGCCCTCGCGGTCGGCCGCCGATACCCCGGCCCCGGTCTCTGGTACGACCCCGGTCGCCAGCGCGAAGCGAGCCTCTGATGCGCCCGCGCCTGTCGGCGTCAGTACTCCCGCCGACGCCAGCTCGGACCGCGCCGCCGCGCCCGCGGGCAGCCCCGCTGCCGGCACGAGCC
>NZ_PJJP01000015.1 GCF_002929555.1 Cryobacterium sp. N22
CACTGACACTGCACCCGCCCGCGGACACACCCGGCCCCACACATCCGCGAACCGTGAGAAAAGCCCCAAAACTCGCCAAATTCTGGGGCTTAACTCACGGTTCGCGAGGCTGCTAGCGGCGGATTTCTACCATCAGCACCCAGGCGTCGAGCATGGAGCCGATGATGGTGAGAATCACCCCGGCCGCGACCAGGTAGACGCCGCCGGAGGCGCCGGTCACGATGAGCAGCAGGGCGCCCAGAACGAAGGGGAGCAGCTGGATGGCGGCGAGCGGCAGATAGACGGCGAGCGAGTATCGCGGGGTCGCACTGTTCCGGGTCCGGTGGCTCAGGGAGACAGCGTGCAGCCAGGCCGCCGGTACGACGGCGACGAGCACCTCGACGCCCAGGAGAGGCCCGGGCTGGCCGGGCACCAGAAGCAGGCCGCCGGTCACCACCACCAGCACGAGGGAGCCGACGGCGGCCGCGGCCCGCGCCGGCAGACCGGGGAGTGCGAGGATCTCCCGGATGTTCACCGAGATCGCCACCATGACGAGGCCCGCCAGCGCCGCGGCGGCACCCGCCATGGCCACGGCGAAGTCACTCCAGCCTGCCGTCACGCTCTCGTCCATGGCCGCCTTCGCTCGGATGCCCACACGATAGCGCGACCGCCCAGATTGTCATCAGCCCGGCGGCGCCCGCGGACCGGGCACGGCGCGGGACAAACGGCCCTCCGTGTGACCAGCAGGTTGACAGCCATTGGTCCTACGCTGGGTGCATGAGAAGGCGCAGCGGGGAACCGATCTACAGCACGGCGATTACGGCGGGTCGCACAGTTTTCGGGGTCTTCAGGCTGCGGCCGGCGGTGACCGGCCTCAGCAACCTGCCGGATGCCGGGGGAGCGGTGCTCGCCATCACCCACTTCGGCTACGCGGACTTCGCCCTCGTGGAGTGGATGACGTGGCGAAAGAACCGCCGGCACATCCGCTTCATGGCCAAGAAGGGCGCGTTCGACAAGCCCGTCGTCGGCTGGCTGTTGCGCGGGATGCGGCACATCAACGTCGACATGACGGCCGGGGCCCAGGCCTACGCCGACGCGGTGCGGGCGCTCAACTCCGGCGAACTCGTCGGGGTGTTCCCCGAGGGCGGCGTGAACGCGTCCTTCACCGTGCGCGACCTCAAGACCGGCGCCGCGCGGATGGCCCAGGAGGCCAGGGTGCCCATCGTGCCCATCGCCGTCTGGGGCGGCCACCGGCTGCTCACCAAGAACCACAAGCCGTCACTGCGAGAGGCCTATCGCACTCCGGTCGCGTTCGCGGTCGGCACTCCGGTGCACGTGGGCGCGGAGGACGACCCGCAGCAGGTCACCCATCGGCTGCACGGCGTGCTGCAGGAGCTCGTTGACGGCCTGCAGGCGCGCTACCCGGAGCCCGGAGCCGGGCGCTGGTGGCAGCCCGCCCATCTGGGCGGAACCGCGCCCACCCCGGCGGAGGCCGCCGCGACGGAGGCGGAACGACAGCGACGCAAGGCGGCTGCCCGGGCGGCCGCGACGCCGACGGCCTGAACCGAACCTCAAACCGGGCAGCAGACCGCCCTGCCTGCTGAGCGTTCCCGGCCTCCCAGGGGCCTGACCGGCTAGAGCGTTTCGCCCAATGCCCGGTACCGGCGTTCGTGGTAGATCAGTGCCTCGTCGTCCTCGCCGAGCCCGCCGCCCTCGATCTGCACGACGACGACAGCCGAATTGTGCACGGTCACGCGCTCCACGATGCGTCCGACCATCCACGACGTCACGTTGTTGAGCACGGGCAGCCCGAACGGCCCCACCCGCCAGTGATCGCCGACGAAGCGCTCGGTGTTTGGTCCGGCGAGCCGCTCGGCCAGGGTGCGGTTGCGCAGCCCGAGCAGGTGGATGACCACGCGCTCTGTTTCGTTGATGGCCGGCCAGGAGCTGGCCGACTTCGCCATGTTGAAGGTCGCCAGGGGCGGCACCGCCGACATCGACGCCAGGGACGTCGCGGTGAATCCGACGGGCTTCCCCTGCGCGTCCAGCGCGGTCACCACCGAGACGCCGGCCGCATGGCGACGAAACGCGTTCTTGAACGCGGCCAGGTCGCCAGGGGCGTTCGGGTCGGTATCGAGGGGCGGGGAATCGGGGAGACCCGCCGGTGCGGTGGTGCGTTCGCTCATAATGGTGCCAATCGTTTCACCAATCAGCCTATTCCCGTGCGAGCGCCGTTCTTGGATAAGCTGGGAGGACATGATTCAGACGATTGACCTTCGAGGAACGCGGCCTGCTCCGGCCGAACTTTTGGCCTCGGTGCCCCGGGCGCTCACCAGCGTCACGGTCGCCAGCGACGTCGCCGCCGAACTGATCGATGATGTGCGCGCCCGAGGCGAACAGGCCCTGCTCGACCAGGCCGAACGCCTCGACAGGGTGCGCCCCGAGCACGTTCGTGTTCCCGCCTCCCACGTCACCGAGGCCCTCGCGGCCCTCGACCCGGATGTCCGCGTCGCGATCGAGGAGACCATCCGCCGGGTGCGCCTGGCCAGTGCCGCACAGGTGCCGCCCCTGGTGACCACCACCATCGCCGACGGCGCCGAGATCGTGCAGCGCTGGCGCCCCGTGCAGCGCGTCGGCCTCTACGTGCCCGGCGGCAAGGCCGTCTACCCGTCAAGCGTTGTGATGAACGTGGTGCCCGCGCAGGTGGCCGGTGTCACCTCCATCGCCCTCGCATCCCCGCCGCAGAGCCACTTCGATGGACGGGTCCACCCCACCATCCTCGCGGTCGCCGGCCTCCTCGGCGTCGACGAGATCTACGCCATGGGCGGCGCCGGCGCCGTGGGCGCTTTCGCCTACGGCGTTCCCGGCCTCGGCCTGGACCCCGTGCAGCTCGTCACCGGCCCCGGCAATGTCTACGTCGCCGCCGCGAAGCGTCTCGTGCGCGGTGTCACCGGGATCGACTCCGAAGCCGGACCGACCGACATCCTCGTGATCGCCGACGCCGAGGCCGACCCCGCCTTCGTCGCCGCCGACCTGGTCAGCCAGGCCGAGCACGACGAGCTCGCCGCCGCCGTGCTCGTCACGGACTCCGCCGAGCTCGCCGGTGCCGTCGAAGCGCTCCTGAACGACCTGGCCACCACCACCACGCACGCCGAACGGGTCACCGCCTCGCTGGGCGGCAGCCAGTCGGCGATCGTGCTGGTGGACGACCTCGAACAGGCCGCAGCGTTCAGTAACGCCTTCGGCCCCGAGCACCTCGAGATCCAGACCGAAGACCCCGACGCCGTCCTCGGCCAGATCGACAATGCCGGCGCCATTTTCCTCGGCCCGTACGCCCCGGTCAGCCTCGGCGACTACGCCGCCGGTTCCAACCACGTGCTGCCCACCGGGGGACAGGCGCGGTTCTCCGCGGCCCTCGGCGCATACACCTTCCTGCGCCCCCAGCAGGTCGTGCGCTACACCCGGGAGGGCCTCGCCGGCGTGGCCGACCACATTCTCGCCCTGTCCGCCGCGGAGGCGCTGCCCGCCCACGGTGACGCCGTCAGCGCCCGATTCACCACACCCGCGGAACGGTAGGCTCGTAAGCACAATGTATTGCCCGTTTTGTCGCCACCCAGATTCCCGCGTCATCGATTCCCGCACCAGCGACGACGGGCTCTCGATCCGCCGACGCCGGCAGTGCCCGGAGTGCGGTCGCCGGTTCAGCACCACCGAAACCGCCAGCTTGAACATCATCAAGCGCAGCGGCGTGGTCGAACCGTTCAGCCGCGAGAAGATCGTCTCCGGCGTGCGCAAGGCCTGCCAGGGCCGCCCGGTCACCGACTCGGACCTGGCCATGCTCGCGCAGAAGGTCGAGGAGACCATCCGCCAGACCGGTGCGTCCCAGATCGAGGCCAACGACATCGGCCTGGCCATCCTCGCCCCGCTGCGTGACCTCGACGAAGTGGCCTACCTCCGCTTCGCCAGCGTCTACCAGGCGTTCGACTCGTTGGACGACTTCGAGAGCGCGATCGCCCAGCTGCGCACCGAACACGCGGCCGCCGCGACGGAATCCGACCCCGAACCCGAACGGTAGCCGTGTACCCCACCCTCTTCAAGCTGGTGCTCACCCGGATCGACCCCGAACAGGCGCATCACCTGGCCTTCGAGGTCATCAGGTGGCTGCCGCGCCTCGGCCTCGGCCCTCTCGTGCACAGGTTCACCCGACCGCGTACCGACATCGGGGTGGACACCCTCGGCCTGCACTTCGACTCACCTTTCGGCGTCGCCGCCGGGTTCGACAAGGATGGCCACGCCGTCATCGGGCTGGGCCGCCTCGGTTTCGGGCACGTCGAGGTCGGCACGCTCACGGCCATCGCGCAGCCCGGCAACCCCAAACCGCGCCTGTTCCGTCTCATAGCCGACCGCGCCGTCGTCAACCGGATGGGCTTCAACAACGGCGGCGCCGAAGCGGCCGTCGCGCGCCTGCGCCAGGTACGCAGCACCCCCAACCGTCCGGTCCTGGGTATCAACATCGGCAAGAGCCGGGTCACCGCGGTTGAAGACGCCACGGCCGATTACCTGGTCAGCACGGTCGCCCTGGCCCCCCTCGCGGACTACCTGGTGGTGAACGTGAGCTCACCCAACACCCCGGGCCTGCGCGGCCTGCAGGAGCTCGACCAGCTCGCCCCGCTGCTGCGGGCGGTGCAGGAGCAGGCCGGCGATACCCCGCTGCTGGTCAAGATCGCACCCGACCTCACCGACGACGAGGTGACCCGCATCGCCGGCCTCACCGTGGAACTCGGCCTGGACGGCATCATCGCCACCAACACCACCATCAGCCGGGAAAACCTGCTGACCGACCCCGCCGTCGTGGCCGCGGCCGGCGCCGGCGGGCTCTCCGGCGCGCCCTTGAACGACCGGTCGCTCGCCGTCCTGCGCCTCATTCGGGCCAGCGTTCCTGCTGAGCTGTGCGTCATCTCCGTCGGCGGAGTCGAGACCGCGCAGCAGGTCGCCGAGCGTCTCGACGCCGGCGCCACCCTGGTGCAGGGTTACACGGGCTTCCTCTACCGGGGGCCGCTCTGGGCTCGCCAGATCAACCGAGGGCTCGACAGGCTGCTCGCCGGTCGCGGCACCGCCCCGGTCCTCTCCTAGGCAGCACGCCGGGGCACGCGGGGCGTCTGCCCGACGTGACCCGGTCAGTCGATGGGGCCGGGCGCTCCGGGATCTTCGATGAAGCCCAGGTCGGCGAGCTGGGCCGCCAGGCTCGCACCATCAGGACCGTAGACCCAGAGCGGATCCGGCTTGGCCTCCGCGGCGTCCTTGGCCCTGCGGCCGGCCAGCACGGCCTCGCTCGGTGACAGCCGGCGGATGGCGACCGCGGCGACGCACTGCGGGAAGTCCTGCTGGAATTCGCTGTAGATCGCTTCGTCGTGCTGCCCGTCGTCGCCGATCAGGACCCACTTCATGTCGGGGAACTCGTGCGCCAGCCTGCGCAGGTTGTCGCGCTTGTGCTCACGGCCGCTGCGGAACAGCCGGTCGTGCGTGGGTCCCCAGTCGGTGAGCAGCAGCGCCCCGGCCGGGTAGAGGTTGCGGGAGAGGAACCTGCTGAGCGTCGGCGCGACATTCCAGGCGCCGGTGGACAGGTAGATGACGGGAGCGCCCGGTGTCGCATCGGCGAGGCGGTCCAGCAGCACGGCCATGCCCGGCGTCGGCACGCGAGCGTGCTCGTCGAGGACGAAGGTGTTCCACGCGGCCAGGAGTGGACGGGGCAGGGTGGTGACCATGACGGTGTCGTCGACGTCGGAGATCACGCCGGTGCGCACATCGGGGGCGACCACGAAGACCGGCGCGTCGACGCTTTCGGAGGCGTGCGTGTGCAGCTTGGCGTTGTGCCAGCCCGGCTCCAGGTTGACCTGCATGACGGTGTCGACGACTCCGCCGCGGTCGGCCTGAACCCGGTGCGCCTTGCCGCCGATGTCGATGGTGACCGTGACGTCGTTGACCGGCACGCTCGTGAAGCTCCGCCAGCCCCGGATGCTGGCGTCACGCTTGTCGTTTCGACGCCGTTTGCGGGTGGCGCCGGTTGACTTCACCGGTTTTGACAGCAGGACACGGCAGAGAATCCGCACGCGCTCCGTGGTGCCGTAACCGGTGTACGGGATGACGATCGGCAGGTGTCCGCGACGACGGGCGAACTTCTCCCGCTTGTCGTGAAGCCAATCCTCGATCCGCGCTGCTCGGTGCATTAAGCGCGCGGGGTCCAGGGGAGTGGAGGGCGTGGCGGGGGACTTTGACACACCTCAGTCTCTCATGCGCCGCGGTGCCGCCCGGCACAGTGCCGGGCCGGACCATCACCGACGCGACCCGCCCGGGGCCCACGCTCACGCTCCATTTGGGGGGTGCATTTCTGTGTCTGGGTGTCAGCCGGGGGCCCTAAGATTGTGACGTATATTCAAGGAGGACACGTGGCGCTGATTGACATATTCGGGGGAGACTCTGTCGCACAGGGACGGCAAATCCGCACCGAACCGATACAACAGCGCAGTGCCGCCAGGTTGACCGCACTTCTGGACGCCGCCGCGGAGGTCGTCGACGAGGTCGGTTTCGACCGCATCACGACGGCCATGGTCGCTGAGCGTGCCGGAGCCTCGATCGGCACGGTGTACCGCTACTACCCCGACCGGGTCGCCGTTCTCGAGGGACTGCGCGAACGCGCGGTGCAGCGCTTTCGTCAGCGTGTCGCCGACACCCTGAAGGAGACCCAGCCGGGCACCTGGTGGGAAGCCGTCGACTGCGGGATCACGGCTTTCGTCGAGCTGTATCGCGCCGAGCCGGGATTCCGCATCCTGCATTTCGCCGATCGTGAGCGCGCCGATTCCAGCGTGCCTGACGAACTGAGCTCGGGGTTCTTCGCCAACCAGATCGCCGGCGTCCTGTCGGAGGAATTCGGCCTGTCCGCCGGCCCCGACCTGATCTTCCGGCTCGAAGTGGCCGTTGAAATGGCCGACTCCCTGTTGTCGCGAGCCTTCACCTGGAACACCCAGGGTGATGAACGCTTCATCGCCGAATGCCGACGCATCATGCACGATTATCTCGTCGGCTACTACGGTCCGGACGCCTGACCTGAACCGTCGCCTCTGGCCCTGACGACGAACACCGGCAATCCACTTTGGATTCGGCTCCGAAGAATGGTTGGCTAGTCATCCGCACTTGCCCGCTTCTGTCGCCCCGCATCCGCGGGAGCGAGGGACGTCGAGCCCGCATCGAGGATTGAGCCCAGCCATGATCGAGTTCCGTTCAGTCAGCAAGCGCTTCCCCGACGGCACCCTCGCAGTCCAGGATTTCAGCCTGGTTCTGCCCTCCCACAAGACGACAGTGCTCGTCGGGTCCTCCGGATCGGGCAAGACCACCCTGCTGCGCATGATCAACCGCATGGTCGACCCGACCAGCGGGTCGGTCGAGATCGACGGCGAGGACATCGCCAGCCTGCCCCCGGTGAAGCTGCGCCGCGGAATCGGCTACGTCATGCAGAACTCCGGGCTGCTGCCGCACCGCACAGTTCTCGACAACGTCGCCACGGTGCCACTGCTGCGCGGCACGCCCAAGCGTCAGGCCAGGGCGGATGCCCTGGCGATGCTGGACACCGTCGGACTGGACCGTGCTCTGGCCGACCGGTACCCGAGCCAGCTCTCCGGTGGCCAGCAGCAACGCGTCGGCGTGGCTCGGGGACTGGCCGTCAACCCGAACATCCTGCTGATGGACGAACCGTTCGGGGCCGTTGACCCCATCGTTCGCGCTGAGCTCCAGCAGGAGTTGGTGCGGCTGCAGAAGGAACTGGACAAGACCGTCGTCTTCGTCACCCACGACATCGAGGAGGCGTTCCTGCTCGGCGACCAGATCGTCATCCTCCGGGAGGGCGGCCGCATCGCCCAGGTCGGGTCGCCGGCCGATCTGCTGGCGCGGCCGGCCGACGACTTCGTCGCCAGCTTCGTCGGCGCTGATCGTGGCCGACGGGTGCTGCACGTGGAACGCCACGGCGACGGGAACGTTGTCGTCGACAGCGACGGACGCCTGGCCGGGGTGCTGAACGGGGAGCCGGTCGCGGGCACCTCGGCGGGTTCCTCAGCGGGCTCGACACCGGGCGCCGAAGGCGACCGATGACCTGGGTGCTGGCCAATCTCGGCCTGATCTGGGCGCGCACCCTCGACCACGTGGTGCTGAGCCTGCCGCCGATAGTGATCTGCTTCGTGATCGCGGTTCCGCTGGGCTGGTTTGCCCGGCGCTACCGGGTGAGCCGCGGCATCATCCTGACCGGCGCCGGCCTGCTCTATGCGGTGCCCTCGTTGCCGTTGATCTTCGTGCTGCCCGCCGTGATCGGCACCAGCCTGCTCTCCCCGGTGAACGTGATCATCGCCCTGACCCTGTACGGCATCGCCCTCATGGTGCGGGTCGTCGCCGACGGTCTCGATTCGGTGGATGCCGACGTCCGCCAGTCCGCCTCCGCGATGGGCTATTCCACCTGGTCGCGGTTCTGGCAGGTGGAGCTCCCGCTGTCCGGCCCGGTCCTGCTGGCCGGTATGCGCGTCGTGGCGGTCAGCACCGTCAGCCTGGTCACCGTCGGTGCGGTGATCGGGGTGCAGAGCCTGGGCAGCCTCTTCACCGACGGCTTCCAGCGAGGAATCCAAGCCGAGATCATCGCCGGCCTCGTCGCAACGGTGGCCCTGGCGCTCCTCTTCGACGGGGCGCTGGTGCTCGCCGGTCGGGTGTTGATGCCCTGGACCCGACGGGTCGCGCCGCCGAAACCGAGTGTTCCCCTCGAGGTGAGCGCAGCATGAACCTCTTCGCCAGCGCCATCGCCTGGATCCTCGACCCGGCCAACTACGTCGGGCTCAACGCGATTCCGTTGCGTATCGGACAGCACCTGGTCTTCTCCCTCGTCACGCTGGTGTTCGCGTCGGCCATCGCGATCCCGCTGGGCTACCTCATCGGACACACCGGCAGGGGCCGCGGCCTCGCGGTGACGACGTCGGGAGGACTCCGGGCCATCCCCACCCTGGGCCTGCTCACCCTGGTCGCGCTCTGGGTCGGCATCGGCGTCGTCGCCCCCTACGTGGCCCTCACGGTGCTCGCGATTCCGCCCATCCTGGCCGGTGCGTACACCGGGTTCGAGGCGATCGACCGGCGCACCATCGACGCCGCTCGCGCCGTGGGCATGAGCGAACTGCAGATCGTGCGGAAGGTGGAGTTGCCCCTGGGCCTGCCCCTGCTGATCGGCGGGCTGCGCTCGGCCACCCTGCAGGTGATCGCCACCGCCACCCTGGCCGCCTACGTGGCCGATCTCGGTCTGGGCCGATATCTGTTCTCGGGGTTGAAAACCCGGGACTATGCCGAGATGCTGGGCGGGTCGATCCTGGTGATCCTGCTCGCGTTGGCGTTGGAGGGAATCTTTGCGCTGATCCAACGGTTTGTTGTACCGCGGGGTGTCTCAGGGCGCCCCGGCACAGCCCCCAAGCTTCGCACTGGCAGCAGCGCAGCCGCACGGTGACACATCTACCGAATCATCGGTACCTGAGGAAGGACAACAGCATGTTCACAAACACACGAGGCCGGCTCGCGCTTGTCAGCGCGGTCGCGGTTGGGGCTGTCGTAGCCCTTGCAGGGTGTGCGTCCGGGGATCCCCTGGACGAGGGAGAGAGTTCGGCCGGATCCGACACGCTGGTCGTCGGTTCGCAGGACTACTACTCCAACGAGATCATCGCGGAGATCTACGCGCAGGCGCTGGAGGACGGCGGCTTCACGGTCGATCGTCAGTTCCGCATCGGGCAGCGCGAGGCCTACCTCCCCGAGATCGAGTCGGGCTCGATCGACGTGTTCCCCGAGTACAGCGGCAGCCTGCTGCAGGCCCTCGACGCCGATGCCGCAACCGGCACCGCCGACGAGGTCTACACGGCTCTGGAAGGGGCCCTGCCGGAGGGCTTGACCGTGCTCGACCGGGCCGAGGCCAGCGACCAGAACTCCTGGACCGTCACCCAGGCGTTCGCGGACACCTACGGCCTGACCGACATCGCCTCGCTGACCAAGGTCACCGAACCGATCACCGTCGGCGGCAACTCAGAGCTGGAAACCCGCCCGTACGGACCGACCGCCCTCAAGGAGAAGTACGGCATCGAGATCGCCGGCTTCACCCCCGTTGAGGACAGCGGCGGACCGTTGACGGTCAAGGCTCTCGTCGACAACAAGATCCAGCTCGCGAACATCTACACGGCGGATCCCAACATCACCTCGAACGACCTCATCGCCCTCGACGACCCCGACAACCTGTTCCTGCCCGACAACGTCGTGCCGGTCGTCTCCGACAAGGTCGACGACAAGGCCGCCGAGATCCTCAACGCCGTCAGCGCAGCCCTGGACACCGACACCCTCATGGCCCTGAACGCCCAGAGCGTGAACGACCAGGCCGCCGCCGACACCATCGCGACGGAGTGGCTGACCCAGGAAGGCCTGATCTAGCCGCCTTCGCACACAAGAACGGCCCCGTGATCTTCACGGGGCCGTTCTTGTGTATCCGGCTGTTCGCCCAGCAGACCTAGACGGCCGGACCGCCCGGGATGTCGTTGAGCGTTCCCGGGCCGTCCACGAGGATGACGGGCTGCTTGCCACCGTTGATCGCCACGATCTGGTCCCACGAACCGATCGGACGTCGTGTCCCCGCCTCGATCACGTACACCGTGCCGTTGTCAGAGGTCTTCACGAAAACATGCTCGATGGGTGCCCCGCCGCCCTGGGGAAGCACCGCACAGGTACCACCGGTCAGCTCGGTCACCGGCATTCCATGAGTGACCCCGCCGGCCAGCGGGTAGATCCGATCGCCCGCGGCAAAATACTCGGTGGAACCGCAGCGCACGACGCGAGTCAGGCTCCCGGACGCCGCGGTGTAGGTGGCCAGTGACGCATCGGTCGCGTAGGCCCACGAATCGATCCCGAACGCCGACGTCGTCGTGAACGAGGCCACCGGAATCTTGCGAGTGGCGCCATCGACGAAGTAGATCGTGGCGTCCCCCGGACTGCGCACGAGCGATGCGCCAGGCAGATACGGCGACGCGAGCGGGATCGCGGATCGCGCATCCTGCGAAATCCACACGATCTGCGGAGCGGAACCGTTGTTCAAGGCGAGCAGCGTCGTCCAGGTCGGTACGCCACGAGCCGTGCCGGCCTTGACCCCGTAGACGGTCGTGCTCTCGGGCGAGATCACGAACAACGCACCGGCAATTGTTTCACCACGCGGCAGCCGGGCACAGGAGTCGGCCGACAAATCGGTGACCGGCAGGCCTGAGGCATCCGCTCCCTGCGCCAACTCGCGCAATGAGCCGGCAGCCGCGTAGTAGGCCTTGCCGTCGCACCGTACGGTCTGGGTCAACGCCGGGCCCGTGGAATACGAATCGAGCTGGGACTGCGGAACGGTCTTGAAACCGTTCGCACCGAACTCGCCCGCCAGACCGAACGAGGAGATCGGGAGCTTGCGGTTGAGCCCGTCGATGAAGAAGACGGTTGCCGAACTGGACGACCTGGCCAGGCTCATCGGGGCCAGCACGGCCTGGACGACCGGAAGCGCCGCCGCCGCCTGGGCGCTCATGGTGGCGATGTAGGGGACCGTGCCTCCGTTGAGGCTGATGACGGTCTCCCAAGCGGTGATCGCGAGACGACCGCCCGGTGACAGCATGTAGACGGTTCCATCGTTGACCACGAAGAACTTGGTCATCTCGCCACCCACCGGCAGCTTGCCCAGCTGGGCCGGAGAGAGGTTGATGGCCGCACCACAGGCGAATCCGTACGAGGTCACGAGCTCACACGAGGTGAAGCGATGCCGCACGCCGGCCTGGACGAGGGAGATATCGCCGGATCCCGCATCACGCACCAGAGTGGTCGCGAGAAGGGACGAGGTCGAGAAGCTGTCGAGGTAGCTCTGGGAAACGATCCGGAACGGGCCGAGCGCGCCGAGGCCGTTCAGCACGTCCATCGACGGAACGGCGTATTTCGTCGTTCCGGAGAGCAGGTAGATCGTGCTGTTCGATTCGGTGCGAGCGAAGTCGCCACCGCCCTGGGTGTTGCCGAACCAGTCCGTGAAAATACGGAAGAAGTTGCGGTTGCCATAGGTGGAGCAACCATCGCCGGTGCCGTACATGTTGGCCAATGCCGCACCGTTCGGCCGGTACGGGGTGTAGTTGTACAGGCCGGCGGTCGCCTGGTTCTCGATGTACACCTGTGAGGATCCGCACTCGCCATTGGGGTGCCACTGGATGGTGTTCGTCCGTCCGGCCTGAAAATTACGTCCGCTCGGTGTGGCCTGGTACTTCTTGTACTGGTACGCGGCGTTGTACACCTGGTTGAAGAACCCGTAGTAGACGGAGTCGCAGTCGGCGGTGTCCGGGCATCCGAACCCCGTGGCCTTGCGGTAGATGCCCGACGTGGGCGAGGTCGAGCTGACCAGCCCCTGCTCCTTCTCGAGCAAGACCAGCATGACCTGCGGGTTGATGCCGCAGAGAGAGGAAACCTGCCAGATGATCTCCGCCGCGCTCTGATTGGCCGGGCCCGGGTAGGCGGCACAGCCGGCCGCCCGTTGCGGCTGGTAGGACGAGTCGGCGCGATAGTCCTTGAGGCAGACGTAGCCGGAGCGGCAATTGGGCACCTTGGAATTGAGGAACGCCTGCACCTGTGCGACGCTCATGGTGTTCGAATTGTAGAACTGGGCGTCAGAGATGATGTTGCCGGGGTTGAAGTCGGCGGCCGAGGCAGCCTCCGCGCGGGACGGCGCCTGGGCGACCACCAGAAGCGGCGCAATCAGCACGGCGGCGATGATCGCCGCGAGGAGACCCATCCGGCGCCGAGCGCTCACCCGTAAGACATTCGGCGGACGGATCATGTGCGTTTCCCTACGTTGGCCAGCGCAATCAGAGACAGGTTCGGGTGGCCGCCCACAGGCAATCGCGTGCTCCCCCCAGCAGCTGAACGCGTGATACCGTTCAGTACTTTTACGTACTCTATTACACTGCATCGACCGCACCCCATCGACGACACTCCGCCGATGAGACCCCAGCTCGTGGGGCGCTGGCGGTAGACATGAGGTTGCAGCCGCGCGTCGCTGGATTTCGCGTCGTTAGACTGGTGCGTGAACTTCGCGGCGGCATGACCTGGGACCGCCGGAGAACCGATCGAAAGTCATCAGAGAGTCCAATCAGAATGCTATGCACATCTCCGCTGGTTCACACCGCTCGAAGCGTTGACGACGTCGCTCGTGCCGAGTCCGGACTACGCGCAGACGTTCACCGCTCATGACGGCGCCGAGTGCCCGGCAGAGCCAGGGCGTTTCTGTCGACCTCATGATGCCGTTCTACGGCGATCCGGCCTTGTTCACGCTTGCCGTGGACAGTGTCCGGGCGCAGTCGGACCCCGACTGGCGACTCGTTGTCATAGATGACCAGTACCCTGACGCCGCTCCCGGACAGTGGGTATCCGCCCTGGACGATCCACGCATCGTCTACCTCCGCAATGAGGTCAACCTGGGCGTGAGCGGCAACTTCAAAAAGTGCGCCGACCTGGCCACCGCGGATTTCACGACCATCGTCGGGTGCGACGATATCCTCCTGCCCAACTATGTGGCCCGGATCCGGCAGCTGGTTGAGGAATTCCCCGAGGCCGACTTCGTCCAGCCGGGAGTCCAGGTCATGGACGCGACCGGCCAGGACGTCCTTCCCCTCGCCGACAGGGTCAAGGGCTGGTATCGGCCTCGCGTGTCCGGGGCAACGCAGATCTCCGGTGAAGAACTGGCCTCGAGTCTCCTCGCGGGCGCCTGGACCTACTTCCCATCCATCGCGTGGCGCACCTCACGCCTGCACCAGCATGGCTTCCGGGACGACCTCGATGTCGCCCTCGACCTCGCCCTGCTCATCGACATCGTGGTGGCGGGCGGCACCTTGGTTCTCGACGACCAGCCGAGTTTCCGGTATCGCCGGCACTCCGGCAGCGTCTCCTCATGGAAGGCCGACGACGGGTCACGCTTCGTCGAAGAACAGCGCTACTTCGCGGAGTGTGCGGAGCGGATGACCGCACTGGGCTGGAAGCGTGCGGCGCGGGTCGCCTCGCGCCACTACTCGTCGCGGCTCAATGCCGTGACCCGGATCCCGGCGTCCATCACGGCCAGGGACCGTCAGGGCACCCGGGCACTCGTCGGCCACGCCCTGGCGATCACGCCCAGGGACAGCCTCATCGGGAGCGTCCCGTTCCCTCCGGCCGGAGCCAGTCCGGTGAGGCTCGCCCAAGACATGTCGTCGGTCCTGGCGCGGACCCTGATCGTCATGCCCGCCTTCAACGAGGAAGAGTCGGTCGGTGACGTCGTGCGTGAAGTCTTCTCCGCTCTGCCTGGGGTGCACTGCCTGGTGGTCAATGACGGGTCGGCTGACCAAACGACGGCCTTCGCGCGACGCGCCGGTGCCGTCGTCGCTGAACTCCCCGTCAACCTCGGAGTCGGCGGTGCCATGCGATTGGGCTTCAAGTACGCCATCGCCCACGGTTTCGACAATGTCGTGCAGATCGATTCAGACGGCCAGCATGACCCGTCGAACGTGCTGGCCTTGCTCGAGCGACTCGATGACGCTGACCTGGTGATCGGGGCCCGCTTCGCCGGGGTCGGCGATTACGAGGCCCGCGGACCTCGTCGGTGGGCGATGCGGGTGCTGTCCGTCATCCTCAGCCGGACTGCGCGCACCCCGCTGACCGATACCACCTCCGGGTTCAAGGCCTCAGGGCCTCGTGCGGTAGCACTGTTCGCTTCGCACTACCCGGCGGAATACCTGGGCGACACCATCGAGGCCCTCGTCATCGCTTCTCGCGCTGGCTGCCGTATCGAACAGGTGCCTGTCGTCATGCGGGTGCGTGCGGGGGGTCAGCCATCGCACAACCCGCTTCGAGCCGCCGCCTACCTCGGCCGCGCGTTCGTCGCTCTCTGTTTCGCACTCATCCGTCCGTCGCTGCCACTTCGACCTAAGGCCTGACCGCCCATGAGCATTTCCAGCTACATCATCAGCATCCTCGCCGCCCTCGCGACGCTGGGCGTTGTCATCGAGATGCTGCGCAGACGCCGCCTTCGCGAGCGCCACGCGCTGTGGTGGGTCATCGCCGGAGTCCTCGCTCTTGTCATCAGCGTCTTCCCTGACACGCTGACTTGGGCGGCCGCGCGCCTCGGAGTGGATGTGCCGACCAACCTCGTCTTCTTCGTGAGCATCGCCGTCTTGTTCCTCGTGTGTATTCAGCACAGCGCCGAATTGACCGATCTGGAAAGCAAGACCCGAACTCTCGTGGAGATGTCGGCGTTGCAGGATCTCCGCCTGCGCGAGTTGGAAAGTCGCGTGGATGCCGAAGACCTGCACGGTACCGTGACCAGTCGCGGAGACCGATTGGCTGATACCCAGGAGCTCTGACTCGAGCACTAAACTTCCCGGGACGGCGTGGAGAGCGACTACCGACGCTGTTTCGTCGGCACGGTATGGTCGGCACGGTATGGATGGCACGGTATGGTCGGCACCCCGCCGAACGGTTCAATAGATTCGGACACAGCAGCGGCATGAAGACAGCAGCAACCAGCGATATGCCCTCGGCACCCTTCGATCGGACAGGCCGCCGATGGCGGGTCTTCCTCACCAGTTTTGTGGTCATCCTGGCCCCTATGCTGCTGTGGGCCTTGGCCTCGCCGATGATGTCCGCACCCGATGAGGCGTCGCATGCCATTCGCGCCACCGCCGTCGCCCACGGGCAGGTCGCAAGTGTGCCCTGGGACCAGGACCCGTCCCTGGCTCGTGCGGAGGTTCCGCGGTACGTGGCCCACGCCCACGAACTCAGCTGCTACAAGTTCCGCCCGGATATCTCAGCAGGTTGCGTTCGCCCCGTCGAAGGCAATCCGACCGACATCGTGGTCACCGGAACGTCGGCGGGGCTGAACAGCCCCGCGTACTACGCGATCGTCGGGCTCCCGACGCTGGTGATGGACGGGACGCCTGCGCTGTACGCGATGCGAGCGCTCAGCGCGGCACTGTCCGCCGCCGCCTTGGCCGTGATGTTCATGCAGCTGATGCAGTTGCCCCGGTCCCGCTGGGTCATCGTCGCTGCCGCGGTCGCCGTGACGCCGATGGTGCTGTACCTCGGCGGGTCGATCAACCCCAACGGCGTCGAAGTCGCGTCAGCGGGGGCCCTGTTCGCCACCCTGGTCCTCACCCTGCAAACACCGGCCTCCAGGCGCCTCCTGTGGGAACGCGCCGCACTCGTGGTCATCTCGGCCGGGGCGCTTCTGAGCACGCGAAGCATCTCTCTGCTCTGGGTGCTCATCATCGTCGGAGCGGCACTTGCTTTCGCCAACTCGCGTGTCGTGGCGGGTCTGCTCCGCCAACCGGCGGCCTGGGTGGCCATCGGAGCATGCGCCATCGTCAGCGGCCTGACGGTCGCGTGGTACCTCGGCCTGGCCACCTTCGCCGAGCACCCCACGGCCAATACCGGCAGTAGCCCGACCATCGAATTCTTCACGATGGTGCTGCGTACGCTCGACTTCAGCGATGGTCTCATCGGGTTCTTCGGCTGGACCGACACACCGTCACCCAGCTTCAGCATCATCGCGTTCAGCTTCGGCATCGTGACCGTTCTGGTCGCCGCTGTGGCCTGGGGATCGCGGCGGGGGAAGTTCGCCGTTCTCGGCCTGGCCCTGGTCATGGTGCTGGTACCGGCGATTACGCAGGCCATTCTGATCAGTTCGATCGGCAGCATCTGGCAGGGTCGCTACATGCTGGCGATGATGATGTGCCTGCTCGTCGCCTGCGGCCTGGCGATCGACGATTCCGATCTGGGGCCACGGCCCACTGCGGGTGTCAAACGCTTCGTGATCACCCTGCTTGTCCTTCTGTCGATCGGGCAGGTGTTCTCGTTCGTCTCCACACTGCGGCGGTACATGGTCACGGTCAACGGCGGCATCGAGGCCATGTTCCTGTCACCGGGCTGGCAACCACCGGTGGGATGGCTGCTGCTCACGGCCGTGCTCGCCGCCGCCGTGACCGTGGCCGCGGTGCTCACCTACCGCACGGCATTCCGCGAATCCCGCACGGCGGTGGGCCCGCTCGAGGCCGCCAGGCCTGAACCGGTTCCGGCGGCATAGCCTCACGGGCGTTCCGGGGCACGAACCCCGGAGCGTCAGGTCGTGAGCAGCAGTGCCAGGGGCAGCACGACAAGGACGACGGTGGCGGAGAGCACCAGGGTGCGCGCTGCCGGGCTCAACCCGGGGACGTCGCCCAGCAGACGGCTCACCCGTGGCCCAACCAGGTCCGACGAGGAAGCGTCATCAAAGCCGCCCGCAGCCGCGAGCGGCGACTGGGTGCCGGATACCTCCGCCAGGTGGGCGGTGCCCACCAGCGCGATCGCCCGGGCCAGCGTTCTGTCGTCGACGGCCAGCCTGGCCTGGTCGTCGGCCATCATCTCCACCAGGAGGGCCACCGCGTTCTCGGCGCGGTTGGCGATGGGGAACCAGGGCAGGGCGCTGTGCCAGGACTTGAACGCCAGCAACACCACGTGGTGCTGCTGGCGCAGGTGGGCGCGCTCGTGTGCCACGACGCCACGCAGCTGGTCGGCATCCAGCAGGTGCAGCAGACCCCTGGACAACACCGTGGCCGACCGGGTGCCTCCCGGCAGGCAGTACGCGATCGGCGCGGCATGGTCGATGACCCTGGTGCCCTCGGTATCGAAGGGCAACGGGTCGCTGAGCAGGCCGATCAGGGTGTGGTGGCGGCGGCGCTGACGCTCGGCCCGGATGAAGGTGGCACTGAGGTTCAACAGAAGATGGGTCGCCAGGATCAGCGCCAGGCAGAGCGCCATCACACCCGCCAAGGTGGCGCCGGCGGGCAGGGTGCCCGCCACGACGTGACCGGCGAGGGCGCCGAGGGCGGACACCGGGGTGGCCCCGAACGGGATCAGGCCGAAGACCAGCAACGAGCCGATCATCGAGACTCCGCCGGCCAAGGCGATCGACTGCCACAGGGCCAGAGCCAGGCCGGGCGCGCGGGGCGGCCACTTCGCCCCGGCGAGCAGGATCGGAACGGGCCAGGCCAGGAGTACGGCCAACACCATCAAGGCCAACGCGGTAGTGAGCACAGGGCGCTACTGTTCTCGGCGAACTGTGCTCGGGCCGCGGGGATGCGCCGTCATCATTCCGGGGACGGGCCGATGCTCTCGAGCAGGGCGCGCAGGGTCTGCGCCTCCTGGGGGCTGACGTTGCCGATGAACCGGGCCAGCGTCGCCGTGCGGTCAGTCGTCGTGCCGAGAACCTCGTGCATGAGCTCGGCGGTGTGCTGCGCCCGGGAGCTCACGGCGGTGTACCCGTGCGGCCGGCTGTCGCGGTCGCGAGTGACGAACCCCTTACCCTCCAGGCGCGACAGCACAGTGAGCACCGTCGTCGTGGCGAGGGGCTTCGCCCCGGTGCCGGCGGGATCGAGCAGGGCGTCACGCAACTCGTTCGCGGTCAGCGGACGGTTGGCTGACCAGAGGATATCCATCAACAGTCTCTCCAGCACGCCCAAACTTCCCATGGAGAAGAGTTTATCCCGGCCGAATTGGCTTTCTACCGAACGTAGAATAGTAGTCTTCTACGACACGTAGAAAAACCGGTCCTGGAGGGCATATGAACGAGTGGCTCGATCCGTTACTCCTGTCTCGCTGGCAGTTCGGCCTGACGACGGTCTACCACTTCCTGTTCGTGCCCCTGACCATCGGCCTGGTCACAACGGTGGCCATCTTCCAGACCGCCTGGTACCGCACCGATAAGGCCAAGTATCTCCAACTCACCCATTTCTTCGGCAAGATCTTCCTGATCAACTTCGCCATGGGCGTCGTGACCGGCATCGTGCAGGAGTTCCAGTTCGGCATGAACTGGTCTGACTACTCCCGGTTCGTCGGCGACGTCTTCGGCGCGCCGCTGGCCTTCGAGGGCATCACCGCGTTCTTCCTCGAGGCGACCTTCATCGGCCTGTGGATCTTCGGTTGGGACAAGCTCCCCAAGGGCCTGCACCTGGCCACCATCTGGTTGACCACGGTGGGCAGCATCGCGTCGGCGTACTTCATCATCGCCGCCAACGCGTTCATGCAGAACCCCGTCGCCTACCAGATCAACGAGGTGAAGGGCCGGGCCGAGCTGACCAGCATCGGCGAGTTGCTCACCAACCCGATCGCCATCGCGGCGTTCCCGCACACGATCTTCGCCTGCTTCATGGTGTCCGCCGGGCTGATCATCTCGGTGGCCGCCTGGCACCTCTCGCGCAACCAGCACCTGGAGACCATGCGGCCCGCGCTGAAGTTCGGCCTGTGGATGATGGTCATCGCCGGAGCGCTCACCACCCTGATGGGCGACCAGCTGAGCCTGGCCATGGTGCAGGCTCAGCCGATGAAGATGGCCGCCGCCGAGGCGATGTACCACACGGCCACCGGCGCCAACGCGTCGTTCTCGATCTTCACCCTCGGCACCCCGGACGGCGTCAGCGAACTGTTCTCGATTCGCATCCCGTACCTGCTGTCGTTCCTGTCCACGCACACCTTCGACGGCACCGTGGAGGGCATCAACAACCTCCAGGAGCAGTATGTGCAGCTGTACGGGCCCGGCGACTACGCGCCGATCATCTGGGTCACCTACTGGTCGTTCCGCTGGATGATCGGACTCGGCATCGCGCACATCCTGGTCGCCGTCGCCGGCCTCTGGTTCACCCGCAAGGGCAAGAGCCCCCAGACCTGGATGTGGAAGATCGCGATCTGGTCGTTCCCGATGTCGCTGCTGGCGATGAGCGTCGGCTGGGTCTTCACCGAGATGGGCCGGCAACCCTGGCTGGTTTTCGGGCTGCTCAAGACCGCCGACGGCGTCTCGCCGAACGTCAGCGGGCTCGAGATCCTCATCTCCCTCATCGCCTTCACCCTGCTGTACGGCGCCCTCGCGGTCGTGGAATTCCGCCTCATCCTCAAGGCCGTCCAGAAGGGACCGGACGACGCTCCGGTGCCCGACCCGGTGTCCGGCGAAATCAAGCACACGACCACGGTCTACTAGGAGCTCACGATGGAACTCAATATCCTGTGGTTCTGGATCATCGCCGCGATGTTCATCGGCTACTTCGTCCTGGACGGATTCGACTTCGGCGTCGGCATGTCCCTGCCCTTCCTCGGCAAAGACGACACCGACCGCCGTGTCCTGATCAACACCATCGGCCCGGTCTGGGACCTCAACGAGACCTGGGTCATCGTGGCCGGCGCCTCCTTGTTCGCCGCGTTCCCCGAGTGGTACGCCACGATGTTCAGCGGGTTCTATCTGGCGCTGCTTCTGATCCTGCTGGCGTTGATCGCCCGCGGTGTGTCGTTCGAGTACCGGCACCAGCGGCCGGAGCTGAAATGGAAGAAGTCCTTCGACACCATGATCGTGGTGGGCTCCGCGGTGCCGGCCCTGCTCTGGGGCGTGGCCTTCGGCAACGTCGTGCGCGGCGTGCCGCTGGATGCCGACTTCAACTACATCGGCTCCTTCTTCGACCTGCTGAACCCTTACGCGCTACTGGCCGGGCTCACCACGCTGCTGCTCTTCTTCACGCACGGTGTGATCTTCGTCTCCACCAAGACCGAGGGCGACATCCGGGTGCGGGCCCGCTCCCTGGCGATCAAGTCGGGGCTGGTCACCATCGTCGTCGCCGCCTCCTTCCTGGTCTGGACCACGCTCGCCTACGGCACCCTCGCCTCCGGCATCCTCGCCGCCGTCGCGGCCGTTGCCCTGATCACCGCCTACCTGGCCAACCTGCGCGGCAACGAGCGCACCGCGTTCGGCCTGATGGCCGTGACCATCGGTTTCGCCGTGCTGACCCTGTTCGCATCGCTGTTCCCCGACGTGATGCCGGCCAGCAATGACGTGGCCAACAGCCTCACCATCGAGAACGCCTCATCCACCCCGTACACCCTGCAGGTGATGAGCTGGACAGCGCTGATCGCCGCCCCCGTGATCCTGGGCTACCAGGGCTGGACCTACTGGGTGTTCCGCAAGCGAATCGGCCGGTCCCACATCGAGGCCGCCGTCCACTAAGCCGCCGTACACTAAAACGAATGCGTCCTCTCGATCCACGGCTTCTCACCCACGCCTCCGCCGCGCGGTGGTTCCTCCTCGTCGGCGCGGTTCTGGGCCTGGCCCAGACCCTCACCGTCGTCGCCTTCGCCTGGTTCCTGAGCCAGAGCATCACCCTGGCCGTCGACGGCGCCTCGCTGGAGTCGCTCAGCGGCACCGTGGCCGCGCTGGCCGCGGTGGTCATCGTTCGGGCCGCACTGGTCTGGCTGCTCGAGGTCGCCGCGAACCGCGGGGCCGCGGCGGTGAAGAGCCAGCTGCGCACGGCGGTTCTGGGCCGGCTGGCCGAGCGGGGACCGGACTGGCTGGCCGGCCAGCAGTCCGCCCGGGTGGCAACAACGGTCACGAGCGGACTGGACGCCCTCGACAACTACTTCGCGAGGTACCTGCCCCAGCTGCTGCTGACGGCCATCGCCACACCGATCCTGGTGCTGGTGATGCTCTGGCAGGACCCGGCCAGCGGAATCACGGTGATCATCGTGCTGCCGCTGATCCCCGTGTTCATGATCCTGATCGGCCAGGCCACCCAGGTTGTGCAACGGCAGCAGTGGGATGCCCTGCAACGGCTCTCGGCCGGTTTCCTCGACGTGGTCGGCGGCCTGGCCACCCTGAAGATCTTCGGTCGGGACCGCCGCCAAACGGCGCGACTGACCAGCCTCACCGACGAGTACCGGGGTCGCACCATGAAGGTGCTGCGGGTGTCGTTCCTCAGCGGGTTCGCGCTGGAACTCGCCGGGAGCCTCTCTGTGGCCCTGATCGCCGTGTCGATCGGGCTTCGGCTCGTGGACGGGTCGCTGCTGCTAGGTGTCGGCCTGTTCGTGCTCCTGCTGGCCCCGGAGGCGTTCCTGCCGGTGCGTCAGGTCGGTGCCCAGTTCCACGCTGCGGCCGACGGTCTCGCCGCGGCCGAGGAGGTGTTCGCCATCCTCGACGACGATGCTGAACACCCGGAGCTGCCGGCCGGTCGAGCGGGGGAGGACACCGCGGCCGCCGCCATCCGGCCCCGCACCGGCAACACGCTCAGGTTCACCGACGTCACCGTCCGCCGCGGCGACACCGCCATCATCGACCGCCTCAGTGCCGATTTCACGGCCGGGCAGCTTAGCGTGCTGCGCGGTCCCAGCGGAGTGGGAAAGTCCACCCTGATCGGGGCCCTCCAGGGCTTCGTCGTCTACGACGGCCAGATCCGTCTCGGTACCGCGACCGTGAACCCCGACGACCGTCGGGACTGGCTCGCCTGGTCCGGGCAACGCCCCGGCCTGTTTTCCGGCAGCATCTCGAGCAACATCGCCCTCGGCGCCAGCGTGACCGACGAAGCCCTGGTCGCCACGGCACTCCGCTGGGCCGGTGCCGGCGACCTGGACCCCGCGCTTCGCCTGGGCGTCAACGGGGCCGGACTGTCCGGCGGACAATCCCAGCGGGTCGCCGCTGCGCGGGCAATGTACCGCTGCGTGGCCCTGGACTGTCCGGTCCTGGTGCTCGACGAGCCGAGTTCCGCCCTCGACGTCCAGGCGGAGGAGTCCCTCATCGAGGGCCTTCATACTCTGGCCGGCCAGGGCCGCGTCGTCATCGTCGTCAGTCATCGACCGGCCTTCGTTGCCGCCGCTGACTACGTCGTCCACCTGAACGAGGTCGCCCATGTCTGATCGTCGTTCGCCCTTCACCCTCGGTGTGTCGACGGCCACCCGGTCGGTGCTCCGGCTCGCCCAACCACCGGCGCGCCGCAGCCTGCCCGGCCTCGCGGCCGGTGTGGCCAGCGCCGCCAGCGCCGTGGCGCTCCTCGCGTGCTCGGCATGGCTGATCACCCGCGCCGCCGAAATGCCGCCGATCCTGTTCCTCGGCCTGGCCGTCGTCGGTGTGCGCGCCTTCGCCCTGTCGCGCGCGGCGTTCCGCTACCTGGAGCGACTCCTCAGCCACGATGCGGCGTTCCGCCAACTCGGGGCCCTCCGGCTGGGCATCTTCGCCCGGCTGCTGCCCCTGGCCCCCGCCGGGCTCTCCGGTACCCGCAGGGGCGACCTGCTCACCCGCCTGGTGCGGGATGTGGACGACCTGCAGGACCTGCCGCTGCGCGTCGTTCAGCCCCTGGCGACCTCCGGCCTGGTAGCCCTGTTCAGTGTGATCGGGGTCTGGTGGCTGCTGCCGTCGGCCGGGCTCACCCTGGCGCTCTGCCTGGTCGTGGCCGGCGTCGTCGGCACCCTCGCGACGGCGGCGCTGTCGGCCCGCTCCGAGCGCGCCCTGGCACCGCTTCGAGGCGCCCTCGCCGACGAGGTCCTCGAGGTCGTGGAGAACCTCGACGTGCTCACGGCCTTCGGTGCGCTCCAAACCCGACTGAACGAGCTCGCGGTCGTGGAGGGCAGACTGCGCAGGGCTTCGCTCCGCAGCTCCACGGGAGCCGGAGTGCAGGCCGCCGTGATCTCCCTGTGCGCCGGCGCCGCGACCGTGCTCGCGCTCATCTCGGCGATCCCGGCCCTGGGCTCCGGCGGCTTCTCCGGTCCCGCCCTCGCCGTGGTCGTGCTGATACCGATGGCCGTGTTCGAGGTCTTCGCCATGATCCCGCCGGCCATCAGCGCCTGGCGCCAGGTCCGTTCCAGCGCCGAACGGGTCGCGACGGCCGTGCCTGAGCAGGTTCCGGCCGAGATCCCGGCGGATGCCGTGCTGCGGGAGAACCCCGCGGCGACCGCCGCCGTGCCGCAGGCCGTTCCCCATGCCGTGCCGCAGGCAGGCACGGCGCGCATCGAACTCACGGGCTTGGGCGCCAGCTGGCCGGGAGCAGACCGTCCCGCGCTGGCCGGGGTCACCCTGCGACTGGACGCCGGTGACCGCGTGCACCTGGCGGGGGCCAGCGGCGCCGGCAAGACCACCCTCGCGCAGACTCTGGTGCGCTTCCTGGACTACACCGGGTCGTACCGGGTGAACGGGGTCGAAGCCAAGGAACTGGCCCCGTCCGACGTTCGGCGGGTCGTGGGCCTGTGCGAGCAACGGCCCTGGCTCTTCGACGACACGGTACGGCAGAACCTGCTCTTCGCGCGGGACACCGCCACGGACGATGACCTGCTCGACGTGCTCGCCCGCGTCGGCCTGGCCGACTGGGTCCACCAGCGCGGCGGGTTGGATGCCCGGGTGGGCGAACGCGGAGCACTCGTCTCCGGCGGCCAGGCCCAGCGGATAGCCCTGGCCAGGGCGCTGCTCGCCGACTTCCCGGTCCTCATCGTCGATGAGCCGACGGCCAACGTGGACACCGGACTCGGCGACGCGCTCGTGCGCGACATCCTGTCGGCATCGGCGGACGCCGGCCGTGCCGTGCTGCTCATCTCGCACACCCCGGTTCCGGCCGGGCTGATCACCAGCACCTACACACTCTCGGCCGGGTCCGGACTGAGGCGGGACCCTACTCCGGGGGAAGCTCTCGCTCCATGAACCGGGCCTCGCGACGCTTCAGCCAGCGCTTGACGATGACCACGGCCACGCCGAACGCCGCAATCGCCCCGACGAAGAGATAGCCCGCGAAGTGCAGCTGGTCTGAAACACTGCGATAGCCCTCGGCCGCGGCGGCGCCGACGCTCACGTAGGCCAGAGTCCAGAGCACGCAGGCGGGCACCGTCCAGGTGAGGAAGGTGCGATACCGCATGGTGCTCATGCCCACGGTGAGCGGGATCACCGAGTGCAATATCGGCAGGAATCGCGACAGGAACACGGCGATCCCGCCCCGCCGGGCGAGATAACGCTCCGCGGAGGCCCAGTTCTTCTCACCGATCCGCCGGCCCAGCCAGCTGCGCCGGATCCAGGGTCCGAACCGGCGGCCCAGGTAAAAACCTATGCTCTCGCCGGCCAACGCACCCAGGATGACCGCCAGCACCAGGGCGATGTACTCGACGGTGCCCTCCACCGCGGTGCTGGCCACGATCACGATCGTGTCGCCAGGGACCACCAGCCCGATCAGCACCGACGTCTCCAGGAGCATCCCCACCCCCGCGAGCAGGGTGCGCACGACGGGGTCGACGGCGCTCACGGCGTCCAGGATCCAGTTGAGTACGTCGTTCACCTGGCCAGCCTAAAGCGTGTCCGCGACCTCGTGTTGTGCGCCGCGTCGGCGCTGCTGGCCCGCGTTCTGGGCCCTGGTGGCGACCGGCCGTGCGGCAGGACACTGAACAGTGGCCAAATTCGCGAATTCCGGCGGGTCCCGGTACGTGACCAACGGGCTTCAACCGCGCCAGGCATTGCACCTGCTGTGGGCCGTCCCCGTGGCCATTCTCATCTGCCTGCCGGCATCGGCAGTGGCCGGACTATCGTGGTGCGGGATCAGCGGCTGCAGCGGTGGCGGCTACGGGCTCGACACGAGCGATGCCGGACTTGCGATCCGGGCCTGCATCTTCGCCGCCGTGGTGATGGCCATTCCCTTCGCGCTCATCCCCTGGCTGAAGCCCCGCACCGTGCGGATCGTTCTCGCCGTCCCGATCGGCGCCCTGTGGGGACTCCTCGTGGCCGTTGTCACCCACGGCATCTTCCCGTGGCAGATCGGCTGACCCGCGCATCCCGCAAGCCGGGGCCGGCTGCGCCCTAGGCTGGAGCGGTGCCGACCACCCCCAGCCACCCCGACCGCGGCCTCCCCGTGCGCTCAGAGGTGCTGCGCTCGGTTCCGCTGCCGCACTGGCTCGACCCCGCCGACGCCTTCGACCTGCTGCACGCTCAGGCACCGTACGCTGTGTGGCTGGATGCCGGTGCCGGCGCGAGCACCGGGGTGAGCTACCTCGCCGCCGCGCACCACGGCTCGCGGTTCGTCACCGCATCGGCCCGCGCCGGCACCGTGACCTGCTCACGACCGCTGGACCCCGCCACGGCACCCGTCACCTCGGCCGGCAGCATCTTCGACTTCCTGCGCTCGGAAGCCGGGACCGCGGGGGAGTCCGGGTCCGTTCCCGGAACCGACGCCCGGGCCGAGGCCGGCTTCCGTCTCGGCTGGGTGGGCTGGTTCGGATACGGACTGGTACGTCCGGCGGACGAGGCCGACACCGCGCCGGACAGCTCGGCGCCGGATGCGGCCCTGCTCTTCGTCGACCGCGTCATCGCCTTCGACCATGCCGCCCGCACCGTCACCCTGCTGGCCAGCGCGGCGGCGGGGGAGTCGGGGCACGACGTCGAGGACTGGCTGGGTGACACCGCCAGACGGCTCGGTGCCCGGCGGCGCGGCGGGCCGGCCGCAGCCGCCCGGCCCGCCCTTCCGCAGACATCCGCCGGGCCGCTCGAGGTGCGCTGGCGGCACAACGCGACGCAGTACGCCCGGCTGATCGACGCCTGCCAGGAGCGCATTGCGGCCGGCGACGCCTACCAGCTCTGCCTCACCAACGAGGTCACCGTGGCCGGCCGCTTCGACCCCCTCACCGTGTACCGGCGGCTGCGCGCGGGCAGCCCGAGCCACCACGGCGGCCTGCTCAGGTTCGGCGCGCATGCGCTGCTGAGCGCCTCGCCGGAGGAATTCCTCTCCGTGACTCCGAGCGGGCGGTTGCGCACGCGTCCCATCAAGGGCACCAGGCCCAGGTCAGCCGACCCGGCAACCGACCGGATGCTCGCTGCGGAACTGCTCGCCAGCGACAAGGAGCGCGCCGAGAACCTGATGATCGTCGACCTGATGCGCAACGACCTGGGTCGGGTCGCCGCCCTGGGCTCGGTCGCGGTGACGTCGTTGCTGCAGGTCGAGAGCTACCCGCATGTGCACCAGCTGGTCAGCACCGTCGAGGCGCGTCTCGCGCCGGGCCTGACCAGTGTCGACGCCATCGAGGCGGCTTTCCCGGCCGGGTCGATGACCGGGGCGCCCAAGGCCAGCGCCATGCACATCCTCCGCGGGCTCGAGGGCGGCGACCGCGGCGTCTACGCCGGAGCGTTCGGCTACCTCGGCCGTGACGGCGCCGTCGACCTGGCCATGGTCATCCGCAGCATCGTGCTGGGACCGGCGGGCGCCTCGATCGGGACCGGCGGCGGGATCACCGCGCTCTCGGTGGCCGACGAGGAAATCGAGGAGACCCGGATCAAGGCCAGGGCCCTGATCAGCGCGATCCTGGAGTCCGCCGCGGCGCCGGACCCGGCAGATGGTCAGGGTTTAGTAACCTAGGAGCTTGGGCGTCGCCAACGGGGTACATTCTCGCTGCGCAGAACGCCACCTCACCACAATGAATGAGAGTCACGTGGCACACGAGCACGACACCATGTCCAACGGCCCCGAGGACGAAGACGGTTACGACTTCGCCGCCATCCAGGCGAAGTGGGCGCCGATCTGGGACGAGCTGGAGCCGTTCCGCACCAGCGACCCCGACGACACCCGGCCGCGCAAGTACGTGCTGGACATGTTCCCGTACCCGTCCGGCGACCTGCACATGGGCCACGCCGAGGTATACGCGCTCGGCGACATCGTGGCACGCTACTGGCGCCAGCAAGGCTTCAACGTGCTGCACCCGATCGGCTGGGACTCCTTCGGCCTGCCCGCCGAGAACGCCGCCATCAAGCGGGGCATCGACCCGCGCGGCTGGACCTACGACAACATCGCGCAGCAGAAGAAGAGCATGAAGCTCTACGCGGCATCCTTCGACTGGTCCCGCGAGCTGCACACCAGCGACCCCGAATATTACAAGTGGAACCAGTGGCTGTTCCTGCAGCTGTACAAGAAGGGCCTGGCCTACCGCAAGGACAGCTGGGTCAACTGGGACCCGATCGACCAGACCGTTCTCGCCAATGAGCAGGTGCTGGCCGACGGCACCAGCGAACGCAGCGGCGCCGTGGTGGTGAAGAAGAAGCTCACCCAGTGGTACTTCAAGATCACCGACTACGCCGACCGCTTGCTCGACGACCTCAACCAGCTCGAGGGCACCTGGCCGGCCAAGGTGCTGAACATGCAGCGCAACTGGATCGGCCGCTCCATCGGCGCCGACGTGGACTTTGTCATCGAAGGCCGCGCGGAGCCGGTCAGCGTCTTCACGACCCGCCCGGACACTCTCTTCGGCGCCACCTTCATGGTCGTCGCCCCCGACGCCGACCTGGCCGCCGACCTCGTCGCCGACGCCTCGCCCGAGGTGCGCGAGCGCTTCGCCGCGTACCTGGTCCAGGTGCAGAACAGCACCGAGATCGAACGCCAGGCCACCGACCGGGAGAAGACCGGCGTTTTCCTCGAACGGTACGCGATCAACCCGGCCAACGGCGAGCGCCTGCCCATCTGGGCCGCGGACTACGTGCTGGCCGACTACGGCCACGGGGCCGTGATGTCGGTTCCGGCGCACGACCAGCGCGACCTCGACTTCGCCCTGCGCTTCGACCTGCCGGTGCGCGTCGTCGTGGACACCACTGCATTGGTCACCGGCGTCATCCCGGTGATCACGCCGGGGATGCTGGACGGCTCAGAGGAGCTGCCGTCCCTGGACTCCGACGCCCTCGACCCCGCCCAGACCGGCGTCGCGCTCACCGGCGAAGGCCGCCTGGTCAACTCCGGCGCCCTCAACGGCCTCACCAAGGCCAACGCCATCAAACGGATGATCGACACGCTCGCCGCTGACGGCACCGGGCGCGCGGCCAAGAACTACCGGCTGCGCGACTGGCTGATCTCCCGCCAGCGCTACTGGGGCACCCCCATTCCGATCATCCACGGCGCCGACGGCACCGAGATCCCGGTACCGGAGGACCAGCTGCCGGTGCTGCTGCCGCCCACCGACGGCCTCGACCTCAAGCCCAAGGGCACCTCGCCGCTCGGCGGCGCCACCGACTGGGTAAACGTCGTCAACCCCATCGACGGCACCCCGGCCAAGCGCGACGCCGACACCATGGACACCTTCGTGGACAGCTCCTGGTACTTCCTGCGCTTCCTCAACCCCACCGACGACACCAAGGCCTTCGACCCGAAGGAAGCCGACAAGTGGGCCCCCGTCGATCAGTACGTCGGAGGCGTCGAGCACGCCATCCTGCACCTGCTCTACGCCCGCTTCATCACCAAGGTGCTCTTCGACCTGGGCTACGTCACCTTCACCGAACCGTTCACGGCCCTGCTGAACCAGGGCATGGTCATCCTCGACGGCGCCAAGATGTCCAAGAGCAAGGGCAACCTGGTCTACTTCACCGAGGAGGTCGACAAGTACGGCGTCGACGCCGTGCGCCTGACCATGGCGTTCGCCGGCCCGCCCGAAGACGACATCGACTGGGCCGATGTGTCCCCGGTCGGTTCGGCGAAGTTCCTAGCGCGCGCCTGGCGCGTCGCCCGCGACGTGACCAGCTCCCCGGATGTGGAATGGAAGACCGGGGACGTGGCGCTGCGCCGCGTCACCCACCGATTCCTCGCCGACGCCCCGTCGCTGATCGAGGCGTTCAAGTTCAACGTCGTCGTGGCGCGCATGATGGAGCTCGTCAACGCGACCCGCAAGGTGATCGACACCGGCGCCGGTCCGGCCGACGCCGCCGTGCGCGAAGCCGCCGAGGTCACCGCGATGGCGCTGAACCTGTTCTCCCCGTACACGGCGGAAGACATGTGGTCGCGGCTCGGCTACGAGCCGTGCGTCGCGCTCGCCCTCTGGCGCAAACCCGACCGCAGCCTCCTGGTCGCCGAGTCGGTGACCGCGGTGGTGCAGGTCGACGGCAAGGTGCGTGACCGCCTCGAGGTCTCCCCGAAGATCAGCAGCGACGACCTGGAGGCCCTCGCCCGTGCGTCGGCCGCCGCGATCCGTTCGATCGGCGACCGCGAGATCGTCAAGGTGATCGTGCGGGCGCCCCGGATGGTGAGCATCGTCACCAAGCCCGCGGCGTAAGCCGCCCGCCCCGCCTCCCTAGGAGGCGGGGCGGAGCGCTTTAACGAGAAATCTAACCACGACGCATCACCTTTATGACTGATAAAGTACATATAGCCGCTCAGTCATCGACGTTAGGAGAGCGACATGGCTCACTACGTCGACCGGCTATGGAACCCCGAAGACACGGCGCACCTGGTCCGAAAGGACCGGACGCCCGGCCGCTATCGGGCCTACGTGCCCGGCGAGCTGGGCGAGCACGTGCCACAGCTCGGCCGGGCAGCACAGCAGGCAGCGGAGGACGCGCTGTCCGTGCTTGCCCGCGCCGACGAACGAATTGGCCAGCGCGGGGGATACCTCAACCACTTGCTGATCCGGTCCGAGAGCATCTCGTCCTCCTGGATCGAGGGCAACCGCATCACCCCGAAGAAGCTGGCCATCGCTGAGCTGCTTCAGCAGGGACAGCGGGTCGCCCTGGACGTCGTTGCGAACGTCCGCGCCACAGATGAGGCGATCGCCGATCTCGCCGACCGGGGTCGACCGGTCACCACTGCAGACATCGAGCGCTTGCAGCACATCATCGAGCCCAGGCTCGAACTCGGCCTTCGCACCGAGCAGAACTGGGTGGGCGGGCCCGGCTGGAGCCCCATCCGCGCAGACTTCGTGCCACCGCCCGAGACAGAGGTGCCGCGCCTGGTCGACGACCTGGCCCGGTTCATCACGGCAACAGAGGGCAACCCCGTCGTCCGGGCGGCGATCGCTCATGCTCAGTTCGAGACGATTCACCCCTTCATCGACGGCAACGGCCGGACCGGCCGGGCGTTGATTCACACCGTGCTGCGCAGGGCTGACGCGCTCCGTAATACGCTGATCCCCATCAGCACGGTGTTCGCGGGCGACAAAGACGCGTACATCGAGGGGCTGACGGCCTATCGGGCAGCGCCCTCCCGCCTGGACGACTGGGTGATCGGCTTCGCCCACGCGGCGGAGCTGGCCGCCACCAACGCAGTGCGGCTCTCTGACGACATCGCCGACCTTGACCGGGCGGTACGCGGGGAACTGATCAAATACCGGAAGCAGCACGACCTCTCGCCGACCAATCCGCGAAGCGATGCTGTGGTGCTGCGCATCCTTGACTCCCTGGCTACCGATCCGGTGCTGAGCACGGAAGCTGTGGCGACGCAGCACAAAGTATCCGCAGCAGCCGCGCATCGCGCGCTGGTGCAGCTCGGCGAGGCGGGAATCCTGACCCGCAACAAGGACCACAAGGGACGCCTGATCTTTTGGGCCGCCGACAGACATCTCGCCCTCGTCGCTCTGACCGAGCGCGATCAGGGCTGAGTTTAGGAGCCTTGGGCTGCACGATTCCGCGCAGCGCCACGGAATTGTGTCCTACCCGGTCCCTCCACAGGTAGGCCGGACGTCGCCCCGACACAGGTTCCCGCAGGGAGCCGGCGCGCGGGGCGGCGCTGCCTAGCCTGTCCGCATGGATGTTGACCCGTTCGCCAGCTTGACGCCGTCGTCCCGCGCGCGCTCAGCGGCGCCTGGGGCCCGGTCGGCCGACCCCGGCCGCACCCGGATGCGCATCGGCGTGGGCGCGGCGATCGTCCTGTTGCTGGCGGCGCTGGGCATAAGCGTGACCGTGACCGCCATCGGGCAGGTCGGCCACAGTGTTGCGGTGCCGGCGAATCCGGGCGCGGGCCCGCTGGTGGACGACGCGCCTGGGAGCACGACAGCGGATCCGTCGTCCACCGGCTCGACCGCAGGAGCGGCGGCCGGCCCGCGCGGCACCGCCGTGCCGACCGGCGAGGCGGAAGCGCCCGGCGTGTTTGTGCACGTTCTGGGTGCCGTCGCGCATCCCGGTCTGTTCGAGGTGCACGAGGGCGCCAGGGTCGTTGATGTGGTCGCCGCCGCGGGCGGTCTGCTCCCCACCGCAGACGAGGCCGGCCTGAATCTGGCCAGACTCGTCGCCGACGGCGAGCAGCTCTACGTTCCGGCGCACGGCGAGGTCGTGCCCGGTCCGCCTGCCGGGGCGCAGGCCGGAGGCTCAGGGGCGCCGGGCGGCGCAGTGGGCGTCGTAAGTGGGGGTGCCGCGGCGAAGGTCAACCTGAACACAGCCACGGCGGCGGACCTCGACACGCTGCCGCGGATCGGCCCGGCCATGGCCCAGCGCATCCTCGACTACCGCGCGGCGGAGGGCAGGTTCGCCAGCATCGACGACCTGCGCAATGTGACCGGGATCGGCGACAAGACCTTTGCCGCGCTCAAGGACCTGATCACTGTATGAGTCGGGCCGGTACGTATCCGGAGGGCATGAATCGCGGCCGGGACAGTGTGGACCTGCGGCTGGTGCTGCCGGCCACGGCATGCTGGTTGGCGGCCGGACTGTTGGTGGCGATGCCGGCGGAGGCTGCCCGCGTGGCCGGCCTGGTCGGTGCCGCCGCCGTCCTGCTGACCGTCTGGGCATTCGTGACCGGAAGGCGAGCACGAAGCGCGGGCGTCCTGGGCGAGCGTGTCCGCCCGGTACTGGGCAGCGTGGCCGTGTGCTGCGCTGCGGCCGCCTTGGCCGGGCTGTCCGTTGCGGTGCAGGCGCCGGTGCGGTTGCCCGAGTCCATTCGCGCTGTCGCAGCCGAACACGGCGAGGCCTCGGTGGTGCTCACGGTGTGGTCGGCGCCGGCGCAGAGTAGCCGGTCGGCCATCGGGGGTGGGGTGCAGCTGCGGTTCCGGGCAACGCTCACCGCCATCGGCGACCCACCCGGTCAGGCGAGCACGGGGGAGGCCGTCCCGGCCAGGGCCGGCCTGTCGGTGCCCGTCGTCGTGTTCGCCCCGGCATCCGCTGCCAACCCCGCCATCGGCGATGAGATCCGGATGACGGGCACTCTCACTGCAACGGAGCCGGGCGACGCCGCCTCAGCCCTGGTCTTCGGGCGAGCCCCACCCGAACCGGTTCACGCCGCGCCCTGGTGGCTGGCCTGGGCCAACGCCGTTCGCCAGGGGTTCGCCACCGCGTCCGCCGAACTGCCTGGCGACGGAGCCGGCCTGCTGCCGGGCCTGGCGATCGGCGACACCACGGCGGTGGATGACGGCCTCGACCAGGCCATGAAGACGAGCTCGCTCAGCCACCTGACCGCGGTATCCGGAGCCAATTGCGCCGTTGTGCTCGCCATCGTCCTCGTGGCGGCGGCCGCGCTGGGCCTCGGCCGGGTATGGCGGCTGGTCTGCGGGCTGGTCGTGCTGGCCGGCTTCGTGGTGCTCGTCACCCCGGAACCGAGTGTGGTGCGGGCCGCGACAATGGCGACCATCGTTCTGCTCTCCGGTTCGCTCGGCCGGCCGGGCCGGGGACTCCCCGCCCTGGCCATGGCCTCCCTGTGTCTGCTGATCATCGATCCCTGGCTGGCCCGCAACTACGGCTTCGCGCTCTCGGTGCTGGCCACCCTCGGTCTGCTGGCGCTGGCGGGGCCGCTCAGTCGACGGCTCACACGCTGGCTGCCCGCTCCCGTCGCCACGGTGCTCTCGATCCCGATCGCGGCTCAGCTCGCCTGTCAGCCGGTGCTGGTCATGCTCAGCCCGACGCTCCCGGTCTACGGGGTGCCGGCGAACCTTCTCGCGGCGCCCGCTGCGCCGGTGGCCACGGTCGCCGGCCTGGTCGCCTGTCTGGTCCTGCCCTGGGCACCCGTTCTCGCGACCCCGTTGGTGTGGCTGGCCTGGCTGCCCGCCACCTGGATCGCCGCGGTCGCGACCACGAGCGCTGGGCTGCCCGCCAGCAGCCTGCCCTGGCCGGGTGGACCGCTCGGAATGGTCCTCATCGTGGCCTGTACCCTCGCCGTGCTGGCCCTGCTCGCTGCCCGCGGGCCGGGCCGGGTGACGATTCTGGTGCGGATGGCCAGCGGAGCCTTGGTCTGCGTCGTCGCCGGCTGGGCGATCGGAGGCGTGGTCGGCGGCGGACTGGGGCGGGCCGCGGTCTTCCCGACGGACTGGCAGATCGCCGCCTGCGACATCGGGCAGGGCGACGCCGTACTCGTGCGCGACGGCGACCAGGTCGCGCTCGTGGATGTGGGCCCGGACCCGGCGCCTCTGCAGGTGTGCCTGAACACCCTGGGCATCGATCGTCTGGACCTGCTGATCCTCACCCACTACGACCTGGACCACATCGGCGGGCTGGCCGCGGTGATCGGCCGGGTGGACACCGCACTGGTAGGCCGGCCGGAGAACAGCCAGGATGCGGCGTTGCACGACCGACTGGCCGCCGAAGGGGCCGACGTGCGCGAGACCGCCCGCGGAGACACCGGCACCCTCGGCGCGCTGACCTGGGAGATCCTGTGGCCGATCCGTGGCTCGCCCCTCATGCAGACCGGCAATCCCGGCAGCGTCAGCGTGCTCTTCGACGGCGGCGGCATCCGGTCGCTCTTCCTCGGCGACCTCGACGAGCAAGCCCAGGAGGGGCTGATGGCCGCCGGTCGCATCGGGGCCGTTGACGTGGTCAAGGTCGCCCATCACGGTTCTCGCGACCAGAGCGCCGCCCTCTATGCGGAGCTCGAGGCGAGCGTCGGGGTCGTGTCGGTCGGTGCGGACAACGGCTACGGACACCCCACCAAATCGGTGCTCGACATCCTCGGCGCGGCGGGAACCACGGTGGTGCGCACCGATGAAGACGGAATGGTGGTGGTCGCGCCCGGTACCGGCGCCCCGGCGGCCCGGCGGGCACTCCTGGTCTGGACCGAGAAGGTCACAGGCGCCGGTTAGGCTGGGTGAGTAGCGAAGGGAGCCGCGTGGCCGCACGAACAACCGCACAGGCACGAACCGGCAAACCGGCCGCCAAGGCCGGCGCGGCGAAGATCCCGCAGCTCGCCTGGCATCAGGTGCGCCCGGCGCCCGTCGTGCTCGTCTCGGGCACCGAGACCTTCCTCGCCGAACGCGCCATCCGGTCGCTGCGGGACTTCCTCAAGCTGGAGGATCCCAGCCTCGAGGTCAGCGACATCCAGGCCGACAGCTACGCGCCCGGTGAGTTGCTCACCCTGGCCAGCCCCTCGCTGTTCGGCGAGCCGCGGCTGATCCGCGTGAGCAACGTGGAGAAGTGCAGCGACACCTTCCTCACCGAGGCCATCGACTACCTGCAGAACCCCGCCGACGACACCTATGTGGTGCTGCGGCACGGCGGCGGCGTGCGCGGCAAGAAGCTGCTGGACACCATTCGCAGCGGCGTGGGCGGTGCCGTCGAGGTGGTCTGCGCCGAGCTCAAGAAGGATGCGGACAAGCACGACTTCGCCACCGCGGAATTCCGCTCGGCAGGCAAGAGGGTCACCCCGAGCGCTCTGCGGTCGCTGGTGGCCGCGTTCTCCGACGACTTGGCCGAGCTCTCTGCCGCCTGCCAGCAGCTCATCGCCGACACCGGAGCCGAGGTCACCGAAACCACGGTGGACCGCTACTACGGCGGCCGCGTCGAGACGAACGCGTTCAAGGTCGCCGATTCCGCCATCGCCGGCCGTCTGGGCGAGGCGCTCGTCACCCTGCGGCACGCGTTGTCGTCAGGGGCCGACCCGGTTCCGATCGTCGCCGCGTTCGCCAGCAAGATCCGCACCATGGCGAAGCTGTTCGGCGTGCGCGGCGGCTCCGCCCAGTTGGCAGCCACCTACAGCCTCGCACCGTGGCAGGTGGAGCGCGCCCAACGCGATCTGCGCGGCTGGACTGATGACGGCCTGGCCCGGTGCATCGTGATGCTCGCAGAGACCGACGCGGCCGTGAAGGGCGCCGGTCGAGACCCGATCTTCGCTCTCGAGAAGCTCGTCACGGTCATCGCCAAACGCGGCGAGTGAGGGCGGCCCGTCAGGGACCGGGCGGCTGCGGCCGGCTCAGGGCTGGCCGGACACTGTGACCGAGGCGCGGTTCAGATAGATCCACACCCCACCGGTGAACTCGGGGTCGCCACAGACCTCCCCGGTCACCTTCACCGGCAGGATGGTCGAGGAGCCGACCAGGTCGGCCCGCGACGCCGTCGCTGCGAACGACGCCGGCAGGCTCGGGCAGTACTCCAGCTGGACCCTGCCATACAGGTCGGTGAACTGCACCATGATCCGCTGGGTGGGCGTCGGCAGCAGCACCGTGAGCACCACCGCGAGAGCGGCCAGCGCCAGTCCGACGACGCCGAACACCGACCCGAGGATGGTCAGGCCCCGCCGGGGCGGATGCGCCGCCGAATGCTCTGCTGGGTGTGCCGTCGGCTGCGTCGGGGTGGTTGCTTGGGAGCGGGCGGTGGAGTGTGTCGCGGTGGGCAGCGATGCCGCGAACAGCACGCAGGCCCCGGTCAGCACGAGAATGAAGCCGAGCAGCCCCGCGAACACCCAGGGGCTCAGTCCGGAGTAGGCGGTCACCGCTGGGGCGAATCTGAGTCCGACCGCGATCACGGCGGCTGCCACGGCGAACGCGCCGCCGAGGAACCGGGCCTGATGGCGCCAGGCAGACGGTTTCCCCGGGCCGGCCTGCGACGGGCCGGCCAACGCGGGGCCCGGCAGCTGCGGGCCCGCCTGCTGGGAGCCCGGCTGGTTGGCTCCCGGCTGGTTGGCACCCGGCTGGTTGGGGCCTGGCTGCGCCGGTCCGGTCTGGTCGCTCATCACGACGACACCATAGCGTCGGCCGGGCACCTCGGAAAGGGCCGGCCGGATCCGGCGCCGACGCAGAAAACCCCCGCCCAGGAGGGCGGGGGTGTGTCTGTGCTACTTACAGCGGTGCTACTTACAGCGGCTGGTTAGAGCGCGTTGACAGCCTTGGCGATAGCGGACTTCTTGTTCGCTGCCTGGTTCTGGTGGATAACGCCCTTGCTGACGGCCTTGTCGAGCTTCTTGGAAGCAACGGCGAGGCTGGCGACAGCCTTGTCCTTGTCACCAGCGGTGACGGCGAGGCGCGTGGCCCGGATGGCGGTCTTGAACTCGCTCTTGACCGCCTTGTTGCGCTCCTGCGACTTCTTGTTCGTGAGGATCCGCTTGATCTGCGACTTGATGTTTGCCACGTTTATACGCTTTCGTTAGGTTCTTGTTCGGATGGGCCGCCCGGTGATAGAGGGCACCGTGCGGCGAAAATCGTGTGGGGTGGGACCCAACACGCAAGCCAACAGGCAACGATACCAGTTATCGGCCCGGCTGGCTGACCGAATCGGGGGAGTTCTGGTCGAGATCGGCCTCGATCTCGTCAATGATGCGCCTGAGCACAGTATCAAACCGGTGCGGGCGATGCAGGCTCACCAGATGGCCGGCGCCAGGAATCGTTACGAGGGTGCCCCGCCGCGCCGCCGCGAGGAACCGTCGCTGGTGCAGGCGGAAGTGATCGTACGCGCCGTTGACCAGCCACACCGGGCCGGGAAACGCCCTGAGGTCGGCCAGCGGCGACAACCGCCCCGTCGCCGCGAGCCCCGCGTCCATGACGTCCAGCGCCACACCGCCGGCGAGCACATCCCGCACCCCGGCCGGCGGGAGCATCCGTCGAACCAGGAAGGTGTGCAACCAGAGGCCCCGGTCGGGGAACCGGTGGATGATCCGCGCGAGCCGGCGGTAGGCGGTCAGTCCGGGACCGCCCGGTTCGAACGACGACCCGGCGGCGACCAGGCCGAGCACCCGCCCCGGGTTCCTGGCCGCATAGGCGATGGCGTAGTAGCCGCCGAGCGACAGACCGACGAGCAGCACCGGCCCCTCGACGGCGTCGACCCCGGCATCGATGGCGCCCAGCGCACCCTCGAGGGTGAACGGCTCATGCAGGCGCGAACCGTGGCCCGGCAGGTCCACGGCGAGAACCGGATGCCCCGCCGCCGCCAGCCACTCCAACTGATGCCGCCACATGCTGGCCGAGGTGCGGATCCCGTGCACGAGCACGACGGGAACAGGAGACGCGGCGGCGGGCATCAGGCGCCCCGAAGGGTGCCGGACGCGCGGGCGCTGGCGACGGCGGAGGTCCGCGAGCCGACGCCGAGCTTGCCGAAGATATGCACGAGATGCGACTTCACCGTCGCCTCGCTGAGGAACAGGTCCTGGCCGATCTGCCGGTTGGAGCGACCGGCCGCCACGAGGGCGAGCACCTCGACCTCGCGCGGGGAAAGCCGGCCCTCCGGGATGCGCGACCGGTCGGCCAGCCGGGTCACGATAGCCGGAGCGAGTGCGCTCTGTCCCGCCGCGGCGGCCCGCACGGCGGCGACGAGTTCGGCGGGCGGGGCGTCCTTGAGCAGGTACCCGCTGGCGCCGGCCTCGATGGCACCGAGGATGTCGGCATCCGTGTCGTAGTTGGTGAGGATCAGCACGTGCGGGGCGCCGGGCACCGACCGAACCCGCCGGGTGGCCTCGGCGCCCTGCATGGGGGTCCCCGGCATATCGGCTGAGGGCACCGCACCGCCGAACTGCAGGTCCATCAGCACGACATCGACCCGACCGGAGGCGGCCAGCGCCACGGCGTCCTCGGCCGTGCCGGCCTCCAGTTCGACCTCCAGGTCGGGCTCGGCGCCGAGCATCGCCCGGAGGCCCGCCCGCACCACGGGGTGGTCGTCGGCGAGCAGCACCCGGATCATGCCAGCGCCTCGCGGATCGGGAACCTGACCGCGACCGCGGTGCCCAGGTCCGGCGCGGACTCCAGGACGAAGGTGCCGCCGAGCGCTTCGACGCGCTGCCGGATCGCGACCAGGCCGAACGAGTCCGGGCTCTGAGTTGCGGCGTCCGTGAGGGTGAAGCCGCGGCCGTCGTCGACGATGTCGAGGGCCACCTCGTCGGACATGTAGCTCAGGGTCACCTCGGCACGATTGGCGCCGGCGTGCTGGGCGACGTTGGCGAGCGAGCCCTGCGCGATCCGCAGCAGGGTCGTCTCCAGCGACATCGGCAGCGCCACCGGGTCACCTGTCACGTGCAGGCTGACCCTGGTGGCCTTCTCGCCGGCCGGCGCGGTACGTTCTGCCGACGCGGCGAGCCTGGCGAGGGCGCCCGGCAGGGTCTGGCTGTCCAGGGCCGGCGGAGTGAGCTCCCGGATGAACCGGCGGGTCTCCTGCAGATTGGCCGCCGCGGTGTCCCTGGCCAGGCGCAGGTGGTCCAGGGCCGCCGGGTCGGACACCCGGCCCTCGGCGGCGTGCAACAGCATCTGGATGCTCGACAGCCCCTGAGCCACGGTGTCGTGGATCTCCCTGGCCAGGCGTTCCCGTTCGGCGAGGGTGCCCGCGTCGCGTGCGGTGGCCGCCAGCTCGGTGCGGGTGGTGAGCAGATCCTCGATCAGGTTCTGCCGTTCGGCGGCCTCGCGCAGCAGCGCCCGGTAGCCCAGGCCCACCGCCACCGCGACGACCGCGCCCACCAGCGGGCCGAGGGTGGCGCCCAGGCTCAGGCCCACGTGGAAACTCATCGACCAGATCGTCAGCAGCACGCTCAACAGCACCAGCGGAATACCCGCCCGCAGGGGAAGCACGTGCAGCTGCAGGAAGAACAGCGGGAAGACGATGAAGGCGGCATCCGGCGCCAGGAGGGTGAGCGCGAGCCATTCCACCAGCAGCACGGCCATCCAGACAGGCACGACCCAACGCCACCGCCGGCGGCGGGCGAGTTCGCTGCCGCCGACGTAACTGGCCAGGAAGATCAGCGACAGGCTCACCACGGTGACCGGGTTCGGCACCGCACCCAGCAGGGTCCGCACGATGACCAGTCCGGTCAGCCCGATGATCAGAACGTGCAGGCCGATCCGGAGACCGGCGAACACCGGGGTGAGCGCGGAGTGCGGAAGACCCTCGCCGATGCTGGCGGGCGGCATGGGATCCCGGCGGAGCGGGGGAGTGCGAAGTGCGAGGCTGGACATGGTGCGCCCAGCCTAATCAGGACCGCTGGGCCCGTCATCCGTCAAATGGATGACCGACAGGTCAGCCCGACAGGTCACACCGACACTGCGGGGCATGGGAGAATTGGGCCCATCATGTCACCGAGAGCTCTCAAGGCGCTGGAACCGGCCGCCACTGCCCCCGCGTTCATCCGTAACTTCTGCATCATCGCGCACATCGACCACGGCAAGTCCACGCTGGCCGACCGGATGCTGCAGATCACCGGCGTCGTCGACGACCGATCCATGCGTGCCCAGTACCTGGACCGGATGGACATCGAACGCGAACGCGGCATCACCATCAAGAGCCAGGCGGTGCGGATGCCGTGGGAGATGGACGGTCAGACCTACGCGCTGAACATGATCGACACCCCCGGCCACGTCGACTTCACCTACGAGGTCTCCCGCAGCCTGGCCGCCTGCGAGGGCGCCATCCTGCTCGTCGACGCCGCCCAGGGCATCGAAGCGCAGACGCTGGCCAACCTGTACCTGGCCCTGGAGAACGACCTCACCATCATCCCGGTGCTCAATAAGATCGACCTGCCGGCCGCCGACCCCGACAAGTACGCCAAGGAGCTCGCCAGCCTCATCGGCGGCAGCCCCGACGACGTGCTGCGAGTCTCCGGCAAGACCGGCATCGGCGTGTCCGAGCTGCTCGACCGGGCCACCTCGCTGATCCCCGCCCCCGTCGGCGACGCGAACGCGCCGGCTCGCGCCATGATCTTCGACTCCGTCTACGACAGCTATCGCGGCGTCGTCACCTATGTGCGCATGATCGACGGGCACCTCAGCCCGCGCGAGAAGATCCAGATGATGTCGACCCGCGCCACCCACGACATCCTCGAGATCGGCGTCACCAGCCCGGAACCCACCCCCAGCAAGGGCCTGGGCGTCGGCGAGGTCGGCTACCTGATCACCGGCGTGAAGGACGTGCGCCAGTCCAAGGTCGGTGACACCGTCACCACCGCCATGAAGCCCGCCACCCTGGCGTTGCCCGGCTACACCGAACCCAAGCCGATGGTCTTCTCCGGCCTGTACCCGATCGACGGCAGCGACTACCCGGCGCTCCGCGAAGCGCTCGACAAACTCAAGCTCTCGGATGCGTCGCTGGTCTACGAACCGGAAACCTCCGTCGCCCTCGGCTTCGGCTTCCGTTGCGGCTTCCTCGGCCTGCTGCACCTGGAGATCATCACCGAGCGCATCGACCGGGAATTCAACCTGGACCTGATCACCACCGCGCCCAGCGTGATCTACGAGGTCACCACCGACGACAAGAAGACCGTCACGGTCACCAACCCGAGCGAGTTCCCCAACGGCAAGATCGCCGTCGTCGAGGAACCCATCGTCAAGGCCGCGATCCTCGCGCCCAAGGACTACGTGGGCGTGATCATGGAACTCTGCCAGGGTCGCCGCGGCACCCTGCTCGGCATGGAGTACCTCGGTGAAGACCGGGTCGAGATCCGCTACACGATGCCGCTGGGCGAGATCGTGTTCGACTTCTTCGACCAGCTCAAGAGCAAGACCGCCGGCTACGCGTCGCTGGACTACGAGCCCATCGGCTCGCAGGAGGCCGACCTGGTCAAGGTCGACATCCTGCTGCAGGGCGAGCAGGTCGACGCGTTCAGCGCCATCGTGCACCGCGACAAGGCCTACGACTACGGCGTGCTGATGACCGGCCGGCTCCGCAAGCTCATCCCGCGCCAGCAGTTCGACGTGCCGATCCAGGCCGCCATCGGCGCCCGCATCATCGCCCGCGAGTCGATCAGCGCCATCCGCAAGGACGTGCTCGCCAAGTGCTACGGCGGCGACATCTCCCGCAAGCGCAAGCTGCTGGAGAAGCAGAAGGAAGGCAAGAAACGCATGAAGATGGTCGGCAGGGTCGAGGTTCCGCAGGAGGCGTTCATCGCCGCGCTGTCCGGCGACGAGCCGCCCAAGAAGGAAAAGAAGTAACGATCATGCGCCGCTCGACCTTCACCGACGCCGCCGTGACCTACGCCGCCATCGGCGGCACCCTGGCCCCCGACCTGATGCGCTACCCGCCCAAGGGCCACCGGCCGCTGGAGCGCACGGTGCGCCTGGGCAGCGGCGAGGAACGGTTCCGGGTGGCCACGACGGCGCTGATGACCTGGGGCGTCCAGCGTGGCAGCGGCATCGACGTCACCGACCTCGACGCCGGAACCGGCGTGCAGTACACCGGCATCGTCTTCGCCGAGGACGGCACCCCGGCTCCCAACCAGGAGCACCCCGTGAACGAGGCCACCTTCGCCGAGGACGGCACCGCGTTCATCAGTAACGGCATGACCGCCAAGCTGGCCATCCCCACCGGCCCGTTCACCGTCGCCGCACCGGTGCGCGTCGTCTACGTCATCGACGAGGCCGACAAGATCGGCTTCGCCTACGGCACCATGCGCGGCCACCCGCAGACCGGCGAGGAGTGCTTCATCGTCGACCGTCGTCCCGACGACTCGGTCTGGCTCACCATCCGCTCGTTCTCGCGCCCCAGCACCTGGTACTACCGGTTGGCCTGGCCGGTGCTGCGCTTCCAGCAGGAGCGTTACACCCGCAAGTACCTGCTCGCCCTGCACCCCGTCGGAATGGGCTGATGGCCGGACCGCACCCCGTGGGTGACCCTGCGCCTCTGGACGGACTGATCCCGGCGTCGGCCGCGGACGGCGCCGCAGAACGCGACTTCGGCGTTTACCTGCACGTGCCGTTCTGCAAGGTGCGCTGCGGCTACTGCGACTTCAACACCTACACCGCCACGGAGCTGCGCGGCGTGAAGCAGAGCGACTACGCCAGCCAGGCCGTTCTCGAGGTCGAGTCCGCCGCCCGCATCCTGGCCGAGTCCGGTGTTCCGGCCCGGCCTGCCGCCACCGTCTTCTTCGGCGGCGGTACCCCCACGCTGCTGCCCGCAGACCATCTGGTGCGGATGCTGCACGCCGTGCGGGACACCTTCGGCATCGTTCCGGGCGCCGAGATCACCACGGAGGCCAACCCGGACTCCGTCGACCTGGCCTATCTCCGTCAGCTCAAGCAGGCCGGCTTCACCCGGGTGTCCTTCGGCATGCAGTCCGCGGTGCCCCGCGTGTTGGCCACCCTCGAGCGAACGCACGATCCCGAGCGGGTGCCGCTCGTGGTGGCCTGGGCGCGCGAGGCGGGCTTGGACGTGAGCCTCGACCTGATCTACGGCACACCGGGGGAGACCATCGACGACTGGCGGGCCAGCCTCGATGCGGCCATCGGCCAGCAGCCGGACCACATCAGCGCCTACTCGCTCATCGTCGAGGACGGCACCAAGCTGGCCAGGCAGATCCGCCGGGGCGAGCTTGTGCAACCCGACGAAGACCTGCAGGCCGACTTCTACGAGCTCGCGGATGCGCGCCTGGCCGCGGCCGGCTACAGCTGGTACGAGGTCAGCAACTGGTCGCGGGGCACCGAGCACCGGTCCCGGCACAACCTGTCGTACTGGCGCAGCGCCGACTGGTGGGGCATCGGCCCCGGCGCGCACAGCCACGTCGGCGGCGTGCGCTGGTGGAACGTCAAGCATCCGGCCGCGTACGCCGACCGGATCCTGGCCGGCCACTCGCCGGCCGCCGGCCGGGAGACCCTGGACGAGGCCACCCGCGAAACCGAACGGGTGCTGTTGCTGACCAGGATCCGCGAGGGCATCCCGGTCGCCACTCTCTCAGCGCTCGGCCGCCGCGAGGTGGCCGGCCTGATCGCCGACCAGCTGATCGACGCCAGGGCGGCCATCGGCGGCAACATCGAACTCACCCTCACCGGCCGGCTGCTCGCCGACGCCGTGGTGCGCCGGCTTCTCACCGACTGATCAGCCGGCCCGGCCGGGCCGGCTGGACGCCTAGTTGAGGAACTTGATCGTCAGCGGGTAGGAATACCACTCGCCCTTGTTGGCGGCGACGGCGGCGATGATGCAGAAGACGATGTTGAGGATCCCGGCTGCGGCCAGGATGAGGAAGCCGATGCCGATGATCGTGAGGATGCCTCCGACGAAGTAGGCGATCGCGAGGGTGATTTGGAAGTTCAGTGCGGTGGCGGAGTGCGCGCGGATGAACGGACCGCGGTCCTTGAGCACGATGTAGCCGATCAGGGCGGGCAGGAAGCTGAAGAGGATGCCGCCGATGTGGATCAGGGTGGCCCACAGCTTCTCGTCGGCCGGGCTCAACTGGCTCGGCGCCTGGTACGGGGTGGCGGGGGGAGGCGTTGCCTCTGACATTGAATCTCCTTTGTGGACTCGGCGGTCAGGCCGGGTGGTGACGGGTGTTGCTGTCACCAGAGTACCGCCGGTCGCGTCTCCCGGCCCCGTGCAAACTAGCTGATCAGACGGAGAGAGAACGGGTAGCGGTACGGTCGGCCGTCCTTAGCGCTGAGATAGCCGAGCACCGAGAAGATCGAACCGATCAGCCACAGGACCCAGCCCAGGGAAGAAATCACCGACAAGAGGCCGAAGGTGAGCAGGCCGAGGATCGTGGCGGCCAGGTTGATGGCGACGTAGCCGATCAGAAGGGTGATCTGGAAGTTCAGGGCTTCCTTCCCTTCTTCGTTGGTGAACGTCCCGCGGTCCTTGAAGACCAGCCAGATGATCAGTGCCGGCGGAAACGAGAGGATTCCGCCCAGGTGGGCCAGGGAGGCCCACTGACGGTCCTGTTCCGCGGTCAGCGGCGCCCCGGCGGCCGGCCCGGATGATGGTCCCTGTCCGGTGGGATAGCTCATGAGAATGCCCTTCGATGAACGGTGCGCGGTGCTCGGTGAGCTTAACGCTACTGCCCGAAATCGTCCGGGAGCAATGGGTATCCCCGCTGCCCGCGTTATGATTAGCAGTCAAACAATGAGAGTGCCAATGCAGAGCAGGCACACCGGGTACGAGGGAGGCGAATGATCATGGTGTCAGATCGCAGTCTCGAGGTGCTTCGGGTGATCGTCCAGGACTACGTCGCGTCCCGCGAACCCGTCGGCTCGAAATCCATCGTCGACAGGCACGCCTTCGGTGTCTCGGCCGCGACGATCCGCAACGACATGGCGCTTCTCGAAGAAGAAGAACTCATCGTCGCCCCGCACACCTCGTCGGGCCGCATCCCCACCGACAAGGGCTATCGGTTGTTCGTCGATCACCTCGCCGACCTCCGTCCGCTCACCGCCGCCCAGCGCCAGGCCATCGAGGCGTTCCTCGGCCAGTCGGCCGACCTCGACGAGGTCCTCGCCCGCAGCGTGCGACTGCTGTCCCAGCTCACCCACCAGGTCGCCCTCGTGCAATACCCCTCGCTGTCCCGCGCCACCGTGCGCCACATTGAATTGGTGCCGCTGAGTGAGACCCGGGTGCTGTCGGTCCTGATCACCGACTCCGGGCGCGTCGAACAGCGCGTCGTCGAGCTGCCCCGCACCCTCGAGGAGGCCGCGCTGGCGGAACTTCGGTCCAGGCTCAACGCCGTCGTGGGCGGTCTGAGCATGAGTGCGGCCGCCACCGCCCTGACCGGCCCCACCGGTCTGGGCGCACCGGAGGTGCAGGACCTGATCGACCAGATCACCTCCACCCTGCGCGACCAGGTCGGCGCCAATCGGCAGGACCGCCTGGTCATGGCCGGCGCCGCCAACCTGGTGCGCACCGAAGACGACTTCAGCGGCAGCATCTATCCGGTGCTGGAGGCCATCGAGGAGCAGGTGGTGCTGTTGCGCCTGTTCGGCGAGATGGCCACCGACCAGCACGGCGTCTCGGTGAGCATCGGGCGTGAGAACGCGCCGTTCGGCCTCGGCGAGACGTCGGTGCTCACCAGCGGTTACACCTCCCGCGGTGACGCGGCCCGACTGGGCGTCCTGGGTCCGACCCGGATGGACTACTCCAACAACATGGCGGCCGTACGCGCCGTCGCCAGGTACCTCTCGCGCCTGCTCGGCGAGAACTAGCCGGCCCACCACTTTCCAGCACGATTTCCTACCCCGAATACCGCACGCACAACCGCAAGGAGAGCCAGCTTTGGCTGACCATTACGAAGCACTCGGCGTCGCCCGCGACGCCAGCACCGACGAAATCAAGAAGGCGTACCGCAAGCTCGCCCGCCAGCTGCACCCCGACGTGAACCCCGGGGCCGAGGCGTCGGAACGGTTCAAGACCGTCACCCACGCGTACGACGTGCTCAGCGACCCCAAGCAGCGCCAGAACTACGACCGCGGCGGCGACGGCCGCTCCAGCCAGGGCGGCGGCTTCGACGCCGGCAACTTCGGCGACATCTTCGAGACCTTCTTCGGCGGTGGCGGAGGCGGTAGCCGTGGGCCCCGATCCCGGCGCGAGCGCGGCCAGGATGCCCTCATCCGCGTCGAACTCGACCTGGACGAGGTCATTTTCGGCACCCACCGCGACATCGAGGTGGACACGGCGATCGTCTGCGCCACCTGTTCGGGCACCTGCTGCCAGCCCGGCACCTCGCCGGTCACCTGCGACATCTGCCACGGCACCGGCAGCATCCAGCGTGCCGTGCGTTCGCTGCTCGGCAACGTGATGACCTCCAGCCCCTGCGGCTCCTGCCGCGGCTACGGCACCATCATCGCCACCCCGTGTGTCACCTGCCAGGGCCAGGGCCGCGTGCGCGCCCGCCGCACCGTGCCGGTCGACATCCCCGCCGGCGTCGACACGGGCCTGCGCCTGCAGATGCCCGGCAGCGGCGAGGCCGGCCCGGCCGGCGGCCCGAACGGCGACCTGTACCTGGAGATGAAGGTGCGCCACCACGACGTCTTCAGCCGCGACGGCGACGACCTGCTCTGCACCCTCGAGGTGCCGATGACCGACGCGATCCTCGGCGCGACCGCCACGGTCAAGGCCCTCGACGGTGACATCGAGGTGGAACTGCGCCCCGGTGTGCAGGCCGGTGAGATCCTCACGGTCAAGGACCGTGGTGTCACGAGGCTCCGCGGCAACGGCCGCGGCGACCTCCGGGTCGGCGTGCAGGTGCTGACCCCCACCAAGCTCGACCACAAGGAGCGGGAACTGATCGAGGCCTTCGCCGCCAGGCACAAGGTCCCGGCGCCCGCCCTCAGCCAGTTCCAGCAGGGCCTCTTCGCGAAGCTCCGCGACAGGTTCCTCGGCTAGGAGCCCGTTCGATGGCGCATTTCTTCCTGTCAGAGACCCTCGGCACCTCCGCCGCCGGAACGCCCGCCGCTGACCCCGTCGTCGGGGCCACGGTGAGCGTCACCGGCGCGGAGGCCAAGCACGCCGTCACCGTGAGCCGGGTGCGCCCCGGCGAGACCCTGCTGCTGGGCAACGGCGCCGGACTGATGCTCGGCGTCACGGTGCTGTCGGCCGAGCCGGCCGAACTCACGGCCAGGGTGGACAGCGTGACCCGGACGCCGCCGGCCGTGCCGCGCATTCTGCTCGTGCAGGCCCTGGCCAAGGGTGACCGTGACGAACTCGCGGTGCAGGCCGCCACCGAACTCGGTGTCGACGGGGTCATCCCGTGGGCCGCCGCCCGGTCGGTGGCCCGCTGGGAGGGCGTCAAGATCGCCAAGGGGCAGGCACGCTGGTCCGCCATCGTGCGGGAGGCCAGCAAGCAGTCCATCCGGCCGTGGCTGCCGGAGGTGCTTCCGTTGACCAGCACCAAGCAGCTGGCCCTGCTCGCCGCGACCAGCCGGATGCTGTTGCTCGAGCCGACCGCCGAGCTCAGGCTGACCGCGATCGCGGTGCCCACCGACGACCGGGACATCGTGCTGGTCGTGGGGCCTGAGGGTGGCATCGCCCCGAGCGAACTGGACATCCTGGAGCAGGCCGGCGCCAGCCGGGTGCGTCTGGGCGATACCGTGCTGCGCACCTCGACGGCCGGCCCCGCCGCGGTCGCCATCCTGAACGCAACCCTCGGTCGCTGGTAGGAGCGCTTAAGATAGAACCATGGCTTCCTCCGGTGCAGAACCCACGATCTTCAGCCGCATTGCCGCGCGCGAAATTCCCGCGACCATCGTCGCGGAAACCGATGGCATCATCGCGTTCAATGACATCGCCCCGCAGGCGCCCGTGCACGTCGTGGTGACCACCAAGTCGCAGCAGTACCGCAACGTGGGTGAACTGGCCGCGGGGGACCCGGTGCTCCTGGCCGAGCTGATCGCCGTGGCCGGCCGGGTGGCCGACGAGCACTGCGCCGGCGAGTACCGCCTGGTCTTCAACACCGGAGCCTCAGCCGGCCAAACCGTCTTCCACGTGCACGCGCACGTCCTCGGCGGCGCTCTTGAGGAGGGCACGCTTGCTGCCCTCTGACGCCGAAGCTCCCGACGGCGGCACGCTCGACGTGGTGCGCAAGCTCCTGGTGGACGGCGTCGCCATGGTGCGTCTGCTCGGTCCGCAGGACCGGTTCCTCAGCACCATCGAGAAGGAATACCCCAACGTCGTCGTGCACGTGCGCGGCAACGAGGTCACACTGACCGGTCCTGCCGTCTCCGTCGACGCTGTGGTCCGGCTGATCGAGGAGCTCCAGCTGCTGCTCCGCACCGGCGCCGACCTCGGCGAGGCCGAGGTGAGCACGTCGGCCAGGATGCTCGGAGCCGACTCGAGCTCCAGCCCGTCCACGGTGCTCGGGCAGGCCATCCTCACCTCGCGCGGCCTCACGGTGCGGCCCAAGACCCTCGGACAGAGCGACTACGTCAACGCGATCGACGAGAACGCGATCGTGTTCGGCATCGGACCGGCCGGAACCGGCAAGACTTACCTCGCCATGGCCAAGGCCGTGCAGGCACTGCAGCGCAAGGAGGTCGACCGGATCATCCTCACCCGGCCGGCCGTCGAAGCGGGCGAACGGCTCGGCTTTTTGCCCGGCACCCTGACCGACAAGATCGACCCGTACCTGCGGCCGCTCTATGACGCCCTGTTCGAGATGATGGACCCCGAGCTGGTGCCCAAGCTCCTCGCGGCCGGCACCATCGAGGTGGCCCCGCTGGCCTACATGCGCGGCCGCACCCTCAACTCGGCGTTCATCGTGCTCGACGAGGCGCAGAACACCACGCCGGAGCAGATGAAGATGTTCCTCACCCGCCTCGGCTTCGGCTCCCAGATGGTGGTCACCGGCGACATCACCCAGGTGGACCTGCCCGCCGGAGCCAGCGGCCTCCGCCTGGTCACCAAGGTTCTCGACGGCATCGACGACATCGCCTTCGTGCGCCTGACCAGCGCCGACGTTGTGCGCCACAGCCTCGTCGGCCGCATCGTCGACGCCTACACCGAATACGACGCGCAGAAGCAGGCCCAACGCTACGAAAGCGAACAGGCCCGCGACTTCGCCTCCCGCGCTCCGCATCAGGGGAACCCGCGCGATCGCACCCCGAAACGGAGATCCAGTTGAGCATCGAAATCAACAATGAGTCGGCCATCCCGGTCGACGAGGCCACCATCCAGCGGCTCGCCGCCTTCGCGTTGGACACCATGCACGTGCATGCCGACGCCGAACTGGCCATCGTCCTCGTGGACGAGGGCGCCATGGAAGCGCTGCACGTGCAGTGGATGGACGAACCCGGCCCCACCGACGTGCTCAGTTTCCCGATGGACGAGCTGCGCCCCGGCACCGAAGACGCCCAGACCCCGCCGGGGCTGCTCGGCGACATCGTGCTGTGCCCACAGGTGGCCCAGGGCCAGGCCGAAACCGCCGGCCACAGCACGCTCGACGAACTGCTCCTGCTCACCGCGCACGGCGTGCTGCACCTGCTCGGCTTCGACCACGCCGAGCCTGACGAAGAGAAGGAAATGTTCGGCATCCAGCGCGACATCCTGATCGGCTTCGCCATGCAGGAACGACGCCGGCCCCGATGATCGTCGGGTGGTTCCTGACCGCCGCCATCCTGCTCGTCGCGTTCGGCGGGCTGATGGCCGCCGTCGATGCGGCGATCATGTCGCAATCCAGGGCGGATATCGCCGAGCTCGCTGTGACGGCGCGATCCAAGCGGTCCCTGCGCGCGATCGCCGCCGACACCGGCGCGCACCTGAACGCCATCAACTTCGTGCGCATCATCGCGGAGACGACGGCCGCGGTGCTGGTGACCCTGGTGTTCGCCACGACCATCGACGCGATCTGGCTGGCCCTGCTGTTGTCGGCCCTGCTGATGACGGCGGTGTCCTTCGTCCTCGTCGGGGCGAGCCCCCGCAGCGTCGGGCGGGCGCATCCGCAGAGCCTGCTCAGGCTCACGGCAGTCCTCGTGCACTTCCTCAGGGTGCTGCTCGGCCCGGTCGCCAACGCACTCGTCGCCCTCGGCAACCGGGTCACCCCCGGCCGCAGCCGGCTGGCCACGTTCACCTCCGAGGACCAGCTGCTGAGCATGGTCGACGAGGCCACCGAACTCGACGTGATCGAGGAAGACGACCGCGAACTGATCCACTCCATCTTCGAATTCAGTGAGACCGTCGTGCGCGAGGTCATGATCCCGCGCACCGACATGGTCACCATCGACGCCGACGCCAGCGTCGGCGCGGCGATGGGCCTGTTCCTCAGCAAGGGCTTCTCGCGGGTCCCCGTGGTCGACGGTGAGGTCGACGACGTGACCGGGATCCTGTATCTGCGAGACGTGGCCCGGCTGGTCTACGAACGCCCCCGCAACCTCGAGACGCTGCGGGTGGGCGAACTCGCCAAGACCGCCCAGTTCGTACCGGAGTCCAAGAAGGCCGACGCGCTGCTGCGCCAGATGCAACTGGAATCCAACCACCTGGCCATGGTCGTCGACGAGTACGGCGGCATCGCCGGCCTGGTCACCCTCGAGGACCTGATCGAGGAACTCGTCGGGGACATCTCCGACGAGTACGACCGGGACGTCGTCGAGATCGAGGACCTCGGTCACGGCCGCTTCCGGGTGAGCGCCCGCCTGCCCGTCGACGAACTCGGCGAACTTTTCGACCTCGATCTCGACGATGACGATGTCGACTCCGTTGGCGGACTGTTGGCCAAGGCACTGGGCAGGTTGCCGGTCGCCGGCTCCGAAGCCAGAACCAGCGGGTTGATCCTCACCGCGGAGCGAACCGAGGGTCGACGCAAACGAATCAGCACAGTGCTGGTTGAACCAGACAAGGCGTTGAGAGACGCACAGTCCGCATTCCTGGGAATGCCGGACACCGAAGGAGCACACGGCAATGACACAAGAACCTGATTACCGGGCGGGGTTTGTTTCCTTCGTCGGACGCCCCAACGTGGGCAAGTCCACCCTGACGAACGCCCTGGTGGGGGAGAAGGTCGCGATCACCTCGTCGAAGCCGCAGACCACCCGTCGCGCCATCCGGGGCATCGTGCACCAGAAGAACGGCCAGCTGATCCTGGTCGACACCCCCGGAATCCACCGGCCCCGCACGCTGCTCGGCGAGCGGTTGAACAGTCTTGTGCAGTCCACGCTCAGCGGCGTCGACGTCGTCGGCCTGTGCATCCCGGCCAACGAACCGATCGGTCCCGGCGACAAGTTCATCAACGAACAGCTGGACAACTTCCCGCGCGCCAAGAAGGTGGCCATCGTCACCAAGATCGACATGTCCTCCAAGACCAGCGTCGCCAACCAGCTCCTCGCGGTCTCGCAGCTGCGCGACTGGGAGGCGATCGTGCCGATCTCGGCGACCAGCCGCATCCAGCTCGATGTGCTCAGCAGCGAGCTGCTGCGCCTGCTGCCGCTCAGCGATTCGCCGCTGTACCCGGCGGACGCCGTCACCGACGAGAGCCTGGAATCGCGCATTTCGGAGTACATCCGTGAGGCCGCGCTCGAGGGTGTCACCGACGAGCTGCCGCACTCGATCGCCGTGACGATCGACGACATCATCGAGCGTGACGACCAGGAACTCGTCGAAATCTACGCCAACCTCTTCGTGGAGCGGGACAGCCAGAAGGGCATCATCATCGGCAAGTCGGGCAGCCGGCTCAAGGACGTGGGCATGCGCGCCCGCAAGCAGATCGAACCCCTGGTCGGCAAGCGGGTGTTCCTCTCGCTGCGGGTGAAGGTGGCCAAGGAATGGCAGCGCGACCCGAAGCAGCTCGGTCGCCTCGGCTTCTAGCCGAGCGGCCGGCGGGGGCAGGTCGCCGGCCCGGGGCGCCCATCCCGCTGGTCGACCGTGTCGAGACCCCGCTGAGCCTGTCGGAGTAGACCCCGCGAGCTGGTTTCAGGAACGCACCCAGCCCGTTGGTCGAGCTTGTCGAGACCCCGTGAGCCGTCCCCAGGAACGCACCCAACTCGTTGGTCGAGCTTGTCGAGACCCCGTGAGCCGTCCCCAGGAACGCACCGAACTCGTTGGTCGAGCTTGTCGAGACCCCGTGA
>NZ_PJJP01000016.1 GCF_002929555.1 Cryobacterium sp. N22
CCCGCGGCCGCGCGGCCCTGGTCGGCGCCGCCGCGGCCGGCGTCGCCGGGATTGTGGCCCGGCTGGTGATCGGCTACCCGATGGAGCTCGCCCCGGCTCTGGTGCTCCTGGCGCTCGTACTGCTGAGCGCCGCACTGGCCTGGGCGGTCGGCGCGGGCCGGCCGAAGCGGGTGGTCACCGGGCTTGCGGCATTCTGCGTGCTGGTGGTGGTGGCATCCGTTGGGGTGGTCTGGCTGGGCAGTGTCGCAACACCGGGGGCGTTGTCGGCAACGCACGAACACGGCGCCGCCGGCCCGGCGACGGCACCGCAGGGCAGCGTCTCGGTGACCGACCTGCGCACCCCCGCCGATGCACCGGGCGCCCTGCGCTCGTTCGACCTCACCGCCCAACAGCAGGAGGTGACGCTCAGTTCGGGGACCACCGTGTCATCGTGGACCTACGGGTCCCTGCCCGGCCCGGAACTGCGGGTCAACCAGGGCGACCTGGTCGAGGTGACGTTGCGCAACGCCGACATCGACGCCGGCGTCACCATCCACTGGCATGGCTACGACGTGCCGGCCGGCGAAGACGGGGTCGCCGGAGTCACCCAGGATGCCCTCCTGCCCGGCGACGTGTTCACCTACAAGTTCTCGGCGACCGAGGCCGGCACCTACTGGTACCACACCCACCAGGTCTCGGCCGATGGGGTGCGGCGCGGACTGTTCGGCACCCTCGTGGTGCTTCCGCCGGCCGGTGTCCCCGAGTCGGTCGACGTGACGGTGCCGCTGCACACGCTGGGCACCGCGGTGATCCTCGGCGACTCCGATGTGGCGTCGGCGCGGGATGTCGCCGCCGGGCAATCGGTGCGCCTGCGACTCATCAACACCGATCAGGTGCCGCACCGCTTCACCCTCGACGGAGCCCCGTTCACCGTGGTCGCCGCGGACGGCCGTGACCTGGTCGGCCCCACCCCGGTCACCGGCAAGTCCCTGCGGATTCCTGCCGGCGGGCGGTTGGACGTGTCCGTCACGGTGCCCCAGAGCGGTGTGCGGTTGGCCACCAACGCCTCAGCGACCGCGTCGTTGTCGCTCGCGCCCGGCGGTGCCGAGGTTCCCGCCACGGTGCCGTCGGCGGCCGAGGACCTCGATCTTCTGGGCTACGGCGCGGCAGCCGACCAGGCGCTGCCGGCCGGGGACGGCCGGGTGGAGGCGACCATGGTCCTGGACCGCAATCCGCGGTTCCTGGGCGGGCGGCCAGCCTACGGCTACACCGTGAACGGGGCGGTGTTCCCGCACGTCCCGAGCATCGAGGTGAGCGAGGGGAACACGGTGCGGCTCACGGTGGCCAACCGCGGCCTGGAGACGCATCCGATGCACGTGCACGGCCACCACGTCCTCGTCATCTCGCGGGACGGCATCCCGTCGACCGGGTCACCGCTGTGGCTGGACACCTTCGACGTGCAGACCGGAGAGGTCTGGGTGGTCGAGTTCACCGCCGACAACCCGGGCATCTGGATGGACCACTGCCACAACCTCGACCATGCGGCCGAGGGCATGATGATGGCGCTGACCTACCGGGGCGTCACAACCCCGTTCGAGCAGGGCGGCACGCACGCCAACCGGCCGGAATGACCGGCCGGGTCGTCACACCGAGTCATCCCTTGCTGCCTGTGTCGCGGAGGTCTGCGCCGGCACTGCCGTCTTCGCCCCTGAACCCACCGCCCTGGCGCCGATTTCGGCCAAGCCGAGCACAACGAACGCGTTGATCCCGTGGATCAGGCCGAGGCCGGGCAACTCGAATGACGAGTAGCCGAGGAACACCTGCACGAGCACGGCCACCAGCAACCAGACGGACCACATGATGCCGGCCCTGGCGATCAAGGCCACCACGAGGAGGGCAAGGGCCAAGACCGGAATGACCATCTGTCCGACGACGCTGTGCACGAGGAAACCGACCGGAACGTTGTCCTCCGAAACGGCGGGTCCCTCGCCGGTCGCATTCAGGATCACGAATGTGGACCAGGCGATGACGGCGGCTTGGATGACGACGCAGGCGGCGATGATGTGGCAAATGATCTGATACACCCTGCGCATGGCTGGACTCCTTCCGATCGAGCCGGAACCCAGGTCGAAGCCGATCTGAGCTTCGCGTGCAGCGTACGCCCGGACGCGGAGGCCGGTCAACGGGGTCGGCGAGACGCGTTCCGAGGGTCTCGCCGGGTCTGCTTCGACAGGCTCAGCACGGCGTCGACACGCTCGACCAGCAGAGCGGCAACGGTCACAGCTTGTAGAGCCGGGCCTCCCAGGGGCGGAGCGCCGCGGAACCGTCGCCGGGGTAGTTGCCCAGCAGCAGCTCGGCACCCGAAATGTCGTCGGGCAGCCACTCGCCCTGCACCGTCAATGGCTCATCCGACACGTTCGCCAGCACCAGCAGGGTCTGCCCGTCCAGCGTGCGGGTGAACGCGTAGAGCTGCTCGTGATCGGGCTCGATCAGCTCGAAGGCGCCCAACGCGACCACCGGGTCCGCGTGCCGCAGCGCGATCAGCCGCTGGTAGAACGCGAATACGCTCTGCGCAGCGGCCCGGTCGGCTTGCACGTTGACGGTGGGGTAGTTCGGGTTGGCCGCGAGCCACGGGGTGCCGGTGGTGAACCCGGCGTGGGCGGAGTCGTCCCACTGCATCGGCGTGCGTGCATTGTCACGCCCCATGGCGTGCACCCCGGCAAGCACGCTCGCCGGCGACTGGTCGAACTGCTCCACGGCCTCCCGGTAGTGGTTGAGCGACTCGATGTCCCGGTAGTGGTCGATGGTGTCGAACTTCACGTTCGTCATGCCGATCTCTTCGCCCTGGTAGATATAGGGCGTGCCGCGGTGCAGGTGCAGCACCAGCGCCCACAGGGTGGCCGACTCGTACCGGAATTGGGTGTCGTTGCCGAACCGCGACACCAGCCGCGGCTGGTCGTGGTTGTTCAGGTACAGGCTGTTCCAGCCGGTCTGGGCCAGGCCGTCCTGCCAGCGGGCCAGGCTGTGCTTCAGCGGCACCAGGCTGCGCGGCAGCGGGTCGAACTTGTGCGTTCCCTGGTCGAGCGAGACATGCTCGAACTGGAAGATCATGTCGACCTCGGCGCGGGCCGCATCGGTGAACAGCACGGCATCCTCGATGCTCACACCGGGCATCTCGCCCACGGTCAGGTGCTCTCCGGTGCGGCCGGCGAAGACCATCCGGTGCATCTCCTGCAGGTACTCGTGGATTTGCGCGCCCATCGGCGACCCACCGTCGGTGGCCGCGGCCGGACCGCTGACCAGCTCCACCTGCTTGGCGATGAAGTTGATCACGTCCATGCGGAACCCGTCGACGCCGCGGTCCAGCCACCAGTTCATCATCGTGTAGACCGCCTGGCGCACCTCCGGGTTCTCCCAGTTGAGGTCGGGCTGCTGCGTCGCGAACAGGTGCAGGTAGTACTCACCCGTGGTCTCGTCCAGGGTCCAGGCCGGGCCGCTGAACGCGCTGCCCCAACCGTTCGGTTCGGCGCCCGCCGCTCCGGGCTTCCGCCACCAGTACCAGTCGCGCTTGGGGTTGTCGATCGACGAGCGCGATTCGACGAACCACGGATGCTCGTCGCTGGTGTGGTTGACCACCAGGTCCATCACGATCTTGATGCCGCGCTCGTGGGCCTCGGCCAGCAGCAGGTCGAACTCGGCCAGGCTGCCGAACACCGGGTCGATGTCCTGGTAGTCGCGGATGTCGTAGCCGTTGTCGTGCTGCGGGGACGGGTAGACCGGCGAGAGCCAGATGGCGTCGACGCCGAGCTCGGCGAGGTAGTCGAGCTTTCCGCGCACCCCGCCGAGGTCGCCGATGCCGTCGCCGTCCGAATCCGCGAAGCTGCGCGGATACACCTGGTACACCACGGCCGTGGTCCACCACGGCGCCGCGGCGTGCGGGCCGTCCTGAGTGTCGGCGGGCTCGGCGCCGACGGTGCGGCTGTTCAGATTGGTCACGGGGTCCTCCCTGGCCGGGGGCCGGCGCGGGCGAGCGCGGGCATCCGGTGTCACACGAATTGGTTTAGCGACAGAAAAAAGTCGTCCGTCCAATGTAGCGTCCGGTTGTCCAGGGGCACCACTGCGGGGTGTCCGGCCGGTGCGCCGGCGGGGGCGGCTATGTCAAGATGAGAGCCAACCCCGCTTCGGGGGCCAGGAGAGGGCGACCGTGATGTTCGGCAGTACGGGGCCCGCGCCGTCGATCGGCGAATCCGCGCTGGGCCTCGCGCGCGCCGTCCTCATGCACGGCCCGATCTCTCGCGGCGACCTCGGGCGCCGCCTCGGCCTGTCCCCGGCCAGTCTCACCCGGCTGAGTAAACCGTTCCTGGACAGCGGCCTCTTCGTGGAGGTCAGCGACAGCCAGACCAGCGGTGTCGGCCGCCCCACCAAGCCCCTGGATGTGCGCCTGGACGGCCGCCGCTTCGTCGGGGTCAAGCTCACCGGTGACGGCGCCTTCGGTGTGCTCACCGACCTGCGCGTGAACGAGCTCGCCTCAGCGCACCGTCGGCTCGACGGCCGGGACGTGGCCGGGGTGGTGCGGCAGCTGTGTTCCCTCGTGCTCGAACTCGCCAATGGTGCGCCGCTCGCGGCACTCGGGGTGACCGTCGGCGGCCAGGTGATCGGCTCACGGGTCGTCGCCCGGGCGCCCTTCCTGGCCTGGCGTGACGTGGACCTGGCCTCCGCGCTGGAGGCCGGCCTGGGCATCCCCGTGCTGGTCGAGAACGACGTGGTCGGGCTGGCCGCCGCCGAGCAGTGGTTCGGCGCGGGCCGGCGGACCGCCAGCTTCGCCGTGGTCACCGTCGGCATCGGCGTGGGCTACGGGCTCGTGATCAACGATCAGGTGATCAGTACCCGGGACTCCGGCCTCGGCCTCGGCGGACACGTGCCGTTGGATGCCGACGGGCCGCTCTGCGGCAGCGGGCACCGGGGCTGCTCGGACGCGATGCTCACCCAGGGCAGCATCCGGGCGCAGGTGAGCGCGAGCCTGGGCCGGGAGGCGGAGTACGACGAAGTACTCGCGCTGGCCGCGGCCGGAGTGCCCGCCGCGCTGTCCGTCCTGCAGGCGTCCGGACGTGCCCTCGGCCGCCTGGTGGCCCTGATCGCCAACATCGCGATGATCGACACCGTGGTGCTCTCCGGCGAGGGCATCGGATTGTGGACCGTGGTGGCGGACCAGATCGTCGCGGCGGCCCACGGCGACCGTGACGCCGAGGCGACGCCGGTGCGGATCAGCGTCGACGACACCGGCACGTCGTCCTGGGCCAGGGGAGCGGCGGCCGTCGCGATCCAGCGCACCCTGACCCGCTTCACCGTCGCGGACTGACCGGCGGGCCGCGGGGACGCCCACCCTCATCGCGCCCGCCCTCATTACACCCGCACACTGTCGGGAATAGGATCGGCCCATCCGCCGTTGACACCCATATACATGCAGACGCATTGAGTTTTGGAGGCTGGAAATGCAGTTCGGAATCTTCACGGTCGGGGACCTGACCACCGATCCCACCACGGGGCAGACGCCGACGGAGCACGCCCGCATCAAGGCCATGCTCACCATCGCGCAGAAGGTCGAAGAGGTGGGGCTGGATGTCTTCGCCACCGGCGAGCACCACAACCCGCCGTTCGTGCCCTCGTCGCCGACCACCATGCTCGGCTACATCGCGGCCAAGACCGAGCGGATCATCCTCTCCACCGCCACGACGCTGATCACCACCAGTGACCCGGTGAAGATCGCCGAGGACTTCGCGATGCTCCAGCACGTGGCAGACGGCCGGGTGGACCTCACCCTGGGCCGGGGCAACACCGGCCCGGTCTACCCGTGGTTCGGCCAGGACATCCGTCAGGGCATCCCGCTGGCGCTGGAGAACTACGCTCTGCTGCGCCGGCTCTGGCGTGAGGACTTCGTCGACTGGGAGGGCCAGTTCCGTACCCCGCTGCAGGGCTTCCAGTCCACCCCGCGCCCGCTCGATGGCGTGCCGCCGTTCGTCTGGCACGGCAGCATCCGCAGCCCCGAGATCGCCGAACAGGCCGCGTACTACGGCGACGGTTTCTTCTCGAACCACATCTTCTGGCCGGCCTCGCACACCGCCAAGATGGTCAAGTACTACCGCAACCGCTTCGAGCACTACGGCCACGGCACCGCCGCGCAGGCCATGGTGGGCCTCGGCGGCCAGGTGTTCATGCGCAAGAACTCGCAGGACGCCAAGCGCGACTTCCGGCCGTACTTCGACAACGCCCCGGTCTACGGCAACGGCCCGAGCATGGAGGAGTTCACCTCGCAGACCCCGCTCACCGTCGGCAGCCCGCAGGAGGTCATCGACCGCACCCTCGGATTCCGGGACTACGTCGGCGACTACCAGCGCCAGCTCTGGCTGATGGACCACGCCGGCCTTCCGCTGAAGACCGTGCTCGAGCAGCTCGACCTGCTCGGCGAGGAGGTCGTGCCGGTGCTCCGCAAGGAGTTCGCCAAGAACCGTCCGGCCGACGTGCCGGATGGGCCCACCCACGAGTCCCTGGTGCTCGCCGCCGCACAGGCGCCGGTTGCCGCCGCATCCGTCGGGCGCGACGACCTCGACACCTCCGCCGCGATCGCCCCGCACCGCCGGGCAACCGGTGCCGCGTTCGGCCTCGCCGGCGCCGGCACGAACGGAGCATAGAGATGACCGCGCGCACCCTGGCGGTCGTCTCCGCCGGACTCAGCCAGCCGTCGTCGACCCGGCTGCTCGCCGACAAGCTCGCCACGGCCACCGTGGCGCGGCTGGCCGACGAGGGGGTCACCACCACGGTGGTGACCTACGAACTGCGTGACTACGCGCAGGACATCATGAACAACATGCTCACCGGGTTCGCCAACCCGCGGCTGGAGGAGATGATCGAGGCCGTCACCGCGGCCGACGGCCTGATCGCCGTCACCCCGATCTTCACCACCAGCTACAGCGGACTGTTCAAGACGTTCTTCGACGTGATCGACAACCGCTCCCTCACCGACCAGCCCGTGCTGATCGGCGCGACCGCGGGGACGCCGCGGCACTCGCTGGCCCTCGACTACGCGTTGCGGCCGATGTTCACCTATCTGCACGCCGTGGTGGTGCCCACCGCGGTGTTCGCCGCATCGGAGGACTGGGGCACCGGCGACGGCGGCCGCGTCGACAGCCGGGTGCAGACCCTGCCGGCCCGGATCGAACGCGCGGCGGGGGAGCTGGCGGCCCTCGTCGCCCGCTCCGACCGGTCCTCCCGGGTGCGGGACCCCTTCGAGCTGCCCGCCGGCTTCGACCCCGCCGGCATGTTCCCGCCCCGCTGACCCCGGTGCCGTCCCACGAAAGCGGTCGTGTGGTCGCCTCAGTTCACTGAGGTGACCACCCGGCCGCTTTCGCGTGCTCACCCAGCGTGCCCCGTGGGCTGTCGAGTACCGCGCGGAAGGTCGCCACTTTCGCCGGGACCTTCTGCTCTGATGATGACGGGGCGGCGGGGACAGACTGGAACACGGTGCGCCGGAGAGAGTGCTTCCGCGAGACGGAGGCCGTGACAACCGCGCAGACAGGTCGTCCCATGGTCGCCGTACGTGCAGACACAACATTCTCGGATGCCCGCGCCGCGTTTTTCGCCGCGGCCCCCGACCCGCTCGATCTGACTGGTGGCCCGGCCGTCGACCTCTCGGTGCGGATCGGCAGTCTCACCCTGCTCACCCCGGTGATGCCGGCCTCCGGCTGCTTCGGCCCGGAACTCGGCGCTCTCATCCCGGTCGCCGAGCTCGGCGCCACCGTCACCAAGACCGTCTTCGGCTCGGCCCGCGGCGGCAATCCCGTGCACCGGCTCACCGAGATCCCAGCCGGCATGGTCAACAGCGTCGGCATCCCCAGCCGTGGGCCGGCCGGCTACCTGGCCACGCTGCATCCGCGCTACGCGGCCTTCGACGTGCCCACGATCATCAGTGTCGGAGGTCACCGGCCGAGCGAATACGCCCCGGTCGTCGCGGCACTGGGCGAGAACGGCGCCGCCTTCGAGCTCAACGTGTCGTGCCCCAACCTCGACCGGAACGGCACCGACATCGGCTCGGACCCGGCGGCCATCCGCGAGGTGGTCGCCGCCGTGCGCCTGGTCACCGACAGGCCGATTATCGTGAAGCTGCCGGTGCTGGTCGCCTCGATCGCCGACTGCGCCCGTGCCGCCGAGGAGGCCGGCGCCGACGCCGTCTGCGTGGCCAACTCCATCCCGGCGATGCCGCTGGATGCCCGCACCCGCCGGCCGATTCTCGGCAACGTGATCGGCGGGCTGTCTGGGCCCTCGATCAAACCGATCGTGCTGCGGCTGGTCTGGCTGGCGTCGCGGGCCGTGCAGATTCCCGTGATCGCCTGCGGGGGCGTCGGCTCTGTCGAGGATGCCCTCGACTACTTCTCGGTAGGGGCCAGCGCCGTGCAGGTGGGCACCGCGAGCTTCGCGCGGCCGTTCGCGGCGGTGGAGGTGGCGCGCGGGTTGCGGCAACGGTGCCTGGATGCCGGTGTGGGCAGTATCCGGGAGTTGCTCGAGTTGGACGCTGCACAGTGAACCGGAACGTGTCCTCCGAACGCAACCATGCGTTGGTCGAGCCTGTCGAGCGCCGTACTGAGCCTGTCGAAGTGACCCCGCGAGATGTCTCACCAGGTCTCGACAAGCTCGACCAGCGAGATGGGGACGAACTGCAGGACGGGTCACCAGGTCTACTTCGACAAGCTCAGCACGGCGTCGACAAGCTCGACCAGCGGGAGGGGGACGAACCGCAGGACGGGTCACCAGGTCTACTTCGACAAGCTCAGCACGGCGTCGACAAGCTCGACCAGCGGAGGGTCGCCGATGCGGCGCGCCGCGAGGCCGCCGCCCGGGCGCGGGCGTTCGCCGAGGCTGATGAACGCGCGCTCGACGGGCTGATCTCGGTGCGGCCGCGCTCGGCCGCGCCGAGGCCGCAACCGGTCTGGGACGACGCCCAAGTGCTCGTGCACGAACCGGTGGGGGAGCGCTACCGCCGGCTGGTCTTGGCCAGCGGCACCATCACTTCCACCGCGCAGGCCGGCCAGTTCCTCATGATCACGGTGCCGCCGCACGCCGGCGACCGCATCCTGCTGCCGCGCCCCATGGCCATCCACCGCCGCCGACCGGCCACCGGAGCCACGCCCGGCACGATCGAGCTGATCTACGGTGTGGTCGGCCGCGGCACCCGCGCCCTGGCCGCGGTTCCCGTCGGCGCCCGGCTGCAGGTCACCGGCCCGCTCGGCCGCGGCTTCGACTACCCCGTCGGCACCCGATCCGCCCTGCTGATCGGTCGCGGCGTCGGCATCTGCGGTGTGATGGGCGCCGCCGAGGATGCCGCGGCACTGGGCATCCGCGCCACCATGGTGCTCAGCGGCCAACGCCCCGACCAGGTGCTCGGCCGCGCCGACTGCGCGGAGCTCGGCGTGCGCACGATCGAAGTCACCGACGACGACGGTTCCAGCGACCTCGCCACCCTGGCCGCCATGCTGCGCGCCGAGTTCGACGGCGCCGCGCCCGAGCGCACCGCGCCCGATGTGATCATGGTCTGCGGCGCCGGAGTTCTCGCCCGGCTCGCCGCCGAGCTCGGCGCGCACTGGGGTGTTCCAGTGCAGGCCTCGCTTGAGGCGCACATGGCCTGCGGGCTGGGCTACTGCCACGGCTGCGCCGCCCCGGTACGCACCGACCCGAGCATCGAGGGACCGCTGGTCTGCGCCGACGGGCCGGTCTTCGACGCCAACATCCCTGTCGTTTAACCCCCGTTCTGCTACGCTTGTTCAGGTGGATCTTCGGATCTGCCCGCAGTACCCGGAGCAGACCGGCAGGACGCTGGTCCTCGGTGGTGGTTTCCCAACGCGACAGTGCCAACGCACAGCACCGTTGGTGAATTTCTACTGGTGGCCAGCAATGTCAGCGCCCAACACATGTTCGGCAGCTTGTTCTGCCTGTTCCTGCTCCGATGTCCCACTCGCGCGCCACACGGGCAAACGAGTCTAAACAAAGGAGAGAACCCCCATATGGAGGGTCCAGAAATCACGTTCGCCGAAACCGTTATTGACAACGGCAAGTACGGCAAGCGCACCATCCGTTTCGAAACCGGGCGTCTCGCCCAGCAGGCACAGGGCTCAGCCGCTGCCTACATCGACGAAGAGACCATGCTTCTCTCCGCCACGAGCGCCAGCAAGCAGCCGAAGGACAACTTCGACTTCTTCCCGCTGACGATCGACGTCGAAGAGCGCATGTACGCCGCTGGCCGCATCCCGGGCAGCTTCTTCCGCCGCGAAGGTCGCCCGTCGACCGAAGCGATCCTCACCTGCCGTCTGATCGACCGGCCGCTGCGCCCGTCGTTCGTCGACGGCCTCCGCAACGAGATCCAGGTTGTCGTGACCGTTCTGGCCATCGCGCCCGACGAGTACTACGACGTCCTGGCCATCAACGCCGCGTCCATGTCGACCCAGATCGCCGGCCTGCCGTTCTCCGGCCCGATCGGTGGCGTCCGCGTCGCCCTCATTCCCGACGACAACGGCTCCGGCCAGTGGGTCGCCTTCCCGAAGCACTCGCAGGTCGTTGACGCCGTGTTCAGCATGGTCGTCGCCGGCCGCGTCGTCACGGATGCCGATGGCAGCGAAGACGTCGCGATCATGATGATCGAGGCCGAAGCGACCGACAACGCCTGGACGCTGATCCAGGGCGGCGCCATCAAGCCGAACGAAGAGGTCATCGCCGAGGGCATCGAGGCGTCCAAGCCGTTCATCAAGCAGCTCATCGTCGCCCAGCAGCAGGTTGCCGCCGCGGCGTCCAAGCCCACCGGCAACTACCCGCTGTTCCCGCCGTACACCACCGAGGTCTACGACGCTGTCGCAGCCCTCGCGTACGACGGCCTCAAGGACGTCTACGTGATCGCCGACAAGATCGCGCGTCAGGATGCTGACGACGTGCTCAAGGCATCCGTCAAGACCGCAGTCGCGGCCAAGGTCGAAGCCGGCGAGCTGCCCGCCACCGCCAACAACCAGGTGGGCGCGGCATACAAGTCCGTCACCAAGCTCGTTGTGCGCTCACGCGTTCTCAACGAGGGTGTTCGCATGGACGGACGCGGCCTGGCGGACATCCGCCCGCTCGACGCCGAGGTTGCGGTCATCCCGCGCGTGCACGGTTCCGCTATCTTCCAGCGCGGCGAGACCCAGATCCTGGGTGTCACCACGCTGAACATGCTCAAGCTCGAGCAGACCATCGACTCCCTGAGCCCGGTCACCAAGAAGCGTTACATGCACAACTACAACTTCCCGCCCTACTCCACCGGTGAAACCGGTCGGGTCGGCACGCCCAAGCGTCGCGAGATCGGCCACGGAGCGCTCGCTGAGCGTGCCCTGGTTCCCGTGCTGCCGTCGCGTGAGGAATTCCCGTACGCCATCCGTCAGGTCTCCGAGGCGCTCAGCTCCAACGGTTCCACCTCGATGGGTTCCGTCTGCGCCTCCACCCTGTCGATGCTGAACGCCGGAGTGCCGCTGCGCGCCCCGGTCGCCGGCATCGCGATGGGCCTCATCTCCGACACCGTCGACGGCAAGACCCGCTACGCGGCTCTGACCGACATCCTCGGTGCCGAAGATGCCCTCGGCGACATGGACTTCAAGGTTGCCGGCACAGCTGAGTTCGTCACCGCGATCCAGCTCGACACCAAGCTCGACGGCATTCCCGCGTCGGTCCTGGCCGGCGCGCTGACGCAGGCGAAGGATGCTCGCACGACGATCCTCGCCGTGCTGAACGCTGCGATCGACGCTCCCGACGAGATGGCACCGACCGCGCCCCGCGTGATCAGCGTGCAGATCCCCGTCGACAAGATCGGCGAGCTCATCGGCCCGAAGGGCAAGATGATCAACTCGATCCAGGACGAGACCGGAGCCGACATCTCGATCGAGGAAGACGGCACCGTGTACATCGGCGCCGTCGATGGTCCCTCGGCCGAGGCCGCTCGCGCCATGGTCAACTCCGTCGCGAACCCCACCAACCCCGAGGTTGGCGAGCAGTTCCTCGGAACTGTCGTGAAGATCGCCGCATTCGGCGCCTTCGTCTCGCTCCTCCCGGGCAAGGACGGCCTGCTGCACATCTCTGAGGTGCGCAAGCTCGCCGGCGGCAAGCGCGTGGAGAACGTCGAAGACGTCCTCGGCGTGGGCCAGAAGGTCCTCGTTGAGATCACCAAGATTGACGACCGTGGCAAGCTTTCGCTCGCCCCGGTCCTCGCCGATGAAGCCGACACGCACGGTCGTGACGCTGCATCAGAGGGACCCGAAGCTCCGGCCGAAGGTTAGTCACTAGTTCTGCCGGTCACCTCTCGCCAGGTGTGCCGGTTAGACGGAAGGCCCGTCCTGCTTCGGCAGGGCGGGCCTTTTCGTGTTCTAGCCGGACCGGGGTTGCACGCCCCGCTCGAGCAGCGGAACGATGCGATACGGAATGAGCTCGCCCATCGCCAGGGAGGTCTCGGTGCGTTCGACGCCCTCGCAGGCGAGGATCGTGCGGTCGATCCTGAAGAGGTCTTCGGAGTCGGCGCAGGCCACCCGCACCAGCAGATCGGCCGCACCGCTCATGCCGTGCGCCTGCACGATCTCGGGAATCCGGCTGAGCTCGGCGATGATCTCGGCAGCGCGCTTCTGCACGATGTGCACCTCGATGAACGCGGTCAGCGGATAGCCCAGAACGGCGGGACTGATCCGGCGATCGAACTCGAGGAACACCCGGGACTCCTCGAGCCGGCTCATCCGGGCCTGCACGGTGTTGCGGGAGAGCCCGAGAGTGTGGGCGAGCCCCACATAGGTGCTGTCGGGGGTGGCGCACAGCGCACGGAGCAATTCGAGATCGACTCTGTCCAAGTGGTGCATACTGCCTGACCGTAGCAGGTGCGCTGGCCCCTGAACAGGGCACAGTGCACACTGTGACCGACATTCGTTGCGCGGGCGGGAAGTCCGCACCCGCCAGGGGGCCGCATAGCGACGCTTCGCCCAGGGTTGACCGGGTCGGCGCCACGCGGAAGAGTGGTCGGATGGACGACACCCGCCAGACCCTGACACCCACCCAAACCCGCACGGTGCTTTCCGGGGGCGATTTCCTGCATCTGGAGGGAACGCTGTACGCCACCTATCGCACGGCCGATTTCGCCGCAGCCGTCCGCCTGGTCGACGCCGTCGCCGTCGACGCCGATGCCCAGAATCACCACCCCGACGTGAAACTGGGCTACGGGTCGGTGGAGTTCGAGCTGACGAGCCACGATGTGGGCGGCATCACCCAACGGGATCTGCGGCTCGCCCTGCGCATCCAGGAGATCGCCGCCGAGCAGGACGCCCACGCCACCCGCCTGGTGCCCAGCCGTGCCGACGTGGCCATCGATTGCACCGACGCCGATGCCGTACGCCCATTCTGGCGGGTGGGGCTGGGCTATGAGGAGTCGGGTCCCGCGGACGACATCGAACTGCTCGACCCTCGCGGCGTCGGCCCCAGGGTGTGGTTCCAGCACATGGAGATTCAGCGCACCGAGCGCAACCGCATCCACCTCGACGTGTACGTGCCCGTCGCCGACTGTGAGGATCGGGTTCAGGACATCATCGACGTCGGGGGAGTGCTGCTCACCGACGAACACGCCCCGGACTGGTGGGTGCTCGCCGACCCCGAGGGCAACGAACTCTGCGTGTGCAGCTGGGACGCCTGAGCGGCGCGGCTCATGCTGCGGCCCGGGCCAGGGCCTTCTCGATCGCGCCGACGAGCTGCGCCGATTCAGGCTCCACCATCGACGCGAACCTGTCGACGATCACGCCGTCGGCGTTCACCAGGAACTTCTCGAAGTTCCACTTGATCAGCCCCGGCAGCACGCCCTTCCTGAACGCGGTGAGCTGCGCGTACAGCGGATGCTGGTGCTTGCCGCGCACATCCACCTTGGTCGTGAGCGGGAAGGTGACACCGAAATTGAGCTCGCAGAACTGCTGGATGTCCTCTTCGCTGCCGGGCTCCTCGCCCATGAACTGGTTGCACGGCAACCCGAGCACCACGAGGCCATCGTCGGCGAAGCGACGGTAGAGCGCCTCCAGACCCGCGTACTGGGGGGTGAAGCCGCACTTCGATGCCACGTTGACCACGAGCACGGTCTTGCCGGCGAACCGGCCGAACGTGGTGGGGGTGCCGTCGATCAGGGTGAGGGGCACGCCGTAGAGCGGGGAATCGGACATGCCGGAAAGACTACTCCCCGCCCCGCAGAGGGACCTCACCGACGGCATTTTTCGGCTAAACGGGGGGTCAAGCCACACATTTGTGTAACTGTTGGCGCGCGCCCCCAGCGGAATGCGCGGATCGGGTTATTCTCGGCTTTACATGGGTCGGCGCGGCAGCCGCGGTGACCCGTCCGAGGGGCGGTGAAGGCATGAGAGGCAGCGTGGCGACGGGGCGTGTGGCAACGGGACGTGTGGCTACCGACGGTGTGAAGACAGACGAGTTAACCGGCGAGAGCGGCACAGAGCCGGGGTTGCACACCGGCAGTGCTCCCACCGAACAGTTGCCGGCCGATCAGTCCGGTTCCCGGGTCGACGATCTCATTCTGCAGACCCGCCCGGTACAGGTCCAGCACACCGCTCCGGTTCACCTGCCCGAACACGACCGCCCAGCCGCTCCGGACGTCCGGCGCTCCATCGGCGACACCGACCTCAGCGTGCACCCGCTGGCGCTGGGCTGCAGTGTCTTCGGCTGGACCACCGACGGCGACACCGCGATGGCGATCCTCGATCGGCACTGGGAACTCGGCGGCAACTTCCTCGACACCGCAGACAGCTACGCCGCCGGACGCAGCGAGGTGCTGATCGGGTCGTGGATGCGCACCCGCGGGGTGCGCGACGACACGGTCATCTCCACCAAGATCGGCCGCAACCGCGACAACCCCGGTCTGTCACCGCGCAGCATCGTCGGTGCGGTGCACGCCTCACTCGAGCGGCTCGGCACCGACCACATCGACCTGCTGCACTTCCACTTCGACGACCTCGACGTGCCGCTGGAGGAGAGCCTCGGCGCCATGGAGATGCTCATCGCCAACGGAACCGTGCGGCACCTCGCGGCGTCCAACTTCACGGCGGAGCGCCTGATGGAGGCTCGGGTGCTCGCCGCCAACGGCCTGCCCAGGTTCGAGGCCCTGGAGACCCCGTACAACCTGATGAACCGGGTCTCGTTCGAGTCGTCGCTGGCCCTGGTCACCCGGGCGCAGGGTGTCGCGGTGATGCCGTACTTCGCGCTGGCGCACGGCTTCCTCACCGGCAAGTACCACTCCAAGGCCGACCTCACCGACACCATCCGGGCCGGCCGCGCGTCGGCATACCTCAACCGTGCCGGTCTCAAGGTGCTGGCCGTGCTCGAACGCATCGCGGAGGACCACGGTGTGGCCCCGTCGACGATCGCGCTGGCCTGGCTGCTGGCCAAGGAGGGCGTGGTGGCCCCGGTGGCCAGCGCGAGCCGGCCGGAGCAGGTGGATGCCCTCGTGGCCGCGGCCGCCGTGCGGCTGGGCCGCGCCGACATGGTCGACCTCGACAAGGTGTCGGCCTAACCGGTGCCCGGTCCCGCCGCGTCCGGCGGGGCCCGGACTCGCCGGTGTCGTAAGGTTGAGATGATATGAACGGCGCCGTTGAATTTCCCCTTGACCTGACCGAACTCTCGTTTCGGGCCGCTGGTGAGTCCCTCGTCAGGCGCACCGTCCTCCCCAGCGGGGTGCGCATCGTCACCGAGCAGGTGCCGGGCAGCCGCAGCCTCACCATCGGCTACTGGGTGGCCGTGGGATCCCGCGACGAGCAGCCGGGACACTTCGGCTCCACCCATTTCCTTGAGCACCTGCTGTTCAAGGGCACCGCACAGCGCTCGGCCCTGGACATCGCCATCGCGTTCGACGCCGTCGGCGGCGAGCACAACGCCATGACGGCCAAGGAATACACCTGCTACTACGCCAAGGTGCAGGACCGCGACCTCCACATGGCCGTTGAAGTGCTCACCGACATGATCACCTCGTCGCTGCTGGACCCCGCCGAGTTCGAGACCGAGCGCGGCGTGATCCTCGAGGAACTCGCGATGGCCGACGACGACCCGGCCGACGTCGCCAACGAACGTTTCTTCCAGGCCGTCATGGGCGCGCATCCGCTGGGCCGACCCATCGGCGGCAGCCCGGACACCATCCGCGCCGCGACCCGTGACGCCGTCTGGGAGCACTACCGGGCCAACTACCGGCCACAGGACCTCGTCGTCACCGTCGCCGGCGCCGTCGACCACGACGTGCTCGTGGCCGCCGTGACCCGGTCGCTGTTGCAGGCCGGCTGGGACCTGGGCGAGTACGCCGCACCGGTGGGACGCCGCTCCGGCGCCGCCGCGGTGATCAACCAGGGCCAGCCCGTCAGCGTGGTGCACCGCCCGCTCGAGCAGGCCAACCTGCTGATCGGCGTGCCGGGCCTCGTCGCCGCCGACGACCGCCGGGTGGCGATGAACGTGCTCACCTCCATCTTCGGCGGCGGCATGTCGTCGCGCCTGTTCCAGGAGGTGCGCGAGAAGCGCGGCCTGGCCTATTCCGTCTACTCCTTCGCGCCCGGCTACTCGGATGCCGGCATCTTCGGCATGTACGCCGGCTGCACCCCCGCCAAGGCCGGGCAGGTCGCCGAGATCATGCTCGACGAGTTGCACCGCCTCGCCGAGCACGGTGTGTCCGCCGACGAGATGAAGCGGGCCTCCGGCCAGCTCTCCGGCGCATCCGCCCTGGCCCTCGAAGACTCCGACACCCGGATGTCCAGGCTGGGCCGCTCCGAGATCACGCTGGGGGAGTTCGTCGACCTCGACGAGGCCCTGCGGCGCCTCGCGCTGGTCACCGCGGACGACGTGCAGCAGCTGGCGGCCGACATGGTCTCCCGGCCGTTCTCCGTGGCGGCCGTCGGCGCCCTCGAGGACGACGTCTTCGACGCCGTGTTGTCCCGCCGGACGGTGCCCCGCTCGCCGAACTGACCGGTTCTTCCCGGCGAGCCCCAGCGCGGACTCGACGCCTCTCCGCCACAACCGAAAGGGCGATGATGCCCCAGTACCTCTACCTCGTGCGACACGGCGAACAGCAGGATGCCGAATACGGCCTGCCGGACGGCCCGCTGTCGCCGCGGGGCAAGCGTCAAGCCCACCTCATCGCCGAACGCTTGGGCGGGGTGCCGTTCACCGGCGCCTGGCATTCGCCGCTGCAACGCGCCGCGGAAACGGCCGCCATCATCGCCGACCGCCTGCCGTCGCTCACGCCCGAGCCGACACCGCTGCTGTTCGACTGCGTTCCCTCCGGCCGGGCGCCGGAGATGCCCAAGGCGTACGCGCCGTTCTTCAACTCCGTCAGCGAGGACTCCATCGAGGCCGGCCGCGCCCAGATGGAGGACGCCGTCGCCGAGTTCCTGCATCCGCACCGCGGCCCCCGGCACGACCTGCTGATCACCCACAACTTCGTCATCGCCTGGTTCGTCCGCGAGGTGCTCGGCGCCCCGGACTGGCGGTGGATCAGCATCAACCAGGCCAACTGCGGCCTCACCGTGCTGCAGCAAAAGCCCGGCCGACCGTGGTCGTTGGTCACCCACAACGACCTCGGCCACCTGCCGGTGGAGCTGCGCACCGGCCTGCCGGATCCGCTGCTGTTCTAGGGGCGAGGCACGCAGCGTCGGGCGGGTCAGTCGAGGATCTTCCAGAAGGAATCCTTGCGGCGGATCTTCCCGCCGGAATCGAATTCGAGCAGGTCGACCCCGCGCACCTCGAGGCGCTGGCCCGAGACCGACGTGCCGGTGAGAGTCCACTCCGAGACACCCACATCGCCGCACACCCAGTGCCGGTCGTCGCCCTAGTGCACGTCAGGGATACCCTCGAATCGGGTGGCGAGCCCCGCCCGCACGTCGGCCTTGCCTACGAAGACATCGCCGCGGGGCTTCGCACCCCGGGGCAGGTAGAAGACACAATCGTCGGCGAAATAGCCCATGATCGCGTCCAGGTCGTGGCTGTTGAACGCCGCCAGGAACCCCCTCAGCGTGTCGTGTGTGACTGTCATGTCGACCGGCCTCCTCTTTGTGCGCGTGCTCCGCTTGTTGCGAGAGTAGCCAGCACCGACGGGTCAGGGGGTCGGGGTGAGCACCTTTCGGTACCAATTCGTGGCGTTCGGGTTGTCGTTGTACGGGGGAACATCCTCATACCCGGAGCGCTGGTACAGCGCCCCGGCCGCCTCGAGGCTCGAGTTCGTGTCGAGAACCATCTCCGTGGCCCCGAACGCCCGGGCCCGGGCTTCGAGCTCGGCGAGCAGCAGGCTGCCCCAGCCGCGGCCGCGCACCTCCGGTTGCAGCCAGAGGTGTTTCGCCTCGAACCGCACCGCACCATCCGCACCGTCGTCGATGCGACGGATGCCGCCGCAGCCCACAAAGGTGCGGGATCCCTGCGCCTCGCTCACGAGCAGGAACTGGCCGCGCGGCGGAACGAACTGCTCGGGAGTCGGAAACGTGGTGCGGTAGCCGCCCGCTGAGGGGAACGTGGACGCGCGATCGCTGAAGTACTGGGTGAGCAGGGTGATGGACCCCGCATCCGTGACGGAGACCGCGGTGAATTCAGGCATGCCCCTAGGGTACGTGCCTCGGTGCCGGGGGCAACCGTCACCGCTTGGTAGATTGGCAGCATGACAACACGGGTGGCCATCGTCGGCGCAACGGGCAAGATGGGCCGCCTCGTCGGTGGCCTGGTGGAGAGCACGCCGGGGTACGAGGTTGTCGCCCGGCTCAATTCCGCCAGCGCCCTGTCCGAGATGCTCGGCGCCGATGTGGCCATCGACCTCACTGTGCCGGCGGTCAGCCAGGGCGTGGTCGACTTCGCCATCGACAACGGCATCCGTGTGCTCGTCGGCACCTCGGGCTGGTCCCAGGCCCGCATCGACGCGCTCGGCCACAAGCTCACCGGCCGCACGGATGTCGGCGTCGTGATCATCCCCAATTTCTCGCTCGGCTCGGTGCTCGGCACGGCCTTCGCGGCCCTCGCCGCCCGGTTCTTCGACTCGATCGAGATCGTCGAGGCGCATCAGGCCGGCAAGGTCGACTCCCCGTCGGGAACCGCCGTGCGCACGGCCGAGCTGATGGCCGCCGCCCGCGCCGGACTCGGCCCCGTCTCCGCACCGCACATCGACCAGCGTGCCCGCGGCCAGCAGGTCGCCACGGTCCCGGTGCACAGCCTGCGCCTGGCCGGCGTGCTGGCCCGCCAGGACGTGATCTTCGGCGGCTCGGGGGAGACCCTCACGATCACCCACAACACCCTCTCCGCCGAGGCCTACGAACGCGGCATCCTGGTTGCCCTGGCCGCCGCCGGCGACTGCGTCGGGGTGACCGTCGGACTCGACAAGCTGATCGACCTGGGGCTCACCGGTGAGGTGCCCGAGCCTGCCGCGGCGTCCGCCGGGCCGCCAGCCGGGCCGCCCGCGGCACCGGAAGACGCCGAGATGGAGCCCGGCGAATGAAGGGCCGCATCGCCGTCATCGTAATGGCCCTCCTGCTCGTTTTCTACCTGGTGCTCGTCGGTTCGCGCGCTGTGCTTTTCATGCAAAGCGGTGACCCCGTCGGCGTCCTCATCGGCATCGCGCTCATCGTGCTGCCACTGATCGGCGCCTGGGCGTTGGTGCGGGAGATCAGCTTCGGCATCCGTTGCGAACGCCTGGTCCACCAGCTCGACGCCGAGGGCGCCCTGCCCGTGAACGACCTGCCCAGCCGTCCGAGCGGCCGCCCCTACCGCGACGCGGCCGACGCCCAGTTCCCGCAGTACCAAGAGGCCGTGGATGCCGCACCCCAGGACTGGCGGGCATGGTTCCGCCTCGGACTGGCCTACGACGCGTCGGGCGACCGGCGCCGCGCCCGCTCGGCCCTCCGCACCGCGATGGCCCTGGAGAAGTCCGCGGCCTGAGCCGCCCCTGGGCCGCTATGCGGGTGCCGCGCCACTATGCGGGTGGCGTGCCACCCGCGCAACGGCGCCTTCCCCGCATACCTCGAGTTGCCCCATCCGCTGGGCAGCCAGCGGCCATACGGATGCCGCGCCCCTGCGCCCCCTGCGCGGTGTCGCGCCGGGGATTTCGGGCCGCTGAGCGTCTCTGGCGCCGTCGTGCGGGCGCCGCGCCGTTAGGCGGGTGGCGCGCCACCCGCACAGCGGCGCCTGCCCCGCATACCTCGAGTTGCCCCATCTGCAGGTGCCGCGTCTTCGGTCGGTGCTGCCGTCCTCAGTGCTCGGCGAGCCGAGGGCGCCCCCGGGTCAGACCGAGGTGGGCCAGCCGCGCCGTCAAGCGCGGCACGCTCATCCCGGTGGCGTGGTCCCACCGCACGAAGCCGCGCACCTGGAGCCGAATGGCATCCTCACGGAGTTTTTCCTCGTACACGACCTCTGCCGGAGTGCGCCCGGCGAGCATCACCGGGTCGAAGTACTTCACCCGGCCGTCGCTCTCACCCACACCCCGCACGTAGAGCCAGAAGAAGTCGGAGAAGACCGTACGGTCGTCGATCACGAACGGATGTTGCAACTCCGGCTCGGGCAGTCCGGCCAGCGCGATCGTCACTCGACTGCCCGACTCGTCGGGGGAGCCCGAGAGCGGCGTGGCGAAGTCGATCACCGTGCGTGCCCGCACCGACCCGCGGAACGGCAGCATCCGGTGCCAGGTTTCGAGCAGCGTTGCCCGGTCGGTGAGCGGCGGCAGTCGACCAGATCGGTCCACGGCCAAGGCTCGGTCGGCCGCGGCGACGGCCGACCGGAGATCCACCACCGTCGCAAGTTCGATCACCGTGCGAGCGACCGACGTGACCAACACCCCATCCCGCATGGTTACATCTCGCTCGTCAAAGCCCACCGTGTGTCGACGGATGCCGGACTCCGAGCGACCTCCGGTTGACCGTTGGCCGAGGAAATGCACGTCATCGGGCCACGTTGCCAGGATCGGCAGCTGCCACAGCGCCGCCGCCGACTGGTGCGACAGCGGCAGCGCGCTCCCGCGCGCGAGCGACGCGGCCCGGACCCGCAGCGCATACCGTTGGTTCCGGTCGAGGCCGGCCCAGACCGCGGCGGGGCAGTACTGGCCCCAGCCGATGCGGTGCAGGTAGCCCCGCTCGGCAGCGCGACGCAAGCGCAGGTCAGCGCCGAGGGCTCGCCGGTAGTCGGCGGCCAGGATCACCTCGGGTGGGACGGACGGTTGTTCTCGGGGAATGGTCATCGGGCGAGTCTGGGCGCGAGGTACCCGGGCCATGGCCACCGGACTGGGGTTGTGGAAAACTCTGGGCGGGCGCGCCTGTGAAGGACCGGCGCGCCAGGCGCAGCACCCTTGCGGTGACGGCACGGCTCGGCCTGCGGAGGTGAGGACTAGGTGAACCCGAGCGGAAACTCGAGCTGTGCGGGACTGGCGCCGCTAGGCAGGTGGCGCGCCACCCGCCTAACGGCGCCTACCCCGCATAACGAGATTCAGCCACGGCGCGCGACGAGCCCCCGAACAACCGCTAGCGCAGCATCCAGGTGACGGCTTCGGCGGCCGTGCGGTGGGTGAAGCGGAACCCGTCGGCCTGCAGCTTCGCCGAACTCACCCGCTGGTCGGCGAGCAGCAGCTGCCTGGCGGCATCCTGCAGCGCGAGGGTGAGCACGAACTCGGGCACTGGGATGAAGCATGGCCGGCGCAGCGCCGAGGCCACAGCCCGGATCACGTCGTTGGAGGTCGCCGGGGTGGGGCCGGTGAGGTTCACCGGGCCGCTCAGCTCGGAGGCGGTGAGCAGGTGAACGATCGCGGCGGCTTCGTCGTGCAGGCTCACCCACGGCCAGATCTGGCTGCCACGGCCGAGCGGGCCGGCGAGGCCGAGCCGCACGATCGGCATCAGGGGCTTCAGCGCGCCGCCCTTGGCGAGCACCAGGCCGGTGCGCAGCAGCACCACCCGGGTGCCCGCCGGGGCCAGCCGGGCCTCCGCCTCCCAGGTCGTCACGACGGTGGCGAGGAAGTCGGAGCCCGGTGCGGACTCCTCGGTGAGCTCCTCGCCGGGCCGGTTGCCGTAGATCCCCACGGCGGACGCGTTCAGCAGCACCTTCGGTGGGGTGCCGGCCCGGCGCATGGCGTCGGTGAGGGTGCGCGCGGCCTGCACCCGTGATTCCATGATGTGGCGCCGGTGGGACTTGGTCCACGGCAACCGTCCGATCGAGGCGCCGGAGAGGTTGATCACCGCATCCACGCCGTCGAGCACGGCGGGATCGAGGCTCAGCGTCGCCGGATCCCAGCGCACCTCGGACCGGGACCGCGGCGGGCGTCGTACGAGACGCAGCACGGTGTGCCCGGCGGCCTCCAGCTGGCGGGTGAGTTCGGAGCCGATGAGCCCGGAAGCTCCGGAGATGAGCACGCGCATGGGGCTACCGGCCCCTGCTCAGGCCAGCTCGGCTTCGATGGTGATCGGGATGCCCGTCAACGCCTGCGAGATCGGGCAGTTCACTTTCGCGTCCTGCGCGAAGGCCTCGAACTCCTCCTCGGTGATGCCGGGAACGTTGGCGCTGACGAGCAGGTGGCTGCCGGTGACGCCGGTCCCCGCGACGAAGGTGACCGCCGCCGTGGTCTGGATGTTCGTGGGGGTGTGCCCGGCCTCGGCCAGGATCTTGGCCAGCGCCATCGAGAAGCAGGATGCGTGGGCCGCGCCCAGCAGCTCCTCGGGGTTCGTCGTGTTGGCGGTGCCTTCGGCCCGGGCCTTCCAGTTCACCGGGAACGACCCGCCATGCGAGGAGTCGAGCGAGACGGTGCCGGATCCCGTCATCAGGTCGCCGGTCCATACGGTGGTTGCTTCGCTGGTCAGGGCCATGGTGTTACCTCCTGGAAGTGGAGCACCAGCCTAACCGTCGGGACTGAACCGTTCACAGGAAATCCCCGGGTGCCGGGCAGGTTGGTCAGCGACCGCGGTCAGGGGGCCGCCGGGCCGCGACCGAGAATCCCGGCCCGCACCAGCAGGAGGTACAACTGGCAGCCCAGGCAGTAGTCGAATGCCGCGTTCAGGAACGCCGCCACGAACGCGGCCGCGGCCGCGAGGGGCACAGCGGCCGTCACCCCGGCCAGGCCGAGCAGCACGCCGGTCAGGGCGACCAGCAGGCCCACCCCCTGGGCGAAGGTGGGCGGCGCCGGGTCTTCGAGCCCGGCCGGCGGGCCGAGCCGCGGGCGCACGAGGGCCTTGTAGATCCAGCCGTACGGATGCCGGGCGGCCCCGGCGACGGCGCCCCAGGCGAACACCGCCGTCTGCACGGCGAGCAACGCCAGGGCGGCCGCGGATGCGCCGACCAGCGCGAGGAAGATCACCGCCAGCAGCACGGCGGCGGTGATGGCCGCGCCGAACCTGGGGCCGCGCGGGTCGATGCCCGCCCGCTTCGAGGCAGAGGCAGAGGTAGCGGCAGCGGGATCTGGCTGGGTCATCGGGACTCCTGAACGTCACGGGCAAGGTCGTCGAGGTGCGCGTGCAAGGCGGCCCGGTTCGGCACGCCGCCCACCCTGGCGCGCACCCGGCCGTCCCGGTCGAGCACCAGCGTGGTGGGGGTCTGCAGAACCTTGAACCGCCGGGCGAGGTCGGCGCGATGGGTGAGGTCCACGTCCACGTGCCGCACGCCGGTGCGGGCATCCGCCACCTGGCCCAGCAGCACGCTCGTGCCCGGGCAGCGGGTGCAGAACTCGGTGGAGAACTGCAGCAGCGTCGCCGCGGAGCCGAAGACCCGAGGGGAATTCGACGCGGACAGGCCCAGTTGCGCGGCAGTGACGGCATCCGCCGAGCCGTTCGATCGCGTGACCCGGCCCTGCCGGCGGCGCCAGACCAGTCCCAGCACGGTGGTCAGCGAGACCAGCAGCACCAGAACGAGCACAGCGGTGGCGGGATTCATGCAGGCGAGGCTACGCCGCGGCGGGCCTCAGACCCCTCGTATGACGGCAGATGACGCGCGCGAGGGCGGGCGTGGAGGCGCGGGAGGGCGCGCTAGACGATAACCTGTAAAACGTGTCTACTCCTTACAACCCCTTCGGGCAGGTCCTCGTCGCCCTGGTGACACCTTTCACCGCTGACGGAGAGGTCGCCTGGGCCGATGTCGAGAAGCACATCGACGACGTCATCACCGCCGGGGCCGACGGCATCGTCGTCACCGGCACCACCGGCGAAACCTCCACCCTCACCGACCCCGAGAAGATCCGGCTCGTCGAGGTCGGCAAGGACGTCGCGGCCGGTCGCGCCAAGATCATCACCGGCGGCGGCTCGAACGAGACCGCGCACGCCATGCAGCTCGCCAAGCAGAGCGAGAAGGCCGGCGCCGACGGCAACATGATCGTCACGCCGTACTACAACAAGCCCACCCAGGCCGGCGTGCTCACGCACTTCCGCATGATCGCGGATGCCACCGACCTGCCGGTGATCCTCTACGACATCCCGGGACGCACCGGCATCCCGATCACCTACGAGACCATCCTGCGCGCCGCGAAGCACCCGAACATCCTCGCCGTGAAGGACGCCAAGGGCGACCTGGCCCAGGTCAGCCGGGTGCTCAACCAGACCGACCTGCTCTACTTCTCCGGCGACGACCCCAACGTGCTCCCGCACCTGTCGATCGGCGCCACCGGCCTGATCGGCGTCACGGCGAACATCGCCGCGACCCCGTACCGCCAGATGGTGGATGCCGTGAACGCGGGCGACCTCAAGGCGGCCACGCTGGCGCACCAGCAGCTTGAGCCCCTCGTGCGCGCCGTGATGACCCACGTGCCCGGCACCGTCGCGGCCAAGTACATCCTGCACGGGCTGGGGCGCATCGGCAGCCCCCGCGTGCGCCTGCCCCTGGTCGGTCCAGAGGAATCCGAGGCCGCCATGATCGAAGACGAAATCGACCTCGTCCGGAACATCCCCGGCGTCGACTTCACCAACTTCCGCCCCGACCGCAACGCCGCCGCAGGCGGGGCGCTGCCCAAGGTCGCCGGAACCACACGCTAAAAGATAAACGCACCACGACATCAGAGCACCACTTACTTCACGCACCACCAACTCCACAATAGGAGGGCTTATGCCCAACGACGTATACGCACCGCCCGCGCTTCCCAAGGGAACACTCCGCGTCACGCCCATCGGCGGACTCGGCGAAATCGGCCGGAACATGACCACCTTCGAGATCAACGGCAAAATCCTGATCGTCGACTGCGGCGTGCTGTTCCCCGAGGAGCACCAGCCCGGTGTCGACCTGATCCTGCCGGACTTCACCCCGATCAAGGACCGCCTGAAAGACATCGTCGGCGTCGTGCTCACGCACGGCCACGAGGACCACATCGGCGCCGTTCCTTACCTGTTGAAGCTGCGCCAGGACATCCCACTGATCGGTTCCGGCCTGACGCTGGCGTTCATCGAGGCCAAGCTCAAGGAACACCGCATCACCCCGTACACCCTGCAGGTGAAGGAGGGCCAGAAGGAACGCCTCGGCCCGTTCAACCTCGAGTTCGTCGCGGTCAACCACTCGATCCCCGATGCCCTCGCCGTGGCCATCAAGACCGAGGGTGGCAGCGTGCTGCACACCGGTGACTTCAAGATGGACCAGCTGCCGCTGGACAACCGGATCACGGACCTGCGCGACTTCGCCCGTCTGGGCGAAGAGGGCATCGACCTGTTCCTGGTCGACTCCACCAACGCCGACGTTCCCGGCTTCACGCCGTCCGAACGCGCCATCGGCCCGGTCCTGGAAGACGTCATCGCCCGTGCCCCGCGCCGGGTGGTCATCGCCAGCTTCTCCAGCCACGTGCACCGTGTGCAGCAGGTGCTCGACGCCGCTCACGCCAACGGCCGCCGCGTGGCCCTGCTGGGCCGCTCGATGGTGCGCAACATGACCATCGCCGCCGACCTCGGCTACCTCAAGGTGCCGGACGGCGTGCTGATCGACTTCAAGAAGGCCGGGAACATCCCGGACAACAAGATCGTCTACATGTCCACCGGGTCGCAGGGCGAGCCGATGGCGGTGCTCAGCCGCATCGTCAACAAGGAGCACCAGATCGAGGTCGGCCCCGGCGACACCGTCATCCTGGCCTCCAGCCTGATCCCCGGCAACGAGAACGCGGTCTACCGCATCATCGACGGCCTGACCAAGCTCGGCGCGAACGTCGTGCACAAGGGCAACGCCAAGGTGCACGTCTCCGGACACGCCGCCGCCGGCGAGCTGCTCTACGTCTACAACGTGCTGCGCCCGAAGAACGTGCTGCCCGTGCACGGCGAATACCGCCACCTGGTGGCCAACGCCAAGCTCGCCGTGCAGAGCGGCGTGCCCGTCGACCGGGCCATCCTCGCCGAGGACGGCACCGTGCTCGACCTGCGCGACGGTGACGTGAAGAAGGTCGGCCAGCTCGACCTCGGCTACGTCTACGTCGACGGTTCCACCGTCGGCGAGATCACCGAAGCCGACCTCACCGACCGGCGCACGCTGTCCGAGGAAGGCTTCATCTCGATCATCGTCGTGGTGGACAAGTCCACCGGCAAGGTCATCGTCGGCCCGGAGATCCACGCCAAGGGCTTCGCCGAAGACGACTCCGTGTTCGACTCCGTCCGGCCCAAGATCGAGGCCGCCCTGGCCGAGGCCGCGCAGAACGGCACCCACGACACCTACGCGCTCACGCAGGTCGTGCGCCGCACCGTCGGCCGCTGGGTGCAGGCGTCGTTCCGCCGTCGTCCGATGATCGTTCCGATGATCATCGAGGCGTAACCGCCCGCTGCACCGCACCATCCGTCAACCCCCGGCCGCCCTCGGCGCCGGGGGTTGACGCGTTCTCCGCATCCCGCACACCGGGGGTCATCCTTGAGGAGGATTTTGCCCGAAAGCCGCCCCGACGGGCCGGAACTGCCTCTAGGCTCAAGCCAGTCGACGCCGTCAGGTGCGATGCGAGCATGGGGGAAATCAGTGAATGTGATGCGCAAATGGGTCTTTCCGATCCTCCGGTTGCTCGTGGTCGCGGCCATCGCGGTGGCCCTGGTGAAGCTGGCGTTCTTCGCTGACGCCGCAGAGGCCCAGGACCCGGCCCAGCCGACCGGCCAGATCGTGGAACCCCAGGTTCCGGTTGCCCTGGGCACTATCACCAACGATGTGACGCTGCCCGGAACCGTGTCGGCAGATACCGCCGTGCCCGTCAAGGCCGTCGCGGCCGGCACCGTCGACGAGATCTTCTTCGCCGCCGGAGCGACAGTCGCCGCCGGCGACAAGATCTACGACATCAAGGTCGAAACCGTGCGTGACCCCGTTGAGACGACGGACCCCGCCACCGGCATGGTCGCCATCTCCCAGCCCAAACCGGCGGTCACCTTCGAGAAGGTCTTCGCTCCTGCCGACGGCGTGCTCAGCGCCCTCACCGTCATCCACGGTCAGTCGGTCGCCATCGGCGACACCACCGGCCAGGTCGCGCCGCCCAGCTACTCGGTGAGCGGATCGCTCAGCCCCGAACAGCAGTACCGGCTGGTCACCCAGCCCACCGAGGCGTCCATCGCCATCACCAACGGCCCGGCCCCGTTCACCTGCACGGGCCTGCGCATCACCACCCCGCTGGCCGGGGCGGATGCCGGCGGCACCGGCGGCGGCACCGGTCAGGCAACGGGTACCGGCGGCGGCACTGGCGGCACCTCCGGCACCACCGTCAGCTGTGCGATCCCCGCCGAGGTGACCGTGTTCCCTGGCCTCGCCGCTCAGATCACCATCGCCGGCGGCAAGGCGGAGAACGTGCTCGTCGTCCCCACCACGGCCGTCAAGGGCTCCGCGGAGACCGGCGTCGTCTGGTTCGTGCTGCCCGACGGCAGCACCGAGGAACGCCCGGTGACCCTCGGCATGAACGATGGCACGTCCGTGCAGGTCGTCTCCGGCCTGGCCGAGGGTGACCTGATCAACCAGTTCGTGCCCGGGGCCGTGGCCGGGCCCGGCGCCGGCTGCGTTGTCACACCGGATGGCAGCGAGATCTGCCCTGAGCCCGGAATGACGCTCCATTGACGCTCCTGCACCTGGCCGGCGTCACCCGCACCGTCCAGCTCGTTGACGCCCCGCCGCTGACGATCCTCTCCGGCGTCGACCTCGACGTGGCGGTGGGGGACCGGGTCTCCATCGTGGGTCGCAGCGGTTCGGGCAAGTCCACCCTGCTCAACCTGCTCGGCCTGCTCGACAACCCCACCACGGGCGTCCTCGAGTTCGACAATCGTCCGGTCAAGTCGTTCTCCTCGGCCGAGCGCGACCGGGTGCGCGGACGCGACGTGGGCTTCATCTTCCAGCAGTTCAACCTGCTGCAGGGCCGCACGGCCCTCGAGAACGTGATGACCCCGCTGCTCTACGCCCAGGGCAAACAGTTCTGGCAGCGCGCCCGCATCGCCACCGAAATGCTCGACAGGGTCGGCCTCGGCCACCGGCTCGGCGCCATGCCAGACAAGCTCTCCGGCGGTGAACAGCAGCGCGTGGCCATCGCCAGGTCGCTGGTGCGCGGCCCGCGGCTGATCCTGGCCGACGAACCCACCGGCGCCCTCGACCTCGAAACCGGCGCCGACGTGATGGCGCTGCTCGACGAGGTTGCCACCGGCTCCGGCGCCGCCCTCATCACCATCACCCACGACCCGGCCATAGCGGCGCTGGCCACCCGGCACCTGCGCCTGGACCACGGCGTGCTCACCGTGGCCGGCGCGAACATCGGCCGCACCGTGTCCGACGATGACGTGCACGACGACCTGCGCGATGACGACCTGGCGGCGGTGCCCGCATGAACCGCCTGCTCAGCAACGTGGTCGGCTCCTTCGTCGAAGCCTGGCAGGAACTGCGCATCCACAAGACCCGGGTGATGCTCTCGCTGATCGGCGTGGCCGTGGCGGTCTGCGCGATCACCACCGTGGTGGGGCTTGGCGCCGTGGCTCAGCAGTCCATCGTGGAGCAGAACGAACGCAGCGGCGGCCGCAGCGCCACGCTCTCGCTGTACGCGTCCGCGAGCGACGGCAGCATGATCGACCCCGAAGCCATGCAGGAGCTCTGGGCGACCGCACTCGACAGGTACGGCATCGACTATGCCAGCCGGGTGCTCTACTCCACGCAGACCGTGCAGTTCACGGATGGTGCGGTGCCCGTGCAGGTCATCGCCGTCGACCAGCCCTACGGCACCATGCATCGCGTGAAACTCACCGAGGGCACCTGGTTCAGCGTCGATGACGCCGACCGCCTCGCGCCGGCGGTGCTCGTCAACGAGGTCTTCTACGACAGAATCGGTCGCCCGGACCTGGCCACGCACCCCACCACCGCACTGCTCGGCGCCACGCCGGCCACCGCCGTGATCACCGGGGTCTACCCGGTGAGCACGTGGGAGACCGAACCGGCCATGTACATGCTCATGGACACCCTCACCGCGCTGACCCCCGCCGACCAGCTCGCCGCCGGCGGCGGCGCCCCCAACTACGAGTTGTGGGTGCCGCCGGAGATCAGTGAAGACCTGATCGTTGCCTTGCAGCGGGACACGGAGAGCGCACTGGGCGCCGGAACCCAGGTGTCGGTGAGCCGGCAGGACTACGCCGCGTACAACGAGGACCCGTTCGCGTCGATCAAGCTGCTCGTCGGGGGAGTGGCCGGCCTGGTGCTTCTGCTCGGCGCCCTGGGCCTGGTGAACATCGCCCTGGTCACGCTCAAGCAGCGCATCCGCGAGATCGGGGTGCGGCGCAGCTTCGGCGCCACCGCCGGCCGGGTGTTCTTCTCGGTGATGATGGAGAGCATCGTGGCCACCCTGGTGGCCGGGGTGGTGGGGGTGATCGGCGCCGTGCTCATCGTCACCAACCCCATGCTGCAGGAGTTCATCAGCCAGGGCATGGTCACCGACTTCCCGCCCTTCCCGGTGGAGGCCGCCATTCTCGGCCTGGTCTGCGCCACCGTCGTCGGCGCCCTCGCCGGCCTGCTGCCGGCCCTGGTGGCGGTGCGCGTCAAGGTCATCGACGCCATCCGGTATTGACCGCTCGCGAAAGCGGCCGTGTGGTCGCCACGGCTCTCCCGAAGCAGCCACAGGGCCGCTTTCGTGGGCGCCGGGAGCCGTTCCGCCGGGCCAATTGGGCGTGGGCTCACACCGATGTCGGTCGTCGGCGGTACCGTGGAACACATGGCTACGAGCACTAAGTCGACCGGGCGTGCCCGCAGCACGCCTGCGCGCGGCACCGGAACGACCGCGCGCACCAAGGCCGGCAGCACCGCGACCCAGAAGACCGTCAAATTCCCCGCGGCCGAGACCAAGCCGGGCATCGCCGTGCGCATGTGGATGGGCCTGGCCCACGTCGCCGGCGGCGCCGCCCGCGCACTCGGCCCCGAGCAGCTCTCCAAAGAGGAACGCCGCGACGGCCTGCCCTTTTTCCTGGTGTTGCTGGCCGTCGCCGGCGCCGTGATCGAGTGGTTCCTGATCAACGACCCGGTGGCCCAGACCCTGGATGCCTGGACCTTCGGTGGACTCTTCGGTCGGGTCGCCTTCGCCCTGCCGGTGATCATCATGCTCTTCGCGATCTGGCTGTTCCGCAATCCCAGCTCCGTGCACGACAACGGACGCATCGGCATCGGCCTGTCCCTGCTCCTGGTCACGGTCTCCGGCCTCTGCCACATCTTCGGCGGGCAGCCTGAGCCCCGGCAGGGAGTGGACGTGCTGGCCCTGTCCGGCGGTGTCCTCGGCTGGATGATCGCGGCCCCGCTGATCTTCCTGATCACCACAGTGGGCGCGGCCATCGTCGTGATCCTGCTGCTGATCCTCAGCCTTTTCATCATCACGAAGACCCCGCCGAACAAGATCGGTGAACGCAGCCGCGAACTGTACGCCTGGCTCTTCGGCGCCCCGTTGCCGGCCCCGGAGGAGCGCGCGGCCGCCAAGGAAATCCGCCAGGAGCGCATCCAGGCCCTCAAGACCAAGCAGATCGAACTCGACGGACTCGAGCCGGCGCAGGACGACGCGATCGACGATGGCGCCCTGCCCTGGTGGCGCCGCAACACCAGCAACCGGGAAGAAGACCCCGACTTCAGCAGCGCAATGTCGTCGGAGTCCGACGAGGCCCAGCCGCCGGCGGCGGACCCGCTCAGCACGCTGCTCAACCACGGGGCGGATGCCGCCAAGGGCGGCTTCGAGACCGCGCTCGAGTCTCCCCAGGCCCACGTTCCGCCGGTCCACACCGATCACTACGGCACCGAGGTGCTCGAAGACCTGCTCAGGGCCGAGGAAGCCATCAAACGCTTCACCGGCGAGGTCGCCGCGGTACCACACGCGACGGGACTGCAGGCCGACGACCCGGTCGGCCTCACCGAGGTGCTGCCGGGCCTGGACGACCTCGACGAGGCCGCCACGGCTGTGGACCGGTCCGCGACCGACCTCGGCTTCGGCGAGCAGCCGAACCTGCCCTACCTGCTGCCATCGTCCACGACCCTCACCGCCGGCCCGCCGGCCAAGGCGCGCTCCGCCGCCAACGACGAGATCGTCAAGTCCATCACCGAGGTGCTCAGCCAGTTCTCGGTGGATGCCCGCGTCACCGGCTTCTCCCGCGGCCCGACGGTCACCCAGTACGAGATCGAACTCGGCCCCGGCGTCAAGGTCGAGCGGGTCACCGCGCTGAGCAAGAACCTCTCCTACGCGGTCGCCTCCAACGAGGTGCGCATCCTCTCGCCGATCCCCGGCAAGAGCGCCATCGGCATCGAGATCCCCAATACCGACCGCGAAATCGTCACCCTCGGCGACGTGCTGCGCTCCACCACGGCCACCAACAGCACCCACCCGATGACCATCGGCGTGGGCAAGGACGTCGGCGGCGGCTTCGTCATCGCCAACCTCGCCAAGATGCCCCACCTGCTCGTGGCCGGGTCCACCGGCTCGGGCAAGTCCAGCTTCGTGAACTCGATGATCACCAGCCTGCTGATGCGGGCCAAGCCCAGCGACGTGCGCATGGTCCTCATCGACCCCAAGCGTGTCGAGCTCGCCGCATACGCCGGCGTTCCCCACCTGATCACCCCCATCATCACGAACCCCAAGAAGGCCGCCGAAGCGCTGCAGTGGGTCGTGAAGGAGATGGACATGCGCTACGACGACCTGGCCAGCTTCGGGTTCCGGCACATCGACGACTTCAACAAGGCCGTGGTCAACAACGAGATCGTGTTGCCCGCCGGCAGCGCCCGCAAGCTCAAGCCCTACCCCTACCTGCTGGTGGTCGTCGACGAGCTCGCCGACCTCATGATGGTGGCCCCGCGCGACGTCGAAGACTCGATCGTGCGCATCACCCAGCTCGCCCGCGCCTCCGGTATCCACCTGGTGCTGGCCACCCAGCGGCCCAGCGTCGACGTGGTCACCGGCCTGATCAAGGCCAACGTGCCCTCCAGGCTGGCCTTCGCCGTCACCAGCGTCACCGACTCCAGGGTCATCCTCGATCAGCCCGGCGCCGACAAGCTGATCGGCCAGGGCGACGCCCTGTTCCTGCCGATGGGCGCCTCCAAGGCCCTGCGCGTGCAGGGAGCCTGGGTCAACGAGGCCGAGATCGAGAAGGTCGTCAAGCACGTCACCCAGCAGGCCAGGCCCGACTACCGGCCCGACGTGTCCGCAGAAGCGCCGCGCAAGGAGATCGACTCCGACATCGGAGACGACCTCGAGGTGCTGCTCGCCGCCGCCGAACTCGTGGTGTCCACCCAGTTCGGCTCCACTTCGATGCTGCAGCGCAAGCTGCGCGTGGGTTTCGCCAAGGCCGGCCGCCTGATGGACCTCCTCGAATCCCGCGAGATCGTCGGCCCGTCCGAGGGCTCCAAGGCCCGCGACGTTCTCGTCTCCGCCGAACAGCTGCCGAGCGTCCTGGCCAAGCTGCGCGGGTCCGACGCCGAGCAGCACGCCGCCACCGCCCGCTCGCAGTTCGAGGAGTCCCAGCGGTCGCAGGCGCACGAGCAGGCCACCCCCGACCCGCGATACGCCGATGACCCGGTGGCGAAGATGAGCGAAGGGTACGCTGAAGACGAGGGCGACTCGGACGAAGACGCCTGGCAACTCACCGACAGGGAATGACCCCATGGCTACACCGACCACACCGGCCACGCCGTCTAACTGGAACCTGCCGAACTTCATCACCATCGTGCGCATCCTGCTCGCGCCGGTGTTCTTCTGGATGCTGCTGGCCGACAACGGCGCCGACGAGGCCCTCCGCTGGTGGGCCGCCGTGCTCTTCATCGTGGCCATCGCCACCGACGGCGTCGACGGGGCCATCGCCCGCCGGTACAACCTGGTCACCGACCTCGGCAAGCTGCTCGACCCGATCGCCGACAAGATCCTCACCGGCGCCGCGCTGCTCGGCCTGTCCATCCTGGGCGAGCTGCCCTGGTGGGTCACCATCGTGATTCTGGCCCGCGAGATCGGCATCACCGTGTTCAGGTTCGTCATGCTGCGCGACAGGGTCATCCCGGCGTCCCGCGGCGGCAAACTCAAGACCCTCGCGCAGTCCGTGGCGATCTCCCTGGCCCTGCTGCCGCTCTGGCTGGTCTTCGGCGACTGGATCAACTGGGTCAACACCATCACTATGACCGTCGCCCTGGTGCTCACCGTGTACACCGGCATCGAATACCTCGTCGCCGCGCGCCGGGAGAACCAGCACGCCAAGCCGACCAAGTCCTGACATGACGGCCCACCCGGATGCCGCGGCCGCCCTGGTCGCGGCCCTCACCGCCAGAGACCTCACCATCGCCGTGGCGGAGTCCCTGACCGGCGGCCTGCTCGTGGCCGAGCTCGTGCGCATCCCCGGCGCCTCCGCCGTGGTCACCGGGGGAGTCGTGGCCTATCAGACGCCGATCAAGCACACGCTGCTGGGCGTGGACGAGGTGCTGCTGGCCGAGCACGGTGCCGTGCACCCCGAGGTCGCCAGGCAGATGGCCACCGGTGTGCGCGCCGCGCTGGCGATCGATGGGCGCCCGGCCGACATCGGCATCTCGACCACCGGAGTGGCCGGCCCTGACGAACAAGACGGCCAAAGCGTCGGCACGGTCTACCTGGGAGTGTCTTTCGGGGATAAAGTGCGGGCCATAGCGGTTAGCCTCACCGGCGACCGGGCAGAGATCCGCACGCAGACCGTTGCGCACGCGATCGAAGCTGTGTGTCAGCTGATTGAAACCACAAAGCTCGGGATCGCGGAATAGTTCCTGTTACCGGTGGGTTACAGAACACATATTCACAAGAAAAGTCCAGTCATCCTCGATAATCTGAGGTGTCGGATGGATAGAGTACTGTTGGCCATCCGCCACACAAAACTGACCGGTTGAGTGGGCCCCAGCAGACTAGACAGCACGAAGAAGGAGGTTCCGATGATTCTTGTTCGTCAGGAAATCGGCGATGTGCTCAGGGACTTCCGCCTGCAGAAGGGTCGCACCCTGCGTCAGGTTGCGAGCAAGGCAAGTGTGGCCCTCGGCTACCTGTCTGAAGTTGAACGCGGTCAGAAGGAAGCCTCCTCCGAGATTCTTGCTTCGGTCGCAGACGCGCTGGACACACCGATCTCGGTGATCATGCGCGAGGTCGGCGATCGGCTGGCCGTCATCGAGGGAATCGACCGGTTCCCCGACACCGTGCCCGACGAGCTGGTTGCCAAGTTCGACGCCAGCATGATGATGCGCTAATCGGCCATCCCACCTTTTCACACCGAATCAGCGTCAACCGAGTGAGTACCGCATGCGATTGAGTGAGTTCCGCCAAGCGTTGAAAGACGAATTCGGCGAGGGCTACGGCAGGGTGCTCACCCGGGATCTGGTTCTGGGTCCGCTCGGCCGGACCGCCGACCAGGCCCTCGCGGGCGGAGTCCCCGCCCGCGACGTCTGGCTGGCGCTCTGCGCCGAAACGGATGTCCCGCAGGGCCGCCGGCACGGCGCCGGGCTTCCGCCGGCCCGCAGCTGATCCGGTCACACCGGCAGCACCCAGACAGAAACGAACCATGAGCCACCACCGGCCCGGCCCTCCAGCCGGGCCGTTCGGCGTTTCGGGAGAAGATTCCGACACACCGCGCCAGCGTCGAATGTCTGTTCGGTTCTTGGTAGGCTCCTCCACAGTAGTAGTCGAAGACGGATTGTCCACCGTCGCGGTGTCTCCCGGCCAGTGTCGGGGGTGCTGCGTACAGTCGGACTCGTCAACGACAACAGCGCACCTGCCTTGTCGAGGGCGGTCGCCGGGGTCCTCCCGGTTGCCGAAACGACAGCCTATAGGCGCCACGCGCACGACCCAAAGGAGCACACCATGGCATCAGCAGCAGACCGCGAGAAGGCACTCGACACCGCACTCGCCCAGATCGACCGCCAGTTCGGCAAGGGCTCGGTCATGCGCCTGGGCAGCGACGAGCGCGCCCCCGTTGAAACCATCTCCACAGGGTCGATCGCTTTGGACGTCGCGCTCGGCATAGGCGGACTGCCCCGGGGCCGGATCGTGGAGATCTACGGCCCGGAGTCCTCGGGTAAGACCACGCTCACCCTGCACGCCATCGCGAACGCGCAGAAGAACGGCGGCATCGCCGCGTTCATCGACGCCGAGCACGCCCTCGACCCCGAATACGCCAAGAAGCTCGGCGTCGACATCGACGCCCTCCTCGTCTCCCAGCCCGACACCGGTGAGCAGGCACTCGAAATCGCCGACATGCTCGTGCGAAGCGGCTCGATCGACCTGATCGTCATCGACTCCGTCGCCGCCCTCGTGCCGCGCGCCGAAATCGAAGGTGAGATGGGTGACTCCCACGTGGGTCTGCAGGCCCGTCTGATGTCCCAGGCGCTCCGCAAGCTCACCGGTGGGCTCAGCCAGACCAACACCACCATGATCTTCATCAACCAGCTGCGCGAGAAGATCGGCGTGATGTTCGGCAGCCCGGAGACCACCGCCGGCGGTAAGGCGCTGAAGTTCTACGCCTCGGTGCGTCTGGACATCCGCCGCATCGAAACCCTCAAGGACGGCACTGAAGCCGTCGGTAACCGCACCAGGGTCAAGGTCGTCAAGAACAAGATGGCGCCGCCGTTCAAGCAGGCCGAATTCGACATCATCTACGGCGTCGGCATCTCCCGCGAGGGCAGCCTGATCGACTTCGGCGTCGACCAGGGCATCGTTAAGAAGTCCGGCGCCTGGTACACCTACGACGGCGACCAGCTCGGCCAGGGCAAGGAGAACTCCCGCAACTTCCTGCTGCGCAACGCCGACATGGCCAACGAGATCGAAACCAAGATCAAGAACAAGCTCGGCATCGGGGCCGAGGGCAAGGCCGCGAAGAAGGCCACCGACGACGCCGCCACCGCCGCAGCGGCCGCTGCGGCCGCGGCAACGGGTGCGGCCACCGGCACCGACGGCGCCAAGGTCCCGTCCATCGCGGCCAAGGCCGCCGCACGCAAGGGCGCCTAGCCGTCATGGTTCACTTCGAACCCTCTCGTGGCAAGGCCGGTGCCGCTTCGGCGCCCGGCCGGGAAGGCCTCGCACCGGTGACGTACCTGCCCGGGGCGAGCCCCGCGGAACAGGCCGATGACGCCGCGGAGGACGCGGCCCAGGAGCGCGAACAGGCGGAGAAGCTGCTCCTGCAGCGCCTGCGCGGCCGGTCCCTCTCGATCATCGAGGCCCAGAAGCTGCTGCGCTCCACCGAGATCGACGAGGAGGCTGTGCAGGAGATCCTCGAACGTTTCACCGAGCTGCACTACCTCGACGAGGAGAAGCTCGCCGACCAGATCATGCACAGCCACCACGAACGCAAGGGCCTGGGCCGCAGCGGCGTTGCCGCCGAGATGCGCCAGCGTGGGCTCGACGCCGAGCTGATCGCCGAGAAGCTCGAGGAGATGCCGGACGACGAGGCCGAACGGGCCACCGAACTGGCGCTCAAGCGGGTTCAGCAGCTGGACAGGTTCGACGACGCCACCATCGATCGCCGGCTCACCGGGTTCCTGATGCGCAAGGGATACGCCTCCTCCGTGGTGCGCGACGCCGTCAAGGCCGCTCTCGCGTCCCGGCGGGGTTCCGGCCGCACGTCCACCGTCCGGTTCAGGTAGCGGGTGCGGCGCGGTGCGGGACGGTACGGTTCAGGTGAGAGCGACCGCGCGCACGCGTAAGCTGAGGGAACTATGAGCAGCGTCACCGCACCGTCCCTCGCCACCCCGTCATCCTCCGACCCGTCGCCGCACAGCGCGACGGTGATCGCGCCGTCCTCGGCGGCGAGGGACGACGAGGGCCGGGCGCGCACCTATGAGGTGCGCACCTTCGGCTGCCAGATGAACGTGCACGACTCCGAGCGGCTCAGCGGTTCTCTCGAGGCGGCCGGCTACGTCTCGGCGGCGGGCGGCGAAGCCGACATCGTCGTGATCAACACCTGCGCGGTGCGGGAGAACGCCGACAACAAGCTCTACGGCAACCTCGGCTACCTCGCCTCGGTCAAGCGCAAGCACGCCGGCATGCAGATCGCCGTCGGCGGCTGTCTGGCCCAGAAGGACAAGGCCACCATCCTGGCCAAGGCACCTTGGGTGGACGTGGTGTTCGGCACCCACAACATGGGGTCGCTGCCGAGCCTGCTCGAACGCGCCCGGCACAACGGCGAGGCCCAGCTGGAGATCCTCGAATCCCTGGAGACGTTCCCGTCCACCCTGCCGACCAAGCGCGACTCGAGCTACAGCGGCTGGGTCTCGATCTCCGTCGGCTGCAACAACACCTGCACCTTCTGCATCGTGCCCGCCCTCCGCGGCAAGGAGAAGGACCGTCGTCCCGGCGAGATCCTCGCCGAGATCCAGGCCCTGGTCGACGACGGCGCCATCGAGGTGACCCTGCTGGGCCAGAACGTGAACTCCTACGGTGTGGAGTTCGGTGACAGGCTCGCTTTCGGCAAGCTGCTGCGCGCGGCCGGCCAAATCCAGGGACTCGAACGCATCCGCTTCACCAGCCCGCACCCCGCCGCGTTCACCGACGATGTCATCGACGCCATGGCGGAGACCCCCGCCGTGATGCCGCAGCTGCACATGCCGCTGCAGTCCGGCTCCGACCGGGTGCTCAAGGCCATGCGCCGCTCCTACCGGTCCACCAAATTCCTCGGCATCCTCGAGCGCGTGCGGGCGCAGATGCCCGACGCGGCGATCAGCACCGACATCATCGTCGGCTTCCCCGGCGAGACCGAGGAGGACTTCCTGGAGACCATGCGGGTCGTCGAGGAGTCCAGGTTCGCCACGGCCTTCACCTTCCAGTACTCCATCCGGCCGGGCACCCCCGCGGCCACCATGGCCGACCAGGTGCCCAAGGCCGTCGTGCAGGACCGCTACGAACGGCTCATCGCCCTGCAGGAGCGGATCTCCTGGGAGGAGAACCGCGCCATCATCGGCCGCGAGGTCGAACTTCTGGTCGCCAACGGTGAGGGCCGCAAGGATGCCGACACCCACCGTCTGAGCGGGCGTGCCCCCGACAGCCGGCTCGTACACTTCGACGTGCCCGCCGGCTCCGACCTGCCCCGGCCCGGCGACATGGTCACCGTCACCGTCACCCAGGCCGCACCGTTCCACCTCATCGCCGACTCCCTCGACGGCAAGCCGCTCCGCATCCGCCGCACCATCGCCGGAGACGCCTGGGACCGGGAGCAGACCGAGTCCTGCGGTGTGCCCGCCCCGGCGGGCTCGACCGGCAGCGCGGTCTCGTTGGGCCTGCCTACCCTGCGGGTGGGCAGCCCCAGCCTCACCCTGTCGAACCTCAGCCAGCACGCCGCTACCGGGCACGCCTCTACCGGGCACGGTGGCGCCACGACGATCCCGATCTACCCTCTCGACGACGCGGAACGCTAGGACCCGGTGCTCGTTGTCATCGTCGGGCCGACCGGTACCGGCAAATCCGAGCTGTCCCTGGATGTCGCCGAACGGCTGATCACGGCCGGCCGGCCCGCCGAGATCGTGAACGCCGACGCCATGCAGCTGTACCGGGGCATGGACATCGGCACCGCCAAGCTCGCTCCCGCCGAGCGCCGCGGCGTGCCGCACCACCTGCTGGACGTGCTCGACGTGGCCGACGAGGCCACCGTCGCCCGGTACCAGGTGGAGGCCCGCGCCGCCATCACCGGCATCCTCGAGCGCGGCGCCGTCCCCATCCTCGTGGGCGGTTCCGGTCTCTACGTCTCCTCCGTCGTCTACGACTTCCAGTTCCCCGGCACCGACCCGGTGCTCCGCGCCCGGCTCGAGGCCGAGCTTTTGGAGCAGGGCCCCGGCCTGATGTATGACCGTCTGAAGGCCGTCGACCCCGGCGCCGCCGCCCGCATCGGGGCCAGCAACGGCCGCCGGCTCGTGCGTGCCCTCGAGGTCGTCGAACTCACCGGCGCCCCGCACACCGCGGCCCTGCCCGGCGACCCGGTCTGCTGGATGCCCGCCGTCACCCTCGGGCTACGCCTGCCCCGCGAGGTGCTCACCCCGCGCCTGGATGCCCGGGTGGACCGCATGTGGACGGCCGGACTCGTCGAGGAGGTGCGTGGCCTCATCCCCGCCGGGCTGGAGGGCGGCGTCACGGCCAGCCGCGCGATCGGCTACGCCCAGGCCCTCGGCCAGGTGCACGGCACCGTGTCGCAGGCGGATGCCATCGAGGCGACCCGGCAGCTCACCCGGCGGTACGCCCGGCGTCAGGTGAGCTGGTTCAAACGTGACCCGCACACCCACTGGATCGACGCCGACGACGCGGACCGCGTCGACCAGGCCGCTGCTCATCTGCCCTGACGCCGGAGCCGGCAGCCCGAGTCCCTAAACTGAACACATGGGCATCGATCTCCACTTCACCAAGGGCCAAGGCACCGGCAACGACTTCGTGCTGTTCGCCGACCCCGACGGCCGGCTCAATCTCACCCCGGAACAGATCCAGGGCGTCTGCGACCGCCAGTTCGGCGTCGGCGCCGACGGCATCATCCGCGCCGTGCGCTCGGCCAACCTCGATGCGGGCGCCACGGCCCTCGCCGAAGACGACGGCGCCGAGTGGTTCATGGACTACTGGAACGCCGACGGCACGGTCTCGGAGATGTGCGGCAACGGCATCCGGGTCTACACCCGGTTCCTGCTCGAACAGGGCCTCGTCGACCTCGGCCCCGGCGATACCCTGCCGATCGGCACCCGCAGCGGTGTGCGCGACGTGCAGCGCAACGCCACCGGCTACCAGGTGGACCTCGGTCGGTGGCGGCTGGAGCCGGGGGAGACCCTGGTGCGCGCCAAGAACCTCGCCGTGGCCCGCCCGGGCCTGGGCATCAACGTGGGCAACCCGCACGTTGTGGTGGCCCTCGCCGATGAAGACGAGCTCGAAAGCGCCGACCTGACCTTCATTCCGCAGCTGGACCCCGAGCCCGCCGAGGGCGCCAACGTGGAGTTCGTGCTGCCGCACGACCCGCTGGTCGTCGACGGCGTCGGCCGCATCCGGATGCGCGTGCACGAACGCGGCAGCGGCGAGACCCTTTCCTGCGGCACCGGCGCGGTCGCCGCGGCCCTGGCCACCCGGCACTGGGCCGGCAAGGGTGCACCGAACCAGTGGCGCGTCGAGGTTCCCGGCGGCGTCCTGGGCGTGCGGATGTTCCCCACCGAAGACGGCGAGCACGTCTCGCTCTCCGGCCCAGCCACCCTGGTCTTCGACGGCACCCTCGCACTCGCCTGACACGTCCGCGAACTGTGAGAAAAGCCCCGAAAACTCTCGGGTTTAGGGGCTTAGCTCACAGTTCGCGGGGGAGTCAGACGGGCTTGTGGGCCTGGAGGATGCGGAAGCCCTTGTCGGTCGCGTAGCGGGAGACCTCGAGCCCGCCGGGCTGACCGGCGCCGGTGAACTCCTCGGCGAGCCAGCGCTGCAGCGAATCGGAGCCGAGGTTGCGCTGCACGACGAGCCAGGCATCCGTGCCGGGCTTCAGGCGCGGCAGCCACAGCTCGAGCATCGCGTGCAGCTCGGCCTTGCCCACCCGGATCGGCGGGTTCGACCAGATACCCGCGAACACCACGGAATCGGGAACATCCGCCGGCAGGACCGCGTTGATGTTCGTGAGCCCCAGGTTGGCGGCGTTCATCCGCACCAACTCGAGGGCTCGCTCGTTGACGTCGACGGCCCAGACCGTGGCCGTGGGATCGGCCAGCGCCAGATGCAGGCTGATCGGTCCCCAGCCGCAACCGAGGTCGAGCACATCCCCGCCGCCGGAGGGCAGCGGGGCCTCGCGCATCAGCACCTTGGTGCCGGTGTCGATGTGTTCGGGGGAGAAAATCGCGTTCGCGGTGGTGACCTCGCGGATCGCCCCGGCGATCTTGACGGTGATCTGCCGCAATTTCAGGTCGCTACCCGGAGTCGACGAGAAATAGTGTTCGGAAGCCATACAGCGAACTTATCGAAAAAAGAGGAACTAGAGTTAAAGCAATGACTGATATAAACGCTCCACACGACGGCGATGACGATGTAGTTGCGCGCGTGCTGGCCAGCGCCGAGAGCCGGTCCTCCGGCTACTCGCTGTTCGCGAGCGGATCGGCGCAGGCCCTCTCGGCACGCCCGGCCAACGGCGGTTTCGACGGCGGCGACCACGACGGCGAACAGACCGAGCGTGAAGACCGCAACGCCCTGCGCCGCGTGGGTGGACTCTCCACCGAACTGCAGGATGTCACCGAGGTTGAATACCGCCAGCTGCGCCTGGAAAACGTCGTCCTGATCGGCGTCTACTCCGCCCGCAGCCTGCTCGACGCCGAGAACTCCATGCGCGAGCTCGCCGCCTTGGCCGAGACCGCCGGCGCCACGGTGCTGGACGGCCTGCTGCAGCGCCGCGCCACCCCCGACCCCAGCACCTACCTCGGCAAGGGCAAGGCCCTCGAGCTCGCGTCCATCGTGGCGGCGCTCGGCGCCGACACCGTGATCGCCGACACCGAACTCGCGCCCAGCCAGCGGCGTGCCCTGGAAGACGTGGTCAAGGTGAAGGTCATCGACCGCACCGCCGTGATCCTGGACATCTTCAGCCAGCACGCCAAGAGCCGGGAGGGCAAGGCGCAGGTCGAACTCGCCCAACTCGCCTACCTGCTGCCCCGCCTCCGCGGCTGGGGTGACTCGATGTCCCGCCAGGCCGGTGGCCAGGTCGGCGGCGCCGGCGCCGGTATGGGCTCGCGTGGACCCGGTGAGACGAAGATCGAACTCGACCGGCGCCGCATCCACACCCGGATGTCGCGGCTGCGCAAGCAGATGCTGGAGATGAAACCCGCCCGTGAGGCCAAGCGCGCCAACCGCAAGCGCAACGCGGTGCCGTCGGTCGCGATCGTCGGGTACACCAACGCCGGCAAGTCCAGCCTGCTCAACCGCATCACCAAGGCCGGGGTACTCGTGGAGAACTCCCTCTTCGCCACCCTCGACGCCACCGTGCGCAAGTCCACGACGGACGACGGCCGGCTGTACACCTTCACCGACACCGTCGGTTTTGTGCGCAACCTGCCCCACCAGCTGGTGGAGGCGTTCCGCTCCACCCTCGAGGAGGTTGCGGACTCCGACGTCATCATCCACGTCGTCGACGCGTCCCACCCCGACCCGGCCAGCCAGCTGGCCACGGTGCGCGAGGTCATCGGCGAGGTCGGTGCCAGCGACATCCCCGAGCTGGTGCTGTTCAACAAGAGCGACCTGGTCAGCGACGATGACCGGCTCGTACTGCGGGGCCTGGCGCCCCAGGCGATCTTCGTGTCGGCGCGCAGCGGCGAGGGCATCACCGAGGTGCTGCAGGTGCTCGAGACCATGCTGCCCCGGCCGGAGATTCGCCTCGAACTGCTGATCCCCTACGACCGCGGTGACCTCATCCCGATCCTGCACGAGCAGGGCAAGGTTCTGGCGCTGGACTACTCCGAGACCGGTACCCAGGTCACGGCTCTCGTTTCGCCCGGCATCGAGGCCCAGTTCACCCCGTTCGTGGTGGCACCGGCCATCGCCGGCTGACACCGATCCGCCCGAAGGCGGCACCCACTCCTGAGACAGGGGCGGGTGCCGCCTTCGGTGCGTTAACGCACCCGATGCGGCCGCGAACGTAACAATCGGCCATGCAGCAGCGCGGCCCGAAGGTGCGTTGTTAGAGTCATCTCATTCGTTGCCGGCGGGGTAATCTGCCCGGCATGGAGCGACAGCCGAGCCCGGCACCCGCCCGCGAGCAACCGCCCGGTTTCCGTGGCGGTCCGCGGCCGCCAGGCCTTTTGAACTGAACCCACCATGCCGAATGAGGAACCATGACAGCGACCCCGACGTCCCCACCCGCGGACCCCGCCTGTCGTTCGAGCATCCCGTTCTCGTTCGAGCTGTACCCGCCCAAAACGGATGCCGCGACGGCGGCCCTGCACACCACCATCGACGCCCTGGCCGCGGCCCGTCCGAAGTTCATCTCGGTGACCTACGGCGCCAGCGGCTCCTCCCGCACCTCGTCCCTGGACGTGCTGCGCTACATCCGCCGGGCCACCACGGTAGACCCGATGGCGCACCTCACCTGCGTCGGTTCCTCGCACGCCGAGGCGAGCAGCCTGATCCGCGAGTTCCTCGATGCCGGCGTGAGCAGCTTCCTCGCCCTCCGCGGCGACCCGCCAGAGGGCCTGACCGAGAACGACGCCTTCCTCGGCGACCTGCACAGCGCCGGCGAGCTGGTGCAGCTGATCCACCGCGTGCAGGCCGAACGCGTGCCGTACCAGGAAACCCCGATCCCCGGTCTTCCACGCGCCCGCGCCGTGAAGACCGAACGTGAACACGTGCGGATCGCCGTGGCGGCCTTCCCCAACGGGCACCCGCGCTCACGCTCCACCGCGCAGGACATCGACACCCTGCTGGCCAAACAGGCGGCGGGCGCGAACCTGGCCATTACCCAACTCTTCTTCCACGCCGACCACTACCTCAGCTTCATCCAGCGAGCCAGGGAGGCCGGGGTCGAATTCCCGATCCTGCCCGGCATCATGCCCGTCACCAGCCCCGGCCGGCTGCGGCGCATCCTCGAGCTCTCCGGCGAGGAACTGCCCGCCGAGCTCTCAATCCAGCTCGAGGTCGAACCCACCGCCGAGGGCCAGCGCGAGATCGGCATCAGCCACGCCGCCGCCCTGGCCGAGAAGCTCATCGCCGGCGGAGCACCCGGCCTGCACCTCTACGCCTTCAACCAGCACGAGACCGTGCTCGCCGTGCTCGACCGCGCCGGCGCGCTCGCACCGGCACAACCGGTCGTCTCCGCTCACCTCCCGTCCCCGACCCATCCCTCGACCAGCCCCGTCGGCACCCGTGCCGGTATCCACTCCACGAAGGACTACTACTGATGACCACCACCGTCCCCGCTTTCCCCACCGGAACGATCCTCGGCTACCCCCGCATCGGCCGCCGCCGCGAACTGAAGAAGGCCGTTGAAGCCTTCTGGGCCGGCCGGATCGACGCCGCCGAGCTCGAAGCCACTGCCGCGGCCCTGCGCAACACCACCAGGGAGCGTCTCGTGGGTCTGGGCCTCGGCCGCACCGACTCCTCAATTCCGGAGAGCTTCTCGTTCTACGACCAGGTGCTGGATGCTGCGGTGGCCGTCGGCGCCATCCCCACCCGCTTCGCCGGTCTCGTCGACGCCGACGGCCACCTCGACCTCGCCGGCTACTTCACCCTGGCCCGCGGCGCCGGTGAGAACCTGCCGCTCGAAATGACCAAGTGGTTCGACTCCAACTACCACTACCTGGTGCCGGAAATCGGCCCGGAGACCAACTTCCATCTCGCCAGCGACCGGATCGTGCGGGAGTTCGAAGAGGCCGCCGCCGCCGGCTTCCTCACCCGACCCGTCATCGTCGGCCCGGTCACCTTCCTGCTCCTGGCCAAGCCGAGCGAAGCGGCCCCGGCCGGCTTCCACCCGCTTGACCGCCTCGATGACCTGCTGCCGGTCTACGCCACCCTGATCGAGCGCCTGGCCGCCGCCGGCGCACAGTGGGTGCAGCTGGACGAACCGGGCCTCGTCAGCGAGAGCATCGACATCCCGCGCGACCGTGCCCTCGCCGCCCTCGCCCAGGCGTACGACACTCTCGGCGCGCTCGACAGCCGGCCCGGGTTGTTCGTGGCCGCGCCCTACGGCAGCCTCGACGACGCCCTGCCGGTGCTGGCCGGCACCCCGGTCGAGGCGATCGGCCTCGACCTCGTACGCGGCACGGTGCCCGAGGACGTGCCCGGCCTGGCCGGCACCACCCTCGTGGCCGGCGTGATCGACGGTCACAACATCTGGCGCGGCGACCTCGCCGCGGCATTCGACAAGGTCGGCCGGCTGGGCGCGCTCAGCGACCGGATTGCGGTCTCCAGCTCCACCTCGCTGCTGCACCTGCCGCACGACGTCACGGACGAGAGCAAGCTCGGCACCGAACTGACCAGCTGGCTGGCCTTCGCCGACCAGAAGATCGGTCAGGTCGCCACCCTCGCCCGCGGCCTGTCCGAGGGGCAGGCCGCCGTGCAGGCCGACCTCGACGCGGCCACCGCGTCGCTGGACGCGCGCCGGGTCTCGCCCGGTGTGCGTGACGGCGCCGTGCGCGCCCGCCTGGACACCCTCAGCCCGGCCGACTTCAGCCGGGGCGACTACGAGACCCGGCTCGCCGCCCAGGAAGCCGTGCTCGACCTGCCGCCGCTGCCGACCACGACCATCGGCTCGTTCCCGCAAACGAGTGACATCCGCCGCGCCCGCGCCCGACTGGTCTCCGGCGAGCTCGCGCCCGCCGAATACCAGGAGCTCATGCGCGCCGAGATCGGCCGGGTTGTGCAGCTGCAGGAAGACCTCGGCCTGGACGTGCTCGTGCACGGCGAACCTGAGCGCAACGACATGGTGCAGTATTTCGCCGAGAACCTCGACGGCTTCACCGTGACCGAGAACGGCTGGGTGCAGTCCTACGGCAGCCGGTGCACCCGCCCGTCGATCCTCTGGGGCGACGTCTCCCGGCCGGCGCCCATCACCGTGGAGTGGTCCAGCTACACCCAGACCCTCACCGAGAAGCCCGTCAAGGGCATGCTCACCGGACCGGTCACCATCCTGGCCTGGTCGTTCGTGCGCGACGACCAGCCGCTGGGGGAGACCGCCCGCCAGGTGGCGCTCGCGCTGCGCGACGAGATCGGCGACCTCGAGGCGGCCGGCATCCAGGTGGTGCAGGTCGACGAGCCGGCCCTGCGCGAGCTGCTGCCGCTGAAGAAGAAGGACCACGCCGACTACCTGGACTGGTCGGTCGGTTCGTTCAGGCTCGCCACCGCGGGGGTCGCCGACCAGACCCAGATCCACACCCACCTCTGCTACTCAGAGTTCGGGGTCGTCATCGACGCGATCCGCAACCTCGACGCCGACGTGACCAGCATCGAAGCCGCCCGGTCGAAGATGGAGGTCGTCTCCGACCTGCAGACCAGCGGGTTCGACCACGGGATCGGCCCGGGCGTCTATGACATCCACTCACCGCGCGTTCCCGGCGTGCCCGAGATCACCGAGCTGCTCGAGCGGGCGCTGGAATCGATCCCGGCCCGCCAGGTCTGGGTGAACCCGGACTGCGGACTGAAGACCCGCGGCTACGCGGAAACCGTGGAGTCCCTGCGCAACATCGTCGACGCCACCCGCGCCGTGCGAGCAACGCTGGTCTGACCCCGATCCAACTAAAACAGGCCCGACCCCTCATGGGGCCGGGCCTGTTTTGTGGTTCCAGTACGCGAGCTACACCGAACGCAGCACCGCGACGACCTTGCCGAGGACCTCGGCGAAGTCGCCCAGGATCGGCTCGAAGTTGGTGTTGCGGGGGAGCAGCCAGGTGTGGCCGTCGCGCTGACGCAGCACCTTCACCGTGGCCTCACCGTCGAGCATGGCGGCGACGATCTCACCGTTCTCCGCGGTCTTCTGCTGGCGGATGACCACCCAGTCGCCATCGCAGATGGCGGCGTCGATCATCGATTCGCCGACGACCTTGAGCATGAACAGCTCGCCCTTGCCCACCAGCTGGCGGGGGAGCGGGAAGATCTCATCGATCTGCTGGTCGGCCATGATCGGGATACCGGCGGCGATGCGACCGACGAGCGGCACCATCGCCGCATCACCCACCTGGATGCCGGACTGGTAGTCGTCGGCGGCGCCGGGCGTGACCTCCTCAGAGGACTGGGGGAGCTCGATGAGCACCTCGAGTGCGCGGGGCCGGTGCGGGTCACGGCGCAGGTATCCGCTCAGCTCGAGCTGGTGCAGCTGGTGGGTCACGCTCGACAGCGAGGACAGGCCGACGGCGTCGCCGATCTCGCGCATGCTCGGCGGGTAGCCGCGGTCGCGTACCGAACGCTGGATGACGTCCATCACGGCGCGCTGTTTGTCGCTCAGGCTCTTGCGGCGTCGCGTGCCGCCCTTGTCCCGAGGTGTGCTCTGTTGTGCCACGTTGTCGCTCCTCTGGTTAGTCGGTTCGGGGCTGGTGCTGGTCGAGCTGGTGGGGCTGATTCTGGTGCTGGTGCGACTGGGACTGTGCTGGCTCATGGTGCCAGCGGACGGGTCCGGCCGGCGCCCGGGTCGCAGTGTCGGTGGTGTCTGTTTGAGTACAGCTACCCGATCGAAACTGTAGCCACAGGGCGGCAGTTCGTAGACATGCATTCGAGTGTGTTGCGGAAACTGTCTCCATAATATCCGGAAACAGGGTTGATTGTTCGAACACTCGAAGATATATTCGGAACATAGATTCGTATCTGGCCCTCCCGGCCGAGGGCCAGATACGTTAACAGGAGGTTTGACATGAGCGCAGCATATGCAGTGAAGCCCGGCTCGATCACCCACGCCGCGGCCAGCCACACCCAGGCCAGCCACGCCCAGGCCAGCTACAGCCGGGCCACCCCGCCCACCACCCACCTGCGGCTGACCCGCCGCGGGCGGGCCGTCTTCACGACCCTTGCGGCGGTGCCCCTGGTGCTCGGCGCCATCGTCATCACCGTCAACGGCGGCATGGCCGCCGCAGAGGGCACCGGGGGGATCGGCGCGGCCGCGTTCGACTACGTCACCATCGAGGCGGGCCAGTCGCTGTGGCAGTTGGCCGAATCGGTCGCCCCCGCGCAAGACCCGCGCGATGTGATCGCCGACATCGTCAACCTCAACCAGCTGTCCTCCGAGGCCGTGCAGCCCGGCCAGCGCCTCGCCCTGCCCGCCGACTACTGATCCGATCGCCCGGCGCCGCCTCGTTCAAAGAGGTCAGCCGCGGCGCAACTAAGCTTGTTCGGGTGACCAGCCTCGACGACCTGCCCCTGCGTGCCAACCTCCGCGGACAAATCCCCTACGGAGCCCCCCAGCTGCACGTGCCGGTGGCGTTGAACGTCAACGAGAACACCCACCCGATTCCGCCCGCGGTCGCTTCCGACATCGCGGCGGCTCTGGCCGAGGCCATCCTCACCGTCAACAGGTACCCGGACCGGGAGTTCACCCAGTTGCGGGAAGACCTCGCCGGCTACCTCGGCCACGGTCTCACCCGAGACAACATCTGGGCCGCCAACGGTTCCAACGAGGTGCTGCAGCAGGTTCTGCAGGCCTTCGGCGGCCCGGGCCGGTCGCTGCTCGGCTACGCGCCGACGTACTCGATGTACTCGATCCTCGCGTCCGGCACCGATACCCGCTGGATCCCCGGCGGCCGTGACGCCGACTACGAGCTCTCGCCGGAGACCGCCGCCCGCTGGGTGCACGAGACCTCACCAGACATCGTCTTCCTCTGCTCGCCGAACAACCCGACCGGCACCCCGCTGTCGTTGGCGACCATCGCGGCCGTCTACGACGCCACCCCGGGCATCGTCGTCGTCGACGAGGCCTACGCTGAGTTCGCGCCGGACGGCACCGACAGCGCCCTCACCCTGCTGCCGGGCCGGGAACGCCTGCTCGTGTCGCGCACCATGAGCAAGGCCTTCGCCTTCGCCGGCGTGCGGCTGGGCTACCTCGCCGCCGACCCGGCGGTGACGGATGCGCTGCGCCTGGTGCGGCTGCCGTACCACCTGTCCGCCCTCACCCAGGCGGCCGCCGTCGCCGCGCTCGCGCACACCGGCGAGATGCTCGCCATGGTCGACGACATCCGGGTGCAGCGCGACCGCCTGGTGACCGAACTCGCGGCCCTCGGCTTCCTGCCGCTCCGCAGCGGAAGCAACTTCGTGTTGTTCGGCGGGGTCGCCGACCCGCACGCGATCTTCGCGGCACTCCTGGCCGAAGGCATCCTGATCCGCGACGTCGGAATCCCCGGCCACCTGCGGGTCTCGGCCGGTACCGAAGCCGAGACGAGCGCGTTCCTGGCCGCCATCGCACGGCTCCGGCCGTTAGCCGAATAAACTAACGCCATGAGCAACGTCACGCCCTCGCCTCGCCGTGCCCACCTGCAGCGCGAAACGAGCGAATCGAGCATCGACCTCTCGATCAACCTGGACGGCACCGGGGTGAGCGACATCCACACCAGCGTGCCGTTCTTCGACCACCTGCTCACGGCATTCGCGAAGCACTCGCTGACCGACCTCACCGTGCACGCCAAGGGCGACATCGACATCGATGTGCACCACACCGTCGAGGACATCGGCATCGTTCTGGGCCAGGCCATCAAGCAGGCCCTCGGCGACAAGGCCGGCATCTCCCGTTACGGCGACGCCCTGGTGCCGCTGGACGAAGCCCTCGTGCAGGCCGTCGTGGACATTTCAGGCCGGCCCTACCTCGTGCACACCGGCGAGCCGGCCGGCTTCGAATTCCACCTCATCGGCGGTCACTTCACCGGCTCGATGGTGCGGCACGTCTTCGAGGCCATCGCCTTCAACGCCGCGTTGACCGTGCACGTCACCGTCGTCGGCGGCCGCGACGCCCACCACATCGCCGAGGCCGAGTTCAAGGCCTTCGCCCGCGCCTTCCGCCAGGCCAAGGCCTATGACCCGCTGGTGTCCGGCATCCCCTCGACCAAGGGTGCCCTGTGACCTCGGTCGTCGTCCTGGACTACGGCACGGGCAATGTGCACTCTGCCGTCAAGGCGCTCGAGCTCGCCGGGGCCGACGTCACCCTCACCGGCGACCGCAAGCTCGCACTCGAAGCCGACGGGCTCCTGGTTCCGGGCGTCGGCGCGTTCAGCTCTGTGATGGCGGCGCTGAACAGCGCCCACGGCGGCGACATCATCGACAAACGCCTCTCCGGCGGTCGAGCGGTGATGGGCATCTGCGTGGGCATGCAGGTCATGTTCGAACACGGTGTGGAGCGTGGCATCGACACCGAAGGCCTCGGCGAGTGGCCGGGCACCGTCACAGCCCTGCCCGCCCCGGTGCTGCCGCACATGGGTTGGAACACCGTCACGACCGACCCCGACACGGTGCTGTTCCGCGGGCTGGAAGAGGAACGGTTCTACTTCGTGCACTCCTACGCCGCCCAGGAATGGACGCTCGACGTGATGCCGCCCTTCCCGGTTCCCCGCCTCACCTGGGCCGAACACGGTGCCCCGTTCCTCGCCGCGGTCGAGAACGGGCCGTTGTCGGCCACCCAGTTCCACCCCGAGAAGAGCGGCGATGCGGGCATCCGGCTGCTGAAAAACTGGCTCGGCACCCTCCACGACTAGACAGTCCCCAGCCGGTCGCCCAACCGCGGCCGCACCAACACGAAAAGGTCACCACAGCACATCATGAGCGAGTTCAACAAGACCCCGAAACTGGTCCTCCTGCCCGCCGTCGACGTCGCCGACGGCAAGGCCGTGCGCCTGACCCAGGGTGAGGCCGGCACCGAGACCAACTACGGCGACCCGATGGACGCCGCCCTGGACTGGGCCAACCAGGGTGCGGAGTGGATCCACCTCGTCGACCTTGACGCGGCATTCGGGCGCGGCAACAACACCAGTGTGCTCAAGAAGGTCATCAAGCAGCTCCGTGGCGTGAACGTGGAGCTCTCCGGCGGCATCCGCGACGACAAGTCGCTCGAAGCGGCGCTGAACACCGGTGTCAAGCGCATCAACCTGGGCACCGCCGCGCTGGAAAACCCCGAGTGGGCCGCCAGCGTGATCGCGCAGTACGGCGACGCCATCGCGGTGGGACTGGACGTGCGCGGCACGACCCTCGCCGCCCGTGGCTGGACCAAGGATGGCGGGGACCTGTGGCAGGTGCTCGAGCGCCTCGAAGAGGCCCGCTGCACCCGCTATGTCGTCACCGACGTCACCAAGGACGGCACCCTCAAGGGACCGAACATCGAACTGCTGCGCGAGGTGATGGAGCGCACCCACCGGCCCGTGATCGCATCCGGCGGCATCTCCAGCCTCGACGACATCGCCGCGCTGCGCGAACTGGTACCCCTCGGCCTGGAGGGCGCGATCGTGGGCAAGGCCCTCTACGCCGGCGCCTTCACCCTCGCCGAGGCGCTGGATGTCTCCGGCGCGTAACCTCGGCTCCACCGGCCGGCCCGACCCTTCCGGCGACTCTGCCGGCGGGTCCGCCGGCGACCCGTCCGCGGACTCCGCCGGCCAGCCCTGGGCGAACCGGTCGCTGGACGACACCCCATTCGCCGACGACGACGGCCTCGCGCCGCCCGCCCTGCTGAACGCGCTCCGGCGCTTCCAGGCGCGCGAGACCGGCGAGGAGGAGGTTGTCGACGCCTTCCGTTCGGCGCGCCTGCTCATCCCTCTGGTCACCGCGCTCGGCGCTGATGACCCCGGCGCCGCTCTGGACGCTGCCGCCGGCCCGCACGGGCTGCGGGTGGACAAGACCCAGGAACTCTCGATCATCACCGTGGCCGGGCCGGACGGCCGCGCCGTTCTCCCGGTGTTCTCCTCGGCCTCGGCGATTCGCCGTTGGAACGCCCAGGCGCGCCCGGTGCCCGCCGACGCCGTGCGGGTGGCGCTGGCGGCGGCGCAGGAGAGCACCGACCTGGTGGTGCTCGACCCCACCGCCGACACCGAGTTCGCGGTGCGCCGGCCCGCGCTCTGGGCGATCGCCCAGGCGGCGCCCTGGACACCCAGCTACGCCAGCCGCTCCGTCGCCCAGGCGTTCGAGGAGTCCATCGCGACCGAGCTGTCGGTGCTGTCGGTGGGCCTGACCGCAGGGGACCCGCACTGCCGGCTGGCGGGACCCGAGCTGATCGTGCGCCTCGAACTCGTCGACGGACTCAACCGAGCCGTGCTGGACGCCACCCTGGCCCGCCTCGCGGCACGCTGGGCGGCCAACGACGTGATCGCCACCGGGGTCGACTCCCTCCGGGTGCAGCTCGTCGCCTCCGCCTGACCCGGCCCGGCCCATCCGTCCCCAGCGGCGGCAACTGTTGCCGCAACGGACAATTGCGCCCGGCACACCGGGTGCAATTGTCCGCATCGGTAACAGATAGGGGCGGCATCCGGGCCGATGTCGGGGGTATCGGCAAGGATGGGGAGATGACGGAGATCCTCCAGCGCCTCTCGCCGGCCACCCGCACGTGGTTCTCCGGCGCGTTCGATGCGCCCACCGAGGCGCAGCTCGGCGCCTGGGACGCCATCTCCCGCGGCTCGCACACCCTCGTCGTCGCCCCCACCGGATCGGGCAAGACCCTCGCCGCGTTCCTCTGGGCCCTCGACAAGCTGTACTCGGCGTCCACCACCGCAGCGGCACCCGGTGCTGCCGACGCCACGGATGTTGCCGTGCCGGCCGCCGCCCGCACCGGTACCCGGGTGCTGTACATCTCACCGCTGAAGGCGCTCGGTGTGGACGTGGAACGCAACCTGCGCGCCCCGCTGGTGGGTATCGGCCAGGCCGCCGAACGGCTGGGGCTGGCACCGGTGCGGGTGACCGTGGGTGTGCGCAGCGGCGACACCCCCGCCGCGGACCGCCGGGCACTGGTGAAGACGCCGCCCGAGATCCTCATCACCACCCCCGAATCGCTCTTCCTGATGCTCACCTCCGCCGCCCGCGAGTCGCTGCGCGGCGTCGACACCGTGATCATCGACGAGATCCACGCCGTCGCGGCGAGCAAGCGCGGCGCACACCTCGCCGTGTCCCTGGAACGCCTCGACGCCCTGCTCGCCACGCCCGCGCAACGCATCGGCCTGTCCGCCACCGTGCGGCCGGCGTCTGAGGTGGCCCGGTTCCTCGGCGGTCAAGCCCCCGTGGAGATCGTGGCACCCAAGAACGAGAAACGGTTCGACCTGCGCGTCGTGGTGCCCGTCGACGACATGACCCAGCTCGGCGCCGTGCCCGCGCCCGAGGGCGCCACCTCCGCCGCCACCCCGCAGACCGGGTCGATCTGGCCGCACGTGGAAGAGGCCATCGTGGACGCCGTGCTCGCGCACTCCTCCTCGATCGTGTTCGCCAACTCCCGCCGCCTGGCCGAACGGCTCACCGCCCGGTTCAACGAGATCTACAGCGAGCGGCTCGCCGCGGCCGAGGAGGCCCAGCTGGTACTCGCGGGCGGCCCGGCTTCCGGGGGAGCAGCCGGCGCCCCGGCCGGCGGCACCGCATCCGCCGCCCGACCGGCCGCCGCACCGCCGC
>NZ_PJJP01000017.1 GCF_002929555.1 Cryobacterium sp. N22
GCCTACGACCGGATCAACGGCATGGCCGGGAGCCTGAAAAAGACAGGTGACCCGACGCCAGCGGGCGCCGACTCAGAGATCGACGAGGAGCAGAGCAAGCGGAGCCTGGACCAGCTCCGCGCGGACATCACCCGGGCGCTGCTGCTGGACGGCATCACCCCCGACGGGATGGGAGCCGGGATCCGCGGCACGGTCATGATCACCGTGCCGGTGCTCACCCTGCTGGGCCTGAACGAGGAACCCGCCACCCTCGAAGGCTACGGGCCCATCTCACCTGAGGCTGCGAGAGAGATCGCCGGACACGCACCGAGCTTCACCCGGCTGCTGACCCACCCGGAGACCGGGGTGGTGCTCTCGCTGGGAAAGACCCAGCACAAGAACACCAAGGCCATGAAGAAATGGCTCCGGGTGCGCGACGAGACCTGCCGGTTCCCCGGCTGCTCCCGCCCGGCGGTCACAAGCGACGTCGACCACACCGACCCCTGGGCCGGCGGCGGCAGAACCGACTGCGACAACCTCGCCCACCTCTGCGAACCCCACCACCGGCTCAAGCACCTCAGCCAGTGGCGGGTGACCCAGGAACCCGGCGGCGTGCTGCTGTGGACCTCTCCCGGAGAACGCAGCTACCGCACTGACCCGGCCAACCCAATGGGACCACCCCGACCCCGGCCACCGGTGGTGGGGCCCAAAACCCGGAAGCCGACACCACCGGTACCGGACAACCCGCCGTTCTAGAAGCTAGAGGAGCAGCTTGAAACCCACATGGGAGGAGGCGAAGCCTAGGCGCTCGTAGAATCGGTGAGCGTCGAGGCGGGAGGCGTCGGAGGTGAGCTGCACCAGCCGGCATCCGCGCCCGCGCCCGTACTCAACCGCCCAGGTCAGCATCTCGCTGCCGAGGCCGTTGCCGCGCAGGGCCGCACTCACCCGAACGGCCTCGATCTGCAACCGAGTCGCCCCGGACCGGGCGAGCCCGGGCAGCACCGTGAGCTGTTGGGTGGCCACCACCTGCCCGGCGGGATCGTCGACGACAACGAGCAGCTGGTCGGTTGCTTCGTTGATCGCCTCGAAGGCAGCCAGGTAGGGCGCGAGATCCTCCGCCGCGGTGGATTCCTCAGCGGATCGCAGCTGGTCGTCGGCGAGCAGGCCCACTATCGCGGCCACGTCCTCCGCGCGAGCCCGTCGCAGGGTGAATGGTCCGCCGGGTAGGTCGAAAACAGCCTCAGTCATCCATCCAGCATGCCAGTGAGGCACGCCATTGCGCGCAGGAAACCGGCCGAAGCGCGGCCGCGTCCCAGCGTGCCGACAGGCAGGCGCCCGGATCGCCACCGCCCACCAGAGGTGGGTTGCGGCGATCCGGGCGCATGTGCCGGCTTCTCAGCCGATCAGTAAAGGCTTGAGAAGACCGGGGCGCCGTCGACCATTGTGACGTCCCCATCGATGTAGAAATCCACGGTGGCCTTTTCCGGTGTCGCCTGACCCCGGTAATCGGTGTTCGTGTAGGTCACGGTCGCCGAGCCACGTTTGTCCGTGGAAAGGTCCCACTCATCGTCGTACATACTGCCCAACGACGTCACGGCAGGTTCGTCGATGGTCCAGACGACATCGGTGATGGTGCCGTAATCGTAAACGCGGATCGGGCAGTCATCGGGGTCGAGGATCTTCTGAGCCGCACAGCCGGCCAGGTATTCCGCCACCTGCTCATCGACGCTCGAGGTGAACTTCGCGGTGGGTTCGAGGCTCAGCCGCGCGTCGCCTGTCACAGCAGAAAGTCCCGCCTGAACCGTCTGCGGCTCGGCTGAAAGCCACTCATCATCCCCGGCATTGGCGATGACATAGTCTCCGGGGAAGACCAGAAGATCGACGTATCCGATTTCCTGAGCATCGCTGCTCAGTTCGACCGTGGTGCCGTTGACGTCGATCTCGTCGATACCGGGCGAGACACCAATAGCCACGCTCGGCAGCCAGACCGGTTCCAGGTTCCAGTTGTCGAAGAACAGGGCCGTCGTGCCGGACTTCGTCAGCTCGTAGGCCGTTTCCTCCGTCACACCGTCCTGATCGATGTCCGCCGTCACAATAGCGGTGTCGCCGCTGGAGCCGAATTGGGTGATCGTGTACCCGGTGATCCTGCCCTCTGTCGCCTTGAGCACCGCGTCTGTGAGCAGAACCCGCTCGCCAGTTGACTCTTCGACGCCGCCGATAGCCAGGGCATCCGATGCGTCGCCGGCCACGATCGCGTCCAGGTAGCTTTCCACCTGGTTCTGCGGGCTGAAGACGACCTGGTTGATGATCGAAACGGCGACGGATGCCCCGAGAATGACGACGACACCACCACCGACAGCGGCGAGCACAATCCACACTCGACGCTTCTTCTCCGGGGTCATCGGCACGATGGCGCCATCGGCCTGCGGCTGCACCGCTGTCGGAGCGGCGCCGGCCGCCACGACGACGGGCTCTCCGGCGACGACGGGAGCGTCACTGACGACGGGCACCTTGACCGGTTCCGGCGGCACATACGTGCCGGGCACCGCGAACGGCACGCCGACCAGTCCGGTGATCCTGGCTGACCGGGTGAGGACGGCGGCGGGCAGGAGCTGCAGCAGAGTCGGGGCCACGAAGACCGCGACGACCTCGACGAGGGCACCCAGCGCAGCGAAGACGATGAACGTCCACGCGGCCAGCCCGACAACACCGGATGCGGCCGCCGCACCTTCGATCAGGGAAGCGGCACCCCCGAGAAGACCGTCGAGGCTCTCGCCGGCGCCAGCCGTGTCGACGCTCGTCCAGCCGGCGATGGCACCCACAATCGAGACGACGATGCCCACTACCGCAAATGACACCACCGTGGTCACCCACGACATGGCCGCCGACAACCTCAGCTGCTCGCGACGAAGACGCAGCACGGTACCCGTCACCAGGATGAGCAGCAGGTTGACCACCAGGATCAGCACCGTGGCCCAGCCGGGTAGCTCGGTGGGCATCCAGAAGCTGTTCGACGAGCCGGTCAGCCCACCCAGGGCGGCCAAGGAGCCGCCGACCGTGAGCGGTGCGAGGTTCACGAAGCCCAGGCCGTCGACCACCGCGGTCGGAAGCCAGAAGAACGCCGTCAGGAGCGCGTTGACGCCGCCGTTCACCACGGACCAGACCAGCAGCGCCACGGTGACCAGCACGGCGAGCACACCGAGGTGCAGCCCGACGACCGGCAGGGTCGACCGCACGGATGCGAACACCGAGGCGGCGGCCGGTGCCACGATGGCTGGCGTGATGCCGGCAGCAGCGCGGGCCACCCGGGCCCGGGCCACGTACGACGCGAGAGTACCCAGAACGAGTGCGCCGAGGAACGCCGTGAACGACGCCGAAGACGCCGTTCCGGATCCGGTCAGAAATCCGAAGTCGGTGTCGGATCCGTCACCGAGGGCATAGGTGAGCGGCGTGACGGCCGCGACGATGACCACAAGAAGCGCCAGGACCACACCGCTGAGTGCCGACAGCAACCAGCGGATGCCGCGCGTCCGGCTCGGCGCTATCCGTTCGTCCCTGCGGGCCACGAAGGCTGTGGCGATGATGAGGAAGGCGGTGACCAGCAGCGGAAGCCAGACCACGGAGACCGCGGCCGAGATTCCCATCACCGTGGCGCCGACGGTGAGCGTACCGGCGACGGCCAGGCCCACAATCTGAGCGGGCGCCTGGAAGGCCAGTCCCCAGTCGAGGGAGGCGTCAGCGGCGGCGACGAACACCAGCAGGGTGAACACCAGCGCCAGTAGCCAGGTAGCGGCGTAGACGACGACCGGGGCGACCGCTGCGGCGATGAACCGTTCGGCCGGGATGCCGCGCACCAGTGAGGCGACGCGGGTGCCGACGGTCGGGCCGGTCGGCGCCGGTGCGGTCGGCAGTGCGGCACCCGGAGTGCCGTACGGAGCCGCGACCGGGTCAGCGGGCGCGAGCGGCTCAGCGACCGGCTCCACGGCCGGCTCTGCGGCAGGTTCTGCGGCAGGTTCTGCGGCAGGTTCTGCGGCAGCGGCCGGTTCAGTGGCCACCGCGCTCTGGCCCGTATTGTCTGTGCTCGTTCCGGAATCGTCTCCGGAATCGGGTTTCCCACCCAATTGTGAATTGTCCATGCTTCCCCCAGTTTTCGTTTCGAAGCGTATCGCAAAAAAAATAGCTGGCCAGCGGCCAAGTCTGATCCCCGTGTAACGATCGGGACACCACTCGGCACGGGCACAATGGACGAATGCACATCACCGACGTCACCCTTGCCGATCTCGAGGCCGTCACCACGCTGTGGGAGGACGCCGGCCTCACCCGCCCGTGGAATCCCCCAGCCACCGACCTCCGTCGCGCGTTGGACGGAACAACATCCACAGTGCTCGGCGCCTTCCGCGACGGCAGGCTGGTCGGCACCGTGATGGTCGGCCACGACGGCCACCGCGGCTGGGTCTACTACCTCGCCGTCGCCGTGGATGAGCGCGGCACGGGCCAGGGCCGCCGGCTGATGGCGGCCGCCGAAGCCTGGCTCGTGGAACGCGGCGCCGTCAAGCTGCAGCTCATGGTGCGAGAGGCCAACACCGCCGTCACCGGCTTCTACGACCGGCTCGGCTACGCGGATGCCGACGTGCGGGTCCTCGCGAAACGGCTCGACTGATCTGACTCACCGATGGTCCCGGTGCTTGGTTTTCCACCGGGAGCGTGATTCGCTGGGGTCATGTCGAATCAGGGGAACCCACCCGACGAGCCGGTCGGCGCCACCGGCCTGCCGATGTTCCCGCTCGGATCGGTGCTCTTCCCCTACATGCCGTTGCAGCTGAGGGTGTTCGAGGAGCGCTACCTGATGATGCTGGCCAGCATCCTCGAATCGGAGCCCGCCGAGTTCGGTGTGGTCCTGATCGAACGCGGCCAGGAGGTGGGCGGTGGCGAGCACCCGTTCAGCACGGGTACCGTCGCGCAGGTGCTTGAGCTGGTGGCACCGGAGGGGTTCGTCGGCCTCGTCGCGCAGGGAGACCGGCGCATCGAGGTCGTCGAGTGGCGCCAGGACACCCCGTACCCGCAGGCCGTGGTGCGGGAGCTGCCCGCCCTGGTCTGGGACGACGCCCTCACACCGCTGCGGGTGCTCGCCGAGCAGACCGTGCGCCGCACCCTGTCCCTGGCCAGCGAGTTCACCGACGACGCCTGGTCGGCCAACGTCGCCCTGTCTGAGGACCCCGTCGAGGCCGCCTGGCAGCTGGCCGGTATCGCCCCGGTGGGTCCGCTCGACCAGGTCGCAATGCTGCGGTCCACCAGCATGGCCGGCCTGCTGCGCGCGATCTTCGACCACACCGAAGCGGCCGCCGACGCGTTCAGGGTGCCCGGCCCCGGCGAACTTGATGCGGATGACCTGGACACGGATGACCTGAACCCTGACGACCTGGACCCGGACGACCCGAACGCCTGAGGCTCGGGAGCGAGAAATTCGGCCACCAGCGGCCGACCGGCACCACGCCCGGTGCGACGCTGACCGCTGTTGAGCGCGGGAGCATTCCGGGGCAGCATGGGGGCATGCCCTCTCAACCGTCGTCCCCCTCGCCCTCCCGGTCCGTCGGCCTACCGGTCCCCCGCCACGACCGCTTCCCCGATGGGTCGGTCAAGGCCAGCGGCTTTGAACTCGACGGCAAACTCCACGGACACTGGGAGTGGTTCCGCATCGACGGTTCGCTGATGCGCTCAGGGGAGTTCGACCTGGGGCACCAGGTGGGCCTGTGGCGCACCTGGGACCGCACCGGGCGGCTCGTGAAGGAGACCTCGTTCGGCCCGTCCACCCCGGGCACCAGCCCCGCGGACCCCGCCACCCGTTGATGACATGGCCGGCATCGGAATCGGCACCGGCACCGCGTTCGACGCCGATGTCCTGATCGTGGGCGCCGGGCCCACCGGGCTCGCCCTCGCCCGCGAGTTGCACACCCACGGGGTCACCGCGATGATCGTCGACAGGGCGCCGGATGCCGTGCACGAGTCCCGGGCTCTGGCCATCCAGGCGCGCACCCTCGAGGTCCTCGCCCGCAACTCTCTCGCGGACGACCTCGTGACCGCCGGCAACCCGACCGGAACGCTGCTGTTGCACGGGCGCGCCCGACGCCGCCGCGGCAGCCCCAGCGCTGCGCCGGTACACGCCGCACCCGCTCACGCCGTGCCCCTGTTCGACGAGGCGCTCGGCGACACACGCTTCCCGTTCCTGCTCTTCCTCTCCCAGGCCGGCACCGAACGAGTGCTCGTCGATCGCCTGGCCGGCGCGGGCGTCGGCATTCGCCGGGGGCTCACCCTCACGGGCCTGACCCAGGACACTGACGGGGTCACCTGCACCCTCGACTCCCCCGGAGTTCCCACTCGGACCGTGCGCACCCGCTTCGTGGTGGGTTGCGACGGCGCGCACAGCGCGACGCGGCACCTGGCCGGCATCGGTTTCTCCGGTCGAGCCTTCCCGCAACGCTTCCTCCTGGCCGATCTGGAGGCCGACGGCCTGGAACCCGGCCGGGTGCACGTCTACCTGGCCGGAGCCGGTCCGCTGTTCCTGTTTCCACTCGGCTCGCCGGCCAGCTGGCGGCTGCTCGTGATGCTGCCACCGGGCAGCCGCACCGGCCCCGTCACACTGGCGCTCGCGCAGGCCGCCGTCACCCGCTACACCCGTGACACCATCAGGGTTCACCACCCGGTCTGGCTCACCGAATTCGCCATCAGCAGCCGGCTCGCCGACACTTTCGCCCGCGGCCGCGTGTTCCTGGCCGGCGATGCGGCCCACATCCACAGCCCGGCCGGCGCCCAGGGTATGAACACCGGCATCCAGGATGCGGTGAACCTGGGCTGGAAACTCGCCCTGGTCTGCCGGGGCGCAGCCGACCCGGCGCTGCTCGGGAGTTACGAGCGGGAACGGTTGCCGGTGGCCCGTTCGGTGTTGGCCACCACCAACCGTGCCTTCACGGTGGCGACCAGCCAGCACCCGGTGCTGCGGGGCCTGCGGGCCGGGCCGGCCGTGTGGGCGGCCGCGCTGCTGCTACGCAGCCGGGCGGCGCGACGCACCGGCTTCCGGCTGATCTCCGAACTGGGCATCCACTACCGGGGCAGCCCGCTGTCGGTGGAAGGAGCCCCGGCCGAAGGTGCACCGCAACGAGCACGCCCGCGCCTCGGCCGGGGGCCGCGGCCGGGCGAGAGATTCCCCCAACCGGGGATGGGGGTGGCGCCGGTGTCCCTCATCGGGACCGCAGCCGCCGGACCCGGCGCAGCACCGGGTCCGCCGGTGTTCAGGATGCTGCTCTGCGGACCGGCCGCGGAGTGGCCGGACACCCGGGTACGGGACTTCCAGGCACGCTGGGCACACCTGCTCACCGTGGAGCTGACCCCGTCCGCACCTCGATCCCGCTGGTCGGCCGCCCCACGCGCCGCCGCCACCTCGCGCCGGCGGCCCGGCCTCGTCCAGTACCTCGTGCGCTGGGACGGCTACGTCGGCTACCGGGCCGCCGGCACCGACCTCGACGGCGTCACCGCCTACCTCCTGGCGCTCGGCGCTCGGCCGCTCCCACCCTGACTCGGGGCCGCCTCGGCGGGGTCTGCACCGCGTCCGATGAACCAGTAGTAGCCATCGGCGTCCCGCCGCACCAGGTCGCCCGTGAGGTACCAGCCCCCGACGAAGCGTCGCCGGTACCGGGCGTCGTCCCGCAGGTAGCCGCGGAACATCGACGGCCAGCCGGCACGAAAAGCGAGCTCGCCGAGGGCATCCGGTTCGGTGACAAGGATCACGTCGCCGTCGTCACCGAGCACGACCCTCCCGTCGGCGTCGGTGGCCAGCACGGCGGCCTGTACCCCGGGCATCGGTCGGCCGAGCGCCCCGGGCCGAATCGGGCTACCCGGGAAATTCGCGAGCATGATCCCGCCGGTCTCGGTCTGCCGCCAGGTGTCGTGCACCGGCCGCCCGAAGGTTTCCTGGGTCCACTCCATGACCTCCGCATCGTGCGGTTCACCGCCACTGGCCACGTGGCGCAATGCCCGTAGGTCATGGGCGGCCGCCAGTGCGGGGCCGGCCGCCATGAGCATCCGCAGCACCGACGTTGTGGTGTACCACACCGACACCCGCTGGTCGGCGAGCACGCTGTAGATGCGCTCGGCGTCGGGCTCCCCCTCTACGATCAGCACGGTCGCGCCGTGGACCAATGGGGTGATCACACCGTGCGAATTGCCACTGACCCAGCCGGGGTCCGCGGTACTCCAGTAGACGTCATCCGGGTGCAGGTCGAGAGCGTAGAGCCCGGCGACATAGAGCGACGCGACGGCATCGTGCACGTGCACCACACCCTTGGCCGGACCAGTTGTGCCGCTGGTGAAATGCAGCATGGCCATGTCCTCGGACTGCATCGCCACGATGTCGCCGTACGGCGGGGCCTCGCGCATCAGTGCGACCAGGTCGACGGTGCCGGGGTCCGGTTCTCCGTCGGCATCGATGAGGAGCACCTGCACCAGCTCGGGCAGCTCTGACCGCACCGGAGCGACGGTCTCCCGGTACAACGCGCGCGTGGTCACGAGCGCCCGTCCCGAGCCGAGCTTCAACCGCTGGCGCCCCTGCTCGGGGTCGAAGCCGGAGAACATCGGGCAGAAGACGCTGCCGTTCTTGAGGGTGCCGAAGGCGGCCACGACGAGTTCGGGGATGCGACCACACAGCGAGAAAACCCTGTCGGCACGCTCGATACCGAGCCGCTGCAGCACACTCGCGAAGCGTCCGGTCTGCTCGGCAAGCTCGGCGTAGCTGAGCGCCTGAGCGGTGCCGTCGGTGCGCACGAACCGCAGCGCATCGTGTCCAGCGAGCGGTCCCGCCGCGTGGCGGTCCACGGTTTCGTGGGCGATGTTGACACCCCGACCGCCAGGCAGTCCCGACAGCGCCTGTCGCGCCCGATCCCAGCTGAACTCGGAATACACCCGCCGGTAGTCGCCCAGATTCGGCCGCACCTCGGACGACGCGGAAGGTTGGTCAACCGGACGCCGCGTCGGCGCGGGGTCTGAGGCGTTCGATCCTGCCGTCATGTCCCCATGAAACTCCTGCTCGGCCACCCGGCATAGGGGCTGTGTCGTCAGAGCAGCAGTGCGGTCAGCGCAGCAGGGTGAGGACGATCTGCAGCGCCACCAGGGCGAGCGTCGCTCCGGCCAGGACCAGCGCCGCGACGGAAAGGCCCCGACCTCTGGCTCCAGCGGGAATGACCCTGTAGGCCTGCAGGGTGAAGAAGAGACCGACGGCGCCGACGACCAGCGCGGGAACCGGGTATACGACGGCGACGATGAGCCCGAGCAGCGCGACCCAGAAGCCGGGCACCCGGCCGGGCGCCTTCGTCCAGTCTGCCTGCGGGGCGCCCATGGCAATGAGGCGGTTGCCGTCCATCTTGGCTCGGGGATCGTTCACTCTGGAGCTCCTTCGAGGGCCCGTTGGACCGGTTCGGCCGCGACCACTCTTCGCTGCCATTCTCCTGTATCCGGCGGCCCGGCGGGCGACAATCAGCCGCGGCGTCGTCCGGCGGCCGCTTCCCGCTCCAGAGGGGTGACGGTCGCCAGCGGAATGTTGAGGAAGTCGACCAGGGGTGCCAGTGCCCTGAACCGATCCACGACGGCATCGATGAAACCGTCCGTGAGGGCGACTTCTCCAGGCAGTCGGGCGAACAGCGCCCAGCTGCGCAGCCGCAGCAGGTCGGCGGCCGGATGCTCGGCGGGAAACCCCTTGGGGCCGCGGATGAGCGGCCGGCCGTCCAGCGGCTCCGCCAGCCGGGCCAGCGATGCGTCGGCGAGCAGGCTGCGCATCTCGTCATGGTGGTCGAGCAGGTACTCGCGGATCGCGTGCAGCTGGGGCGAGCCCGGCGCATAGGCACCGGCGGCCACCATCACGCCATGCACACCCACCTGCAGGAAGAATCCGGCACCGCCGACCTTCTCCAGGCCCTGCCGGGGCCAGTTCGCCGCCAGATGGGTCTTGTACGGGGTCTTGTCATTCGAGAACCGCACATCGCGGTAGATCCGCAGCATCGCCTTCGGTGCCGGACGCAGATAGTCGGCCGCGAACCCCGCCAGCTGCAGGTTGACCGCGTCGATCACCGCGAGCATCCGGGCCTTCAGCTCGGTCTCGTAGACACCCTTATGCTCCTCGAACCACTCACGGTTGTTGCGGTGTTCGAGCTCCTCGAGGAAGTCAAACGCCTGCTCGCTGAAATGGGGACCCACCTGCACGCTCCTTCGGTCACGTCCGACCATTCTCTCGCGGCCGCATCCGAGCGTGAAGAACTCCGGCACCGCCCACAGCCGCTGCGCGGAGCCGGCCTGGCGGTTATTTGGCCGCGGCGTCCTTGGCCGCGGCCTTAGCCGCCCGTTTGCTCTCCCGAACTTTGCCCAGCGACTCCGGGTCGACGATGTCGGCCACCGACCGCAACGACCCGTCCTCGCCATACGGGGCGGATGCCTCACGCCAACCGTCCGCGGTGACACCGAGCCGTTTGCCGAGCAGCGCGAGGAAGATCTTGGCCTTCTGCTCGCCGAAGCCCGGCAGGCCCTTCAGCCGGCGCAGCACCTCGGCACCGTCGGGGACCGCACCGTCCGCACCGGCCGCGGTCCAGATGGCGGCCGCGTCACCGTTCCAGTCCTGGGCGACCACACCGGCCAGGGTCTGCACCCGCGCGGCCATCGAGCCCGGGAAACGGTGCACCGCCGGGGTCTGCTTGAAGATCGCGACGAACTCTTCGGGGTCGTACCCGGCGATCACCGACGGGTCGAGGCCGCCGATCCGGTCCCGGATCTTCGCCGGACCGGCGAACGCGGTCTCCATGGCGATCTGCTGGTCGAGGAGCATGCCGAGCAGGAGCGCGAACGGGTCGTCGCTGAGAAGGGCGTCTGCGGCGGTATCGCCGGTGAGGTGCAGCGTCATCAGCCCAGTCTCGCACCGCCAGGGCAGATCCGCAGGGTGGGCTGCGGGTTGGCAGCGCGGCACCGGGGGGCCACGATGGCGACAACCGGAGTACCCCATCCGAAAGCACCGTGCAGCGAAGGGCCACCGGCAAGAGGAGGCAGACATGTTCGACATCCCCGCGGGCAGCGTGATGCGCAGCTGGACCGGTTGGATCCGGCCGGAGGATCGCGCCGCCTACGCGAGCTACATGGAACGCACCGGGCTGGCCGACTACCGGTCGACCCGGGGCAATCTCGGCGCCGCCACGCTGTTCCGCGACCTGCCGGACGGCCGGTGCGAGGTGCGCACGGTGTCCTTCTGGCGCCAGTACGCCGATATCGTCGCCTTCGCCGGCGACGACATCGACATGGCGGTGTTCTATCCGGAAGACGACGGCTTCCTCATCGAGCGCGAACTCACGGTGGCCCACTTCGACGTGGCCTGACCCCGGTTTCTTCGACGCACGGGCTCCCGTTTCTGCCGGTTCGGGCCGATCATGGCTGCATGGATTCCGTCGACGCCCTCTCCGAGATCGCCTTCTGGCTGGAGCGCGACCTTGCCCCGACCTTCAAGGTGCAGGCGTTCCGGCGGGCCGCCGCCCTCATCGGCGATCTGGACCCCGCCGAGCTGGCCGATCGGGTGCATGACGGCCGGCTGCGGGCGATGAAGGGCATCGGCGGCCGCACGGCCGAGGTGATCGGGCAGTCGCTGTACCGCCTGCCCGACTACCTCGACAACCTGCGCCAGCGCGGTGCCGAACCCCTCGCCGCCGGCGGCGCCGAGCTGCGCGGGGCGCTGCGCGGCGACCTGCACAGCCACAGCGACTGGTCGGACGGCACCACGTCGATCGAGCTGATGCGCTCCGCGGCGCGGCTGCTCGGCCGGGAGTACCTGGCGTTGACCGACCATTCACCCAATCTCACGGTCGCGCACGGTCTCAGCGCCGACCGGCTGGAGGAGCAGCTCGGTGTCGTCACCGAGCTCAACGCCGACGCGGCGGCCGGATCCGACCCGGTGCGGCTGCTCACCGGCATCGAGGTCGACATTCTCGAGAACGGCCGGCTCGACCAGTCGCCCGAGCTGCTCGGCCGGCTCGATCTGGTCGTCGCCAGCGTGCATTCGAAACTGCGCGAGGACTCCATCACGATGACCCGGCGGATGCTTGCCGGTGTCCGCGACCCGCACACCAACGTTCTCGGCCATTGCACCGGCCGCCTGGTGACCGGGTCGCGCGGCACCCGACCGCCGTCGAGTTTTGATGCCGAGCGTGTTTTCGCCGCCTGCGCCGAGAACGACGTGGCGGTCGAGATCAACTCCCGACCGGAGCGGCAGGACCCGCCGGACGACCTGATCACGCTGGCGCTCGAGGCCGGCTGCCTGTTCAGCATCGACAGCGACGCGCATGCCCCCGGCCACCTCGATTTCCTGGCCTACGGAGCCGAACGCGCCGCGGCCAACGGGGTGCCCGCCGAGAGGATCGTCAACACCTGGCCGGTCGAGAAGCTGCTGGCGTGGTCGCGGGCCGGCCGCTGAGCATCCGGCGGCACGCCCGGCGTTGGCCGCGCCAGCACCCGGTCAGGATGCTTCGATAGGTTGGATGCCTGCCAATCGGCTGCCCCGGCAACTCACGAGGAGCTCCATGCCCATCACCGTTCAAGGCGCGATCGCCCGCTCCAAGGGGGCTCCCGTGGAGCTCACCGACATCGTCATCCCCGATCCCGGACCCGGCGAGGTCGTCGTCGACATCGACACCTGCGGTGTCTGCCACACCGACTTCCACTACAAGGAGGGCGGCATCAACGATGACTTCCCCTTCCTGCTCGGCCACGAGGCCGCCGGCCGGGTGAGCATCATCGGCGACGGCGTCACCCACGTGGCCGTCGGCGACTTCGTCGTGCTCAACTGGCGCGCCGTCTGCGGCGACTGCCGGGCCTGCAAGCGCGCCGAACCCTGGTACTGCTTCAACACCTTCAACGCCAGCCAGAAGATGACCCTGGTCGACGGCACCGAGCTCAGCCCGGCGCTGGGCATCGGCGCGTTCGCCGAGAAGACCCTCGTGCACGCACAACAGTGCACCAAGGTCAACCCGGATGCCGACCCCGCCGCGGTCGGACTGCTCGGCTGCGGCATCATGGCCGGCATCGGCGCCGCCATGAACAGCGGCAACGTCACCGTTGGCGATTCCGTGGCCGTGATCGGTTGCGGCGGCGTGGGCGATGCCGCGGTGGTCGGTGCGAAGCTGGCCGGTGCGAGCACCATCATCGCGATCGACCGTGACGCCAAGAAACTGGCCAAGGCCACCGAGTTCGGCGCCACGCACACGATCGACTCCGCCGGGCTCGACGAAGACGGCGTGGTCGCGGCCGTGCAGGCCCTCACCGGCGGCTTCGGCGCCGACGTCGTCATCGACGCCGTCGGTCGTCCGGAGACCTGGCGGCAGGCGTTCTACGCCCGCGACCTGGCCGGCACCGTGGTGCTCGTCGGCGTGCCGACCCCCGAGATGATGCTCGAGATCCCGCTGCTGGACGTGTTCGGCCGCGGCGGTTCGCTCAAGTCCTCCTGGTACGGCGACTGCCTGCCAGAGCGGGACTTCCCGATGCTCACCGAGCTGTACCTGCAGGGCCGGCTGCCGCTGGCCGACTTCGTCAGCGAACGCATCGGCATCGACGAGATCGAGGCGGCCTTCGCCAAGATGGCGTCCGGCGACGTGCTGCGCTCGGTGGTGGTGCTCTGATGACCGCACGCATTGAACACCTGGTCACCGCGGGCACCTTCGACCTGGACGGCGGTAGCTGGGCGTTGGAGAACAACGTCTGGATCATCGGAGACGACACCGAGTGCGTCGTCATCGACGCCGCCCACAACGCCGAGACGATCCTCGCGGCGGTCGGCGACCGTACGTTGCTCGGCATCCTCAGCACCCACGGGCACAACGACCACATCGGCGCCGCCGGTGCCGTGGCCGCAGCCACGGATGCGCCGGTGTTCCTGCACCCCGGCGACCGGATGCTCTGGGACGTCGTCTACCCGGCTGCCGCGCCGAGCCGGGAGCTCGCCGACGGCGACCGTATCGCCGTGGCCGGCATCGAGCTGGAGGTCATCCACACGCCGGGTCACTCCCCCGGCTCGGTGTGCTTCTACGCGCCCACGTTCGACACGCTGTTCAGCGGCGACACGCTCTTCCACGGCGGACCCGGCGCGACCGGCCGCTCGTACAGCGACTTCCCGACGATCATCGAGTCGATCACGACGAAGCTGCTCACCCTGCCCGGCGCGACCGTGGTGAACACCGGCCACGGCGAGTCGACCTCGATCGGCGCCGAGGCCCCCGACCTGCCGGATTGGATCGCGCGCGGGCACTAGCGAACGCTACGGGCGGCCGCCCTCGGACTCCCGGGCCCTGGACCCGAAATACTCGCCGGCGGTCACCGCGCGAAACGACGCGGTGACCATCTGCTCGAGCACCTCGAGGTCCACCTTGCCCAGGTCGGTGAGATACAGGCAGCCCACCCCGATCTTGTGCGGTCCGAGCCGGGCGAGCTCGTCGGCGTAGGCGCCCACGCCGTCGGGAAAATAGATCGACATCGACGCCTTGCGCGGTGAGAAGCCGGCCGCTCCGGCATCACCCTCCCGACCGCTCGCGTACTTGTAGTGGTACCTGCCGAAGCCGATGATCGAGGAGTACCACAGCCGCGCCGGCTCATTGGTGATGCGCCCGAACATCGCGAGCAGTGTCTCCGCGTCCCGCCGGCGGGTCGCACCGGTCACAGTGTCGAGGAAGGCGCGCACGGCGTCATCCGCAGCCTGGTCGTCGCTCTGATCGGGAGGGGTCTGGGTTGCCATGCCCCTACGGTAGCGCCGGTCCGCCGACACCGGCAGGTGCCGCCGCCGTCAGGCATGGATTCGCCGACCGACGACGACGACTTCCTTCGTCATACGGCTCTGATGAGGCCTTTTCTCGGCAAGGCTTGTCATGAGGACATCGAACCTCCAACGGTTCGACATCCCGATCGCGGTGTGCCCGAGAGGCCAGGGAGCAGCCTGCAAAGCTGTGTACGCGGGTTCGATTCCCGCCATCGCGTCGCGTGCGCGCCGGGGCCTCTGGAGCGACCCCGGCGTGCGCCCGCGACGTGTGGGTCAGGCGTGCTGCTCGGTTTTCGCCAGCTGCCGGGCAAGGTCGTCCGGCGACAGGTTGGCGTCGCGGAACGCATCCGTCAACGGCAGCTGCAGGCGCAGGTCGGTGCCCAAGCACAGCGCCGCACTGCCGCTTTTCAGCTTGAAGTCCAGCACGTGGCCGCCGCCGGTGCGGTCGTCGGTGATGAAGTGGGTGTGGCAGCCCGGCACGCCGATGCCCTGCTCGTAGAGCGGGGTGCGGAAGCCGACGAGGGAGCCGGACACGTCGTGCAGCTCGACGATGGCGTCTTCGTCGGTGGCCTCCACCATCGGGCGGTACGGCTTCTGCTGTTTCACGACGGTGCGCATCCGGATCCACTCGAAGTCGCCGTCGATGCGCAACGCGTACATGTAGTTCTCGGATGCCGTCATGTGGTCGATGAACGCCGATGCCTCGGCGCGCACCACGTTGTCGGGCAGTCGGCTCTCGATGTGCGGCACGAAGTTCGTCACCACGGCGTACGGGGTGTACGCGCCCAGGTCGGCCTTGGTGACCCCGCCGTCGGCGCGCAGCTGGTAGCAGCTGCCGTCGACGATGAGCATCTCGCCGTCGAGGCCGTTGAAGGTGCCGATGCCGAAGCTGCCGTGGCCGAGCAGGTCGCGCACCGTCATTTCGCCCTCGTAGACGCCGTCGAGCAGCGCGCTCATCAGGCTGGTCTGGAAGATCTCGTGCCTGGACACCGTGAAGGCGGGTGCGGTGGAGTCGCTCACAGCAGCACGTCGCTTTCCAGATCGGCCATGAGCTCATCCCTGTTGTTGCGGTAGTCCACCCGCACGTCGATGATGCTCGGGCCGTCGTCGTTCATGGCCTGCTCGAGCACCGCGGCGAAGTCGTCGAGGTGGGTGACCCGGTAGCCGTGGGCGCCGAACGACTCGGCGTACTTGACGGCGTCGTAGTCGCCGAGCTGCACGCCGGAAGTGCGGCCGTACTTGCCCTGCTGCTGGAACGCGACCATGTCGTAGGTGCCGTCGTTGAAGATGATGTGGGTGAATTTCGAGCCGAGCCGCACCGCGGTCTCCAGCTCCATGGCGGAGTAGAGGAACCCGCCGTCGCCGGACACCGAGACCACCGGGGTGCCGGGGCGCACCAGGGTCGCGGCGATAGCCCAGGGCAGCGCCACACCGAGGGTCTGCTGACCGTTCGAGAACAGCAGGGTGCGCGGGTGGTAGGTACGGAAGTGCCGGGCCATGTAGATGTAGTGCGAGCCCACGTCGCAGAGCACCGTGGTGTCATCGGGCAGCAGGGCCCGCATCGCCAGGGTCAGCTCGGCGGGGTGCACGCCCTCCGACTCGTCGTCACGGTGAATGGGCTGGTCGGCCTCGGCCAGCCGGGCACGCTCGGTGGCGACGACCGCCGAGGCGGATGCCGACAGGGTAAGGCCGTCGATCTGGCGGGCGAGGGCATCCATGGTCTCGGCCACGTCACCGCGCAGTTCGACGGTGGGGCGGTAGTAGTCGTCGAGGTCGGCCGACAGCTCGTCGAGGTGGATGATGCGGCGCAGGTGGTCCTTGTTCCACTTCGAGGGTTCGTACTCGACGAAGTCGTAGCCGATGGCCAGGATCAGGTCGGCCTTGTGCAGCAGCACGTCGCCGGGCTGGTTGCGGAACAGGCCCACCCGGCCGAGGTAGTGTTCCTCGAGTTCGTGGGAGAGCACACCGGCGGCCTGGAAGGTCTCCACGACGGGCAGCGCGGCGGCGCCCAGCAGTCGGTGCAGTGCGGCAACGGCCCGGTCGGAGCCGGCGCGGGCACCGGCGAGGATTACCGGGAACTGGGCGTCTTTGAGCAGTTGGGCGGCCTGCTGGATGCTGGCGGCCGGGGCCGCACCGAGCTGCGGCACCCAGTGCGGAGTGGTCATCGACACAGTGGTGGAGTCGGTGAGAACGTCGTAGGGCAACACCACGGCCGCGGCGCCCTTGGGCTCCTGTGTGGCCTGGCGGAACGCGTTGGCGATGGCCTCCGGCACGTTGTCGGCGACGCTCACCTCGCCGGCGGACTTGGTTACGGCGGAGAGCATGCCGACCGCATCCATCGACTGGTGGGTGCGCTTGAGCCTGTCGCCGCGGGACACCGCGCCGCAGATCGCGACCAGCGGGTCGCCCTCGGTGGTGGCGGTGAGCAGGCCCGTGGCGAGGTTCGCGGTTCCGGGTCCACTGGTGACGAGCACAACACCGGGTTCGCCGGTGAGCCGGCCGACGGCGGCGGCCATGAAGGCGGCGTTCTGTTCGTGGCGCACCACGATCAGCTGCGGGCCGCCGTCGAGGAGGGCGTCGTAGACCGGGTCGATCTTCGCGCCGGGAACGCCGAAGATCCACTTGACGCCGTAGGCCTCGAGGCATTCGACGACGCGGTCGCCGGCCCGGCGGGGAGAGCCGAGTGCACCGGAGCCGAATGCGCCGCCCCCGACCGTCTCGTCCAAAACCGATGAATTCTGAGCCATGCCGTGCCTCCTGTAGTGCGTGTGACGCCGTGATGTGAACCGGCGTCTTCCTTCATCGTGCCCGCTCAACCGATAACGAACAACGCCGATACCGGATGCGAATCATCTGCACAAGAGATGAGTCAGTGAGAGGATGGGGAGATGGACCTCAGGCAGCTCGAATTCTTCAGCGCCGTCGCCGGCGAACTCAACTTCACCCGGGCGGCCGACCGGCTCACCATCGCGCAGTCCGCGGTGTCTTCCGGGGTGCGCTCGCTCGAGAGCGAACTCGGCGTGGAGCTGTTCGACCGCAGCCGCCGGCAGATCCGGCTCACCTCCACCGGCGAACTGCTGCTGCCGAAGGTGCGCGAGGCCCTCGACGCCGTCAACGAGGTGCGGGATGTCGCCCAGCAGTCCACCCAGGCCATCACCGGCTCCATCGTGATCGGGCTGATGACCTCGGTGACGCTCGTGAACGTGCCCAGGCTGCTCGGGCTCTACCGCACCGGCCACCCGGGCGTTGGCGTGCGGCTGCGCGCCGCCCGGCGCGGCTCGGCCGACCTCGTCGACGAGCTGGCCAGCGGCGAACTGGACCTGGCCTTCCTCGCGCTCAGTGGACCGGTGCCCGCAACGCTGTCGGCGGTGCCGATCGCCTCCTCCCCCATGGTCCTCGTGGTGCCGGCCGGGCATCCGCTCGCCGCGGCCGGCACCGTGGACCTGGCCGACGTCGGCGACGAGGAGTTCATCGATCTGCCGCCGGGCTATGCGAGCCGGCAGATCGTCGACGACGCCTTCGCCGCCGCCGGGGTGGAGCGGCGGGTGATGATCGAGGTCTCCGACATCGGCACCGCCGCCGAATACGTGACCAACGGCCTGGGTGTGGCGCTGCTGCCCGAGTTCGCCGCGCACGATGCGCTCAATGTGCGCCGCATCCCGGTCGCGCATGTGCCCGACTTCACCGTGTACCTCGCCGCCTCCCGCAAGCGCCGGGCCTCAGCGGCCGTGCGCGCCTTCGTCAACCTGGCCCTCTCCGGCGAGTAGTCCCGCCGCCCGGCCCACCGATGCCCGCCCCACCCGGCCCACAAACTGTTCCCGAAGCGGACATCTGCGCCCGGCGCACCGGGCGCACATGTCCGCACGGGCAACAGTTGCGGCGCGCTCGCCCACTCGTGGTGACCTGTGTGATGCGTTGTGCCCCAGGATCGGGACGACCAGCTGGCCGGCTGACCGCCCATGCCGCGGCCCTCGTTAGACTTGGCGCAAGGGGGAACAATGATGAAAGCTTTTCGCCACCTGACCGGGGACAACGCGCACCAGCAGAATTCCGGTGTGCTGAGGGTGGGCGCCCCTCGCGCTCAGTACCGAGCGCCCGCGGGCGCGCTCCTGGTCTCGGCGGTCCTGGTCCTCACCGGCTGCGCCGGTGCGGCACCCGTCGCGGAGGCCCCGTCCACCACCACCCCGTCCCCGGCCACACCGGTACCCACCGCCGTCGGCGCCTGCCCGGAGTCCGACGGACAGGGGCCCTGGGGTGATGTCATCGCCAAGGAACAGGTCGCGGATGACGCGGGCAGCTATTGCCACACGACTCTCGACCCGGCGTCAGCCGGCGCCCGATTCGACCCCGCGGTCGTGGATCTCGATTCGTTGGCGACGTACGGCTTCACCATCGAGGAGGCCGAGGCCGCACAGCGTGCGGCGCTCATCTACGTGACGGAAGCAGGGCTGGACTCAGCCCTCCTGGACGACTCCGCGACCGCCGACGCTACCTGGTTCGAGAGCGCCTCGCCGTGGTTCACGCCTGCCGCCCACGCCGCCCTGATGCCACAGGTGGCCAGCTATGGGCTCAGGGATGCCGGTGTCATCGTGTCTCAGAGCCTGCCGTCGCCGCTCACCAGGGACGGCGGTCCGCGTGCCGTCAACACGGCCGTCGGCGTCGACAAGATCTTCGGCACCCTGAGCGTGGACCAACAGACTCCTCTGCTTCTGGTCCGTACGACCGTCACCGTCGACTACGCCGCCACCGATGCGGCCATCGTGGAAGCGGCCATCCGTGACGAGCGCGGGACCACGAGCCTGAGCGAGGACAGCCTGCGGGCGAGCACACCCACCCTGTTCGACGGTTCAGACGACGAAGGACTTGTGCTGGTCGGCGGCTTCAACGTGGGCTTCGCCTCCGGCGATCTGACGGCGATTGAGTACATCAGCGCGGCGTGGACCCTGTCCACCGGCGATGGAGCACTGCAGATGGACGCCGTCGAGCCCGAGCTGGACCCGAGCCTGCGGTAGACCCGAGTTCGCCCGGAGTCGCCACGCGGCGGTCGCCCGCCCATTCCGCCCTCAACTGTTGCCGGTGCGGTCAAATGCACCCGGCACACCGGGACCAGTTGTCCGCAGCGGTAACAGTTGCCGCGCCCTCGCACGCTCTTCCCCGCCGCCGTGGCAGGTGCCACGATGGGTCCACGTTGAGCATCCACACGAGGAGCATCAACACGAGGAGCGAGGAACGAGGAAAGAGGGGACGATGACGATCGAGGTGAGCCCGGCCCACGACTTCGACGAGATGGCCACCATCTTCGCGCCGAAGAACCCCGATTCGTCGGTGTGCTGGTGCCTGTCCTGGCGCCTGAGCGCCAAGGAGAACCGGGCGCTCACGGGCACGGCCCGGGCCGACACGGTGCGGGAACTGTGCTCCCGCGATCTCGCTCCCGGCGTACTCGCCCACATCGACGGACAGGTCGCCGGCTGGGCGGGCATCGCCCCGCGCTCCGATCTGCATCCGTTCGCGAACTCGCGCAAGATCCCACACCTCGACGACCTCCCGGTCTGGTCACTCTGGTGTCTCCGGGTGCGCCCGGGATACCGAAAACGGGGCGTCACGCCGGCGCTCATCGCCGGTGCCGTCGAGTACGCGCGAGCATCGGGCGCACCCTGTGTGGAGAGCTACCCGGTCGACAACGACGGCCGGCGGGTGGACCTGACGATGGCCTTTGTCGGCACGCGCAGCATGTTCGAGCGGGAGGGCTTCACCAAGGCCGCCGACACGGATTCCATTGCCGGAGGCTTTCCTCGTATCCTCATGCGGCGGATGCTCGACTGATCGGCTCCGGGAGGGCACAATCGAACGATGACGCCCTCTGAGCCGGAGATCGATCCCACGGTGAAACCCAGCGGCCCCGGCTGCGTGGAGTGCGAGAGCACCGGCTCGTGGTGGCTCCACCTGCGCCGCTGCGCCGCCTGCGGGCATATCGGGTGCTGCGACGACTCACTGAACAGGCATGCGACCGCGCACGCCGCACACACCGACCATCCGCTCATCCAGAGCTTCGAACCGGGCGAGGACTGGTTCTGGAGCTACTCCCTGAATGCCGTTGTCCGGGGACGGCGGCTGGCCGACCCGCAGCACCATCCCGCGAGCCAGCCCGTCCCCGGCCCCGCCGGGCGTGTACCGGCGGACTGGCGGGAGCAGCTGGCCGATTAGTCAGCCTCCGAGGGCGGGCGCTGGAGGCCGTGAGCAACAGGAAGGCGGCCGCGAATTTGTGCGAGCTCGAAGCCAGGGTCTCGCTCGATCCCATCGCCGAGTCGCCGGCGCCGTCGCCGAGCAGCGAGGCCAGAAAGGCCCGGTCCCGTACGAGGTGGAACGCCAGTTCGCCCTCGAATCGCGCCAGCGTGCGCTGCAGCTCGTCCCCCGCACCACCCAGGCGGCGCGCCAGGGCCCGTTCCAGCACCGCATCGTCAACGCCGATCAGGGCGCTGAGCCGGCTGGTCGGGCGTTCGTCGTCGCCCGGCCGGCGAGCCGGCGCCACAGCCGTCGCGGGCAGCGGCAGCGCGAGAAGCGCGGCCGCGTCCAACACGCCGGCGCCCCACTGCGACGCGTCCCAGCCGCTCGGCACCCGGCAACCGCCGGAGCGGAGGAGGTGCAGGAACACGGCCTGCAGCTCTGCCCCGTAGCGGTTGCGCAGCGCGTCTGCCCCGTGATGCGCCAGCCAGAGGGCCGCAACACCGGCCAGGTGGCCGGCCGAGTAGGACGTGCCGGAGGTCTGCTGCACCCCGAACACCGGTCGGCCGTTCTGCCAGCTGACATCCGCAACATGCACCCCCCAGCCCGGTGCGCTGAGATCCACCGCCGGCCCCCGGGACGACTCGGGCCAGGGCCGGTCATCGGGCCCCGTTGCGGCAACCGCGAGGCAGTTGGGGTACGAGGCGGGTGCCACCACGATCCCCACGTTGTTGCCGGCGGCGGCGAGAACTATCGAGCCGGCATCCACCGCTCGCTGGATTGCCGTGCGCAACCCGAAGAAGCCCTTGCCGCCGAGGCTGATCGAGATGACGTGAGCGCCCTGGGCCCTGGCGTAGTCCACACTGCGCGCCACATCGCTGTCGAAGAGTTGCACCACGCTCTCGACGGTTCGCAGCGGGATGAGGGTCGCTTCCGGAGCGACTCCAACGATCCCGGCCGCTTCATTACCTCTGCCCGCGATCACGCTCGCCGTCGAGGTGCCGTGGCCGGGATAGGCCAGCGGCCAGCGTGACTCGTCCGGCGGCACCAGAGGGTCGAGTGCATCGTCGTCGTCGTCGATAAAGTCCCAGTCCCTGGCCAGGTCGAGGGCGGCAACACCCAGGTTCGGATGCAGGGTGTATCCGGTGTCCGGATGCCCGACCACGATCCCCCGCCCGCGCGAGGCTCCACCAGGGTCGGGAGGGAGCGCCCAGGCCTCCGTGCAGCGCATTGCGTCCCGTGCCCAACGGCTCGCCTCGCTGCCCGGCGGGGAGTTCCCCGGGCCAGGGGGTGCGGCGGCGGGCTCGGGCCCGATGAAGGCCCTGACGGGAATGTCGGCCTCGGCACGGCTGATCCCCGCGACGTCGATGAGTTCCTGCACCACGGCGTGCGCCCGGCGCGCGTAGCCTGACGAACCGACCTCCTCCGACACCTGCGCCGAAATGAGCCAGATATCGGTCTGCTCCGCAGGCACGTCTCGCTCAGTGAAAAGGGGTGCGGCCTGCCATCTGCCCAGCCGGGCGCGAAGGATCTCGGTCACCGCGAGCGAGGATTCCGGCGCCAGCGCGCTCTGCACCGCGATACGCATGGCGTGCGTGCGCGTGCTTGCCGGTGATGCCGCCTCTTTCATCGGTCACCTCCGCTCGCGGACGACGCTAGTTGGCTAGCCGCAGTACTCGCTGTCGATCTGAGCGCTGTCACGCACGACGATGGTGTCGACGAGCCCGTCGGCGCTCAAGCCGAAGTTGATCCAGTGTCCGCTACCGTCGGGCAGGGAGTAGAACGGGGCGTACTTGCCTTCGTTCTGCTCGATGTCGGGGTAGGCGACCGTGACCTGGTCCAGGGTGGCACCGATTCCGATTCCGGCGCTGGTCTGCGGGGAATTGGCGGCGACGGTGGGCACGGATCCCCAGGCCTGCAACACGATCTGCTCGACGACTCCGGAGTCCGACGGGTCGGGGAGCCAGATGCTGGGGAAGTCAGCCTTGTCGAGGGCGGTCACCCACGGGCAGCCATCCTGGACCGTGGTGGTGAACGCAGTCGTCGAGGTGGACTGGTCGGCCAGTTGGCCCTGCAGGGTCAGCGGTCCGATGGCTGTGTAGCCGATGAGCCATGAACTCGGATCATCCAGGTTCGGCTCGGCCGGAGCCGGCTCCGGCGTCGCGGTGGGAGCGGTGGTTGCCGCCCCGGCTGCCGGTTTCTCGCTGGCCGGCTGCTCGCTCGCCGGCTCGCCGGCGCATCCCGCTACGAGCAGCACGCCAACTGCGAGTGCAGCAATCGAGCCATGCCTGTGGAGCACCGATGCTTTGCTATTCATGTCTATCCCCCCGGATGTCAGTACCACAGAGCGTACTCGCCCAAGCCAGCTAATTACCAGATCGGCCTGCGATTTTTTCCCGCAACCACTCGGAGGTCAGTCGCGCGCACCGGTGGCGGCAATGGCGAGGTAGCGCGCGGCGAGGCCGCCGAAGGCGGCGGAGAGCTCGGGCGGGCCGACGACCTCGATGGTGGTGTCGAACCGGCCCAGCGATGCCGCTAGAGCCACCCACGACCAGGAGCCGACCTCGTAGCGGCAGCGGTCGGGTCCGAGGTCTTCGACGATGCCGTCGGCGGCGAACGGCAGCACCGCGCTGGCGGGCAGTCCCAGGATGACGGTGCCGCGGCAGGGCCAAGAGTCCTCCTGTGCCGAGCCCTTGAACCGCGCGGACACGTAGTCGCGCACGTTTCCGCCGGGGAGTTCGCGTGGGGTGAACCGGGGCCCGGTGGGTGCGCGCGGAGCAACGCGGTCGGCGCGGAAGATCCGCCAGTCACCCAGGTCGAGGTCCCAGGCTACGAGGTACCAGCGCCCGCTCGAGGTGACGAGGTGATGGGGTTCGACACGGCGCGGCGGCGGCGAGCCGGTGTCGCCGGGTCGCCTCGCGTAGTCGAAGCGCAGAACCTCACCGGCACGGATGGCGGTGGACAGCGCGATGAGCACATCCGGGGACACCGGGTCGGTGCCGGCGTTCCCGGCGCGGGTGGGGATGGTCGTGAACTCGAGGGCGTCCAGACGGTGGCGCAGGCGGGCGGGCATCACCTGCCGCATCGTGGTCAGCGCCCGCACGGCGGCTTCGTCGATGCCGACCCCGGTCACGGTGGCGGCTTGCAGGGCCACGGTCAGGGCGATGACCTGGTCGTCGTCGAACAGGAGCGGCGGCAGTTCGTTGCCCGCGTCGAGCCTGTAGCCGCCGTCCGGTCCTTTCATGGCGTGGATGCTGTAGCCCATCTCGCGGAGGCGTTCGACGTCCCGACGCACCGTGCGGTGGCTGATCTCGAGCCGCTCGGCGAGGAGTGCACCGGGCCAATCGCGCCGGGTCTGTAGAAGCGAAAGCAACAGCAGCAGTCGCGAAGTGGTCGACGTCATGTTTTTCACTCTAGGTGCAGTAGAGGACGAAAGCTGTCCTCTACTCCTGTAACCATGGCTGGTATCCGGGACGAACCCGGCGCATCCCCTCGAATCTAGGAGCAGACATGACCATCCACACGACCGCCCACCTCAACTTCCGCGGAGATGCCCGGGCCGCCCTGGCCTTCTACCAGGGTGTCTTCGGCGGCCAACTGGTCGCCATCAGCTACGCGGACGCCCACCGGGCAACCGACCCCGCCGAGGCCGATCAGATCGTCTTCGGCTCGGTCACCTCCGACGACGGCTTCCGCATCATGGCGTACGACGTGCCGCGCCAGAAGGCCTACGCGCCGGGCACGATCCCAGCTTTCGTCTCCGTCCGTGGCGCGGACGCGTCGGAGATCACCGGCTACTGGGAAAAGCTGGTCGAGGGCTCCGAGGTCGTCGAACCCCTCGCGACGTCGCAGTGGTCACCGCTGTACGGCATGCTCACGGACCGCTTCGGGGTCACCTGGGTCCTCGATGTGGAGGTGGCGTGGGACGCGGCCTGATCTGACTTCCGGCGGGGCGGGCGGATTCGCTCGTCCCGCCGCTACCGGGAAGACCCTACGACAAGCCCCGAGCGCAGTTCGGCGGCATCCCGGCGGGCGCCCGCGACCCGGGTTTCCTCGCTCGGGTCCAGTTCGATCTCGTCGAGGGCGTCCAGGGTGACCAGCGCCGACGGCAGGGAAGGATCGGAATCGTGCGTTCGCCCATGCCCCGACCCTCAGTCGGCCTCTGACGAGGGATAGAGGAAGACGTCCACCGAGTCTCCGCGGTAGTGGAACCGGATGATGCTCCCGTTCGGGAGACCTCGCATGAAGTCGTCCCCAAAGAGAGGCCACGCGCCGATGTCGGCGAATAGATCGACCCCAGGCGGTACACAATTGGCGCCGTCGAACGTGCCACTCGAACGGTCGATGATCATGAAGCACTGAAAACCCTGCGCATCCACGGCAAACCACGGCTCGAAGCCCCGATACGGTTCGTAGCCGCGGATGCTGGTGAGTTCGGGCTCCGTTCCGAGGAATCCCAGCATCGAGAGCACCACGCCGTCTGGCTCGTCCGGGATTCGATGCACTGTGGCATCGGGATGCGGTCCGACGAGCCCCGCCACGGTGTACGCGAGGGCAAGAAAGGCCACCAACACGCTGGCCAGCAACGCGCCACGGCGGGCGCGTGAAGCAGTGAGACGCTGCCACAGCGACCGCGACGAGCCCTCGCCGGACGCCGCCGAGTCCGACGCATCGGCTCCGGACGCGGTCCCGGCGGGGTCAGCGGCCGGCGCGTCATCCCCGGCTGCAGCGGGTTCGCCGATCTCGGCGTCGGCGCCATCGGGCGGGCTCGCGGTGCGTGCCGCTTCCAGTTCCGTCAGCCGCGCCATCGCGGCGGGGTCGGCCTGGATATCGGGATGTGGACCATACGCCCTCCTACGGAGCTCATCCAGTTCGCGCTCAGCATCTGACGGGGGCGAGGATGCGTCCATCAGTCGGCCTCCGGCAGGAGGTAGACGTAGGCATCCACTGTGTCGCCATGAAGCATGAACCTGATGATGCCGTCACCGGCGACCCCGTCGAATCCTTCGAACCCATCCCCGGTCGACGAGACGTCCATGATGAGGTCTGCCGCAGGCGGAGCACAGCTCGATTCTGAGAGGTTGTCGTTTGCTCGGTGCACCGCCACGAGACACGGCGAGTCGAACGCGTTCACCCCGGACCAAATCTCGAGGCCGAGGAATGACCCGTAGGCGATAAGGGTTGAGGCATCGATCTCGTGCCAGGGGGCTTCCTCGACCACCAGTCTGCGGACCTGGTCGTCGGCCTCGGCCGCGGTCGGATGCAAAGTAGCGTCGGGACGAGGCGCGGATACGATCAGGACCGTCGCGACGATCCAACCCGCGACGACCAGTGCGCCGACCGACCATGCGACCCGACTCCACCGCGTCGCCGTCGCGCGTTGTATGAGCGACCGCCACGAGCCCGTTTTCACTGGCGGCGACGGCGCGACATCCGTGCCGGCTGCGCTCGAGATCGTGGGGGCATCCGCCCGGCTCTCGACATCGGCGAGGTGCGCCGCCTCGAGTTCGCGCAACCTCGCCAGAGCCGCCGGATCGCCACCGATATCGGGATCCGGCCCGTAGGCCCTCGCGCGCAATTCATCCAACTCGCGGTCGGCGCCCGAAGGGTGCGTGAAGCCTTCCACAGCTGAAAAATACACCCGGCTGCCGGGGCGTGGCTATACGCGCTCCCCCGGGATCACTGCTGAGTTTTGTTGCCAGGGAACGTAGTCGGTTCGACCTTCCCACGAGCCGTGCTCCGACAGCGGCCTGAAGCGCAGCGTCGTGAACTCGTGGTGGAAATCTCGGCGGTCGCGTTCGGTCATCGCGTCAGCATGGCGGCGAGCAGCCTCACCATCATCGCGGCCGAACACCATCCCTGTCATCGCTTGGGTGCTGGTCCAGATCGAGAACGTCGACACCGTCCGCGGCAATCGGATGGCCGCCATGGCCAGTGTTGCCTCGGGATGGTCCCGGATCTGGCGCTCGACGGGGCGGCCCCAGCGGATGAATCGGGGTAGTTCGGGCAGACGCATGCGGGCCAGTGTTACGGCAACCACGGGCTCATCGTGCTCTAAGCGCTCTGCCGTGCCTGGCATCGGGGCCAGCTCGCGCACTTCACCCCAACGGCGCACGAACTCAAGCCTGACATGCCAGCCCTCGTTCAGCTTCCGGCCGAATGGGTGCTGAGCGAGAAAGTCGAGAAGGGCTGCCTCGTCCTCCCACTCCGCGAACACCGCCATCCGCTGCAACTGCATCCGGCGCGGGGAGATCACGGCTGCCCCCAACTGCATCCCGGCGAGCACTTCGATGTGGCGCAGGCCAGGAGCCTTCGGCGCCGAAAGGAGCGCACCGGCAGCCCTGAACAGTGGCATGTGCGCGAGGTGGAAGGAGTAAAAGGATGTCAACGAGACCACTTCTGCATCGAATTCGGGCTGGCTATGCGTGGGGCCCAGACTATTCCTGCTCTGTGTCAAGCATGACTGGGCTTCATTCCACGCGGCAGTCAGGCCACTCCGACGCGAGTTTGGCCAGAGGTTTCTGTGCGGTCCCCCGTAGAATTGATTCGTGACCTGAGGCGTCCCCCCACGCCAATTGTCACGTTGCGTCCCGCCGCGTCCCCCCACGCGGCGGGACGTTTTGGGTGGAAGGTGATCCACCACAAACCAGTTGACTACGAAGCGCGCCGGCCCCCCAAAATCCTGCCCCCTGGTTCCCGGCGCACCATTGCCCTTATCCCCCCTTGGACATGTCTAACCCTACCTCTATCGGAACGGTGATCATCGCCCTGCGTGCCGACCAGTCAGCCTTTTGTTCGTAGGTTTGCGGTGGAAGGTGCTACTCGGACAATCCGTCCTCCAGCAGCTTCGTGATCTTTCGAAGTGCTTCCGGTGACGTATCCCCGAGGGTTCGGGCCGCGAAGTTGATCACTCGCTTGACTCGGATCATGCGGACCAACTCCAACTGGGAGTCGATACGCTCCGGCAGGTCATCGTCGGAACCGAGCAGGTACTCCGGTGCAATCCCGAAGAAGTTTGCGATCTCAGTGAGAAGCAGGACGTCACTGACCAGTGGGCCTTCCCCCCTGACCATGTACTGCCATCGGGCCCGCGAGAGCGAAACCTTCCTGGCTTTGAGACCGGCGGCGATCTCACGGTAGGTGTACGGGGTGTTTCCTTCGGCCACGACTACGTCGAGCAGCAGGTTCAGCTTGCGTGCAAGCTCCAGTTGCGGAGTGGGCAGCGGGGTCCCTGTCCCATCCGCATCATTGGGCATTTTGGTACTCATCGGTCCTCGAGTCGTTTGCGGTCCCGCGAGATGTATCTGACGCCTGACGAATATGCTCTTCGATCCTCTGGATGAGCTTGACTTCGCGAGCTGAGAGTGACTGGTCGGGGTGGAGAAGGAGAGCGTCACGAACCTCGACGTAGCGGCGGTGGAGGTGTAACGCGTGGCTCCCCCGGAAGAAGAGCGCTACCCGTGATATCGGTGCTTCAATGCTGAGCTCAGGTCGGTCAGCCAGCAGCCGCTCCCAGAGTGGGGTGACCTTCCACAGCAGCCGCCGGCTTCTGCCTGCGTCGCTCAGGGTCCTGGAAACTCCGACCAGCAGACGGAGACCGAGACCAACCGAGAGGAGAACGGGTGCGAGGAGCGGGCACGCCACCGATAAGAAATCAACTATTGCGCTGACGTGGGTGCCACCTGTCGCCCTGTTGATCGCTACACCCATCTGAATGACGACGTAGAGCGACACGACTGCACACCCGGCAGAGATGATCACGAGTGCCGTCTTGAGCGTTGTGTCCGACTGACGTTTGTAGTCCGTCGAGCAAGCGACCATTGTCGAGATCGCGAGAACGATCAGCGCAATCCAGGTCGTGAAGCTGTAGACCAGCTGGCTCCAGTCGCCAGGGCCGATGAACTGGATGTTGTCAATGTTCCAGTCGCTGCCGAAGAAGAGGGCAGCCTGAACGAGGATGAGTCCGGTCGCTCCCCACACGGCTAGTCGCTTGCGCGTCGAGGTGAGTCCGGCTTTTGAGACAGCTGTCTGAATGAGGCAGTCGAACAAGGCCACACAGATGATGGCCGTCGCGTGGAAGATGAAATACGTTGTGTCGACTCCGCCCAAGAGCTCGTCGACGAATGCATACGGGCCGTCGGCGATCAGCGACATTGTGACAGCGAAGGCCACCATGAACCAGAAAAGCAGACGCCGTTTCCCGCGGAGCGCGCTGGGCAGCAGGAGAAGTGTCGTGCCCCAGAGGGCCGCGAGCACCGCGTATTCGATCAGGGCGAACATCAGAGAACCTGCCCGAATCCGGTCTCGGCTCCGCGCCTGCTTATCGACGCGTCCTTCCGAAGAATCATCGCAAGCTCGTCCCCGATAGCCTCCGCCATTGCTTCTTCCTCATCGGTGAAGCTGTTTCTGGACAGAGCCGAGACGATTGCGTTCATCGGGATGAGCGGTGCGAGAAGTGCGACCCTGTCGGCCGGAACGATCATTTTCTTGTGGTTGAGGATCATGTGTCCGAATTCATGATTCAGGAACTGCTGCCGATGGACGGCCGAATCTGTTGGCGCGCAGTAGATCCGCTCAAATTCTTCACCGGCCACCTCGAGCCAGAGCGCGCAGATTCCACTGTCGATCATTCCCTGAGGCGCCTGCACGATGACGATCTTTTTTTTGCGAATCTGCTCCATATGGTGGTGCAGAATGTCCGAGTTCAGGGGGCGTGGGAGGTCCATCTCCTGCACCAGTTGCTGAGCGCGTTGTTGCCGTGCTGCGTAGTCCACTATGGATCCGATTCTCGTGTCGATCCGCTGCGTCTCCCCTAGCCGGATCCAGCGCATCTGAGACAGGGATGACTGCCGTCAGCATGGGATTACTCAAGGTCTCCATGATAGCCACGAGCCAGCGCCAGTGGCGCCTGCAAGGCTCAGGCGGGTTTCCCGATCAGCCGATAATCCCGCGCCGACTGAATTCCGTTCTTGAAGAACGTGCGGCTGAACCAGCCGATGTCGAACTCATAGGTCGCCCCGGGTATGAAGCTGGCTGCGATCTCGTCCTGGTTATCGCTGGTCACGCCCCAATGAACTGCGAGCGGACCGCAGTCCTGTGTCTTCACCAGAACGGATACGGTCGTAACTGACCCTCTCAATCCGCTTGAGGTCGTTCTCGGCTCGGCGGACACCACCTCGCACCGAATGGACTGGACATCCCTCGTGTCCAACCACGGACTGGCAAGGATGACCACGCCGAAGACGACCATGAGGATAACCAGCACAACCGACAACCGGCTCATCACCGTCGGTTTCTTGGGCGGTGGCGGCGTCCACGGAGTGGGCGGCGGAACCGGGCGGAGCCCGAGTTTGCGCAAACAGGCATTGAGCATCCGGATATGCTCCACACCCGACCGGCGAGCGTCATCGGCCCTGCACTGCGCCGTCGTCCAACCGGCCTGCCGGTGTGCTGCCCACCGCCGACGGGCAGGCGCCGAGCGCACGAAGAGGGTTACAGCCACGGCGAAGGCAATAACCTGGCCTAGGGCTCCGAATATGAAGCCGGTGACGGCCATGTCGACGACCATGCCCTGATCGGTATATGCGGGGTTGCCGGCGCCTCCCACAATCCCCCAGTACGTTCCCCAGCCACCGATCAGAACGACAAAAAGCAGAGAATACCGCCACAGGTAGGACCAAAACAGCCAGTGGGACGGAGGCCCGCCGGCCACGACCGGAAGGGTACTTCCCGGCACGGTTCCCGCAGCTGCCCCGCTAGTTTCGGAATCTTGATGTGAAATCAGTCCCATTCCGACTACCCCCATCCCACGCGCGCCGGACCCCCCGAGCAGCCCCATGCTAGCTTGCCTACGTCACACCAGATGCCGCCCTGAACAGGCAATCTTTTGACCAGGGGTCGCCACAGAAGCGCAAAGCCGCTCAGAACAGGTGTTCTGAGCGGCTATCGCAGAAGTCCTTGGGGGTCAGGATCTAGACGTTGAAGCGGAACTCCACGACATCGCCGTCCTGCATGACGTATTCCTTGCCCTCGATACGAGCCTTGCCCTTGGCACGGGCTTCCACCACGGAGCCGGCGTCGATGAGGTCCTGGAACGCGAAGACCTCGGCCTTGATGAAGCCCTTCTGGAAGTCGGTGTGGATGACTCCGGCAGCCTGCGGGGCGGTCCAGCCCTTGTGGATGGTCCAGGCCCGCGTTTCCTTGGGGCCGGCGGTGAGGTAGGTCTGCAGGCCGAGGGTGTCGAAGCCGATGCGGGCGAGCTGGTTGAGTCCGCTCTCCTCCTGGCCGGTGGAGGCCAGCATCTCGGCGGCATCGTCTTCGTCGAGCTCGGCGAGCTCGGACTCGAGCTTGGCGTCGAGGAACACGGCGTTGGCCGGAGCGACGAGAGCGGCCAGCGTGGCCAGCTTCTCGGCATCCTGCAGCACAGCCTCGTCGACGTTGAAGACGTAGATGAACGGCTTGGTGGTGAGCAGGCCGAGTTCGCGGATGGGCTCGACGTCGATCTTCGACGCCGACAGCGGCTTGCCGGTGTCGAGGAAGGTCTGCGCCTCGAGCGCGGTCTTCAGAACGCTCGGGTCGAGCTTGCGGCCCTTGGTCTCCTTCTCGTACCGCACGATCGCCTTTTCCAGCGTCTGCAGGTCGGCGAGAACGAGCTCGGTGTTGATGGTCTCCATGTCGCCGGCCGGGTTGACCGCACCGTCGACGTGCACCACATCGGGGTCGGCGAAGCCTCGGATGACCTGCGCGATGGCGTCGGCCTCACGGATGTTGGCGAGGAACTTGTTGCCCAGGCCCTCACCCTCGCTGGCGCCGCGCACGATGCCGGCGATGTCGACGAACGACACCGGTGCCGGCAACAGACGCTCGCTGCCGAACACCTTCGCCAGCTTCGCCAGGCGGTGGTCGGGCAGGTTGACGATGCCAACGTTGGGCTCGATGGTGGCGAACGGGTAGTTCGCCGCGAGCACGTTGTTCTTGGTCAACGCGTTGAAGAGGGTGGACTTGCCGACATTGGGCAGTCCGACGATTGCAATAGTAAGAGCCACGAGAGTCCATGGTACCGGCTCAGACTCTGCGGACGCGTCGATTCACGGCACGCACCGGCCGGCGGATGCCCACGGCACGGCAGCGTCGGTGGCGCGTGAGACCATGAGGCGTGCCCGTCAACTTCACCGCCATCGATTTCGAAACCGCCAACTCCTCGGCCGCCTCGGCCTGCTCGGTCGGGTTGGTGAAGGTGCGCGACGGCGTGGTCGTCGACAAGATCGGCTGGTTCATCAAGCCGCCGCTAGGCCACGACGCGTTCCAGGAATGGAACATCCGCATCCACGGCATCTACCCCGAGCACGTGGCGGGCGCGCTGAGCTGGTCGCAGCAGCTGCCCAACCTCGTCGACTTCGCCGACGGCGACCTGCTCGTGGCGCACAACGCGGGCTTCGACCTGGGCGTGATCAAGACCGCATCCGCGATCACAGGCATGACGGTGCCCGACTTCCGCTACGTCTGCAGCCTGCAGGTGGCCCGCAAGACCTACCACCTCGACTCCTACCGGCTGCCCGTCGCGGCGATGGCCGCCGGCTTCGAGGACTTCTCGCACCACAACGCCCTGGCCGACTCCGAGGCCTGCGCCGCGATCATGATCCACGCCGCCGATCGGCACGGCGCCGACACCATCGAAGACCTCGCCCGTATCTGCGGGGTCAACGTGGGCGTGATCGGCCCGGTCGCCACCCTGGAACACCGCGCTACGCACGGCCCGATGGCGCTGAACTAGCCGGCACCTGGCTGAGTCGGCTTCTCCGGCCGCACGGCGCGCGCCGCGGCTCCCGGCGGTGTCGGTGGCCGCTGTCAGACTGGCCGCATGGATCTCAGCGCCCTTCTCCTCGGCCTTCTTCTCGGTGTGCTCCTCGGTGCCCTCGTGAGCGCCGTGTTCTTCCAGCGCCGCCGGTCGGCCGCCCCCGCGGTCGACGATCCGGCCGTGCTCGAGGCCCGGCACCAGGTGGTGCTCGCCGACACCCGCGCCAGGGAGGCCGGCGTGCAGTCGCTGCTGCGGGAGGAACTCGCCTCGATGCAGGCCACCGCCGACGGCCTACGTGACCAGATCGCCGACCAGCGGCGGCAGTACCGGGAAATCGTCGACCGGCAACGCGACGACCAGGCCGCCCGCACCGAACGGGACCGGCAGGAGAGCCAGGTTCTGCAGGCGTTGGCCCCGGTGAAAGACAGCCTGGCGAACATGCAGCAGAAGGTTGCCGAGCTGGAGCAGCAGCGCAGCCTGCAGCACGGTGAGCTCACCGAACAGCTGCGCTCGGCCACCGAGTCCGAGGAACGGCTGCGCAGCACCGCGGAATCCCTGGCGTCGGCGCTCCGCGCGAACAACACCCGCGGCGTCTGGGGCGAGACCCAGCTGCGCAGCGTGGTGGAGGCCGCCGGGCTCATCGAACGGGTCGACTTCGACGTGCAGTCCAGCATCACCTCGGATGCCGGCGCGGGCCGGCCCGACATGGTGGTGCACCTGCCGGGCGGCAAGAACATCGCCGTGGACGCCAAGGTGCCCTTCACCGCGTTCCTCGAGGCAAGCCAGATCCCGGCGACCGCGACCGGCGCGGATGGCGCCCAGCGCGCCGTGTTCATGAAGGCGCACGTGAAGGCCGTGCGCGACCACGTCACCGCGCTGGGCAGCAAGGCGTATTGGCAGGGCCTGGCGGCCTCCCCCGAACTCGTGATCGCGTTCATTCCCAGCGAGTCGCTGGTGTCGTCGGCGCTGGAGGCCGACCCGTCGCTGATGGAGTTCGCGTTCAGCAAACGGGTGGCGCTGGCCTCCCCCGTCACCCTGTGGTCGGTGCTGAAGACCGTGGCGTTCAGCTGGCAGCAGGATGTGCTCACCCACGACGCGCAGGTGCTCTTCGACCTCAGCCGCGAGCTGTACTCCCGGCTGGCCACCACCGCCACCCACATCGAGAAGCTCGGCCGGGCGATCGAGCGCACCGTGAAGGACTACAACGGTTTCGTCGGCTCAATGGAACGCCAGGTGCTGCCCACCGCCCGCAAGCTCAGCGCCCTCGACGAGTCGAAGGTGCTGGCCCCGCTGGCGGGCATCGAAGAGACCCCGCGCGAGCTGGTGGCCTACGAGTTCGTCGCCGCTCTCGAGACCGACGCCCTGGAAGCCATCCCCACTCGGGACTGAGCCGCGCGGCTCACCCGCACGGTCTGCACCCGAGTTGCCAGTTCCGGCCCCCTCCGGAGCCCTGAGGGGGCACTAACTGCCATCTCGCCGGCGGCCGTGCACCCGAGTTGCCAGTTCCGGCCCCCTCGGGCATCCCGAACGGGCGTGAAGTGGCAACTCACCCGGCCGCCGTCACGCCGAGCCGCCGCAAAGTGCCCCTTCCGGAGAGTTGAAGGGGCTGTTTGCGGCACGTCGACGTGGGGTGCCTCCTCGACCTGCCGCCAAGTTCCCCTTCAGCGCCCGCGAAGGGTGCTTTCGCGGCGAGTCGGCAGGGGCCGCCGTCTACGGGATGGCGCGGGCGGTGCGCTCCAGGTCGGAGACCGGCTGTTCGCGCTGGGTGGCGATCGCCGCGCCGGCGGCAGCGCAGACCACGACGATGGCGATCTGTTGCTGCAGCAGCAGCGTCTCGCCGAGCACCAGCACCCCGAAGACCGCCGCGACGACCGGGCCGAAGCTCGTGATGATCGCGTAGAGCCGCGGGGTGATCCGGCGCAGGATGAACGTGTCCAGCGTGTACGGGAACGCCGACGACAGCACTCCAACGGCGACGAGCAGGCCGATCACGCCCCAGTTCAGCTTCGAGTAGTCCACGGTGACCAGCGCCAGCGGAACGAGCAGCACCAGGCTGACCAGGCTGGCGATGGTGATGCCCTCCAGGCCCGGCAGCTGGGTGGCCACGCGGCGGGTGAGCAGGATGTAGCCGGCCCAGGCCGCCGCGGCGGTGAGCGCGAGGGCGATGCCGAACGGGTCGAGCGTGCCATCCGACCAGGTGAGCAGGAACACCCCGCCGGCGGCCGCGGCCGCGCAGACGAAGTCGAGGAAGCGGCGGGACGCAGCCAGCGCCACGGCGAACGGGCCGAGGAACTCGATGGTCGCGGCCACACCGAGGCCGAGCCGGTCCACCGACTCGTAGAAGGTGAGGTTCATCACCGCGAGCACCACGCCCAGCAGCAACGCCGGCCACAGCCGGGCCCAGGTGAAGGTGACGAACTTGGGCCGGTAGAACGGCAGCACGGCGATCGCCATCACGAGCTGGCGCACCGCCACGACGACGGGCGAGCCGACCACGGGGATGAGCAACCCGGCCAACGACGAACCGTAGTTGATGGTCACCTCGGTGACGAGTTGGGCTCCGGCGCCGGTGATGCGGTCACGCTTGGCTGTCACTGTTCTCCCCCGCCGACCGGATGCGGCACTCCGACGACACTACCGGCCGTCAACCTGCTCGTGGCGTGGGGTCAGCCGCGTCGGTAGCCCAACCGGCCCAGGGCGGCCGGGTCGTCCTCGATCTCGGCGACGCCGTCGAAGGCCGCATCGGCCGGGTACACCAGCAGCGGCACGCCAGACACCACCTGGATGGTGACGTCAACGGTTCGGGCCGGGTCGGTGGTGTAGCAGCGCACCGGGAAGAACTCCCCCAGCGGCTTGCCCGCGGTCACGGCGTCGTTGAGGTAGCTCACGAGCGCGTCCGCGAACCGGTCGGAGACGGTGAAGCTTCTGCCGTAGTAGTCGATGCGTTTCATGTTTGGAACTCTACCGAGCCCGGCTGACGACGGCGAAGGCCGCCCCGGTTAGGAGCGGCCTTCGCTGGTTGTCGGGCAGCCGGCCCGAACGGCTTTCGGCTAGATGAGGCCGTGCCGGCGACGACGGACCGCGATGAGCACGCCGCCCGCTGCCAGCAGCAGCGCGGCTGCGCCCACCAGCGGAGCGATCTGTGCACCGGTGGACGCGAGGACGCCGCCGATGGCCGCGGCGACTCCCGCCGCCACGGTGTTCGTGGGGCCGGCGCCGGTGACCGCTCCGGCAGGCGCTGCCGTCGGAGCAACCGTCGGCGCCGGGGTCGCCCCCGCCGCGGCGACGGTGAGCGTGGCCGACACCGAGACGCCGGTCTGGGCGCCGGTGAGGGTGACCGTGTACTGTCCGGGGGCGGTCGGCGCGGTGCCGGTGAACACGGCCTGACCGTCGATCACGTCGGCGACGCCCAGCGGGTCGGTCGAAGCGGAGGTCGTCACCTCGCTGGTGGCCCGCCAGTCGGCGGCCAGCCCGGCACCCGTCGCGGTGAAGTCCGCACCGGGCGCCACGGTGGCCTGGTCGAGGGTGAGAGTGGCGGCGGCGCTGAGGGACTTGAGGTCCGTGTTCAGGGCGAGCGCGTTGGACGAGGTGAAGAACAGGTCGGTCTGGTCGGTCAGGCCGAGCACGTTGGCCGCGCCGGGGCCGTAGCCGGCGATGCGCACCTGGGATCCGGTGTGCTGCTGTGACTCGCCGGCTTTGGCGGTGCCGTAGCTCACGAGCATCGGCGAGCCTTCCTCGGTGGTCAGGGCGACGCTGAGGCCGGGCGGAGTGGAGCCGACGATCTGGCTGGTGTGGGCGTGGTCGGCGGTCACCACGACGAGAGTGTTGCCGTCGGCCTTGGCGAAGGCGAGGGCCGACTGCACGGCCTCATCGAGGTCGACGGTCTCGCCGATCTGGCCGCAGGCATCCGCCGCGTGGTCGCGCTTGTCGATGCTGGCACCCTCGACCTGCAGGAAGAAGCCCTGCTCGCTGTCGGCCGACAGCAGGTCGATGGCCTTGTCGGTCAGTGAGGCCAATGACAGGCCGGTGTCCAGACGCGCGGGGTTCGCGGTGCAGGAGACCGGGGCGAGGTCGGCGCCGCCGACTGTGGCTTCCGGGCCGATCCAGCGGGTGGGGAAGTTGCCCGGGGTGAAGAGTCCGAGCACCGGGGCGCTCTGGTCGGCCGCGGCGACGGAGGCCAGGCCGGCCGCGTCATTCACCAGCTGGTAGCCGCGGTCGGTGGCCTGCTCGAAGAGCGTCTGACCGGCCCAGTCGCCGGCGACGGCCTTCTCGTTGAAGGTTGCCGAACCGCCGCCGAGCACCACATCGGGGCGCAGCGTGAGCAGTTGCTCGGAGATGGAGCCCAGCCCGCCGTTCTCGAGAGCCTCGGAGGCACAGTTCGCCGTGGTCTTCACCGGTCCGTAGCAGCCGCGCGCGGAGACGTGGGCGACCTGGGCGCCGGGGGTGGCGTCCTGGATTTCGGCTGTCGACACGTTGCCGGTGCGCAGCCCGTTGGCCTTGGCCAGTTCGAGCAGCGTCGACTGGGGGGTGCCCGCGATGTCGACCGAGAGCGCGCCGTTGTTGGTCTTCGTGCCGGTGGACCAGCCACTGGCGGTGGAGGCCGACTCGGAGGCGTAGTTCGGGGTGCCGTCCTTGTTGAGCGCGTAGGTCGTGTACTGGCCGGTCAACGGCAGCGCGTCGATGCCGGCGAACGCCCCTGCGGCGCCCTCGGCGTAGTTGCGGGCCACCGTGATCTCGCTGTCGCCCATGCCGTCGCCGATCAGCAGGATGACGTTCTTGGCCGGCCCGTCGACGATCGACTCGCGGATGGCGGCGGTCTTGTCGCCGGCGTTGCGGGCGGCCCCGCCGTGGTCGTCGGTGGCGGCGTACGCGGTGAGCGGGGCGAAAATGCTGGCGCCGGCGATGAGGCCGGTCGCTGCGACCATGAGCGCGCTGCGCCCTGTTCGGCGGATGGGTGACTTGGACGCACGGTACACGGTGTTTTCCCCTTGGAATTGGTGGGTGGCTGGCCCTGGACCCGGACCGACACGACGACGCTAACCGGGCAGCGCAGAGCGGCGGTGAACCCCCGGTGAACGGCAGGAAACCCACGGCACCGGTCAGTGGAACACCGACCGGGCCACCGCCGTCACCTCCACGGGCAGGCCGTCGGGCACGAACAGGGTCAGCACAGGCGGCCGCCACCAGGCCCGCAGGGTGATCGTGGCGCTCTGCCCGTCCGCCGTGTCGGCTCGGGCCAGCAGCAGGCTGTCGATGCCCGGGTGCGGTGCCGCGGCCAGGTATGCGGTCGCCGCGGCCCGGATCTCGCCGGTCGTCAGGGCCGCATGCAGTTCACCGGCCTCGATCGCAACAGCGTCGAGGGTGAACGATTCCGCCGCGGCGAGCGCCGCACCATCCGCCAGCGTGAACAGCTTCTTGCGCTCGAGGTAGAGGCTCGTGGCAGCCACCACGATCAGCACCACCAGGAGCGCCAGAAAGCCGTAGAAGATGGTGAGCAGCAGGGTCGATCCGTCCTCGTTCCGGTCGCCGCGGCCGATGCCACGCTGGGTCCTCTGCGCCATCGGGGTCACCCCTCGTGCCAGAATCTGGACACCGTCTGGGTGGCCGAGGCTTGCAGCGGGATGTTGCCGCCGTGCGACTGGGTGATGACGGCGGGCACGAAGGGCAGGTCAACGACCACCCGCACCGTCACCGTCACCACGCTGCGCCGGGACAGGCACACGGCGGACCCCGCGCAGGTGATTGTCACCTCGGCGTCGGCCGCATCGATGCCGTAGTCGGCCAGCCCCACCAGCACGGCACGCTCGGCGCGGGCCTCGGCGTCGCCGGAGGTGGGCGCCTGAACGTAGACCCGGGCCGCCTGCCGGGCCGCGCCCTCAACCGCGAACGCACCGCCCTGCACCACCGACATCGTCAGGACCAGGTAGACCAGCGGCACCAACAGGATCAGGCCGGCGGTGATGAACTCGAGCGATGCCGACCCGCGCTCACCGGCCGGCAGCCACCGCCGGTCACTCGGTTTCCAGCCCCTCCACGGCCGCATGTCCCCTCACCTCCAGGCCACGGTCCACGCCCAACAGACCGAACATCGGCAGCGGGGCCACCACCCGCACCTGCACGCCCGCCTGCCCGGCGACATCGGCGTAACTGGCCGTGACATCTGCGGCGTAGGCCGGTCCCAGCGCCGCCGTGATCAGGTCGCGGCTGCGAGCGGCGCCCTGCTCGAGGCCGCTGTCGGCCAGCGCGGCGTACCGGGCGCCTTCCGCCGCCGCATCCAGCACCGTGTTGCGGATGTGCAGGGCGAGCGCGAGCTGCAGGACCGCCAGCGTGAGCGCGGTGAGCAGCGCCGCCACCATCACGAACTCGGCCACCGCCGTGCCACGCTCGGCGTCGCCCGGTGCACACCGCCAGCTGCGGATCATCTCGGTATCAGGGCATCCGCTAGATACTGCTGACCCGATCGATGGCCTGCTCGAAGATACCGCTGAGCGCGGGGCCGGCCAGACCCCAGATGATCATGACCAGCCCGGCTGTCATCAGCGTGATCAGCACCCAGCCCGGTACGTCTCCCCTCTCGTCGTGCAGCCCTTCGCGGATACGGTTCTGTAGTTGGATGAGGCTCACGGTGTCCTGCTTTCTCTCGGGTGATGCACGGATGGGACGCCTAGAAGCCGGCCTGCAGAACGAACAGCCCGGGGAAAATCGCAAAAAGGATGGTCATCGGCAGGATCAGGAAGACCAGCGGCACCATCATCGCCACCTCCTTTTTGCCCGCCGCCTCGAGCAGATGCCGTTTGGATTCCTCCCGGCCGTCCTGGGCCTGGGCCCGCAGCACTTCGGCGAGCGGGGAGCCGCGGTCGATCGCCCCGACGACCTGGTCCACGAACCGGGTCAGCGACATGAGGCGCATCCGGGTGGACAGTTCGGTGAGCGCCGTGCTGAGCGACACCCCGGCATGAACGTCACCGATCACCCCGGCGAACTCGCGGGACAACTCCCCCGAGGTGCTGCGGGACACGCGGCGCAGGGCATCGAGGATGCCCTCGCCGGCCGCCAGGGACAGGGTGAGGAATTCCAGGATGGTGGGCAGCTCGCTGTCGATACGGGCCAGGCGTGCCGTCGCCGCCCGTTTCAACACCGTGTCCCGCAGCAGCACCCCCGCCCCCGCTGCGAGCACGGGCGCCGCGATCTGCACGATCAGCGGCCAGCTGCGACCCAGCGGTGAGCCGAGCGCAAACAGCAGTGCGCCGGCGGTGCCGATCAGCGCCCAGACCAGTTGCTCGGAGCGGAAGGCGTCGACGGTGCGGGAAGAGCCCGACTGCCGGAGACGACGCTCGATGACGTCGGCGCCGCCGAGCGCACTGGCCAGGGCCTGCGCGAGGGCCTCGAACACCGGCGAGAACAGGGTGCCCAGGACCGGGATCGGGTCGACGGAGCGGCGGCCAACGAAGACCCGGGCCTCGGCCGACACATCGAGCAGGTATGGCGCCAGCCGGTTCGCGAGCCGGGGCCGGCTCAGCCGCGGGGTGAGGCTCACCAGCGACCACAGTCCGATGCCCAGCACCGACCCGAAGAAGGCACCCCAGGCGAGCGCCGTCACTGGAACCACCGACGTTCCTCCGGCAGCCGCCCCACTATGAGCATCACGCGGTAGGCCAGGACGGAAACGGTGAGTCCGCCCAGGATGACGACGGTTCCGGCCGGGGTGTTGAAGGCCTGAGCCGCCTCCGGTCGGCTGCTGATCAGCACCAGAACGATCCACGGTGCTGCCACGCCCAGCCGGGCGGCATTCACCACCCAGGACTGCTTGGCCTCGACCTCGGCCCGCACCGCGGCTTCCTGCCGCAACCAGTTCGACAGGCTGCGGAGCACCACGGTGAGGTCGCTGCCGCCCACGTCCCGCGCCATCCGCAGCGTCTCGATCAACCGGTCCGCGAAGGGGTCGGCGAGGGAGGCCTTGAGTGTGTCGGCGCTGTAGCCGAAGTTGCCGGTGGCCCGGTACTCCCGCTCGAACTCGGCGAACGCCGTGCGGGTGACCACCGGCCCGGCCTGGGCCAGGCTGCTCACGGCATCGGGCAGGGCCAGCCCCGACCGCACGGCGGAGACCAGGTGGTCGACCACATCGGGCCAGACCGTGCGGTTCAGCCGCCGCCTGGCCCTGGCCCGCCACAGCACGATGAGGGTGGGCAGCACCAGCCAGACCACACCCACCACCAGCGTGAGCGCTTGTACGCCCAGCACCGCCTCGGCGAGCGCGGCAGCGGCCACCGCGAGCACCGCGGACAGTGCGGCGAACACCGACACCGGCACCGCCCCGAAGCCGGCCTGCGCGAGCCGGGCCCGCCAGCCCGACACCAGCCGGCCACCGCGGGACGCGCCTCCGGTGGCCGGCCACAGCAGCGGTGCGCTCAGCAGCACCAGCCCCGCACCGAGCAGGCTGCCCAGCACCAGGGTCATGACGCTCCCCTCCGCAGCACCTCGGCCGGGTCGAGACCGGCGGCCCGGAACTTGGCGAGTTTGGTGGGGAACCCGCCGGTGTGCTCCAGCACCCCGTTCTTCATGAGGAACAGCGGGCTCGCTTCGATGGTGGCGCCGGTGAGCTGACCGCTCGGTGCGATGATCTCGGTCACCCGCCGGCGCCCGTGCCTGTCCATCTCGCAGTGCAGCACGATGTCGATACAGCCGGCCACGGTGGGCAGCACAAACGAGGAGTCAATGTTGCGCCCGGCCAGCAACGGCAGCGTCGACAGCTTGGCGAGGGCGTCCCTGGCGCTGTTGGCGTGGATCGAGCACATGCCGGGCAGCCCGCTGTTGAGCGCGATGAGCAGGTCCAGGCTCTCCGCTTCACGCACCTCGCCCACAACCAGCCGGTCGGGCCGCATCCGCAGTGATTCCTTGATCAGCCGCCGCAGGGTGATCTCCCCCGCGCCCTCCAGGCTGGGCTGCCGGCACTGCATGGCCACGACGTCGCGCGCCCCAACGCTCAGTTCAAAGGTCTCCTCCACAGTGATGATGCGTTCGGTGCGGCGCGTGGCCGACAACAGGGCGTTGAGCATGGTGGTCTTGCCGGTCTGGGTGGCACCGGAGACGAGGATGTTCTGCCCGCCCCGCACGCACACCCGCAGAAACTCCGCGGCCGGCTGGGTGAGTGCACCCAGCGCCACGAGCTGGGTGAGATCCCGGATGCGCCGGGTGAACTTGCGGATGTTGACCGACCAGTACCGCTGGGTGATGTCCGGGATCACGACGTGCAGCCTGGACCCGTCGGGCAGGGACGCATCCACGAACGGCGAGGACAGGTCGACCCGGCGCCCGGACGCTTGCAGCATCCGCTCGACCAGGTCGCGCACCTCTCGCTCGGTGAGCACCATCGGGGTCAACTCGGGCACACCGTCACGGGCGACGAACACCCGGCTGGGCGAGTTGATCCAGATCTCCTCGATGTCGGGGTCGTCGAGGAACGGTTGCAGGGCACCGAACCCGGTGAGCGCGGCGACCACCTCCCTGGTGGCCTGGAACTCATCGGTGAGCAACGGCAACGACCCGCCGAGGGCCCGCTCGCTGTACCGGCGCACCTCGTCGCGCACGTATTGGTCGGCGAGGGTGTCGTCGGCGGCCAGGTCGACGCCGTCGCGGCGCACGCGCAGCCGCACCTGCTCGGTGATGATGCGCACGGCCTCGGTCATGAAGGAATCCTGCTGCACAACCGGACTCGCGCGTGCGAGTTATCCACAGCCCGGCCCGGCCGGGTGACCGCCTCACCACTCCGCCGCGAACCGGGGCACTCTAGACTGGACCAGCACTGCGGGAGTGGTGAAATTGGTATACACGCAGGTTTTAGGTACCTGTGCTTTCGAGCGTGAGGGTTCAAGTCCCTTCTCCCGCACCAACGGGCACCGGCTGTCGGCACTCAGATGCCGTCCGGCTCCGCTGCAACCGAGAATTCTCTCCGATTCTGGCCACCCTGGATGCGCTCTGGTTAGGATTGCCTTACTCGTCTCCCAGCAGATCGGTTCTCATGACCGCGACCCCCATCTCCGCGCAGCACCCCCTGGACCAGCAGCAGACTCTGGCCGACTACCTTCGCGCCAGCTCGAGCAACCAGCATCGTGATACCGAGACCCGGTCCTTCATCACCGAGCTGATGAGCGGCGAGCTCTCGCTCGCGGACTACACCCGGTACCTCGGGCAGTACGCCTGGGTCTACGAGGCCCTCGAACAGCTCGTCGACCGGGTATCCCAGGTCGACCGTATCGACGTTTTCGACCCCGCCCTCGACCGGCTGCCCGCCATCGAAAGCGACCTCGCCGCGCTCGGCGTCATCGACTGGCGCCGGGAACATCCGCCGTTGGCCGCGACCACCGAGTACATCGCCCACCTGCAGTCCCTCACCAGCGCCGACCGGGTGCGCTGCCTGGCCCACCACTACACCCGCTACCTCGGTGATCTGTCGGGCGGCCAGGCCATCGCGGCACTCGTGGCCCGGCACTACGGCGCCGTGCCCGAACAGCTGGGCTTCTACAGGTTCGACGCGATCAACAACATCGTGCAGTACAAGCGTGCCTACCGCGACCGGTTGAACGCCATGTCGCTCGCACCAGCCGAGGTTGACGCCCTCGTGGCCGAGGTCGATGCCGCCTTCACCTACAACGGTGCCGTTTTCGACGGGTTGGCGCGCTAGCCGATGGTCCGCGCCGCGGCCCTGGACGGCCAGCTCAGCGACTTCCTCTCCAGCGCGGGTGTCGTGGTGTTCTACCTGCTCGTCTGGGCACTCGTGTTCGCCGGCACCGCCCTGTTCCTGGGGGTGTTCATCCCGTTCATCACCGGCGACTCGCTCCTGTTCGGCGCCGGCCTGGTGGCCGCGTCCACGACGAACCTGAACATCGTGGTGCTGGCCGTCGGCGTCGGCATCGCCGCGTTCCTCGGCGATCAGGTGGGCTTCCTGCTCGGGCGCCGATACGGTCGTGGCTATCTCGACAAACGCGGCGGCCGGCGCACCCAGCAGATGATCGTGAAAACGGAGTCCTTCTACCTCAAGTACGGCTGGTGGGCCGTGGTCGTGGCCCGCTTCATGCCCTGGGCCCGGGTGTTCGTTCCCGTGGTGGCCGGAGTCGGCCGCATGAACTACTACAGGTTCCTCTCCAGCAACATCGTCGGAGCCCTGGCCTGGGGTGTCGGGATCACCCTGACGGGCTACTACGCCGCGGCGATCCCCGGCGTGAAGAGCGCCGCCTACGTCATCGCCGGTTTTTTCATCACGGCGTCGATAGTGTTCGGCCTGCGCACCTGGTTCGCCGACCGTGCCCAGGTGCGCCTCGGCGCCCGCACGAGCACCGGATCTCACAACACATTGGGGGGTTAGCCCACCCCTTCATCAGGCCTTCAGGTGCCAGAACGCGCTAACCTGTAGCGACGCAAGCGATCACCGCCGACTGGCCGATCTAGCCGCCGACGACTGGAGTTTTCTTCGTGATTAACACAGCACTCATCCCCTGGCTCGACCCCGAGATCCTCATCAACGGTTTCGGTCCCTGGGCGTTGCTTGGTGTGTGCGCGATCGTCTTCGCCGAGACCGGTCTGCTGATCGGTTTCCTGCTCCCCGGCGACACCCTTCTGGTGATCACCGGCCTGTTCGTCTTCTTCGACATCATCACCATCGACATCTGGTGGGTGGCTTTGGCCATCGGCGGTGCCGCCTTCATCGGCGGCGAGGTGGGCTACCTGATCGGCCACCGGCTCGGCCCGCGGGTGTTCGAACGCAAGGAATCCGGCCTGTTCAGCGTGAAGAACGTGCAACGCACGAACGCTTTCTTCGTGCGCTTCGGCGGTTTCGCCGTGATCGCCGCCCGCTTCGTGCCGATCGTGCGCACCTTCGCCCCGGTCGCCGCGGGTGTCGGGCACATGGACTACCGCAAGTACAGCCTGTACAACTTCATCGGCGCCATGATCTGGGGTGCCGGTCTCACCTTCTTCGGTTACTTCCTGGGCTACATCCCACCGCTGGCCGACTTCGTGCGCGACTACATAGACCTGATCCTGCTGGGCGCCGTCGTGCTCACCCTGCTCCCCACGATCTACCACTACGTGCAGTCAACCGTGAAGGCCCGCCGCGAGGCCCGCGCCGGCGTGACCATCGACCCGAAGAAGCTCGTGCTCGACCCCGAGACCTTCAACACCGACAACGACGGCAAGCACGAGGCCTGACACCCGCCTGCCCGCTCAGCGGTGCGAGTGGTGCTCGTGTTCGGCATCCGCCGCGTGATCGGCCGGCTCGAGCTGGAACGTGGAGTGCTCGACGTCGAAGTGGTCGGAGAGGCATCCGGACAGCTCACGCAGCAGTGCGCCCGACTTCCCGGCCGCCAGCAGCTCCGGTTCGACCACGATGTGCGCGCTGAACACATGCGAGCCCGAGGTGATCGCCCACACGTGCACGTCGTGCACGGCCACCACACCTGCGGTGCCCTCGAGGTGTTCCCGGATCGCCCGCACGTCGGTGTCCGCCGGGGCCGACTCGCTGAACACCCGCACCACGTCGCGCAGCAGCCCGAAGGCCCGCGGCACGATCATCGCGGCGATCACCAGTGAGGCGATGGCGTCGGCCTGCGCGAAGCCGGTCAGCAGGATGACGACCGCGGCCACGATCACGGCCACCGATCCCAACGCATCGCCGAGCACCTCGAGGTAGGCGCCGCGCATGTTGATCGACCCGGCCGCGGCCGGACGCAGCAGCAGGATCCCGACGATGTTGGCCAGAAGGCCGACCACGGCCACGACAAGCATCGGGGCCGCCAGAACCTCAGCGGGGGCGCCGGAGGTCAGCCGGCTGATCGCGCCGACGACCACGAAGCCCGCCACCACGAGCAGGATCAGGCCGTTGAGCAGCGCACCGAACACCTCGGCCCGTTGGTAGCCGAAGGTCTGCCGGTCGGTGGCGGGGCGGGCCGCGACGACGGTGGCCGTGAGGGCGATGATCAGACCGGCCAGGTCGGAGAACATGTGGCCGGCGTCGGCGAGTAGGGCCAGGGATCCGGTGAACCAGGCGCCCACGATTTCGACGACGAGTACCGCCGCGACCAGGCCGATAACGATCGACAGGCGCGAGCGATTGCTCGTCGAAGCGGATGCGTGATCGTGGCCCATGCTTCAACGCTACGAGCCCGCCCCGGCGAAAGCCAGCCCGGCGGCTAGTTGGGAATGAGTGCCGTTCTCAGCAGCTCAGGTTCGCCTAACCAGGCGAACGATATTCGCCGGTCAGGCGCCCAAAAGCTCGGATAGCACCGGCCCTAGCGCCGCGAACGCGATGGCCCGGTGGCTCACGGCGTTCTTCACGTCTGCGGGCAGCTCGGCGGCCGACACGGTGTGGCCGTCCGGCTGGAAGATGGGGTCGTAGCCGAACCCGCCGGCGCCGGCCGGTTCACGCAGGATCCGGCCGGGCCACTCCCCCGTGACCGCCCGCTCCACGCCGTTCGGCAACGCCAGCGCGGCCACGCAGGTGAAGTGGCCGGCCCGGTGCTCGTCGGTCATGTCGCTGAGCTGCCAGAGCAGCAGACGCAGGTTCTCCTCGGAGTCCCGCGCCGGTCCGCCCCACCGGGCCGAGAAGATACCGGGTGCGCCGCCCAACACGTCCACGCAGATGCCCGAGTCATCCGCGATCGCGGGCAGGCCGGTGTGCGCGGCGGCGGCGCGCGCCTTGATCAGCGCGTTCTCGGTGAACGTCGCACCGTTCTCGACCGGCTCCGGACCGTCGTAGGCCAGCACCTCCAGGCCCGGCAGCATCGGCGCCAGGATGCGACGCAGCTCCTCGACCTTGTGGGCGTTGTGGGTGGCGAGAACGACGCGCATGTCAGCGGCCCAGCGTGGTCTTCTGCAGATCGGTGAGCGTGATCGCCCCGCCGAGTGCCAGGTCGAGCAGGGAGTCCAGCTCGCTGCGGTCGAAGGGAGCGCCCTCGGCCGTGCCCTGAACCTCGATGAACTTGCCGCGGCCCGTGACGACGACGTTCATGTCGGTCTCGGCGCGAACGTCCTCGGTGTAGGCGAGGTCGAGCATCGGCACGCCGGCGATGATGCCCACCGAGACGGCGGCGACGCTGTCGGTGAGCGGCTGCGCCTTCTGGGCGATGAACTTCTTCTCGCGTCCCCATTCGAGGGCGTCGGCCAGGGCCACGTAGGCGCCGGTGATGGCGGCGGTGCGGGTGCCGCCGTCGGCCTGCAGCACGTCGCAGTCGATGACGATGGTGTTCTCGCCGAGCGCCTTCATGTCGACGACGGCGCGCAGGCTCCGGCCGATCAGCCGGCTGATCTCGTGGGTGCGGCCGCCGATGCGGCCCTTGACCGACTCGCGGTCCATGCGGGAGTTCGTCGAGCGGGGCAGCATCGAGTACTCGGCGGTGACCCAGCCCTTGCCCTTACCGGCCATCCAGCGCGGCACTCCGTTGGTGAACGACGCCGTGGCGAGCACCTTGGTGCGGCCGAAGGAGATCAGTGCGGATCCCTCAGCCTGGTCGCTCCAGCCGCGTTCGATGGTGACGGGGCGCAGCTGGTCGTTGGTGCGGCCATCGGCGCGCAGGATGTCGGTCACGGGTTCTCCTTGGAAGGACGGGGGCTGAATAGGCGGGATGGGGCGGTCGAGGCGGCCAGTCTGGTCACCTCGCTGAGGCTGATGGTGCCGGTCGCGACGAGGTCCACGTGGGAGATCTCCGGGCCGAGCAGGCGGTGGGCGAGTCGGAGGAAGTCGTCGGCGCTGTCGCCGGTGGCCTCGTAGCGGTAGCTTGGCGGGGCGGCATCCACCCGTTCGAGGCCCTGGCCCACCAGCACCCTGTAGACGTCGTTGGCGGTCTCGGTGTGGCTGGAGACCAGCGTCACCGCGTCACCCATGACATAGGAGATGACGCCGCGCAGGAACGGATAGTGGGTGCAGCCGAGCACAAGGGTGTCCACGTCGGCGGCCTTGAGCGGTGCGAGGTATTCCTCGGCGACGCGCAGCACCTCCGCGCCGGTGGTGACGCCGGATTCGACGAACTCCACGAAGCGCGGGCAGGCCTGCGAGAACAGCTGGATGTCGGTGGCCGCGGCGAACGCGTCGTTGTAGGCCCGGGAGTTCACGGTGCCCGCCGTGCCGACCACACCGACCCTCTTGTTGCGCGTGGTGCCCACCGCACGGCGCACCGCCGGCTGGATCACCTCGATCACCGGAACGCTGTAGCGCTCCCTGGCATCCCGCAACACGGCGGCCGAAGCGGTGTTGCAGGCGATTACCAGCAACTTCACATCCTGGGACACCAGGTCGTCGAGCACCTCGAGTGCGTACTCGCGTACGTCGGCGATCTTCTTCGGCCCGTAGGGCGAATGAGCGGTGTCGCCGATATAGAGGATCGACTCGTTGGGCAGTTGGTCCTTGATAGCCCGGGCGACGGTTAGTCCGCCGACCCCGGAGTCGAAAATCCCAATCGGTGCATCAGTCACGTCGATCAAGCCTAGCCGGGTTCGGCCTTCGGCCATGCTGGACACCGCCATATGCCCAGAACGGCCCAACGTACGTGGGGCGGAATATAGCCGTAACTACACTCGGCATATGGGCCAGGCCAACCAGGCAGAGCCCGCCACCGGAGACGTCCCTCGCGCCGTCTGAGGAGATGATCGTCATGAATGATCGAGTCGTAATCACTGGCCTGGGTGCGCTGACGCCCCTCGGTAATTCGTGGACTGAAACCTGGGACGGGCTGACCAACGGTCGCAGCGGCGTGGCCCGCATCACGCAGTTCGATGCCACCGACCTGCCCACCCAGATCGCCGGAGAGGTCACGGGCTTCGACCCGGCCACCCGGATGTCGATCAAGCAGGTCAAGCGCGCCTCCCGTGCGTCGCAGCTGGCCATCGCCGCCGCTCGCGAGGCCGTGGCGGACGCCGGCTTCGGCCCCTCGATGGAGGGCATCCACACCGGCGTCATCGTCAACAGCGCCGTGTCCGGCTACGCCGAGATCCAGGATGCCACCGAGCACGTCAACGCCGGCAGCCCCCGCCGCATCTCCCCCCGCTTCGTTCCGCAGTCGCTGATGAACATGGCCGCCTGCGAGATCGCCATCGACCTGGGCGTGCACGGCCCGGTGAACGCCAGCGCCCTGGCCTGCGCGAGCGGCGCCTACGCCCTTCTCGAGGCCCGCACCATGCTCGTCACCGGCGACGCAGACGTCGTCATCGCCGGCGGGGTCGAGGCCGCCATCACCCCGGTGATGTTCGCCGGGTTGAACGCCATGCACGCCGCGTCCACCCACAACGACGAACCCACCGAGGCCAGCCGCCCGTTCGACGCGAACCGCAACGGCCTGGTCTTCGGCGAGGGTGCCGTGGTGTTCGTCATGGAGCTGCTCTCCCACGCCCGCGCCCGCGGGGCCCGTGTCTACGCGGAGGTGCTCGGCGGAGCCCTCACCAGCGACGGCTTCAGCATCGTGGCGCCCGACCCGTCGGGCACCTACGCCAGCCAGGCCATCACCCGCGCCCTGGACCGGAGCCGGCTCAACCCGGCCGACATCGACATGATCGTGGCCCACGGCACCTCCACCCAGGCCAACGACAAGGCGGAGACCCTGGCCATCCGCAATTCGCTGCGCCACTTCGCCGACAAGATCTCCATCACCGCGCCGAAGTCGATGACCGGGCACATGATCGGCGCCGCCGGAGCCCTGTCCGCCCTGGTCGGCGCCCTGTCGATCAAGAACGGCATCGTTCCGCCCACGATCAACCTGCGCACTCCCGACCCGGATTGCACCCTGGACTACACGCCGCTCACCGCGCGCATCCAGCCCATCAAGCACGCGCTGGTCAACGCGTTCGGCTTCGGCGGCCAGAACTGCATCGTCGCCTTCGGCGCCCTGTAGGCCGCACCAGGCACCGCGAATTGCCGAAAACGGCCCCTTCGACGCATGTGAAGGGGCCGTTTCGCGCATCTCGGCGGCGGGAGAGTGTGCACTGCCCGGGCCGCGGCGGGCAGCTAGGCTTCTCGCGTGACCGAGACTTCTGCCTTTCGAACCGACCGCTACGAACTCACCATGGTGGATGCCGCGATCCAGAGCGGCACCGCGAACCGTGAGTGCATGTTCGAGGCCTTCGCCCGGCGGCTGCCCGCGGGCCGGCGGTACGGGATCGTGGCCGGCACCGGCCGGCTGCTCGAGCTGATCCGTGATTTCAGGTTCGGCGACGCCGAACTCGACTGGCTGCGCGCCAACAACGTGGTGCGCCCGCCCACCCTCGACTGGCTGGCGGACTACTCCTTCAGCGGCAACATCTGGGGTTACCGGGAAGGCGACGCCTATTTCCCGGGCTCCCCGCTGATCCAGGTCGACGGCACCTTCGCCGAGTGCGTCGTGCTCGAGACCCTGATCCTCAGCGTGCTCAACTACGACAGCGCCGTGGCCAGCGCCGCCGCCCGCATGGTGTCGGTGAGCCTGGGCCGGCCGCTGGCCGAGATGGGATCCCGTCGCACGGGCGAACACTCCGCCGTGGCCGCGGCGCGCGCCGCGTACATCGCCGGGTTCGCCTCCACCAGCAACCTCGAAGCCGGCCGCAGCTGGGGAATTCCCACCATGGGCACCGCCGCCCATTCCTTCACGCTGCTGCACGACACCGAAGAGGACGCGTTCCGCGCCCAGGTGGATGCGTTCGGCGCGTCGACCACGTTGCTCGTTGACACCTACAACATCGAGCGCGGCATCGAACTGGCCGTATCCGCGGCCGGCACCGGGTTGGGCTCGATCCGCATCGACTCCGGCGACCTGCCCACCGTCGCCGCCGCCGCGCGCGCCCAGCTGGACTCGCTCGGCGCCGTGAACACCCAGATCACCGTCACCAGCGACCTGGACGAGTACTCGATCGCGGCGCTCTCGGCGTCGCCGGTTGATGCGTTCGGGGTGGGCACCTCGCTCGTGACCGGGTCCGGCGCTCCGGCGGCCGGCATGGTCTACAAGCTGGTGGCGCACAAGAACGCGGCAGACGAGTGGGTCTCGGTGGCGAAAACCTCGGCCTCGAAGGCGTCGGTCGGCGGGCGCAAGAGCGCCCTGCGACTGCTGGACGCGACCGGCACCGCCCGAGAAGAAATTGTCATGGTGGCGACGAACGGCCCGACGGACGCACCGGTTGCGGCCCACGAACCCAGCAGCGCCGGTGCCACGGAGCGGCCGCTGCTGGTGCCGCTCATGGAGGCCGGGGTTGTCGACGAGCGCTACCTGGGCGCAGCCGGGACCCGGCTGGCCCGCGAGCAGAACGCCGCGGCCATGCGGGAGCTGCCGATCGACGCGTTCAGGCTCGGCCGCGGCGACGCCGTCATCCCGACGGCGTACCGCTAGCGACCGGTTAGTCCTGCTTCATCTTTTCGTAGATGGACTTGCAGGTCGGGCAGACCGGGAACTTCTCCGGGTCGCGGCCCGGCAGCCACTTCTTGCCACACAGCGCCTTGACCGGTTTGCCGGTCATCGCCGACTCGAGAATCTTGTCTTTGGGCACGTAGTGCGAAAAACGTTCGTGGTCGCCGGGCTCGATCTGCTCCTGGTTGAGCAGTTCCTCGAGTTCACGATCGAGGGTGGATGTTCCGCCACCAATTTCGGGGCCGCGGCCGGGCTCTGCGATGCTCGCGCGAATGTCGTGTGTCATGGAATCAAGTGTATGCAGCTACGCGCGCAATGCGGAGGAGAGCATTTCCGGGCCACGCCTTTCGAAGGTACGCGAGCCCAGCCACACCCCACCGATCAGCATGACGAAACCGATGCCGAGCCCCCAGTACAGAGCCGGCAGGTTCCACAGCGGATCCACGAAAACACCCAGCACGGCGCACACGATGGCCGGCAGGGCCACGACGATCGACCCGACGAAGGTGAATGACTGGATGATCGCGGCGGCGGTATCCGACGATTGCGGCTGCGCGAATGGGCTGTCACCGGGCTTTGTCGCCGGGTAGGGGAACCGGGCCGAGGTGAAGCTGGAGAAACCCAGACCGGCGAGCAGGATGCAGGTGCTCACGCCGAGCAGCCCGGGAAGCACCGCCCAGTCACCGTGAATGCTGACGCTGCCGGCCGAGCCGAGCCCGATCAACGGGATGCCCACGAAGAGCGCTGGAACGAGCCGGCCGACGCGGTCGGCCACCCCGCGCGGTCCGGAGACCACGTGCAGCCAGATGGCGGTGTGGTCATAGGCGACGTCGTTGTGCAGCGTCCAGCCGAGGAAGACGCACATGAGCGGTACGGGAACGAGGACGAGGTATTCGAAGGGCATCCCGGCGAAGACGAGAGGCAGGATGACCAGGACCGGCACGATCGGGATCATGATCAGCGAGACCCAGTACCGCGGGTCGCGGCCCCAGTAGGTGATGCTGCGGGCGGCGATGGCACCGATCGGGTTGTGCGGCATCCGGTCGAACCAGCCCAGACCGCCGTAAGCCTTGGCCTGCGCCTCGCGGCCCGGCGTGACGAGCATCCGGGCCACCAGACCCTGCCAGGCGAGCCAGAGCAGGTACACGGTCGCCGCGGCGATGAGGAGTTTGAGGAAGGCTATCCCCCAGTCCCCGACAGCGGCGTCACCCGGCACGGCCCAAGCCGCGCCCAGCGGCGTCCAGCCGAGGATGCTCGCGAAACCGCCGAGCATGTCCAGCCCGTACTTGCTCCAGTCCACGTTGACCAGCAAGACCACCACAGGGGTGATCATGACGATCAGCAGGATGCCGAGGATGCCGGTGAACTCGCGGGCCCGGCGGGTGGAGAGCAGGAACGCGGAGATGGACGTGCTCACCCTGGAGGCGAGCATGCAGGTCGCCAGCAGCAGCGCGGCCGCCGCAGTGGCGAACAGGATCTCCCCCCCTCCCCTGGACCAGGTCACGATGGTGCCCAGTAGCACCAGCGCGAGCGTGGTCGCCGGAACGCCGACCAGTGCGGACACGGCGAGGCCGAATGACAGCTGCTTGTTCGGGATGCCCAGGGTGGCGAACTTGCGCGGGTCCATGCTGTCGTCGACGCCGAAGACGAGCGGCACGAGGAAGAATCCGAGCACCACGAGCGAGCCGGCGACGGTGAGACCGTCCCGGATGGCGCCGATGTCGTCGACGAACCGGAACGCGATGAGCATGGCCACCAGGGCCGCAGCGACGAGCAGCCCGTAGAGCAGACCGAGCACCACTCCCACGACCTGCCAGGGGCTACGCCGGAACAGATTGGCGAGGAGCCTCAGTTTCAGTCCGAGAAATTGTGCAACCACTCCAGGCCCTCCGCAACCTTTCGTCCGCCGGCCAGGTCGACGAAACGCTCTTCGAGTGACACGTTGCCGCGCACCTCGTCGATAGTTCCCGCGGCCAGCACGGAGCCCTGCACGATGATCGCCACGTGGTCACAGACCCGCTGGATGAGGTCCATACCGTGGCTGGAGAGAATAACCGTTCCACCGGCCGCGACGTAGCGCTGCAGGATCTCGGTGACGTTCACGGCCGACACCGGGTCGACCGATTCGAATGGTTCGTCGAGCACCAGCACGCGCGGCGAATGGATCATCGCGCAGGCCAGGGCGATCTTTTTGGTCATGCCCGCCGAGTAGTCGGCGACCAGGCGGTTGAGGGCATCCTCGAGACCGAACGCCGCAGCCAGGTCCGCGGACCGGGCTCGCACCGTTTCGCTCTCGAGCCCCCGCAGCACGCCGGAGTAGTAGAGGAGCTGCGCACCGGTGAGCCTGTCGAACAGCCGAAGCCGGTCCGGGAGGACTCCGATGGTGCGCTTGGCGGCGAACGGGTCGGCCCACACGTCGATGCCGTGCACCTGGATCGAACCCGAGTCCGGCCGCAGCAGCCCGGTGATCATCGACAGCGTGGTGGTCTTGCCCGCACCGTTGGGACCGACGATGCCGTAGAACGACCCGGCCCGAACCTCGAGGTTGACGTCGGCGACGGCGACGTTCTGGCCGAAGCGCTTGTTCAGGCCGCTGACCGCGATCTCCACGGGTGTGAGCGCACCGATGACCGCGGATGCGCCGGTACGCGGGGCCAGCGGCTTGCGCACGACCGGCGGGATGCGCTGTGCCGTGGCACCGACGACGGGTTCCGGGACCGCGGTGGCATGGCTGGCGGTGTCTGCGGCCATGACGACGGGCGCCGTTGGCCGAGCAGGGGCGACAGCGGCCTCGGGGCTCGCGGGTGCCACGGCCTCCGTGCGCGCTGCTGCGCCGGGGTCGGTCGGGGCGGACCCTGCAGCGGGGTCCGGGGACACCGCCTCGGTCTGCTTCGGAGCGAACATGGGCAACCGCCAGAACGGTCGCCTCGACTGCCGGTCAGGCTCGGCGGCACGGGCGTTCGTCGCCGGTGCCGCGGTCAGCACCACGGTGTCGTCGGAATCCGGCGTTGCCGGCGTCGTCAAGACGGCGGTCTCGTCGTCGCCGGAGGGTGCGGGGGTGGCAGGGGCGATTGGCAGCACCATGGTGGCGTCGACGGCGGGCTCTGCCGGGACGGGCCTCTCAGTGACGGGCTTCACGGTGACGGGCTTAACGGCGACGGGCTCCACGGCGGGCTTCACGGCGACTGGCTCGGCAATAGCGGGCTCGGCAACGGCGGGCTCGGCGACGGCGGGCTTCGCAGCGACGGCACCGGCCGGTGCGTCGTCGAC
>NZ_PJJP01000020.1 GCF_002929555.1 Cryobacterium sp. N22
ACCCGCCCCGGCAGCACCCGCCCCGGTGGCAGCGGCCCCCGCTGCCGCACCCGCAGCACCGGCCCCGGCAGCACCCGCCGCCGAGCCGACCCGCGGCGCCCACTCCGGCACCAGCGGCTACGTCACGCCCATCGTTCGCAAGCTCGCGAACGAGGCCGGCGTTGACCTGTCCACCATCACCGGCACCGGTGTCGGCGGACGCATCCGCAAGCAGGACATCATCTCCGCCACCGCCACGGCCGCGCCCGCCACTCCGGCCGCCGCCGAGGTCGAGGTGTCGCCGCTGCGCGGAACCACCGTGCCGATGTCGCGCCTGCGCAAGGTCGTCGCCGAGCGCGCGGTCGCGTCGATGCAGCAGACGGCACAGCTCACCACCGTCGTGGAGGTTGACGTCACCCGCGTCGCCATGCTCCGCGACAAGGTCAAGGTCTCCTTCCACGAGAAGACCGGCAACAAGCTCTCCTTCCTGCCGTTCTTCGCCCTGGCCGCGGCCGAGGCGTTGAAGGCGAACCCGATCATCAACGCGACCGTCGACGGCACGTCGATCGTGTACCCGGGCCAGGAGAACATGAGCATCGCCGTGGACACCGAACGCGGACTGCTGACTCCCGTCATCCGCGACGCCGGTGACCTCGACCTGGCCGGTTTCGCCGCCCAGATCGCCGACCTGGCCGCCCGCACCCGCGACAACAAGCTCAAGCCCGACGAGCTGTCCGGTGGCACGTTCACCCTCACCAACACGGGTTCGCGCGGCGCGCTGTTCGACACCCCGGTGGTCTTCCTGCCGCAGAGCGCCATTCTGGGCACCGGCGTCGTCTACAAGAAGCCGGTCGTCGTGACCGACAAGGGCCTGGACTCCATCGCCATTCGTTCGACGGTGTTCCTGGCGCTGTCCTACGACCACCGCATCATCGATGGAGCGGACGCCTCGCGCTTCCTCACCACCATGAAGGCACGCCTGGAAGCCGGCGCATTCGAGGCGAACCTCGGAATCTAGTTTCCCCGACCCGTCCGACGGGTCAGTAGTCGAAGAGTTCGCGTAACCGCCAGCCGGCCTCGCCCTTGATCACCAGGGCCGAGGCCGGTTGTGTGTTGGCGGGCCCACCCGCCACCGGCGTCAGAACTATCAGCGCCGCGTTGCCCCGGCGCTCCTGCACTGTGGCCGTGAAACCTGCCGCCCTGCCCGGCCCGGGCGCCCCGTCGGCAGCCGGCCCGCCGGCGCTCGGTTCCGTCTGCTGCACCCGATAGGAGTCGGCGGCCATGGCCACGGAACCGGCCTGGTCGACCCCATCGAGGCACAGCACCGAGGCCTGGGCCAGGCACCCCTCGCGCAGCTCAAGCAGAGCCAGGGCCGCCGCCGCCGGATCGTCGGCGACGAGGGTCGCGGCTGATCCGTCGTCGCCGTGCCCCGAGGGTGTCTCGGCGCCGGGTGACGATGCCTGCGGCGCGGTGTCCGGCCGGTCGCCGGAGTCCCCGGCGGCACCTGGGGACTCGGCCCAGGACAGCGCCGCGAGACCGCCGGCGGCCAGCACAACCGCCAGGCAGACGCCGGCCATGACGGGCCGCATCGCTCTCCGCGGCGCGCGGGAACCGGCAGCCGCTGCCGGACCGGCCCGAAACCCGTCCCGGCCGACCCGGCGTTGCAGCAGCGCCTGCCCCCACGCGTGCCAGCGTGGCGTCAGCCGGCCCAGCGCTCCCAACGGGTTCGCCGGGCTTCTGCGCTGGGCGTTCGGCAATCGCGCCTGGCCCCGGGTGGCCGGCTCAGCACCCCGCGCAGGCCGGGCCGGTCGCGTCAACAGGCTTCCCGCTGCGGCCCGGCCAGGGTGCTCCTCCGGTCCGTCCGACTCTGCCGGCGAGGAGCCCGGCACCGCACCGCGGACTGCCGTCGCCGGCGACCAGTCGAACAGGACCGACTCCACACCGGTCAGGTCCGTCGGAACGGGCCTCGCCGTGGCCGCGGCCTCGTACTCGGCCAACACCGACGCCGCGGTCTCCGCCTGGGCCGCATGAGGGTCCAGATGGTCGAGGACGGCTCTGACACAGCCCGCCAGCCGCACGAGGTCATCCCGCCGGCGCGCGACCCCGGCTCCCCCGGCCGGCAGCTCCTCCAGCGCGCCCAGCCCGAGGAGCACCGGTCGGCCGCTGCCGTCGAATCGCACGCAGGCAGGTCCGATCATGGAATGGCTGAATCCGGCGTCGTGCAATGCCTGCAGTGCTGTCGTGATCGTCGCCGCGATTGTGACGACCTCGCCCGCACCGAGGGCGCCCCGCTCGGCGAGTAGCCGGTCCAACGACGATCCGGTCAGGCGCTCCAGCACGAGGCAGAGCCGGCCGTCGGGCGCCGTCGCCACGTCCCGCAGGGGCGCGAGTATCGCCGGCGGCAGCGTGAGCATGGCGCGCACCTGCCGGTCAAGGGCCGGCCTGTCTGCGTCGAGCCTGAACACCTTCAGCGCCGCGGTCAGGGGGTGGCCCTGCTCACCGGTCGCCTGGCCGAGGTAGATGATCGACCGGCTCCCGGTACCGATCCGGCGTACCAGCCGGAACCCGGCCAGGCTTTCCTCCCGGGCGGGAATCTGCGTGTGCTCCATCTCTCCACCGTGCCGCGCCGGCCGGCTGCGGCGTCTCCCTGATGCGAATCTGGCGGAAACCCGGGCGGTCCTCAGGCTGGGGAGGAGACCCCTAGACTTGCTGAATGCTCGACTTTGTCGTCGCGGGGCTAAGCGCCAACTCCGTGCCGTATTTCGAGGGCCTTGAGCTCCAGCGCGCCGTCCATCGCACGGTGGTGTCCGGTCAACGACCGAACACCGTCCTGCTCCTCGAACACCCCGCCGTCTACACGGCCGGCAAACGCACCCAACCGGAGGACCGTCCCACCGACGGCACCCCGGTCGTGGACGTCGACCGCGGCGGCCGGATCACCTGGCACGGTCCAGGGCAGCTGATCGGCTACCCGATCCTGCGCCTGCCCGAACCGATCGATGTGGTGGGCTATGTGCGCCTGCTCGAGGACATCCTCATTGAGGCCCTCGCCGATTTCGGCATCGACGGCAGACGGGTGCGGGGCCGCAGCGGCGTCTGGGTCGGACCCGTTGGGGCGGAGGACAAGATCGCCGCCATCGGCATCCGGGTCGCCGACGGCGTGACCATGCACGGCTTCGCACTCAACTGCAACAACTCACTCGAACCGTACGACCGCATCGTCGCCTGCGGAATCGCCGACGCCGGCGTCACCACAATGTCCCGCGTGCTCGGCCGAGAGGTCCGCACCGAAGACGTCGTCGAGTCCATCACGACCCATCTCCGCACCCGGTTGGCGGTGCCCGCATGACCGCCGCGCCCGAGGGACGCCGGATGCTGCGGCTGGAAATCCGCAACGCCGAGACACCCATCGAACGTAAGCCCGACTGGATCAAGACCCGGGCCAGGATGGGTCCCGAATACCGCCAACTGCAGGAGCTGGTGAAAAGCGAGAACCTGCACACGGTGTGCCAGGAGGCCGCCTGCCCGAACATCTACGAATGCTGGGAAGACCGTGAGGCGACCTTCCTCATCGGCGGCTCCCAGTGCACCCGGCGTTGTGACTTCTGTCAGATCGACACGGGCAAGCCCGCCGACTACGACACCGACGAACCGCGCCGGGTCGCCGAGTCAGTTGTGGCGATGAACCTGCGTTACGCGACGGTGACCGGGGTCGCCCGCGATGACCTGCCCGACGAGGGCGCCTGGCTGTACGCCGAGACGATCCGGCAGATCCACCAGCAGAGCCCGGGGACCGGAGTCGAAATCCTCGTACCGGATTTCACGGGCAACCCGATTCACCTGGCCGAGGTGTTCTCCGCTCGCCCCGAGGTCTTCGCACACAACGTCGAAACGGTCCCGCGGATCTTCAAACGCATCCGCCCCGCCTTCCGCTACGACAGATCCCTCGACGTGCTGAGCCAGGGACGCGCCGCGGGGCTGATCACCAAGTCGAACCTGATCCTGGGCATGGGCGAGGAACGCGCCGAGGTGTCCCAGGCGCTGCAGGACTTGCACGACGCCGGGACCGACATCATCACCATCACGCAGTACCTGCGGCCGAGCCCCCGGCACCTTCCGGTGGCCAGGTGGGTGCGGCCGGAGGAATTCGTCGAACTCAAGGCAGAAGCCGAGCAGATCGGCTTCCTCGGGGTTCTCGCCGGCCCGTTGGTGCGCTCCTCGTACCGGGCCGGCCGGCTGTGGGCGCAGTCGATGCTGGCCACCGGACGCCCGGTGCCCGCTCACCTGCAGCACCTCGCCGACGCGACCCTGGGCTTCAGTCAGGCCGTTTGACCCTAAATCCGTTCCACGCATATCGACCGACTGGGTAGTCTTAGAACCATGGCACGAAGCAAGGACAAGAGTCCCCGCACCCCCAAAGAACCTGGCCGCCTGAAGCAAATGTGGCAGGTCTTCCAGATGACCCGGCGATACGACTCGAACATCGTTCTGTTCATGATCCTGGGTTTCCTGGTTCCCGTCGTTATCGGCCTGGCCTTCGCGCTGCTGCTGACCCCCGACAACGGATTCACGATCGCCCTCTGGATCGTGGCCGGCGTACTCGGTGGTGTCCTGGCGATGCTGATCATCCTGGGCAGGCGCGCCGAAAAGGCTGCCTACTCGCAGATCGAGGGCCAGCCCGGCGCCGTCGGCGCCGTTCTGCGCAGTTCGCTCAAGCGAGGCTGGGTGGGCAGCGAGATGCCCGTCGCCGTCAACGGTAAGACCCAGGACGCCGTCTACCGCGCCGTCGGCCGCGGTGGAGTCGTGCTCATCAGCGAGGGGCCGCGCACCCGCACCGCCCGGATGCTGGACGAGGAAAAGCGTTCGGTGGCCAAGGTCGGCGGCAACGTCGCGGTCACCGTCATCGCCGTGGGCCCCGACGCCGATGCCGTTCCGCTGCACAAGCTCGCCCGGCGGCTGACCAAGATCAAGCCGACCCTCACTAAGGCCGAAGTGCTCGCGGTGAACAACCGCCTCAACTCCATGACCAAGAAGCTGCCGATTCCCAAGGGTGTCGACCCCACCAAGGCCCGGCCGCAGCGCGGCAACTAGCCAGACGCATCCAGCGACACAGAAGGGCACGGGGTCACCCCCGTGCCCTTCTGTGTGTGCCGGAGACTAGCGCCTGATCAGAACCGTGCCGGCGACCTTGTCGTGGAAGCCACGCTGGTCCGAGTCCCACACCAGGGCGGGAATGGCCAGGCCCAGGAGCGCCGACCGCACCACCGGGCGCCACACGCCCGCACGGCCACCGGTGAGGGCGATCACGCGCAGGCCGAGCAGGCGGTGGCCGATGCTCCAACCGAACGCGGCGATCTGCACGGCCTGCAGGCCCACGAAGACCAGCAGGACCACGAAACCGTCGTAGTTGAGCCAGGTGTACCCCCAGATCAGACAGGTCAGGGCCACGGCGATGGCCCAGTCGATGGCCAGCGCCGCTATGCGCCGGCCGACTCGCCCCACGGAGTGCGGGCCGGTCCGCGGCAGGCCGAGCCGCTCCCCCGGCCAGGTACTGGGCGGCAGCTGCCCGAAGGTGGTGGGTCTTGGAGGCGTCGAATTCACCGGATCAGTTTACCGACCGCGCCCTCTGTAACATGGAGGAAACATAAGCGTCATTCTCAAGTAACCCGTCCGTAATAGTGTCGGGGAAGCCGCAGTGTGCGACATTTCTAGTCACCCACGCCTACGTCGTTTGGAGTCAACCCGCATGTTCCGCGATTCGTCCGAAGTGCTCTCGTTCATCAAGGACACCGATGTCAAGTTCCTTGACCTCCGCTTTACCGACCTGCCGGGTGTGCAGCAGCACTTCAACATCCCCGCGTCGACCGTTGACGAGGACTTCTTCACCGTCGGCCAGATGTTCGACGGCTCGTCGATCCGCGGCTTCGCGTCGATCCACGAATCCGACATGCAGCTCATCCCCGACGTCACCACCGCGTACATCGACGCGTTCCGCGCCGAGCGCACCCTGATCATGCTGTTCGACATCTACAACCCCCGCAACGGCGAGATCTACTCCAAGGACCCGCGTCAGGTCGCCAAGAAGGCCGAGAAGTACCTCGCCTCCACCGGCATCGGCGACACCGCGTTCTTCGGCTCGGAGGCCGAGTTCTACATCTTCGACGACGTGCGCTACGAGGTCAACCAGCACACCAGCTTCTACTCCGTCGACTCCAGCGAGGGCGCCTGGAACTCCGGCCGCAAGGAAGAGGGCGGCAACCTCGCCAACAAGACCCCCTTCAAGGGCGGCTACTTCCCGGTCAGCCCGGTCGACCAGCACGCCGACATGCGCGACGACATCTGCCTCAAGCTGATGGACGCCGGCCTCATCCTCGAACGCAGCCACCACGAGGTGGGCACCGGCGGCCAGGGCGAGATCAACTACAAGTTCGACACCATGGTGCACGCGGCCGACGACCTGCTGAAGTTCAAGTACATCGTCAAGAACACCGCACACGAGTGGGGCAAGACCGCCACGTTCATGCCCAAGCCGCTCTTCGGCGACAACGGCTCCGGCATGCACACCCACCAGTCCCTCTGGGCCGACGGCAAGCCGCTGTTCTACGACGAGGCCGGCTACGGCGGCCTCTCCGACGTGGCGCGCTGGTACATCGGTGGCCTGCTCAAGCACGCCCCGGCCGTACTCGCCTTCACCAACCCGACGGTCAACTCGTACCACCGCCTGGTGCCGGGCTTCGAAGCACCGGTCAACCTGGTCTACTCGGCCGGTAACCGCTCCGCGTCGATCCGCATCCCGATCACCGGCACCAACCCCAAGGCCAAGCGCCTCGAGTTCCGCGCCCCCGATGCCTCAGGCAACCCTTACCTCGCCTTCGCCGCGCAGCTGATGGCCGGCCTGGACGGCATCAAGAACCGCATCGAACCGCACGAGCCGGTCGACAAGGACCTCTACGAGCTGCCCCCGGAAGAGGCGAAGAACATCCCCCAGGTTCCCGCGTCTCTGGAAGAGGCCCTGCAGGCGCTGGAGGCCGACCACGACTTCCTGCTCGCCGGCAACGTCTTCACCCCCGAGCTCATCGAGACCTGGATCGACTACAAGCGCGAGAAGGAAATCAAGCCCCTCGCGCAGCGCCCGCACCCGTTCGAGTTCGAACTGTACTACGGGGTCTAATCTCCCACGTGCACGATGAAGGGGCCGCAACCGTCAGGTTGCGGCCCCTTCGTCGTTGACGGCGTCTCGGTCAGCCGGAGAACGGCCCCGGCCGGTCGACCGGTCCGTAGAACCTGCGCTCGAAGACCGCACGGGCACGCCGGGTCACCGCCAGGTAGTCTTCCTCGAGCTGGTTGGCCGAGCCCGGCGGATACTCCATCATGCGGGCGACGCCGTCCAGCTGCATCCTGTCGGTGGGCAGCACATCCGCGGTCTTGTTCGTCCACAGCGTGATCGCCGATCGGCAGCGCGAGGCGAACAGCCACGCGGCGCGGAGGACGGCGGCATCCGGTCCGGAGACCAAGCCGGCGCGGGTGGCCTCCTCGAGCGCTTCGAGAGTCGACGTCGTGCGCAGGGCGGGGACGCTCGCGGCGTGCTGCAGCTGCAGCAACTGCACGAACCACTCCACATCGCTGAGCGAACCGCGACCCAGCTTGAGGTGCCGGTTCGGGTCGGCCCCCTGCGGGAGGCGTTCGTTCTCGACGCGGGCCTTGATGCGCTTGATCTCGCGGACGTCCTGGTCGCTGATCTGTTCCGGATACCGCACGGTGTCCATCACGGTGTGGAAGGCCGCCAGGAGCGCAGGTTCTCCCGCGACGCCACGGGCGCGCAGCAGCGCCTGGGCCTCCCAGGTCAGCGACCACCGGCGGTAGTAGGCCTGGTACGAGTCGATGGACCGCACCACAGCGCCGTTCTTGCCCTCGGGGCGCAGGCCGATGTCCAGGTCGAACGGCAGCCGGTTGTCCTCGGTGAGCCGGTTCAGTTCCCGCACGATGAAGGTCGCCCGGTCGTGGGCCGCGCCGCCCTCGAGGGCCGCGGGCCGAAAGACATACATGACGTCGGCGTCGGAGCCGAACCCGAGTTCGGCTCCCCCGAAGCGGCCCATGGCGATCACGGCGAATTCGATGCCGTCCGGAGCGAGCGGGCCGTCGTCACCGGTGAGGCCGGCGCCACGGATGGCGCCCAGGACACCCTGGATGATGACCGTGGAGATATCCGTCAGACCCGCGGCCAGCTCGTCGATGCTGATGCGACCGAGGATGGCCGACAGCGCCAGGCGAAGCATCTCGCGTCGCCGGCTGGTGCGGAGCACCGACGCGGCGGCGTCGGGGCTGCCGTGCCTGGCCAGGACGGCGCGGGCCTCGTCCTGCAACACGCCGAGCGGGCGGGGGCGCAGGTCGTTGTCGTGTTCCAGCCAGGCGACGGCCTCGGGAATGGTCTCCAGGAGTTCGCCGACGTATCGCGACGCCGAGAGCACCCGGGTGAGCCGTTCAGCGGCCCCCGACGAGTCCCGGAGCATCCGCAGGAACCAGTACGTGGAACCGAGGCTGTCGCTCAGCCGACGGAAGGCCAGCAGCCCGTAGTCGGGGTCGGCACCGTCGGACAGCCACTGCAGCAGCACCGGCAACAGGTGCTGCTGGATGGTCGCCCGCCGGGACACACCGCTGGTCAGAGCGGCGATGTGGGCCAGGGCACCCGTCGTGTTCCGGAAGCCGATCGCGGCCAGCCGGGCCTCGGCCTGCGCACTGGTGAGGTTCAGGCCCTCCGCGGGCAGGGCGGCGACCGCGGAGAGCAGCGGCCGGTAGAACAACCGTTCGTGCAGGCCACGCACCCGGTGTTTGGTGGCCTCCCACCGGGTCATCAGCGCTGCTGCACTCGTCGCCAGGCCCGTCGCCCGCGCCAGGACCCGCAGCCCGGACTCGTCCCGGGGCAGCAGGTGGGTGCGGCGCAGCCGGTCCAGCTGCAGCCGGTGCTCCATCAGGCGCAGCATCCGGTAGTCCTGGGCGAACTCGGCGGCTTCGGCGCGGCCGACATAGCCGGCATCGGCCAGGGCGGCCAGGGCCGGCAGCGTGCCCGGTTGCCGGATGTCGGGGTCGGTCTGGCCGTGCACGAGCTGAAGCAGCTGGACGGTGAATTCAATGTCTCGCAGACCGCCGGGGCCCAACTTCAGTTGCACGGCGACCTCGTCGGCGGGGATGTTGCTCGTGACCCGTTCGCGCATCCGCTGCACGGAGTCGACGAAGTTCTCCCGGCTGGCACTGGTCCACACCTTGGGGGCCACCGCGGCGACGTAACGGGAGCCGAGCTCCAGGTCGCCGGCCAGGGGGTGCGCCTTCAGCAGCGCCTGGAACTCCCAGCTCTTGGCCCAGCGGTCGTAGTAGGCGATGTGGGACTCCAGGGAGCGCACCAAGGCTCCGGACTTGCCCTCCGGGCGCAGGTTGGGATCGACCTCCCACAATTCGGGCTCCATGCTGGGCTGGTTGAGCCCGCGCATCATCAGGACCGCAAGCCTGGTGGCGATGTCCACCGCCCTGGCGGCGCTGAGGCCGGCGTCATCGTTGCCCTCCGCGACGAAGATGACGTCAACGTCGCTGACGTAGTTCAACTCCCCCGCCCCCGCCTTGCCCATTCCGATCACGGCGAGCCTGGTCAGGCGCACCTCGTCGACCGGATAGATGCCGTGCGCAGCCACGGTGCCGCTGCACATGCCCCTCGCGACCGCGAGGGACGCTTCCAGCGCCGCCGCGGCCAGGTGCGCCAGGGTCCTGGCGATCCGGTCGAGTCCGGCCACGGGGTCGGCCTGTTCGAGGTCGAAGGCCGCCAGTTCGGCGAGGCGGCGGCGGTACCGCACCCGCAGGGCCACCCAGCCCTCGTCGTCGACGAGTTCGGCGAAGCCCCCTGTCGACTGCACGGCGTCGAGCAGGTCGTCGGTCAGTTCGCGGAGGCCGGCCACGGCGGTGGTCTTCTCGTGCAGCACCGCGAGTTCCGCCGGGTGCCGGAGGAAGAAATCGGTCAACCCTGTCGAGGCCCCGGTCACCAGCACCAGGCGCTGCAGAGCGCCGGGATGGCGCCGGAGAGCCACGAACTCGGCCGGGGCCTGACGCACCAGCGACAGCACGGCGAACAGGGCCGCATCGGGATTCGCCGCCCGCGAGAGCAACGGGAACAGGTCCGACGGGTCCGGCCCGCCGAGTTCACCGACCTCGTCGAGACGCGCGCGGGCCTCGCCGAGATCGGCGAAGCCCACCCGAGCGAGGTCCGTCAGGGTCAGCTGTTCTCTCGCCATGTCCTGTACCTGTCTGAGGCGAGCCCCTAGAGCATCTCGAGGTTCTTATTGAGTTCGAACGGGGTGACCTGCGAGCGGTACTCGCGCCATTCCTGACGCTTGTTCAGCAGCACGTAGTTGAACACGTGCTCCCCCAGCGTCTCGGCGACCAGCTCGGACTCCTCCATGTACTGGATGGCATGGTCGAGGCTGGCGGGCAGCTGGTGGTAGCCGAGCGCGCGACGCTCGGTGTCGCTGAGCGCCCACACGTTGTCCTCGGCCTCCGGCGGAAGCTCGTAGCCCTCCTCGATGCCTTTGAGACCGGCGGCGAGCATCAGCGAGTACGCGAGATACGGATTGGCCGCCGAGTCGATCGCCCGGTACTCGATGCGTGAGCTCTGGCCCTTGTTGGGCTTGTAGAGCGGAACACGAATCAACGCGGACCGGTTGTTGTGGCCCCAGCACACGAAGCTGGGGGCCTCGTCGCCGCCCCACAGCCGCTTGTACGAGTTCACGAACTGGTTGGTCACGGCCGTGATCTCCGGCGCGTGGCGCAGCAGTCCGGCGATGAATTGGCGCCCCGTCGTCGACAGCTGGTACTGCGCTCCGGCCTCGTAGAACGCGTTGGTGTCGCCCTCGAAGAGGGAGAGGTGGGTGTGCATTCCCGAGCCCGGCTGGTCGGAGAGCGGCTTGGGCATGAACGTCGCGTAGACGCCCTGCTCGATCGCCACCTCCTTGATGACGGTGCGGAAGGTCATGATGTTGTCGGCGGTGGTGAGGGCATCCGCGTAACGCAGGTCGATCTCGTTCTGACCGGGGCCTGCCTCGTGGTGACTGAACTCCACCGAGATGCCGAGGTCCTCGAGCATCCGCACCGACCGGCGCCGGAAGTCGTGCGCCGTTCCGCCGGGGACGTTGTCGAAGTACCCGGCCGAATCGACCGGGACCGGCCCGTTCTTCCCGAACTTGGACGACTTGAGGAGGTAGAACTCGATCTCCGGGTGCGTGTAGAACGTGAAGCCGCGTTCGGCCGCCTTCGCCAGGGTGCGCTTGAGCACGTTCCGGGGGTCGGCGACGGCGGGCTGCCCATCCGGGGTGGTGATGTCGCAGAACATGCGGGCGGTGGGGTCGATTTCGCCCCGCCACGGCAGGATCTGGAAGGTGGTGGGGTCCGGGTGGGCCAGCACGTCGGCCTCGAACGAGCGCGTCAGGCCCTCGATCGCTGACCCGTCAAAGCCCAGTCCCTCCGCGAACGCACCCTCCACCTCGGCCGGCGCGATGGCGACCGACTTGAGGGTGCCGACCACATCGGTGAACCACAGTCGAATGAACTTGATGCCCCGTTCCTCGATGGTCCGAAGAACGAAGTCGCGCTGCTTGTCCATCCACGCCCTTTCTTGTTGCCCCTAGGCTACCGGCTGCCGGCGGCGCGCGGGCGAAAACCGGCTGATCGCGGGTGCGAATGACGGTCGGAATCGACCGCTGAGTACACTTGGGCACATGCCAGAGATCCCCACGCCCGACGCCGCCAACGCCGTCGAGGTGCAGAATCCATACGTCAGTGCCACCGCAGGACCCAAGCGCGTGCGCACCAGGCATTTTCAGAACGCGAAGCAGCAGGGGATCCCGATCACGGGCCTGACCAGCTACGACATGATGACCGCCCGGATTTTCGATCAGGCCGGCATCGACTTCCTGCTGGTCGGGGATTCCGCCGGGAACAACGTCTTCGGTTACGAGACCACCCTGCCCGTCACCGTCGACGAGCTGATCCCGCTGACGCGTGCCGTGGCCAGGGCCGTGACCCGGGCACTCGTCGTGGCCGACATGCCGTTCGGCAGCTACGAGACCGGCCCGTCTGACGCGCTGCGCACCGCGGTGCGTTTCATGAAAGAGGCCCAGGCCCACGCTGTGAAACTCGAGGGCGGGGTGCGCAGCCGCAAGCAGATTTCCCGCATCGTCTCGGCGGGCATCCCGGTCATGGCGCACATCGGCTTCACCCCGCAGAGCGAACACGGTTTGGGCGGGCACATGATCCAGGGACGCGGCGCCGGCGCGGATCAGCTGATCGCCGACGCCCTCGCGGTGCAGGACGCCGGCGCCTTCGCCGTCGTCCTGGAGATGGTGCCGTCAGCCGTCGCCGCCGAGGTCACCGAACGTCTGGAGATCCCCACCATCGGGGTCGGCGCTGGACCCGGTGTCGACGGCCAGCTCATGGTCTGGACGGATTTCGCGGGCATGACCGAGGGTCGAGTGCCACGGTTCGTGCGCCAGTACGCGAACATGCGTTCCGTGCTCACCGATGCGGTGCGCGCCTTCAAGGACGACGTCGATACCGGCGCCTATCCTGGCCCTGAGCACAGCTACGAGTAGGCGCAGCCGGAACTCGCGGGCCTAGCGGTCCTCGGCCTCGTCGTCCTCAGCCCACTTGGCGCTGTTGGCGCGGAGCTTGTCGAGCGCGTGTGTCGCCTCCTCGAACGTCGAGAACGGGCCTACCCGGTCGACGGACGGCGACAGCATGCCCTTCTCGACGGCGCCGGTGCGCATGTTGTACCAGAACTGGTGATCAGCATCTTCGGCCATAAGGTTGATCCTATGCCTAAGGATTCAATCGGTCACCTCATTCCGGGAGCCGTGTCCAGCCACCGCTCCGTTCCCGCCCACATCGTTCGGCCCGAGTATGTCGGGCACACCGCGCCGGCCCGGTTCACCGGATCGGATGTCTACTCCCCCGAACGCATCGCGCTGATCCGGGAGTCAGGCCGCATCGCCGCGAACGCGATCCAGGCGGTCGGGCGGGCCGTGCGCCCCGGGGTCACCACCGAGGAACTCGACAGGGTCGGACACGAGTTCCTGATCCGAAACGACGCGTACCCGTCGACGCTCGGCTACCGCGGCTACCCGAAGTCGCTGTGCTCCTCGGTCAATGAGGTCATCTGCCACGGAATTCCCGACGACACCGTGCTCGAAAACGGTGACATCGTCAACATCGACATCACCGCCTACAAGAACGGGGTGCACGGCGATTCGAACGTCACCTTCATCGTCGGCGAGGCCACCGAGGAGGTCACCCAGCTCGTCGACCGCACCCGGGAGGCCCTGGCGCGTGGGATCAAGGCCGTCGCACCCGGCCGGCAGGTGAACGTGATCGGGCGCACCATCGAGTCGTACGCCAAGCGGTTCGGCTACGGCGTCGTTCGCGACTTCACCGGTCACGGGGTGGGCGACGCGTTCCATTCGGGCCTGATCATCCCGCACTACGACTCCGCACCGCAGTACGACACCGTCATGGAGGTCGGCATGGTGTTCACTATCGAACCGATGCTGACCCTCGGAACCAGTGACTGGGACATGTGGGCGGATGACTGGACGGTTCTGACCCGCGATCGCAGCATCACCGCACAATTCGAGCACACGCTGGTGGTCACCGAACGCGGCGCCGAAATCCTGACGCTACCGCAGCCGGTAGATTGACAGCATGAGTTCACCCATTGCCATCGGCATCGACATCGGCGGAACCGGCATCAAGGGGGCTGTCGTGGACCTGTCCACCGGGGCGCTGCTCTCGGACCGTGTGAAGCTGCCCACCCCCAAGGGCGGCCGTCCCCAGGACATCATCGAGACCACCCGCCAGCTCCTGGCGACGGTGTCGGCTGGAACGGGTGATGTGCCCATCGGAGTGTGCTTCCCCGCTGTCGTCAAGCACGGTCACACGATGTCCGCGGCCAATGTGTCCGACAAGTGGATCGGTCTCGCCGCGGAGAAGCTCTTCGAGAAGGGTCTGGGCGTGCCCATCCATTTCGTGAACGACGCTGACGCGGCCGGATACGCGGAGTCGACATTCGGCGCGGCCAAGGGCGTCGACGGCGTCGTCCTGCTCACCACGCTGGGCACCGGCATCGGCACCGCCCTGATCAACGACGGGGCTCTCGTACCCAACACCGAGTTCGGCCATCTGGAGATCGACGGCGTGGACTACGAGACCCGCGCGGCCTTCTCGGCCAAGGAACGCGACAACCTCAGCTGGGAGAAGTGGGCGTCACGCCTGCAGAAGTACTACTCCAAGCTGGAGTCCCTGTTCACGCCGGACCTGTTCATCGTCGGCGGTGGTGTGTCGAAGCACCACGAGAACTTCCTTCCCCTGTTGCACCTGAACACCCGGATCATCCCGGCCGTGCACCGAAACAACGCCGGCATCCTCGGCGCGGCCGCCCTGGCGGTCAAGAACGCGCCGGTCTCCGCCGAGCTGACCCCGCCGAGCTGACCCCGCCTAGCTGACCCCGCCTAGCTGTACGCCCGGGCGCTCTGGCGTTGCCGACGCGCCTGCCACCAGAGTCGCACCCGGTGGGCCAGGCGTCGGACGACCCTGGTGAGCCTGTGCGCGGCGGGGAACTCGGTGCCGAGGGTGGCGACGCCGACGAAGACGATCAGCCAGCCGGGTCCCGGTAGCGGCACCAGGATGAGGCCGACGACGATGACCGTCAGCCCGGCGAGGGCGACGAGCAGCCGGTACGGCGCCCGCAGGCGCGGGTGGCGGTGGATCCAGGTCCGGGAACGGCCGAGCAGCGCCCGGAACCGCCCCCAGAAGCCCGACGAGGACGTGGCCGGGCGGTGCGTGACGCTGGCATCGGACGGGGACACGGGTGTGCTCATGGCCCCAGCGTAGGAGCGCAGGCTGGGAATGCGCCACCTCCCGCGGAGCGTCCTGCACAACTCACAGGTTCGACGGGGGAATGGGCCGACTATTACGCCGGGTTTTGTCCCGGTTTTCACCATGGACGGCCATCTATCTCGGGACTACGTTGCCGCAGCCCTCTAGCGGTCTACCCGGAAACTCGGCGAGCCGCCTTGGCGTTTCCTGTTCGACCTTGCTCCGGACGAGGTTTACCTAGCCGGCCAGGTCACCCTGGCCGCTGGTGGTCTCTTACACCACCGTTTCACCCTTACCGCCGGCTTGCGCCGGTGGCGGTCTACTTTCTGTGGCACTGTCTCGCGGGTTGCCCCGGGTGGGTGTTACCCACCGTCCTGCCCTGTGGAGCCCGGACGTTCCTCGGCATCGCGAGCTTCGAAAAGCCCGGATGACGCGACCGTCTTGTCGACCCATTCCGTCGTCGAGCCTACAGCAGTCGGCGCTAGATGCCGGATTCCTCGGTGCGGACCAGGATGGCACCGCAATCCGGGCAGAAGACGATGTCGTCCGCGGGCGCCGCCCGGACATCCTCGAGGTCGTTGCCGGTCAGGGTCATCGTGCATCCGCTGCAGGTGCGGGCGCGCAGCAGCGACGCCGCGTTGCCGCGGCCGGCCACCCGCCGCTTCTCGTACAACGCCGACAGGTCCTCGCCGATCGCGGAGACGATCGCGATCCGGTCCCGGGCCAGCTCGCCCAGCTGGCGGTTCAGGTCGACCAGGAGCGCGTCACGGTCTGCTTCGATCCCGGCGACTCGGCTGGCGACGGCGGCGCGTTCGGTTTCGGTCTCGGCGACGGCCGCTTCCTTCTCTTCGAGGCGTTCCATCACCGCGAGTTCGATCTCCTCGAGCGCGGCCAGGCGCGCGCCCAGGGCGGTGAGCTCGCTCTCCAGGGCGTGCACATCCTTCATCGAGGATGTGTGCTGGGCGCGGTCGGTATCGCGGGCTATGCGCTTTTCGACCACTTCGACGTCGGACTCGATGCGGCGCAATTCGATCTGGGCGTCTTCGACCTCGCCGGCCCGGCCGGTGAGGACCGTCTTGGACGCATCGAGGCCGCGGCCCAGCTCGGCAAGTTCGGCGTGCTGCGGCAGGGCCTTGGCCTGGTGTTCGACCTGCTGCAATTTGATGTCGAGGGCCTGGAGCCGCAGAAGCTCCTTCTGCTCGGTGGGAGATGCCTTCACAATGTCCTGACCTTCATGATTATGGAGTTGAAATGAACGGGGGGTGAGCCAGGCTCACTGGGTGACGGCGAAGTCCCAGGGGTCGGTCCGCACGTCGCTGACCTCGATGCGGATGCCGGGCAGCCTCTGCCGCAGCGCCGAGGCGGCGACGTCCAGCCAGAGCCATTCGCTGGCCCAGTGTGACACGTCGATGAGGGCGGGGCCAACCCCCGCCAGGATCGACTGTTCCCTGGACTCCGACGCCGGGTGATGCCGGAGGTCGGAGGTGATGAACACGTCGGCGGAACGCACGGCAGGTTCCCGCAGGAGCGAGTCGCCGGCTCCCCCGCACAGGGCCACGGTCTCGATCCGCTGCGCGTAGCCGCCGGCCACACGCACGCCCGTCGCCGTCGGGGGGATCAGCGCCGCCAGGCGGCGGGCGAGAAGACCGAGCGTCGTGGGCTCCGGGAGACGGCCGACCCGGCCGATGCCCGTGCCCGGGACCAGTCCATCCGTGATCGGGCGCGTGTCGACCAGGCCCAGGCGGGAGGCGATCACATCGGAGACGCCGTCTTCGACGACGTCGGCGTTGGTGTGGGCGGCCAGAAGCGCACAATCGGCACGGATCAGCCGCGCGAGCAAGGCGCCCTTGTAGCGGTCCTCGGCCACACTGGTCACCCCGCGCAGCAGCAGCGGGTGGTGGGCGAGCAACAGACCGGCCCCGGACGTGATCGCCTCAGCGACGGTCTCGGAGACGACGTCGACGGCCAGCAGAATGGAATCCACCTGCCTCGCAGGGTCGCCACTGATCAGACCGGGCGCATCCCAGTCCTCGGCGCCGGACAGCGGCCACAGGTCGTGGGAGACCCGGGCGATTTCAGCGAGCGAGAATGACACCCTGTCAGCCTACTAGCCGCCGGCCGCCACACCGGGCGACGTGCCGTCTCTCACCAGCCGAGTGTGCCCGGCGCACCCTTGAATGGGCCGATGATCCGCTCGGTTATCCACCCACCGTAAAAGTCGCCCGGCTGAGCGCGCACGAGTTCACCGTCTACCGTGCACTCGTCGAGCCGGCCGGGGTAGACGGCAACCCGGCCCGCCAGCGCTTCGAAGCCGGCCTCGGGATGGGGATAGTGCCAGGCCACCGCATCCGCCCGTCGGTCGCCGACGACGATGCTGAGGTAAGACGCCACCCCCTTGTACTCGCAGACGCTGTGCCCGTTGACCGCGCTGAGCACGCCGGGCAGGAACGCGTCCCTCGGCAGGTAGTAGGTGGGCGGATGGCTGGTCTCCAGCACGCGCACGCTGTCCCTGGTGTCGGCGATGACGGTGCCGTTGAACCGAAGCACCACATGCTCCAGGCTCGGCTCCACCCGTGGTGGGCGCGGATAGTCCCAAACCGACTCCTGGTCGGGGCCAGGGATCGCCGGGTGCCGGTTCGTGGCGCTCATCGGAGAACTACCGTGGGCGCAACCCGGCGCCGTACACGGCTGCTTGCGTGCGCCTGGCCATGCCGAGCTTGGCGAGCAGGCCGGACACATAGTTCTTCACGGTCTTCTCGGCCAGGTCGAGCTGGTCACCGATCTGGCGGTTCGTCAGTCCCTCCGCGATCAATTCCAGCACCTGGCGCTCCCTGGTGGTGAGATTGGAGGCCGGCGAGTCGGCGGCGGTGCCGGTGAGCTCCGTGACCACCTTGCGGGTGACGGCCTTCTGCACGAGGGACTCGCCGCGGGCGACCCGGCGAATGGACTCGACCAGGTGCTGCCCGCGGATGTCCTTGAGGACGTAACCGGATGCGCCGGCGAGGACAGCCGAATAGCTGGCCTCGTCGTCGTCGTACGCGGTGAGCATCAGGCACTGCACCACCGGGTTGGCCGAGCGGATGGTGCGGCACACGTCGATGCCGCTGCCGTCGGGCAGCCGCACGTCGAGCACCGCCACGTCAGGTACCGTTGCCGCGACCCTGGCTACCGCCTGCCGTGCCGTTGACGCCTCACCGACGACCTCGAGGTCGGGCTCGGCGTTGATCATGTCCGCAATTCCGCGGCGCACGACTTCGTGGTCATCCACGAGGAAGACTCGGATCATCACGATTCCTTTCGTACAGGTTCAGGTTCGATGAGGGCGCTCCAGCGCAGTCGGCTGCCGCCCCTGGCACGGTTCTCGAGCACGAGCTCGCCGCCCCACTGCTGGGCCCTGGCGGAGAGGTTGGCGAGTCCGCTGCGCCGGTCGGATTCCACGACGCCGATGCCGTTGTCGACGACTTCGATGACGACGAGGTCGTCCGCGACGCTGAGGTTGACAACGGTCTCGGTGGCTTCAGCGTGACGGATCACGTTCATCAGCCCCTCCCTGATGACCGCGGCGATGTCGTCGGACATCTCCGGTGGGGTCAGCAGGTCGATCGGGCCGGTGAAGACAAGGCGGGGTGTCTGGTCGAACAGTGACGCGAGCTCACTGAGCAGGTCGATGACACGGTGACGGATGGAGCCACGGTCCCGGCTGGTCTCGGCGGTCAGGGCGAAGATGGCGGTGCGGATCTCGACGATCGCGACGTCGAGCGCCACGACCTCCTCGATGATGCGCTCCCGGACGTGGGGGTCGTCGACCGACCCGCTGATGGCCTGCAACCCGATGCCCGCGGCGAACACCCGCTGGATGACGTTGTCGTGCAGATCGCGCGCGATCCGGCTCCGGTCTTCCAGCAGGGCGAGTTTCTGGCCGGCGGAGCGGCCGCGGGCGAGCTCGAGGGCGACACTGGCCTGACCGGCGAAGTCTGCGGCCATCTCGAGGTCGGAGGTGGTGAAACGGGGGCGGCCGGCGGACCGGGACACCGTCATGACACCGTGGGTTCGGCCCGAGGCCAGCAGCGGGATCACCATTGTCGGGCCGAGCACCAGTTGGGCGTCCGGCTGGTCGAGGCTGGCTCCGCCGTCGGCCGTCAGGATCGGCTGACCGCTTTCGAAGGCGCGCCCGACGGTGGTTCCGGCCGAGGGGATGACCAGTCCCTTCACCTGCTTGGCGAGCTTTCCCCTGGCGGTGTCGACGATGAGCGTGCTTTCGCCTGCGGCGAGGACCACGCAGACAAGATCGGCGTCGGCCAGCGACGCGAAACGGTCGGCGAGGAGCTCGAGGGAGGCGTCCGCCCGGTCCGAGAGCAGGGCGGCGCTGATCTCGGCCGAGGCCGCTGACCAGCGCTGCCGGCGTCGGGTCTCGTCGAAGAGGCGGGCGTTGTCGATCGCAATGCCGGCCGTCGCCGCCAGCGCCGTGAGCAGTTCCTCGTCCTCTTCGCTGAACGCACCGGATATCTGGTTGGACAGGTAGAGGTTGCCGTATACCTCGCCGCGCACCCGCACGGGCACGCCGAGGAAGCTGTCCATCGGCGGGTGGTGCGCCGGAAAGCCGGAGGATCTGGAGTCTTCGCCGAGGTGGGTCAGGCGGATGGCGTGTGGATCGTCGATGAGGGCACCCAGTAGGCCGTGCCCGGCGGGTAGCTGACCGATCGACGCGGCCAGCTCGTCCGGGATGCCGACGTGGATGAACTGCTCCAGATTACCGTTGGGTGCGATGACTCCCAGAGCGCCGTAGCGGGCTCCGACGAGGTCGACGGCGACGTCCACGATCCGGCGGAGCACGGCGGCGAGGTCGAGCTCTTCGACGACGGCCTGGCTGGCCTGGAGCAGGCTGCGCAGGCGCCCCTGGGTGGCGAGCACCTTCTGGGCGTTCAGGACGAGTTCGGACAGCGCCTGGTCAAGTGCTGATCGCGGCCCGTCGGGAAACGAAAGCCTGGTCTCAGGAACGGTCACGGCTTACGTCCCCTTTCGGTCGGAGCTAGCCCAAAGTGTACCTGACTGGGACCTTCGGCCCTTCCGCCGTTGCGCACTCCGGCCCATTCTGGAGATGTGTCATCTCCCGAAGCACCCCGGGAAGAACTGGAGATCAACTCATGGTTGAGAGAGTGATCGTAGCCGTTGACGGGGGTCCGGCGAGCCGGGCCGCCCTGGACTGGGCGTTGGCCAGGGCCGAGGACGTGCCGCTCAGCCTGGAGTTGACCACCGTCGTCGAACTCGGCTGGTCGCCGGTCGGCGGCCCTGAGGATGATTTCCAGCCCGTCTACGAACGTGCCCTGGCCGAGGCCACCCGTTTCGTCGCGCAGAACGTCCCCGGCGTCAAGGCGACCGGTGTCGTGCGCAGGGGTGTTCCCGTCGACGAGTTGGTGCGGGCTTCGTCCGCCGCAGACCTGCTCGTGATCGGGACGAACAAGACCAGCGCGCTGGTCGGCGCCGTGCACGGCACGTTGCCCCTTCGGCTTGCCGCTCATGCGCATGCGGCCGTCGTGGTCGTTCCGGCGGGTTGGGTCGCCGGCGGCGACAGGGTCGTGGTCGGGATTGAGGACGACGGCACCATGGACGCCCCCCTCGACGTCGCGGCGGCCGAGGCCGCCCGCCGCGGTGTGCCGCTCGAGCTTCTGCACGCCTGGTCGATCCCGGCGACTCTCGGCGTCGACTACGGCGCTGCCGTGCCGTTCGACGCCCTGATCGAGGCGCACGAGGACATCCTGGGCCGCGCGCTCGAGCGGGTCAGGGCCGATCACCCGGCGATCGAGACATCCGGGACCCTGGTGCAGGGCGCCGCGGCGCCTGCCCTGGTCGAGGCCGCCAGGCACGCGGCGCTTCTCGTCGTGGGAACGCACGGCCGCGGCGCCGTGGCCGGCCTCATTCTCGGTTCGGTCAGTCACGATGTGCTCCTGAACATGCCCTGCCCGGTCATCGTCGTGCCGCGCAGCCGGCACGCCGCCGAGCCGCAGCGGCCGGGGGCCTCGGAATGAGTGCCACCTATTACATCGGCGTCGATGGTTCCGGCCCGAGCCGTGCCGCTCTGCGCTGGGGGGTCCGCCGCGCCGCCGAGCGGAACGCCGACGTGGTCCTCGTCAACACCGTCGACGACGAATGGGGCCTGGTCGGCCGGGACGCTGCCGCCGATGCGGAGCGCCAGGCCAGGGAGCTTCTGATCGAGGAGTCCGACCGGGTCGCGGCGCTGCACACCGGGGTGACTCTGACGACGCGGATCGTGCACGGCGGTACGGCGTGGGCCCTCGCCACGCTGCCCAGCCCCGAAGACCTTCTGATCGTCGGAACCCACAAGACCGGCTTCCTGCGAGGCCGGGTGCTCGGCTCGCGCAGCGTGCGGATCGCGTCCGCGGCGCGCTGCTCGGTGGCCATCGTGCCCGACACGACCCTCGATTCCCGCCACGATGTGGTCGTCGGCGTCGACGGCACCGAAGGTGCCCTGTCCGCGGTGCGGCTGGGTGCCCAAGAGGCGGGGCGGCTCGACCAGGACCTGCTCCTGGTCTACGCGCCGCCGGGTTTGCCGCGCTCCGAGTCGTCGCGCTCCGAATCTGCTGAGGACCGCAGCCCGCAGGCCGCGCGTCTGCTGCAGGACGCCGCGACCGTGGCCGCCACGATGACGTCCCGGATCACGGTGCGGCGTCGTGTCGCCCACCGGGACCCGGCCGAGGCTCTCCTCGACGCCAGCTTCGACGCCGCCCTGTTGATCTTGGGGGTGTCGACCCGGCACGGCGAGAACACGCTGATCGGTTCGGTCACCCACGACGTCCTGATGAACATCAACGTCCCGGTGCTCATCGCGCGCGGACTCCCCAGCACGAGCGACACGACGTCGCTCGCGTCGTCGGCCAGCGCCTGAGGGCATCCGAACCCATTGCTTCCCGTGCGGTGCTGCGGCCCGGGCGCGGTCAGTAGTCGAATTCGTCGAACTGCGGCGACCCCTGCGGGGCGCCCGCCCACGCCAACGACGCGGGCATCGTGCCCACCCGCACCTTGTCCTGCAGCGCCTGGGTCGTCGCGATCTCGGTCAGTTCCCATTCGCTGTCGGTGCTGGTCACGCTGACGAGTTGGCTGGACGAACCGATCAGGAACTGCGCCCGACCGTGACTGCCGTCTGCGGCGATCACCGGAATGTCGACGACATCGGTTTCCCGCCGGTTGCTGAGCGCTTCGGCGTAGAGCATGACCGCGTCAGCCAGTGCGCTACCGGTGACTATCGAGCCACCCGGATGATATATGCGTTTCATGATGCTTCCCTGCTGGTCACGGAAAAGGACACGTGCTGCAGCCAGGGTCTGGGGCTATAGGCAAATACTACGTCCGCGCGGCCTAAAGCGCGAGGTCTCCGCTGACGATCTGGGCGGCCACTTCGGCCAGCGGCAGGCCGTTCGACCTGGCGTGCTGGCGCAACAGGGCGAAGGCCTCATCCATGGTTGCGCTCCGGGTGTAAGCCACAACACCCTTGGCCTGCTCGATCACGACCCGGCTGCTCAACGCGTACTGCAACTGCTGCCGCGCGATATCGCTTTCCCGCAACGCGCGTTCCTGGAGGATCCCGATCGTGGCCACGTCCGCGAGCGCCTGCACCGTCGGAGCGTCGGACGCGGCGAGCCCACCGGTGCGGTCCCAGAACAGGTTCAGGGAACCTATCGTGGTCGTTCGCAGACGCATCGGCACCGAGAACATCGACCTGAAGCCTTGTTCGAGGGCGCCGGCACGGAACCGAGGCCACTTCGGTCCGGACGCCGCGATGTCGGGAACGGAGACGGCGTGCCCGGTGACCACACTTTCCACGCACGGTCCGGAGCCGCTGCGCAGCTGGAGGATCTCGACGAGGCGGCTGCGTTCGTTGGTGGACGCGACGACCTCGAACTCTTCGTCGTCGGTGAGGATGATGCCCGCGGCCGACGCGTCGAAGAGCGGCACGCACTGAGAGACGAGGGTGTGCAGCAGATCGACGAGATCGTAGCCGACCACCAGTGTGTCGGCGAGAGTCACGAAGGCCTCGACGAGCCGGCCCTCACGTGTCGTTGTCGCCATCACTCCATCATAAATGACTCGTGGCGATCGATGATCAGGAATGGGTGGGCCCTACCGGGCTCGAACCGATGACATCCACGGTGTAAACGTGGCGCTCTACCAACTGAGCTAAAGGCCCCGACCGAAGACTTTCGAAATCAGGATGGCACGAGCTTAGCGACTTTGCGGCCGGGAGGAAAACTAGGCCGGCTGCAGCTCGTCGAGGGCCGCCCGATACGCGTCCAGCGAGCGGGCCTGGCCGGGGGCGGTGATGAAACTCGCCCGGATGATGCCGTCGGGGTCGATCAGGAACGTCGCCCGGTTGGCGAAGCCCTTGTCTTCGAGGAAGACTCCGTACTCCTTGGCGACGGCGCCGTGCGGCCAGAAATCGGCGAGCAGGCTGAAACCATAACCCTCCCGATCGCCCCAGGCCCGGAGGGTATGCCGGGAGTCCACGGAAATGCCGATCAGCTCGACGCTGTTGTCGGCGAAGAGGGCGAGGTTGTCGCGCAGCTCGCAAAGTTCGCCGCTGCAGATACCGGAGAAGGCCAGGGGGAAGAACACCAGCGCCACGGATTTCTCACCCCGATACCGGCTGAGCTGGATTCGCTCGCCGTACTGGCTGACGAGCTCGAAGTCGGGTGCCTGGGTGTCATTCTCCAGCGCCATGGTGGGTGTCCTTTCCGGCCATCGGGGAACGATGGCTGAATACGGGGGGAAAGCCTAGCCGCCCCAGGAGGCTTCACCAACATCGACCCGGAGCACCCCGGTGTCGCCGTACGCGCTTCCCAGCAAGAATCACTAGGCTGACGGGGTGCCTTTCGGTCGTGACCCGACCTAGTTCTGTCCGGCACGCCTAACCAGGCATGATCTTCCCCCACACGATCTGCCCTACAGAAAGAGGTCGAGTGTGACTGTCAACGACCAAGACCCGTATTCAATGGACAACTCGGACGCCGATCCGGATGAGACGTCCGAATGGTCGCAATCCCTCGACGCGCTGGTCGCGGCCAACGGCCCCGGCCGGGCACGCGAGATCATGCTCAGCCTGCTCAAGCGGTCCAAGGAATTGCACCTGAACGTTCCGATGGTGCCCACCACGGACTACATCAACACCATCGCCTCGTCGAACGAGCCTGACTTCCCCGGCGATGAAGACATCGAGCGCCGCTACCGCGCCTGGATCCGCTGGAACGCCGCCGTGCTCGTGCACCGCGCCCAGCGCCCCGGCATCGCCGTCGGCGGCCACATCTCGACGTACGCCTCGTCTGCCGCTCTCTACGAGACCGGCTTCAACCACTTCTTCCGCGGCCAGGACCACCCGGGCGGCGGAGACCAGATCTTCATCCAGGGCCACGCCTCCCCCGGCACCTACGCCCGCGCCTTCCTCGAGGGCCGCCTCAGCGCCAACCAGCTCGACGGTTTCCGTCAGGAAAAGTCGCATGCGCCCGACGGCATCTCGTCGTACCCGCACCCGAGGCTGATGCCGGAGTTCTGGCAGTTCCCGACGGTCTCGATGGGCCTGGGCCCGATCAACGCGATCTACCAGGCGCAGTTGAACCGGTACCTGACCAACCGGGGCATCAAGGACGCCAGCGACCAGCAGGTCTGGGCCTTCCTCGGCGACGGCGAGATGGACGAGGTCGAAAGCCGCGGACAGCTCCAGGTCGCCGCCAATGAGGGTCTCGACAACCTCAACTTCATCGTCAACTGCAACCTGCAGCGTCTTGACGGCCCGGTGCGCGGTAACGGCAAGATCATCCAGGAGCTGGAGAGCTTCTTCCGCGGCGCCGGCTGGAACGTCATCAAGGTGGTCTGGGGCCGCGAGTGGGACGACCTGCTCAAGCGCGACACCGACGGTGCCCTGCTGAACCTGATGAACGTCACCACCGACGGTGACTACCAGACCTACAAGGCCGAGAGCGGCGCCTACGTGCGCGAGAACTTCTTCGGTCGCGACCCGCGCGCGCTCAAACTCGTCGAGGGTTACACCGACGACGAGGTCTGGAACCTCAAGCGCGGTGGCCACGACTACCGCAAGGTCTACGCCGCCTTCAAGGCCGCGTCGGAGCACAAGGGCCAGCCGACCGTCATCCTCGCCAAGACGGTCAAGGGCTACGGCCTGGGCCCGAGCTTCGAGGGGCGCAACGCGACCCACCAGATGAAGAAGATGACGCTGGACAACCTCAAGACCTTCCGTGACAGCATGCACGTGCCGATCACGGATGCGCAGCTCGAGGCCAACCCGTACCAGCCGCCGTACTACACCCCCGGTGAGAACGACGAGGCGATCCAGTACATGCACGAGCGCCGTCGTGCGCTCGGCGGCTACCTGCCGGAGCGTCGCAGCAAGTACACCCAGGTGAACCTGCCGGACGATTCGACCTACGCCGTGACCAAGAAGGGCTCCGGCACCCAGGAGATCGCCACCACCATGGCGTTCGTCCGGCTGCTCAAGGAGCTGCTGCGCTCGAAGGACTTCGGCCACCGCATCGTGCCGATCATCCCCGACGAGGCCCGCACGTTCGGCATCGACGCCTTCTTCCCGAACGCGAAGATCTACAACCCCAACGGCCAGCACTACACGTCGGTGGACCACGCCCAGCTGCTCGCCTACAAGGAGAGCCCGCAGGGCCAGATCATCCACGTCGGCATCAACGAGGCCGGCGCCCTCGCCGCCTTCACCAACGTCGGAACGTCGTACGCCACCCAGGGTGAGCCCCTCATCCCGGTGTACGTGTTCTACTCGATGTTCGGTTTCCAGCGCACCGGTGACGCCATGTGGGCCGCCGGCGACCAGATGACCCGCGGCTTCATGATCGGTGCCACCGCCGGCCGGACCACCCTCACCGGTGAAGGCCTGCAGCACGCCGACGGCCACTCGCCGCTGCTCGCGTCGACCAACCCGGCAGTCGTGTCGTACGACCCCGCCTTCGGCTACGAGATCGGGCACATCGTCCGGTCCGGCCTCGAGCGGATGTACGGCGGCACCCACACCGACCCGAACGTCATGTACTACATCACCGTGTACAACGAGCCGCAGGTGCAGCCCGTCGAGCCGGCCGATGTCGACGTCGACGGCATCATCCGCGGTATCCACCGCGTGTCGGAGTCCACAGTGGCCGGCCCGAAGGCGCAGCTGCTGGCCTCCGGTGTCGCGGTTCCGTGGGCGCTCGAAGCGCAGACCCTGCTCGCCGAGGACTGGGGGGTGTCCGCCGATGTCTGGTCGGTCACATCCTGGTCGGAGCTGCGCCGGGACGGCCTCGCGGCGGAGGAGCACAACTTCCTCTACCCGAACGAGGAGCCGCGCACCGCGTACGTGACGGACAAGCTCGCCAACACGGCCGGCCCGTTCGTGGCGGTGTCCGACTTCATGCACGCCGTGCCGGATCAGATTCGCCAGTTCATCCCCGGCGACTTCGCCACCCTGGGTGCCGACGACTTCGGGTTCTCCGACACCCGCCCCGCTGCCCGCCGGTTCTTCAAGATCGACGGCCCGTCCATGGTGGTCCGCACGCTGCAGCAGCTCGCCAACAGCGGCGAAATCGACCGCAGTCTCATCCAGCAGGCGATCGACAAGTACCGCCTGCACGATGTCCTGGCCGGCAACACCGGCTCGGCCGGTGGCGAGAGCTAAACCGGAACGTGACACCGGCGCCGAAGACAAAGGAACAGACCCTCACCTGGTTGCGCACAATTTCGGGTGAGTTGTCTACGGCGACTCTGAAACGACTCGAGGACACGCTGCCCTGGTATGGCGATATGCCACCAGGGCGGCGGTCCGCCGTCGGCCTGGTGGCCCAGGCCGGCATCACCTCCTTCATCTCCTGGTACGACGACCCGCGGTCGACACCGTGGATCGCGGCGGACGTCTTCGGCGCCGCCCCCAGGGAACTGCTCCGCTCGGTGAGCCTGCAGCAGACCCTGCAGCTGATCAGGGTCACCGTCGAGGTCGTCGAGGAACGCGTCAAGGACGGCTCGGAGACCCTCCGCGAGGCGATCCTGCTGTACTCCCGCGAAATAGCCTTCGGGGCCGCGGATGTCTATGCTCGCGCCGCCGAGGCCCGGGGACTCTGGGACGCCAGGCTCGAAGCGCTGGTGGTCGACTCCATCCTCAGCGGCGAGTACGACGACGAGCTGCCCAGCCGGATCGCGGCCCTCGGCTGGCACGGCCATGGTGAGGTCTGCGTGCTCGTCGGCACCACACCGAAAATGCTCGACGTCGACCAGCTGCGCCGGGCAGCCCGGCACATGACCGCCGATGTGCTCATCGGCGTGCAGGGCAACCGGCTGGTGCTGGTCATCGGCCGCGCCCACCCGGCCAATCCCGAGACCGACGAGGCCGGCGGCACGTCGGCGTCGCTCAGCTTCATGGAGATCGCCATGCAGCTCGAGCCCAGCTTCGGGCCCGGTCATCTTGTGCTCGGCCACGAGGTCCCCAACCTCGTTGACGCCTCCAAGAGCGCCAAGGCGGCCCTGGCCGGCTTCGCCGTGGCCCGTTCGTGGCGGAATGCGCCCCGGCCGGTGCAGGCGGACGATCTGCTCCCGGAGCGGGCACTGGCCGGCGATCCGCTCGCGCGGGCCACACTCATCCACCGGATCTACCGCCCCCTGCAGGCGCACTCCACCGAACTCCTCACCACCCTGTGGTGCTACCTGGACAACGGGCGGTCGCTCGAAGCGACGGCGCGTGAACTGTTCGTGCACCCCAATACCGTGCGCTACCGCCTCAAACGGGTGTCCGACGTGATCGGCTACGACGCGACCGGGGCCAGGGAGGCGCTCATCCTGCAGGCCGCGCTGATCATCGGTTCGATCAGCGACCACGACGGCTCGACCCGACGCCGCTGAGCCGCCGGCTCACCCCGCTGCGGGGCGATTTGCGTTTCTGGACAAACGTTCCGCGGATAGTCGGTAGATTACCCACACCCTCCGTTCATTCCTACTTGGGAGACTAAGGAAATGATTGTTGTCGTCTGTCCCGGTCAGGGCTCGCAAACGCCCGGATTCCTCGAACCGTGGCTGCAGAACCCGGCCTACGCCGAACAGCTCCGCACCATGTCGGAGCAGTCCTCGACCGACCTCGTCACCGCGGGAACGCTCGCCGACGCCGACACCATCCGCGACACCGCGATCGCCCAGCCGCTCATTGTGGCCGCCGGTCTCCTCGCCCTGACCGCCCTCTTCGCGGACGGCCGCCGCGCCGCCATCGGCGGCATCGCCGGTCACTCCGTCGGTGAGATCACCGCCGCTGCGGGCGCCGGAGTGCTCAGCAGCGCAGACGCGCTCACCTTCGTCGGGGAGCGTGGGCGCGCCATGAAGGCCGCCGCCGCCCTCACCCCCACCGGAATGAGCGCCGTCCTCGGCGGTGACGAGGCCGAACTCCTGGCCCGACTCGCCGACCTCGGCCTGGAACCGGCCAACTTCAACGGCGGCGGCCAGGTTGTGGTCGCCGGAGACCTCGACGCTCTCGCCGCCCTCGCCGCCGACCCGCCCGCCAAGAGCCGCATCGTGCCGTTGCAGGTCGCCGGTGCCTTCCACACCCGCCACATGCGCCCCGCCGTGGCCCACCTCGCCGACGTGGCGACCGGGCTGGACCCGCTGAGCCCGACCCTGCCGCTCTGGACGAATCACGACGGCAGCACGGTGACCGACGGGGCGCGTTTCGTCGACCTGCTCGTCGGCCAGGTCTCGTCGCCGGTACGGTGGGACCTGTGTATGCAGTCGTTTGCCGACGCCGGAGTGACCGGAATCATCGAGGTCGCACCGGCCGGCGCACTCGTCGGACTGGCCAAGCGCGCCCTGCGGGGCATCCCGAGCGTGGCCATCAAGACCCCCGACGACCTGCCCGCTGCGTACGACCTGATCGACCGCCAGGCCTGAATCAGCCAGAGTCGCCACCGGAAGAGACGAATGACCCAGCCACAACTCCTGCAGTCGCAGGGCGCCCAGTACACCCGAATTCTCGCCGTCGGCGCCGCCCGCGGTGACCTCATCGTTCCCAACGACGACATCGTCGGTCCGATCGACTCGTCCGACGAGTGGATTCAGCAGCGCACCGGAATCATCACCCGCACCAGGGCCAGCCAGGACGTCCAGGCCGTCGACCTCGCCACGACCGCCGCGCTCGAGGCCATCGAACGGTCCGGCATCGCCCCGGAACTGATCGACGCCATCATCATCGCCACCATCAGCAACGGCCGCCAGACGCCGTCGATGGCCGCCGTCGTCGCCGAGCGCATCGGTGCGATTCCCGCCGCCGCCTTCGACCTCAACGCCGCCTGCGCCGGCTACGCGTACGGGGTCGCCCAGGCGGATGCCCTCATCCGGTCAGGCGCCGCGCACTATGCCCTGGTCATCGGTGCGGAGAAGCTCTCCGACATGGTCGACCCGACCGACAGGAGCATCTCGTTCCTGCTCGGCGACGGCGCCGGCGCCGTTGTCATCGGCCCGAGCGACTACCCCGGCATCTCCGCCTCGGTGTGGGGCTCGGACGGGCGCGCTGATGCCGTGGGCATGAACGGCACCCTGCAGGAGTACCGTCGGGGCGAGAAGGAATGGCCGACGCTGCGCCAGGAGGGCCAGACCGTCTTCCGCTGGGCCGTCTGGGACATGGCGAAGATCGCCAAGCAGACCCTGGCCGCCGCCGGTATCACGGCCGACCAGCTCGCCGCCTTCATCCCGCACCAGGCGAACATGCGCATCGTCGACGAGTTCGCCAAGCAGCTCAAGCTGCCGGAGTCCGTCGTCATCGCGCGCGACATCGCCACGACCGGGAACACCTCGGCCGCGTCGATCCCCCTTGCCACCCACCGCCTGCTCGAGGAACACCCCGAACTCAGCGGTGGCCTAGCCCTCCAGATCGGCTTCGGAGCCGGCCTGGTTTACGGCGCGCAGGTCGTTGTGCTGCCGTAGCTTCCCTCTGTCCAACTAAACTGAGTCTCGGTCAAACGAGACACCCCCCAAGGAGAAACAACATGGCATTGTCCACCGAAGAAGTTCTTGCCGGCCTGGCCGAGCTCATCAACGACGAGACGGGCATCGCAACCGACACGGTTGAGCTGGACAAGTCGTTCACCGACGACCTGGACATCGATTCCATCTCGATGATGACCATCGTGGTCAACGCCGAGGAAAAGTTCGACGTCAAGATCCCCGACGAAGAGGTCAAGAACCTCAAGACCGTCGGCGACGCCGTCGAGTTCATCGTCAAGGCCCAGGACTAGGTCCACGCCCGAACGGGCCGGTTGGCTCTGCCAGCCGGCCCGTTCTCCAGGGACGCTCCACCCGGGGTTTCCACCTCGCTTCGCGCACGTTCTCACGGAGAGTCGTTGTTATGACCAAAAAAATCGTTGTCACCGGCCTCGGTGCCACCTCCCCCCTCGGCGGGAACGCCACCGACACCTGGAACGCCCTCCTCGCCGGCGAGTCCGGCGCCTCTACTCTCGACTACGAGTGGGTTGAGCGCACCGCGCTCCCCATCACCTTCGCCGCCCAGGCCAGGGTGCGCCCCGTCGACGTCCTGCCCCGCCAGGAAACCAAACGCCTCGACCCGTCCAGCCAGTTCGCCCTGATCGCCGGCCGCGAGGCCTGGGCCGACGCCGGCATGCCCGCCGTCGAACCCGAACGACTCGCCGTCGACTGGGCCACGGGCATCGGCGGAGTCTGGACTCTGCTCGACGCGTGGGACACCCTGCGTGAGCGTGGACCCCGCCGGGTTCTGCCCATGACCGTGCCCATGCTGATGCCCAACGGTCCCGGAGCAGCGATCGGCATGGACCTGCACGCCCGCGCCGGCATCACGACGGTCGTGTCCGCGTGTGCGTCCAGCACCGAGTCCCTCGTCAACGCGTACAACCGCCTGCAGGCCGGACTGGCCGACGTCGTCATCGCCGGTGGCTCAGAGGCGGCCATCCACCCGCTCCCGATCGCGTCCTTCGCGGCCATGCAGGCGCTCTCCAAGCGGAACGACTCCCCCGCCACCGCATCGCGCCCCTACGACGTCACCCGGGACGGCTTCGTGCTGGGCGAAGGCGCGGCAGCGCTCGTGATCGAAACCGAAGAACACGCCCTCGCCCGTGGCGCGCACATCTACGCCGAGCTCCTCGGCGGCTCCATCACGAGCGACGCGTATCACATCACGGCACCGGACCCCGAGGGTTCCGCCGCCGCCCGCGCCATGATCGCGACGATCCAGAACGCCGGCGCCGACCTGTCCGACGTGATGCACATCAACGCCCACGCCACGAGCACCCCGGTGGGCGACATCGCTGAGTACAACGCTCTCCGCCGCGTGTTCGGCGACCTCCTCGACGGCATCCCCGTCTCGGCGACCAAGGCGTCCACCGGCCACCTGCTCGGTGGTGCCGGTGCGATCGAGGCACTGTTCACGGTGAAGGCCCTGGCCGAGCGGATCCTGCCGCCGACCATCAACCTGACCGCGCAGGACCCCGCCATCCCGCTCGACGTGGTCACCTCGCCGCGTGCCCTGGGTGCCGGCGATCTGCTGGCCATCAGCAATTCGTTCGGCTTCGGCGGTCACAACGCCGTCGTCGCGTTCCGCTCGGTCTGATCGGCTGCGGGCGGGGCCCCGGTCCCGCCCGCACCGGCGGCTAGCCGACGTTGTGCAGCCAGACGACGCTGGAGAAGTCGCTGGCGTGCCGGTACGGCTCCAGCTCGTCATCCCAGGCCTGGCCCAACGCCCGCCGCAGCTCGCTGTGCAGGTGCACGGTGTCGGTTCCCGCTGCGTGGATGGCGGCGCGCAGCCGGTCCTCCGGCAGAACGACGTTCCCGGCGGTGTCAGTCTGGGCGAAGTGGATGCCCAAGGCCGGCGTGTGCAGCCAGCGGCCGCCATCCCGGCCCGGTCCCGGGTCCTCCGTCACCTCGAACCGCAGGTGATCCCAGCCCAGCAGGGCGGAGGCGATGGCCGCGCCGCAGCCCGCTGCCCCCTCCCAGAAGAACTCCGCACGCTGGGTGCCCGCGAGGGCGGGCTGTTCGCTCCAGTCGAAACTGACAGCCTCGTCGAGCGCGCTGCCGGCGGCCCACTCCACGTGGGGGCACAGGGCGCGCGGCGACGAGTGCACATACAAAACTCCCCGTGCAGCCGGTGACTGACGAGTTCGGGGTGCCGTCATAGTGTTCTCCGTTCCCTGGGTGGTGTTCGAGGTGCGTCTTCCCCAACGATCTCGAACGACTGAAACCAGGACCCGCGGAACACTATTCGGCGGCTAGCTGAATTATGCCCCACCCGGCCGGGAAATCCCAACGCCCGGTGCTTCTCTAATGTATATTCGGTATGGCTTTAGAGGTCGACCGCGACCGTCGCAGCCGCAGGCTGGAGGCTTCGTGTCGGTACGCAATTCGCTCCTCGCCATCCTCACCATGGGTCCGGCGTACGGCTTCCAACTGCACGGCGAACTGCTGACCCGAACCGCCGGCCGGCGTACGGTCAACGTGGGACAGATCTACAGCACCTTGGAACGCCTGGTCCGGCAGGGCTCCGTTGAAGCGGCGGGCCACACTGAGGACGGCCTCCCGTTGTACAGGCTCACCGACGACGGCCACGCCCAGGCTCTGCTGTGGCTGCAGGAGACCGACAGCGACTCCGGAGCCGACTGGAACGACATGCTGGACAGGGTGCTGATCGCCTCCTCCCTGCCGCACGTCGATCTCGGCCCGCTGCTGGCCGGATACCGAACCGCCTGGCTGCGGCGGCTGAACCGCGGCGGAGACCCCGGCGGGCCCCTCGCCGAATCCGGTCAGGAACAGTTGGCCACCGCGGCCCAGCTGCTCCAGGCCAGGGCAGCGCTGGCCTGGCTCGACACCGTGGCCTCCGTCGCGGATAGCCCTCCCGCGGACGAGGAACGCCGGCTGCACCGCGAGCTGCGCCTGCTGCGCCCCAAACGAGGCCGTCGGCCCAGCGTGTCGTCGTGAGCTATTTCGCGTCCGCGTAGCTGTCCACCACCACGCAGGTCAGCGGGAAGTCCACCGGGAAATCGCCGAACAGCAGTCGTCCCGCCGTGGACGCCGCCTCGGTGACGATGCGCGACACCTCGCCCGCCAGGGCCGCCGGGGTGTGCACAATGACCTCGTCGTGCAGGAAGAAGACCAGATGGGGTGTGTCCGCGAACGGGCTCGGAGGCGTCCGCGTACCCGCCCCTCCCCGTGCGGCCGGGCCCGGCGGGCCCGTCAGGGTCCGAAGCCCCTTTCTGATCTCCGCCATCCAGCACAGCGCCCACTCCGCGGCGCTGCCCTGCACGATGAAGTTGCGGGTGAACCGGCCCCAGTCCCTGGCCTGGCTCCGGGCCCGGCGTTCGTCGGCCGGGGATGCCCCGGCCTCCGACGCGCGCGCCTGGTCGTCCTGCCAGTCGACCCCTGGCCGGGGTGAGGACCGGCCCAGCCGGGTACTGACCACGTCGCCGCGCTCCCCCGCCCTGGCCGCCGCCTCGGTCAGGGCCAGCGCCCGCGGGTACGCGCGCGCCAGCCGGGGCAGCAGGCGGCCGCTTTCCCCGGACGTGGCGCCGTACATGGCGCCGAGCATGGCGACCTTCGCGTGAGCCCGGGTTTCCACCACGCCGCTCGCCACGATTCCGGCGTACAGGTCCGTCCCCCGACCGGCGGCGGCCATGGCGGTATCCGTCGACAGAGCGGCGAGAATCCGGGGCTCCAATTGAGCGGCGTCCGCCACCACGAAGCTCCAGCCGGGGTCGGCCACGACAGCTCCGCGAATCTGCTTCGGGAGCTGCAGCGCGCCTCCGCCGCGGGTCGCCCAGCGGCCGGTCACCACCCCGCCCGGCAGATACTCGGGGTGAAAGCGGTCGTCGATGATCCAGCTCTCCATCCAGAACCATCCGTTGGCGGCGAGCAGCCTGGACAGCTTCTTGTACCGCAGCAGGGGCTCGATGACGGGGTGTTCGAGTTTCTCCAACTCCCAGGCCCGGGTGGTCGCCACGGCCAGTCCAGCCCGGTTCAGCGCCCGGAGCAGGTCTGGCGGGGAATCCGGGTTGACCTCCCGGTCGCCCAGTTCGGTGCGGATACGCACCGCGAGTTCTTCCAGCCGCGCCGGCCGGATGCCCGCTGCTACCCGCGGACCCAGCTCGGCGGTGAGTAGGCTGTCGTGGATCGCGCTGCGCCACGGCAGTCCGGCGAACTGCATCTCGGCCGCGATCAGCGCGCCAACGGACTCCGCGGCCAGGAGCAGGCGCAACCGGCCGGGATCAGCCGAGGCTCGGACGGCCTGAAGCTGGGCTTGGAACTCCGCCAGGGCATCGTCATCGGCCGGCTCCGAACGGTCGTCCTCGGACACGCCCAGATCCATGTCGAACAGGGTGGTGCCGCGGGATTCGACGGGTGCGGCCGCGGCAGGCGCGTCCCAGCGGCTTGCCGGGGCGTTCGCCAGGGCGCTGCCGCCGGTCAGGGCCGAGTTGCGCAGGATGGCGTGGCACAGTCGGAGGTCGTGGCAGCGCTGCACCCTGATGCTCCCCCGCAACACGACGGGGTAGCTCCGCGCGGTGTCCTCCCAGACCCAGCGCACCCCGTCCTGGTCGCGTTCCTGCACCAGCGCACGGAACTGGGCGGTCGAGAGCACCCTGTCCACGCCCGCGGGGACGCCGGCGGAGTCCAGCTCCCTGACCCGGATCCGTTCCGAGGGCGAGCCGGTCACCAGGATGTACACAGTCTGTGCTTTCTCGTAGGGTGGACGGGACTTGAACCCGTGACCGTGCGGTTATGAGCCGCGTGCTCTAACCAGCTGAGCTACCACCCCGTGCCTGACCATAGTATCGGCCGGACGCCGCCCTTCAGTCGCGTCGGGGCGTGACGTCCAGGACCGGTGGGCGGGCAGCGGACGGATCCGGCTGAGCCGCGGCGTGAGCGTCCACTGTCGACTCGCCGCGGTAGAGGCGTTCGAACGTGTTCAGGGTGCGCTTGATGTCGTGTGCCTCGATCAGCTTCAGCGACTCGTGCTTGAGGGCGTCCAGCTCTTCGGGCGACCGGGTGAACACCCGGGTCAGTTTGTCCGCCAGGTCCTGGGCACTGCCCGGCTCGAACAGGTAACCGTTCTGCCCGTCGTGGACCAGGTGCGGCAGCGCCATCGCGTTCGCCGCCACGATCGGGAGACCGGAAGCCATGGCCTCCATGGTCGCAATGCTCTGCAGCTCCGCAATGGACGGCATCGCGAACACCGTGGCGCGCGAGTACGCCTCGCGCAGTTCCTCGTCGGTGACGTAGCCCGTGAAGGTGAACTGTGCGCTCAGGCCCAGCGATTCCACGAGGTGTTCCAGGTTGCGGCGCTGGTCGCCGCCGCCGACGATTTCGACCTGGGCATTCAGGCTCGCGTCCAGCAGGGCCACGGCCTGGACCAGGACGTCGATCTGCTTTTCACCGGTGACCCGGCCGACGAAGAGAATGCGGTTCTCGGTGCGCGGAGCGAAGCTGGGGGAATAGTTGTCGGCGTCGATTCCGCAGGAGATGGCCTGCACGCCCGCGAGTCCGGTGTACTTCTCCAGGAATTCCGCCGCCCGGCGGGTCGGCGTGGTGACGGCCTCAGCACGCTTGAAGGTGTGCTCAGCGTCTTTCCAGAGCGCCCTGACGAGCTGGTCCTGGAAACCCTTGGGAACGAGGGAGAACTGCAGCATGTTCTCGGGCATGAAGTGGTTGGTGCCGATGATGCGGATCCCGCGCTTCTGCGCCTCGATCGAGACACCGCGGCCCACGACGATGTGGGACTGGAAGTGCACGACATCGGGCTGGAAGGAGTCGAGGATGGCGCGGCTCTGCTTGCGCACGATCCACGGCAACGCAAAGCGGAGCCAGTCGTGCGGGCGCCACCGCCAGCTGTGCAGGCGGTGCACTGTCATCGATTCGCCCTCGTGCACCTCCGTCCAGGTGCCGTGCTTGCGGGTCGGAGCTGGAGCCATGATCTGCACCACGTGGCCGCGTCCGACCAGACCGGCGGCGAGCCGTTCCGCGAACCGGGCCGCACCGTTCACATCGGGCGCGAAAGTGTCGGCGGCGATGAGAACCCGGATGGGCCGGGTCGGGGCCGGCAGGGCCGGGTCGGACGAGGTGCCCGGTAAATCAGATGAAGCGCTCAAGTGGGATAGTCCCTACGTAGGTGGGCCGGGGATCAGCGTCCGGCGCGAAGTCTGGGTCTCAACGAATCTCGCCGTCGAGGTGTGCTAGCACCCTATTCTAAACCGCCTGGCCCACGGCAGCCCCCCAGACGCGGCGCGTTCACGAAAAGCACCGGTCAGCTCTGAGTTTGCGGATGGTACTTCGCGAGCCTGAAGACACCCCAGATCGCCACGGCCCCCGCGACGGCGAAAAGGGCTGCGGCCCAGGTCGGCGCCTGGGAGGCCTCCCCCAGCACGATCACGCCGATGCCGACGGCGATCATCGGGTCGATCACAGTCAGACCCGCGATGACCAGGTCGGGCGGACCTGACGAGTACGCGTTCTGCACGAAGTAGGCGCCTGAAGCCGCCGCGAGAAGCAGCCCGACGACGCAGACGAGGGTGAGCCACTCAAAATTGCCGTTCTGGATGCGGTTGATGATGACCTTGGCGAGAGTGGCCACGAATCCGTAGAGCACGCCGGCGCCGATGATGTAGAAGATCGCCTTGAACCGGGAGCGGAGCATCACGAACGCGACGGTGAAGGCGGCCAGGACCACCGCGAGGACTACCAGGATGGTGATCAGGTTCGCATCCGTCACGGGCTTGTCGACCGCCGTGAACGCGGCGACGGTGACGAACAGCCCGACCCCGCCGACACACATGGCGATCGCGATGACCGATGCCCGGTTGAGTTTGACGTGGCTCACCCTGGCGTTCAGGATCGCCGTGATGACCAGGGCCACAGCGCCGAGGGGCTGCACGACGATGAGGGGCGCGAACGCGAGGCTGGTGAGCTGGAAGGCGATGGCCAGGCCGAGCATCAGCGTGCCGAACACCCAGGAGGGCCGGGACAGCAACAGCACAAGCTGCCGGGTGTTGAGCCCGCCGGTGATTTCCCGGGTGTGCGCTTCCACCTTGGTCACGCCCCGGTGCTGGAATTGTGCGCCCAGGGAGAGGAAGACCGCGCCGATCAACGCGAGCGGAATTCCGATGGCCTGGCGCGGATCAATCGCGATCTCACCAGCCAGGTCTGTCAGGTCGGGAGTCACTCAACGAGACTATCGAGATCCATGCCGATATCCTTGCTGAATGGCCGTTCGACCGATAGTAATTTCAGGTGACCCCGTCCTGCACTCCCCCGCCGCGCCCGTCGTCGTGTTCGACGACGAGTTGCGCACGCTGGTGCAGGACATGTTCGAGACGATGGATGCCGCTCCCGGTGTCGGTCTCGCCGGACCCCAGGTGGGGGTCGGGCTGCGGCTGTTCACGTTCAGTTTCCTCGACGACGACGAGATCGAGACCCGGGGTGTCGCGATCAATCCGGAACTCTGGATCACCCCGGTGCCCGCAGGCGAGGCCGACGAAGACGAAGACGTCGAGGGGTGCCTGTCGTTTCCCGGCGAGCGGTTCCCCCTGCAGCGGGCAGGCTCAGCCGTGCTGCGCGCCGTTGACCTCGACCAGAAGCCGTTCGAGATCCGGGCCGAAGGCTGGCTGGCCCGTATCTTCCAGCACGAGTTCGACCACCTCGACGGCACCCTCTATGTGGACAGGCTCGAGCACTTCTACGCCAAGATCGCCGCCAAGGTGAGCCGGAAGCGCGGCTGGGGCGTGCCCGGCGTGACCTGGCTGCCCGGGGTGGACGACCTCGAGAGCTGACCGGGTCAGCGGCTCAGCGGGTCAGGTTGACGCCGTGCACGCCGTTGTGGAAACGCAGCGACGGGAAGACCGCTGAGACCGAGAAGCCGACCCCCGGCACGGTACCGGCATTGAAGATCCCGCCGAAGAGCTGGGCCCGTTCGCGCATCTGGGTGATCCCGGCGCCGGAGATGCTCTCGCTCAGGGCCTTGAGGTCGTCGTCGATCGTGTAGGCGGTCTTGGCGGCGAAATCTGAGGGCGAGGCGCTCTCCCGTCTGGCCGCGGCCCGGATGCCATCATCGTCGATGAGAAGCTGCAGGCCGTCCTGGGTCCAGGTGAATGACACTCGTGCCTCGGTGCCGACTCCGCCGTGTTTGAGCGCGTTGGCGAGGGCGCTCTGCAGGATGCGGTAGATGGCCAGCTCCGCCCCCGGCTTGAGCGGGAACCTGTCGCCGGACTCGGTGAAGCCGACGGCCAGGCCGGCATCGCGCATCACGCCGAAAAGGTTGCGGGCCGACTGCAGACCCGGCGCGTTGGTGGCGATGGCCTCGCCCTCCCTGGCGATGGTCAGGACCCGCCGCAGGTCGGCGAGTGTCACCCTGCCGTCCTCGACCAGGGCCGTCGCGGCGCGCACGGCCGTGGTCGGGTCGCTCTCGGCCGCGTAGCGTGCCCCCTCGGCCCGGGTGATGAGGCGCGCGAGTGACAGCACGGCGATGTCCTGCAGCTCCCGGATGATCGCGAGACGCCCGTGCTGCTCGGCAAGCGACAGCTCGAGGTCGATGCGCACGCGTTCGGCCGCCGACCTGGCGAAGCGGCTGCGGCGTTGCTGCGCAACGGCCAGCAGCCAGAGAACCATCAGGGCCGCGGCGAGCACGGCGAGAACAGCGCTGAGAATCTGCCAGGAGAACACAACCGCCACCTTTCGCATCTTTCGGGATCAGACTAGCGGCCGCGACCGCCAGAGGGCACAAAAAAGGCCACCGGGGGTGGAGCCCCTAGTGGCCTTTTCGCTCCCCGACTTGGACTCGAACCAAGAACCTGCGCATTAACAGTGCGCTGCTCTGCCAATTGAGCTATCGAGGAATGCATGCTCAGCGAGAGTTTCACTCGCTTGAACGGCGTAGTTACTTTACCAAAAGTTCGCCGTGCACCAAATCCGAGAGGACGGTCAGTACCCCGCGACGGGGTCGACGACCCCGACAAACGGCCCGTTTCCCAGCAAAGCGGCCACATTGAGCCGAATTCTCTCGGCGAGAAGCGGCGCGGTCATCTCGGGCGTGTCGGCCATGTGCGGCGTGATGAGGCATCGGGGCTCGCTCCAGAGCGGATGTCCGTCCGGCAGCGGTTCCGGGTCGGTGACGTCGATGGCCGCGCCCGCAAGCGTTCCGGCGGCCAGCGCGGCCACGAGCGCGTCGGTGTCGACGAGTGGTCCCCTGGCGATGTTCACCAGGTGGGCCGTCGGTGCCATCAGGGCGAGTTCGGCGGCACCGAGCAAGTGACGGGTGTCGCCGGTCAGCGCGGCGGCAACCACCACGATGTCGGCCAGGGGCAGTTCAGCGTTCAGCTGTCCCACCGGCACGGTGCGGGCGGCTCCCGGCACGGGCTCCGAGCTGCGGCGCACCACCACGATGCGGGTGCCGAACGGTTCGAGCAACCGGATCAGCTCCCGGGCGATGCCGCCGGCCCCGATGATCAGCACCGAGCGGCCGTAGAGCGACGCTCCGGCGGGCACCGTGTTCCAGGACCGAGCCCTGGCCCGCACGGGGAGCACCCTCAGCGACGCCAGGATCAAGGCCAGTGCGTGTTCGGCCACTGGTTGGGCGTAGGCCCCCTTGGCGCTGGTCACGAGCAGGTCATGCCGCTGATGCCGCGAGAGGACGTCGGCGAAGGCGTCGACACCGGCCCAGGGCAGCTGCACCCAGCCGATCTGGGGGTTCTCCGCCAGCACGTCACCGAGTTCAGCGGCCCTGGCGTATGACAGCCAGATGATGCCGCGGGTGTCCGGTGACAGCGGGGCCACGACTCCCCCGGCCGTTCCGACGGCATCGACGAACAGTGCCGTTTCCGCGGGCAGGATGGCCACGGCGCCGGGCGTCGGCCGCCAGGCGCCGGCGTCTCGCTCCGGCTCGTCGGAGAGTACGGCACGGTGTTGCCCGGTCATGCCTCTGAGTCCCGGTCCGTGTCGCCGGTGGAGTCGAACGCCGTGCTGTCCAGCGTCAGCGCCGCGGCGAGTTCGACGACGTAGGGATGCCAGGGGTTGTCGAAGACCTCGTCGATGGTGCCCAGTCCGACCAGGACGCCCTGGTGCATGACCCCGATCCTGTCGGCGACCCGTCGGAGCACGCTCAGGTCGTTGCTGATCAGCACCGCCGAGAATGCGCGTTCGCGTTGCAGTTCACCGATCAGGTCGATGACGTCGTCGCGCACCAGGGCATCCACACCCGCGGTGGGTTCGTCGGCGATGAGCAGCGCCGGGCCGAAGACCAGGGCCTTGGCCAGTGCCACGCGCTGGCGTTGGCCGCTGCTGAGTTCGTAGGGGTATTTGCCCAGCACCGAGAGCGGCAGTCGCACGGCGTCGACCATCGTCGCAACGAGAGTCTCCTGCGCGGCCTTGTTGTAGCGCCGGTCGCGTTCGAGAACGGGTTCGGCAACGATGTCGGCCACGGTGAGGCTGGCGGGGAGGGTGCTCGCGGCGTTCTGGGCGAGCATCCCCACGCCGAAGGTCAGCCTGGCGAGTTTGCGTCGGCTGATTCGTCGCAGCGGGTAGCCCAGCACCGTCGCCTGCCCGCCGGTGATCTGTGCGCGCACCTCACCGTGACCGGCCCCGGAGTCCGCCCCGGAGAGCACCCGGGCGATCGTGCTCTTGCCCGACCCGCTCTCGCCCAGCAGCCCGAGGACCTCCCCCCGGCCGAGGGTCAGGGTCAGGCCCCGCAGCGCCACGAAGGCGGGGCTGGCGCCGTGGGCGGCGTATTCGACGGTCAGGTCACTGGCAAGGATCGGATACGGATCTGCTTCGACGCGTCTCATGACTACTATCCTGCCGCACGCAGCCTCCGGAGTTCGTCCCGGCGCTTCGCCTGGGCGGCCGGATCGGGCACCGGCAGGGACGCGAGGAGGCGCTGGGTGTACGGGTCGCGAGGCGATCCGAGGACCTGGGCACCGGTGCCCTCCTCGACCAGGCGACCGTGGTAGAGCACGGCGATCCGGTCGGCGAGGATGTCCACAACAGCGAGGTCGTGGCTGATGAACAGGGCGGCGAAGCCGAATTCGCGTTGCAGTTCGGCGAAGAGTTCCAGCACCCTGGCCTGCACCGACACGTCCAGGGCCGAGGTCGGCTCGTCCGCGATCAGCAGGGCAGGTTCCAACGCCAGCGCCCTGGCCAGGCTGGCCCGCTGGCGCTGACCGCCGCTGAGCTCGTGGGGGAAGCGGTCACCGAAGGCCCGCGGCAGTTGTACGGCCTCGAGCAGTTCGTCGACCCGTGCTCGTGCGGCCCGCGGGTTCGCGGCCCGCCCGTGCACCACGAGCGGTTCGGCGACGCAGTCGGCGATGGTGAGCAGCGGGTTGAAACTGGAGGCCGGGTCCTGGAACACGAAGCCGATATCGCTGCGCAGGTGCTTGAACCGGCGCTCCTTGAAACCGTTCATCTCATGACCGAGAACGCTGAGGGACCCGTCGGTGACCCTGGTGAGGCCGGCGATGGCGCGGCCGATCGTGGTCTTGCCCGACCCGCTTTCCCCCACCAGGCCGAGAACCTCGCCAGGGCGGATCGAGAAGCTCACGCCGTCCACGGCCACGAAGCCCGGTCGGCCGAGCCTGCCGGGGTATTGGATACGCAGGTTGTCCGCGATGACGACGGGCGTTTGCGCGGCCCATTCCGGGCCACGGGCCTCGGCCCTCGCGGCCGCCCGCACGACCCCCTGGCCGACGTACGGCACCGCAGCGAGGAGCTTCTGGGTGTACGGATCCTGGGGTGAGGTGAAGAGCGTCTGAGCGTCGGCTTCCTCGACGACCTTGCCCTGGTACATCACCGCGACCCTGTCGGCGAGGTCGGCCACGACACCCATGTTGTGGGTGATCAGCACGATCGCGGTGCCGAACTCGTCGCGGCAGCGCCGGAGGAGGTCGAGGATCTCGGCCTGCACGGTGACGTCGAGTGCCGTCGTGGGTTCGTCGGCGACGATCAGGCCCGGTTCGAGGACCAGGGCCATGGCGATCACCACCCGTTGCTTCTGGCCGCCGGAGAACTGGTGCGGGTAGTAGTTGACCCGCACCTCCGGGTCGGGGATGCCGACCCTGCCGAGGATCTCGACGGCCTTCTTCTTGGCGTCGGCACGGCTGACCTTGCCGTGCGCCCTGATGCCCTCCATGATCTGCCAACCGACGGTGTACACGGGGTTCAGCGCCGTGGACGGCTCCTGGAACACCATGGAGACGTCGGTGCCACGCACCTGGCGCAGGCGCTGGCGGCTGAGCGCGATGACGTTGTTCTCGCTCGCCCCGTCCCTGCTGGTGAGGATCACGGCGCCCTCGGAGACCGCGGTCTCGGGCAGCAGCCCGAGGATGGTCTTGGCGGTCACGGTCTTGCCGCTGCCGCTCTCGCCGACGATCGCGAGGACCTCGCCGCGGCGCACGCTGAGACTGACCCCGTCGACGGCGCGCACAGCGCCGGCGTCGGTGGAGAAGGACACGCCGAGGTCGTCGATCCTGAGGACGGTCTGCGACCGTTCGGTGCGGATGTCGCTCATGAGATGGCCTCGCCGTCGCTCGGGTGGATGGGGGCGCTCTCGAGCCCGTCAAGACCGCCGGGACCGGCGGCCAGGGTACCGCCGGGGACCACGGAGGTCTCCGCGACCAGACCCGCGTTGGCGCCGACCGCGCGGCGGCCACGCAGCCGGGGGTCGGCCAGGTCGTTGAGGCTCTCCCCGACCAGGGTGATGCCCATCACCACCAGCACGATCGCCAGGCCGGGGAACAACGAGGTCCACCAGATTCCGCTGGACACGTCGGAAATCGCCTTGTTGAGGTCGTAGCCCCATTCGGACGCGGCGGTCGGTTCGATGCCGAAACCGAGGAACCCGAGTCCGGCGAGGGTGAGGATCGCCTCGGAGGAATTGAGGGTGAAGATCAGTGGCAGGGTGCGGGTGGCGTTGCGCAACACGTGCCGAACCATGATCCGGATGTTGCCGGAACCCAGCACGCGCGCGGATTCGACGTAGGCCTCCGATTTGATCCGCACGGTCTCGGCCCGGATCACCCTGAAGTACTGCGGAATGAACACCACGGTGATCGAGATGGCTGCCGCCATGACCCCGCCGACAAGGTCGGACTTGCCGCCGGAGATGACGATGGACATCACGATGGCCAGCAGCAGCGACGGGAACGCGTAGACGGCGTCGCAGACGACCACGAGCACGCGGTCGAGCCAGCCCCCGAAATACCCGGACACCAGGCCCAGGAACACGCCGGCGAAGATCGACAGCAGCACGGCGACCACGATCACGAACAGGGCCGTCTGGGCGCCCCAGAGCACCCTGGAGAGCACGTCGTAACCGCCGACCGTGGTGCCGAACAGGTGCGCGCCGCCTGGCGGCTGCTGGGCGCCGAAGACTCCGTCCGGACCGCGCAACTGGCTATAGCCGTACGGCGCGACCAACGGCGCCAGAATGGCGGTGAGCACAAAAAGCGTCGTGATGACCAGGCCCGCCACCAGCATCCCGCGCTGCAGGCCGACGCTCTGGTGGAGCTGGTGGATGATGGGCAGGCGGGCCAGGCGGCTCGGCTGGCGGGGCGGGGAATCGATCCGGGTCATGGTCAGTACCGCACTCTCGGGTCGATCAGCGCGGCGATGATGTCCACGATGAAGTTGGACAGGGCGACGATGACCGCGAGCAGGGCGACGATGCCCTGCACGGCGACGAAGTCCCTGGCCTGGAGGAATTCGGAGAGCATGAAGCCCAGGCCCTTCCACTCGAAGGTGGTCTCGGTCAGCACCGCGCCGCCGAGGAGCAGGGCGATCTGCAGTCCGATCACGGTGATGATCGGGATCAGTGCCGGCCGGTACGCGTGCTTCTGCACGAGCCTGAATTCGCTGACCCCGCGGGACCGGGCGGCGTCGACGTAGTCGGTGCCCAGGGTGCCGATCACGTTGGTGCGGACCAGGCGCAGGAAGACCCCGGCGGTCAGCAGCCCCAGTGCCAGGGCGGGCAGCACGGCGTGGGTCAGGACATCGACCAGGACCGCCGGGTTGCCGGTCTGGATGGCGTCGATGGTGTACAAACCGGTCTTGCCCGGCAGCAGCTGCATCTGCAGCTCCGAACTCGTCGATGCCCGGCCTGCGACAGGCAGGACCTTCAACCAGACGGCGAAAATGAGCTTGAAGAGCAGCCCGGAGAAGAACACCGGGGTGGCGTAGCAGAGGATGGCGAAGATTCGCAGCGACGCGTCCGGCGACTTGTCTCGCCAGTATGCGGCGACCATGCCCAGCGGGATCCCGACGATGAAGGCCACCAGCAGGGCGTAGAACGCCAGCTCGGCGGTGGCGGCGCCGTAGGTGAGAAGCACCTCGGAGACCGGCCGGTTGGTGCTGATCGTGGTGCCGAAGTTGCCCGTGAAGATCTGGCCGAGGTACTCGACGTACTGCACCAGGATGGGCCTGTCGTAGCCGGCCGCGGCAACCCGCTCAGCGAGCTGGTCGGCGCTCAGCCGGCCGCCGAGGGCCGCGGTGATCGGGTCACCCGTGGTGCGCATCAGCCAGAACACCATGGAGACCAGGATGAAGATCGTCGGGAAGATCAGCAGGAAGCGGATCACGATGTAGCGGATGATTCCGCCGCCGGAACCCTTCTTCTTCGGTGCCGTCGTGGTGGGCGCTCGCCCGGCCGCCGGGGCCGCTGGCGTTGTCGCTACAGTCGTCATTCCTACCTCACTCGTGCAAAACGAAAGACGGGGGCGTTCGGCGAGTAGTCGCCTGAACGCCCCCGTCGTCTAGCTAGGTGAAACCTGTGAACCTAGCCCTTGGCGAGGGCCGCGTAGCGGAACTTGAACGACGCGTCGAGCGTGTCGCTGGCTCCGGTGACCGTCTTACCGGTCACGGCGACCTGCGCGCCCTGGAGCAGGGGCACCGTCGACAGCTGGGCTGCGACCTTGTCCTGGATCTGTTCGAGGAGAGCGGTGCGCGCGGCGGGGTCGACGGTCACGGCCTGCTGAAGGATCAGGTCGTTGACCTCCTGGTCGACGAAGTGATTCTTCAGGAAGTTCTCCGTGAGGAAGAACGGCGTCAGGTAGTTGTCAGCGTCGGAGTAGTCCGGGAACCAGCCGAGCTGGTACGCGGGGTAGACGTCGCTGGAGCGGTCCTTGGAGTACTGCACCCACTCGGTGGTCTGCAGGTTCACCGTGAACAGTCCGCTGGACTCCAGCTGGTCCTTGATCAGCGCGTATTCGTCGCCGGACGAGGGCCCGTAGTGGTCGTTGCTGTACTGCAGGTTGAGCTCGACGGGCTCGGTGATGCCGGCGGCCGTGAGCGTCGCCGCGGCCTTGTCGGCATCCGGAGCGCCGTTGCCGTCGCCGTAGAGGCCCTTGAGGGACTCGGTCGCGCCGGTCAGGCCGGCCGGAACGTAGGAGTACAGCGGGGTGTATGTGCCCTTGTACACCTGGTCGGCGATCTCTTCACGGTCGACGAGGTCGGCGACGGCCTGGCGCACGGCGAGGGACTTGGCCGCATCGGCGTCGGCTGTGGTGGCGCCGAACGGCTGGGTGTCGAAGTTGAAGGTGATGTAGCGGATCTCTCCGCCGGGACCGTCGACGACCTCGACGTTGTCGTTGCCGCGAAGGTCGTCGATGTCCGTCGCGCTCAGGCTGCGGAACGCCACATCGATGCCGCCCTCCTGCACCTCCAGCTTGAGGTTCGACGAGTCGGCGAAGTACTTGACGTTCACGACGTCGGTCTTCGCCGCGCCGAGGAGACCCTCGTAGTCGGGGTTGGCCTTGTAGCCGATGAGGTTGTTGAAGTCGTAGCTGGTGATCACGTACTGGCCGGCGAACGCGTTGGCCTTGACGATGTCGTCGTCGCTGGTGAGCTCGGTGGCCGAGAAGGACTCTTCGTCGACGATCGGGCCGGCCGGGCTGGACAGGATCTGCGGGAAGATCTGGTCGTCGGGGGCGAGCAGGTTGAACACCACGGTGGTGTCGTCGGGGGTGTCGACGCTCTCCAGGTTGTACAGCAACGAGGAGGGGCCGTTGTCGGCGGCAATCGCCAACTGGCGGTCGAAGGAGAACTTGACGTCGGAGGAGGTCAGTGTGTTGCCGTTGGCCCAGACCAGGTCTGGCTTGAGGGTGACCGTGTACTGCGTCGGCGCGGTGAACTCGGCGGAGACCGCGATGTCGGGCTCCACGTCGGGGCTGCCGTATGGGGTGTTCATGAGGAACGGGAAAACCTGGTTCTGCACGGCGAACGAGCCGTTGTCGTACGAACCGGCCGGGTCAAGGGTGGTGACCTTGTCGGTGGTGCCGATGGTGAGCGGAGCGGCGCCCGGCTCCTCGGCGGTGGAGCCTGCACAGCCGGCGAGCACGAGTGCTGCGGCGGCGAGACCGGCGGTGACGCCGACGGCGCGGCCGCGCCTGGTGGGTTCAAAAGCCATAGTCGAATGCCTCTTCCTCAAGGTGTGGATGTCTTGGTGAATCCGAGTATCTGCGTCCAGACGCAGATATGCGTTGCTGTAAACCAAGAATTAGCACACTCTGCGCGTCAGACGACCATTTTTTTATGCATCTTAATAGACCCGCAATATAGGCCGGCTACTCCACGCGGAGGTTGCGCCGTTCCGCTTCGACCCGCACGAGCTCACGCTGGATCGCGACATACACCTCGCGGTTGGTCGCATCGGCCCGTTGCAGGCGGCCGAGGAGTTCCGCTTTCTGCCGCAGCAGATCCTTCTCAATCAGCACGATGGTGATATCGCGCACGTAGCGGGTGACCTCGCGCTCGGTGCGCTCCGGCAGCGGGGCCACCGCCAGTTCGGTGACCAGGTTCGCCAGCGGAGCCGGGGTCTCCTGGACGACCCGTTCCAGCCAGTCCGGCGCGGCGGCGTGCGGCAGGGCGGCGGCCACGGCGTCCCGGACCACGGCGAGGGTGCTGTTGGTCATACCCGTCGACACCGCACGCTGCACGAGGTCGAGGCCCACGAGGGTGGGATGCTGCAGCATCGCCATCAGCGCGTCGCGCTCGATCCGGGTGACCGGGTCCTGGGGCAGGTCGGCGAGGGCGAAGAGCCGCTCGCGTGGGGCGGCTGCCGGCTCCCCCGCGCGGCGCGGCGCTTCGACCGGAGCGGTGCGGGACCTGGCCTGGGCCGCGCTCACGGCGCGGGACACCTCACCGAGGTCCATGCCCAGCATGCGGGAGAGTTCGTGGGTGTACCCCGGTCGCAGTGACGGGTCCCGGATGTCGCTGACCACCGGGGCGGCCGCGCGCAGGGCGGAGACCCGGCCTTCGACGGTGTCAAGGTTGTACTGGGCCAGGAGCTGGCGGATCATGAATTCGAACATGGGCTTCTTGGAGTCGACCAGACGACGTACCGCGTCGTCCCCGCGGTGCAGCCGCAGGTCGCACGGGTCGAGCCCTTCCGGGGCGACGGCCACGAAGGTCTGGGCGCTGAACCGTTGCTCCTCGGCGAAGGCGCGCACGGCGGCCTTCTGGCCGGCGGCGTCGGGGTCGAAGGTGAAGACGACCTCGCCGACGCCGCTGTCGTCGCCGAGCACCCGGCGCAAGACCTTGATGTGGTCCACACCGAACGAGGTCCCGCAGGTGGCCACGGCCGTGGTCACACCCGCCAGGTGGCAGGCCATCACGTCGGTGTAGCCCTCGACGACCACGACTTGGTGGTTACGAGAGATGTCACGCTTGGCCAGGTCCAGGCCGTAGAGGACCTGGGCCTTGTGGTAGATCGGGGTTTCGGGTGTGTTGAGGTATTTGGGGCCCTTGTCGTCTTCGAGCAGCTTGCGTGCGCCGAAGCCGATGGTCTGCCCGGTGATGTCACGGATCGGCCAGACCAGACGGCCGCGGAACCTGTCGTAGATCCCCCGGTCCCCGGCCGAGACCAGGCCGGAGAGGGTCAGTTCCTCGGTGCTGAAGCCACGGCCGCGCAGATGTTTGGTCAGTTCGTCCCAGCTTTTCGGCGCAAAACCGACGCCGAAGCGTTCGGCGGCCTGGGCATCGAAGCCACGGTCGCCGAGGAAGGTGCGGCCGACCTGGGCCCCCGGGCTGCCGAGTTTGTCGATGAAGAACTCGGCGGCGGCCTGGTTGGCCGCGTACAGCCGGGCCCGGTTGGTGTGGTCGGGGGCCTCGGCGCCGCCGCCCTCGTAGTGCAGCTCGATGCCGGCCCGGCCGGCCAACCGTTCGACGGCCTCGCTGAAGCTGACGTGGTCCATCTTCTGCAGGAAGGAGTAGACGTCGCCGCTCTCTCCGCAGCCGAAGCAGTGGTAGAAGCCGACCTGCGGGCGCACATGAAAACTGGGGCTGCGTTCGTCGTGGAACGGGCACAGTCCCTTCATCGAACCGACCCCGGCCGACTTGAGGCTGACATAGTCACTGACGATGTCGGCGATGTTGGTGCGGGCCTTGACCTCTTCGACGTCGCCCTGCCGGATCAGTCCTGCCATGCCGCACCCGTCCCGAGCTTGATCCCGGCGGGTTCACGGGTCAGGTGGAGCCGGCGCTGCAGGGCGATCGCGCTCTGATCGGTGAGGCTGGCGACCTGGTCCACGATCACGCGTTTGCGCCCCGCGTCGTCCGCAGCGCCAACCCAATCCTCCCGGAAGCCGGGGTCGAGGTGCTCGTCCCCGGTGGCCAGCAGGGTGTCGGCCAGGTAGGTGAGCGTCTCGCGTTGCTCGACGTAGATCGGCTGGCGCACGTGGGTGGACATGACGAACGCGGCGACGATGCCCTTCAGCACACCGATCTCCGCCTGCACTTCGCGCGGTACGACCACGTGGGCGGCGAAACGGATGAGGTGCCGGTCGGGGTAGGCGGCCCTGGTGGCCGAGACGGCCGCGCCGCTGAACCGTCCGATGAGCTGGCTGGTCAGGTTCTTCAGTCGGCCCTGGTCCCGGCGGCCGGCGCTCCAGCTGTGCAGCCACACGTCGAGGGCGTCGAGTCTGTCGAAAGCGGCGATGAGTTCGTCGTGGCTGAACTGCCCGCCGGTCCACTCGTACATCGAGGTGACCAGGGCGGCGTGGTCGCTGCGGCTGCTGAGCAGTTCCACGTCGAGGTAGCCGCTGACCACGGCGTCCTCGAAGTCGTGCACAGAGTAGGCGATGTCGTCGGAGAGGTCCATCACCTGCGCTTCGACGCAGAGCTGGCGTTCCGGTGCCCCGGCGCGCAGCCATTCGAAGGCGGCGCGGTCGTCCTCGTAGAAGCCGAATTTGGCGCGCCCGCTCGGGTCGGCCACCGAGGAGTCGGCGGCCCACGGGTATTTGCAACTGGCGTCGAGGCTGGCGCGGGTGAGGTTCAGCCCGAAGGTCGCGCCGTTGTCACCGAAAACCTTGGGTTCGAGCCGGCTGAGCAGGCGCAGGGTCTGCGCGTTTCCCTCGAAGCCGCCGATGTCGGCGGCCCAGGTGTTGAGCGCCTTCTCACCGTTGTGACCGAACGGCGGATGACCGATGTCGTGCGCCAGGCACGCCGTGTCGACGATGTCGGGGTCCAGGGCCAGGCGGAGCGCGAGTTCCCGGCCGATCTGGGCGACCTCGAGCGAGTGCGTGAGGCGGTTGCGGGCGAAGTCCAGACCGGCGGCGGGGCTGAGCACCTGGGTCTTCGCGGCCAGGCGGCGCAGGGCGCTGGAGTGCAGCAGCCGCGCCCTGTCGCGGGCGAAGTCGCTGCGACTGGAGTCGTGCTCTTCAGGGCGGAACCTGGCCTCGTCGTGAACGCTGTATCCGGTCTGATTAACCACCGCTGGTGTCCCCCTCGCCCTCGGTGAGATTGTTGCGCTCTGCGCCGACGATGTCGCGGGAGTCGAGCCAGCGTTCGGGCAGAGCGGTCTTCTTGGGGCTGCCGGCCCGGCCGCGCTGGCCCTCGGCCCCGATGCCGGGGTACGGCTGGTCGGGGTCCATGGTCGCCAGGAGCTCGTCCAGCTGCTCGAGCGACACGACGGAGGCCAGGCTGGCGCGGAGGTCGCCGCCGACCGGGTAGCCCTTGAAGTACCAGGCCACGTGCTTGCGCACGTCGCGGCAGGCCCGTTCCTCGCTGTCGAAGAACTCGGTGAGCAGTTCGGCGTGCCGGCGGAACGCATCCGCGACCTGCCCCAGGGTGGGTTCGGCCTTGACCACTTCGCCGCGGAACGCCGCAGCGAGGTCGCCGAACAGCCACGGGCGGCCGAGGCAGCCGCGCCCGACGACGACGCCGTCGCAGCCGGTCTCCTCGACCATGCGGAGGGCGTCGGCGGCCGACCAGATGTCGCCGTTGCCGAGCACGGGCACGCTGGTGATGGTGTCCTTGAGGGTCTTGATGGCGGCCCAGTCGGCGTGGCCGGAGTAGTAGTCCGCCGCGGTGCGGGCGTGCAGCGCGATGGCGGACACCCCGGCGCCCTCGGCGACACGACCGGCCTCGAGGTAGGTGAGGTGGTCGGAGTCGATGCCCTTTCGCATCTTGACGGTCAGCGGAATCGTCCCCGCGGCCGTGACGGCGGCTTCGACGATCTCCCGGAACAGGGTGATCTTCCAGGGCAGCGCCGCTCCCCCGCCCTTGCGGGTGACCTTGGGCACCGGGCAGCCGAAGTTCAGGTCGATGTGGTCGGCGCGGTCCTCGGCGACGAGCATGGTGACGGCCTCTGAGACCGTCTTCGGGTCGACGCCGTAGAGCTGGATGGAGCGGGTCTTCTCGCTCTCGTGGTGCGTGATCAGCCGCATCGACTCCGGTGTGCGTTCGACGAGCGCCCGTGAGGTGATCATTTCGCTCACGTAGAGTCCGGCGCCGTATTCGCGGCAGAGCCGACGGAACGCCGTGTTGGTGATGCCGGCCATGGGTGCCAGCACCACGGGCACATCGAGTTCGATGTCGCCGATTCGAAGCGGGGACACCGGGCTGATCGTGGAAGTGGGAGTGTTCATCTCATCCAATTCTCCCAGACCTGGCCGGGCATGGACGCCACGCGCGGCCGGCGGTGGCGAAGGGGAGGCTAGATGCCGCAGGAACCGCCGCCGCAGCATCCGCCGGCCGTGTCATCCTGTTCCAGCAACTGGATGATCGGGCGGGGGGTGGTGGGCGCTTCGGTGACCGGGTCGGTGGTGTTCAGGCTCATGCGGTGGTCTCCTCGGGTGTCAGGGTTGCTGCTCGTTCGCCCCGCACCTGGCGGAGGGCTTGCGCAAAGGTATCAGGGTCCTGCGCGCCGGAGATGCCGTACTTGCCGTCGATCACGAAGAAGGGCACCCCCTGGATGCCGTACTCGGTGGCCTGGGCGACATCGGCCTTGACCGCGGCCAGGTATTCGTTCTCTGTGAGAGATCGCACCACGTCGGCTCGGTCCAGGCCGATCGCGGCGGCGAGGTCGGCGAGATCCTCGATGCGGCCGACGTGCCCGCCGTCGACGAAGTACGCCTTGAGGAGGCTCTCCTTCATCTGCAGCTGCAGACCGTGGGCCTTGGCGTAGTGCAGCAGCTCGTGCGCCTTGATGGTGTTGGTCTGGTGCACGGAGTCGTAGTCGTAGTGCAGTCCGACGCTCTCGGCGATGCCGGTGACCCGTTCAAGCATCTCGAGCACCTGCGGCACCGGGATGCCCTTGCGCTCACTGAGGTAATCGATCGGGCTGCCCGCGAAATCGACGGGGGTGTCCGGGGCGAGTTCGAACGAGTGGTACTCCACCTCGACCTCGTCGCCGAAGGCGGCCACGCCGGCCTCGAACTTGCGCTTGCCGATATAGCACCAGGGGCACTGCACGTCGGACCAGATGTCTACTTTGATGGTTTCACTCACGAGGAGGCTAACCCGAGAAGTCCCTCCAGTTATTCCCGACGAGAGTTCCGGCTCAGGCTGTGGGGGTGTCCACGGCGCCGCCGTAGCGGCGGTTGCGGGCGGCGTAGAGCTCGATGGCGTGCCAGAGGTCGACGCGGGAGAAGTCCGGCCACAGGGTGTCCAGGAACACCATCTCGGCATACGCGCTCTGCCAGAGCAGGAAGTTGCTGGTGCGCTGCTCCCCCGAGCTGCGCACGAACAGGTCGACGTCGGGCAGTGCGGAGGTGTACAGGTGCCGCTGGATGGACTTCTCGGTGATGCCGGACGGCTTCAGCCGGCCCGCGGCGACGTCCTCGGCCAGGGCCCGCACGGCATCCGCGATCTCGGTGCGGCCGCCGTAGTTGACGCACATGGTGAGGGTCAGTACGTCGTTGCCGGCGGTGAGTTTCTCAGCGAACTGCAGCTCGTTGATCACGGAGGCCCACAGCTTGGGCTTCCGGCCCGCCCAGCGCACCCGCACGCCCCAGTCGTTGAGCTGATCGCGGCGGCGGTGCAGCACGTCCCGGTTGAAGCCCATCAGGAAGCGCACCTCGTCGGGCGAGCGCTTCCAATTCTCGGTGGAGAACGCGTACACGCTCAGGTGCTTGACGCCGATCTGGATGGCGCCGGCGACCACATCGAGCAGCGAGGCCTCCCCGGCCTTGTGGCCCTCGACCCTGGACAGGCCCCTGGCGTTGGCCCAGCGCCCATTGCCGTCCATGACGATGGCAACGTGTTCGGGAACGACCTTGGCCGGCAGAACCGGTGGGTAGAGCCCGGTCCAGTCCACGGGCTTGAACGGCACGGCGTCCTTGTGGGTGAACGGGGTGGCCGGGGAGGAACGGAAGGGGTTGGGCGTCATGGGCGCACGTGCTCCAGGGATCGAAGGCCGCGGCCGAGGTGCCACTGCGTGTACGCGGCGACGACCCCGGTGGCCTGGGCGTGGGTGGTGTCTGAGGCCTCTGCCGTGTATGCCCAGTCGCCGGTGAGCAGGGCGCTGAGCAGGGCGATGGTGTCGGGGTCGAGGCGGGGCGAACCCGGGGCGGCACAGTTGTCGCACACGATGCCGCCGACCTGGGCTACGAAAGCCGAGTGCGGGCCCGGCGCGCCGCAGCGGGCGCAGTCCCGGAAGCTGGGCGCCCAGCCGGCCATGGACAGGGACCGCAGCAGGTAGGAGTTGAGGGTGGCGCCGGAGCCGTGCTCGTGCCTGGACAGCGACCGCAGCGCCCCGACCAGCAGCAGGTACTGCTGCAGCGATCCCTCGGATTCGGTGAGCTTGTCCGCGGTTTCGACCATGGCGCTGGCGGCGGTGTAGCTGCCGTAGTCGGCGGTGATGACGGCTCCGTATGAGCCGATCGACTCGGCCTGGTTGACGATGTCGAGGCTGCGACCGATGTAGAGCTGCACGTCGACGACCATGAACGGCTCAAGCCTGGCGCCGAATTTCGACGCCGTGCGGCGCACGCCCTTGGCGACCGCACGCACCTTGCCGTGCTGCCGGGTGAGCAGCGTGATGATGCGGTCCGCTTCACCCAGCTTGTGGGTGCGCAGCACGACGGCTTCATCACGATAAACGGGCACGGTCAATTCTCCCACTCCCGCGGGCGGATGCCGACGCCCGCGCCGGAGCTCATGCCGGCCGTGGTAGATATTGACGGTGCCCACTCCGCTCTTCGCCATTCCGCTCTGGATCGACCTCGTCGCCGTCGCCATCGGCGCCATCCAGGGAGCGATGTTCGCCGGCCGGTTCACCGACCGCCGGATGGACCTGCTGGGCATCTCGATCATCGGGATCACGGTGGGCCTGGGCGGCGGCCTGCTGCGCGACATCCTGCTCGGCGGGGTGCCGGCCGCGCTGCTGAGTAACTGGTACCTGCCCGTCGCGGCGGTATTCGCGCTGCTGGGAATGCTCCTGCAGAGCCTGTTCAACCGCCTCGGCCCCCTGATCATCACCCTCGACGCCGTGACCATCGGCCTGTTCGGCGTGATCGGCACCACCAAGGCGCTCGCCGCGGGACTGCCGGAGATCCCCGCCCTCTTCGTCGGAGTGGTCTCCGCCGTGGGCGGGTCCGTGCTGCGAGACATGATGCTGAACGTGCCCATCGCCGTGATGCACGTGGGCTCGCTGTACGCCGCCGCCGCTCTCGCGGGCTGCGGGCTTCTGGTCATCCTCGTGGTGTTCGAGGTGCAGATCACCGTGGCGGCGCTCATCTGCGTGGTCACGACCACCGTCATCCGGGTGCTCGCGGCCCGATTCGGCTGGACCCTGCCGCAACAGCGAGCCATCGGCAGCTGGCCGCACTGGCGCCGGCGGGGTTCGATCCAGCCGCTGCGCGGGTGGCGGCGCCGGGTCCCCGCCGTCTCCGAGCCCGCCCTCACGGCAGACCGCTGACCCGCTCCCTCACCGTTTTCTGAGGATTTATCATCCTGACCGGTTTTGGGCTCGCCTTTCCCCCAATCTGGGGTCAGTATTGAGGCACAACCACGTCGCAGGGAGGTACTCCATGAAACGATTCGAGGGCACTGCGCCCGAGCTGTTGCCTGTCCTTTCCCGGGGCAAACACAAGTCCCCACGCAGCGGAGCGTGCTTCATGGAGTTCGCGTCGCACCTATCCGGTGAGGCGTGGAGCGACCATCCAGCGTGCACACATCCGGTCCTGGCCTCGCTCGCGCGCATGGTCAACGACTGCACCTCCGATGACGCCAGATCCCGCCTGATGATGCTGATCCCGTCCGTGATCGGACTGCGCGGCGACGACCAGCGGGTACGTCTCGTCGTGGCCCTGCGGGCCGCGACGGCCGGTCTGCCGGTGGTCAGCGCCGATCACCAGCGGGCCCTGGCCGTTGGCATCCTCAACTGTCAGCGGCACCTGGCGCGGTCATCGGAGGGAACCCCGATCGACGTGTCAGAGCAGGTGCGTGCGGCGTTCGACAAGGCGCCGCAGACCGAACGCTGGGCGCGGGAGTTCATGGGTTCGGTGGGGTCCTGGTCTCGTACCCGGTTCACCGACCGCACCGCGGAGTCGATCATCCGCATCACGGTGCAGGGCATCGCCGAGGCGTGCATTCCCGACACCGATGAGCGTCTCTACGACCTGTTGGCGCAGGCCATCGACGACTGCACAGCGGTGCTGGGCAAGCCGGACGGCGAGCCCGTGCAGGTACCGCAGCCGCTCACACCCACCCAGTCTCGGCGGGCAATGCGGGTCTGACCAACACTGCGGGTCTGACCAACACACAGAATGGCCCCGGCCCCGACGAGAGTCGAAGCCGGGGCCATCTGCGTGGAGGTTAGACGGCGGCCAGTTCCCGGTCGCCCGCTTCCGCCCTGATGCCGCGGTTGACCGCCGACACGACGGCCTTCAGCGATGCCGTCGAGATGTCGGGGTCGATGCCGACGCCCCAGAACCGCTTTCCGTTCACGTCGAGCTCGACGTAGGCCGCGGCCGAGGCGTCCCCGCCGGCCGACATGGCGTGCTCGACGTAGTCGTACAGGGTGATCGTGACGCCGCGGTCGGCCATGATGCCCAGGAATGCCGCGATCGGGCCGTTGCCTGTCGCTGTGGCCGGGGCGACGGCGTCCGAATCGCGCAGGTCGACGGTGAGGTCGACCGCACCGGCCAGGTCGCTGGAGGTGCGAGTGGAGAACAGCTCGAACCGGCCCCACTTCGCATCCGGGTTGGTGTGGATGGCCGGCAGGTACTCGTCGTTGAAGATGTCCCAAATCTGATCGCTGGTGACCTCGCCGCCGTCCGTGTCGGTTTTGGCCTGCACGACGCCGGAGAACTCGATCTGCAGCTTGCGCGGCAGGTCGAGGTGGTGGTCCGTCTTGAGCAGGTAGGCGACGCCGCCCTTGCCCGACTGCGAGTTGACCCGGATGACCGCCTCGTAGCTGCGGCCCAGGTCCTTGGGGTCGATCGGCAGGTACGGCACGGCCCAGACCAGGTCATCGACGCTGGAACCGGTCTCGGCGGCCTCGGCGGCCATGGCCTCGAAGCCCTTCTTGATCGCGTCCTGGTGGGAGCCGCTGAAGGCCGTGAAGACCAGGTCGCCCGCCCAGGGGCTGCGCTCGGGAACGGGCAGCTGGTTGCAGTACTCCGCGGTGCGCTTGACCTCGTCGATGTTGCTGAAGTCGATCTGCGGGTCGATGCCCTGGGTGAACAGGTTGATGCCCAGGGCAACCAGGTCGACGTTGCCGGTGCGCTCACCGTTGCCGAACAGGCACCCCTCGATGCGGTCGGCGCCGGCGAGGTAGCCCAGCTCGGCTGCGGCGATCGCGGTACCGCGGTCGTTGTGCGGGTGCAGCGACAGCAGCACGTTCTCGCGGTGCGCCAGGTTGCGGCTCATCCACTCGATCGCGTCGGCATACACGTTGGGCGTGGCCATCTCGACGGTGGCCGGCAGGTTGATGATGACCTTGCGCTCCGGGGTGGGCTCGAAGATCTCGATCACCTGGTTGGAGATGTCGACGGCGAATTCCAGTTCGGTGCCGGTGAAGCTCTCCGGCGAGTACTCGTAGTAGACGGCGGTGCCGGGCACCGTCGCTTCGAGTTCCCGGCAGGTGCGGGCGCCGAACAGGGCCAGGTCGATGATGCCCTGCTTGTCCTCGCGGAACACGACCTCGCGCTGCAGCACGCTGGTGGAGTTGTACAGGTGCACGATGGCCTGCTTGGCTCCGACGATGGACTCGTAGGTGCGGCGGATCAGGTGCTCACGCGCCTGGGTGAGCACCTGGATGGTCACGTCGTCCGGGATCGCGCCGTCCTCGATGAGGCTGCGCACGAAGTCGAAGTCGGTCTGGCTGGCCGACGGGAAGCCGACCTCGATCTCCTTGTAGCCCATCCGCACCAGCAGGTCGAACATGATCCGCTTGCGTTCGGGGCTCATCGGGTCGATGAGCGCCTGGTTGCCGTCACGCAGGTCGACGGCGCACCAGCGCGGTGCGACGGTGATGCGGTTGGCCGGCCAGGTGCGATCCGGCAGGTCGACGCTGAATTGGTCCTGATACGGGCGGTACTTGTGTACCGGCATCGTTGATGCGGCCTGATTGTTCTTCATGGTCTCAATCTCTCCTCGCGAGTGGTGGTCAGCCGACGACAAACTCCGCGACGAGTGAGGCCTCAGATTAGGACTCGTCGCGGCAGCTAAGGAGGAGCAGACCGAACAGCACACAAAGAGGGTAACACCGTTTGACGAAGAGTTCCTCAGCATCCGCTCAGCCGGCGGCGAGGGCGGTCACCGGGGCGACGGACACCGCGCGGCGGGCGGGCACGATGGTCGCACCGACGGCCAGGGCGGCGGTTCCCGCCAGGCAGAGCACCACGAGCAACCAGGGCACCGCCGGTGCGACGAGCCCGACGTTCGCCACCGCGCCGAACAGCGACTGGGCGGCAGCCCAGCCGTAGGCCACGCCGAGAGCCAGGCCCAGGGCGACCGCGGCCACGGTCATCTGCAGGCTTTCGGCCAGGATCATCCTGCGCACCTGCCCGCCGGTGAAGCCGAGGGCCCGAAGCAACCCGATCTCCCTGGACCGCTGGAGCACGCTCAGGGCCAGGTTGTTGACCATACCCACCGCCGCGATGAGGGCGCTGAAGCCCACCAGTACCGAGATCACCGCCAGGCTGATGCCGACCATCTCGCTGATCGCCGCGCGCACCGACGGATCCTCCATGGCCAGCGCCATCATCTTCTCGAAGGTGGCCCCGGCGACGGCGAACATGGTGATCAGTGTCACGCCGATGACCAGGCCGATGGTGGCCCTGGAGCTGCGCTCCGGATGCTGCTGCGCGTTGGCGGCCGCGAGCCTGGACGGTGCGTTCGAGCCCAGCAGACGGCCCACGAGGCGCAGGATGGGCGGCATGATCAGGTGCGAGCCCAGCACGAGTCCGCTGAAGGACAGCAGCCCGCCGACCAGGCCCAGCAGCACACCGTATTCGCTGACCTGCCCGACGACGACACCGCCGGTCAGGAACACGACCCCGGCCCCGATCAGTAGCACGGCGATCACGTTGCGGGCCGGCCGCCGCACGGCTTCCTCGAGCGAGCGTTCCTGGGCGGCGCCGACGGCCTGCATCGGACTGACCGAGAGCACCCGGCGGGAGCCGACCCAGGCCGCGCACCAGGTGGAGAGCACGACAACGATGATGGGGAGCGCCAGAAGCGGCTCGATCAGGCTGTACTGCAGGTCCGGCAGTGTGCCGGCGGTCACCGCTATCCAGAGTCCGGTGGCGAGCAGCAGCGTTCCCACGGCCGCGCCGAGGACGGCGCCGACGGCTCCGACGAGAAGGCCTTCCTTGGCGACCGCGCGGCGCTGGTCGCGTGCGCTGGAGCCGATCAGGCGCATCAGGGCGATGGTGCGGGTGCGGCCGGCGATGATCGTCGCGACGGTGTTCGTGGTCACGATGGAGCTGACGTACACGGCGATGGTGATGAACAGGAAAGCGACGAGCGACAGCGCCGACCGCACCGCGCCGATGCTGGAGACGTCGTCGCCGCTGATCACGGTGGCGAGCACGCTGGTGACCTGCAGCAGCACCACGCCGAAGGCCGACGCGAGGCCGGCAACGAGCAGGCTTGCACCGCGGCCGCTCATGCGCGCTGCTCCATGCCCAGCATGATGCGGGAGATCTCTTCGGCCGAGGACCGTTCCCGGTCTTCGACCAGGCGGCCGTCGGCGAGGAACAGGATGCGGTCGGCGTAGCTGGCCGCGATGGGGTCGTGGGTGACCATGGCGATGCTCTGGCCGTAGCCGGTGCTCGCGGCCTTGAGCAGGGCCAACACCTCCCTGCCGCTGCGGGAGTCGAGGTTTCCGGTGGGTTCGTCGGCGAAGACCAGTTCCGGCCGGGTGGCCAGGGCCCTGGCGATGGCGACGCGCTGCTGCTGCCCGCCGGAGAGCTCGTGCGGCCGGTGCGTGAGCCGGTCGGTCAGGCCGAGGGATTCGATGAGTTGTTCGATCCAGGCGCTCTCGGTGGTGCTCGGCTTCCGGCCGTCCAGTGCGAAGGGCAGAAGGATGTTGCCGCGCACGTCGAGCGTCGGCACCAGGTTGAAGGCCTGGAAGATGAAACCGATCCGGCGCCGGCGGAGGACCGTCAGGGCGGCGTCGTCCAGGGCGCTGATCTCGGTGTCCCCGAGCCAGGCCCGGCCGGCGCTTGCTGTGTCCAGCCCCGCCATGATGTGCATCAGCGTGGACTTGCCCGAGCCGCTCGGACCCATGATGGCGGTGAACTGGCCGCGACGAATGCCGATGGACACGTCGTCCAGGGCCGTCACCGACGTGGTGGTGGAGCCGTAGGTCTTGCGCAGGGAGGTGACTCTGGCCGCGAGGCCGAGTTCTGACGGTGAATTTTCCATGTTTCCACGGTACGAATCCGGCGCCGGCCGCCGCGTCTGGCCCCGGATGTAGTCCGCCGTGCCGTGCGGATGATTCCCGGCGCTCCCGGGTCATCCGCTGGGCGGTTACTGGGTGAGGCGGTGCTGGAAGGCGAAGACCACGAGCTGCACCCTGTCGCGCAGGGAGAGCTTGGCCAGGATACGGCTGATGTGGGTCTTGACGGTGGCCTCGCTCAGGAACTCACCTGCGGCGATCTCGGCGTTGCTCAGGCCGAGGGCGGCGAGGGCGAAGATGTCCCGTTCCCGGCTGGTCAGGGTGGTGTACGCCACCGGCACCTCCTGCTCGGGGGCGGGGGCATCGAAGTGGGCGAAGAGCTCGCGGGTGGCCGAGGCGGCGATGACGGCGCTGCCGGCGTGCACGGTGCGGATGGCGGCGAGCAGGAACTCCGGATCGGCGTCCTTGAGCAGGAACCCGCTCGCCCCGCCGCGAATGGCCCGGCTGGCGCTCTCGTCGAGTTCGAAGGTGGTGAGCACAATGATCCGCGGCGGGGTCGTTCCGGCCAGGGCCGCGGCGGCGATGATGGTCGCCGTGGCGTCGATGCCGTCCATCACGGGCATGCGGATGTCCATCAGGATCACGTCGGGGAACACCGCGGCGGCCATCGTGACGCCGGCGGCGCCGTTGCCGGCCTCGCCGACGAACTCAAGGTCGGCCTGTGAGGAGACCAGCATGCGGATCCCGGCCCGGAAGAGGGCCTGGTCGTCGACGAGGGCGACCCGGATGCGCGGGGCATCCGTCGGGTGGACGTCACTCATGGGCGATCTCCGTAGGGTGTGGCGGTCACGGGCGGATGCAGCACGGCGCCTACGGCCGGCCGCACCAGGGCGTTGGTGGTGATGGCCGGCAGGCGCGCGGTCACGATGAACCGGCCGCCGACGGGCTCGGCGGCCAGGGAGCCGCCGGCGAGGAGGGCCCGTTCGCGCATGCCGGGCAGGCCGTGGCCGAGCTCACCGGATGCGTCGGCGGCCGGGCTGGGGCGCACCGCGTTGTCGATCGTCACCGCAACCCATCCGTCCGTCCAGGCGAGGCTCAAATATACCGCCCGACCGGCGTCACCGTGCCGGAGGGCGTTGGTGAGGGCCTCCTGAACGATGCGGTAGACGGCCAGCTGGGCGCCGGAGCCCAGGGTGGTGGGCGTGCCCGTCGTAGTCCACTCGATGTCCAGCCCGGTACTCCGCATTTGAGCCACCAGGCGGTCGAGGTCGGCGAGCACCGGTTGTGGTCCGTCGGCCGCGTCCTGACGCAGTCGGGTGAGCAGGATGCGCACGTCGCCCAGGGCGTCCCTGGCCGTGGTCGAGATGGTCGTCAAGGCCTCGTCGACGGCCTCGGGGTTCGCGGCGCGCGCGTACCGGGCGCCGTCGGCCTGAGCGATGACCACAGCCAGGGAGTGGGCGACGACGTCGTGCATGTCGCGGGCGATCCGGTTGCGTTCCTGCTCGACGACCACGCTGCGCTGCGCGACGCGCTGTTCCTCCACCGCGCGATGCTGGCTGAGCCGGCCCGCCCTGGCGGTCTGCCAGGTTCGCATGAGCAGGCCGAGGGTCCAGGAGAGCCCGAGAACCGCGATGCTCGCGATCAGGGTGGCAACGAAGGACCAGGCCAGGCCGGCCGCGTTGCCCTGCGCAAGGGCCTCACCGATGGACAGCGCGCCTTGCTGGCCGACCGCGATATACGCTGCAGCGAGCAGGGCACCGACCCCGACGGAGACCAGTCCGGCCCACCGCAGGAGCCTGTCGCCGAAGGCCGTCGTGGCGTACAACACCGCGAGCACCGCGAAGTTGCCGGCGAGTACCGGCAGCCCGGCCAGCATCTGGGCGAGAGCGCTGACCCAGGCCACCGTCAGGGCCAGTCCGGGTGAGAGCCTGCGCACGGCCAGGGCGACGGTGAAGCCGAGCAGCACGAGGAACGACAGGACGCCACTGCCGGCGTCGATGATGAGGCTGAAGAGGAAGAAGGCCACCGCTATTCCGACATCGACGGTGAGGGTGCGCCGTGAGACCGCGCGGAAGACGAGCCGGCCGCCGGTTCGGCCACCGAACAGGTCGCCGAGCAGAGCGCTGAGGGGGCCGCGGACCGGAACGCCCAACGTCACCTCGCTCGTCGGTGCGCCCTGCGGGAGCATCAGCCAGGTCTCCAGGGTGAGGGCATCCGGATCACTGGGCCCGGCGGCCTCGCGGCGATCGGCCCGGCCCCGCACGACCAGCGCCAACGCCCAGCCGCCTACGAGAGCGACGGCGGCCAGGAAGCCGCCGGTGAGCCGAACACCGAGGTCGCCGAAGAACCGAAGCGTCCCGTCCAGGTCCTGCGCGTCCTGCATCGACAGAGGCAGCAGGAGGAAGACCGTGACGAGCATGCCGAGGAGAAGCGCTGCCGCCAGGCCGACGAACCGGACCCAACGCCGCCCATGGAGTCCGGCGCCCCAGACCGCCAGGCAGCCGGAGGTGAGCAGCAGCGGTACCGCGCTCGGCCCGGTCAGGTAGCCGGTGCCGGCAGTGACCACGGCCATGGTAGCGACAGCGCCGATGGCCAGGCCCAAAAGCGGGGCGAAGCGGGACAGGCCCACCGCGATCGCGAACATCCAGACCACCAGCAGTGCCGCCGACTGGCCCGCCCACAGGGCCGGGCTCCCCCACCCCAGGGCCAGGGCGAGACCGAGCGCGGGTTCCAGTGCCCAGCGGTGTGGGGCGGTACGCGTGAAGAACCCTGGAACCGGCATGGTTACAGCGTAGGGCTCCCCCTGCGTCGCGTCCGGGTTCAGGACCCCAGATCATCCCGGCGTCCGCGGGAAGTCATCCCAGCGATGTAGCGGCGCCGGCCGTCATCTCGCGGTGAGGTCCGCCACCAGCCCTTCGACCGCGGTGGTGTCCGCGCCGAGAGCGCGGCCGCGGCGGGCGAGGGCTCCCCCGATGGCATCCAGTTCGTTGTGCTGCCCCGCCTCCAGGTCGTTCTGCAACGACGAGCGCATGGATGGGGGCAGCGCGGCGAGGGCGCCGGCCAGCTGCCCGGCGTCCGTGGGCACGCCGTCCAGGCTGGCGACCCGGGCCACGTCAGCCAGGAGCGAAGTGGTGAGTGCCGTGTCGCGTTCGAGGGCGGCGCCGATCGGCAACCGCCAGTACGAGGTGAGGAGGGCCATCGGGGCAAGGAAGCGGAATTTGGCCCAGAGCACCTCCTGATCGGTGCCACCCACCGTGACGTCGAGGCCGGCCTTGCGCCAGGCCGCGGTGATGCCGGATTCGGCGGCGTGGCCCGGAACGGTGAGCCGAAGGAACGGGCTGCGATGCTCGATCACGGTGGGGCTGAGTCTCGTCGATTCCACCGCGACGGAGGCGCCGGCCACGAGGGCTTCCGGTGTGGTGTCCTGCAGGATCGCCAGGTGTTCGATGCCGTTGAGCAGGGAGACCACCTCGGCCGGCCGCGCCTGCGCGAGCAAGCCGGTGACGGCGGGGAGGGCGATGGCCTTGGTGGCGATGATGACTCGGGCACCGTCGGGGATCTCGGTGACCGCGTTGATTCTCGAGACGCCGTCGCCGAAGTGCCGGCTGTGGATGGTGAGCCCCTCCGCTCTGATCATTCGAGCGGTTTCGGGCCTGGCAACGGCTACGACCTCGACGCCGGCGCGGTCCAGCAGCGCGGCGAGAAGTCCGCCGACAGCTCCGGCGCCGACAACAGCGATCACCGGCTCAGACATTCGTTACCTGCGACATGACGGCTCCTGGTTCCATTGTGATGCGGACACTCGGCAGCTTAGGGTGTGGAAATGCCCGATTCCAACGCTGCAGCCCTCGTCAGCCTCGCCGACGAACGCTTTGTCTCCCTCACCACCTTCCGCCGGACGGGTGAACCCGTCTCCACCCCGGTGTGGATCGCGGCGAACGGCACGGATCTCATCGTCACTACCCCGAAGGAGAGCGGCAAGGTCAAGCGCCTGAAAAATGATTCCCGGGTGCACCTGCGTCCGTGTTCTCGCACCGGTGCGGTGCGGGACGGTGCCGTCGCCGTCGAGGCCCACGCGGTGGTCGTCGACGACGATCGGAGCCGGGCGCTGCTCACGAAGGTGTTCGGCGGAAAATATCGTGCGGAATACCGCGTCTTCATGTTCATCGAACGCCTGGGCCGCGCCGGCGCGAAGCAGCGAGTGATGCTGCGGATCAACGCTGGAACCACGCCAGCGGCCTAACCGACCGACCCCGGCCGTCGACGCCACCGCTAGTCATTCGGTGTGCGGTGGTCGTCGGGTGCGTGGGTCGTGGGCTCGGTGTTGTGGTGGTTTCCGCCAGGTGCCGGTGGGGTCGATCCAGTGCGGGGCTTTGACTTCGGGCATGCCCAGGACCATCCGGATTTTCCAGCCGCCGGCGTCGTCGATGCCGTGGTGGTGGCGCCAGCAAAGCAGCACCCCGTTGGC
>NZ_PJJP01000032.1 GCF_002929555.1 Cryobacterium sp. N22
ATCCAAACCACGAGGTTTTTGGCATTTGACATTGTGCACGCTGTTGAGTTCTCAAGGATCGGACGCACCCGACTTCAGGCCTAATGGCTGTCGCTCCGGGGCACTTCGATGTTGTTCTTGTTGTCTGCTGGGATCCCGGTTAGGGAATGCGAAGCAAACTTCATCAAGCTGTACAAAGCGAAGAATCGCTTTCTTTTCTGCTTGGATTTGGTCCCGCTTGAGGCCGGTAGCTCTTCGGCTTTCCGAACCTGTGGGGTGACGAGAGATGACATTACGGGGATTCTGGGGGGGTCGCAAATCCCATCCGCATCCCGGGCGTGTCGCCGCGTCGAGGCTAGGGTCGATACACCAGCATCGGCGCTTGAGAAGGGCTCTTCCATGGACTCCACGCACGACATCGTGATCGTCGGGGGTGGCCACAATGGCCTCACCGCCGCGGCCTATCTGGCCAAGGCCGGGCGGAGCGTGTTGGTGCTCGAGCGGGACGACCACGTGGGCGGTGCCGCGGTATCGGCCGCCGCCTTCACCGGGGTGGATGCCCGCCTGTCCCGGTACTCCTACCTGGTCAGCCTGCTTCCGGCGCGGATCATCGCCGAACTCGGCCTGTCGATCGAGCTGGCCCGGCGCCGGTATTCGTCGTACACCCCGGATCCGGCCAACCCGGCGACCGGCCTGTTGGTGGATGCGGGCGACTCCGAGGCGACGGCGGCCTCCTTCGACCGGATCGGGGCCGGTGCGGATCTCCCCGCTTGGCAACTACTGGGCGACGAACTCGGGCATCTGGCTCGTGCTCTGTTCCCCACCGTGTGCGAACCGCTGCCCACCCGGTCGGAGGCCCGCCGGCTGGTCGGTGACGACGCCCTGTGGGACGAGGTCATCGAGCATCCGCTCGGCGAGATGCTCAATCGCCGCTTTGAGAACGACCTGGTGCGCGGGGTGCTGGCCACCGACGGCCTGATCGGCACGTTCACCTCGGTGCACGACGCGTCGCTGGACGCGAACCGGTGCTACCTGTACCACTCGATCGGCAACGGCACCGGCGACTGGGATGTGCCCATCGGTGGCATGGGCGCGGTGACCGGAGAGCTGGAGCGGGTGGCCAGGCAGGCCGGTGCGCGCATCCTCACCGGCGCCGAGGTCACCGGCATCGATCCGGACGGCGCCGTGCGCTACCGGCACGAGGGCATTGATTTGAGCGTTAAGGGACAACACGTGCTGGCGAACGTGGCGCCGTGGGTGCTGGACGGCCTCCTCGGTGAGCGCACACCGGAGACCGTGAAGCCTGAGGGCGCCCAGGTGAAGGTGAACCTGCTGCTTCGCCGACTCCCCCGTCTGCGGGATGCGTCGGTGTCGGCCGAGGCCGCGTTCGGTGGAACCTTTCACATCAATGAGACCCTCAGCCAGCTCGAGGCCGCGCACCGGCAGGCCAGCGCCGGCCGGATCCCCGAGCTGGTGTCCTGTGAGATCTACTGCCACTCCCTCACCGACCCGAGCATCCTCTCGCCCGAGCTGGTGGCGGCCGGCGCCCAGACCCTGACGGTGTTCGGCCTGCACACCCCGGACCGGCTCACCCGCCAGGACAACACCGCCGCCAGGACCGCGCTACAGGCCGCCGTTCTGGCATCGCTCAACTCGGTGCTGGCCGAACCCATCGAGGACCTGCTGCTGAGCGACGCCACCGGCAGGCCCTGCATCGAGACCAAGACCACCGCGGACCTCGAGGCGGCGCTCAACATGCCCGGCGGGGACATTTTCCACGGCCTCCTGTCCTGGCCGTTTCTGGAGGACGACGCGCCCAGGGACACGGCCGCCCAGCGCTGGGGCGTTGACACCCGGCATCCGAGGATTCTGCTGTGCGGCGCCGGCGCCCGCCGCGGCGGCGGGGTCAGCGGACTCGGCGGGCACAACGCCGCCATGGCCGTGCTCGAGAGCGACTGAGGACTCTGGCGGCGGCCCCGAACTAGGCATAGCCTCAGAGAGAAGGCTCGTGTTTCACTCAACGTGGAGGTCACCATGCCCACACTGCCCCTGCCCGGTCCGCCGGAGGTCGCCCACGCCACGGGGCGGTTCGCCCACCGGGATGACGGGCTCTACCTGCTCTTCGACCGCATCTTCCCGGCGGCCCCGGAGTCGGTGTGGGAGGCCGTGACCAAACCAGAGGGCCTGCACGGCTGGATCGGCACCTACACGGGGTTGCCGAGCACGGGGGCGGTGCGGTTCCGGATGGAATCCAAGAACGATTCGCAGTGGGAGTACGTGAGCATCCTCGAGTGCGTCGAGCCCAGGCGGCTGGCGCTGGACATCGGCGAGGGTGAGGATGCCTGGCGGGTGATGGCGCATCTGACGGGGGGATCAGGCAAGACCGTGCTGACCTTCGGGCTGCGGTTGCACTCCCCGGCCGAGGCCGCCACCTTCGGGCCGGTCTGGGACTACTACCTCGATCGCCTCGTCGCATCGCGCACGCACCACCCGCTGCCGTCGTTCAGCAAGTACTACCCGGCGCTGAAGAGACACTACGAGGAGCTCATGGTGCCCAAGGCCGCCCCGGCGCCGGCACGCGAGGACCTGGCCTAGCCGCTAGTCCCAGATGCTGGGGGCCGGTGCCCGGGTGGCCGGCATGGCCACGTCGGCGCTCCAGTCGAGCAGCCAGTCGGGCACGGTCACTCCGGCGGGCACGGCACCGACGGCGTCGGTGAGCTCGTCGATGGTGACCACGCCGCCCGTTCGCTTGAGGAACCGGCCGCGGATGAAGCCGCGGGCGTAGACCTCGACGTCGCCTGGCGTCGCATCCGGGCCCTCGACGGGCCGTACGAAGCGTTGCTCGACGTAGACGGCCTTCTCGTCGAAACCCAGGATCCGCGACTCCACGGTGAACCGCTGGCCGATGGTGAGCGACTTGCGGAAGCTGATGGTCTCGGCCACCACCACCGGATACCAGCCCTTGGCCTGGAAGATGGCCCAGATGCCGGTGCGGTGCAGCATGTCGAACCTCGCGATGTCCATGATCGACAGGTACACGCCGTTGTTCATGTGCCGCAGGATGTCCTGATCGGTGGGCAGCGTGATGAACCGCGTGCGGGCGACGTCGTAGTGCCCGAGTCGTGGGCCGAAGCGGGAGAGCAGGCTGTGGAGCAGGGTTCGAAAGAACATGTGCACCCGATGATGCTAGCGGGCGGCGGCCTCCGAGAGCTCCCGCAGGGCGGACTTCTCGTCGATGGTCTGCAGCACCCTGTCGCGCAGCACGATCCGGCCCCGCGCCACGGCGTGTCGTACGTCGGTGGCGGTGGCCGTGTAGGCCAGCGCCGACCAGGGGTCGCGGCCTGGGCTGGTGTTCAGGGTGTCGACGCGCACGACCTGGAGGTCGGCCTGCATGCCCGGCTCGATCGTGCCCACGTCGGCCAGGCCGAGGGCGCGGGCGCCGTCGACGGTGCCGAGCCGCACGGCGAGTTCGGCGCTGATCATGGTGGGGTCGTTGCTGGTGCCCTTGTGCAACAGCGCGGCCATCCGCACGGCGGCGTACATGTCGAGGGCGCCGGCGGAGGCGGCTCCGTCGGTGCCCAGGCCCACGGCGGCGCCGTGCTGCAGCAGCTCGGGCAGTCGGGCGATGCCGCAGCCGAGCTTGAGGTTGGACATCGGGCAGTGCGCCACGGCGGCGCCGGCGGCGGCGATGCGGGCGATCTCGTCGTCGGTGAGGTGCACGGCATGGGCCAGGACGGTGTGCTCGGTCAGTAGCCCGGCCGCATCGAGCACGGCGACCGGCCGGTCACCGTTGACCTGCACCGTCAGCGCCAGTTCGCCGAGGCTCTCTGAGGCGTGTGTGTGGATGCGGGCGTCGACCTGGCCCGCCAGCTCCCGGATGCTCTCCAACTGGTCGCGGCTGAGGGTGTAGGCCGAGTGCGGCATCACCCAGAGGTCGTCGTCGGGCGACTCGGCGCGGTTGTCGGTGAGGATCGACCTGGCCTCCTCGAGCATTCCCGCGAAGTCGCGGCCCTCGGGGTCCGCGTTGCCGAGGAAGGTGGGGCCGTTCAGCAGGCGGAATCCGGCCTCGGCCGCGACCGCGCGGCTGGCCCGCGGGTACCAGTACATGTCCAACGCCGTGGTGGTGCCACCGGAAAGGCACTCGGCGATGCCGGCCCGGGCGCCGATGGCGACGGCCGCGGCGCTGAGGGTGCTCAGTTCGGCGCCGATCATGCGCTCGAGGAACACCTCGAGGGTGACGTCGTCGGCCGCGCCCCTGAACAGGTTCATGGCCAGATGGGTGTGGGTGTTCACCCAGCCGGGGGCGATCACACAGCCCGGGCTCTCGAGCACCTCCGCCGCGTCGAACCGGGCGAGCAGATCGGCGGCCGGCCCGACGCCGACGATGACCCCGGCGCGGATGGCCACGGCGCCGGCCTCGATGATCGTGCCCGCGGCGTCGACGGTGAGCACAGCATCCGCGGTGAGGATCAGGTCGACGTGCTCGGCGACCATCAGGCGAGCTCCGGCAGGGCGACGAGGGCGTCGAGGGTGACGGAGATGCCGCGGCTGACGCCGTCCGCCACGACGGTGCGGTGCGGGTCGTATCCGGTGGTGTCGACGAGGTCGTCGGCGGTGGCGCCGTCGATCACGAGACCGCCGCCCGCGCGCACGCCGCGGGTGGAGGCGAGCACCAGCAGCGCCGAGAGCTCCATTTCGATGGCGAGTACGCCGAGCTTGACGTAGCCGGCCTGGTTGAGGTCGATGATGCCCGGGTAGAAGGCCGCCCGGGTCCAGACGATTCCGCGGTGGTGCGGGGCGTCGTGCCGCCGGGCGGCGTCGGCCAGAGCGATCACGACCTCCGGGCTCGAGGCGGCGGGGTAGCTCTCCGGCACCAGCTGGTGGGTCACTCCGTCGTCGCGCACGCAGGACTCGGCGATGATCAGGTCGCCGTCACCGATGCCGCGGAGCAGTGCGCCGGCGGTGCCGAGCCTGATGATGGTGTCGACGCCGGCGTCCATCAACTCCTGGAACAGGCAGATGGCGCCGGGGGCGCCCACTCCGTGGGAGGAGACGACGACGGCGGCGCCGTTCCAGTCGCCGACGAACGAGCGATACTCACGCCGGTGGGCGACTTCGCGCACGTTGTCGAGCTGGTGGGAGATCTGCTCGGCCCGGAACGGGTCGCCGACAACGAGTGCGCGGGTGGGCAGCCCGGTCTTGGGGAGCCCGGTCACCGGGAATGTGTCGGCCTGGCTCATGTGTGCTCCTCTGGCTGGCGCGGCCCGGGTGGCCTGGCAAGTGTCGAACTTGTCTACCATGCCCGGAGGGCCATTCGCAGGCCGGGGAGCTACGCCAGGGCGGGCTCGGCCAGCGCAGGCAACGACAGCGCCTGGGTGGACGGGGCCGGCACGGCCGCCACCTTGCGCACGAACGAACCCAGACGGCGGTACACCTCCTGCGACTCGGGGTGCCGGGCGTCCTGCTGCCAGGTGTGCCGGGTGTTGGTGCGGTGGCGGCCGTAGATCACGGTGTCGGCCACGATGGACCGTCGGCGCAGTGCCTCGATGAAATTGAGGTTGGCCCGGTAGAAGTAGTCACGCTCGGAGGTCGTGATGAAGACCGGCGGGAAGCCCTTGTCGAGCCACTCGATGGGCGAGAGGAATCGGGCAGCGTCGCGCAGGGATACTCCCTGGCTGTGTGCGGGAAGCAGCATCCGCAGGAAGTTGAGACTGAGCACGAATCCACGCTCGAACATCACCGAGAAATCGGCGATGCTGCAGTGCTGCACGAGTCCGCGCAGATGCCCGGGCTCGATCGGCAGGTCGAGGTTGTAGTGCGCGGCCAGGGCTTCGTCGTTGGCCGCGGCGGTGAGCAGGGCCGCGATGTGGCCGCCGGCCGAGTCGCCGCCGATGACGATACGGGTGGGGTCGCCGCCGTATTCGTCGATGTTGCGCGTGACCCAGGTGAGCACCGCGTTGGCGTCGTCGAGCATGTGGCCGATCTTGAAGCGAGTGGCCATGCGGTAGTTGGCGTTGACGACGACCATGCCCTCGACCGCCTGACTGGCGGCGTACTTGGTGAGGGGAGCCTTGTCGCCGGAGGTCCAGCCTCCGCCGTGGAAGTAGATGTAGACGGGCAGCGGGCCCGCCGGTGTGCTCGCGTCGGGGCCGTCGTGGTGCTCGTGCGGCACGAGAACGTCGAGCCGGTGATCACGGCTGCCGTCGCCCACGTAGTCGAGGTCGAAGTGGTAGTCGACATCGTCGATCGGGTCGGCGTTGAATTTGTGCAGTTCCCCCGGCGCGACGCGGGTCATGATGGCCTTCCAGAGCCAGACGGGAACCCGGGACAATCCGGTCTCCCGGTGCGTGAGGTGCGAGTCCGCGGCGGGACCGGCGGCCGGGTCGAAACTGGTGCTGGAGTGGGGGGAGGAGTGGAACATGGTGCCTTACTGCCGACGTGGCGCTACCGGAAGCGGCTTCGAAGTGCCGACTGGCGTTGGTAGCGCTTGCATCGTTTTTTGCCGCGTGACGACGATAGGCGTCACACCCTGAGATCACCTGAGAATCCCTCAATTCGTTCGAGGTGGGCGTACTGCGGGGACCGACTAGGCCTCGGCGCCTCCGGCGAACGCGGTGGCCTCGAGCACGGCGCGGGCCAGGGTGTGGAAGTGCACGTTGAAGCCGAGCACGGCCGGGGTGGCCTGCGGGTCGACGCCCAGGTGTGCGACATCCAGGGCGTGCAGCACGAACTGGTAGCGGTGTGTGCCCGTTCCGCGCGGCGGGGCGGCACCGATGAACGTGGGCCGGCGGATCTCGTTGGGCATGACGACGGCGCCGGCGGGCAGCAGCACCGAGTTCGCGACGCCGGCCCCGGTGGGCAGGCTGTCGACGTCGGCGGGAATGTTGAAGACCGCCCAATGCCAGTACCCGGAACCGGTCGGGGCATCCGGGTCGTACACCGTGAGCGCGAAGCTCCGGGTCTCGGCCGGGAAGCCGCTCCAGTGCAGGTCGGGCGAGACATCCGCGCCGCCGGCACCGACGCCGTACTGGGCGGCGGCCAACGGACCGCCGTCGGTCATCACCGAGCTGGTCAGGCTGAACAGGGGCACCTCGCCGAAACGGGCGAAGGGATCGATCGTGCTCATTCACACTCCAAGGATCTGGTGGCGGTCTGGTGGGGCCCAGCCTACGTGGGCCACCTCACGGCCCCTCTGCGCCGCCTAAAATGTGGGGGTGGCCATTCCGAAGATCCTGCTCTACTACGTCTTCACCCCGCTCAGCGACCCCGAAGCCATTCGCCTGTGGCAGCGTGACCTCTGCGAGTCTCTCGGCCTGCGCGGCCGCATCCTGATCTCGAAGGACGGCCTGAACGGCACGGTGGGCGGCGACCTGCCCGCCCTCAAGCGGTACGTGCGCAAGACCCGCCAGTACGCGCCATTCGCGGGCATCGACTTCAAGTGGAGCGAGGGCACCGGGCTCGACGACTCGGGCTCGAGCCTGGACTTCCCCCGGCTGGTGGTGAAGGTGCGCGACGAGATCGTGAGCTTCGGCTCTCCGGACGCCCTCACCGTGAATGCCGACGGCGTCGTGGGCGGCGGCACCCGCCTGGCCCCGGCCGAGCTGCACGCCCTCGTGGCCGCACGCGGCGACGACGTGGTGTTTTTCGACGGCCGCAACGCCTTCGAGGCCGAGATCGGCCGGTTCCGGGGTGCCGTGGTGCCGGATGTGGCGAACACCCGCGAATTCGCGGCCGAGCTCGACAGCGGAAAGTACGACCACCTCAAGGGCCAGCCCGTGGTCACCTACTGCACCGGCGGCATCCGCTGCGAGGTGCTCTCCTCGCTCATGAAGGACCGTGGCTTCGGCGAGGTCTACCAGCTCGAGGGCGGCATCGTGCGCTACGGCGAGGCCTACGGCGACGACGGCCTCTGGGACGGCTCGCTCTATGTGTTCGACCAGCGGATGTCGGTGGACTTCAGCGACCACACCGTTGCGCTTGGCCACTGCCAGGTCTGCGGCGAGGGCACCAAGAACATGCTCAACTGCCGGGACCTGTCCTGTCGGGAGCAACTCGTGGCGTGCGTGGACTGCGTGGCCGTGGCGGCCCCGGCCTGCGTGGTGCACGCGGCCTGAGTCGGCCCTCACGATCGCCGAACCGGCTGCTCGCGCAATGTAGTTGCTTGCGCACTTACCTAGCGTGTGCAATCATTTATAGCGCGCCTGCAACTATCGTCGCCGGGTCTACTTCGACAAGCTCAGGACGGCGTCGACAGGCTCGACCAACGGGGCCGGCGCATCCCCACGCGCTTGAAGGAGCTTTTGCATGCCCATTGGATTGATCGCACTCGCCCTCGGCGGTTTCGGGATCGGCTTGACCGAATTCGTCATCGCCGGCCTGCTACCCGAGGTGGCCGCCGACTTCGCCGTGACCGAGGCCGCGGCCGGCTGGCTCATCTCCGGCTACGCCCTGAGCGTCGCCGTCGGAGCCATCCTGCTCACCGCCGCCGTGACCCGGCTGCCCCGCAAACACGTGCTCGTGGGACTGATGGTGCTCTTCATCATCGGCAACCTGATCTCGGCGCTCGCCCCCAGCTACTCGATCATGCTGCTCGGGCGCATCATCGCCGCCCTCTGCCACGGTGCCTTCTTCGGCATCGGCGCGGTCGTCGCCGCCAGCCTGGTGCCGGCGAGCAAGAAGTCCGGCGCCATCGCCATCATGTTCACCGGCCTCACCCTCGCCAACGTGCTCGGCGTGCCGTTCGGCACCTTCATCGGCCAGAGCTTCGGCTGGCGCGCCACCTTCTGGGCCATCACGGTGATCGGCGTTGTCGCCCTGGCCGGCATCGCGGCGCTCGTACCCCGCGCCACCGACGACACCGCGCACGTGAGCAATCTGCGCGGCGAACTGCGCGCCTTCCGGTCGAGCCAGGTCTGGCTCTCCCTGGTGGTCACGGTGCTCGGCTTCGGCGGCATGTTCGGTGCCTTCACCTACATCGCCTACACGCTCACCGAGGTGAGCGGCTTTTCCAGCGCGGCCGTGCCGTGGCTGCTCGTGGTCTTCGGCGCCGGTCTCTTCGTGGGCAACATCCTCGGCGGCAAGGCCGCAGACCGTCGTCTCGATCCCACCCTGGTGGTGCTGCTGATCGGGCTCACCGTCGTGATGGCACTCTTCGCCCTCACCGCCGCGAACCCTGTCGCCACCGTCATCGCGCTCGTGCTGATGGGCGGCTTCGGCTTCGGCACCGTTCCCGGGCTGCAGACCCGCATCATGATCTACGCCGACACCGCGCCGACCCTGGCCTCCAGCGCTAACATCGCCGCGTTCAACGTGGGCAACGCCCTCGGCGCCTGGATCGGCGGCATCACCATCAGCGTGGGCCTCGGTTACACCTCACCGCTCTGGGCCGGCGCGGCGATCACCGCCGCCGCCGCGATCGTGATGATCGTGGCCGCCACCCGCCGCAACGTGCTGACCCCGCCCAGCGCCACGCCGGGCCCCGCGGCGAGCGCCGCCCCGCTCGCCACCACCGCCTCCTGACCTCCCCGCACCCTGAACCAAAGGACCATCGCATGAGCATCCCCACCATCACCCTGAACAACGGCGTCGAGATTCCCCAGCTCGGCTTCGGCGTGTTCCAGGTACCGGACGACGAGACCACCGCCGCCGTGACCGCCGCCCTCGCCGCCGGGTACCGCAGCATCGACACCGCCGCCATCTATGGCAACGAGGCGGGCGTGGGCCGCGCCCTGGCCACGTCGGGCATCCCGCGCGACGAGCTGTTCATCACCACCAAACTGTGGAACAGCGACCAGGGTTTCACGAGCACGATCGCCGCCTACGAGGCAAGCCTGGCCGCGCTCGGCCTGGACTACGTGGACCTCTACCTGATCCACTGGCCCGCACCGGCCAACGACAACTACGTGGAGTCCTGGCGCGCCATGGAGCAGCTGCTCGCCGACGGGCGAGTGCGCGCGATCGGCGTCTCCAACTTCGCCCCCGAGCACCTCGAACGCCTGGCGCAGACCGCGCAGATCGTGCCGGCCGTGAACCAGGTGGAGCTGCACCCGAGCCTCAGCCAGACCGAGGTGCGCGCCGCCAACGCGGCACGGGGCATCCTGACCGAGGCCTGGAGCCCGCTCGCGCAGGGCGGCCTGCTGGCCGACCCCGTCATCGCGGATGTCGCCGCCCGCGCCGGCCGCTCCCCCGCGCAGGTCATCCTGCGCTGGCACCTGCAGCAGGGCCGCATCGTGATTCCCAAGTCGGTCACGCCCGGCCGCATCGTTGAGAACCTGGCCGTCTTCGACTTCGAGCTCAGCCCCGCCGATCTGCTGCTGATCGACGGCCTGAACACCGACTCCCGGATCGGCCCCGACCCCGTGCAGTTCAACGGCTGAGCCGCGGCGTCAGCGTGCCGCCCGGTCATGCCGGGCGGCCCGCACGGCCCGGGCATAGCGCCGTGCGTTGGTGCTCGACAGCGCCAACAGAATCAGAATGTCGATCGTGACACTGACCAGCGAGGTGCGTAGAGAGATCTGGGCGCCGTTCAGCGAATAATCCGCGAACGAGACCAGGATGCTCACCGAGGCGAACGTCAACGCCAGCACCCTGGCCCCGTTGCGCCCACGGAAAACCAGCACCGTCAGCCCCAGATAGAGCACCAAGATCAGCCCGTAGCCGCCGACCAGCCAGCCCAGCACGGCCGATGCGGTCTGCGAGGTGGGGCGGTCGCCGTCGAGCATGATCGTGGCGGTGAACTCCTCCCACCTGCTGAACACCGTGATGATGACAAACCCGCCGGACACGGCCCTGGCGACCATCAGCAGGCACCCTACGATCACCGACGAGGGCCGTCGGGGCCGCGCGGTTCCCTCCGACACGGCCATGCCGGCCCCGGTCATGACAGCCCGGTCAGCTCGACGACCGAGCCCTCCGAACCGGTCACCCCGTCACCGGCCGGCGGGGGCGTGCCCGGCCGGCCGGCCACGGGCATCCCGCGCAGGTCGATCACCGGCAGGTCGCCATCCGTCTGGATGGTGTCGCCGCCCCCGTTCCGGGAATGGTAGCCGGTGGCGAAGTCCCGGATCAGCACGAGGCGGGTCTGCGGCACCGCATGGCGGATGCTCGCCACGATGTGGTCACGTTCGACGTCGGTGTGCTCGTCGATCTTGTGGGTGACCTGCAGGGTGAACAGCGACAGCCCCACCGCCCTGTCGAAGGTGCCGGCGGCCACCCAGTCCACCCGGTGCCCGCCGGGCAGCATCCAGCCGTCCGGGCAGCGCCAGAACCGCACGTGGTGGCGCTTGGCCGGGTTGTTCGCCACCTCCTGCTGGTACGCGAAGTCCTGCACCCTGTCGAAGAGCAGCAGCGGACTCACCGGCGCCCGCAGATAGCTGCGCCGGCGCACCGTGGCGGTCACGATACGCCAGCTCGAGGCGAGCGTGACGTCATCCGCCCGGGTCCAGCCGGCCGCGGCGAGCGCCGCGTGCACCTGCTCGGTGCTGCCGGTGACGGCGAGGTTGACCGGGTCGCCGAGCAGGCCGTCGCTGGTGCGGGTGCGACCGATGAAGTAGTCAGGCACATAGAGCCGGGTGAGGATGCGGTGCAGGCGCGGCAGCACGAGATAGGCCAGCAGCGCCCAGAACAGCACGGCGAACCAGAGCAGCCCCCAGCCCAGCCCCAGGCTCTCGGTGGCCAGGAGCACCGCCAGCCACACCGACGCGAAGCCGGCCAGCACGAAGAAGAACGCGTCGAGAATCGCCCCGGGCGAGACGCGTCGGCGTCCGGAGGGCACCGCCGGAGTCTCTGGCATGGCGCCATGGTAGTTCGGTGTCGGCGTCAGCGGCGGCCGCGGCCGGATCAATGCTTGGATGGCAGGGTGACCTACGACGTCGATTCGATCCGCGCCCACTTCCCCGCCCTCTCGGCGGGAACCGTGCACTTCGACAGCCCGGGCGGCACGCAGACCCCGCTCAGCGTCGGCCAGGCCATTCTCAGCACCCTCACCGGCCCGCTGTCGATCCGCGGTCGCCGCAGCCTCTCGGAGCGGAACGCCGACGACGCCGTCACCGGGTTCCGTGCGGCGATGGCCGACCTTCTCGGTGCGGACCCGCACGGCATCGTCTATGGACGCAGCGCCACCCAGCTCACCTACGACTTCTCCCGCCACCTCTCCCGCGACTGGGCGCCCGGCGACGAAGTCGTGGTGTCCAGGCTCGATCATGACGCCAACATCCGCCCATGGGTGCAGGCCGCCGACCGCGCCGGGGCCACCGTGGTCTGGGTGGACTTCGACCCGGCGACCGGGGAACTGCCCGCGTCCGCGGTGGCCGCGGTGCTCACCGACCGCACCCGCCTCGTGGCGGTGACCGCCGCCTCCAACCTGATCGGCACCCGCCCGGCGATAGCCGAGATCGCCCAGGTGGCGCACGAGGCCGGGGCCCTGCTCTTCGTCGACGGCGTGCACTACGTGCCGCACACGTTCGTGGACGTCGCCGCGCTGGGTGCGGACTTCTTCGTCTGCTCGCCCTACAAGTTCTTCGGCCCGCACTGCGGAGTGCTCGCGGCGGACCCGGGGCTCCTGGCCGGCATCCACCCCGACAAGCTGCTGCCGTCGACGGATGTGGTGCCGGAGCGTTTCGAACTCGGCACCCTGCCGTACGAGACCCTGGCCGGGGTCAGCGCCGCCGTCGACTTCCTCGCCGGGCTCGGCGAGCTGGCCACCGGGGTGGCGCCGCGCCCGAGCATCAGTCGCCGGGCGCTGCTGCGCGCCTCGCTGAAGCTGGCCGAGGCCCACGAGGATTCCCTCCGCGACCGGCTGGAGGCCGGGCTGGCCGCCCTGCCCGGCGTGACGGTGTACTCCCGCGCCGCCGAGCGCACCCCCACCGTGCTGCTGGGCTTCGCTGCCCGGCCCGCCGCCGACGCCGCCGAGTTCCTGTTCGAACGCGGGATCCTCGCCCCCTCCGGCTCGTTCTATGCGCTGGAGGCCTCCAAGCACCTGGGTCTGGGCGAGAACGGGGCCCTGCGCATCGGCCTGGCCCCGTACAGCACCCCGGTTGAGATCGATGTGCTGCTGGCGGCGATCGCGGAATTCGTGCTCAGCTGACCTCATCCCACCCAGCTTGTGCAACCGCGCTCAAGAAACCCGGGCGGACCGGCCCGTTCTCCCCATAAGCTGGGCACCAAGCGACAGAGGGGACTCGGATGCCAATCGGCGCTGTCATCGAATTCACGAGCATCACCAAGAAGTTCGGCCAGGTCACGGCGGTCAACGACCTGTCCTTCACCGTCGAACCCGGCCGGGTCACCGGCTTCCTCGGCCCGAACGGCGCCGGTAAGACCACGACGCTGCGGATGCTGCTGGGCCTCGTCGCCCCGACCTCGGGCACCGCGACCTTCGGCGGCCTGCGCTACCGCGACCTGCCCCGGCCGTTGCACACCGTCGGGGCGGCGCTCGAAGCCGCCAGCTTCCACCCCGGCCGCACGGCAGCGCATCACCTGGGCGTCTACGCCATTGCTGCCGGTCTTCCCCGCACCAGGGTCACCGAGGTGCTGCACACCGTGGGCCTGGCCGACCACGCCACCCAGCGGGTCGGCGGGTACTCGCTGGGCATGCGCCAGCGCCTGGGCCTGGCCTACTCGCTGCTCGGCGACCCCGGCGTGCTGGTGCTCGACGAGCCCATCAACGGCCTCGATCCAGAGGGCATCAAGTGGATCCGTGGGTTCCTCAGCAGCATGGCCGCCGAGGGGCGCACCGTGCTGGTCAGCTCCCACCTGCTCAGCGAGGTACAGCAAAGCGTCGACGATGTCATCATCATCGCCAAGGGCGAGCTCGTGCACTCCGGGCCGCTGTCCAGCCTCGACACCAACATCGCCCCGCAGGTCATCGTGGACTCCCCGAACCGGGACGCCCTCATCGCGGCCCTCACCGAGGCCGGTCTGCCCTTCACCTCCGGCCGCACCGGCCTGATCGTCGCCGTGCCGGACCCCGGCCTGGTGGGGCATGTCGCCTTCACCGCCGGCGTGGAACTGAACGTGCTGCACCGGCAGAAGGCGGGCCTGGAAGACTCGTTCCTCGCCCTCGTCGAAGGAGGCGACTCACTGTGAACCTGATCCTGCGCCCCGTGGCCGCCGAATTCAGCAAGATCCTGACCACCCGGATGTGGTGGATCCTCGCGCTCGTGCTGTTCGGCTACATCACTCTGCTGGCCGGCGGCCTCGCCGCCCTATTCGGCGGTCTGGAGAGCGGCGCCATCAGCCCCGACGCCGTGAACACCGGCGGCGGCAGCGGCAGCCTGACCGGCCTCGGCAGTCTGCCCCCGCTGATCTACAGCTTCGCCTCCTCGGTGGGGTACGTCTTCCCGGTGCTGCTGGGCGCGCTGGCCACCACGGGCGAGTTCCGGCACCAGACCCTCACGCCCACCTTCCTCGCCACCCCGAAGCGCGGCCGAGTGCTGGGCGCCAAGACGATCGCCCTGTTCGTCGTGGGCGCGGCCCTCGGTGTGGTCGGCCTGGCCGCATCCGTCGGCGTCGGCGCGCTGGTGCTCAGCAGCTTCGGCGTCGACCCGCTCCTCGCCGACGGCGAGACCTGGGCACTGATCGGGCGCACCGTTCTCGCCATGGCGCTCTGGGCCGTCATCGGTGTGGGCCTGGGCGTACTCGTGCCGAGCCAGGTCGCGTCGATCGTGATCGTGCTCGCGTTCACCCAGTTCGTTGAGCCGCTGCTGCGCTTCGCCGCGACGTTCACCGAGGTGACCGCCGACATCGGCAAGTTCCTGCCCGGCGCCGCCTCCGACGCCCTCGTAGGGGCGAGCTTCTTCACCCTGACCAGCCCGGGCAGTGCGGTGCTCACGAGCTGGCAGGGCGGCCTGGTGCTGCTCGCCTACGGGCTGGTGGCCGCCGTCGGCGGCTACTTCATCAGCTGGAAGCGCGACGTCACCTGATTGTGTTCCCGGGCAGAAAGGCCCGGTGTGCGGCCGGATCTGGCGCAGATGCCGGGTCTAGGGTGAAGGCATGTCTGCTACCGAATTCCGCGCGATCGTCGTCACCCGCACCGAGGATGAGTCGGGCAAGCGCACCCAATCCTCAGCATTGACCACACTCGGGAACGATGCGCTGATGGACGGCGACGTCACCGTGGCGGTGGAGTTCTCCAGCATCAACTACAAGGACGGCCTGGCCCTGATGGGCAAGCCCGGCGTTGCCAGGGTCTGGCCGCTGATCGCGGGCATCGACCTGGTTGGCACGGTCGAGTCCAGCAACGACCCCCGCTGGACGGCCGGCGACCACGTGATCCTCAACGGGGCCGGGATCGGCGAAAGCCACCACGGCGGCCTCGCCGAACGGGCCCGCGTCTCCGGCGGCTCCCTGGTGCGCCTGCCGGAGTCCCTGAGCGCCGAGCGCGCCGCCGCCATCGGCACCGCCGGCTTCACGGCCATGCTCGCGGTGCTCGCCCTCGAACGCGGCGGCGTGACCGCCGACTCCGGCGATGTCCTCGTGACCGGCGCTGCCGGCGGTGTCGGGTCGATCGCGATCGCCCTGCTCGCGGCACGCGGCTACCGTGTGGTGGCCTCCACCGGCCGCGGCGACGAGCTCGGGGACTACCTGCGCGGGCTCGGCGCCGCCGAGATCCTCGACCGGCACACCCTCGACGAGGCCGGCAAGCCCCTGCAGACCCAGCGCTGGGCCGGCGCGATCGACTCCGTCGGCAGCTTCACCCTCGCCAACATCCTCGCCCAGACCCACCAGGGCGGCGTGGTGGCCTCCTGCGGGCTGGCCCAGGGCGCCGACCTGCCCACCACCGTGATGCCGTTCATCCTGCGGGCGGTCACCCTGGCCGGCATCAACTCGGTCGAAGCCCCCCTGGCGCTTCGCGAGGAGGCCTGGGCGCACCTCGCGACCGAGGTCGACCTGGAACTGCTGGACGACCTGACCTCGGTGATCACGCTGGAACAGTCGTTCGCGGCCGCCGAAGGCATTCTGGCCGGCCGGGTGCACGGTCGCACCGTCGTCGACGTGCGACGCTGAGCCCGACGACATCTGCCGTGACGACAAACGCCCGGCTAGGCTGACGGAATGGCCGTCATCGCATCCGTCTTCATCGCCCTCGCGGCGGTACTGCACGTCTATATCTTCCTGATGGAGAGCGCCTGGTGGACCCGGCCGAAGATCTGGCAGCGTTTCGGCCTGGCCAACCAGGCCGAGGCCGAGACCACCAGGGTTCTGGCCTACAACCAGGGTTTCTACAACCTCTTTCTGGCGGTGGGCGCCGTCATCGGGCTGTTCCTGTACTTCGGCGGCCCCGAGCAGGCCGGCGCGGCCCTGATCCTGTTCAGCTCGGCGTCGATGTTCGTCGCCGCCATCGTGCTCACCACCTCGGGGCCGGGCAAGGTCAGATCCGCCCTCACGCAGGGTACGCTGCCGCTGATCGGATTCATCCTCTTCCTGTCCGCCTAGGAACCGGCCCGGCAGGACCCTCCGAAAGGACCGTTGTGACCCACGTCATCCTCTTCCACCACGCGCAGGGCCTCACCGACGGCGTGGCGGACTTCGCCCAACGCCTGCGCGACGCCGGCCACGACGTGGTCGTGCCCGACCTCTACGACGGCCTCACCTTCGACAACATCGACGCCGGCGTCGCGCACGCCGAGAAGACCGGCTTCGACACCATCATCGAGCGTGGCGAACGGGCAGCGGATGCGGTGGGGCCGCACACGGTCTACGCCGGCTTCTCGCTGGGCACCCTGCCCGCCCAGAAGCTCGCCCAGACCCGCAGCGGAGCCCTCGGCGCGCTCCTGTTCCACGGCGGGGTGCCGGCGGCCATGTTCGGTTCGGCGTGGCCCGCCGCGGTGGCGCTGCAACTGCACGTGACCGCGGAGGACGAGTGGATCGAGCTGCTCGAGGTCGAGGAACTCGCCGAGGATGCCGGTGCGGCCGAACTGTTCATCTACCCGGGGTCTGCCCACCTGGTCGCCGACTCCAGCCTGGGCGAGTACAACGAGGAGATCGCCGAACTCATCCTGACGCGCACGATCGAGTTCCTCGACCGCCTGGCCTGACACCGCGAGAGCGGTCATGCGGTTGCTTCAGCCAGCTGTGGCAGCCACAAGAGCGCTTTCGCGAGGTCTGGCGCGCTTCGGGGAGCCGGTGACGGAGCGGGAACGCAAGAGGGCTTGCCGGTCTGGCACGATGGGGGGATGACCTCTGATACGCCATCCGTTGCCCAAAACGTGGGCGCCCGGCTTCGCGAGCTGCGCCTGCGGAGCGGGCGCACCCAGGCGCAGCTCTCCGCGACCACCGGCATCTCCGAGAGCACTCTCTCCCGCCTGGAGTCCGGGCAGCGCAAACCCACCCTGGAATTGCTGCTCGCTCTCTCGAGCGCCCATGACGTGACCATCGACGACCTGGTGCACGCTCCCGCCGCCGACGACCCGCGGCTGGATCAGCGCCCGTTCACGCGCCACGGCCGCACCTTCGTGCCGCTCAGCCGCACCGCCGGCGGCCTGCAGGCATTCAAGGTGACCATCCCCGGGCGCGCCGGCGACGAGCAACTCGAGCAGCGCAGCCACGAGGGATTCGACTGGTTCTACGTGTTGAGCGGTCGCCTGCGGCTGATGCTGGGCGACCACGACATGATCCTCGGCGTGGGCGAGGTCGCCGAGTTCGACACCCGGGTGCCGCACGCCTTCGGCAGCGCGGGGCCCGATCCGACGGAGATCCTCAGCCTGTTCGGCCAGACGGGCGAACGCATCCACGTGCGGGCCAGCACCATTCGCTGACCCCGGGCGAGCGGGCGATCTAGGCGGTCGCTTCCGACCGCTCCTCCGGCCCGACGACCGGCAGGTCCACCGGCTCGGCGACGGGCTCGGCGACCGGTGTCGCCTTGGCGCGGGAGGCGCGCTTGGCCGGCTTGACCGGGATAGCCGGGATAGCCGGCTCGACCGGCTCGGCGGTGTCGGCGGCCTCGACGACCGTGACGGCTTTGGCGGTCCTGGCGCGCCGGGCCGGCTTCACCGGCGCGGCCGGGTCGGCCGGGTCGGTGAGCTCGACGGGCTTGGCAACCTTGGGGGTTCGGACCCGCTTGGCTGGCTTGACCGGCTTGACCTGTTCGACCGGCTGCTCGACAGGCTCGTCGAGCTCCGGCACATCCTGCGCGTCGGTGGCCTCGAGCTTGAGCGAGGCGATGAGGTCGGGTGCGTGGTTGGTCGACAGGATCACCCGGGCGAAGTCGTCGCCGATCAGGTCGATCACGACGGCCTGGCGCCGGCGCTTGATGGCGAGGAAGTCCTTGCCGCCGTGGAACTTCCACACGCCGACGGCCAGGACCAGCGGCACCAGGGCGCCAGGGGCGCGGATGCCGCGCACCCAGATCCACGGATCATCCGTGATCGTCACCGACCGGATGTTCTCGCGCTGGATCACGACGTCTTCTCGGCGGAACGCCAGCGTCTTCTCCGCTGCCGTCAGGTGAATCTCCAGCCGGTCGGGATGTACGCGCAAAGAAGCCATTCCCCCAGTCTGCCCGGTCCGGCTGGTAAAGCTCCTGTCGCTAACTCACAAAGACGTAACGCCGCCGCGCTGGAACCTGCCCACACGCGCCCGCATCCGCGGGAGAACCGGCGCTAGGTCGCCGGACGCGCCTCGGCGGCCGCCTTCGCGGCGGCCGGCAGCGCCTCGAGAATCTTGCCGATCGAGTCGCCGTCGTGCGCGGCGGAGACGAACCAGGCCTCGAACACCGACGGCGGCAGGGAGATCCCGCTTTCGAGCATGGAGTGGAAGAACGGCCCGTACCGGTAGGTTTCCTGGCGCTGCACTTCGGCGTAGCTGCGTGGCGGCGTGATCGCCGCGTCCTGGCCGAAGACGAAGCTGAACAGGTTGCCGGCGTGCTGCACGCTGTGCGCGACACCCTCGGCGTAGAGCGCGCTGGAGACGGCCTCGGAGAGTAGCTCGGCGGTCTCGTCCAGGCGCTCGTACACGTGCCCGTCGGCCGCGGTGAGGGTGGCGATGCCCGCGGCCACGGCCACCGGGTTGCCCGAGAGCGTTCCGGCCTGGTAGACCGGCCCGGCCGGGGCCAGGAAGTCCATCACGTCGGCCCGGCCGCCGAGCGCCGCGACCGGCAGGCCACCGCCGATGACCTTTCCGTAGGTGAACAGGTCCGGCGTGTAGGTCTCACCGTCGGCGGCCTGCAGTGCCCAGTAGCCGCCGGCGCTGACCCGGAAGCCGGTGAGGACCTCGTCGACGATGAGCAGGGCGCCGTATTCGTGTGCGAGGTCGCAGAGGGCGGCGTTGAAGCCGGCATCCGGGGCGACGACGCCCATGTTGGCGGCGGCGGCCTCGGTGATCACCGCGGCGATCTGGCCGGGGTACGTCTCGAACGCGGCGCGCACAGCCTCGAGGTCGTTGTAGGGCAGCACCAGGGTCTGCGCGGCGGTGGCCGCGGTGACGCCGGCCGAGCCGGGCAGCGCCAGGGTGGCCAGGCCGGAACCGGCCTCGGCCAGCAGGCCGTCGGAGTGGCCGTGGTAGTGGCCGGCGAACTTGATCAGCAGGTCACGCTGGGTGAACCCGCGGGCTAGGCGGATGGCCGTCATGGTGGCCTCGGTGCCGGTGGAGACCAGTCGCAGCTTCTCGATGGCGCCGACCCGGTCCTTGATCAGCTCGGCCAGCACGGTCTCACCGGGGGTGGACGCGCCGAAGGACAGTCCGAGGGCGGCGGCCTCCTGCACGGCGCTGACCACGGCGGGGTGCGCGTGGCCGAGGATCGCCGGACCCCAGGAGCTGACCAGGTCGACGTATTCGCGACCGTCGGAGTCGGTGACGTAGGCGCCGGCGGCCTTGACCAGGAATAGCGGGGTGCCGCCGACCGACCTGAAGGCGCGCACCGGCGAGTTGACGCCGCCGGGGATGGAGAGCTGCGCGCGGGCGAAGAGCTCGTCGTTGTGGGTGGCGTGCGTCATCGGGCATCCGTTTCGGTGAGCCAGGCGGCGAGTTCGACAGCCCAGTAGGTGAGAATGGCGTCGGCACCGGCGCGGCGGATGCTGAGCACCGACTCCTCGATGGCACGGCGGCGGTCGATCCAGCCCTGCGCGGCGGCGGCCTCGATCATGGCGTACTCGCCGGAGACCTGGTACGCCCAGACCGGGACCTCGCTCATGGCGGCGACCTCGGCGAGCACGTCGAGGTAGCTGCCGGCGGGCTTGACCATGACCACGTCGGCGCCCTCGTCGATGTCGATGCGGGCCTCGCGCACGCCCTCGCGCCGGTTGGCGGGGTCGAGCTGATAGGTGCGGCGGTCGCCGACGAGGGTGGACTGCACGGCCTCGCGGAACGGGCCGTAGTAGGCGGAGGCGTACTTGGCCGAGTAGGCCAGCACGGCGGTGTCGGCGTAGCCGGCGGCGTCCAGGGTGGCGCGCACCGAGGCGACCTGGCCGTCCATCATGCCGGACAGGCCCAGCAGCGCCGAGCCGGCCTCGGCCTGCGCGAGCGCCATGTCGTTGTAGCGCAGCAGGGTGGCGTCGTTGTCGACGGAGCCGTCGGCGGCGAGCACGCCGCAGTGGCCGTGGTCGGTGAATTCGTCCAGGCACAGGTCGGTCTGCACCACCAGGGCGTCGCCCACCTCGGCGACCACCGCGCGGGTGGCGGCGTTGAGGATCCCGTCGGGATCGGTGGCGCCGGTGCCGGTGGCGTCGCGCACGGCGGGCACACCGAAGAGCATCACCCCGCCGATTCCGGCCGCGGCGGCCTCGGCCACGGCGCGGCGGGCACCGTCGACGCTGTGCTGAACGATGCCCGGCATCGAAGAGATCGGGGCGGATTCGTTGCCCTCGCGCACGAAGAGCGGCAGAACGAGCTCGGCGGGGTGGACACGGGTTTCGCTGGCCAGGCGGCGGAGTGCGGGGGTGCTGCGCAGTCGTCGCGGGCGGATGACGGGGTTTATCACCCGACCAGCCTAGGCCTCCCGCCTGAGTGCGCTGCCCTGACTGTGTCGGGGTGGCCAAACGGCGCGGCCCGATCCGTGAGGGATCGGGCCGCGCCGTGAGCCGTGCGGGTGCGTGCGCCTATGCGCCCGGGGTGGTGACGAGCTCGGGCTCGGCCGCCGGGTGGACCGGGTGCGTGCGCTCCAGCGACGCCCCCTCCACGTCGACGTTGGGCAGGATGCGGTCCAGCCACTTCGGCAGCCACCAGGCCGCGTCACCCAGCAGGTGCATCACGGCCGGGATGATGAGCAGCCGCACCACGAAGGCATCCAGGAGCACGCCGATGGCGAGCCCGAAGCCGATCGACTGGATCATCACCGAGTTCGAGAACACGAAACCGGAGAAGACCGAGGCCATGATCAGCGCCGCGGCGATGACCACCGTGCGGCCGGCGTGGAAACCGCGCTGCACGGCCAACCGCGCCGGCGCGCCGTGGGCGTACGCTTCGCGCATGCCGCTGACCAGGAACAACTGGTAGTCCATCGCCAGGCCGAACAGCACGCCGACGACCAGGATCGGCAGGAAGCTCAGGATCGGCCCCGGGTCGTGGATGCCGAACAGCGCCCCGAGCCAGCCCCACTGGAAGACCGCCGTGATCGCGCCGAACGAGGCGAACAACGACAGCACGAACCCGAGTGTCGCGGTGACCGGCACCAGGATCGAGCGGAACACGAAGATCAGAATGACCAACGAGAGCCCGACGACCACGAGCAGGTAGAGCGGCAGCGCGTCGGCGAGTTTCTCACTGACGTCGATGTTGCCGGATGCGTTGCCCGCGACGCCGAGGGAGGCGACACCCTCGATGTCGAGGCCGCGCAGGTCGCGCACCAGCTGCTCGGTCGACTCACTGTTCGGCCCGTCCTCGGGGATGACCTGGAACGCGAGCAGCAGGTCGTCGTCTGACGCACCGATGGGTGCGACCGCGACGACGTCGTTCTCAGCCTTGAGCGCTGTTCCGATGCGCACCTGTTCGGCGATGAGCTCGTCGTCGGTGATGGCCGTCTCGAGGTCGGCGACCACGAGCAGCGGGCCGTTCACGCCGGCGCCGAACTTGTCGTCGACGAGCTTGTAGGCCCGGTAGGCGCTCGAGTCGAGCGGCTCGGACGAGCCGGCGGGGAGCCCCAGCCGCATCGAGAGCGCGGGGATCGCCACGATCAGCAGCACGGCGATGCCGGCGATCACGGTCACGACGGCGCGCACGGTGTTCATCGGCTTGATGGGCGCCGCGACCTTGGCGGACGGGGTGCCGATGTGCGCGCGAGCCTTCTTGGTGAGGATCTTCGTGCCGACCAGGCCCAGCAGCGCCGGCGTCAGGGTGATCGCGATGAGGATCGCGACGAAAACACAGACGGCGCCCACGGTTCCCATCAGGCCCAGGAACGGGATGCCGGTGAGGTTGAGGGCGAGCAGGGCGATGAGTACGGTGGCGCCGGCGAACACCACGGCGTTGCCGGAGGTGCCGTTCGCCAGTCCGATCGACTCCCGCAGGTCTATCCCTCTCCGCAGCTGGGTGCGATGCCGGTTGAGGATGAAGAGCGAGTAGTCGATGCCGACCGCGAGCCCGAGCATGACGCCCAGGACCGGGGTGACGGAGAGCATCTCGACGCTGCCGGACAGGGCGAGCGAGGCGAGCACGCCGACGCCGACACCGATGAGCGCGTTCAGCAGCGGAAGACCTGCACCGATGAGCGTGCCGAGCATGACGAACAGCACCACGGCCGCGATGATCACGCCGCCGATCTCGCCCGGGCCGAGGATCTCGGGAATGCTGGCGGCGATGTCGTTGGACACCTCGGCCGTGACGCCATCGATCTTGGCGTTGTCCATCTCCTCGATGATCGCCTCCTTCGATTCGGCCGGAACCTGGTTGAGCGACGTGTCGAACTGCAGGCTCGCGACCGCGGTCGTCTCATCGGCCGATACCTGGCGGATGCCCGCGGCCAGGTCGAGCAGGTCGGAGCCCTGTTCCAGGGTGGCGCTCTGGGTCGTCAGTGCGGTGCGGCCCGCATCGAGAGTGGCCTGCTGCTCGGCTATCGCGGCCGCGCCCGCGTCGAGCTGGCCCTGCTGCTCATCGAGCATCGGCTGGGCGGCGGCGAGTTGTCCGGCCGCCTCCGCCTGGCTGCGGGCGGCGTCGAGCTGTGCCTGTCCGGCAGCGAGCTGGGCGGTGGCCGCGTCGATCTGCGCCTGCCCGGCGTCGATCTGGGTCGTGCCGTCGACGATCTGCTGGCGGCCGTCGATGATCTGCTGGGCCTGATCGTCGATCTGCGCCTGCGTGTCGAAGGGATTCGTGCTCGAGGTCACGTTGTCGAGCTCGACGGTGTCGGCGAGCAGCTCACCGATCGCGGTTTTCTGCTCGGCCGTGAACGCCGAGTCGTCTGTGGTGGTGAAGACGACGGTGCCCCGTCCGCCGCTGGCGGCGGGGAACTTCTCGGCGAGCTCGTCACTCACCTTCTGGGTGGCGGTTCCCGGGATGCTCACCGCTGAGGTGAGAGTGCCGCCGAAGAGGGCGAAGGCGCCGCCGGCGAGGCCGAGGATGACCACCCACGCGACGATGACCAGCCAGGCCCGGTGGGCGGAGAACCGACCGAGTCGGTAGAGAAGGGATGCCATATTCCTCAGGTTCTTTCGTGTTTGCCTAGTGACGGAAGGGGAACTCGCATCGCGTCATCGGGAAGAGAGTGGGTACAGAAGCTGGCGGGGCAAGACGGGTACGGGTCAGCTGGACGCTGCGTAGCCCATCCGGATGGAGCCGATGAGGCGGTCGAGCAGGTCGTCCCACACCTGTCGGGAAGGCTCGTCGAGCGTGGCTCCCGTCGTGGCTATCCAGTGCACAGCCACCACGGCGACGCCGTTCATCACCGAGCTGACCAGGATCGCCACCTCGAACGGGTCGATCGCGGTGCTGCGATCGGCGATCTCGCTGGAGAGTTGCTCGGTGGCGCGGGTGAAGACATCGGTGAGAGCGGGCTGGGAGCGACCGTTCTCGCCATCCGCGGCGAGCACGCCCCAGAGATAGGAGACCACGGTGGGCAGGTCGACGGCGCGAAGGGCCGTGGTGATCTCCTCGAAAAGGGCCACCCGACTGCCGTCGCCGGCGGGCGTGGCCTGCGTTGCCGCCCGGAAGTCGTCGACGGTGACGCCGAGCAACCGGGTGCACGTCGTCATGATCACGTCGTCGAGCGAGGTGAAGTGGTTGAAGACCGTGCGCCGGGAGACGTTGGCACGGTCGGCGAGCTCGTTGACACTGAACTGGGGCTTGCCCCGTTCGCGGATGAGCGCGTCGGCGGCATCCAGGATCGCCCGACGATGACGAGCCTTGAGCTCGGCTCGCCGATCGGGGGCGATGAGGGGTGGAATCACATACTTACACTAAGTGCAACGACGCACAAAGTGCAATGAACTCCCAGCCGTTCTACAGGTCCCGGGGAGCGAGACGCACGAGGGCCTCGATGAGGGACTCCGCGCTGCGTTCGTCGGCGATCACGTCGACGCGCAGGCCGATGGCCGCCGCATCCTTCGCCGTGCGCGGGCCGATGCAGGCGACCAGGGTGGTCCGGGGGATCGGGCCGAGCTGGTCCTGCACTTGCTGCGCGACGCTGCCGCTGGTGACCAGGACGGCGTGCACCCGACCGGCCTTGATGTCGGCGACGACCCGCTCGGAGACCGGCACACCGACGGTGCGGTACGCGACGACGGACTCGACATCGTGACCGATGCGGCGCAGGCCTTCGGTGAGCAGCGGCTTGGCGATCTCGGAGCGCAGGGTGAGCACGCGCAGCGGGATGACGCCGTGCGTGGCGGCCTCCCAGTCGGCGAGCAGGCCCTTGGCGGAGTTGTCCTCGGACGGAACGATGTCGACGTGGTAGCCCGCGGCCACGAGCGCGGCGGCGGTGGTCTCGCCGACCGCGGCGATGCGGGTGCCCGGCGCCACAACGGCCCGGTGCGAGGCGAGCACGTCGACGGTGGTGGCGCTGGTGACGGTCATCCAGTCGAAGTCGCCGGCGGCGAGTTTGGCCAGGGCCGTGTCGAGGGCCGCGGCGTCGTCGGTGGGAGCGAAGTTGATCATGGGCGCGACGATCGGCATGGCGCCGCGGGAGCGCAGGTTCGCGGCCACCTGGTCGCCCCAGGGCCCGCCGCGGGGCACGAGGACCCGCCAGCCGGCCAGCGGTTTGTCCGGGTTGTACCGCACGGCACTCACGAGGTCACCGTCAGCGGGGCGATCTCGGCGGCACCGCCGGCGAGGAGCTCCCTGGCGGCGCGCTCGGCGACGTCGAGGGCGGCATCCTGCAGGTCGGCCACGGAGTGGGACTCGGGGGTCGCCGCGTGCGATGCGGTGATCCGGCGGGTGCCGTCCGGGCTGTACACGGTGGCGGTGAGGAAGAGCAGGCCGTCGTCGAGCACCGCGGTGGCGCCGATCGGGGCCGCGCAGCCGGCCTCGAGACGGGCGAGCACGTGGCGCTCGGCCGTCACGGTGGCCTGGGTGGTGGCGTGGTTGAGCACGGCGAGGGCCTTGGTGAGCAGGCGGTCCGGCTTGCCCTGGCGCACCTCGATGGCCAGGGCGCCCTGCCCGGGCGCGGTAGGCCAGTCGGAGAGCTCGAGGTAGTCGGTGGCCATGTTCTCGAGCAGGCCCAGGCGGCCCAGGCCCGCCGCGGCGAGCACCACGGCGTGCAGCTTCTCGTCGGCGACCAGCGCGAGGCGGGTGCCGACGTTGCCGCGGATGTCGACGACCTCCAGGTCGGGACGCTTCGCGCGGAGCTGGGCGGCACGGCGGGGCGACCCGGTGCCGACCTTGGCGCCCTCGGGCAGGGTGGCCAGGGTGAAGCCGTCCCTGGCGCAGAGCACGTCCCTGGCGTCGGCGCGCTTGGGCGTGGCACCGATGGCGAGGCCCGGGTACTCCTCGGTGGGCAGGTCCTTGAACGAGTGCACGACAACATCGCACTCGTCGTTCAGCAGGGCCTCGCGCAGGGCGCTGGCGAAGACGCCGGTGCCGCCCAGGCTGGAGAGGGACTCGCGGGACACGTCGCCGTGCGTGGTGATCGGGATGATCTCCACCTCACCATTGGTCGCCGCCTGGATGCGGTTGGCGACGGCCGTGGTCTGGGCCATGGCCAGGGCGCTGCCCCGGGTGCCGACGCGGATGACGCTCACGGCGCGACACCGGCGACGGCCGGCTTGAAGCCGAGGCGCACGTTCTCGCAGCAGCCCGGCCGACAGATGTCGTACCAGGGGCCGAGGTCGGTCAGGGCCGGGCGGTCCTGCACGGGCACGTCATTGAGGCGTTCCTCGACGAGGTCGACCAGGCCGCTCACGTAGACCGGGTCGGCGCCGGGGGTGGGCACACGCACCGAGAACAGGCCGTGTTCCCTGGCCGTTTCGGTGGCCTCGTTGTCGAGGTCCCACATGACCTCCATGTGGTCGCTGACGAAGCCGAGCGGCACGATGACGACGGCGCGGATGCCGCGCGCGGGCAGCAGGGCGATGGCGTCGTTGATGTCGGGCTCGAGCCACGGCATGCTGGGCGGGCCGCTGCGGGACTGGTAGACCAGCTGCCACGGGCTGTCGAGTCCCTGCATGACCACGTCGGCGACAGCCAGGTGCTGGGCGGCATAGGCGCCTTCCGGCCCGAAGCCGCGCTCGGCGGGCCCGCTCTTGGCGGCATCCGTGGACGGGATCGAGTGCGTGCTGAAGAGCACCTCGACCTCGGTGCTGAGGTTGATGCCGGGGTTCGCGGCTTCGACGTCGGCCAGGCCCTGGCGCACACCGGTGATGAACGGGGTGACGAAGCCGGGGTGGTCGAAGAACTGGCGGATCTTGTCGATCTGCACGGTTCCGGTGAGCCCCGTCGAATCCAACGCCGCGGCGAAGTCCTCGCGGTACTGGCGGCAGCCGGAGTACGAGCTGTACGCGCTGGTGGCGATGGCGAGCAGGCGGTCCTGGCCGGCGGCGTGAGCCTCGGCAATGGTGTCCGGCAGGTAGGGCGCCCAGTTGCGGTTGCCCCAGATCACCGGCAGGGCGATGCCGCGGCGGTCCAGTTCGGCCTGCAGGGCGGCGCGCAGCACGCGGTTCTGGTTGTTGATCGGGCTGATGCCGCCGAAGTGGCGGTAGTGCACCGCAACCTCTTCGAGGCGTTCCTCGGGGATGCCGCGGCCACGGGTGACGTTGCGCAGGAACGGGATCACGTCGTCCTGACCCTCTGGTCCGCCGAAGCCGGCGAGCAGAATGGCGTCGTAACTCGTCATTACTGCAGGACCTCCACGAGCTCGGCGGTCGAGATGCGACGTCCGGTGTAGAACGGCACCTCTTCGCGCACGTGCCGGCGCGCCTCGGTGGCGCGGAGCTCCCGCATCAGGTCGACCAGCTCGGTGAGCTCGTCGGACTCGATCGGCAGCAGCCACTCGTAGTCGCCGAGCGCGAACGACGACACGGTGTTGGCGATGGCCCCGCGGAACGCGGCGCCCTTGCGGCCGTGGTCGGCGAGCATCTTGCTGCGCTCGGCCTCTGGCAGCAGGTACCACTCGTAGCTGCGCACGAACGGGTAGACGGTGAGCCAGGCCTTGGGCTCGACGCCGCGCAGGAAGCCGGGCACGTGGCTCTTGTTGAACTCGGCGTCGCGGTGCACGCCCATGGCGTTCCAGGTGGGCAGCAGGCTCTTGAGCAGGCGGCTGCGGCGCAGCTCCCGGTTGGCCCACTGCAGGGTCTGGGCCTCGTCGGCGTGGGTCCAAAGCATCACGTCGGCGTCGGCGCGGAGGCCGGAAACGTCGTAGATCCCGCGCAGGGTCACACCCTCGGCCTCGACGAGGGCGATGATGTCGTCGAGCTCGTCGACGAAACGCGGCACGTCGCGGCCGTCGAGGTCGTCGGGGTTGGCCGGGTCCTTGCGCAGCACCGTGAAGAGGGTGAATCCTGAGGGCGAGGCCTCGGTGGGTTCAGCCTCTGATGAGGTGTGTGTAGCGGGGGTGGGCGTGGTCATGTCTACTGCCTCTCCGGCAGCCGGGTGAGTCATGTGTACTAGTCTCCACCGCTTTGCCCGGAGAGCCAAAAGTAGACCCGCCCACCCGCACGCTCAGCGGCGGTCGAGGACCGTTTTCACGCCCCACCACACGATTGTGCCCGCGGCCGCGGCAGCGCCCAGGGCGATGCCGGCCAGGGCGAGGGGGTTGTCTTCGCCGAGCCTGTGCAACCCGAAGGTGAACCGCCGGGTGTTGATCTTGATCTGCTTGGGCACATTGAGCTTGTACTCGATCGCGTCGAGGGTGCCGGCGAGCGCGGCACGGGCCCGGTCGGCTTCGGCGCGCAGCTCGGCGGTGCTGTGGTGTACCGGCGTGGTCTCCGGAGTCTTGTCAGTGCTCATACTCGCCAACTCCCTTGAATGCGTCGACGTCCTTCTGGATGCTCGCGGTCACACCATCCGGGTCGTGGCGGGTGCCCGTCTTGACCCGGTTGAGCCCGATCAGGGCCAGGATCACCGCGATCAGGAGCAACGCGACGGCCACGATGAGTGCGGCCAGCCAGAGCGGCAGCACGAGGTCGAGAGCGATCACGGCCAGCGCGATGAACACGCAGATCGCGAAGAAACCGAACACGGCGGCGCCGACGAACAGGCCCAGGCCGATGCCCACATTCTTCGCCTTGCCGGAGATGTCGGCCTTGAAGGCGTCGATCTCGGCCTTGACCAGATCAACGATCTGACCCGGAAGCTCGCTGAGGAGCGTGAACAGTGACTGCTTGCTCTTGGGGTTGTACCCGCTGTTGCTCACTGGCATCCTTCCTTGGACTGTCGTCGGTGAGATTACTGCGCGGCCGTGGTGTCGTCGGCGGTCTTCGCGGAGTCAGCCGCGGAGGTGGCAGAGGCCGCGGCCGCCTTGGCGGACTTCGTGGCGGACGCAGCGGCCTTCGTGGCCGCGGTGGCAGCGCCGGACGTGCCGGTCGCCGGAGCGCCCTTGGTCTTCTCCGCCTTGTTCGACACCGCAGAGGCGACCTTCTTGCCCGCTTCGTACAGGGCGCCGGGAACGTCGCCGACCCGCTCGAGGGCGAAGTCCTTGACCTCGTTCACGCGCCTCTGCACGGGCGGCCGGTTCCACAGGTCTGAGGCGGCCGACGCGATCTGGTCGTAACGCTTGCGTCCGGCGCGTGCACCCAGCACGTAGCCGACGAGGCCACCCGTGATGAAAAGAAGCTTTCCCCGCATTGTGACTCCATTCCTATACGTTCATGTGTTGCCAGCGTAACCCCCCAGCCCGGGGAGGCACATGTGTACGGGACCCAAAAGACTCCTGATCAGAGGTCTAGCACTGCCCGCCTGACCCGGATACCCGCCGCGAGGGCATCGGGGATCACGGACGCCAGGCCGGTGCCGGAGAGCCAGCCGCCGGTCACGTCGAGGCCGGGCGTGGTCTCGACGACATCGCGTACCCGGCGGATGCGCTCGGGCGCGCCGATCGTGGCCGGCGACAGCGCGTCGGCCCACAGGGTGCGGGCGAAACCGGCCACCTGGCTGTCGGTGAGGTCCACCCCGAGGATCGCGGACGCATCCTGCACGGCGAGGTGCGCCAGCTCGTCGTCGCTGAGGCCGAGGGTCGGCACGGGGGCGCCGGCGCGTCCGTAGGAGAGCCGCACGACGTGCCGGCCCGGCGGGGTGAGCGCATCCAGCCAGGCCCACTTGGCGGTGACGTGGGTGAGTGCCTTGGCGGTGACGCCGGGAGTCCCCTCCGCCACGAGTGCGCCGGTGCCGCGCGGGTGCGCGTCCAGCGCCGGGGCGTCGAGCACCAGGGTGGCGAGTTCCACGGCGGCCGGTTCCGGCCAGTCCAGGGCGGCGAGGGCGGCGAATTCGGTGCCGAGCGGGGCCAGCAGCCCCAGGGCCACTGCCGCGGGCACGGCGAGGATGACGTGCCGGGCTTCGAGGGTGCCCGGCTCGTCGGCGACGGCCGCGTCGCCGGACTCGGCATTCTTCGGTGAGGCGAGCCGGACGACCCAGCTCCGGGTCGGCGCCGCGGTGCCGTCGCCGGTCGGAGTGTCAACCGGCGTGAGGCCGGTCGCGGCGGTGTGCGTGCGGATCTCGACGTCGTACCGGCCGAGGTCGGCGACGAGGGCGTCGACCAGGCGGTGCATGCCGCCGTTCAGCCCCCGCACCGCGGAACCGGCCGGCGCGGCGATGCGGAGCGCGGTGACCGCGCCGGAGAGCGACCCGGACCTGGTCAGGGCGCGGTTGAGTCCGGGGGCCACGACGTCGACCTCGAGGTCGGCGGCCGCGGTGGCGTAGACCCCGCCGGCGACCGGGTTGACCAGGCGTTCGAGCACCTTCGTGCCCATCCGTTTGCCGACGAGCTCACCGAGGCTCTGCTCCCGGCCGATCTTGAGCACCGGCATCAGCCGGTCGGCGTAGGCGCGCAGGGCGCCGGACCAGCCGATGGCGCGGCGCACGTCCTCGGCAAGCGGTGACCCCGGAATGCCGAGCACGCCGGCCTTGGGCAGCGGCACCGACACGGGTGCGCCGCCGGGCCGGTGCGCCGGCAGGTGCAGCCAGGCCCCGGCCGGGTTCGGTTCGACGATCTCGGCGGTGAGGCCGAGGTTGGCGATGAAGGCCGCCACGGTGTTGCCGCGTACGGCGAAGCTCTCCGCGCCGGCGTCGAGCGGCAGGCCCGCGACCTCGTGGCCGGCCACGGCTCCGCCGGGAGTGCCGGCGGCCTCCAGCACGACAACGCTGAGCCCGAGGTGGGCGCACTCGCGGGCGGCCACCAGACCGGCGACACCTCCGCCGATGACCAGAACGTCCTTCATGACCTTGCTTTCCGCCGGCGGCGACCGCCGGCACGGGCTCGAGTGAGCGGTGTTCTAGGAAGCGGTGGAGGTGCCGGGCGTCGTGCTGTGCACGAACTCGACGAGCCGGGTGAGCACGTCGGGGTTCGTCTCCGGCGGCACGCCGTGGCCCAGGTTGAGCACGTGGGACGGCGCCGTGCGGCCGCGCTCGAGCACGTCGAGAACGTGCGCCTCGAGCACCGGCCACGGCGCGTTCAGCAGGGCAGGGTCGATGTTGCCCTGCACGGGCACGACGCCGCCGAGGCGCCGGCTGGCTTCGTCCAGCGGCACCCGGTAGTCCACACCGACCACGTCGGCGCCGATGCCGTGCATGGCCTTGAGCAGTTCGCCGGTGCCGACGCCGAAGTGCACGACGGGCACGTTGCGACGGATCGACTCCGGATCGGCGGCCGCGTCGGCGGCGGGCTCCGAGTAGGTGAGGTCGCGCACATGCGCGATTGCGGCGGTGGACGCCGGGGCGACGAAGCGGGTGTAGTCATCGAGCGAGAGCGCGCCGGCCCAGGAGTCGAACAGCTGCGCGGCGCTGGCGCCGGCGAGCACCTGGGCGCGGAGGAACCGGCCGGTGACCTCGGCGGTCCAGGCCATCAGCCGGGCCCAGGCTGCCGGATCCGAGTGCATCAGGGTGCGGGCGTGGATGTGGTCCTTGGACGGTCCGCCCTCGACGATGTATGCGGCCAGGGTGAACGGCGCCCCGGCGAAACCGATCAGCGGGGTCGAGCCCAGCGCAGCGACGGTGAGCGCGACGGCCTCGCTGATCGGGGCCAGTGCGGTGTCGAGCACGGCGGGGTCCAGCGCCGTGAGACGGTCCACCTCCGCCGCGGTGCGCACGGCCTGGGCCAGCACCGGGCCCTTGCCGGCCACGATCTCGACGTCGACGCCCACGAGCTTGAGCGGCACGACGATGTCGCTGAACAGGATGCCCGCGTCGACGCCGTGCCGGCGGATCGGCTGCAAGGTGATCTCGCTGGCCATGGCGGGGTCCAGGCAGGCGTCGAGCATCCGGGTGCCCACCCGCAGCTCTCGGTATTCGGGCAGGGAACGGCCGGCCTGGCGCATGAACCAGACCGGAGTCACGTCCGGACGGGTGCCCTGGTATGCCCGCACGAGCCGGGAGTCTGCGGTGAGGCCGGAAGAAAGTGGGTGCGTCGTCTCGAGGTTCATCACTCTCGATTCTCCTCTACATCGGCTGGGGGAACGATTCGAGGTGTTGTTGCACACACCGTAGAATCAAGCGGTGTTGATTTGTTTGTCCGCGAACCACAAGAACTCCAGCTTCGACGTGCTCGAAAAGCTGTCTGTGGGAGCCGACTCGGCGGCGGGCGGGATGCTCACGGGGCACGATACCCTCAGCGGGGCCGTGGTCGTCGCGACCTGCAACCGCTTCGAGGCCTACCTCGACCTCGACGAACCATTCGGGGTCTCCCCGCTTCCCGCGGTCTACGCCGCGATCGACGCCGTGAGCGCGAGCACCGGCGTGAGCGCCGCGCTGCTGCGCGACACCCTTGATCTTGTGCATGGAAACGGTGTGGCCGAGCACCTCTTCGCGGTGACCAGCGGGCTCGAGTCCGTGGTTGTCGGTGAGGGTGAGATCGCCGGCCAGGTGCGCCGCTCGCTCGAGGAGGCCCGCGCCGCCGGCACCACCAGCCCCGAGCTGGAGCGCCTGTTCCAGCGCGCCTCGCAGACCTCCCGCGGCGTGAAGAACCACACCGGCATCGGCGCCGCCGGCCGTTCCCTCGTGCGTCTGGCGCTCGAACTGGCCGAGAGCCGGGTCACCGACTGGGCGCACACCCGGGTGCTGCTCGTGGGCACCGGCCGGTACGCCGGCGCCTCATTGGCGGCCCTGCGCGATCTCGGCGTCACCGATGTGCGGGTCTACTCGTCGTCGGGCCGGGCCGAGAAGTTCGCCGTCGCCCACGACATCTCGGCCGTGCCGACGGATGCCGACGCCCTGGCCGGCGCCACCGCCGTGGCCGACCTGATCCTCACCTGCACCACCGTCGAACACCACGTCATCGATGCGGGCATCCTCACCGCGGGCCGCGCGCTCGTCGCCGCGACACACGCCGGCAACGGTGCTTCGGTTGCCGAGGCCGGCGCCGTGCGCTCCTGTCCCGTCGGCTCCGAGCCGGAGGCCGCCCGCCAGTTGGTCATCGACCTCGGCCTGCCGCGCAACGTCGACCCCGACGTCAGCGACGTGCCCGGGGTGGAGCTGCTCGACCTGGAGACCATCCGCATCCACGCCCCCCTCGAACAGCTGAACGCCACGAGCGAGGCCCGCAAGCTCGTGGGTCGCGCCGCCAAGAAGTTCTCGGCCGTGGCCGAGGAGCAGAGCTTGGCGCCCGCCGTCGTGGCGTTGCGCTCACACGTCTTCGACATCCTCGACGGTGAGATCGAGCGGGCCCGAAAGCGCGGCGACACCAGCGAGCAGACCGAGTCCGCCCTGCGGCACCTCGCCGGCGTGCTGCTGCACACGCCCATGGTGCGTTCCCGCGAGCTGGCCAGGGCCGGCGATCAGGAGGCGTTCCTCGGCGGCCTCGACGCCCTGTTCGGCATCGAGGTGACCCTGCCGGACTCCGCGGCGGCGCCCGTCGGGCTGCCCGGCGCGGCCGGCGTCTCCGACGCGTCCTGACGCGGGTGCGGGCGGCGTGGTTCTGACGTGGTCCTGACATGAAGGCCGTCTGGTTCGACAGGTTCGGTGCGCTGCCGGTGCTCCGTGAGGTCGCCGATCCCGAGCCCAGCGCCGCCGGCGTCGTGGTGCGGGTGGAGGCCACCGGGCTCTGCCGCAGCGACTGGCACGGCTGGCTGGGCCACGACCCGGACATCGCCCTGCCACACGTGCCCGGCCACGAGCTCGTCGGCGTGATCGACGCCGTCGGCCCGCTGGTCACCCGGTTCACGGTGGGCCAGCGGGTCACCGTGCCGTTCGTCTGCGCCTGCGGCGACTGCCCGGAGTGCGCCGGCGGCAACGCCCAGGTCTGCCGCAACCAGACCCAGCCCGGCTTCACCCACTGGGGTTCCTACGCCGAGCGGGTGGCGCTGCACCACGCCGACGTCAACCTGATCGCGGTGCCCGACGACCTCGACGCCGGTGCCGCCGCCCTGCTCGGCTGCCGGTTCGCCACGTCGTACCGCGGCCTCGTGCACCAGGCGAGGCTGGTGGCCGGCGAGACCCTCGTGGTGATCGGCTGCGGCGGGGTGGGCCTCTCCGCGGTGATGATCGGCCAGGCGCTCGGCGCCCGGGTGATCGCGGTGGACATCAGCGTCGACGCCCTGGCCGCGGCCGCCAGGGCCGGCGCCGCCCACACGGTCAACTCCAGCGCCATGACCGACGCCGCGGTGGTGGAGCGGCTGCTCCTGCTTTCGGACGGCGGGGCCCAGGTGTCGGTGGAGGCGCTCGGCCGGGAGAACACCGTGGGCATCGCCATCCGCTCGCTGGCCACCCGCGGCCGGCACGTGCAGATCGGGCTGCTCGCCGAGGACCCCGTCGTGCCGCTCGGGCTGGTGATCGGCCGCGAACTGGCCGTGCTGGGCAGTCACGGCATGCCCGCGAGCGACTACCCGGAGCTGATGGCGCTCGTGGCCGGCGGCAAGCTGCGCCCGCAGGACCTGATCAGCAGCCGCATCCCGTTGGCCGAGGCCCCCGCGGCCCTGGCCGCCATGTCGGCGCCCCTGCCCGCCGCCGGCGTCACCCTGATCGACCTGACCCTGCCGTAGCCGCTGCGCATCCGGAGGTCCGCGGATGGCGCGCCACCGAGCGATCCGGCGCGGGGTGCGCCGGAGCTATGCGGGCGCGGCGCCGCTGTGCGGGTGGCGTGCCACCCGCACAGCGGCGCCTGACCCGCACAACGTGAAAGCGGGTCAGGCGCCGGATGTTGCGGGACTGGCGGTTACGCTCCGCGCAGGCGCACGGCCAGGTACGCGTCGAGCTCGGCCAGGGGCACGCGCTCCTGCGCCATGGTGTCGCGGTCACGCACGGTGACGGCCTGGTCCTCGAGCGAGTCGAAGTCCACCGTGATGCAGTACGGCGTACCGATCTCGTCCTGGCGGCGGTAACGACGGCCGATGGCGCCGGCGTCGTCGAAGTCCACGTTCCAGGACTCGCGCAGGCGCGCGGCCAGCGAGCGGGCCATCGGGGAGAGAGCCTCGTTGCGCGAGAGCGGCAGCACGGCGGCCTTGATCGGGGCCAGGCGCGGGTCGAGCTTGAGCACGGTGCGCTTGTCGACGCCGCCCTTCGCGTTGGGCACCTCTTCCTCGTGGTACGCATCCACCAGGAATGCCATCAGCGAGCGGGTCAGGCCGGCCGCGGGCTCGATCACGTAGGGGACCCAGCGTTCGTTCTTGGTCTGGTCGAAGTAGGAGAGGTCCTTGCCGGACGCCTCCGAGTGCGTCTTGAGGTCGAAGTCGGTGCGGTTGGCCACACCCTCGAGCTCGCCGAACTCGCTGCCGGAGAAACCGAAGCGGTATTCGATGTCGACGGTGCGCTTGGAGTAGTGCGAGAGCTTCTCGGCGGGGTGCTCGAACAGGCGGAGGTTCTCGATGTTGATGCCCAGGCCCGTGTACCAGCTCATCCGCTGGTCGATCCAGTACTGGTGCCACTCCTCGTCGGTGCCGGGCTCGACGAAGAATTCCATCTCCATCTGCTCGAACTCGCGGGTGCGGAAGATGAAGTTTCCGGGGGTGATCTCGTTGCGGAAGCTCTTGCCGATCTGGCCGATGCCGAACGGGGGCTTCATGCGTGCGGCCTGCAGCACGTTGGCGAAGTTCACGAAGATGCCCTGCGCGGTCTCGGGGCGCAGGTAGACCATACCGGCCTCTTCGTCGACCGGGCCGAGGAAGGTCTTGAGCAGGCCGGAGAACGCGCGCGGCTCGGTCCAGGTGTGCCGGTTGCCGCAGTTGGGGCAGGCGATGCCGTCGATGCCACCCTCGGGCGCGCGGCCCTTCTTCTCTTCGAACTCCTCCACCAGGTGGTCCTCGCGGAAACGCTTGTGGCAGCTGGTGCACTCCACCAGCGGGTCGGAGAAGACCTCGACGTGGCCGGAGGCCTCCCAGACCTTGCGCGGCAGGATCACCGAGGAGTCCAGGCCCACGATGTCATCGCGGCTGGTGACCATGAAACGCCACCACTGCTTCTTGATGTTCTCCTTGAGCTCCACACCGAGGGGCCCGTAGTCCCAGGCCGACCGGCTACCGCCGTAGATCTCACCGGCCTGGAAGACGAAGCCGCGGTGGCGGGCGAGGGCGATGACGGAATCAAGACGGGAAAGTGCGGCCACGGTGGCTCCAATGGTCCAAAAGGATGGTCAAAATACCGGGCGCTGGCCCGGGTACGGATTCGTCCATTTTAGCGAGGCGGACACGGCCCCCGATTACGGGCGTTGTCTGCGGCCGTCAGCGGCGATATCTTCGACTCGTTCCACTCTCGCTCGGCTCTCTCCGCTGTTCCATCAGCTCCATCGACCGGCTCCGGGGGGAGGACCGCCGTGCGGCAGGACCCAGACCTCACCCGGCGCACCGTGCTCGCCTCGCTGGGCCTCTCCCTCACCCTCGCCGGCTGCGCGGCCCTCGCGCCCGCCCCGCGCCCGGGTGTCCCGGCGGCGACGACGCCGCCGACGCCCACCCCTCTCCCCCGGCCGCTGCCCGGAGCGGTGCCGCCGCCCGCGCCCCTCGTCCGGCCCGCACCCGGCCTCGTGCGGGTGCCCGTGCCGCCCGGCACCCTGTCCGACCTGCCCGGCGAGGGCACCCTGCTGGCCTGGACCGTCGACGACGGCACCAGCAGCGAGGTACTGGCCAGGTACATCCGCTTCGCCGCCGAAACGGGCACCAGGCTCACCTTCTTCGTCACGGGCTGTTACGACGCCTGGACCGACAACGCCGACCAGCTGCGGCCGCTCGTGCAGACCGGCCAGATCCAGCTCGGCAACCACACCTGGTCACACCCCGACCTCAGCACCCTCTCCGACGCCGACGTCACCGCAGAGCTCCAGCGCAACCACGATTTCATCAGTGACACCTACGGCGTCGATGCCCGGCCCTACTTCCGGCCGCCGTACGGCGTGCACGACGACCGGGTGGATGCCCTGGCCGCCGCGCTGGGCTACACGGTCCCGACCACTTGGTACGGCTCGCTGGCGGACTCGGGGCTCCTCACCGAGCAACAGGTGGTGGAGTTCGCGACCACCTGGTTCCTGCCGCAACACATCGTGATCGGACACCTCAACTTCGAACCGGTCACGAATGTGTTCCCCCAATTGAGCGGGCTGCTGCACGACCGGGGGCTGAGCTCGGTGACCCTCAACGACGTCTTCACCAGCACTGCGCACCCCTGAGCGGGGCCGGCGGGGAGGTCGTGCGGCGACACGCGCGGGACCTAAGGCCCCCGTTCGAGGTGTCCTCGGCTGTTACCGTTACGTAGTTACCCGGCAATCCGCTGTGAGTTTCTCGGCATCTCAAAGGGGAGAATATGGGCGCCACGTCCAAGATTCCGCACGACGCGATCGACGATCCAGACCTGACCCAGGACCCGGCCCTTCCGCCCGTGGCCCTGGATCCGAGAATCCACGAGGCCGAGGAGGCCCACTGGACCCCGGTGAAGATCGCGATCTGGGTGGCCATCGCGCTGCTCGGCGGGCTGAGCTGGGTGATGTTGGCCGTTGTCCGCGGCGAGACCGTGAACGCCATCTGGTTCGTCTTCGCCGCCATCTGCACCTACCTGATCGGGTACCGGTTCTACTCCAACTACATCCAGAAGCACCTGCTGCGCCCGGATGACCGGCGTGCGACCCCCGCCGAGTACAAGGCCGACGGCAAGGACTACGCCGCCACCGACCGCCGGGTGCTCTTCGGCCACCACTTCGCCGCCATCGCCGGTGCCGGCCCCCTCGTGGGCCCGGTTCTCGCCGCCCAGATGGGCTACCTGCCCGGCACGATCTGGATCATCGTCGGCGTGGTCTTCGCCGGCGCCGTGCAGGACTACCTGGTGCTGTTCTTCTCCATGCGCCGCGGCGGACGGTCGCTCGGCCAGATGGCCCGCGACGAACTCGGCAGGGTCGGCGGCACCGCCGCGCTGCTGGCCACGCTCACGATCATGGTCATCATCGTCGCCATCCTCGCCCTCGTCGTGGTCAACGCCCTCGCCGAAAGCGCCTGGGGCGTCTTCTCGGTCGGAATGACCATCCCGATCGCCCTGTTCATGGGCTGCTACCTGCGGTTCTTCCGCCCGGGCAAGGTCACCGAGATCTCGATCATCGGCTTCGTGCTGCTCATCGCAGCGATCGTCGGCGGTGGCGCCATCGCCGGCACCGAGTGGGGCTCAGCGATGTTCCACATCGACAAGGTGCCGCTGGCCATCGGCATCATCGTCTACGGCTTCGTGGCCGCCATCCTGCCGGTCTGGCTGCTGCTGGCCCCGCGCGACTACCTCTCCACGTTCATGAAGATCGGCACCATCGGCATGCTCGCCGTGGCGATCATCATCGTGCGGCCGGAGATCACCGTGCCCGCCGTCACCGATTTCGCCACCAACGGCAACGGACCCGTCGTCAGCGGCACGCTCTTCCCGTTCCTCTTCGTCACCATCGCCTGCGGCGCCCTGTCCGGCTTCCACGCGCTGATCGCCTCGGGCACCACGCCCAAGCTGATCGAGAAGGAACGCCAGACCCGGTTCATCGGCTACGGCGGAATGCTGATGGAGTCCTTCGTGGCGATCATGGCGCTCGTCGCCGCCCTGTCGATCGACCAGGGCATCTACTACGCCATGAACGCCTCCCCCGCCCTCACCGGTGGCACCGTGCAGGGCGCCGTGGCGTTCGTGAACGGCCTGGGCCTGACCGGTGTGAACCTCACCCCGGAGATGCTCACCCAGACGGCCATCAACGTCGGCGAGGAATCGATCGTTTCGCGCACCGGCGGCGCACCGACCCTCTCGGTGGGCCTGGCCAACATCATGCAGCAGGTCGCCGGCGGCAGCGGCATGATGGCGTTCTGGTACCACTTCGCGATCATGTTCGAGGCGCTGTTCATTCTCACCGCAGTGGATGCCGGCACCCGCGTCGCCCGCTTCATGCTGCAGGACAGCCTGGGCAACTTCTTCCCGAAGTTCAAGGACACCTCCTGGCGCACCGGCGCCTGGCTGACCACCGGCATCATGGTGGCGGCCTGGGGAGCGGTGCTCGTGATGGGCGTCACCGACCCGCTCGGCGGCATCAACACGCTGTTCCCGCTGTTCGGCATCGCCAACCAGCTGCTCGCCGCAATCGCTCTGGCCGTGTGCCTGGCCATCGTGGCCAAGCGCGGCCTGTTCAAGCACCTCTGGATCGTGGCGCTGCCGCTCGGCTTCGCGGCCGTCGTGACCATCACGGCCTCGATCCTGAAGATCTTCTCGACCGTGCCGTCGGTGGGCTACTTCGCCCAGAACGCCGCGTTCTCCAACGCCCTCGCCGCCGGGGAGACGAGCTTCGGCACGGCCACCTCGGTCGAGGCGATGGAGGCCGTGGTGCGCAACACCATGGTGCAGGGCATCCTGTCGATCATCTTCGTCACGCTCGCTGTCATCGTGATCTTCACCGCGCTGCAGGCCACCTGGAACGCGTGGAAGACCCGGTCGAACGCGACCAGCGAAGACCTCGCCGTGCCGTCGCGGATCTTCGCACCGTCCGGCCTCAAGGCCACGCCGGCCGAGAAGGCCACCCAGGCGCTCTGGGACGCCCGCCCGAGCACCGGCAGGCGCAAGGTGCGCGAGCACTGATGAGCGTGACCACCGCGGTGCGCTCGGCTGCGGCCGGGCTTGCCTGGTACGTCAAAGGGGTCCTCGGTGAGGACGCCTACGACAAGTACCGGGCGCACCACGAGTCGGTGCACGGCACGGATGCTGCGACGCCGGTGATGACCGAACGGGAGTTCTGGCGCGACCAGACCGACCGGCAGGACACCAACCCGCAGGGCCGGTGCTGCTGAACGGTACCCCATCGTGAACAACGGCCCGCCCGGGTGAAAATCCGGGCGGGCCGTAGCATTGGAGGCGATGACTGACTCAACGAAGCCCACGCTGCCGACTCCTACGCCGACCAAGCCCGCGCTGAACAAGGACACCCGCCTCTGCATCTCGCTGGCCGCACGGCCGAGCAACTTCGGCACCCGGTTCCACAACTACCTCTATGAGCAGTTCGGGCTGGACTTCGTCTACAAGGCGTTCACCTCGACCGACCTGGCCGGCGCCATCGCCGGGGTGCGGGCGCTCGGCATCCGCGGTTGCTCGGTGTCGATGCCGTTCAAGGAGGATGTCATCGCTCTCGTCGACGAACTCGACGCCTCGGCCACGGCCATCCAGTCGGTGAACACCATCGTCAACGACGACGGCTACCTGCGGGCGTACAACACCGACTACATCGCCGCGGCCGACCTGCTGAAGAGCAACGCCCTCGACCCGGCCACCCCGTTCCTGCTGCGCGGCTCCGGCGGCATGGCCAAGGCCGTCGGAGCGGCCCTCCGCGACTCCGGCTTCGCCACGGGCACCATCGTGGCCCGCAACGAAAGCCGCGGCCGCGCCCTGGCCGACGAGCTCGGCTACGGCTGGCTGGCCGAGCCCGGATCCGCGACCGCGCCGTTGCTGGTGAACGTCACACCGATCGGCATGGCCGGCGGCGCGCAGGCCACCGAGTCCGCGTTCACGGCCGCGGCCATCGCGGCCTCCGACACCGTCTTCGATGTCGTGGCGCTGCCCGCGGAGACGCCCCTGATCCTCGCGGCCCGCGCTGCCGGCAAGACCGTGATCACCGGCGCCGAAGTCATCGCCCTGCAGGCCGCCGAGCAGTTCGAGCGCTACACCGGCGTGCGGCCGACACCCGAGCAGGTGCGGGCCGCCTCGGCCTTCGCCCGCGCGTGAGCGACGCCCCGGCCGCGCACCCCGACATCCTGGTCGCGGCCGTCGCGCTCATCCGCGACCGCCGGGTGCTGATGGTCACCGCCCGCGGGCGCGACGTGTGGTTCATGCCCGGCGGCAAGATCGACCCGGGCGAGAGCGAGGAGGCTGCCGCCGCCAGGGAAGCCTGGGAAGAGGTGGCCGTGCGCCTGGACCCCGCCGCCCTCAAACCCCTGTTCACGGTGCTGATCCAGGCGCACGGCGAACCCGACGGCCGGCTGGTGCGAATGAGTGTCTTCGGCGCGGAGACCACCGCGGAACCCGCGGCCAGCGCCGAGGTGAGCGCCGTGCACTGGGCCACCTCGGCCGACCAGCCGCGGTGCCCGCCGGCCGGCGTCGAGGTGCTGCGCCGGCTGCATGCCGCCGACCTGATCGACTGAGCATCGGGCGGCGCGGGCGGCAGGCACCTCGAATGCCCCTGCCAGGGTGGAGCCGGTACGGTGGACAGGCCGAACACGATCACGCAGCCCCTGAGCTGCCTTCGGCTCCCCCATGCACGAAGGAGATCTATGTCGGTGCTCGACAAGCAGCTGGTTCCGATTTTCGAGGAGGTCCTCGACCGGAACCCCGGCGAAGCCGAATTCCACCAGGCGGTACGCGAGGTTCTGGAGAGCCTCGGACCGGTGGTGACGAAGCATCCGCAGTACGCCGACTCGGCCGTGATCCGACGCCTGTGCGAACCCGAACGCCAGATCATCTTCCGGGTGCCGTGGGTGACGGATTCGGGCAAGATCGAGGTGAACCGCGGCTTCCGGGTCGAATTCAACTCCGCACTCGGCCCGTACAAGGGCGGCCTCCGGTTCCACCCGAGCGTCAACCTCGGGATCGTGAAGTTCCTGGGCTTCGAGCAGATCTTCAAGAACTCACTCACCGGGCTCCCCATCGGCGGCGGAAAAGGCGGCTCCGACTTTGATCCCAAGGGCCGTTCTGACGCCGAGGTGATGCGCTTCTGCCAGTCGTTCATGACCGAGCTGTACCGGCACCTGGGCGAGTACACCGACGTCCCGGCCGGTGACATCGGCGTCGGCGGGCGTGAGATCGGCTATATGTTCGGCCAGTACAAGCGAATCACCAACCGCTACGAGTCCGGCACGATGACCGGCAAGGGACTGAGCTGGGGCGGATCGCAGGTGCGCACGGAGGCGACCGGATACGGCACCGTCTTCTTCGTCGACGAAATGCTCAAGGCCGCCGGCCAGAGCTTCGACGGCAAGCGCGTTGTCGTGTCCGGCTCGGGCAACGTCGCGATCTACGCGATCGAGAAGGTGCACCAGCTCGGCGGCACCGTGATCGCCTGCTCGGACTCCGGCGGCTATGTGATCGACCCGTCCGGCATCGACCTCGCCCTGCTCAAAGAGGTCAAGGATGGGCGCCGGGGGCGGATCTCCGAGTACGCGACACTGCGCCCGGCCGACGTCACGCACGTCGCCGGCGGGTCGATCTGGGATGTTCCGTGCGACATTGCGCTGCCGTGCGCGACCCAGAACGAACTCGACGCCGACGGCGCCGCGGCGCTGATCCGCAACGGCTGCCAGATCGTCGCCGAAGGCGCGAACATGCCGACCACCCCGAACGCGGCCCGGTTGTTGGCGGAGGCCAATGTGAAGTTCGCTCCCGCCAAGGCCGTCAACGCGGGTGGTGTGGCCACCAGCGCGCTGGAGATGCAGCAGAACGCGTCGCGCGACTCGTGGACCTTCGAGCACACCGAGGATCGTCTCGCCGAGATCATGCGCGGCATCCACGACCGGTGCCTGGAAACCGCTGACGAGTACGGCACGCCGGGAAGTTACGTGGCCGGGGCGAACATCGCCGGCTTCACCCGGGTCGCCGACGCGATGCTCGCGCTCGGCGTCATCTAACCCCAGCCCGCGAGCCGTGAGTTAAGCCCCGGGAAACGCGAGTTTTCGGGGCTTAAGTCACGGCTCGCGGCAGGGTGCGCGCGGGCGTACCCTGCCTGCATGACCGACGAGCAGCCGCTGCCCTGGGCCGATATCCGGCTCTGGGAGATCGGCATGTTGCAGCAGTCCACCGGCAACGGGCTCGAGCACTGGCTGGCCCGCATCCGCGAGCTCGACCCGCCCGACGAACACGCCCTGCGCGAGTGGCTGGTGACCGAGGGGCTCAGCGGCTACCCGCGGGCGCTGCTCGTGCACGAGACGTTCGGCTACCCTGACTCCACGGTGCGGGCCGCCGACGAGCTGATCGACGCCCAGTACGCCGACCGCCCGTCGCTGCGGCCGATCCTCGACGCCGTGCTGCTGTACGCCGGCGACCTCGACGAGGTGGGCATCCAGACCCGCACCACGCACGTCGCGCTGTCCGGGCCGCAGCGCACCTTCGCCGTGGTGCAGCCGACCACCCGGCACCGCGTGGACCTGGGCCTCCGCATTGACATGCCTGGCGTGACACCCAGCACCCGGCTGCGTCCCGCCACCGAGCTCGGCGCCGACTTCCCCGCCCGGATCCCGCTCACCTCCGCCAGCCAGGTCGACTCCGAGGTGGCCGCCTGGCTGAAACACGCCTACGACGCGACCCTCTAGTCGCGCGGGGGGGGGTCAGTGCACGTATTCGAGCAGGTCGAGGCCGACCGAGCGCATGCCGTCCAGCACCGAGAGGCGGGAGGAGAGCGAGTGGTCCTCGAAGAAGATCGACACGGCGTAGGCCACGCCGGCGCGCGGACCGCGCAGCACGCCCACCTCGCTGCGCACCCCGTTGTCGGTGCCTGTCGAGTTCACCAGCAGCACCCCGTGCGACGCCGACCGATGGGCGTGCGGTTCGAAGCCGAACGCACTGGCGACCATGGACAGGTCGGAGTTCAGCGACAGCCAGCCGAGCACCCGTTCGCTGCCCTCGTCGTCGAGGATCTCACCGCGGGCCAGGGCCGTGAACAGCCAGGTGAGCTCGCGGGCGCTGCCCACCGACAGGTTGGGGGCGTCGTCGGGGCCGCGGGAGTCGCGGACGAGGTCGAGCAGGCCGGTGCCGCTCAGGCCGAGTTCCTCGGTGCGCCGGCGCACGGCCTCCAGGCCCACCGCGCGCAGCAGCACGTTGGTGGCCAGGTTGTCGTTGGTGGCGCCCACGAGTGCGGCCAGGTCGGCCACGGGCAGCGACGGCGCCTGCAGGTGCTGCCAGAGACCGGAGCCGTCGACCGAATCCTTCACCGTGCGGTCGAGGATCGTGTAGGCGCCGAAGTCGGCGTCGCGCAACCGCGAAGCCACCTCGATGAGCAGCAGCACCGTGCCGACGCCGGCGGTGGGCATCACGACGTGGTCATCGACGGAGAACAGCACCCGGCCGGTGGCCAGGTCGGTCGCCCGCGCCGACACCTGCGCGCCACCCATGGCGAGCTCGCCGAGCGCTTGAAAGCCACGTTCGAAGCTGGACGGCACCGAGGATTCCCGGTGTCTGCCGCCGCGTTCGATTGCGTGCCTTGACCGGCGTTCGGAATCCTGTGCTGGCGCGACCACTACTGCGTTGTCCTCTGACTATCGGTACTGCGACATCCCCGCGAACACCCTAACCCACGCGTCGCGGGGCCGGAGAAGACCGCTACCAGATCGTGACGCGCTTCTCAGGGGCGAGCCACGCGGCATCCGTCTCGGTCACGCCGAACGCCGTGTAGTACACGTCGATGTTGCGCACAATCTGGTTGCACCGGAACTCGTTCGGCGAGTGCGGGTCGATCGCGAGCAGGCGGATGGCCTCCTCATCGCGCATCTTCATCTGCCACGCCTGCGCCCAGGAGAGGAAGAACCGCTGGGCACCGGTGAACCCGTCGATGACGGGCGGCTCGGCGCCCTCGAGCGAGAGCAGGTACGCCTTCCAGGCGATCGAGAGGCCGCCCAGGTCGCCGATGTTCTCGCCGATGGTGAGGGCACCGTTCACGTGGTGGTCGGGAACCTGCGCCGGGTGCAGCGCGTCGTATTGCTCGATCAGCGACGCCGTGCGCTCGTCGAACGCGGCCTTGTCGGCCTCGGTCCACCAGTCGGTGAGCCGGCCGTCGCCGTCGTACTTGGAGCCCTGGTCGTCGAAGCCGTGGCCGATCTCGTGGCCGATGACCGCGCCGATCGCTCCGTAGTTGGCTGCGGCATCCCGGTTCACGTCGAAGAACGGCACCTGAAGGATGGCGGCGGGGAAGACGATCTCGTTGAAGCCCGGGTTGTAATAGGCGTTGATGGTCTGCGGCGTCATGAACCACTCGTCGCGGTCCAGCGGGTTGCCGATCTTGCCCAGCTCCCGGTGGAACTCGAACTCGCCGGTGGCGCGCACGTTCTTGATCAGGTCGCCGGGCTCGATGGCCAGGCTGGAGTAGTCGCGCCACTTCACCGGGTAGCCGATCTTGGGGGTGAACTTGTCCAGCTTCTCCAGGGCACGGGCCCGGGTCTCGGCGGTCATCCAGTCCAGGCCGGAGATGCTGGCCCGGTAGGCCTCGACGAGGTAGCCGACGAGCACGTCCATGCTGGTTTTGGCGTCGGGTGAGAAGTGCCGGTCGACGTAGATGCGGCCGACGGCCTCGCCGAGGGCGCCCTCCACGAGCGAGACGCCGCGCTTCCAGCGGGCGCGGATCTGCGGGGTGCCAGTGAGGGTGCGGCCGTAGAAGTCGAAGTTCGCCTCGACGAAGTCGCTCGACAGGTACGACGCGCTCGAGCGGATGACCTGCCAGCGCAGCCAGTCCCGCCAGGCGTCGAGCCGGTCCTCGGTGAGCATCTCGGCCAGGCCGACCACGAAGCTCGGCTGGCGCACGACGACCTCGGCGAATGCCACGGCCGGGGCGTCCAAGCCCTCCAGCCACAGGTCGAGGTCGGCGCCCGCGGCGAGCGCGGAGAGCTGGTCCCAGGTCTTGAGATTGTAGGTCTTCTCGCTGTCGCGGGTGCGCACGTTGTCCCAGTGGTGGCTGGCGAGCTCGGTTTCCAGGGCGAAGATGCGCCCGGCGCGCACCGGAGCGTCGTCGACGCCGGCGAGGGTGAGCATCCGTTCGACGAAGGCGAGGTAGGCCTCCCGCACGCCGGTGAACTTCTCGTCACGGTAGTAGGACTCGTCCGGCAGGCCCAGGCCGGCCTGCTCGACGAAGACCAGGTAGCGCTCGGGGTTGCCCGGGTCGTTGTCGACGAAGAGCTGGAAGGTTCCCGCGACGCCGGCCCGCTCGAGGCGGCCGAGGGTGGCGAGGAACACCGGCACGCTGCTGATGCCGTCCACGGTGGCGAGGTCGGCCGCGAGCGGGGTGGCGCCGAGCTGCTCGATGCGCTCCTCATCCATGAAGCTGGCGTAGAGGTCACCGAACTTGCGCTCCTCGGTGCCCTCCTCGGCGGTCTGCGCCTCGAGGATGATGGCCCGCACGGCCTTCTCGGCCTCCTCGGCGAGCAGATAGAACGAACCCCAGCGGGCCTTGTCGTTCGGGATCTCGGTGCGGGCGATCCACTTGCCGTTCACGTGGCGGAAGAGGTCGTCCTGCGGGCGCACGCCCGGGTCGAGTTCGTCGGTGTCGATTCCGGATGCCGTCGCCTGATCAGTCATCGCACCAGCCTAAACCTCACCGTGAAATGGTGGGGGATGTGGCGGGCGTGGGACCATGGGCCGTGGTCAGGGATGCAGCGGCATGGGAGCATAAGAACAACGGCGCTCCACACGGGTCGCCCCTGACCCAGGAGATCCCCATGCGCGTCATCACCCTGCCCGAGTTCGGCTCCGCCCTCGAACTGAGCGAGATCGACACCCCTCAGCCGTCCGCGGGAGAGGTCCGCGTGCGCGTGCACGCGGCATCCGTCAACGGGTTCGACCTGGCCGTGGCCGCCGGCTACCTCAACGGTCTGATGGAGCACCGGTTCCCGGTGGTGCTGGGCAAGGACTTCGCGGGGATCGTGGATGCCGTCGGCGACGACGTCACGGCCTACGCCGTGGGCGACCGGGTCTTCGGCGTCGTCACCAAGGCCCACCTGGGCGACGGTTCGTTCGGCGAGTTCGTGGTGGTGCCCACCGCGACGGGCCTGGCGAAGCTGCCGGAGCAGGTCGACTTCGCGCGCGGCGCCGCCCTCGGGCTGGCCGGCACGGCAGCGCAGGCCGCCGTGGATGCCGCCCAGCTCACCCCCGGCAGCACCGTTCTGGTCGTCGGCGCCACCGGCGGTGTCGGCAACCAGGCCCTGCAGCTCGCCGCCGCGGCGGGCGCGACCGTGATCGCCACCGCCCGCACCGCCCTCGGCATCGCCCAGGTGCGCCTGCTCGGCGCCAGCGAGGTCGTTGACCACACCCAGAACCTCAGTGAGGCCGTGCTCGCCGCCCACCCCGACGGCGTCGACGTGGTGCTGCACTTCGCCGGCGACGCGGCCACCGTGCTGCCGGCGCTGCGTGCCGGCGGTCGTCTGGTCTCCACCCTGATCGGCTCGCCCGACCAGCTCGCCAGCGACACCGTGACCGTGGTGCCGATCCTCGCCGACCCCACCCCCGAGGTGCTGACCCGCCTGGCCGAGAGCCTCGCCGCCGGCCGCACCTCCGTGACCGTGCAGGGCAGCTACGCCCTCGCCGACGTGGCCGAGGCCTTCGACGACTTCGAGTCCGGCGCGCGCGGCAAGCTCGTCATCCTGCCGTAGAGCGTGTCGCCGGCGCCCGGACTACCGGGCTGCCGGCGGGTCGACGCGATACGATCTGATGTATGGGGGCACGGGCACTGGGACGATCGGTCGGCCTCGTTATCGCGGGTCTGGCCACGAGCGCGGCGGCACTGCTGTGGTTCGCCGTCGCAGCCGGGAATCCGACGCCCGATGCAGCCCCCTTCCGGTACCTGATCTTCGGTGTGCTCCCTGTCTTGTACGATCCGAGCCGACCAGCGCTCTGGGCGATCCTGGGGGCCATCGCCCTCGCCGTGCTCTTCGCCACCGGCATCGCCCTTCTCGAACGCCGGGCAACGAACAGATCGCGGCGGTCCTCGAACGCGAGCCGCAACCCGCTCGCTCCGAAAATCGTGATGGCCCGGAACGGCGGTGCTTTCGCCGGACCCGTGACGGTGACCGTGCTGATCCCCGCGCACAACGAGCAGCTCTCGCTCCCGGCGACCCTGGCCTCGCTCTTCGCCCAGTCGCACAGGCCGGAGCATGTCATCGTCGTCGCCGACAACTGCACGGACGACACCGTCGCCATCGCCCGCGCGCACGGCGTCGAGGTCTTCGAATCCGTGGACAACAGCAAGAAGAAGGCCGGCGCCCTGAACCAGGCGCTCACCCGGGTGCTGCCAGGACAGCTCGACAACGACGTGATCATGGTCATGGACGCGGACACCGCGCTCGACGACGGGTTCCTCGCCGAGGCCGTCGCCCGTTTCACGAGCGATCGCGCCCTGATGGCGATCGGGGGCCTCTTCTACGGTGAGCCGGGGTTCGGCCTGATCGGGCTGCTCCAGCGCAATGAGTACGTGCGTTATTCCCGGGAACTCGCCCGGCGGCGTGGCCGCGTCTTCGTGCTCACCGGCACGGCTTCGATGTTCCGGCCCCTCGCACTGCGTTCCGTCGCCGAGAACCGCGACATCACCATCCCGGGCGTCCACGGCGATGTCTACGACACACACGCGCTCACCGAGGACAACGAACTCACGATCGCACTGAAATCGCTCGGCGCCCTGATCACCTCCCCCGCACAGTGCACAGTGGTGACCGAGCTGATGCCGACCCTGCCAGCCCTCTGGAAGCAGCGCCTGCGCTGGCAACGCGGCGCCCTGGAGAACATCGGCGCGTACGGGCTGACCCCGGCGACGCTGCGCTACTGGGCGCAACAACTCGGCATCGGCTACAGCGTCATCGCCCTGACCTCGTTCCTGACCTTGATTCTGGTCACCCTGCTCGCCGTGAGCTCCTGGGTGTGGTTCCCGTTCTGGCTCGGCCTCGGCACGATCTTCGTCACCGAACGCGTGGTCACCGTGTGGGAGGGCGGTTGGCGTGCCCGGTTGCTTGCGCTCACCGTGCTCCCCGAGCTCTGCTTCGACATGTTCCTGAACGCGGTCTACGTCAAGGGAATCATCGACATCACACTCGGTCGGCAGGCCAACTGGGAACACGCGAGCACGCAGCCCCGGAAGGTGAGGGCCGCCTGATCCCGGTGCCACCGCTCCTCACGTTGCTGTCGCTCATACCGCCCCGGGCGGTGCCGACCGGCATCCTGTTGCCCGATTCGGCCTTGGCCTCGCCCTTCTTCGCGATCTTTTCGGCGTTCGTCGGGATCAACACCGTCATCTATGTTGCGCTCGCTGTAGCGAAGATCCTGCCGAAGATCTACCTCACGGACTGGGTCAGCGGCAGGAACCGTCGGTCCACTGCCCGCAGCATCTACGGGGTGGATCATCCGCCGCCCCTGCTGCCGACACCACCGTCCCCGCCACCCACCACGGGTGCCGTGCCGACGCTGCCCGGCATCCGTTAGCCGGTCCTCACAGCGCCAGATCGCGGCGGCGGATGCCCACGGCCGCCACGGCGGTCAGCAGCACGGCCAGCGCCGGCATCCACCAGGCACCGCTCCAGTCCACCTCCGCCGCGGCCACGGCGGGCGTGTGGCTGAACGGTGAGAGGTCACGCAGCCACTGGGGCAGGTCGAGCAGGTCGCCGAACTGGCCGACGACCACCGCGGCGAGCAACAGGCCCCAGCTCAGCCCGACGCTCAGGCGCGGCACCAGCGCCACGAGCACCGCGGCGACGGCGAGCAGGAGAAGCGCCGCGGGCAGCTGAGCGGCCCCGGCCGCCAGCACACTGGCGATGCGGTCGGCGGCGTTCTCGGAACTGATGAGCCCGGCCGCCGCGCCCAGCACGGCGGCCGCGACCACCAGCACGATCCCGGCGAGGCCGACGAACAGGTAGTCGAACAGCCAGCGGATGCGGCCGAGGCTGGTGCTGAGCATCGCCTCGGCCACTCCGGCGGCTTCCTCCTGGCGCGCCCGGAGCATCGACTGGATCGCGGCGGCCGCCGCGATCACCCCGACAAGGCTGAACAGGGCGGCGGTGTACAGGTCGATGACCGCGCCGCGGCCGCCGGCCAGGCCCACCAGCACATTCTGGAAGACCGGGTTGCCCTCCATCAGGTCGGCCACGGTCTCGCCGAGGCTGCCGGCCAGTAACCCGAACAACAGCCCGGTGATGGCCCAGCCGAGGATCGCCGGACGCTGCAACCGCCAGGCCAGCCCCAACGAGCCGCGCAGCAGCGGACCGGCGGCGGGTCGGCCGGATCGTTCGGCGAAGACGCTCGAGCCCGTGTCACGTCGGGATTGCAGCAGCACGGCCACGGCAACGAGCAAGCCGGCGAAGGCGACCGCGAGCAGCAGGGGCGCCAGGTTGTTCTCGGTGAACGCTCGCGTGTGCTGGCCCCAGCCGATCGGGGACAGCCAGCTCGGCCAGGCGCTTGTGAGGCTCAGGCCGTCGGCGGCCGGTGTGCCGCCCGCGTCACCCACGGCCCGCAACACATAGGCCAGACCGACCACAGCAGCCGCCAGTCCGTTCGCACCGCGGGACGTGCGCATCAGCTGCGCCGCGACCACTCCCACACCGAGGAAGACGACGCCGGTGCCGGCCAGAGCGGCTCCGGTGACGAGCGCACCGTCAAGGTCCAGGCCGGCGGCGACTAGGGCCAGGGCCACCGCGGCGCCCGCGGCCAGGCTCGCGAGAGCGCCGAACAGCATCGTGGCCAGCAGGGGCACCATCCGGGAGGCGACGGTGGCGCCGATCAGCTCGCTGCGCCCCGCCTCCTCCTCCGCGCGGCTGTGCCGCACGGCGAGGAACGTGTTCATGAACGCCACGGCGGTGGCGAGGTTGGCGAACAGGCTGAAGAACAGCAGCGCGTCGGTGTCGGGTCCGCGCGGTTCGCCTCGCAGCATCAGAATGGCCGGCGTGCCCACGGCGATCTGCACGAGGGACTCCCGCTCGACGAGGGTGCCGAAACTGGCGGGCACCGCGATGCCGGCGAGCAGGGTGATCGCGCCGAGGGAGAGCAGCCAGACCGGCACCTGCACGCGGTCGCGCCGCAGACGCAGGGCCAGCAGCGGCCACAGGGTGGGCACCGCCGTCCTGGTGCTCGGCGGGGCGGCTTGGCGAGCCCCGGTTGGCGGGGCCGTCATCGGCGGTGCCGGTGCTGCGGGGAATGCGCTCCGGCCGGGTCCGCGCCCGCCTCCTCCGGCCCGCTCGGGGCCGCCGACGGGCCGCCGTAGTGGCGCAGGAACAGGCTCTCCAGGGTGGGCGGCGCCACGGTGAGGGCCTGCACCTTCAGGTCGGCGAGCACCGGCAGAATCCCGGGCAGCGTCGCCGCGTCGACCGTGAAACTCACCCTGTCGTCGCCGACGGTGAGGTCGCGCACGCCCGGCAGCCGAGCGGCGAGCCCGGCCAGCTCGGCATCCGTGAGTCCGGCGCCGGCGAAGGCCACCTCGGTGCGGGTGAGGTGGCGCAGCTCGGCCAGGGTGCCGGTCTCGATGATCCGGCCGGAGCGGATGATGCTCACCCGGTCGCAGAGCCGCTCGACCTCGCTGAGGATGTGGCTGGAGAGCAGCACCGTGGCGCCGTCGGCGGCCGCCCCGACGATCTCGGCCCGGAAGACGGCATCCATCAGCGGGTCGAGGCCCGAGGTGGGTTCGTCGAGGATGAGCAGGTCGGCGGGCACGGCCAGCGCCGCCACGAGAGCCACCTTCTGCCGGTTGCCCGTGGAGTAGGTGCGTCCCTTCCTGGTCGGGTCGAGCTGGAACCGCTCCAGCAGCTGCCGGCGGCGCGCCTGGTAGGCCGGGTCGGTGGTGCGCGCGCCGCGCAGCCGGGCGAGCAGGTCGATGGCTTCGCCGCCGGAGAGGTTGGGCCACAGGCTCACGTCGCCGGGGACGTAGGCGATGCGGCGATGCAGGGCGGACGCATCCGCCCAGGGGTCGCCGCCGAGCACGCTGGCCGAGCCGCCGCCGGCGCGCATCAGGCCGAGCAGGATGCGGATGGTGGTGGATTTGCCCGCACCGTTGGGGCCGACGAATCCGTGCACCTCCCCCTCTGCTACCGACAGATCGAGGCCGGCGAGGGCCTGCACCCGGCCGAACCGTTTGGTGAGGTCACGCGTCTGAACAACGGGGCTCATAGCCGTGAGACTACGCCCGAACCGCGGGCGGCGCCCTCCCTTGTCGGCGGAGCTAACTAGAGTCGAGGCATCGAACTTCTACGCCCTCAACCCATCGACCGGGAGATCCGCCGGCTGGCCCTGCCTGCCCTCGGCGCCCTCATCGCCGAGCCCCTGTTCCTGTTGTCGGACTCGGCCATGGTCGGCCACCTCGGTGCGGTGCCGCTGGCCGGTCTCGGCCTGGCCAGCGCGGTGCTGCAGACCATCATCGGGCTGATGGTGTTCCTCGCGTACAGCACCACCCCCGCCGTGGCTCGCTGGCTCGGCGTCGGCGACCGACGCCGCGCGGTGTCGGTGGGGGTGGATGGCCTGTGGCTGGCCCTCGGCCTCGGCGCCGTGCTCGCGGTGGCCGGCTGGTTCGCGGCCCCCACGCTGGTGGCCGCCTTCGGTGCCGAACCCGAGGTGACCCGCGCCGCCGCCGACTACCTGGGCCTGTCGATGCTGGGTGTGCCCGCGATGCTGCTGGTCTTCGCCGCGACCGGGCTGTTGCGCGGCCTGCAGGACACCCGCACCCCGCTCTGGGTCGCCGGGCTCGGCTTCCTGGCCAACATCCTGCTCAACCTGTGGTTCATCTACGGGTTGGGCCTCGGCCTGATCGGGTCGGCGCTGGGCACGGTGCTCGCCCAGTGGGGCATGGTGGCCGTGTACCTCGTCATCGTGATGCGGCACGCCCGCCGCGAACGGACGCCGCTCCGGCCGCACCGCGCGGGCCTGCTCCGTGGGGCCACGAGCGGCGGCTGGCTGTTCCTGCGCACCGCGAGCCTGCGCGCGGCCATGCTCCTGGCGGTGTTCGTGGCCACCAGCCTGGGCTCACCGGAGCTCGCGGCGTTCCAGATCGCGATGACCCTTTTCGCCGCACTGGCCTTCGCCCTCGACGCCCTCGCCATCGCCGCCCAGGCCCTGGTGGGCCGCGGTCTCGGCGCCGGCGACGAGCAGCAGGTGCGCCAGGTACTGCGCCGCTGCCTGGAGTGGGGCATCGGCGGCGGGGTGCTGCTCGGTCTGGTCGTGGTGGCCGCCAGCGGGGTCCTCGGCCGGGTGTTCACGAATGCCGCGGAGGTCACCGGGCTGCTGCCGCCGACACTGGTGGTGCTCGGCCTGTCCGTGCCGCTGGGCGGCCTGGTCTTCGTGCTCGACGGGGTGCTGATCGGCGCCGGCGACGACCGCTACCTCGCGATCACCGGCCTGGTCAACCTGGCCGCCTTCGTTCCGCTGGCCGGCCTGGTGCTGCTCGTCGCGCCCGCCGGCGCCGCGGGGCTCGCCTGGCTGATGGCCGCGTTCGTCTTCGGCTTCCTCGGCGCCAGGGCGGTGACCCTGAGTTTGCGGGTCCGAGGCAACCGCTGGGTGCGCCTGGGCGCCTGACCGGTTCGCGAACTGTGAGAAAAGCCCCAGAATCTCACGGTTTCTGGGGCTCAACTCACAGTTCGCGGGGGCGGTAGCGTGGGTGGAATGACGAACACTCGAGGTCGGCTGGAACTCACCCGCTGGCGGAACGCCGTCTTTGTGCTGTTTTTCGTGAGCGGGCTCGGGTTGGCGTCGTGGGTGTCCCGCATCCCCACCGTGCGCGATGACCTGGCGCTCCGCACCGACCAGGTGGGCCTGCTGATCTTCGGGCTCTCCGCCGGGTCGATCCTCGGACTCATCGCGGCCGTCTGGCTGCTGTCGGCGTTCGGCGCCCGCCGGGCCCTGGTGATCAGCATCGCCACCTCGTCGGCGGGACTGGTCCTGGTGGGCGCCGCCGCGACAGTGTGGGGTTCGTCGCCGATCGCGTTCGCCGCCCTGGCCCTGGTGGGCTTCGGCATGGGCTCGACCGACGTCATGATGAACGTCGAGGGGGCCGCCGTCGAACGCGAACTCGGCGTCACCCTGATGCCGTTGCTGCACGCCTGCTTCAGCCTGGGCACCGTGGCCGGGGCGCTGCTGGGCGCCGGGGCCGCCGGGCTCGCGGTGTCGGTGGGCTGGCACCTCAGCCTCGTCGCCGCCCTCGCGCTGGCCGCCGCCGCGATCGCGGTGCGGTTCGTGCCGCTCCGGCCGGCACTCGGCGACTCCGCTGATCATTCCGTCGTGCGGCCGAACTGGGCCGAGCGGATGCGCACCAGCCTCGCGGTGTGGCGCGACCCGAGCATCCTGATGATCGGGGTGATCGTGCTGGGCATGACCTTCGCCGAGGGCTCGGCCAGCGACTGGCTGGCCCTGGCCGTGGTCGACGGGCACGGGCAGAGCGACGCCACCGGGGCGCTGGTCTTCGGGGTGTTCGTCTCGGCGATGACCGTGGGCCGGGTGCTCGGCGGCCCGGTGCTGGACAGGCTCGGCCGGGTGCCGGTGCTTCGGGCCTGCTCGGTCCTGGGCGTGACCGGGCTGCTGCTGGTGATCCTCGCACCGTCGGTGTGGCTGCTCGTGGTGGGCACCGTGCTGTGGGGCCTCGGCGCCTCGCTCGGCTTTCCGGTGGGCATGTCCGCCGCGGCCGACAACACCGCCAACGCGGCCGCCCGGGTGAGCGCCGTCGCCATGATCGGCTATTTCGCATTCCTGGTCGGGCCGCCGGTGCTGGGCCTGATCGGCGAGCAGTGGGGCATCCTCAACGCCCTGTTTGTGATCGTGGTGCTCATGGCCCTGGCCGGGCTAGCCGCCCCGGCCGCCCGCGAGCGCGCGCAGACCCCCGCCGCCGGTTAAGCTCGTTCAGTGCGCCTCGTTATAGCAAAATGTTCAGTTGACTACGCCGGACGACTCAGCGCGCATTTGCCGCTGGCCACCCGCCTGCTCATGGTCAAGTCCGACGGCAGCCTGCTCGTGCACTCCGACGGCGGCTCGTACAAGCCGCTGAACTGGATGAGCCCGCCGTGCAGCCTGGCCGTCTCGGCGCCCGACGACCTGCAGGCCGACGCCGGGATCACCGAGCTGTGGACCGTGACGCACGCCAAGACCGCCGACCAGCTCATCGTGAGCCTGTACGAGGTGGAGCACGACTCCGCCCACGATCTCGGCATCGACCCCGGCCTGATCAAGGACGGTGTCGAGGCGCATCTGCAGAAACTGCTCGCAGAGCACATCCACCTGCTCGGCGACGGCCACACCCTGGTGCGCCGCGAGTACATGACGGCGATCGGCCCCGTCGATATCCTGGCCAGGGACGCCCAGGGCGCCTCGGTGGCCGTCGAACTCAAGCGCCGCGGCGACATCGACGGCGTCGAGCAGCTCACCCGCTACCTCGAGCTGATGAACCGCGACCCGCACCTGGCGCCCGTGGTGGGCGTGTTCGCCGCGCAGCAGATCAAACCCCAGGCCCGCACGCTGGCCGAGGACCGCGGCATCCGCTGCCTGGTGCTCGACTACGACGCCATGCGCGGGCTCGACGACACCGCGTCCAAGCTCTTCTAGGCTCCCCGTGCCCGGCCTGTCCTCTGCCGCGTCCTCCGCTCTGGAGAGCGGCGGCACCGCGCCGCTCGACCTGCTCGCCCGCCGGGTGCTCGGCCTGCTGCCCGCCGAGGGCCGCATCGTCGTGGGCATCGCCGGCAGCCCCGGCGCGGGCAAGACGACCCTGGCCGAGCGGGTGGCGCGGCGTGTCACCGAGTTGGCCGCCGCCGGGCCGGATGCCGCGGGAGTCAGCCTCGCCGCCGCGGTCACCAGCGCGGATGCCGCGGTTCCCCTGGCCGTGCACCTGCCGATGGATGGCTTCCACCTGGCCAATGCCACCCTCGACAGGCTCGGCCGGCACGACCGCAAGGGTGCCATCGACACCTTCGACGGGTGGGGCTTCGTGGCGCTGCTGCGACGCCTCACGGCCGAGACCGACCACCCGGTCTACGCCCCGAGCTTCGACCGAGCGGTCGACGAGGGCGTGGCTGGCGCCCTGGTTGTGGAACCGGGCACCCGCATCGTGGTCGTCGAGGGCAACTACCTGCTCGTGGACCAGGAACCCTGGAACCTGGTGCCCGGCTTGGCCGCCGAGGTGTGGTTCTGCCAGACCCCGGGCTCCGAGCGCCTGCAGCGCCTGGTGGCGCGGCACGAGCGGCACGGCCGCAGCCCCGTGGCCGCCCGGGACTGGGCCGAGAACGTCGACGGAGCCAACGCGGTGCTCATCGAGCGATCGGCGCCCCGCGCCGCGCTGCGGGTGTCCGGCCTCGACGCCACGGTCATCCCCTCGGCCTGATCGGCCCCGCCGCCACAACTGTTCCCCGTGCGGACAATTGCGTCCGGCGCACCGGGCGCAATTGTCCGTACGGGCAACAATTGGCTGGGGATCCGGCCGCCCCGGTTGCCGACCGCGGTGGCCGACCGCGGTGTCGCGCATACCCTGAATCCAGCTCGCATGCAAGGGTTTGCCCCCTCCGGCCCTAGGATATTGCGAGTGAACCCCACTCTGACGCGCACCTGGAGCGCCATCCTCTTCGACCTCGACGGAACCATCACGGATTCCGCCCCGGCAATCACGAACTCGCTGGCCCGCACCTTCGCTCTGCTCGGCCGCCCGGTTCCTTCCGACACCGAGCTGATGAAGTACGTCGGCCCGCCGCTGCTCGCCGCGTTCGGCGAGTACGCCGGCATGACGCCCGACGAGGCCCAGGAGGCCCTGGCCGTGTATCGCGCCGACTACCAGGGCCCCGCGTCGCTGGACACCGCCGTGTACCCGGGTGTCGCCGGCCTGCTCGAGCGCATCCACGAGTCCGGCATCCCGCTCGGCCTGGCCACCAGCAAGCCCGAGCACACCGCGATCGCGATCCTTGAGCACTTCGAGCTGGCCCAGTACTTCACCGTCATGGTGGGCGCCACCGAGAACGAGACCCGCAGCAACAAGGCCGACATCGTCGAGGAGGCCCTGGTGCGCCTGACCGCCCTCGGCGTCGACACCTCCGCCGTCGTCATGGTCGGCGACCGCATCTACGACGCCGAGGGCGCCAACGCCAACGGCGTGCCCACCATCCTCGTCGAGTGGGGCTACGGCTCCCCCGCGGAGGCCGCCCTGGCCACCGCCGTGGTGCACTCCACCGATCAGCTCGCCAAGCTCCTCCTCGGCTGATCTGCCCGATTCGCCGCATCCCCGCGGCGTCCAGTCGCCGCAAAGTGCCCCTTCACGCATCGTGAAGGGGCACTTTTCGGCATCTCGCGGCTAGCTGATGGCGGCGCGCAGCTCCGCGGCGGCGGCCGCCGGGTCGTCCGCACCGTAGATGGCGCCGCCGGCCACGGCCACCGCTGCGCCGGCGCGCTGCACGGCGGTTATGGTGGCGGCCGAAACCCCGCCGGCCAGGGAGAACGGCACCTTGGCGGTCTCACCGGCGGCAAGCAGGGTCTCCAGCGAGAAGCCGGCCTCGGCCTGCTCGTCGAGGCCGGCGTGCATCTCGACGAAGACGGCGCCGAGGGCGATGACCTCGCGGGCCCGGGCAACCTTGTCGGCCACGCCGATCAGGTCCACGACGATGCCCTTGTTGTGCTTGGCGGCCGCCTTCACGGCGCCCGCGATGGTGCTGTCGCCGGCCGTGCCGAGCACGGTGACCAGGTCGGCACCGGCGGTGAAGGCGATGTCGGCCTCGAGCTCGCCGGCATCCATCGTCTTGAGGTCGGCGAAGACGATCTTGTCGGGGTGGGCCTGCTTGATCGCGGTGACCGCGCGCAGGCCCTCCGCCTTGATCAGCGGGGTGCCGAGCTCGATGATGTCCACGTACGGGGCGACCTGGCCGGCCAGGGCCAGCGCGTCGTCGGTGGTGAGTACGTCCATTGCGACCTGAAGCTTCATGGGATCTGCTTTCTGTTGTTCGGTGGGTGGGGCGGTGAAAGAGGTGGGGTTGCTACTCGAGGTTGGCGTGCCGGGGCCAGAGCTCGGCCGCGGTGGCGCCGGATGCCTGCCAGATGGTGTGGAAGAGCGCGTCGCCGATGATCAGGACCGCCTGTTCGAACAGGCCGCCGGAGTACTGCGCCGACAAGGCGCCGCCGTGGTCCTGCTTCTCGGCCGCCGGAACGAGCACGGTCACGGATGCCAACCCGGCCAGCGGGGAGGCGGCGGCCGCCGTGAGGGCCAGCACCGTCGCGCCTTCGGCGTGCGCGGTCTCGGCCGCCCGCACGATGCCGGGGGTGCTGCCGGAGCCGCTCGCCACGATCAGCGCGTCGCCGGCCGTGATGGCGGGCGTGGTGACCTCGCCGACAACGTGCACGACCAGGCCGAGGTGCATCAGGCGCATGGCGGTCATCCGCAGGGCCAGGCCGGAGCGGCCGGCGCCGAGCACGAAGACGCGCTCGGCGGCGCCGAGCCGTGCGGCCATGGCGTCGAGGGCGGCGGCGTCGGTGGCTAGGCGCTCGATGACGGCCGTGTTCTCGGCGAGGATGGCGGCGAGGGCGATGCTCACGGAGCGGGGTGTTTCGGTGTGCGGCATCCCTCCATGGTTGCCGTCCTCTCCGGCGGCTGCGGCCCACCGAACGGACGGGTGGCCCACCCGGATGGGTAGGGCCGCGCGCACCCGGTGCGCCGGTTCGAGTAGGCTGACGCGGTGTACTCGCCAGCCAGCCCCCGCTCAATCGAACTGCTCGACGCCCTGCAGAGCGTCGTCGGGAGTTCACTGCTCGACATCGCCGGCGGCTTCTCCGATCTGCTGGAGCCCTTCATCGGGCACAGCGCGTTGGTGATCTTCACCGAGGACTGCACCGGGCGACCGCAGAAGAAGGCCGGCGACCCGGCCATCACCGACGACGTCACCCTCGTCGAGCTCGACGCCGTGCGCCGCTCGCTCACCAGCGAACCGTCCGACCCGTGGGGGCGACGGGCCGTGCTCGGCGGGACCGACCGCCCGATCACGGCGTGGACCGCCTCCACCGGCGCACTGCTGGTGCTCACCGACCCCGAACTCACGCCGGCCGGCGCGGCCGACCCCGAGTCGACCCTCGCTCTCATCGGCCGGTTGTGGCAGCTCGTGGCCACCAGCATCCGCCAGCAGGTGGCCGCGGCCGCCCCCGCCTACCTGCTCGACTCGCGGGCCGCGTCGGCCGAGCGCGCCAAGCTCATCGCCGATCTCACGGATGCCCATTCGACCACCCTCGAATCCCTGCTCGCGGTGCTGCGCTCGCGCTCGGTGAGCGCCGAGGCCGCCCGGCAGACCGCCACCGACCTGGCCGCGAGCGCCATGGTGAGCCTGCGGGCGGTGTCCGACCGGGACCGGTCGCTCGCGGAGGAACCGGTGGCGGATGCCTTCGCCCGGCTGCGGGATGACCTGCGGCCGCTGGTGCGGTTCGGCGACCTCGACGTGCAGTTCATCGAACCGCCGGCCAACGGGCGGGCCCTGCCCGGCGAGGTCGCCCACGCGGGCCGCGCCATCGTGCGCGGGGCCGTGCTGGCCCTGGTGGAGCAGGCCGGGGTGAGCCGGGTGCGCGTGCAGTGGGACTGCGACGGCGCCAACCTGCTCATCCAGATCCGAGACGACGGCGCCGGGGCCCTCACCGCGGACTCCCCCGGCATCGGCCCGCTCACCGCCAGGGTGGCCGCGCTCGGCGGCACCTTCGAGGTGCGGGCCACCTCCGGCTGGGGTTCGGAGCTCACGGTCTCGTTGCCGCTCGACGCACCGCTGACGCCGCTGGCCCCGGCCACCGAGTGGGGCCTGAGCCCGCGTGAGCAGGGCGTGCTGACCCTGGTCGCGTCCGGGGCGCGGAACAAGGCCATCGCCGCCGAGCTCTCGATCAGCGAGAACACCGTGAAGTTCCACGTGGCCAACCTGCTGCGCAAGGTGGGTGCCTCCACCCGCGCCGAGCTGGCCTCGCTGGCCCGCTAGCGACGCACGTTTATCAGGAAAAAGGTCGCAGATAAGGACCCGAGTTCCGTTTCCGTCCTTATACCCTCACTTTTTCCTTACCAACGCCGGCCGCTAGTCCCTGGGCAACCGGATCGCGCTGGTCCAGCCGAAGTCGCCGGCATCCGTGCCGCCGCCGGCCGTCGCGGCCCGGGTGACGTGGCTGCGGGCGTGCTCGATCGCGGCGTCGAGGTCGGTGAAGAGGTGGTTGCGGTGCCGCAGTGACGTGATCACGCCCACCCGGGTGACGAGCTTGAGGTGCCGCGGCTGGATGCCCTTGACCAGCACCGTGATGCCGCGGCGTTCCAGTGCCTGGATCATCTCGGTGATCACCCGGGCGCCGGTGGCGTCGAGGATCTGCAGCTGCGACATGCGGATGATCACCACGGTGATGTGGCTGGTCTGGTTGACCCGTTCGAGCATCCGCTCGGCCGCACCGAAGAACAGCGCGCCGTCCAGCCTGAACAGCGCGATGCGCTCGTCGCCCGGCACGGGTGTGCCGGGCAGTTCCTCCCGGTGCACTCCGCTGGAGGCCGACACCGCCCGCAGCGCGAAGAACGCGGCCACGGCGATGCCGATGCCCACGGCCACGATGAGGTCGACCGAGACCGTCACCAGGGCGGTGATGACAAAGACCGTGGCGTCCGACCCGGTCGAACCGATGATGCTGCGCACGGTGGCGATCGAGATCATGCGGGCCGCGGTCACCATGAGCACGCCCGACAGAGCGGCGAGCGGGATCTGCGAGACCACCCCGGTGGCGAGGTAGACCACGCCGACGAGCACGATCGAGTGCACGATCGCCGCCAGCCGGGTGCGGCCGCCCGAACGGATATTCACGGCCGTGCGTGCGATCGCGCCGGTGGCCGGCATGCCGCCGAAGAAGCCGGACGCGATCGAGGCCAGGCCCTGGCCCACCAGCTCGCGGTCGGCGTCGTACGGGCCGGTGTCGGAGAGGGTGACGGCCACCCGTGCGGAGAGCAGGGACTCGATCGCGGCCAACGCCGCGATGGTGAGCGCGGGGCCGACCAGCGAGCCGATCAGGGCGGGATCAAGCTGCGGCAGCGTGGGCGACGGCAGTGAGCTGGGCAGCTCGCCGATGCGGGCCAACGGCAGGTTGGCGAGGTTGGCGATCACGGTCACCACGACGATGGCCACGATCGAGCCCGGCAGCTTCCGGTGCACCAGGGGCGCCAGCAGCATGATCGCGGCGACGACGAGCACCATGCCCACGGGGATGATCACGGTGGACCAGTCGACGGTGCCGAAGGACTGCACGGCGGCCACGAAGGCGTTGCTGCTCGGGCCGGCCTGGGAGCCGATCGCGGCGGGCACCTGCTGCAGGAAGATGATGACGGCGATGCCGAGGGTGAAGCCCTCGATCACCGGCCAGGGGATGAAGGTGACCGCCCGGCCGAGCTTGAGGGCTCCGGCGGCGATCACGATGACACCCGCCATGAGACTGAGCACCGCGACAACGCCGATGCCGTGGGCGGCCACGACCGGTCCGAGCACCACGACCATGGCACCGGTGGGGCCGGACACCTGAATGTTGGAGCCGCCGAACACGGCCGCGATGACGCCGGCCACGATGGCGGTGATGAGGCCGCTTTCGGCGCCGGCGCCGGAGCTGACCCCGAAGGCCAGGGCCAGCGGCAGCGCGATGATGCCCACGGTGAGGCCGGCCACGAGGTCACCGCGCCAGGTGCGCTTCACGTCCCGGTAGTCCTGCCAGCTCGGCAGCAGGGCCCGCAGGTAGCGGCCGGTTCTGCCGGCGGCGGTGGTCACCGGCCGACCGTGCTGATCAGGCGCTGCTGGGTGGTCTCGAGAATCTCGACGAGCAGCTGCCGGGCCACCGCGAGCAGATCGGCGACCTGCGGGTAGGCCAGGCTGTAGAACACCAGGCTGCCCCGGCGCTCGGCCACCACGAGGTTGTGCCGGCGCAGCACCGACAGGTGCTGGGAGAGGTGCGAGGCCTCCAGGCCGGTGTCGGCGAGCAGGTCGGAGACCGACAGGTCGGTGTCGGCGTGTGCGAGCACCTCCAGCACCCGCACCCGAACCGGATGCGCCAGCCCCTTGAAGAGGTTGGCCTTCACCTCATACAGCGGGCGGTTCGCATCCGTGAAGGTGTCGGTCGGGTCCTCATTCAGCGGTTCCATGAATTCATCATATCGCGCTATCGAAGGATGGCCCGAGACCAAGGTCCCGTCGCCGGCGACCGACGAGCGGCGGGCTACTCCGCGTTGGGGTCGGCTACCGTGGCGGCCGGGGCGGCGGCGGGGACGTTGCGGTGGGTGCGCCAGAAGTACTCGCGCTTGAGGCTCTCCCAGCGGTCCATGCTGACGGCGTTTACTGAAGTCGACTTTTGGTCGGACACGAATTGCTCTTTCTCTTGACGTGCTGTCACCACATCGAGCGGCGTTCGATGTGGTGGGGCAGGGCGTCAATCAAATGAAAAGGTTGCCGTGATGAGCGTGGCGCCACTGTCGGTGGGTTCGGTCACCATCGACCTTGCTCGGCCCGACGAATTGCTGGGGCCGAATATTCAGTCTAGGTCGCCGCCGTCCCCCCGTCAGGGGACGAAGGTCCCGAACCGGCGGGCCTGGGAGCTGACTGGGAGCTGCCCCGATTCAGCACATACATAGGTGCGGGGACCAGACTGGTCGAGGCCCGAATCTGAACTGGAGACACCCGCGTGCGCACACTTCCCACTTTTCTCACCCTGACCGCGGTGGCGGCCGTCGCCCTCACCGGGTGCGCGGCGTCACCCGATACCTCGGCAACACCGTCGGCCACGGCCGCCGCCGTCGAATGCACCGATCCCGGTGCGACGTCGGATGCCGTCACCGTCGCCGGTGACGCCGGGGCCGAACCCACCGTGACCTTCGAATCTCCGCTGGCCACGAAAGCCACCGAACGCACCGTCGTCACGGAGGGCACCGGGGACGCCGTCAAGGAGGGCGACTCCGTGGCCATCTCCTACGCCGCGTACAACGCCACCACCGGTGCCAAGCTCACCGCCGGAGGCTACGGTGACGCCGCCGGCCTCACCGTGAACGTGGTCAACGGCCAGGGCGTCATCCCGGGCATCCTCAAGGGTGTGGCCTGCTCCAACGTGGGGGACAGGGTGGCCGTCGTCTTCCCGCCCGCGGACGGTTTCGGCGAGACCGGCAACACCGACCTGGGGGTGGCCGCCACCGACCAGCTGCTCTTCGTGATCGACATCAAGGAGAAGCTGCCCACCCGCGCCACGGGAGAGGATCAGGAGCCGACGGACGGCTTCCCCACCGTGAAGCTCGCCGATGACGGCGCTCCCACCGTGACCATGCCCAAGAGCGACCCGCCCGCCGAACTCGGTGTCGAGGTGCTCAAGAAGGGTGACGGCGCGGCCGTGACGGAAACCTCCACGGTGACCGTGCAGTACACCGGCGCCATCTGGGACTCCGGCAAGGTGTTCGACCAGAGCTGGGACGTCGGCCCCACGACGTTCCCGGTCTCCGGGCTGATCACCGGATTCACCCAGGGCCTGGTCGGACAGACCGTGGGTTCCCAGGTCGTGATTGTCATCCCGCCGGGCGAACTGGGTTATGAAGGCGGCAACGAGACGGCCGGCATCAGCGCAACCGACACCCTGGTCTTCGTCGTGGACATCATCGCCTCTGCATAGCCGTCCCCGGCGGCCTGCCCAGTGTGTGCACAGGCCGCCGGGCTAGTCTCCTGGGAGACCGCTTACTGCGGTTCCGGACGACGGTTCAGTACCCGGCACGCGACAAGACTGGCCACAGGAGTTGTCATGTCGTGGATCATTTTGATCGTGTCCGGTGTTCTCGAGGCCGTCTGGGCGACGGCCCTCGGAAAATCCGTCGGCTTCACCAAGCTCTGGCCCACCGTGATCTTCGGAGCCGGCCTCGTGCTGAGCATGGCCGGCCTGGCATTCGCGATGCGCACCATCCCGATCGGGACCGCCTACGCCGTGTGGGTGGGAATCGGCGCGGCACTGACCGTGCTCTACGCCATGATCTTCGGCGGCGAGCCGGCATCGCTCATCAAGATCCTGCTCATCCTCGGCCTCGTCGGCTGCGTCGTCGGCCTCAAGCTGGTCGACGGCGGCCACTGACCGCAGCCTGACACGGGATCTCGACAAGCTCGATCAGCGGTGGGGTCGCCCCGGTGACCTGACCTGTGAGTCGCGGCCGTCTCGTTGGTCGAGCTTGTCGAGACCCGGCGACCCGTCAGACGGCGAAAGGCGGCCGCTCCAGGTTGTCATCGCCGTCGACCGCGGCCGGGTCGGTTCCCACGGCGATGATGGCGTTCTGCGCATCCACGTGCACCACGGTGGGCAGGTAGGCCCTGGCCTTCTTCGTGCTCATCTGGGCGTAGGAGATGATGATGACCAGGTCGCCCTGGTGCGCCATCCGCGCTGCGGCGCCATTGACGCCGATCACGCCGCTGCCGCGCTCCCCGGCGATCAGGTAGGTCTCGAAGCGGGCACCGTTGTTGACGTTCACGATGCTCACCAGCTCACCGGGCAGCAGGTCGGCGGCGTCGAGCAGGTCGACGTCGACCGTCAACGACCCCACGTAGTGCAGGGCGGAGTGCGTCACGGTGGCACGGTGGATCTTGGACTTGAACATGGTGCGGCGCATCGGAAGGAGCCTTTCGGGGATCAACTTCTCCACGATACGCGTGCCGCGCACGGTCGAGTGTCAGGGGGCCGAACTAGAGTCGATCGAATGTCTCACTCCCCATTGACTTCTTCGGCACTGACTTCTCCGGCCCTGACTTCTGCGGAACTTCCCGCGGACCTCGCCGCCCACCCCGGCGCCGACGGCTTCGTGCGCGTGCGCGGCGCCAGGGAGAACAACCTGCAAGACGTCAACGTCGACATTCCCCGCGACGCCATCGTCGCCTTCACCGGAGTCTCCGGCTCCGGCAAGTCCTCCCTGGCGTTCGGCACCATCTTCGCCGAGGCCCAGCGCCGGTTCTTCGAGTCCGTCGCGCCGTACGCGCGCCGCCTCATCCAGCAGGGCCACACCCCGCACGTCGACCTCATCACCGGCCTGCCCCCGGCCGTGGCCCTCCAGCAGCGCCGCGGCTCGCCCAGTTCGCGCTCCAGCGTGGGCACCGTCACCACACTCTCCAATTCGATGCGGATGCTCTACTCCCGCGCCGGCACCTACCCCGCCGGGTCCGACCTGCGCCTGGACTCCGACGCCTTCTCACCCAACACGGCCACCGGCGCCTGCCCGGAATGCCACGGCCTGGGTATCTCGCACACCGTCACCGAACCTCTGCTGGTGCCCGACGCGAGCCTGAGCATCCGCGACGGCGCCATCGCGGCGTGGCCCGGCGCCTGGCAGGGCAAGAACCTGCGCGACATCACCGGGGTGCTCGGCCACGACATCGACGTACCGTGGTCACAGCTCAGCCGCGAGTCGCGCGATTGGCTCCTCTATACAGAGGAGCAGCCCGTCGTTGAGGTCACCCCGCAGCGCGACCGGGTGGCCAAGCCGTACAAGGGCCGGTTCTGGAGCGCGAAGAGCTACGTGCTGCACACCCTGGCCGATTCCAAGAGCGCCCAGATGCGCCAGCGCGTGCTCGCGTTCGTTCAGACCGGTCCGTGCCGGCTCTGCGGCGGCAGCGGCCTGCGCGCCGAGGCCCTCACCGTGCGCTTCGCCGGCCGGCCGATCAACGAACTCAACGCCCTCACGCTCAGCGAGCTCGCCGACGTGCTGCGGCCCACCGCCGAGCTCACCGGGGCCACCGGTTCGCACCGCGCCGCCCAGTCCGGCGAGATCACCGAGGTGGCCGTCACCCTGGCCGGCGACCTGGTGCGACGCCTCGAGGTGCTCATCGACCTGGGGCTGGGCTACCTCAGCCTGAGCCGCGCCACCCCCACCCTCTCGCCCGGCGAAATGCAGCGGCTGCGCATCGCCACCCAGCTGCGAAGCGGCCTGTTCGGCGTGATCTACGTGCTCGACGAACCCTCAGCTGGGCTGCACCCGGCCGACGCGGAACCGCTGCTGGTGGTGCTCGAACAGCTCAAGGCATCCGGCAACTCGGTCTTCGTGGTCGAACACAATATGGACGTCGTGCGCCGCGCCGACTGGCTCGTCGACGTGGGTCCGCGCGCGGGCGACGGCGGCGGCGAGGTGCTCTACAGCGGCCCGGTGTCCGGCCTGGCCGAGGTCGACGCCTCCGTCACCCGCGACTACCTGTTCCCCACCGCCGGCGACTCGGCGGTGCCCGCGAACCGGGAGCCGGCCGCCTGGCTGGGCCTGACCGGTGTCACCCGGCACAACCTCGTCGACCTCGACGTCCAGGTGCCACTCGGCGTGCTCACCGCCGTCACCGGCGTCTCGGGGTCGGGCAAGTCCACCCTGGTCAGCCGGGTGCTGGCGGATGCCGTGGGCCGTGAGCTGCGCCAGGGCCCGGTCGACGCCGCCCCAGCCGGCAGTGCGGCCGAGGCCGGCGCTTCCGACGAGGACTCCACCGATGAGGATGAGGCCGGCGCCGACCGGGCCGGCACCGTCGTCGACGCGGTGACCGGCGCCGGCGCCATCGACCGCCTCGTGCGGGTGGACCAGAAGCCCATCGGCCGAACCCCGCGCTCCAACCTGGCCACCTACACGGGCCTCTTCGACGCCGTGCGATCCACCTTCGCGGCGACGGATGCGGCGAAAGCGGCCGGCTTCGGCGCCGGCCGGTTCTCCTTCAACGTGGCCGGCGGCCGCTGCGACACCTGCCAGGGCGAGGGCTTCGTGGCCGTGGAGCTGCTCTTCCTGCCCGGCAGCTACGCGCCCTGCCCGGCCTGCGGCGGCTCCCGCTACAACGCCGAGACCCTCGCGGTGCTCTACAACGGCAAGTCCGTCGCCGACGTGCTCGGCCTCACCGTCGACGCGGCCGCCGAGTTCCTGGCCGACGTGCCCAGCGCCGCCCGGAGCCTGGCGACCCTGCGCGAGGTGGGCCTGGGCTACCTGCGTCTGGGCCAGCCGGCCACCGAGCTCTCCGGCGGCGAGGCGCAGCGCATCAAGCTGGCCACCGAGCTGCAGCGCGCCCGCCGCGGTCACACCCTCTACCTGCTCGACGAGCCCACGACCGGGTTGCACCCGGCCGACGTGGAGCTGCTGATGACGCAGCTGGGCCGGCTCGTCGACGCGGGCAACACCGTTGTCGTCGTGGAGCACGACATGGGCGTGGTGGCCGCGGCGGACTGGGTCATCGACCTGGGCCCGTCCGGCGGCAGTGCGGGCGGCCGCATCGTGGCCGAGGGCACTCCGGCCGCTGTCGCAGCGCATCCGCACAGCCGCACGGCGCCCTACCTCGCCCAACGCTTGGAGCTAGCTGTGTAAAGGACTCCTCCCCCGGCCAAACGGGACTTAGGTCCCCACTCCGGGTTCGGCGCCGAATCTAAGCTGAGCCAGGAGTTGAGACCTATGAAGCGCAGCACGCTGTTCACGAGGCCCGCCGCCGAGCCGCTCGACACGGGCCGGTCGGGCGATTTCGGCTACCTGCAAGCCGGCGAGGTCTATCTCGACGCCGCCTGCCAGAGCCTTCGCCCGCAGAGCGTGATCGACGCCCTCACCGACTATTACACGACCTACAACGCCTGCGGCGGCCGGGTGAAGTACGCCTGGGGCCTGAAGGTCGACGCCGCCGTGGCCGACACCCGCCGGGCCGTGCTCGGCCTGCTCGGGCTCTCGGCCAAGAGCCACGCCGTGTCGTTCACCCTCAACACCACCTACGGCCTCAACCTGCTCCTGCAGCAGCTGCCGCTGGGCCGCTTCGATCGCGTCGTCACCAGCCACATCGAGCACAACTCGGTGTTCCTGCCCACCATCACCGCCGCCCGCCGGCTGGGCGTCGAGCGCCTGGTGCTGAACCGGACCACCGACGGCGCCCTGCTCTACGAACCCGCACAGCTGGAGAAGGCAGTCGTGGTCGTCAACGCGACCTCCAACATCGACGGCCGCCAGCTCAGCAACCTCGCCGACCTCGTGCGCGACACCCACGCCCGCGGCGGCATCGTCATCGTCGACGCCGCCCAGGCCATGGGCCACAGCCGGGCGCTGCTGCAGAAGACCGAGGCGGATGCGGTCTGCTTCTCCGGCCACAAGATGTACGCCGCCAGCCTGGGCGTCGTCGTGGCTCGGCACGAGCTGCTCACCTCCCTCGAACTCGGATTCGTGGGCGGCGGCATGGTCTCCGACGTGCGCGAGAACGACTTCGACCTCGTTCAGGGTGACCCGGCGGCGCTACTCGAACCGGGCCTGCAGGCCTGGGGCGAGATCATCGCGCTGGGCCGGGCGATCGAGTGGCTGGGCAGCATCCGCCCCGGTGCTCTGGCGCCCGCCGAGCACATCAGCGCTCTGTCCACCCGGCTCCACGACGGTCTTGCCGCGATCCCCGGACTCACGCTCCTGAACACCGAGCCCAGCCCGGTGATCAGTCTCTACGCACCCGCGCAGGACTCGCACCGCCTCGCGGTGTTCCTCTCGCACTCGAAGATCATGGTGCGCAGCGGCTACTTCTGCGCCCACCACTACCTCAAGGAACAGCTCGGGCTGCCCCCGCTGCTGCGCTTCTCCCTCGGCCTGCACTCGACCGAGTCGGACATCGACTCGGCCACGCAGGCCCTCCAGCGGCTGATGAAAGGCCTCCACTAAGTGTTCTGCATCGCGGCATTCATCATCCTGGTCATCATGGCCGCCTTCTCGGCGAAGTACCGGCGCTACGTCGGCACGGCCTGGAACTGCACCTGGCGCCGGGTCACCTTCCGGCCCTGCGACACGACCTTCAAGCAGGACATCAAGGACCACCTGCTCGCCCCCATCGCCGTGCGCCGGCCCGGCCTCGTGCGGCCGGCCAGCATCGGCCTCGAGATCCTCGCCGTGCTCGTTCTTCTCACCACCATCTGGTCGGGCTACACCGTGGTCAAGAGCGCCGTCAACCTCTACGTCTACGGCACCTGCAACAAGCAGGACTCGGCATCCTGCACCCTCGGCGCCGAGGCCTGCTCGATCCCGGATGAGACGCCCGGCTTCATGGCATCGCTGGGCGAGTTCGACGTGCTCGGCGCATTCGGCAACGAGTTCGGCAGCCTCGGCGAGACCTTCGCGGCCATCCCGGCCCGCCTGCAGACCTGGACCGCCGAGGACTACCTGCCCGCCAACGCCAGCTACCTCACCGAGGACGCCGCCAACCCCGTCGCCGTCGAGGTCATCGACCCGGGCTGCACTTTCTGCAAAGCCCTCTTCCAGAACATCGAGGAGTCGGGCTTCGAGCAGAACTACAACCTCACCTACGTCGCCTACCCGATCGCGGGCACCGAGGGCTACAAGTTCCCCAACTCCCTGCTGGTCACCCAGTATCTCGAGGCCCTGCGGCTGCATCCGCTGGACGGCGCCGAGACCCCCGTCGACTGGCAGGTGCTCGAGCGCATCTTCACCGAGAAGGCCGGGACCGGCCTGCCGTGGCAGGAGACCATCAACTCGATGGACGCCGACGAGGCCACCGCGACCCTGGTCGACTGGCTGGGCGAATTCGGCCTCTCCGCCGACCAGATCGACGTGGTCGTGACCGAGGCCGGCTCCGACACCGTCGCCGACATCATCGCCGCCAACAAGACCCTCGTGGAGGAGAAGATCGCCACCGTGAAGATCCCCACGATCATCTTCGACGGCCGCCGCCACGACGGCCTGGTCTCGATCGACGGCCTGCAGTAGCCGCCCCGCCCCTCTCTCGAACTGTGAGAAAAGCCCCGAAAATCTCGAGTTTTAGGTGCTTAGGTCACAGTTCGCGGGCCATAGTGTTCTGACACCGGCGAGGGAGCTGAGATGAACGAGTGGCGCATCCGTGACTTTCACACCGACGACCTCGACGGCATCCTGCGCCTGTGGGAGGAGATCACCGCCTCGAGCACCGACCCGGTCTATGCCCTGTCGGAGGTCCTCGCCTCCTGCCAGAAGGACGACGCCGTGGTGGCCGTGCACGGCGACGAGGTGGTCGGCGCCGCCGTCGGCCGGGCCGCCCACGCGCAGGGCTGGATCGTGTTCCTGGCCACCACCAAGCCCTGGCAGAGCCGGGGCATCGGCTCGGCCCTGCTCGCGGCCCTCGAACGACGGATGGCGCCGCACGGCCTGACCAAGCTCTCGGCGCTGATGCCGGAGACCGCCACCCGGGTCGACGCGTTCCTCAACCGCGGCTTCGAGATCAAGAACCACCTCAGCTACTTCGAGCGCCGCATCCCGGTGCAGGGCCAGGAGATCCGCGCCCTGGCCGAGCTCGGCGGGCGCATCCTGCCGCGGGACCTGTGGGCCAGCGTGGGCGGCATGGCGCGGGAGAAGGAGCTGCTCGAACGGCGCCTGGTGATGCCGCTGGCCCGGCCGGAGATGGCCGACCAGTACGGCGTGGTGCCGCCCAAGGCCGTGGTGCTCTTCGGCCCGCCCGGCACCGGCAAGACCACCTTCGCCAAGGCCATCGCGTCCAGGCTGGACTGGCCGTTCGTCGAGGTCTTCCCGTCCCGGCTGGCGACCGACCCGCAGGGCCTGGCCGGGGCGCTGCGGGAGACGTTCCACAAGATCGACGACCTCGACCACGTGGTGGTCTTCATCGACGAGGTCGAGGAGATCGCCGCCCAGCGCGGCGGTGAACCGCCTTCGCCGTTGCAGGGCGTGACCAACGAGCTGCTCAAGCTCATCCCGGCCTTCCGCGAGCGGCCCGGGCGGCTGCTCGTCTGCGCCACCAACTTCATCCGCACCCTCGACTCGGCGTTCCTGCGGCACGGCCGGTTCGACTACGTCGTGCCGATCGGGTTGCCGGATGCCGCCGCCCGGCAGGCCATCTGGGAGCGCTACATTCCCCCGGTGGTGACCGGGACGGTCGACCTCGCCGCCCTGGTCGCAGCCAGCGACGGGTTCTCCCCCGCCGACATCGAGTACGCCGCCCGGCGGGCCTCCCAGCAGGCGCTGGAGGATGCCCTCTCCGCGGGCGCCGACGAGCATGCGCCCGGCGGGCCGGGTACCGAGGACTATCTCGCCGGCATCCGCGGCACCCGCACCACGGTGTCGGCGCAGGTGGCCGCCGAGTTCCTCGAGGACATCGAGCGACTCGCCCGGCTCTGAGCGGGCTCCGGCCGGCGGGCCGGTGCGGCTCTGGAGAACTAGCCCGCGGCGGGGTGGGAACCGGCCGACTCCTGCACGAACTCGGCCAGAGTGGCCTCCAGGGTCGCGTAGGCACAGCGGTAGGCGGCATCCTCGTCGCCCGCGAGCAGCGCGGCGGCCAGGTCGTTGTGCCGGTGCGCGGATGCCGGGGTGTAGTCGGTCACCGTGAAGCGTTTCTCCTGCTCCCTGGTGCGCAGCAGCGCCGCCACGGTGTTCGCGAAATGCCCCATCACCGCGTTGCCCGAGCCCTCGAGGATCAGGGTGTGGAACTCGACATCCGCCTCGAGATAGCGCCGGCCCTCGTTGTCGTGGTCGGCCTCCACCATCACCGCGGCCGCCCGCGCGACGGCCTGCCGCTGGGCCGGCGTCATCAGCCGGGCGCTCAGCCGGGCGGCCACCGGCTCGATACCCAGGCGCAGCTGCAGCATCTCGCGCATCTGCGCGAAGTAGTCGCCGCGGCCCCGCCACTGGATGACCAGGGGGTTCAGCAGGTCCCAGGACTCAGTGGCGAGGACCTGGGTGCCGACCCGCTGGCGCGGCTCCACCATGCCCACCGACTGCAGCACCCGCAGGGCCTCCCGCAGCACGGAGCGCGAGACCGTGAAGCGCTCGCTCAGCCGGTCCAGGTTGAGGATGTCGCCCGGCGCGTAGGTGCCGTCGACGATCTCCTGGCCGAGCGCGTTCACCACCCGCGCGTGCAATCCCCGGTCCCGCCAGGTTTCATCGCCTACTACAACCACTGTCACACCCTCACTCACCCGGCGCGACCACGTCGCACCGATCCGTCCCAGCCTGCGTCGTCGCACACTGCACCCCGGTGATGTTGACCACATCATCGTCGTTGTGTAACACTTCATTAATCCGATTAATCAGATTAATCAGATCACGTGCTTCTCCCTTCACTATGCCGCATCCGGCGACATGCAGGGTCCCGCGTGTTCAGCACAAGACGAAGAGGTCGCAGGGACGCGGCCTCGGAACGGATTTCGAGATGAATGTGACCCGCGCGATTCAGGCGGTGGAACCCGTGGTTCCGGCCGGCAGCACCCTGCAACTCATCCTCGCGGCGATCATCGGCGTCGCCGTGATCATCGTGTTGATCACCTGGCTCAAGGTGCACCCGTTCCTGGCCCTGTCCATCGGCGCCGTCGGCGTCGGCGTGGGCGCCGGCATGGCGCCGAACGACGCGGTCACCAGCTTCGGCGCGGGCTTCGGCTCCACCATGGCCGGCGTGGGCGTGCTCGTGGGCTTCGGCGCCATGTTCGGCAAGCTGCTGGCCGACTCCGGTGGCGCCGACCGCATCGTCGACGCCCTGGTGAGCCGTTCGAGCGTGCGCACCCTGCCCTGGACCATGGCGCTGATCGGTGGCCTCATCGGTCTGCCGATGTTCTTCGAGGTCGGCCTGGTGCTGCTCATCCCCGTGATCATCCTCGTCGCCCGCCGCAGCGGGCAGTCGCTCATCCGCATCGCCATCCCGGCCCTCGCCGGCCTGTCGGTCATGCACGGCCTCGTGCCGCCGCACCCGGGCCCGCTCGTTGCCGTCACCACCCTGAGCGCCAACCTCGGCCTCACCCTGGCCATCGGCGTGCTCATCGCCATCCCCACCGTCATCATCGCCGGCCCGCTGTTCAGCAAGTTCGCCAGCCGCTGGGTGAAGGTGCCCGTGCCGCAGATGTTCATCACCGCGGCCGACCAGGGCCTGGAAGAGAACATCAAGCGCCCGAGCTTCCTCGCCACGATCACCGGCATCCTGCTGCCCGTCGTGCTGATGCTGGCCCGCTCGATCGCCGACGCCATCAACCCCGGCTCGACCGACCCGCTCAACGCCACCCTGGACTTCCTGGGCACCCCGATGATCGCCCTGGGCATCGCCGTGATCTACGCCATGATCGTCTTCGGCCGCGGCGGCGGCATGGACCGCGCGGCCGTCTCGAAGTCGCTCGCCGACTCGCTGCCGCCCATCGCGGGCATCCTGCTCATCGTCGGCGCCGGCGGTGGCTTCAAGCAGGTGCTCATCGACACCGGCATCGGCACCGTCATCGCCGACGCGGTCAATGGCTCGAGCGTCTCGGTGCTCCTGCTCGCCTGGGTCGTCGCCGCGCTGGTGCGGGTCGCGACGGGTTCGGCCACCGTCGCCACCGTCACGGCCGCCGGCATCCTCGCCCCGGTCGCCGCCAGCCTGGGTGCAACGGATGTGTCACTCATGGTTCTTGCCATCGGCGCCGGTTCGCTGTTCCTCTCGCACGTCAACGACGCGGGCTTCTGGCTGGTCAAGGAGTACCTTGGCACCACGGTCGGCCAGACCCTGAAGACCTGGACGGTGATGGAGTGCCTGATCTCCGTGACCGGCCTGGCCGGCGTCCTCCTCCTGAACGTGGTGATCTAATCGTGTTCGAGAATCAGCAGCCCGTGCTCGTGGTGATGGGCATCTCCGGGTCCGGCAAGTCCACCGTTGCGGGAATCCTCGCCGGCCAGCTGGGCTGGGACCTCGAAGAGGGCGACGACCTGCACCCCCAGGAGAACATCGACAAGATGTCCTCGGGCGAACCGCTCAACGACGACGACCGCGCGCCCTGGCTCGACACCATCTCCTCGTGGATCATCGAGCACACCATGGCGGGCGTGCCCGGCATCATCACCTGCTCGGCGCTCAAACGCCGCTACCGCGACGTGCTGCGCGAGCACAACGTGATCTTCGTGCACCTGACCGGGTCGAAAGACCTGATCGGACGCCGCCTGGCCACCCGCCACGACCACTACATGCCCACCTCGCTGCTCGACTCGCAGGTGGACGCGCTCGAGCCGCCGGAGCCCGACGAGAACGCGATCACCATCGATGCCGGCCGGAAGCCCGCCTCGGAGGCGGCCGAGATCGTGCGCCTCCTGGGCCTCACACCGAGCCCCGGCTCGTCGGCCCTCGGCGCCCGCGACCCCGGTCAGTCTTCGGTCGCCCGCCCGGCGTCCTAACCCGCGGCCGGCGCGGGCCAGTGCTGCCGCGGATGCCCGTCAACCGCTAGTCAGGCCAGGTCGGGATGCCCGGCGGGCAGCGCGTGGCGCTGGCCGGCGGCGAGCAGCTTGCGGTTTTTCGCCTCCCAGTCGCCCAGCGCCTGGCGCATCGGGCCGAGCGCCCGGGTTTCGGGGCAGGCCGCGGCCGACTTGCCGCATCCGCAGCGCTGCGGGTCGGCGGGGTCGATGCGGTGCAGGCGGTTGATCTCCCAGAGTGCGGCCATGGCCGCATCCGTTCGGCGCTGGCCGAGCTCGGCCTTACGCTCGGCGCGCTTGAGTACCTCGGTCTCGAGCAGGCCGCGCAGGCTCGCGTCGGGACCGCGGTCGAAGCGGCCGGCCACGATGCCGGTGAGGTCGGCGACCTGGGCCGTCAGGGCCGCAATCTCGGCGTCCCGCTCGGCGATCGTCGCGGTGGTTGTGGCGGTGAGCTCCTGCAGGGTCTCCTGCTGGGCGGCGAACTGGCCCAGCCACAGTCTGATGTGGTCGGCGTCGCGCTGCTCGGCCTTCTCGGGCCCGAGATGCCGCAGGCAGTGGCCGCAGACGACCTGATCGGTCGCCGAGCTGAAGTGGAACGGCTGCAGCGACTGGCAGCAGAAGCACTGCGCCAGCACATTCACATACAGCGGATACGAGTGGGCCAAGCGCTCTCCCTGGGTCAAGGTGCTGACACCGAGCCTAGCCGGGCGCTCCCCCTCGCGAGAGCGGGGTTATGGTCACCACCGCGCCACGAAGCAACCACGCGACCGCTCTCGCGGAAGCGCCACCTCGCGAGAGCGGGGTTGTGGTCGCCACAGCGCGGCGAAGCAGCCACACGGCCGCTCTCGCGTCGCGCACGGCACCGCTCAGAGCAGGCCGGCCCGCTGCGCCAGCCCGCGCACGTATTCGGCCTGGCCGGCGTGCTGCAGATCGTCGGCGATCACGCTGACCAGCCGCACGGCCAGGGTCACCGGCGGCGTCCAGCGGGTGTCGACGATGCGGCTGAAGTCGTCCTCGTGCAGGGTGCCCAGGTAGCCCAGGGTGCGTTCGTGCACCGCGTCGAAGTAGCCCTGCAGCAGGTCCGCCCCGGCCCGCACGGCGGCCACCTCGGTGGAGCCCTGGCCGTAGCCGGTCGCGGTCGGCGCGAACGGCAGGTTGAACCGTTTCTGCCAGCCCGCCGACGTCCACAGCTGGGGCTCGCCCATCAGGTCGGCCACGTGAGTGTCCTGCACCCGGGTGAGGTGCCAGACCAGCCACGCGATGGTGTTCGCCTCGCGATCGGCGCGGTACCGCAGCAGCTCGGGGCCGGCGCCGACGAGGGCGGCGTGCACCGCCCCCTGTACCCGGCCGAACGCATCCGTGATCAGGTCGGTTGTCAGCATCCGGTACCTCCTGTGGGTCGACGATTCGGCACCACCCTAACTCGCCACCGCGGTCACAACTCCCGCTGTTTTTCCCAATTCGGACGCAATCGGCCTGTTTTGACCCGTCTGGGGAAAAACTGCAGGAGTTATGCCATCCGCACGGTCGAACTCCGCTCCGACTGTCTCGTATCTGAGACACCAATCGGGCGAAGCCCGATGCGGCCGCGCTCGCGCAGGAGTCAGATAGGAGCATGCAGACCGTCGACACCGCCCTTCCCGCCACCCCAGCCCGCCGCGGCACCGCGCCGGCGCCCGTCACCGTGGGCACCGGCCCGGTCTCCGTGGCGGATGTCGTGGCCGTCGCCCGCCACGACGCCCCGGTGCTTCTCGGCGACGACGCCCGCGCCGCCGTGGCCGCCAGCCGGGCCACCATCGAGGTTCTCGCCACCGACGCGGCCCCGCACTACGGCATCTCCACGGGCTTCGGCGCCCTGGCAACCACCTTCATCGACGCCGCCGATCGCACCCGGCTGCAACAGAGCCTGGTGCGCTCGCACGCGGCCGGCTCCGGCCCAGAGGTCGAGCGGGAGACCGTGCGCGCCCTGATGCTGCTGCGCCTGTCGACACTGCTCACCGGGCGCACCGGCATCCGCCTGACCACCGCCGAGGCCTACGCCGGCCTGCTCAACGCCGGAATCACCCCAATCGTGCGCGAATACGGCTCGCTCGGCTGCTCGGGCGACCTGGCCCCGCTGGCCCACTGTGCCCTGGCGCTGATGGGCGAGGGCACCGTGCGCGACCGAACCGGCACCGAGCTGCCCGCCGCCGAGGCTCTGAGCGCGGCCGGCCTGGAACCGGTCCTGCTGGCCGAGAAAGAGGGCCTGGCCCTCATCAACGGCACCGACGGAATGCTCGGCCAGCTCAGCCTGGCCCTGCACGACCTGCACACCCTGCTGACCACCGCCGACGTGGCCGCGGCAATGAGCATCGAGGCCCTGCTCGGCACGGATGCCGTCTTCGCCGCCGACCTCGCCGGCCTCCGCCCGCAGCTGGGCCAGCAGGCCTCCGCCGCGAACCTGCGCCACCTGCTCGCCGGCTCCCCGATCGTGGCCAGTCACAAGACGCCGGAGTGCACCCGGGTGCAGGACGCCTACTCGCTGCGCTGCGCCCCGCAGGTGCACGGCGCCGCCCGGGACACCGTCGAGCACGCCGGCCGCATCGCCGACCGCGAACTGGCCTCGGCCATCGACAATCCCGTCGTCACTCTCGACGGCCGGGTCGAGTCCAACGGCAACTTCCACGGCGCCCCGGTCGCTTACGTGCTCGACTTCCTCGCGATCGCCGTCGCCGACGTGGCGAGCATGTCCGAGCGCCGCACCGACAGGATGCTCGACCCGGCCCGCAACAACGGCCTGCCCGCCTTCCTCGCCCACGATGTGGGGGTGGACTCGGGCCTGATGATTGCCCAGTACACCGCCGCCGGCATCGTCTCCGAGCTCAAACGACTCGCCGTGCCGGCCTCGGTCGACTCGATCCCGTCGTCGGCGATGCAGGAGGACCACGTCTCGATGGGCTGGCACGCCGCCCGCAAGCTGCGCACCGGCATCGACGGCCTGGCCCGGGTGCTCGGCATCGAGATCATGACCGCCGGCCGCGCTCTCGACCTGCGCGCCCCGCTCCTGCCCGGCCCGGCCACCGGCGCCGTGCTCGCCGAGGTGCGCCGCGAGGTCGCCGGGCCCGGCCCCGACAGGTTCCTCTCCCCCGAAATCGAGGCCGTCGCCGCGAGCGCGCGGAGCGGCGCCCTGCTCGACGCCGCCCAGACCCTGACCGGCACCCTGTACTAACTCGCACGCATCACCGACACGCTCAGCTCTCGAGAAAGCAGACCCGCTCATGACCGACCTGACCGACACCGCTGCTCCAGCCACGGATGCGCCACCCGCCGACCCGCACGCCCCGCGCGTCGTGCGGGCCGCCCGCGGCAGCACCCTCACTGCCAAGAGCTGGCAGACCGAGGGTCCGCTGCGGATGCTGATGAACAACCTCGACCCCGAGGTCGCCGAGCACCCGGAGAAACTCGTGGTCTACGGCGGCACCGGCAAGGCCGCCCGCAACTGGGCGGCGTACGACGCGATCGTGCGCACGCTCACCACGCTGGAGAAGGACGAGACCCTGCTCGTGCAGTCCGGCAAACCGGTGGGCGTGTTCCGCACCCACGAGTGGGCACCCCGGGTGCTGATCGCCAACTCCAACCTCGTCGGCGACTGGGCCACCTGGCCGGAGTTCCGCAGACTCGAGGCCCTGGGCCTCACCATGTACGGCCAGATGACCGCCGGATCCTGGATCTACATCGGCACCCAGGGCATCCTGCAGGGCACCTACGAGACCTTCGCCGCCGTCGCTGCGAAGAGGTTCGGGGGAACCCTGGCCGGCACCCTCACCCTCACCGGCGGCGCCGGCGGCATGGGCGGCGCCCAGCCGATGGCGGTCACCCTCAACGAGGGCGTGGTGCTCATCGTCGACGTCGACCCGTCACGGCTTCAGCGCCGGGTGACGCACGGCTACCTCGACGAGATGACCGACGACATCGACGACGCCATCACCCGGGTCCTCGCCGCCAAGGCCGACCGCCGGCCGCTCTCGGTGGGCCTGGTCGGCAACGCCGCCACGGTCTTCGCCGAGCTGCACGCCCGCGAGGTGCCCATCGATATCGTCACCGACCAGACCAGTGCGCACGACCCTCTCGCCTACCTGCCCGAGGGTGTCAGCGTCGCCGACTGGCACGACTATGCGGCCGCGCAGCCGGAGGAGTTCACCGACCGGGCCCGCGCGGCGATGGCCAAGCAGGTGCAGGCCATGGTCGATTTCCAGGATGCCGGCGCCGAGGTCTTCGACTACGGCAACTCCATTCGCGCCGAGGCGCTGCTCGGCGGCTGCGCCCGCGCGTTCGAGTTCCCCGGCTTCGTGCCCGCCTACATCCGGCCGCTCTTCGCCGAGGGCAAGGGCCCGTTCCGCTGGGCCGCGCTCTCCGGCGACCCGGCCGACATCGCGGCCACCGACAGGGCCATCGTCGAGCTGTTTCCGCACGACGAACACCTGCGCCGCTGGATCACCGCCGCCGGCGAGAAGGTGCGCTTCGAGGGCCTGCCCGCCCGCATCTGCTGGCTCGGCTACCAGGAACGCCACCTGGCCGGCCTCAAGTTCAATCAGATGGTCGCCTCCGGCGAACTCTCCGCCCCGATCGTGATCGGCCGCGACCACCTCGATTCCGGCTCGGTCGCCTCGCCGTACCGCGAGACGGAGGCCATGAAGGACGGCTCCGACGCCATCGCGGACTGGCCGTTGCTCAACGCCCTGCTGAACACCGCGTCCGGCGCCACCTGGGTCTCGATCCACCACGGTGGCGGGGTCGGCATCGGCCGCAGCCTCCACGCCGGCCAGGTGATCGTGGCCGACGGCACCCCGCTGGCCGCCGAGAAGATCGAACGGGTGCTCACCAACGACCCGGGCACCGGGGTGATGCGCCACGTCGACGCCGGCTACGAGCGCGCCGAAGAGGTGGCCCGCGCACGCGGCCTGCGGGTGCCGATGTGGGAGACGGATGCGGCCACTCCGAACGATGCATCCGCGACGGATGCCCGCACCGGATCTCCGGATGCCTGACGCCGTCGCGCACGGCCTACTGGCCGGCCTCGACGAGATCGCCGGCACCGGCCGGGACCGGCGCGCCGGCGGCTACTCCCGGCACCTGTGGGAGCCGGCCGAACACGAACTGCGAGCCTGGTTCACCGAGCGTGCCGAGCGGCTGAGCCTGGACGTCGAGGTAGACCGCAACGGGAACACCTGGGCCTGGTGGGGCGCGCCGGGTCCCGGCGCCGTGGTGATCGGCAGCCACCTGGACTCGGTGCCCGGCGGCGGCGCCTACGACGGCCCCCTCGGTGTGGTTTCCGCCCTCGAGGCCGTCGCCCGGTTGCAGGCCGCCGGCTTCGCGCCCACCCGGCCGTGCGCCGTGCTGGTCTTCGCCGAGGAGGAGGGCTCGAGATTCGGGGTGGCCTGCCTGGGCTCCCGGCTGTTCTCCGGCGCGATCGACGCCGATGTGGCCCGCGGACTCACCGACCGGGCCGGCATCAGCCTCGCCGAGGCCGCGGCGACCGCCGGACTCAACCCCGCCCACCTGGGCCGCGACCAGGCCGCCCTCGACCGCATCGGTATATTCCTCGAATTGCATGTGGAGCAGGGCCGGGGTCTGATCGACCTGGGCGAGCCCCTCGCGGTCGCCTCCTCGATCCTCGCGCACGGCCGCTGGCGGCTGAGTTTCACCGGCCAGGGCAACCATGCCGGCGCCACCCCGATGATCGGCCGCCGTGACCCGATGGTCGCCGCGGCGCACGCGATCGTGGCCGTGCAGCAGGCGGCCCTGGCCAGCCCGGGCGCCCGCGCCACGATCGGCCGCATCGAGGCCGTGCCCGGCGGCACCAACGTGATCCCCTCTTCGGTGACCGCCTGGCTGGACGCGCGCGCGGACACCGACGACCAGGCCCGTGCCGTGGTCGCCGACATCGCCGCCCGGCTGCCGGACCCGCACTCCGGCTGCGCCGCGACCGTGGTCGAAGAGTCCTGGACCGGCACCGTCACCTTCGACCCGGAGCTGGCCGCCCGCCTGGCCGTCGCGCTCGGCGGCGTGCCCGCGCTGGCCACGGGCGCCGGCCACGACGCCGGGGTGCTCGCCGCCCGGGTGCCCACCGCGATGCTGTTCGTGCGCAACCCCACCGGCATCTCGCACTCCCCCGAGGAGTTCGCCACCCTGGCGGACTGCCTGGCCGGCATCGAGGCCCTCGACACCCTGCTGCGGGAGCTGCTGTGACCACGGCCCAGGCGGGCCCCGCGCAGCCGGCTCTGGCCACCTACTGGTGCGAGTCGCTGCTGGTCGACGGCGTCACGATCCCCGGCGTGCGCCTCACGGCGGGCGTCGACGGCCGCCTCACGGCCCGCGCCGACAAGGTGCCGGCCGAGCCCGGCGACATCCGCCTCGGCACTGTGCTGCCCGGCCTGGCCAACGCCCACTCGCACGCCTTTCACCGGGCGCTCCGCGGCCGCACCCACGACCAGGGCGGCGACTTCTGGCGCTGGCGGGAGTCCATGTACGCCGTGGCGCATACTCTCACCCCCGAGCGCTACCTGTACCTGGCCCGGGCCGTCTTCGCCGAGATGCTGGTCAGCGGCTACACCGCCGTCGGTGAATTCCACTACCTGCACCACCAGCCCGATGGCACCCCGTACCCACACGCGCACGCCATGGAGCTCGCCCTGGCGACGGCGGCCCGCGAGGTGGGCATCCGCCTGGTGCTGCTGGACACCAGCTACCTGGCCGGCGGCATCAACACCCCGGTGCGGCCCGAGCAGCGCGCCTTCAGCGACGGCTCCGCGGCGGGCTGGCTGGCCCGGTGGGCGAACCTGCACGAAACCCTCGCAGCGGATGCCGCCGCCCGGCCGGCCGAACCGGCCCTGGTCACCCTCGGCGCCGCGCTGCACTCGGTGCGGGCGGTGCCGCGCGATGCCATGCGCGAGATCCTCGCCGGGCTGCCGACCCAGGTGCCACTGCACATCCATCTCTCCGAACAGCCGCAGGAGAACGCCGACTGCCTGGCGGCCCACGGCGTCACGCCCACGGGCCTGTTGAACGGCCTGGGCGCACTCACCCCGCGGTTGAGCGTCGTGCACGCCACCCACCTCAGCGACGACGACCTGAGCCTGCTCGGCAGCACCGGCGTCACGGTGGTGATGTGCCCCAGCACCGAGGCCGACCTCGGCGACGGCATCGGCCGCGCCCGGGAGCTGGCCGCCGCGGGCTCCCCGATCGCCCTGGGCTCCGACCAGAACGCCGTCGTCGACCCGTTCCTGGAGATGCGCGGCCTGGAGATGGGCGAACGTCTGGCCTCCGGGTCCCGTGGCCGGTTCACCCCGGCGGAGCTGCTGTACGCCGCCGGAACCGACGGCTACGCGGCGCTCGGCCTCGGGCGGGCGCGCCTGGTGCCGGGTGACCCGGCGGACCTCGTCGAGGTCGATGCGCACAGCATCCGCACTCTCGGGGCCCGGCCCGACCAGCTGGTGCTCGCCGCCACGGCGAGTGACGTGCGGCGGGTGATCGTGGCCGGCCGCATCGTCGCCGACAGCGGCCGCCTGGTGGGCACCGCCGCGGCCGCCCTCGCACCCCCTGGCTCGCCGGCCGGGCTCCTCCGGGACGCGCTCGACACCCTCGACACCGGCCGCTCCCCCGAAGCCCCGAGTCCCGAATGACCGCCCGGGCGCAGGTCTACTGTTCCCCGTGCGGACATTTGTGCCCGGCGCACCGGGCACACTTGTCCGGAACGGGAACAGTTGCATCGGCTCACGCTTCGCCCCACCCGACTCGCCCCGTTTTCCTCCCCGACTGGAAGGCCCCACGATGACCGCCGAACTGATCACCGGGATCGCCGAGCTCACCACCCAAGCCGCCGAATCCAGCCACGACGACGACAGGCTGCGGGATGCGGCGCTCGTGATCGAGAACGGCCGCATCGCCTGGATCGGGCCGGCCACCGAGGCGCCCGCCGCCGACAGCTCCGTGGATGTGCACGGTCGGGCGGTGCTGCCCGGCTGGGTCGACACCCACACCCACCTGGTCTTCGCCGGCGACCGGGCCGCCGAGTTCGAAGCGCGCATGGCCGGGCAGAAATATGCCGCCGGCGGCATAGCCATCACGATGGCGGCCACCCGGGCCGCGAGCGAGGCCGACCTCGTCGCCAACGCCCGCCGCCTCCGCCGGGAGGCCGAGGCCCAGGGCACCACATTCCTGGAGACCAAGACCGGCTACGGCCTCGACCTGGCCAGCGAGCTCCGCAGCGCCCGGGCGGCGGCCGAGGTCGCCGATGTGGTCACCTTCCTCGGCGCCCATCTGGTGCCACCGGGCATCGACCGGCGCGACTATCTCGATCTGGTGACCGGCCCGATGCTTCAGGCCGTGGCCCCGCACGTCGACTTCATCGACGCCTTCTGCGAGACCGGGGCGTTCGACGTGGACGAGTGCCGGGAGGTGCTGCTGGCCGGCCGGGCCGCCGGGCTCGGGTTGCGCCTGCACGGCAACCAGCTCGGCGCGGGCGGCGGTGTGCGCCTCGCCGTGGAGCTGGGCTGCGCCAGCGTCGACCACTGCAACCACCTCGCCGACGCCGACATCGACGCCCTCGCCGGCTCCGACACCGTGGCCACCCTGCTGCCGGCCTGCGACCTGTCCACCCGGGAGCCGTTCCCGCCGGCCCGCCGGCTGCTCGACGCCGGCGCGCACATCGCGCTGGCCAGCAACTGCAACCCGGGCACCTCGTACACCACGTCGATACCGTTCTGCGTGGCCACGGCTGTGTTGCAGATGGGCCTGACCGTGCGCGAGGCGGTCTGGGCGGCCACGCGCGGCGCGGCGCGAGCGGTCGGCCGTGAGCACGGGCCGGATGCCGTGGGCTCACTGCGGGTCGGCGGCCGGGCCGATCTGCAGGTGCTCGACGCCCCGTCGGTGGCGCATCTGGCCTACCGGCCGGGCGTGCCGCTCTGCGTCGCCACCTGGACAGAGGGTGTGCGCGCCCAGCCCCCCGCGAACCGTGACTTAAGCACCTAAAACCGCAAGATTCTGGTGCTTAACTCACAGTTCGCGGGAGGGGTCGCGGGCTAGGAGACCGGCCAACCGTGCCGGGCGAGGGCCTCGCGGGCCAGCTCGCGCGCGGAGTACGGCGTGCGCACGCCCCGGATGTCGCGGTAGTCCTGGTGTCCCGGTCCGGCCCAGAGGATGGCGTCGCCCTCCCTGGCGAGGTCCACCGCGTAGTCGATCGCGGCCTCCGGCGGGGAGACCTCCACGATCTGCTTGGCGGGGAAGGCCTCCCTGGCGGCGTCCACGAGCATCCGGCGGATACTGGCCGGGTCTTCGAAGCGGGGGTGGTGGTCGGTGATGACCACGATGTCGGAGCCGGCGGCCGCGACGCGCGCCATTTCGGGCCGCTTGACCGGGTCCCGGTCGCCGTCGGCGCCGAAGAGCATGATGACCCGGCCGGGGGTGACGGCCTTGACCGCCCGCAGCGTCTTCTCGAACGCGTCGGAGCTGTGGCCGAAGTCCACGTAGACGCGCGGGCCGGTCGGTCCGGAGACGCTCTCGGTGCGGCCGGGGATGTACACCTCGATGCCGTCCTGCAGCGCGGCCTGCACCCGGGCGGCGGAGTAGCCGGCCTCGACGATCATCGCGACGGCCAGCCCGGCATCGGCCACCAGGTGGTCGCCCAGCAGTGCGACCGTCGTTTCGACGGACTCGCCGGCCCGGTTCTGCACCCGGAAGCGGGTGGCCTCCGGCAGCGCCTCGAGGATCTCCAGGCGCCAGTCCGGGTCGGATGCGGCATCCGCCGAGATCGAGGACACCGGGATCTTCGGCTCGGACAGCAGCTTCTGGCCCCAGGTGGTCTCCATGCTCACCACACCGGTGCGGGAACGGTCCGGCCGGAACAGAAGCTCCTTGGCGTCGAAGTAGTTCTCCATGGTGCCGTAGTCGTCGAGGTGGTCGATGGAGAGGTTGGTGAAGCCGGCGACGTCGAAGACGATGCCGTCGACCCTGCCGTGGGTGAGGCCCTGGGCGCTGACCTCGAGCACCACGGCCTCCACCTGCTGTTCCTTCATGCGGGCGAGGAGCGCGTGCACGTCGGTGGCCTCGGGGGTGGTGAGCCTGGAGATGAAGACCTCGCCGGCGATGTGGCGTTCGGCCGTGGTGGACAGGCCGGTGACCAGGCCCATCTGGCGCAGTACGGCTTCGAGCACGTAGGCGGTGGTCGTCTTGCCGTTGGTTCCGGTGATGCCGAAGATGGTGGGGGCGCTGTCGGCGGTGCCGTAGATGAAAGCGCTGAGCTCGCCCAGCCGGCCGCGCAGGTTGTCGCTCACGAGAACGGGCACGCCGGCGGCACGGGCCGCGGCCTCACCGTCAGCGTCCGTGAGAACGGCCGCCGCGCCGGCCTGCACAGCGCCGTCGGTGTACGTGGCGCCGTGGCCGTTCTTGCCGGGCAGGGCCACGAAAAGGTCACCCGGCTGCACCGACTGGGTGGAGAGGGCGATGCCCGTCACGATCGTGCCCGCGTCAGACGGAGCGCACGACGTGTCAGCCCGACCGGCGACGTCCTCCAGGCGAACCCGCGGTGGGTTGCTCGGCCTGACGACGGGTGGGGTACTTTCGATTGCCAAAACAAATGCCTCCGGATTCACCCCCCCGAATGAGGGCAGAATATTACCGTAGGCTCCCGTTCTGCAAGGGACCTCCGATACCGGCCCGTTCCGGCACACTCATGTCAATTGCATAGAAAGCGGTGCTGTCGGGTCGCCCGGAGCGCCCGGCGGGGCCTCAGCTCAGGATGTCCTTGGTGACGAATCGGCCGTAGGCGAGCGCCCCGAAGACCAGCAGATAGCCGCCCTGCAGCAGCGCATTGGCGCCGAACGACGTGAAATCGATCGGTTGGCGCAGCAGGTCGGCGAAGTCGAGCCAGTAGTGGCTGAACAGCCACGGATGCAGCCAGTCCAGTTGCGGCAGCGAGTCGAGCACCTGCGCCACCACCGAGAGCACGATGGTGGCGGCCATCGCTCCGACGGGCACCACGGTGAGGGTGGAGAAGAACAGCCCGATGGCCGAGAGGCCCAGCAGTGAGACCGTGACGTAGCCGGCTATGAGCAGGGCACGCAGGAATGACTCGGACAGGCTGATGGTGTCTCCGGAGAGCAGGGTCAGCGGGCCCACCGGGAAGAACGCCAGCCCGGCGAGCACCCCGGCGGTGACGACAGCGAGCGTGGCCGCGAGGCAGAACACGGCCGCGCCGATGTACTTCACCACGAGCAGCCAGACCCGTCCGGCCGGGGCCGCGAGCAGGTAGCGCAGGGTGCCCAGTCCGGCCTCGCCCGCGATGGTGTCGCCCGCCACGACCCCCACGGTGAGCGGCAGGAACAGCGGGATCGACACGATCAGGCCGGTCACGGCGACGAACAGGCCGTTCTGGGTGACCTGGTCGAGAAACGGCGGGCCGCGGCCCGGGGTCGGCTCCTGCGACGAGAGCCGAACGGCGACGGCGATGAGCACCGGTACCGCGGCCAGCGCGAGCAGCAGCGCCCAGGTGCGGCGGCGGCGGAAGAGCACGGTGAGCTCGGAGACCAGCAGCGCCCAGGCGCCGCCGGGCGGGGCCGTCTCGGCCGGCGCCGCCGCCGGGGATGCCGCGGACACGCTCTCGGACACCGTTCTATCGGACAACGTCGAACCCCTCTCCGGTGAGAGCCACGAAGCGGTCCTCGAGGCTGGTGTCCTGCAGGTGGAATCCCCGCACCCGCACCCCGCCGGCGACGAGCGCCGCGACGAGGTCCTCCTCCGCGAGTTGCCCACCTGCGGACGAGGTGCCCCGCTCTACCGGGGCAACTCGTCCGCTGCGGGGCAACTCGATGGGGGCGCTCACCCAGTGGTCGGCGGACCGGCCGGATGACCACCCGGAGGAACCGTCAACGCCCGGGGAGCCCTCGGCGGCGGTGAAACTCTCGGCGCCGCGGTCGTCCGGCGCGGTCTCCAGCTCGGCCACCAGGCCGGCGTCGGCCAGCACCCGGATGGCCGCCGCGGCATCCGGGGTGCGCACCCGCACCCGGGACTCACCGGCGCGCAGCTCGTCGAGGGTGCCCTGGGCCACCAGGCGCCCGGCGCTCATGATGGCCGCGTGGGTGCACATGTGCTCCACCTCGGCGAGCAGGTGGCTGGAGACGAAGACCGTGGTGCCCTCGCCGGCCAGCGACCGCACCAGGGCGCGCACCTCGCGGGTGCCCTGAGGGTCGAGCCCGTTGGTCGGTTCGTCGAGCACGAGGAGTCGGCGCGGCATCAGCAGGGCGTTCGCGATGCCCAGGCGCTGCTTCATTCCCAACGAATAGGCCGACACCTTCTTGCCCGCCGCGTTCGACAGGCCCACCCGCTCGAGCGCGCGGTCCACCCGGGTCCGGCGGCTGCGGCCGGGGGCGGCGCGGTCGGCGGAGTCGAACCGGCGAAGGTTGGCGGCGCCGGAGAGGAACGGGTAGAACGCGGGGCCCTCCACCAGGGCGCCCACTTGCGGCAGCACCCGGGCGAGGCGGCCCGGCATCGACTCGCCGAGCAGACTCACCTCGCCGCTGGTGGCCGCGGCGAGGCCGAGCATCACCCGGATGCTGGTGGTCTTGCCCGACCCGTTGGGGCCGAGGAAGCCGAACACCGAACCCATCGGCACGGCGAGGTCGATGGCGTCGACGGCGATCTGGCGGCCGAACCGCTTGGTGAGAGCCCGGGTCTCGATGGCCAGGTCGCCGGCCCGGGTCGCCGGTGTCACTCCTGGGCTGCGGCGTCCTGCAGCCGCTCCACAGGGACGGAACCGGCGAAGATCCGGCCGTCGTCGGTGATCAGCACGCTCATGAGGGTGGTGCTCAGGGCCCGGCCGCCGTCAACGGCGTCGGTGAGCTGGCTGTACAGGGGTGAGGCGGTGAGTTCGGCCAGGGCCGCGGCATCCGCGCCGGCCGGCATCACCACGACGGCGTCCCAGCCAGTGCCGAGAACAGTGACACCGCTGGGCTCGCCCTCGGGGTGACCGGCGTGGTCCTTGGTGGGCAGGGTCTCCTCGGTGACGGTGGCGCCGGCCGGCGGGGTGAAGGCGAACAGGTCGGCGGGCGGGGCGTCCAGGCTCAGGGAGGTGAAGGCCACGCTGACCGCGGGCTCGGCGGCATCCCGCGCCTCGACCTGCACGCGCAGCGGCAACCCGGTCTCGGAGTCGACCGCGATCGAGACCGATCCCACCAGGGTGTCGTCGGTGTTCGGGGTGAGCACGAGCTCGTACGCGGCGCGGCCGGCCACCTGGGTGTTCTCGCCCAGGGTTACGTCGGTGCTCGGCGTCACCTCGGCGAGGAACGTCTCGGCCAGTTCGCTCGGCGTGTAACCCGGCGCGGCCTGGTCAGCCGTGTCGGCGGGCAGGGTCGTGTGCGCGGCGGTGTTGTCGGCGGAGTCGTAGAGCCACAGGTCCGAGCCGTTCCGAATCAGGTTGCGCTCGGACATGGTGTCCTGCACCTGCACCCGGCTCTGGTCGGGGCCGTTCTGGTAGACCCGCACGGTGTGGCTGCCGGTGAGCAGGTCGAGGGCGTCGGCGAATTCGGCGGTGGCGGCGTCCCCGGTGCTGGGGATCTCGGGCAGTCCGAGCTCCGAGGTCTGCTCGAGGGTGCCGGAGAGGGTGTCGACGGTGCTGCCGGCGGCAAGTTCGAGCACCTCCTGCGGGGTCTTGTCCGGCAGGTCGACGGCCGCGCCGGCCTGCAGGGGAACCGCGAGGACCCCGGCGACGATCACGGCGGGAACCGCGACGGCGGGCATCCACTTCAGCCAGGTTCGGGACATGACGAGCAACCTCCAGTGTGACCACATAGAACTGCGCAATGCGTATGCCCGACATTACGCTTCGATGCTGAAAGTTCCACTCGATATTTTGCCGGCGTTCAGGCTTTCCCACAGGAGTTCCGCCACCGCCCGGGCGGTTCGGGCGTGCCAGGTGGGCGTGGCATCACCCTGCGTCCAGGCCAGAGACAGGCCGCACCAGGCGATGGTCCACTCCGCGAGCATCACCGGGGCGATGCTCGCCTGGCGGCTGATGGTGTGCAGCCGCACAGGGAGGTTGTCGAGCGCGGCCGTCTCAGTGGGGTTGCAGAGGATGTTGGCGAACTCGAAGGCGCGGTGTCCGAGCAGGGCTTTCGGGTCGATGGCGGCCCAGCGGTCGCCGAAGTCGAGCACGTTGCCGTGATGGATGTCGCCGTGCAGCACCACGATGTCTTGGGTCGACGTGCCGGACAGCAGGCGGTCGGCTAATGCGGCCGCGCGCTGAAGGAGTGGATCGTCGGAGTCCGTTGCCAGCAGGTCGCGGAACCAGTCGCGGAGGGAAACAAGCTGCACACCGTCCCGGATGGTGGGTGCCGGATGGTCGTGCAGTGCCAGCGTGGTGCGCACGAGGATGTCGGTGGCGGTCGCATCCTGCCCGGAGGCGGCCAGCGCCGCCAGCTCTCGCGTGCCCGTGGCCCGCTCCATCAGCGTGGCGTGTTCTTCACGGACGAGAACACGCGCGGCACCGCGGCCGCCCCACCACTGGAGCAGTGCCGCGCCACGGACTTCCTCCTCGACCAGCGCGATCTTCAGCATCACCGGCAGCCCCTGACACGTGCCGGGCAGCAGCTCACTCGACGGCGTTCTCAGCCCCGGCCCGCTGGGTGTCACGCCCCACGCGGCCAGCCACCGGCGCATCCGAATCGAGGGCTCCTCCACACTCATCCCTGACCGCGGAGCGCCGGCGCCACCGTCACCATTTGCGCCCGCAGCGCGTCCACCACCGCCGCGATCACCGGCTGGCGTTGCGCCTCAGGCCGCAGCACCATCCAATACGGCAGCTCCTCGGCGAACTCCGCCGGCAGCACCCGCACGAGGTCGTCGTGCCGGTCGGCCATGAAGCAGGGCAGCAAGCCGATCCCGCCGCCCACCCGGGTGGCCTCGATCTGCACGAACACATTCGTCGAGCTCAGCGCCCCGCGCATGGTGGGCACCCGCCGGCGGGGCGCATCCAGGTCGTCCACCTGCAGCATCGAGTCGACGAAGTAGACCAGCGGATGCTCGGCCAGCGCAGCCATGCTGGCCGGCGTGCCGTTGTGAGCCAGGTAGTCCCGGGACGCGTACATGCCCAGCGTGTACCGGCCGAGTTCGAAGGCCTCGGCCCGGTGCGCCTGGGGCCGGCCGACCACCACCTCGATGTCGAGACCGGAGCGGTGCTGCAGCGCCTGCCGGGTCACCGTGACGATCTCCACCCGCAGTAGCGGATGCGTGCGCTGCAGCTCGGCGACCGCCGGGGCGGCGATGAATGCGCTGAAGCCATCCGTCGCGCTCAGCCGCACCACCCCGGTGAGCTCCCGGCCGTCGGCCTGCCCGCTCAGCAGGTCCAGGGCGGCCTCCACGTTCTCGGCCGCCCGTACCGCCCGGGTGCCGAGGTCGGTGAGCTCCCAGCCGCCCGCCGTGCGGGAGAGCACCCGGCCGGCCAGCGCCGTCTCCAGGGCGGCGATGCGCCGGGAGATTGTGGTGTGGTTAAGGCCGAGTGATTCGGCGGCGGTGGTGAAGCGGCCGGTCCTCGCGACGGCCAGCAGCACCAGCAGATCGTCGGGATTGGCCGGGGTGACAACGCGAGAATCGGTCATATCTGCAATTATGCACATCCGGAGTGGTGAAGTGGTCATTGCCGCAGCATCGGCGGGCCGGAATACTCAGGGGAGCCGTTCCCAGCCTTTACGCGCAGAACGGCACATCTTTCCCCCACCCAGTGTCAATGCCGATACTCAAGGAGATCACCATGAGCGCGAACTCGCGTACCGAAGCCGCCAGCGGCCCCGCCCCCACTCAACCTCCCGGTGAAACCTCCGGCCTGAAGAAGATCGTCGCGGCCTCCATGGTCGGCACCGTCGTCGAATGGTACGAGTTCTTCCTCTACGCCACCGCCGCGAGCCTGGTCTTCGCCACGGTCTTCTTCCCCAATGCGGGCAGCCAGCTGGACGGCATCATCGCCGCGTTCCTCACCTACGCGGTGGGCTTCATCGCCCGGCCGCTGGGCGGCATCGTCTTCGGCCAGATCGGCGACAGGCTCGGCCGCAAGCACACCCTGCAGGTCACCATCATCCTGGTCGGCGTCGCCACCTTCCTGATGGGCTGCCTGCCCGGCTTCGACAGCATCGGTTACTGGGCGCCGGCCCTTCTGGTGGCGCTGCGGTTCATCCAGGGCTTCGCCGTCGGCGGCGAATGGGGCGGTGCGGTTCTGCTCGTGGCCGAGCACAGCCCCAACCAGTCCCGCGGTTTCTGGTCCAGCTGGCCCCAGTCGGCCGTGCCGGTGGGCAACCTGCTCGCGACCCTCGTGCTGCTGACTATGTCGTGGGTCCTGCCCGCCGACCAGTTCCTCAGCTGGGGCTGGCGCGTGGCGTTCTGGCTGTCCGCCATCATCGTCGTGGTCGGCTACTACATCCGCACGCACGTCAGCGAGGCTCCGATCTTCCTCGAGGCCCGCGCCCAGGTCGAGGCCGACAAGGCCGCCAACTACGGTGTGCTCGAAGTGGTGCGCAAGTACCCGAAGGGCATCCTCGGTGCCATGGGCCTGCGTTTCGCCGAGAACATCCTGTACTACATCATCGTGAGCTTCTCGATCGTCTATCTGGTCACCGTGCACGAGTACAACACCAGCAGCTTGTTGCTGGCACTGCTGATCGCCCACGTCGTGCACTTCCTGGTGATCCCGCAGGTCGGTCGGCTGTCCGACCGCGTCGGCCGCAAGCCCGTCTACCTCGCCGGCGCCCTGCTCGGCTCCACCTGGGCGTTCTTCGCCTTCCCCATGTTCGACACCCAGAACCCGGCGCTGATCGTGCTGTCCATCACCATCGGGCTCTGCTTCCACGCCCTGATGTACGCCGGCCAGCCCGCGATCATGGCCGAGATGTTCCCGACCCGCATGCGTTACTCCGGCGTCTCCCTCGGCTACCAGGTCACCTCGATCCTGGCCGGCTCGCTGGCCCCGATCATCGCGACGGCGCTGCTGAAGGAATACGACTCCTGGCTTCCGGTGGCCTTCTATGTGGCCGCCGCCTGCGCGGTCACCCTGGTTGCCGTCGTGACGCTCAAGGAGACCCGCGGCATCTCGCTCCGCGAGATCGACAAGGTGGATGCCCAGAAGCACGGGCTGACCCCGGCCGGCAGCCTCTGATGATCAGCGACCTCTCCGGCCAGACGGCGCTCATCACCGGCGGCGCGGGCGGTATCGGGGCCGCCTGCGCGGCGGCCCTGGCCGCCCAGGGCGCGCACGTGATCATCGCCGACCGCGACGCCGAAGCCGCCGAGCGCGTGGCCGGGGAGGTGCGCGGCGAGGCCTGGGCCGTCGACCTGCTCGACACCGCCGCACTCGAAACGCTGACCCTGTCCGCCGACATCCTGGTCAACAACGCCGGTTACCAGGCCATCAGCCCGATCGAGGCCTTCGACCCCGCCGAGTTCCGGCGGATGCTCACCCTCATGCTCGAGGTGCCGTTCCTGCTGATCCGGGCCGCCTTGCCGCACATGTACGCCACGGGGCACGGCCGCATCATCAACGTCTCGTCGGTGCACGGGCTGCGCGCGTCGCCGTTCAAGTCGGCGTACGTCACGGCCAAGCACGGCCTGGAGGGCCTGTCCAAGGTGACCGCGCTCGAGGGCGGCGACCACGGGGTGACCAGCAACTGCGTGAATCCCGGCTACGTGCGCACTCCCCTGCTCGAGAGCCAGATCGCGGCGCAGGCCGAAGCGCACGGCATCCCGGCCGACGAGGTGATGCACGAGGTGATCCTGGCCAAGAACGCGATCAAGCGGCTCGTCGAACCCGACGAGGTCGCCGCCCTGGTGGCCTTCCTGGCCTCCCGCGACGCGGCCATGGTCACCGGCTCGTCGTACGTGATGGATGGCGGCTGGACCGCCTGAGCGGCCTGGCCCCGCCATCCCCCACCCCGATCACGCAAGGAGAATCCGATGACCACACTGCACCTCAGCGCCGCCGAAGCCCTGGCCGGCACCCTCACCGACGGCTGCGTGCTCGCGGTCGGCGGCTTCGGCCTCAGCGGCATCCCCGCCGACCTGATCGAGGCCGTTCGCGACTCCGGCGTCACCGGCCTCACCGTCGTGTCGAACAACATGGGCGTCGACGGCAAGGGCCTGGGCCTGCTGCTCGAGGCCGGCCAGGTGCGGAAGGTGATCGCCTCCTACGTGGGTGAGAACAGGCTCTTCGCCGAGCAGCTGCTCGATGGCCGCCTCGAGGTGGAGTTCAGCCCCCAGGGCACCCTCGCCGAGCGGCTGCGGGCCGGCGGGTCCGGCATTCCCGCGTTCTACACCAAGACCGGGGTGGGCACCCTCGTGGCCGACGGCAAACCACACGCCGAGTTCGACGGGCAGCGCTACGTGCAGGAACGCGCCATCGTCGCCGATGTCGCCCTGGTGCGCGCGCACACCGCAGACACCGCCGGCAACCTTACCTACCGTTACACCGCCCGCAACTTCAACCCGGTGGTCGCCACCGCCGGCCGGGTCACCATCGTCGAGGCCGAGCACATCGTGCTGGCGGGCGAGCTCGACCCCAACCACGTGGTCACCCCCGGCGTGTACGTGCAACGCCTGGTGCCGGCCACGGCCCGCGAAAAGCCGATCGAGCAGCGCACGGTGCGCCAGCGCGCGGCCGTGACCGAAGGAGTACTCCGATGACCTGGACCCGTGACGAGATGGCCGCGATCGCGGCCGCCGAGCTGGAGGACGGCGATTACGTCAACCTCGGGATCGGCATCCCCACCCTGGTCGCCAACAACCTGCCGGATGGCGTCAGCGTCACCCTGCAGAGCGAGAACGGGCTGCTGGGCATGGGGCCGTTCCCGTTCGAGGGCGAGGAGGACGCCGACCTGATCAACGCCGGCAAGCAGACCGTGACGGTGCTGCCGGGCGGGTCGGTGTTCGACTCGGCCACCTCGTTCGGCATGATCCGCGGCGGCCACGTCAAGGTGGCGATCCTCGGCGCCATGCAGGTCTCCGGCTCCGGCGACCTGGCCAACTGGACCATCCCCGGCAAGATGGTCAAGGGCATGGGCGGCGCGATGGACCTCGTCGCCGGTACCCCGCGGGTGGTGGTGCTCACCGAGCACGTCGCCCGCGACGGCTCCGCCAAGATCGTCACCGAGTGCACCCTGCCGCTCACCGGTGTGGGGGTGGTCGACCGCATCATCTCCGACCTCGCCGTCTTCGATGTCACCGATGCCGGGCTGCAGCTCGTCCGTCTCGCCCCCGGCGTCACCGTGGCGCAACTGCGCGACTGCACCGACGCCGCGTTCACGGTGGCCGTAGCGACGAAGGACGTCGCATGAGCCTCGCTGACCGCTTCCGCACCGATGTGCTGCTCACCGGCTGGGGGCACAGCCGGTTCGGCAAGCTCACCGACGACACCCTCGAGTCCCTCATTGTGCAGGTGACCCGCGAGGCCATTCAGAACGCCGGCATCGATGCCGCCGAGATCGACGAGATCTACCTGGGCCAGTTCAACTCGGCACTGGTTCCGCTGGCGTTCCCGTCGTCGCTCGCGCTGCAGGCCGACCCGGTGCTGGCCAATGTGCCCGCCACCCGGGTGGAGAATGCCTGCGCGTCCGGTTCCGCGGCGCTCCAGCAGGGCGTGAAGTCGCTGCTGGCCGGCACCGCCAAGACCGTGCTCGTGATCGGTGCCGAGAAGATGACGCACGCGCCGGCCGAGCAGGTCGGCTCGGCGCTGCTCGGGGCCGACTACGACCTGGCCGGAACCCCGTCGACCACGGGTTTCGCCGGCCTGTTCGCCGTCGTCGCCGACGCCTACGCCGACCGGTACGGGGCGATCGGCGACGTGCTCGGCTCCATCGCCGCCAAGAACCACCGCAACGGCGTGGCCAACCCCTACGCGCAGCTGCGGAAGGACCTCGGCGAGGAGTTCTGCCAGACCGTGTCGGAGAAGAACCCGATCGTGGCCGGGCAGCTGCGCCGCACCGACTGCTCCCCGGTCTCCGACGGCGCCGCCGCGGTGATCCTCAGCACGGATGCCCGCCGCGGGTCCGGCGCGGCCACCGACCCGGTGCGTCTGGCCGGGTTCGGCCAGGCCAACGATTTCCTGCCGGCCGCCCGGCGCGACCCTACCGCCTTCGCGGCCACCCGGGTCTCGTTCGAGCGGGCGCTGGCCATGGCGGGAGTGGGGTTGGCCGAGGTGGACTTCGCCGAACTCCACGACTGCTTCACCATCGCCGAGCTGGTGCTCTATGAGGCCATGGGACTTGCGCCGGTGGGCCAGGGCCGCCGGGCCATCGAGGAGGGCTGGGTGCAGCCGGACGGTCTGCTGCCGGTCAACCTGTCCGGTGGGCTCAAGGCCAAGGGGCATCCGGTGGGCGCCACCGGGGTGTCCCAGCACGTGGTCTCGGCCATGCAGCTCACTGGCACCGCCGGCGACATGCAGCTGCCCGGCGCCCGCCGCGCCCTGGTGCAGAACATGGGCGGCGTGGGTGTGGCCAACTACGTCAGCGTCCTCGAGGCCGTCTGACCAACCCCAGAAACGCCCCGATCGTTGGTCGAGCTTGTCGATGCCGTGCTGAGCTTGTCGAAGTAGACCCCGCGAGACGATCTCTGAACGGAGACATCGTCACCGGATCTCGACAAGCTCGATCAGCGAAGTGGTTGCGACTGTCGCGCCATTCTGCGTGCTGCAGCGACTCAGATCAGGCCGTGGCGGCGGAACGCATTCCAGACACCGTCGTCGACCACGCTGGTCGTGACCTCGTCGGCGTGCGCCTTGACCACGTCGGTGGCGTTGCCCATGGCGATGCCGACGCCGCAGACCTGCAGCATCTCGATGTCGTTGGTGCTGTCGCCGATGCCGATCGCGGATGCCGCATCGAGGCCGAGCAGGTCGAGCAGCTGCAGGACCGTCGTGCCCTTGTTCACCCCGTCGAGGGTGACCTCGCCGCTGCCCTTGCCCATGTGCGGCACGGTGCCGGTGATCACGTGGAAGTCTCCGCTGAGCGCTTCGGACACCCGGTCGTATGCCATGAGGTCGGCGGCGAGGAACACCGACTTCGCGATGCCCGTGTAGCTGAGCGGGCGCACGTTCGCGAAGGCCTTCAGCGCGGGGTGTTCGTCGGCGTCGGTGACGGCTTCCAGATCGGTGCGCACCTCGCCCCTGCGCTCCTGGTCGTCCTGCAGGTAGGTCGCGAACCGCCCTCGGACACCGGGGCTCGGGAACAGCTCGTCGAAGGCCTGCAGGTAGAAGTCATACCCTGACTCCTCATAGAAGCCGACCATCCGGGCCACCGCATCCTCGGGCATGGTGCGGGAGATCACGAGTTCATCGCCGATCTCGGCGAACCCGCCGCCGGCGCTGATGGCGCCGTCGAAGCCGATGTCCCGGATCGCGGGGTAGATCTCCACCGAGGCCCGCCCGGTGCTGAGGTAGACCAGGTGACCGTTCGCCCGGGCGGTGCGCACCGCCTCGATGGTGGACGGAGCGACAACTTCGCTCGAGTCGATGAGGGTGCCGTCCACGTCGAGGAACGCGATGCGCGGGGAAATCATGTGGTGCTCCAAACGAGGCGGTCTTTCGGAACGGAAATACGCCTTGGAGACCACCTAAGGGTTAATACGTATGCCTCGACGCTACCGGGTGCCGCTGTGCCCACGAGACCGGATCATCTCTGCAGGCCGCCCGGCCGGGTCAGCCCGCGACGTCGTGCAGGTGGTGCGTCGGGTCGTGGAGGAAGTACTGGGCCAGCGTGGTCACGGTGAACCTCGCGCCGTCGCTGCGGCGGCCGGTGCGCTGCCGGTCGGCGGGCGGCACAGCCGCGAAGGCGTCGGCGACGGATGCCGCGGCCGCGGCCAGTTCCGCCGCCACGACCCGCGGATCCTGCTCGTTGTAGCGCTCGGCCACCGCGGTGGCGTCCTGGTCCCAGTTCGCGAAGAGCGGGTCGTCCTCGGTGCGGATCAGGCCCAGCCGCAGGTCGAAGATGCGGAACACGTCGCGCACGTGGGCCGCGTATTCCAGCGCCGACCAGGTGGTGTCGTCTGGCCGCACCGCCACATCCGCCCGGTCGAGCACGGGCGCCCAGGCGGCCGCGTTCCGGCGCACGAGGGCGGGTACGTCGTCGTAGTGGAGCTCGGCGGCGGAGTATCCGCACTCGGGGCAGGGGCGCTCGAGCACCCAGGTCCAGTCTTTGGTGTCGGGGGTGATCGGCATGCACACAGCCTAGGGAGCCGCCCCGTCCGGGCGGTGGAAGACGACTGCCAATCCTCGGGCATCTCCTGCCAACCCCGGCGGTCCCGCCGCAGTCCGCCACCCGCTGGTAACTGGTCCCGAAACGGACAATTGGTCCCGGCGCACCGGGACCATTTGTCCGAACGGGGCACAGTTGCCCCGAGCAGGGAGGCCGGCGCGGCCCAGCCGAGCACGGTGGGCTAGGTGCCCGGCGCCGCCGACTCGTAGCGGCGCGGTTTGCCCTCGCCGAGGTCGAGCAGGGTCGGCACCGCTGCCACCGTCACCGGCTGCCCCAGCAGCCGCCCGAGCGCCGCACCGATCTGTGCGGCATCACCGCCCACCACCGTGGCGGTCACGCTGCCGTCGACGCCCTGCCGCACGGCCCAGCCGCGGGCCCCGCCGGCCTGCAACTGCTGGGTGAGATCCACGCTGGGCACCAGGCTGCCGTCCAGCGCCAGGAACCGGGTGGCCTCCCGCCCCTCCAGGTCGGCCAGCGCGGGCCGGCCGGCCACGTCGACCAGCCGGCCGAAGTCCCCAGTGCGGTACCGCACCAGCGGAAGCAGCGGGTTCTCCCCCGCGGTCACCACGATCTCGCCCCGCTGGCCCGGCGGCACCGGACCACCGGCCGCGTCAAGGACCTCCACGTGCACCCGCCGGTCCAGGATCACGAACGGTCCCCCGTCGGCGCTGGCGGCAATCGGCCGGGTCTCGTGCAACCCGTAGACGTCGATCACCGGGCAGCCGTAGGCCCGCTCGAGGTCGCGGCGCAGGCCGAGACTCAGCGCCATGGCGCCGCTGAACAGCGCGAGCGGCCGCAGACCCGCCACCAGGTCGGGGTGCAGCAGCTCCGCCAGGCTGGTGGGGTTGCCGGTGATCACCTGCGGCTGTTGCGCCAGCAGAAACCCGGTGCGTTGCCCGGTGGCCGGCCACTGCGACGGGTGCAGGTTCAGCCTGGCCATCGTCGCCTGACCGAAACTGCTGATCGACGAGGTGTAGGTGAAGGCCTGGCGCTGGTGCACCACGTACGCCAGCGCCATCCGGCCGGGGTCGGGCCGCCACTGAACACCCTGGTCGGCCAACAGTTTCACCAAAAGGTGAAAGCTGCGGGCGACCTCCTCGACGTCATCGGGGATCTGCAGCGCCCGCCCGGTGGTGCCGGAGCTCGAGCCCTCGATCATCCGATCCAGGTCGGCATCCAACGGCACGAAGGCCGAGACGTCGTCCAGCAGGTCCTCCCGGGTCACGGTGGGCCAGCTGGGCAAATCGCCGAGCGTGGCTGCGACCCGGCGGTACGCGGGCAGCTTGCGGGCGGTGGCGAGGTGTTCGGCCAGCCAGCCATCAACGGGCAACGGGGCCTGAGCCCGCGCGATGCCGTCCGCGCTGAGCCGGTCCCCGGTGCGGTGCACCCAGGCCGGGGCGAGCGGATGCCGGGCCACCCCGTCGAGCCGCGCGGCGCCGGCCGCGTCGAGGGTGGGCCACCGTTCGGCGTCGGTGAGCGCGACGGCCCCGCCCGGCGCGTATTCGGCCAGCGCCAGTGGGTCGTCCGGGTCGGGCAGCAGAGCGGCCGGCACGGGCCGGTCACTCATTCGAGTACCGGGCGGCGGCCTCGCGGGCCCGGGCCTCCTGCAGACGCTTGGTCACCTGGAGCCGGTGTTCCTGCTCGGCCATGGTCTGGGCCAGCGCCGTGTTCTGCTCCAGGGAGTCGCGCATGGCAAGGATCGACCTGGCGGTGGCCTCGTCCTCACCGGCCGGCAGGTGGCCGGACCAGAGCAGGAAGGTTCGGGCCGCTTCGTCGCGCCGGTCGGCGGTGCGCACCCACTCGGCCGGGTCGACGACCGCCGCCAACCGAAACGAGAGCGCGGCGATGGCCCGGCCGTAGTACACCGGGCTCAGCGGCACGGATAGCGGACCGTTCAGGTCGTCGCTGGCCCAGAGCCACAGCACCAGAGCGGCGCCTCGGCGGGCGGCGGCCGACCCGGTGGCGCGCACCTGGTCCGCGATCCGGAGCACCTCCTGCCTCCGGCGGTCCGGCGGAGTCGTGCCGGATGCGCCGTATTCTATTTCGAGAATATTCTCGGCGAGCTGCAGAACATCCACATCGTCGGCGAGGAATGCGGCCGGAACCAGGGACAGCCTGGTGGCGATTTCGGCGGCACTCGCGCCGGGCAGGCAGGAGCGCCAGACGATGACGTCGTCTTGCTCGCGGGCGAACCAGATATCGAGAAGCGCCTCGGAGTCGACGACCTTCGTCTCGGCCGGCTCCGGCGCGGCCGCGGGCCGGGACACCCGGTCGACGGGCGGAGAGAACGGCGTGGCGTTCGTCGCCGTCTCGTTACGGTCCGGGTCCCTGAGCCCGGCCGAGTTGGTCAGCCGGCGCCAGAACGGCACGGGTCCCTCAGCCACGGAATCCTCCTGGTGTTCGGGTGACATGGCTCGGCTCGCTCTCCGTCAGTCGCCGGGCGAGCCGGGCGCAGGCGGCCGGGGCGTCGTCCATCCGCTCGATGTACTCCACGTCGTATCCGGCCGCGGCGGCGGGCGTCGTGATGGAGCGGCGCGGATCCTGCAGGATCAGGGTGGCCGTGTCGAGACCCCGGCGCACCCGCGCGGCAACGTCGGCGTATTGCGGCTGCCCCGCGCCGAACATTGATAGCAGGCCCTCGTCGGAGAGCACCACCACGTGTCGGCGCACGCTCGAGCTGGTGCGCCCGAGCCCGCTGTATCGGCTGCCGTACAGGTCGAGGGGAAAAACGGTGCCGCCGCCGAAGTAGAAGGTGAGGTCGCGCAGCGCCTCGAGACGGTCGCGGGTGAACCTGTGGCCGCCGGCGACCTGCCCTGCCGCCGAGAACGAGGTCACCCGCACCCGGCCGCCGCCACGCAACACCGAGAGGATGAGAATGGTGCCGGCCAGGACGGCCGGGGATTCGCGCACCGGGCTCACCATCGACCCCGAGGAGTCGATGTAGAGGTCGAGGTCCAGGCTCACCGACGCGACCGGCGGCACATCAGGCAGGTACTCGCGGCGGCGCGTCGTCACCCCGGGCACGATGGTGGGGCTCCGCGCCATCGACGCCGCCCAGTCGATGTCGGCCAGATCGTCGCCCAGCTCCCACGATTCCAGCGGTCCGGGGATCTCGGTGCCGGCCGGCGGCGCTGTCGTGGCCCTCTGCAGCAGCGGGCGCACAAAGTGTCGCGCCCGGGTCTGGTACCAGGCGGCGGTCACGTCGTTGGCGGCGCTGGCGCGGTACAGCTCGAGCGTTTTGGCCAAGCCATAACCCTGCCCGGTGGATATCGTGGGCGAGCCCATCGAGGTGCCCGGCGGGTCCGACATCCCCGGGGCGGTCGAGGACGGTGCCACCAGGCCACGGGCCTTGGCCACCGCCGGATGTTCCGGGTCCTCCTGCAGCCGGGCATCCCCCAGCACGGCGACGAGTTCACCGGCGGTCGCGGGGCCCGCACCGGTCTCACCGTCGCAGAGCCCGGATGGTGCCCCGGGCTTGGGCATGTCCTCCTGACCCACCAAGTACGGCGCCAGAAGCATCCCGAACCGCAGCGCACCGCTCACGGGGTCGTCGCCGAAGGTGCGCACGGTCTCGGCCAGCAGTCCGGCGTCCAGGCGTGGGTTGGTGAGCGCCAGGGCGTCGAACTCGCGCTGCACCTCGGCGGCGGCGTCCTGCGCGAGGAAGTCCTGTTCCCGCTCGGCGACCTTCTGCTTGCTCTGGGTGGCCCGCATGTTCTCGAGCACGGTCTTCCGGTACTGCGCCGTCGAGGACGCCTCAAGACGACGACGCTTCTCCTCGGTCGGGTCGACCGGCGCGGCGGGCGGCTCGGCCGGGCAGAGCGAGCCGGCTGCGAGACCCCAGAGCACCTCGTAGGCGCGCAGAACCACCCACCACAGCGTGTCGCCGCTGCCGTTGCCGCCCAGGACCGTCCACATCCGCACCATTTCGGGCGGCGCGGCCGGGCCATCCCGGCGGCGCTGCGCCTCGGCCACGCGCACATTGATGAGCATGTCCGACCACAGGTTCGAGAGCCTGTGCACCTCGTCCTGCACGTTCGGGATGCGGGTGGCGTCGGTGGCCGCCAGTGCCCGCGCGATCTGGTGCTGGATTTTCAGGCTCGTCAGCCGGGTCGACGGCGAGAGGGCGTGGTGGCCGATCTCGTGCGCGAAGATGCTCTCCAGAAAGCCACCGACTCCCAGCCGGTCGGCCAGGGGCAGGTCGAAGCTCACCTGGGGCGGGAAGGTGAACCAGGCGAACGACGGTGCCTTGGCGTGCGGCGCCAGCTCGGGGTCGTGCAGCTCGACGCCCCAGAGCGTCTGGGCGCTCTGCCAGGCCGTGCGCTGCTCGGGGGTGAGCTGGTGGCGGCGGTTCCCGAACGGGGTCACCGGGCGGCCTCCGGTGTCCACAGCTGTGCCGTGTAGGCGCGCACGGTCAGCACCGCGCCGGCCACGCCCGCCTCGGCGAGGCCCGGCGCGGTGTCGCCCGCCGCAGACCAGCGGGTCTCGGCCTCAGCGGCGACAGAACCATGCTCGGTCTCGTCGACCGCGAGCCGCACCAGGGTGTGCCCGAAGACATCCGCGGTGAGCAGCCAGTCCTCGGCGGAAGCGGCAGTACCGGTGCGGATGAGGAACGTGCCCGGCCGCTCACCGGCCAGCGCCGCCACCGGCGGTGCCAGCCACGGACCGTACAGGCCGCGGAAGCCGCCGATCACGGCCAGGAGTTCGCCGGGGGCGTGCAGGCCCGGCCAACCGAACCGAGAGTCCCGCTGCAGCTGGGCGAACGGGGCGACACCGCCCTCACCCAAGCCGAGTGCCGCCGCGACGGCGCTCAGTGGGGTGCTGCCGCCGGCCAGGGCCAGGTCGAGGCGGCGCAGCGCATCCGTGCGAAACGCGAGGGCGCCGCTTCGCCAGGCGGCCAGCGCCGCGAGGGTGAGCAGGTCGTCCCGGCCGGCGAAGGGCTGGGCCGCGAGCGCCCGGCCGATGAAGTGGCGGTAACGGGCGCCGGCCGCGGAGCCGTGCCGCTCCTGGATGCGGGTCGCCGAGAGCGCGAGGTCCACCGTGGTCGCGGGCAGGGCCTCGTCGGTGAGCTCCAGCGACTCGTTCACGAGGTGCCGGGGGCGCTGGGTCACCCGCTGAACCCCAGCCAGCTGACGTAGTTCGTGTAGCGCTGGTGCAGGTACTTGAGGGCGAGCAGGTCGTCGAAGTGGCGGCCGTAGAGTTTGCCCTGTTTGGCGATTCCGCTGATCAGCGACTCAATTCCGGTGAGTCGTTGCGCGGCCTGCGCGGAGGTGACACCGTCCAGGCCGCGGTTGAACAGGTCGAGGGCGTCGCTGATCGGGTCGTTGGCGCCGAGGCCGAGCGCGGTGAACTGACGTCGGGACTCGGCGAAGAGGTCGGCGAGCCAGCTGATCGAGTCGGTGGCCAGCTCCCGGTCGGCGCCCACGTCGAAGCGGGGGTGCAGTTCGTTGGGCAGCAGTTTGCCGCGCAGCGCGAACGGCAGCACGGCGGCCAGGTCGTCGAGGCCCACCACGGGCCGGCCACGAAAGTAGGCCATCGCCTTGGCGTAGCGGATGAGGGTCTGCAGCGACCGCACCGACAGGCTGTTGGCGGTCTGCGAGCCCAGGTCGACCTGCAGGTCGGCGCCGGAGTTGGCCTCGATCACCTCGGCCACCTCGCCGCCGCCGGTGCGCACGGTGTCCTTGGTGCGGTACTCGAACCGGCGGCCGCCCTGCTGCACGAATTCGAAGTGGCTGGCGAAGAACTCCAGCTGGCGGCGCACGGCGCCGGGCAGCGGTACGGCGCGGATGGCCGCCTCGAGCAGGCGCTGTTCGTCGGCGTCGAAGACGAGCTCGGGCGGCAGGTGGTCCTCTGGCCGTTCGCCGGCCTCGACCCTGGCGACGAGTTCGTCGAAGAACCGGTTGTTGAAGCCCTGCGCGGCGACGGTCACGTCCATCCGGTCGCGGAGCGCCTGGATCACCGGGAAGGTGCCGCCGCCGGCGTCGTCGTTGGCGGTGAAGAACCAGCTCTCCACCCCGGATTCCGGCGCGGTGGAGTGCATCTGGTCGTGGCTCTCCACGTAGCCCTCGGCCACCATCGTGAGCAGCGCGGACTGGGTCTTGGTGGGGATGCGGTTGTACTCGTCGATGATCTTCACCGGCTGGCTGAGCCAGCTGCGCCAGGCGATCTCGATCTCGGCCAGGCTCCCGGCGGTGACGAGGTCGCGCGGCAGCGGCATCCCGACCAGGTCGCTCACCGTCACCTGCGGCTGGCCCTGCTGCACGTTGCGGCGCACCTCGCGGGCACTTGACCCGGCCAGCACACCCATCAGGATCGCCAGGGTGGTCTTGCCGCGCCCGGGACCGCCCACGAGCAGGCACTTGCCGCCCACGGCGAAGGTGAGCAGCGGCAGCAGAACGTTCGAGGAGTAGGACTGGTCGGTGGGCAGGTGCAGTTCGGCGCCGGCATCGCCGAGTTCGAACGTGACCGGTGCGCCCGTGGAGAATTCCACGTCGTAGAACGGCGAGATCACCGCGCGGTTCACCAACCAGAAGTAGGCCTGACGCAGCTTCTCATCCAGCGCCGTGTCCACCACCGCCGGCGCCTCGGTGAAGAGGTCCTCCGCGGTCAGCTCCTCGGCCAGCATGGCGGCGTTAGCGCGCGTCGGTGATTCGGATACCTTGTTCCAACGATTCCCCAGCGCCATGGTTTTCAGCCTATCGGGCGGGCTCGGCGGATCCGGCAGCGGCGAGCTCGAGCGCGGCCTGCTGCTCCAGTGGCAGCGCGAAGTCGAAGGCGCCGGCGAGCATCCGGTCGATGGCCACGGCGGCCTGCGCGACCCGCTGCGGCACCGACCCCGTCACCTCCAGCCACGGCACCTGCTGCCCGGCCAGGGTCTGCCGAAACCGGTGCTGCATGTCGTGCCGAATGTGCTCGCCGTCGCGCAGGCCGTCCTGCACGAACGGGATCTCGTCCCCGGTGAGCAGGTACAGCGCGGGCGGATGCGCAGCGGCGCGCGCCACGAGCCCGGCGGGGGTCAGTCCCACGTAGCGCTCGTGCCAGAGGGTGGTGGCCAGCACGTCGGTGTCGCAGAGCAGCAGCGGGCGCGGCACCCGGCGCAGGGCCTGGTTCTCCCAGCCGATCTGCCGGTCCACGATGAGGTCGAACTCGTCGCTCCGCCACGGGGTGTCCAGGCCGCCCACCCGGGTTTCGCTGTGCTCGCGGCCGTACTCCGGCACCCACTCGGTGTCGTAGTGGCCGGCGAGGGCCTCGGCGAGGGTGGTGGAGCCGGTGGATTCGGCGCCGAGCACCACCACCCGCGGGGTCAGCCAGGCGCGCACGGCGGGGGCCAGCGCCCACCAGTGGCCCGGCACATCCGCCCGGATCGCGGTGCCGGAGACCGGGGTGTGCCGCCGGCCGGGGTCGACCTGCACCCACGAGGCGCCCAGGCGTGCGGCGAGTTCGGCGCCGTACCCGTCGCTGGAGAACACGGCGTCGACCGGGGCGTCGAGCAGCGCCCGGATCGGCACCATGTGCTCGTCCCAGGCGTCGGCGGAGTCGAAGTCCACCGGGGCGTCGTCGATGGCACTCACGATGTGCGCGGTGGGGTGCTCCTCGCGCAGCCACTCCTCGCGCACGCTCAGCGGGATGGACTCCTGGCTGGCACCGAACAGCTGCACGGTGACCCTGTCGCAGCGGCTGAGGGCCGTGCGGATCAGGGCCGAGTGCCCGGCGTGCAACGGGTAGAACTTGCCGAGCACCAGGCCGTGCCCGAACCGGGCCGCGGGCTCAGGCTCCGGCAACGGGTCAGGCACTTGTCGTGCCGGCCGGCACCGGCTGGCGAGGCAGGGCGCCCGGCTCCTCGGCGTCGCTCGCCGTCTGCTCCCGGCGAGCCCGCAGCCAGCCGCGCAACCCGATCACGCACAGGCCGATGAAGAGCAGGTAGAGGGCGGCGGTGATGTTCAGCCCCTTATAGAGGAACAGGCCCACATAGGCCACGTCGACGGCGATCCAGACGAACCAGTTCTCCAGCCAGCGCCGGTTGAGCATGTACTGGGCGACCAGGCTCACCGAGGTGGTGGCGGCATCCGCGATCTCGGTGGTGGAGTCTGTGTAGGAATGCAGGGCGTAGGCGATGATCGCGGTGCCGGCCACCGCGGCCACAGCCAGCGGCAGGATGGCGCGCCGCGGCATCCGGCCGATCAGCGCGCGGTCGTCGGCGGCCCGGTGCCGGGACCAGCCCAGCCAGCCCATCACCCCGAGCACCAGGTAGACGATCTGCAGGCCGAGGTCCGCGTAGAGCGCGGCGCCGAAGAACAGCACGATGAAGACCAGGTTGTTCGCGATGCCGAGCGGGAAGGTCCAGATGTTGCGGCGCGCGGCCAACCACACGCACGCGGCCCCGGTTCCGAACCCCACGACCTCGGTCCAGTTGTCGATCAGCCATTCCCCCATGCTCCCCATCCTAAAAGACCGGCAACTGTTCCCCGTGCGGACAATTGGTCCCGGTGCGCCGGACGCAATTGTCCGATTCGGGAACATAACCGGCGGTTTCTGGTTGAAACAGGGGTACCTCACACCGGGGTCGCACCTGAGCCCGTTCCGTTAGGACCCCGATGACTGACTCCACCGTCACCACCGCCCCCGCGCCCGTCGCGCCGACCGGCAATGCCCCGGATGCCGCCGGCACCAAGCTTGTCATCTCGCTGCTGCTGGTCTCGGCGTTCGTCGTGATCCTCAACGAGACCATCATGGGCGTGGCGCTGCCGCACCTGATGAAAGACCTGAACATCACCGCCGGCGCCGCCCAGTGGCTGACCACCGCGTTCATGCTCACCATGGCCGTGGTGATCCCCATCACCGGCTTCCTGCTGCAGCGGTTCAACACCCGCCCGGTCTTCCTCGCCGCGATGACCCTGTTCAGCACCGGCACCCTCATCGCCGCCATCGCGCCGGGCTTCGAGGTGCTCATCGTGGGCCGCGTGGTGCAGGCCATGGGCACCGCGATCATGATGCCGCTGTTGATGACCACCGTGATGACCCTGGTGGCGCCGGCCGCCCGCGGCAAGACCATGGGCAACATCTCCATCGTCATCTCGGTCGCCCCGGCGATCGGCCCCACCATCTCCGGCCTCATCCTCAGCGTGCTCGACTGGCGCTGGATGTTCATCCTCGTGCTGCCGATCGCCCTCGGCTCCCTGGCGCTCGGCGCCGCCCGCATCAAGAACGTCACCGAGCCCATCGCGGTGCCCCTGGATGTCGTCTCGGTGATCCTCTCCGCGTTCGGCTTCGGCGGCCTGGTCTACGGGCTGAGCAACCTCGGCGAATCCGCCACCGGCAACGCCGCTGCCGGCCTGGTGCCGCTGGGCATCGGCGTCGTGGCGATCGCCCTGTTCGTCTGGCGCCAGCTCGCGCTGCAGCGCACCGACCGGGCCCTGCTCGACCTGCGCACCTTCGTCTCGCGCACCTTCAGCTTCGCCATCGTGATGCTCGCCGTGAGCATGATGGCCCTGTTCGGCACCCTGATCCTGCTGCCGATCTACATGCAGACCGTGCTGGGCCTGGATGCGCTGACCACCGGCCTCATGCTGCTGCCCGGCGGTCTCACGATGGGCCTGCTCGCCCCGTTCGTCGGCCGGTTCTACGACAGGTTCGGCCCCACAGTGCTGCTCGTTCCCGGGTCGATCATTGTCAGCGGCGCGTTCTGGTTCCTCACCATGCTCACCGCCACGACACCGGTCTGGTGGGTGCTCGTGGCCCACGTGGCCCTGAGCTTCGGCCTGGCGTTCCTGTTCACCCCGCTGTTCACCTCGGCGCTCGCCTCCCTCAAGCCCTCGCTGTACTCGCACGGCAGCGCCGTCGTCGGCACCGCCCAGCAGCTGGCCGGCGCCGCGGGCACCGCCCTGTTCGTCACGGTGATGTCCTCCACCGCGGCGACCCAGATCGCCAATGGCGCCGGCGAGGTCGCCGCCACGGCGGCGGGCACCCAGAGCGCCTTCATCTACGGCGCGATCATCTCGCTCTTCGCGATCCCGCTGGCGTTCTTCATCCGCAAGCCGGCCGCGTCGGTCACCGACACGCTCGACGCGCCGATGATGGCGCACTGACCGTCGGCGCACTGACCTCAGGGGCGCTGAGCCCGGGTCACCGGTTGGCGGCCCGGGGCGCTCCCATCCCCCGCTCGATCTGGAACGGCCCGGCCGCCGACGGGCGCACGTCGAAGTCGAAGATGGCCGTGGGGATGTACACGGTCGAACACGAGTTGGGGATGTCCACCACACCCGACAGGCGGCCTTCGATGGGCGCGGCCCCGAGCAGCAGGTAGGCCTGCTCCGGGCTGTAGCCGAACTTCGTCAGGTAGTCGATCGCGTGCAGGCAGGCCCGCTGGTAGGACAGGTGCGAGTCCAGGTACTTCTGCTCCCCGTCCAGGGTCACCGAGGTGCCCGAGAAGGCCAGCCACTGGCTGAACCGCGGGTCGACGGTGCCCGGCAGGAAGATCGCGTTCTCCCCCACACCGTAGGTCTCCATGCCGCCGCGGATGATGTCGACGCGCAGGTCGATGAAGCCGCCCATCTCGATCGCACCGCAGAAGGTGATCTCGCCGTCCCCCTGGGAGAAGTGCAGGTCGCCCAGGGACAGGTTCGCGCCGTCGACGAACACCGGGTAGAAGATCCGGGTGCCCTTCGACAGGTTCTTGATGTCCTGGTTCCCGCCGTTCTCCCTCGGCGGCGCCGTGCGGGCCGCTTCACCGGCCACCCGCGCGAACTCGGCCGCGGGCAGGCTGCCCAGCACCGCGTGTTCGGCCTCCGGCGGCAACGCCAGCGGCGGCACCCGGTGCGGGTCCGTGGCGATGAGGGCACCCTCGCGCTTGTTCCAGGTGGCGAGCAGCTTCGCTGAGGGGGCCGTGCCCATCAGGCCGGGATGGATCAATCCGGTGAACGAGACTCCCGGGATGTGCCGCGACGAGGCCACCTGCCCGGTGAAGTCCCAGATGGCCTTGTAGGCATCCGGGAACTGCTCGGTGAGGAAGCCACCGCCGTTGTTCCGGGAAAAGATGCCGGTGTATCCCCAGCCCTGACCGGCGAGGGGGCCGGAATCCTCCTGCGGGATCGGGCCAACGTCCAGGATGTCCACGATCAGGAGGTCGCCCGGCTTCGCTCCCTCCACCGCGAACGGCCCGCTGAGCTTGTGCACGGTGAGCAATGGGGCGTTGAGGATGTCCTCGGCCGAGTCGTCATTGACGATCGCGCCGTCGAACCACTCCCGGCAGTCGACCCTGAAGGAACTGCCGGGCTTGACAGTTGCGACCGGTGGGACCTCCGGATGCCACCGGTTGTGCCCCACCTTCTCCTGGTCTTCGAATTTCCTGCTCGAATCCAACGGGAACAGTTGCTCTGGCATGTGGAACCCCTCTTTTTCGGTGCCGCGGGTAGGCGAACTACGGGCGCGGCAGTTTCCTGTGGAGCGGATTGGCCGTGAACTGCGCACCGGCGCCCGACCGTCGTCCCGGGAGGGCGGACTCGACCACCTCCGGTTCGAAGGCACTGCGCGCAGTCGAATCGATCAGGCCGAACGCGGCGGACCCCACCGCGGACAGGTGGGGGGCGCTCATCAGGCGGCGCGCGGGCGCCCGGCAGGTGGGACAGTCGACGGTGTCCGGGGCCGAGCCCATCGGGTGCGTCTGCTCGAAACGGGCGCAGACGTCGCACCTGAACTCATATATCGGCACGGGTTGTCCACTGCATCGTCGTCTTCTCCCGGTGTCGCAGCATCGCTGGTGCGCTTCTCTGACCTGGTTCTGGACCGTCGTGTGAACATATTCGGGGTGACACCCGAAGTCAACAACGGCACGGGACCGGCTGATTCGGTCGAAGCGGGGAGATTGGCAACAGAACGTTAACACTTCGGCACCACGTTGGACAGGTCCGAGACCTAGGATCGACATGCACGTGCTCCGTCTGTCTGACCCGAGACGACGCCCCCGAAGAATTTCGTGATCCACAGTGCAAGTGACAAGCTCGACTACCCGGTTTTAGCCATTTTTTCACGCACCTACCAAGCAGGGCTCCACATTGACTTCCCCCCACTCCCCCCTTACGCCAGCTGAGACCCGAGACCGGGTCCTGGGCGCGCGCGGCGTGCTCTTCGACCTCGACGGAGTGCTCACCCCCACCGCCGAGGTGCACATGAGCGCCTGGTCGCGCCTGTTCACCCCATTCCTCGAGTCGAAGGGTGTGAAGCCCTACGCCGACGCCGATTACTTCGGCTACATCGACGGCAAACCCCGTTACGACGGCGTGCGGTCGTTGTTGGCTTCCCGCGGCCTCACCCTGCCCGACGGTGATCCCACGGATGCGCCGGAGCTCGAGACCGTCTGCGGTCTCGGCAACCGCAAGAACAAGGCCTTCAACGAGACCCTCGCCGAGGATGGCGTGAGCCCGTACCCCGGTTCGCTCCGGTTCCTCGACGCCGTGGTCGCCGCCGGCCTGCAGGTCGCCGTGGTCACCAGCTCCCTCAACGGTGAGATGGTACTCACCGCCGCGGGCCTCCGCGACAGGTTCGAGATCGTCGTCGACGGTGTCCGCGCCCGCGCCGAAAAGCTCGCCGGCAAGCCCGCCCCGGACACCTACGCGTTCGCCGCCGAGCTGCTCGGCCTCACCGCCGCCCAGTGCGTGGTCGTCGAAGACGCCGAGTCCGGCATCCAGTCCGGCCGTGCCGGCGACTTCGGCCTGGTGCTCGGCGTCGACCGCGGCGTCGGCTCCCACGTGCTCCTCGACGCCGGGGCCGACACCGTCGTCACCGACCTCGACGAACTCCTGCCGCTGATCGGCAGCACCGTCCTGACACCGAGCGGAGTCCGCGCATGACGCTTGACGCGACCATCCAGAACCTGTCCGACCCGCTCGATCGCAGCCGGTTCCCGCTCGACGAGTGGGCACTGGTGGAGACCGACTTCTCCGGCGACGACATGGGCCGCACCGAGACCCTGTTCGCCGTCGGCAACGGCTACCTGGGGCTTCGCGGCAACGTGGACGAGGGCCGCGACGGCCACGTGCACGGCACCTTCATCAACGGGTTCCACGAGACCTGGCCCATCCGTCACGCCGAAGAGGCATTCGGTTTCGCCAGGGTCGGCCAGACCATCGTCAACGCACCGGATGCGAAGATCATCCGCATCTACGTCGACGACGAACCCCTGGTGCTCACCCTCGCCGAGCTGCTCAGCTACGAGCGCCGGCTCGACTTCGCCGACGGCATCCTGTCGCGGTCGCTGGTCTGGCGCACCCCGTCGGGCAAGCAGGTGCTGATCCGCTCGCGTCGCATGGTCTCGTTCACCGAACGCCACCTCGCCGTGCTCGAATACGAGGTCACCATGCTCGACGCCGACGCGTCGGTCGTCATCTCCAGCCAGACCCTCAACCGGCAGGACGGCATCGGCGAGTACGACCGGCCCAAGTCCGGTTCGGCGAACGACTGGGATCCCCGCCGCGCCGAGACGTTCACAGACCGGGTGCTGCAGCCGCGGCTGAAGCGCGCCAACAACGGCCGCTACATCCTCGGCTTCCGGTGCACCAACTCGGGCATGACCATCGCCACGGCGTCCGACCACTCGATCGACACGATCAACGACTTCGACGAGTCGTCGCAGCTGGGCGACGACCTGGCCAAGCACGTGTACAAGGTGAAGGCCAAGATGGGCAACCCCATCCGCATCACCAAGCTGCTCAGCTACCACACCTCGGCCGGGGTGCCCACGCACGAACTCGCCGACCGCTGCGACCGCACCCTCGACCGCGCCAAGGAGGCCGGCGTCGCCGCGCTCGTCCAGGAGCAGCGCGACTGGCTCGACGCGTTCTGGGCCCGCACGGATGTCGAGCTGCCCGGCCAGCCGGCCCTGCAGCAGGCCACCCGGTGGAACTTCTTCCAGCTCGCCCAGGCGTCCATGCGCGCCGACGGCCAGGGTGTCTCGGCAAAGGGGGTGTCCGGGTCCGGTTACGGCGGACACTACTTCTGGGACACCGAGGTCTACGTGCTGCCGTTCCTCACCTACACGTCACCGAACGCGGCCAGGAACGCCCTGCGGTTCCGGCACGGCATGCTCGACCACGCCCGCGCCCGCGCCACCGAGCTCAACCAGCTCGGCGCACTGTTCCCGTGGCGCACCATCAACGGGCTCGAGTCCAGCGCGTATTATGCGGCCGGCACGGCGCAGTACCACATCGACGCCGACATCTCCTATGCGCTGAGCCAGTACGTCTCGGCCACCGGCGACGAGGACTTCCTCGCCCGCGAAGCCATCGACATCCTGGTGGAGACCGCCAGGATGTGGGCCGACCTGGGCTTCTGGCGCGGCAACGGCAACGACGTCTTCCACATCCACGGCGTCACCGGCCCCGACGAGTACACCACCGTCGTCAACGACAACCTGTACACGAACATCATGGCCCGCTCCAACCTGCGCGCCGCGGTGAAGAGCGTGCGCCGGCTGTACTCGGTCGACCGGGCCTCGTTCGACTCCATGTCCGCGCGGCTGAAGCTCGATGAGGCCGAGGTGATGGAGTGGTCCTTCGCCGCCGAGGCGATGCACATCCCCTTCGACCGCAACCTCGGTATCCACCCGCAGGACGCCCAGTTCCTCGAGAAGGAACGCTGGGACCTCACCGCGACGCCGCCGGAGAACCGGCCGCTGCTGCTGCACTACCACCCGCTGGTGATCTACCGGTTCCAGGTGCTCAAGCAGGCCGACGTGGTGCTGGCGCTGCTATTGCAGGGCGACCAGTTCACGCCGGAAGAGAAACGCGCCGACTTCGACTACTACGACCCGCTGACCACGGGCGACTCCACGCTGTCGGATGTCGTGCAGTCGATCATCGCCGCCGAGGTGGGCTACCACGAGCTGGCGCTGAACTACTTCACCTCCGGGCTGTTCGTGGACCTCGCCGACCTGCACCACAACGCGCAGGACGGCGTGCACGTCGCATCCGCCGGTGGCGTGTGGAGCGCGTTGGTCTACGGGTTCGGTGGCCTGCGCGACCACAGCGGGCGCATCACGCTCGACCCGCGCCTGCCGGAGGACTGGGATGAGCTGGTCTTCAGGGTCACGCTGAAGGGCTCCCGCCTGCGCGTGGCGATCACGCAGTCCAGCGTGCACCTCAGCATCGAGGAGGGCACCGAGGCGCGGCTCACCGTGCGCGGCCTGCAGGTCATCGTGACTGCCGGCCAGCCGGAGACCGTTCCGTTGTCGCACCAGGGCGCTCGCGACCCCGGTGCTCCCACGGCGGCGCTCATCGAGGACACCCGTCGCGCCGACGGCACCGTGATCACCTCGTCGATCCCCACGATCGCGCACATCACCGAGCAGATGCCCACGCTCGACTAGCGGTCGCACAGCCGAAGGGCCGCGCATCCACCCGGATGCGCGGCCCTTTCTCTGTCCGCCGCACCGTTGGTCGAGCTTGTCGAGACCCCGTGACCGATCGTCACACCCGCACCCACCAGCGATACTTGGATGACTACCGTTTCACCGAGGAGATCACCGTGGATTCCGACACCGTCGTCGCACCCGTCCCGCCCGCCGACCAGACCCGGCCGCCGCTGGGCATCCGCGGTGCGGTCCTGAGCTCCACCGGAGCCGCCCGGCCCTACCGGACCTCACGGCCGCTGGAGATCCTCGACCTGCAGCTCGAGGGCCCGGGTCCCGGCGAGATCCTCGTCAAGATCGAGGCCGCGGGCCTCTGCCACTCCGACCTCTCGGTCGTCAACGGCAGCCGGGTGCGGCCCACCCCGATGCTGCTCGGCCACGAGGCGGCCGGCCGGGTCGTGGAGTTGGGTGCCGGGGTCGGCGACCTCCGGGTCGGCCAACGCGTGGTGATGGCGTTCCTGCCCCGCTGCGGCGACTGCGCCGGCTGCCACACCGACGGCAAGCTGCCCTGCATCCCGGGCAGCGCCGCCAACAACGTGGGAAGCCTCCTCGGCGGCGCCCGCCGGCTCAGCCACGACGGCATCCCGGTGAACCACCACCTCGGCGTCTCCGCGTTCGCCGACCACGCTGTCGTCAACCGGTTCTCGGTGGTGCCGGTGGACGACGACGTGCCGCCGGACATCGCCGCCGTCCTCGGCTGCGCGGTGCTCACCGGCGGCGGCGCCGTCATCAACGCGGGCCGGCCCCACCCCACCGACACCGTCGCCATCGTCGGGCTCGGCGGCGTCGGCATGGCCGCCCTGATCACGGCGCTCTCCCTCGACGTGGCCGAGGTCATCGGCATCGATTCGGTGCACGCGAAGCTCGACCAGGCCATCGAGCTCGGCGCCGGCTCGGTGTACACCCCGGAGGACGCCCTCGAGCAGGGCATCCGGGCGAACGTGGTCATCGAGGCGGCCGGGCATCCGCGTGCCTTCGAGACCGCCGTGCGCATCACCGCTGCCGGCGGAACCACCGTCACGGTGGGGCTGCCCGCCGCCGATCAGCTCGCATCGGTGTCCCCACTCACGATCACCGCCGAGGCGCGCACAATCGTCGGCAGCTACCTGGGCTCCGCCGTTCCCGCCCGGGACATCCCGTTTTATGCAAACCTCTGGCGAGAGGGCAAACTTCCCGTTGAGAGCCTCATCTCCAGCCACATCCGGCTCGAGGACATCAACGAGGGCATGGACACCCTGGCCGAGGGCAACGCCGTGCGGCAGATCATCCTCTTCGGCTGAGGCGCCCGCTCCATCCGGGCCGCAACTGTTACCGCTGCGGACAAGTGCGCCCGGCGCACCGGGTGCAATTGTCCGGACGGGCAACAGTTAGAGGTGTCGCAGGGTCTCCAGCACCACCACGGCGGACCGCTCGGCCGCATCGTCCACGTGGGTGAGGTGATCGCCCACCGGGCCGCACAGGTCCGAGATGCCCCGGATGGCCACGAACGGCACCCCGTAGGCGAAGCAGGTCTGCGCGATGCCCACCGATTCCATATCGGTGCAGAGCACTCCCGGAAACAGCTCGCGCAGGCTCTCGGCGAGCTCGGCGCCCACGAACTTGTCGTTGGAGACCATCAGACCGCGCTGCACGACCACTGCGGAGCCGTCGGGCATCCGGGTCGGCGATTCCGCGGCGTCGAGGGCCGTGGCCGCACCGTCATACCGGGCCGGCATGCCGGGCACCTGGCCGAGCGCGTACCCGAAGGGGCGCGCATCCGCGTCGCTGTTCAGGCATTCGCTTCCGATCACGACCTCACCGACCCGCACCTGCACGCCCACGCCGCCGGCCGAGCCGGCGCTGATCACCAGCGGCGTCGCGGCCGGGTCGGCCGCCCGGGCGGTCAGGATCGCGGATGTCGCCGCTCCGGCCGCGTTGACCAGGCCGATGCCGCCCTGCACGAGCAGCACGTCGCGGCCGGCCAGGGTCAGCCGGTACTGCAGGGCCTTGCCCACGGTGACCGGTTCTGCAACCCCGGTGGCCGCCGCCAGGAACGGTGCGGCCTCTTCCGCCATCGCGACCAGGACGATCGCGTCGGGGCCGATCGAGTCCGGGCTGCTGGTGCCGAGGGTATCTACGATGCTCATGCGGTGACGTTGGACCAGCCGTCGCGGCCGGCCAGGAACACCGTCACGGCCTCCTGTGCGGCGCTGAGCGAGTGGTTCGCGCCCCAGCCGCACTGCACCTCGTTGGCCGCCGGCACCTCGGTGGCGCCGAGGATGTCGGTCATGGTGGCCTCGATCAGCTCGAGCACCTCGGTGAACTCCGGCTGGCCCTGCAGGATCAGGTAGAAACCGGTCTGGCAGCCCATCGGCGAGAAGTCGATGACCCGCGCCGAGTGGTTGCGGGAGTGCTCGGCGAAGAGGTGCTCGATCGAGTGCACCGCCGGCATCTCCAGGTGGGCGACGTTGGGCTGGGTGAAGCGCACGTCGTACTTCACGATGACATCGCCCAGCGGCAGCACCTTGGTGTCGGCCAGGCGCACATACGGCGCGACGACGGTGCGGTGGTCGAGGTTGAACGACTCGACGTTCATGCGCGGCTGGTTCACGTGAGCTCTCCCTGCAAACAGTGGTGTCGGCCCGGTTCCGGGTGACCCATCGACAGTAACAGGCGGGCCCGGCGCACCCCTGGGCCGACGGGATGCTGATACTGAACCGATGGTCACCCGGGAGCCGGACGACCGTGTGACCGGCTGAGAGGTGCCTAGGGCACCCGGTATCCGGCGGCGCGGAACAGCTCGTACCATTCGGCGCGGGTGAGCGGGATCTCCGAACCCAACGCGGCCGCGGCGACCCGCTCGGGGCTGGTGGTGCCGAGCACCACCTGCATCTGCGCGGGGTGCCGGGTGATCCAGGCCGTGGCGATGGCGATCGCGGGCACGTCGTAGGCGGCGGCGAGGCGGTCGATGACGGCGTTGAGCTCGGGGTATTCCGGTGAACCGAGGAAGACCCCGGTGAAGAAGCCGGCCTGGAACGGCGACCAGGCCTGCACCGTGATGTCGTTCAGCCGGCAGTAGTCCAGGATCCCGCCGCCGTCGAGGGTGGCCGACTGCTGTTCGCCGGCCATGTTCGCCGCCACACCCTGCGCGACGATCGGCGCGTGGGTGATCGACAGCTGCAGCTGGTTGGCCACCAGCGGCTGGCGTACGTGCTTCTTCAGCAGGTCGATCTGGCGTGGGGTGTGGTTGGAGACGCCGAAGGCGCGCACCTTGCCGGCGGCTTCCAACTCGTCGAACGCCCGCGCAACCTCTTCCGGTTCGACGAGCGCGTCGGGGCGGTGCAGCAGCAGGATGTCGATGTGGTCGGTGTCAAGCGCGGCCAGGGACCCGTCCACCGATTCGATGATGTGCTCATAGGAGAAGTCGAAGTACGGCCCCTCCCCCACGATCCCGGTCTTGGTCTGGATGGTCAGCTCGTCCCGCTGGGACGGCGTCAGACGCATCGCCTCGGCGAACCGGCGCTCACAGCCGTGCAGGTCGGTGCCGTAGACGTCGGCGTGGTCAAGGAAGTCGATGCCGGCGTCGCGGGCGGTGCGCACCAGTTCGCGCACCTCGTCGTCGGTCTTTTCCGAGATCCGCATCAGGCCGAGCACAACGTTCGGGGCGACGATCTCGGTTCCGGGCATGGTGAAACGCTTCACAGTGGTCCTCTCAGGTGATGCACCGGCGGCGGGTGCTGCACGATCGAGCCTCTCGCGCCGCTGCGGTGTGTTTCCACCGTAGGGACGCTCGGTGCAGAAGTAAAACAACACTCACCGATGCCATTGAGAACCAGAACAGGTGAATCCGCTGTGAGAGTGACTGAGGATCGAGTGCCTCATTCACCCCGGGAATGACGAAAGGCCCCCGGTATCCCGGGGGCCTTTCCTGTTCGCGCAGATTGTTCATCCATCGTGCACTTACTAACTGTGCGCGAGGGGGGACTTGAACCCCCACATCCTTTCGAATACTGGCACCTGAAGCCAGCGCGTCTGCCAATTCCGCCACTCGCGCGAACTTTGAAATCCTAGCATTCCGCAGGGCCGAAACGCCATTCGAGGCTGCCCACCCGTCTCTCCCGCCCCCAGAACCCGTGGAATACCCCCTTTTGGTGGTCTTACCCCGGTACCCCCGTAGGATGACTTCCCGTGCTCTGACCCGCCCGTTGGGCGAGTTAACACGTGAGGCAAGTAACATGCTCATAGCCAAACGGACCGGATCGGGAGACCTGTGGGCATACTGGATAACTTTGAGAAAGGTCTTGAGCGCGCCGTAAACGGTGCTTTCGCCAAGACCTTCAAGTCGGGCGTGCAGCCGGTGGAAATCACCTCAGCGCTGCGTCGTGAGCTCGACACCAAAGCCGCGGTCGTGTCGCGGGACCGCATCCTCGCGCCCAATCGCTTCACCGTGCGTCTGGCCGAGGCGGACTTCCGCCGCATGAGCGATCTGGGCCACGCCCTCATCGACGAACTCAGCCAGCTCGTGCAGCAGCACGCGTCTTCGCAGGGCTATCAGTTCACCGGCGTCGTCTCGATCACGTTCGCCAATGACCCCGGCCTCAGCGAGGGCATGGTGCAGATCGATTCCAGCTCGGTCAATGGTTCGGTGGCCTGGACGCCGGTCGTGGACATCAACGGTCACCGTCACCAGCTCGTCAAGTCCCGCACGGTCATCGGCCGTGGCTCGGACGCCGACATCACCATCGACGACACCGGCACCTCCCGCCGCCACGTCGAGATCATCTGGGACGGCGCCCGCGCCCAGGTGCGCGACCTCGGCTCCACCAACGGCTCCCAGCTCAACGGCTCCCCCGTCAAGCAGGCCATCCTCGAGCCCGACTCGGTCATCACCATCGGGCGCACCAGCATCGTCTTCAGGGTCGTGGCCCAGCCCGGCACCGAACGCTCCCAGGCCCGCCGGGTCGACGAGTCCACCCAACGGCACGACATGGGCGGTTTCTGGGGGCCGAACGCATGAATCCCAGTGAACTGACCCTGCTCGTCCTGCGCCTGGCGTTCCTGCTGGTGCTGTGGCTGTTCATCTTTGGCATCGTCTACGCCCTGCGCAGCGACCTGTTCGGCCAGCGGGTGCGCAAGATGTCCACGGATGCGCCCGCCGCGGCTCCCGTGCCCTTCGCCACCCCGCCGCCCGCCCCGGTCCCCGCTGGAGCGTTCGCGCAGCCGCCGGCGGCCTCGGCGTCCGCGCCCACCGAGCAGTTCTCCCGCCAGAACGCCGCGCCGCTCCCGCCGGCCGGGCCCGAGAAGGCCACCACGCAGACCGCCACCCGCCTGGTCATCACCTCCGGACCCAAGGCCGGCACCGAGTTCCCGCTCGGCACCGAACCCGTCACCGTCGGCCGGTCCAGTGATTCGAGTCTGGTCATCCGCGACGACTACACCTCCACCCACCACGCCCGGCTGATGCTGTGGCATGACGACTGGATGGTGCAGGACCTGGATTCCACCAACGGCACCTTCCTCGACGGCAAACGTGTTGCCGTGCCCACGTCGGTGCCGCTGAACACCACCGTGAAAATCGGCGCGACGAGCTTCGAGCTTCGGCGGTAGTGCATGGCATCGGTTAGTCACAGCGCAGCCGCGTCCAACGTTGGCAAGATTCGGTCCAACAATCAGGACTCCGGGTACGCGGGACACACCCTGTTCGTCGTGGCCGACGGCATGGGCGGACACGCCGGTGGTGACGTGGCCTCTGCCATCGCCACCAAGCGCATCATGGAGGCCGACACGGCCTACCTGTCGGCCCAGGACGCCGAGTTCGCGCTGCAGGCGGCGCTGATCGCCGCGAACTCGCAGCTGGCCGAGACCGTCTTCGAGCATGCCGAACTCACCGGCATGGGCACCACCGTCAGCGCCCTGGTGGTTCTCGACGACCAGGTCGCCATCGCGCATATCGGCGACTCCCGGATCTACCTGTTCCGCGACGGCGAGCTGTCGCAGATCACCACCGACCACACCTTCGTGCAGCGTCTCGTCGACAGTGGCCGCATCACCGAGGCCGAAGCCATGGTGCATCCGCGTCGTTCGGTGCTGATGCGGGTGCTCGGCGACGTCGAGTCCTCCCCGGAGATCGACACCTCGATCCTGGCCACCCGCGCGGGCGACCGCTGGCTGATTTGTTCCGACGGGCTCAGCGGCGTGGTGTCGAACACCGGCATCGCCAACGCCCTCAAGTCCTCGCTCGACGCGCAGGCCGTCGCCGACCGCCTGGTCAAGGAAAGCCTGGACGGCGGTGCGCCCGACAACGTCACCATCGTCGTCGTCGACATCGGCTCCGGCGGAGAACGACTTGGCGAGCCGATCGTGGTCGGTTCCGCCGCCGCTCCGCTGGCCTTCGGTGAGGAGCCGGTGCGCACCCGCGCCCCGCGCATCCCGTCGCTGCGCCTGCACCCGGTGCGCGAAACCCACTTCGAACCCGACTCCCAGGACTACCTGTCCGAGCTCATCGAGGAAGACGCACGCCGCGCCACCCGCCGCAAGGTCACCTGGCTGGCCGCCATCGTGCTGCTCATCGTGGCCATCGTCGGTGCCGCGCTGCTGGGCTACCAGTGGACGCAGAGCCGGTACTTCGTCGGCGTCGAAGGCAGCACCGTCGCGATCTACCAGGGCATCCAGCAAGACCTGGGCCCCCTCAAACTCTCCAGCGTCTACGAAGACACCAACCTGGAGCTGAACCAGCTGCGCGTCTACGACCGCCAACTGGTGGAGCGCACCATCAACGCGTCGTCCCTGGAAGACGCCAAACTCATCGTGGAACGGTTGAGCAATGCCCCGGCAGAGTAAGTCGCCCACGGATGCCCGCGAGGCCGCCCCGCAGACCGGCAAGGTCCGCCGGTTGCACCTGCCGCAGAAGCTGCGCAATCTCGAGCTGTTCCTGCTGATCCTCGCTTGCGGCATCAACCTGGGCGCCGTGGTGCTCGTGCAGCTGGGCGCGCTCGGCCAGATCGACACCACCCTGGTGCTGCTGGGCGCGAGCCTGTCCGGCCTGGTCTTCGCGATGCACATCGTGCTGCGTTTCGTCGCGCGGGAGGCCGACCCGTTCATCCTGCCCATCGCCACCCTGCTCAACGGCATCGGCATCGCGATGATCTACCGCATCGACATCGCCAACGAGGAGGCCGGCTGGGCCAGCGCCGCCGTGCGACAGACCGTGTGGAGCGGGCTGGCCATCGCCTGCGCCATCGCCGTGATCCTCATCATCCGCAACCACCGGGTGCTGTTCAGGTACACCTACGTGGCCGGTTTCGTCGGTGTGCTGCTGTTGCTGCTGCCGCTCGTTCCGGGCCTCGGCCGTGAGGTCAGCGGTGCGCGGGTCTGGATCGGTTTCGGCTCGTTCGCCACCTTCCAGCCCGGTGAGATCGCGAAGATCGCCCTGGCCGTGTTCTTCGCCGGCTACCTCGTGCGCAACCGCGACAGCCTCTCCATGGTCGGCAAGAAGTTCCTGGGGATGCGTTTCCCGCGCCTGCGCGACCTCGGCCCGATCCTGGTCGTCTGGGCCCTGTCGATGTCGGTCATCATCTTCCAGCGCGACCTGGGCACCGCCCTGCTGTACTTCGGCCTGTTCCTGGTGATGCTCTACCTCGCCACCAGCCGGCTCAGCTGGGTGCTGCTGGGCATGGCCCTGTTCCTCGGCGGGGCCCTCATCGCCAGCCAGACCCTCGAGTACGTCAACGGCCGGTTCACCAACTGGCTGGACGCGCTCAACCCGGCCGTGTACGACGCCGACGGCGGCAGTTACCAGCTTGTCCAGGGTCTCTTCGGCCTCGCCAAGGGCGGCCTGATCGGCACCGGCCTCGGCCAGGGCCGTCCGGAGCTCACCCCGGTCCCCCAGAGCGACTACATCATCGCCAGCCTCGGCGAAGAACTCGGCCTGGCCGGCATCTTCGCGATCCTGGCCCTGTACCTGCTCCTGGTCGCCCGCGGCTTCCGCATCGGCTTCGCCGGCCAGGACGACTTCGGCAAGCTCCTCGGCGTCGGGCTCTCCTTCGTCATCGCGTTGCAGTGCTTCATCGTCATCGGCGGTGTCACCCGCGTCATCCCGCTCACCGGCCTCACCACCCCGTTCCTGGCCGCCGGTGGCTCCTCCCTCGTCGCCAACTGGATCATCGTCGCCCTGCTGTTGCGATTGTCCGACACTGTGCGCAACCAACCTCGGCTGGTGGTCTAGATGAATCGTGAACTCAAGCGCGTGAGCCTCGTGGTGATGCTCATGTTCGCCGCCCTGCTCGGATCGACCTCCGTCGTGCAGGTCTTCCAAGCCGACAACCTCGCGGCGGATGACCGCAACACCCGTACCCTCCTCGACGCCTACTCCGTCGAGCGCGGCGCGATCCTCGCCGGTGGTGAGCCCATCGCCCAGTCAATGCCGGTCGACGACAACTACAAGTTCCAGCGCACCTACAGCAACGGCCTGCTCTACGCCCCGATCACCGGCTTCATCCCCGTCAACGGCGCCCCCACCGGGCTGGAGCAGGCTCTCAACGGCGAGCTCAGCGGCACCTCGAATGCGCAGTTCTTCGACCAGGTCTCCAGTCTCGTCACCGGTCAGGACCCCAAGGGCGCCTCGGTCGAGACCAGCATCGACCCGGTCGCACAACAGGCCGCCTGGGACGCCCTGGGCGACAACACCGGCTCCGTGGTCGTCACCGAACCCAAGACCGGCCGGGTGCTCGCGATGGTCTCCAAGCCGAGCTACGACCCCAACACCCTCGCCGTGCACGACAGCGCCGCGGTCAACGACACCTACGACGCCCTCGTCAACGCCCCGGGCAGCCCCCTGATCAACCGGGCCATCAACTCGCTCAACCCGCCCGGCTCGGTCTTCAAGCTCGTGGTGGTGGCCGCCGCCCTGGAATCGGGCCAGTTCACCCCCGAGAGCACCTTCCCGAACCCGCCGACCTACACGCTGCCCAATTCCAGCTCCGTCGTGATCAACTCCGGCGGCGGCACCTGCGGTTCGGGCGACACCGTCACCATCGCCACGGCGCTGCGACTGTCCTGCAACATCCCCATGGCCGAGCTCGGCCTGGCGCTCGGCGACGACGCCATCCGGGCCATGGCGGAGAAGTTCGGTTTCAACTCCGAATTCACCATCCCCCTGTCGGTCACCGCCAGTGAGTACCCCGAAGACCCCGACGACGCGCAGACCGCGCTGTCGGCTTTCGGCCAGACCAGCGTGCGTGCCACGCCGCTGCAGATGGCCCTGGTCTCAGCCACGATCGCCAATGGAGGTATCGAAATGCAGCCCAACCTGGTCGACGAGATCCTGGCTCCGGACCTCAGCGCGTTGCAGACCTTCGAACCCGTCGCCGCCGACCGCGTGCTCAGCGCCGAAACCGCGGCGACGATGACCCAGATGATGGTCAACGGGGTCCAGGACGGGGCCGCGAGCAATGCAAGAATAGACGGAGTCGACGTGGCGGGAAAAACGGGGACTGCGGAGAACGGCGCCGATGACCCATACACACTGTGGTTCACCGGATTCGCCCCCGCAGCAGATCCGCAATACGCGATCACCGTTCTCATCGAAGATGGCGGGGGACTCGGTCAGACGGGGTACGGCAATTTGCTTGCCGCACCGATAGCGAAACAGGTACTAGAGGCGGTGCTGAATAAATGAGACCCACAGCAGGGCTCACCTTCGGGGGACGATACGAGCTGCAATCCCGCATCGCCATCGGCGGTATGGGCGAGGTTTGGCAATCCGTCGACCTGGTGATCGGGCGCACTGTCGCCATCAAGATCCTCAAGGACGAATACCTGGGCGACCCCGGATTCCTCGAGCGCTTCCGCGCTGAGGCCCGGCACGCTGCCCTCGTGAACCATGAGGGTATCGCCAACGTCTTCGACTACGGCGAAGAAGACGGCAGCGCCTTCCTCGTCATGGAGCTGGTGCCCGGTGAGGCGCTCTCCACGATCCTCGAGCGCGAGCACACGCTGCCCGCCGACAAGGTCCTCGACATCGTCGCCCAGACCGCCGCCGCGCTGCACGCCGCACACGCGGCCGGTCTCGTGCACCGTGACATCAAGCCGGGCAACCTGCTGATCACGCCGGAAGGCCGAGTCAAGATCACCGACTTCGGCATCGCACGCATCGCCGACCAGGTTCCGCTCACCGCGACCGGCCAGGTCATGGGCACCGTGCAGTACCTCTCGCCCGAGCAGGCGAGTGGACGCTCGGCGTCGCCGACCACCGACATCTACTCCCTGGGCATCGTCGCCTACGAAAGCCTCGCCGGCCGGCGCCCGTTCACGGGCGAATCGCAGGTCGCGATCGCGATGGCGCAGATCAACGAGCAGCCACCACCCCTGCCCGAAACGGTCTCGGAGCCGGTACGCAACCTGGTGATCTCCTGCCTGGCCAAGAACCCGGCCGAGCGCCCCGCCTCGGCGGCGCACCTGGCTCGTGCCGCCATCGCGCTTCGCCGCGGTGACGTCGCGGCGGCCGCCGCATCCGTGCCGGCCGTCATGTCGGGCCTCACGCCCACAGCGGCCACCATGCTGATGCCCGGTGCCGGCAACGACCAGACCACCCAGCTGATGCCGGCCGCCGGCGCCGCAACACAGCCGGGCACCCGCGCTGAGGCCGCCGCCGCCGCAGCCGCTGCCGATCCCAAGAAGAAGAAGAAGCGCAGTCCCTGGACCTGGCCGCTGATCGCGCTCATCTCCATTCTCGGCCTCGTGCTGGTCGGCACCCTGGTGACGTTGTTCATGCAGCCGACCGCCACGCCGGAACCGGAACCCACGGCAAGCTCTCAGGCGCCGTCTCCGCCGAAGTCCACCCCCACTCCCACGCCGACCCCGTCATCCACGTCCGTGGAGCTTGATCAGAACGACTTCCTCGGGCTGACCAGCTCCGAAGCACGGGACAAGCTCAGCGAGCTCGGCCTGAGCGCCAACGTTGTGGCCGACAAGGCCGCACCGGAAGACGGCCAGGCCGACATCGTCTACGGCATCAACCCCACCGGGCGGGTCGCCGAGGGCACCGAGATCACGGTGCGGGTCTATTCCGACTTCGTTCCGGCCGCACCCGACGCGCCCTCAGGCACACCAACGGCCACGCCATCCACCGTCGCGCCCGCCGGCACCGTCACCGTCACTTGGCCCGGGCAGTCCTGCCCGGCCGGTCAGGATCTCTCCGGCTACGAGCTGCTCGCCGAGGGCAACGGGGTCTCCTCCCCTGCTCCCACCGGGCCGGACACGACCACGACCACCGTCACGGCCGGCACCGGCAACTTCACCCTGAAGTTCCGGTACTTCTGCGGCGAGACGGCTTCCGACTACTCGGGCGCCACCACGGTCACCGTCACGGCGCCCGTCGTGCCCAACCCGGTGCCCACCCCGGCCGCCACCACCCCCGCAGGGTAGGTACGGCCGGTGGGCGCCCGCCGGGGCCCACCGGATCTTGGCTAAAATGATCAACATTGTCCGCGAGCAGGGAGTTTTGCATTGAGTGATGAGGGCCGTCTGCTTGCAGGTCGATACCGCGTGGGGGCGTCTATCGGCCGCGGCGGCATGTCCGATGTGCACATCGGCACCGACTCCAGGCTCGGCCGCACGGTGGCCATCAAGCTCCTCAAGTCCTCACTCGCCGCCGACCCCGCCTTCCGCACCCGGTTCCGCCAGGAAGCCCAGGCGGCCGCGCGCATGGCGCACCCGACGATCGTGCGGGTCTTCGACGCCGGCGAAGAAACCATCACCGAAGACAACGGCACCGAGTCGCAGATCCCGTTCATCATCATGGAGTTCGTCGACGGGCGTCTGCTCAAGGACATCATCCGTGAGGGTCCGATCGACTCCGTCGAGGCCGTGCGTATCATCGACGGGGTCCTGACCGCCCTCGAGTACTCGCACCGTGCCGGCGTGGTGCACCGGGACATCAAGCCGGGCAACATCATGATCACCAAGGCCGGTCAGGTGAAGGTGATGGACTTCGGTATCGCCCGGGCCATCTCCGACTCGGCCACGACGGTCGCCCAGACCACCGCCATCCTCGGCACCGCCTCGTACTTCTCCCCCGAACAGGCCAAGGGCGAGTCGGTGGATGCCCGCACCGACCTGTACTCCAGCGGCGTGGTGCTCTTCGAGATGCTCACCGGCCGTCCGCCGTTCCGGGGCGACACCCCCGTCGCCGTTGCGTACCAGCACGTCAGCGAAGCCCCGGTCAAGCCCAGTTCCATCAACCCCAAGGTGTCGCCGGCGCTGGACACCGTCGTCGTGCACGCCCTGGCCAAGGATCGCTTCGGCCGGTACCAGAGCGCCGTGGAGTTCCGCAACGATGTCGAGACGGCCGGGGCGGGCCACATTCCCGTGAAACGTCCGGCCGACGATGTCGCCGGCGGCCTGTTCGGCGCGCGTCCGGAGGTGGAGTCGAGTTCGGAGCTCGCCCTCAAGCAGCTGGCCGAAGACCAGACCATGGACCGTACCCAGCGTCGCCCCCCGGTGATCTGGATCTGGGCCGGCATCGTCAGTGTCATCGTCATCGTCATCGCCGTGATGTTCTGGGCGCTGAGCCTCACCCCCAACAACGACCTGCCCGACTCGTCACGCCGGGTTCCGGTTCTCACCGGCTACAACTACGACGATGCCCAGGATGCGTTGCTCGAACTGGATCTCGCGGCCACGAAGGCCGAAGAGAGCAGTCCCACCGTAGCCAAGGACGAGGTCATCCGCACCGATCCGCCGTCCGGCACCATCGCGCCGCCAGCCACGGTCGTCAAGGTCTTCGTATCGTCTGGCGCTGAGCTTGTGGACATGCCCGACACCACCACTCAGCCGTTCTCTGCGGCCGAACCGTTCCTCACCGAACGCGGCTTCGTCTCCGGCTCGGTGACCACCGAGAACTCCGCGGACGTTCCGGAGGGCATCGTGCTGGAAACCATCCCGGCCCCGGAAGAGAAGACGCCGGTCGGCTCCACAGTGGACTTCACGGTGTCCAGCGGCCTGGTGACCATGCCCAACGTCGTCGGCCAGGCCCTCACCGCCGCCACCGCGCTCCTGCAGGCCGACAAGACGCAGCTGGAGTTGGACCTGGAGCCCGACTACACATGTGACAGCGTGGACGGCTCACCGGTCACTGAGCAGTCGCTGCCGCCCGGTGACGTGCCGCAGAAGTCTGAGGTCGTCCTCACCTACTGCGCCGGCTAACCAGCCGCCTGCGGGTCCCAACCCGCCGTTGGTCGAGCCTGTCGAGACCACGTAGGCAACACCGTCGACCCGTCACGCAGTCCTCAGGACAGGCTGCCGGGTCTCGACAAGCTCGACCAACGGATCGGAGCGCTCCGCAGGGCGGGCTTGGGGCAACTCTCAGTTGAGCTTGAGCATCGGGGTGAGATGCTTGGCCGTCTCGCGCGCCTCCGGTAAGCCGGCCAGCGCCAGCCAGTTGGCCACCATCAGGTAGCCGCCCTCCGTCAGCACCGACTCCGGGTGGAACTGCACCCCGAGGATCGGCGCCGACACGTGCCGCAGTCCCATGATCACGCCGCCCTGGGTGCGCGACGTCACGACGAGGTCGCTGGGGACGGTCCCGTTCACTACCGCCAAGGAGTGGTACCGGGTTGCCGTGAAGGGCTGGGGGACCCCGTCGTAGAACTCGCTGCCGTCGTGCGTGATCTGCGAGGTCTTGCCGTGCATGAGCTCTTCGGCGTTGGTCACTGTGGCGCCGAAGGCCTCGGCGATGGCCTGATGGCCCAGGCACACCCCGAACAACGGCAGGTTGGCCGCGAGGGCCGCTTCCACGGCCGCGATCGACACCCCGGCGTCAGACGGTTTGCCCGGTCCGGGTGAGACCAGCACCCCGTCGAACTCGGCGAGGCGGGCCGCCATCTCGGTCGCCGGGAAGGCGTCGTTGCGCACCACAACGGTCTCGGCGCCCAGCTCGCGCAGGTAGCCGTTGAGCGTGTAGACGAAGCTGTCGTAGTTATCGATTACAAGGATGCGGGTCATGGGGCGCCCACCGTCACTTCCTGATTGTTGACCATCGTGTCGACCCAGGGAAATACCCAGGTGGCGAGTGAATAGAGCACCGCGGCCAGGAGCACGAGAACGAGCAGGATGCGCACCCAGACCGGCCCGGGCATGAGGCGCCAGATTGCTGCGTACATCGGATGTTCCTTCGGTCTGCTGTGTCGCGGGTGGATGGAGGGCCGCTAGGCGGCGGGGAGCAGAGCCGCCAGCTCGGCCGGCGGACCTGCTGAGGTCGGCTGCCACGATTCGTACACACCGTAGGCGATGATCCGCTCCGCGGTGGAGAACAGCGGGTTGCAGGTGGTCAGGGCGATGAGCCGGTCCACTGCTGTGCCGTCTGGGTCGTGCGGAACCGGTGCGATGGCCTCGACGGCGCTCGGCGGCACGTACTCCAGGTCGCGGAACCTGTAGGTGTAGTAGCCGTCGGCGGTCTGCACGTAGATCGCGTCGCCCAGCTGCAGCTCGTGGATCAGGTGCATGCCGCCGCCATTGGCGCTGCGGTGGGACGCGATCGCGAAGTTACCCACCTCGCCGGGCATCTGGGTGCCCGGGTAGTGGCCGATGCCGAGGTCGGGGCTGTTCAGCACGTTCGTGCCGGTACCCTCGGCGATGGTGCGCTTGTAGGTGTCGCCGAAGCGCGGCACGTAGAGCACGGCGAAAGCCGACTGATCAGCAGGGGCCGTGGCAACCACGGGGTCGCCATACCCCGTCTCGGCCGCCGGTGCCGGGTCCGGCTTGACCTCGTCGACCCAGCCCTGACTGATCGACTCCGCCGCACGCGACTGGGAGGCGGCCATCACGGCGTCGTTCCACCAAAGCTGCCAACCGAGGAAGAGGAGCACGAGCACTCCGCCGGTGATCAACAGTTCACCGAGGACCCCGAAGACGCTCACCCGGGGACGCACCCGCGCCTTCGGCCCACGTTGGGCTCTCCGCCCGCGCAGGGCCGGAACTTCGGTCTTGGCCGGCTCGGTCATGGAGTCGATTCTAATCGGGCCGAACATGGAGATCCGCAGGTCCGCGCAGGCAGTGACGCTAGAATCGCAGGCATGGCACGCACAAATCCCCGAACCAAGCCCGCCCGCCCCGAGGCCCGCGCGGGCGAGGACGCCCCGAACGCCGTCTGGTTCAAGCCGGTGATGTTCGGTTTCATGCTCATCGGGCTGGCCTGGATCATCGTCTTCTACGTGAGCCAGGGCGCCCTGCCCGTCGCAGCGTTCGGGTCGTGGAACATCCTCGTCGGTTTCGGGATCGCCTTCATCGGCTTCCTGATGACCACCCGCTGGCGCTGAGCCCGGTTGTTCACCACCCGTTCCGCGTGAATTAACCACCCGTTCGGGTAGTCAATTACAGCCGTGTAATTATCCCCAATGTGGAAACTCCTGTGGATAACTTTCTCCCCGGGTGTGGATAACCCTGGGGAAACCGGTGCCGGACGGCCTAGATGAAGAGCTTGCTCAGGCTCAGCACCACGAGCAGCGCGGCGAAACCGCTGATCAGAACGATTTGCAAGGTGCGCTTACTGCGCTGGCGGGTCTGCACGTAGATTAGGCCGATGACCGCACCACCGATGAGGCCGCCCACGTGGGCCTGCCAGGCCACGTTGAGCCCGGGCAGGAAGCCGATCACGAGGTTGATACCCACCAGGATCAACAGTTGGGTGGCGTTGCCGCCGAGCTTGCGCTGGATGACGAGGAACGCGCCCATCAGGCCGAAGATCGCTCCGGAGGCGCCGACCACGGCCACGCGCGGGTCGGCCAGGAACAGCACGCCGAGCGAACCGGCCAGGCCACTGAGTAGGTAGAGCGTGAGGAACCGGCCGCGTCCGAGCATCCGCTCGAGGATCTGGCCGAAGATCCACAGGGTGTACATGTTCAGCAGCACGTGGAAGAAGAACCCCGTGGAGTGCACGAGGACACTGGTCAGCATCCGCCACGGTTCGAAGGCGACCGGGTAGGAGTACACGCCGGCGTAGAGCAGCCGGTTGGTGACATCGAGTCCGGGGATGAGCTGCAGAACGAAGATGGCCAGCGTCAGGGCGATGATCGAATAGGTGACCACCGGCTCACCGGCAGCGGTCATGCGGCCGAGCCTGGTTCGGGCGGCCGATTTGGTGCGGGGCGCGTTCTGGCGCTGCTCCTGCATGCACTCGGGGCAGATGACCCCCACGGCGGCCTGAGTCTGGCACTCGGGGCAGATGGTGCGCCCGCAGCGCTGACAGAGGATGAAACTCTGCCTGCCCGGATGCCGGTAACAGAAGTTGGCGGCGGTTCCGGGCAGGCTCATGAGCTGGTGGTCCTAGACCTGCTCGACGGTGATGCTCTCGATGACGACGTCGGTGAGCGGGCGGTCGCGGCCATCGGTGGGCACGGCAGCGAGCTGCTCGACGATCGCACGGGACGCCTCGTCCTCGACGGCGCCGAAGATGCTGTGCTTGCCCTGCAGCCAGGTGGTCGGCACGACGGTGATGAAGAACTGCGAGCCGTTGGTGCCGCGGCCGCCCTGGATGCCGGCGTTTGCCATGGCGAGGACGTACGGCTGGGTGAAGTCGAGCTCGGGGTTGATTTCATCGTCGAACTGGAAGCCGGGTCCACCGGTGCCCTGGCCCAGCGGGTCGCCGGCCTGGATCATGAAGTCCTTGATGATGCGGTGGAAGACAGTCCCGTTGTACAGCGGGTCGTTGGAGGTCTTGCCCGTGGCCGGGTGCTTCCACTCGATTTCTCCGGTGGCGAGGCCAACGAAGTTCTTGACGGTCTTCGGGGCGTGGTTCCCGAAGAGGTTGACCTTGATCGGTCCGAGGGTTGTATTGAGCGTTGCGACGGCAGTGTGCTTAGACATAGGGACAATTCTTGCACAGCAGGATTGTCCGAATCCGTATGCCTGTCAGGCATTCAGAGCGCTCACAGGGTATTCAGTGGCAAGATGGGCAGTGTTCACCACAAGAAACGATGGAGGGTCCAGATGAGCCTGTCACGCAAGCGCCGAAAGGAACTCACTCGTCTGCGCAAGAGCGCGGACGAACTGTGGAGTAATCAGCAGGAAGTTCTCGACCGCGCAAACGAGATCGCACGTGAAGCCGGCCGTCAGGCTGGTGTGCTCACTCGCGAAGAAGTAGTACCCCGCGTTCGCCAGGGATACGAGCACTACCTGCTCCCCGGTGTGCACGCCACCCAAGATTTTGCCGGTGGCGTTCGCCACCAGGTCACTGACAAGGTTCTGCCGGGGATCGGAACCGCACTCGGCACTGTCATGTCGGTGGGGGATATCGCCAAGGACGCGCGTATTGCCGCGCTCAACCGGGTTCGCTTCCAGAAGCCCGTCGTGGTTCAGAAGCAGGGCCTGGGTGCGGGAACGTACATCGCCATCGGTGTGGGCATCGCCGCCGCAGCCGGTGTGGCTTACGCCATCTGGCAGACCTTCCGCGCCGACGATGAACTGTGGGTCTCCGAAGACGAGTCGCTCCTTGACTCGCCGATTGAGAAGTCCACGGACATCTAGTCCGCAGCACTTTCAACAAGGCCATCGTCTTCGACGGGGGCCTTGTTGCGTGTCTTGGCGCCTATACGCCGCTTGTCTGGCGGTGGGCGAAGATCTCGTCCATGTGCGTTTCGGCCCACAGTTTGAGTCCGCGGATCGTTTGCTGCAGGGACAGGCCGATCTCCGTCAGTTCGTAGGAGACCGTCACCGGCACGGTCGGCGTGACAGTGCGCGAGATGAGGCCGTCGGCTTCCAACGACCGCAGCGTCTGCGTGAGCATCTTGGGACTGACGCCGGCCAGGGTGCGGGCGAGTTCCGAGTAGCGCATCGCTGCGGGCTCGCCCGTGCAGTCAGGGCCGCTGCCGAGCGCGGTCAGGATCAATGTCACCCACTTGTTGGAGATGCGGTCGAGCAGTTTCTGACTCGGGCAGACCGCGAGGAAGGCGTTGTACATGGCCTTGCTTTCAGCTCTGCGCTCCGCGGCCGTCATCGTTGCCATCTATCGCTCCCGCATCCGTGGGTGACTAACGCACCCGAAAGTGCCTACTTCCCGATGGGAAGTTACTTCCCCATACTGGCTCATGGCGCCGTGTGGCGCCACCTCGGTCCCTGTGAAAGGCACACTCATGACGACAACCCGTATTTCTCTTCCCGGCGGCACCTGGGAACTCGGCGACCTGACCGTCGCCCGCTTCGGCTACGGCGCCATGCAGCTCGCGGGCCCCTGGGTCATGGGACCGCCGGCGGACCGGGACGCCGCCCTCGCCGTACTCCGTGAAGCCGTCGACCTCGGCATCACGCACATTGACACCAGCGACGCCTACGGTCCCAGGGTCACCAACGAACTCATCCGGGAAGCGCTCCATCCCTATCCGGACACTCTCCACGTCGTGACCAAGGTGGGTGCGAACCGCGACGCCCAGGGCGGGTGGCCGACAGCCCGCGAGCCAGGGCAACTGCGTGAGCAGGTCGCGGAAAACCTCCAGTCACTCGGCCTCGAGACGCTCGGCCTGGTCAACCTTCGGCTCGGCAATGCCGAAGGTCCGGTGCCGGGTTCACTCGCCGAGTCGTTCCGCGCCCTCGTCGACATGCAGAAGGAGGGACTCATCCGGCACCTCGGCGTCAGCAATGCCACAGCCGAGCAGGTCGACGAGGCCAGGGCGATCGCGCCGATCGTCTGCGTGCAGAACATGTACAACCTCGCCCACCGGCAGGACGATGACCTGATCGACAGGCTCGCCAGCGCCGGCATCGCCTATGTGCCCTTTTTCCCGCTCGGTGGCTTCAGCCCCCTCCAGTCCGAGGCTCTCTCGGCGGTCGCACTACGGCTGGACGCGACCATCATGTCCGTCGCCCTGGCCTGGCTGCTGCAGCGTTCACCCAACATCCTGTTGATTCCGGGCACGTCCTCTCTCGCCCACTTGCGGGAGAACCTCACCGGCGCCGCTCTCGTGCTGTCCGCCAATGACGTCGCCGAACTGGACAAGATCGGCAGCTGACGTGCAGACGGGCCTCGGTGCGTATCCTCCGCTGCCGAGGCCCTACGCACTGCTCGCCGACTGAGCAGCCCCTCCACCAGTCGAGCTGCGACACCCGGGCACGTCACCGGGTCTCGACAAGCTCGACCAACGAGCGACGCACGACACCCAGACACGTCGCCACCGCCCAACCGGAACACAACCATCTCCGCTGGTCAAGCCTGTCAAGACCCCGCCAGACGACCCCGCGACCGACACGCATGCGGGTCACCAGGTCTCGACAAGCTCGACCAACGAGCGGGCGCGACACCCAGACACCTCGCCACCGCCCAATCGGAACGCCACCATCTCCGCTGGTCGAGCCTGTCAAGACCCCGCGAGACGACCCCGCGACCGACACGCATGCGGGTCACCAGGTCTCGACAAGCTCGACCAACGAGCGGGCGCGACCCCCAGACACGTCGCCGCCGCCCAATCGGAACGCGACCATCTCCGCTGGTCGAGCCTGTCGAGACCCCGCCAGACGACCCCAAAACCCACCACGCACGTCACCGGGTCTCGACAAGCTCGACCAACGAGCGACGCACGACACCCAGACACGTCGCCGCCGCCCAATCGGAACGCGACCATCTCCGCTGGTCGAGCCTGTCGAGACCCCGCGAGACGACCCCGCAACGCACCACGACCAACACTCAGGTCACCGGGTCTCGACAAGCTCGACCAACGAGCGGCGCGCGACCCGCGGTGGGGGCTAGGGGCCGGAGTAGGCGTGCAGGCCGCCCTGGGCGGCGCGTGAGCGGATGCGCGGCCGCGGCTGGTGTATCGGGGCGTTCAGCTGCTCCCGGTCGAGGAGAACGCGCCTGGGGGCCGGGGGAGTGGGTCGCGCCCGGGGAGCCGGAAACACAAAACCCCCAGCCGGTGAAACGGGTGAGGGCGGTACCTCGGGATTACTGTGGAGCCACGGGGAATCGAACCCCGGACCTCCTGCTTGCAAAGCAGGCGCTCTACCAATTGAGCTATGGCCCCGAACCGGATCCTCACGGAATGAAGATCTGGTGGAGATGTAAGGCTATGAAAGTACTACGTGGGGATACCGGGATTTGAACCTGGGACCTCTTCGTTATCAGCGAAGCGCTCTAACCAACTGAGCTATATCCCCCCATTGGGCAGGTTTCAGACTAACGGAAACTGGCGAAAAGTCCCAATCGAGGCCGCGAGCGACCTGCGATTGGGAACACATCCATCAGTTGTTGGTGAATCCGACGAGCAGGCCTCCGGTGACCTTGACGCTCAGGTTGTACAGAACGGCGAAGATCGCGCCCAGGGCGGTCACGACGACGGCGTTGATGATGGCGACGACCACGGCGAAGCCCATCACGTTGCCGATCGACAGGATCGTCGTGAGCTCAGACGCGCTCCCGGCGATATCCGTGTACAGGGCATCGATCTGGGTGAAGATGCCGGTTCCGTTGAGCACCGTGAAGGTGAGGAACGTGGCGACGATGGTCACCACGGCCAGGCACACGGCGATCAGGAAGGACAGCTTGACGGCCGACCAGAAGTCGATGTAAACGAGCTTTAGACGTACCTGCTTGGACGACATTGCACCCCGACTCGACTTTTTGGCCAGTTTCTCGGCAACACTACTCATCTGCTGATTCTACTTTCCCCGAATCGCTCTCGGTGGCCGCCGCCTCGATTTCCAGGGCGACCAGATTGCGTTCGGTGTTCTTCGCGATGGCGATGATTCGATCTTCGGTCGCGAACTTTGCAAAAACGACGCCCATGGTGTCCCGGCCCTTGGCCGGCACTTCGGCGACGTCAGAGCGTACCACCTTGCCGCTGGCAAGAACCACAAGGACTTCGTCCTCCTCGTCGACGATGAGCGCGCCGACGAGATCGCCACGGTCCTCGTTCAACTTGGCCACCTTGATGCCCAGTCCGCCACGGTTCTGCAGGCGGTACTGGTCGGCGGAGGTGCGCTTGGCGTAGCCGCCCTCGGTGACGACGAACACGAAACCGTCGTCGGAGACCACGGAGGCGTCCAGCAGAGTGTCCTGCCCACGGAAGTGCATACCGATCACGCCGGAGGTGCTGCGGCCCATCGGGCGCAGGGCCTCGTCGGAGGCGGTGAACCGGATGGACATGCCCTTCTTCGACACCAGCAGCAGGTCGGAGTCCTCGTCGACGAGCAGCGCGGAGACGAGTTCGTCACCCTCGCGCAGCTTGATCGCGATGATGCCGCCGGTGCGGTTGGTGTCGTACTCGCTGAGCGCGGTCTTCTTGATCAGGCCCTCGCGGGTGGCCAGGGTGAGGTACTGGGCCACGCCGTAGTCCCGGATGTCCAGGATCTGGGCGATTTCCTCGCCCGGCTGCAGTGCGAGCAGGTTGGCGACGTGCTGGCCCTTGGCGTCCCGGCCGGATTCCTGCGCCTCGTAGGCCTTGGCCCGGTAGACCCGGCCGGTGTTGGTGAAGAACAACAGCCAGTGGTGGGTCGTGGTGACGAAGAAGTGCTCGACCACGTCGTCGGCGCGCAGCTGGGCGCCCTTGACGCCCTTGCCACCGCGGTGCTGGTTGCGGTAGTTGTCGCTGCGGGTGCGCTTGATGTAGCCGCCGCGGGTGACGGTGACCACCATCTCCTCTTCGGGGATGAGGTCCTCGACCGACATGTCGCCGTCGAAGCCGAACATGATCTCGGTACGGCGGTCGTCGCCGAACTTGTCGGTGATCTCGCCGAGTTCGGTGCTCACGATGGTGCGCTGGCGCTCGGGGCTGGCCAGGATCGACTTGAACTCGACGATCTGCAGTTCGAGCTCGGCGGCCTGGTCGATGATCTTCTGGCGCTCGAGGGCGGCCAGACGGCGCAGCTGCATGGTCAGGATGGCGTCGGCCTGGAGCTTGTCGACCGTCAGCAGGTCCATCAGGCCCTCACGGGCGTCGTCCACGGTGGGGGAGCGGCGGATCAGGGCGATGACCTCGTCGAGCGCGTCGAGCGCCTTGAGGTAACCGCGCAGGATGTGCGCATCCGCCTCGGCCTTGTTCAACCGGAACTGGGTGCGGCGCACGATGACGTCGATCTGGTGCGACACCCAGGCGGTGATGAAGCCGTCCAGGGCCAGGGTGCGCGGGATGCCGTCGACGATCGCGAGCATGTTCGCGCCGAAGTTCTCCTGCAGCGGGGTGTGCTTGTAGAGGTTGTTCAGCACGACCTTGGCCACGGCGTCGCGCTTGAGCACGATCACCAGGCGCTGGCCGGTGCGGCCGCTGGTCTCGTCGCGGATGTCGGCGATGCCGCTGATCTTGGCGTCCTTGACCAGGTCGGCGATCTTGATCGCCAGGTTGTCGGGGTTCACCTGGTACGGCAGTTCGGTGATGACCAGGCAGGTGCGACCCTGCAGCTCCTCGATGCTCACCACGGCGCGCATCGTGATGGAGCCGCGACCGGTGCGGTAGGCATCCTGAATGCCCTTGATGCCCAGGATCTGAGCGCCGGTGGGGAAGTCAGGGCCCTTGATGCGCTGGATGAGCGCTTCGAGCAGCTCTTCGCGGCTGGCATCGGGGTTCTCGAGGTACCACAGGGCGCCGGCGGCCACCTCGCGCAGGTTGTGCGGCGGGATGTTGGTGGCCATACCGACGGCGATGCCGACGGAGCCGTTCACCAGCAGGTTCGGGAAGCGGGCGGGCAGCACCGTGGGCTCGAGGGTGCGGCCGTCGTAGTTGTCCTGGAAATCGACGGTGTCTTCGTCGATGTCGCGCACCATCTCGAGGGCCAGCGGGGCCATCTTCGTTTCGGTGTATCGCGGGGCGGCGGCGCCGTCGTTGCCGGGGGAGCCGAAGTTGCCCTGGCCGAGGGCCAGCGGGTACCGCAGGCTCCACGGCTGAACCAGGCGCACGAGGGCGTCGTAGATCGAGGAGTCACCGTGCGGGTGGAACTGGCCCATCACGTCGCCGACGACGCGGGCGCACTTGGAGAACGCCTTGTCGGGGCGGTAGCCGCCGTCGTACATGGCGTAGATCACGCGGCGGTGCACGGGCTTCATGCCGTCACGCACGTCCGGCAGCGCGCGGCCGACGATGACGCTCATGGCGTAGTCGAGGTAGGAGCGCTGCATTTCCAGCTGCAGGTCGACCTGGTCGATCTTGCCGTGCTGGGTGAGGTGCGCGGCTGCTGCCGCGATGCTGGCCGCGTCCGGGGCGTCCGGCGTGGTGCCTGTGGTGTCGTCAGATGTCAAGGAAACGCACGTCCTTCGCGTTCTTCTGGATGAAGTTGCGTCGGGATTCGACGTCTTCGCCCATCAGGGTGGAGAAAATCTCGTCGGCGGCTGCCGCGTCGTCCAGGGTCACCTGGAGCAGGGTGCGGGACTCGGGAGCCATCGTGGTTTCCCACAGCTCCTTGTAGTCCATCTCGCCCAGGCCCTTGTAGCGCTGGATGCCGTTGTCCTTGGGGATCCGCTTGCCGGCGGCCGCGCCGTCGGCGAGCAGGGCGTCCCGCTCGGCATCCGAGTACACGTACTCGTGGGCCGAGTTGGACCACTTGAGCCTGTACAGCGGCGGCTGTGCGAGGTACACGTAGCCGAGGTCGATCAGCGGTCGCATGTACCTGAACAGCAGGGTGAGCAGCAGGGTGGTGATGTGCTGGCCGTCGACATCGGCATCGGCCATCAGCACGATCTTGTGGTACCGCACCTTGTCCTGGTTGAAGTCCTCACCGATGCCGGCGCCGAACGCCGTGATCATCGCCTGCACTTCAGCGTTGCCGAGCGCGCGGTCGAGCCGGGCCTTCTCCACGTTGAGGATCTTGCCGCGCAGCGGCAGGATCGCCTGGGTCTCGGGGTTGCGGCCCTGTACGGCGGAGCCGCCGGCCGAGTCGCCCTCCACGATGAAGATCTCGGATGCGGCGGGGTCCTTGCTCTGGCAGTCCTTGAGCTTGCCGGGCATGCCGCCGCCCTCGAGCAGGCCCTTGCGTCGGGCGGTCTCGCGGGCCTTGCGGGCTGCCATGCGGGCGGTCGCGGCCTGCAGCGACTTGCGGATGATCTCGCGGGCCTGAACCGGGTTGCGGTTGAACCAGTCGGAAAGCTGGTCGCTGACGACCCGCTGCACGAACGACTTGGCCTCGGTGTTGCCCAGCTTGGTCTTGGTCTGGCCCTCGAACTGCGGTTCGGCGAGTTTGATCGACACGACGGCGGTCAGGCCTTCGCGCACGTCGTCGCCGGAGAGGTTGTCGTCCTTTTCCTTCAGGATGCCTTTTTCACGCGCGTACTTGTTCACCAGGGTGGTCAGCGCCGCGCGGAAGCCCTCTTCGTGGGTGCCGCCCTCGTGGGTGTTGATGGTGTTCGCGTAGGTGTGCACGCTCTCGGTGTACGCGGTGGTCCACTGCATGGCCACCTCGAGGGCGATCTTCTTTTCGGTGTCCTCGAATTCGAAGGAGATGATCTCCTCGTTGACCAGGTCGGCCTTCTTGGTGCGGTTGAGGTAGGCCACGTAGTCCATCAGGCCGTGCTCGTACATGAAGCTGTTGCTGAGCGGCTTGTCCTCGGCGTCCAGGCTGTCCGCACGCTCGTCGGTGAGCGTGAGGCGCAGGCCCTTGTTGAGGAACGCCATCTGCTGGAACCGCGCGCGCAGGGTTTCGTAGTCGAAGACGATCGTCTCGAAGGTCTCCGCGCTCGGCCAGAAGGTGATCGTGGTTCCGGTCTCGTCGGAGACCTCGTCCTGGTGCAGCGACTCGTTCGGCACACCGTTGTGGAAGCTCTGCCGCCACACGTGACCCTGCCTGCGCACCTCGACCTCGAGGCGGCTGGAGAGGGCGTTGACCACCGAGCTGCCCACGCCGTGGAGTCCTCCGGAGACCGCGTAACCGCCGCCGCCGAACTTTCCACCGGCGTGCAGCACGGTCAGGACCACCTCGACGGTGGACTTGCCTTCCGCCTTGTGAATGTCGACGGGGATGCCTCGACCGTTGTCCTGCACGCGCACGGCGCCGTCGGGAAGGATACGGATGTCAATGGTGTCGCAGTAGCCGGCCAACGCCTCGTCGACGGAGTTGTCGACGATCTCGTAGACCAGGTGGTGCAGACCGCGTGGACCGGTTGAACCGATGTACATTCCTGGTCGCTTGCGAACAGCTTCAAGGCCTTCGAGAACCTGGATGTCTTCTGCGCCGTAAGCGTGCTGCTCCGGCTCAGTTTTCGGTTCAATTGTCATGTGAAATTGGGCTCCTGACCGTCGCACAGGCGACCCCTCAGCCTACCAAACACCCCAAGCCCCAACGGCCAAAACCGCCGTTTGACGCGTTTTATTCGAAGGGTTGACCTGTTTTGGCTACCTAGCCGTAGGTATCGCGTGGACCACGCCCTGGGATTGATCTGGGACCCTTTTTCCAGGAGGGAGCGTTGGGTCCCTGAAAACGAATTGCGGCGATGCCGGCATCCGGGAACTTTTGCATGATCTGCGTCATGATTTCCACGCGCATCATGCGCAGCTGGGTCGCCCATGCCGTCGACTCGCAGTGCACGGTCAGGATGCCCTCGTCGATGCCGGCCGGGGTGGAGTGTTTCGCGGTTTCCTCACCGGCGAGTTCGATCCAGGAGCCGAGCAGGTCGGACTGGGCCATCGGAGAGTTCCAGCCCAACTGCGCGGTGAGCGAATTGATGGTCTCGCCCAGTCCCCGCGGGTCCCGGCCGGCGCCGAACGGCACGCTGGAGCCGATTTGGGGGCTCGCCTTCCGCCTGGCGCGGATGCGCTTCGCGTTCGGGTCGCCGAAGACATCCTTGAATCGGAGGTAGACCTTGGCGGCTTCGCTGTGTTCAGCCATGGTCGGCTCCGCTCTCCACCTCGGGCGCGTCAACGACTGCGCCGGCGTGGATGTGGATGGCGTGCGCCGCGAGCACCGCTGGGACGTCTTCGAAGACGGCGGCGGTGATGAGCACCTGTTCGTACCCGGTGACGGCTTCGGCCAGGCGGCGGCGGCGGGATTGGTCGAGTTCGGCGAACACGTCGTCGAGGATCAGCACCGGGTCGCCGCTGGAGGAATCGCGTCGGAGCAGCTCGGCCGACGCGAGTTTGAGGGCGAGCGCGAAGGACCAGGATTCGCCGTGACTGGCATACCCCTTGGCGGGCAGGTTGTTGAGTTCGAAGACGAGGTCGTCGCGGTGCGGTCCGGCCAGGGTCATGCCCCGGTCCAGTTCCTTGCGGCGCAACCCGGCCAATGCGGTGCGGAAGGTGTCGGCCGTGCCGGAGCCGGAGCCGACGTTCGGGGGCGCGACGGCGGGGGAGCCGGTCTCGTCGGCTTCCTCGTCGGCGCCGAGAATGCTCAACGAGGCCACCAGGTTCGGCCCGTGATCCGCGCCGGCCACCGACTTGTAGGCGTTGTGCAGCGGCGGCATCAGCTGGGCCACGAGATCCGCGCGCGCATCGATGATCTCGGAGCCCAGCGCCACCAGTCGTTCATCCCAAATGTCGAGGGTGCCCAGCTGGGTGGTCTTCAGGCCGGATGCCCTGGCGGATTTGAGCAGGGTGTTGCGCTGTTTGAGCACCCGGTCATAGTCGGCCAGCACCCCGGAGAACCGGGGGTTACGCAACACGAGCAGTTGGTCGAGAAAACGTCGACGGCCGGACGGGTCGCCGCGCACGAGGGCCAGGTCTTCCGGAGCGAACAGCACGCTGGAGAAATAGCGGGGGAGTTCGCGGGTTTTGATGACCGACTTGTTGATCTGTGCCCGATTGAGTCCAGACCTGTTGATCTGCACCTCGGCGAGGATGTCCCGGCCGTTGTACTCGAGGCGGGCGCGGATGATCGCGGAGTCTTCGCCGGAGCGCACCATCGCCCCGGTCTGGGACACCCGGTGCGAGCTCAGCGTGCTGAGAAAGCCGAGCGCTTCGACCAGATTGGTCTTGCCTTGGCCGTTGCGGCCGACGATCAGATTGGGTCCGGCGCCGAAGGGAACCTCGGCTTCCGCATAGTTGCGGAAGTCAGTGAGGGAGAGGTGTGTGACCCGCACTCGGGATCAGTCTGCCTTCTTTATGGCATGCCCACCGAACTGGTTGCGCAGCGCGGCCACGGCCTTCATCGCCGGGGAGTCGTCCTGGCGGGAGGCGAAGCGGGCGAAGATCGACGCGCTGATCGCGGGCACCGGAACGGCGTTGTTGATGGCCTCTTCGATGGTCCAGCGTCCCTCACCGGAATCCTCGACGTAACCTTCGATGTCGGCCAGCTGCGGGTCGTCCTTGAGGGCTCGCACCATGAGTTCGAGCAACCAGGACCGCACGACGGTGCCGCGCTGCCAGGCCGTGAAGATGCCGGGCACATCCTGGATGAGGTCGTCGCGCTTCTCCAACAGTTCATAACCCTCGGCGTAGGCCTGCATCAGCGCATACTCGATGCCGTTGTGCACCATTTTGGCGTAGTGGCCGGCGCCGACCTTGCCGGCGTGCACGAAGCCTTCCTCGCGGGGGCCCTCCGGACGCAGCGCGTCGAAGACCGGCATGGCCCTTTCCACGTCGGCGGCGGAACCGCCGACCATGAGTCCGAACCCATTGGTGAGGCCCCAGATTCCACCGGAAACACCGGCGTCCACGTAGTGGATCCCGTTCTCGGCGAGCAGCGCCTCGTGGGTGAAGTCGTCGGTGAACCTGGAGTTGCCGCCGTCGATGACCAGGTCGCCGGGGGAGAGCTTCGTGGCCAGATCGGCGATCACCGCGGTGGTGATCGCACCGGCCGGAACCATGACCCAGATCAGCCGGGGAGACGGGATCGCCTCGACCAGCTCGGCGGTGCCGGCGACGTCGGATACCTCGGGGTTGCGGTCATAGCCCGTGACCGTCAGACCGGCGGCGCGCAGACGGTCCCGCATGTTGGCGCCCATTTTGCCCAGGCCGACGATTCCGATGTGCATGGCAGTCCTTCGTGGTTCGTGTCGTGCTGGTGGGGCTGGCGCGCTTAGCGCAGAAGCAGGTTCGGCTGCAGAAGGTACCGGTAACTGTCGGCACCCGGCTGCTCGCGCGAGGTCTGGCTGGTGATGAGCACCGGTCCCGGCTTGTTGGGGTTCTCGGTCTTGGTGAACGAGATGCGCACGAACTCGGAGTGCACCGCGCCGAGGCCATCCAGCAGGAACTGGGGCTTGAGCGAGACGACGGTGTCGCCGCCGGAGAGGATCGCGTCGATGGTCTCGGACGCCTGCGCCTGTTCGGAGCCGATGGCCTCGAGGGTGAGGCCGTCGGCCGTGAAGCTGAACCGCAGTGCGGCCTCACGCTCGAGAACCAGCTGCACACGGCGGGTGGCCTCGATCAGTTCCGCGGTGTTCATCACGGCGTAGTTGTCGACGTTGTCCGGGAACAGGCGACGCACCGGCGGGTAGTTGCCCTTGATCAGCAGCGACGTGACGGTTTTCTTGTCAGCGGTGAACGCGATCAGTTCACGGTCGTCGGTGTTGGTGATGGCCACCGAGATCGTGCCGCTGTGGCCGAAGGTCTTGCCGACCTCCTGCAGCGTGCGGGCCGGCACCAGCGCGGTGATCGGTTCCTGGGCCTGGTTTGCTCCCGGGTCCCAGTCGATTTCGCGCACGGCAACGCGGTACCGGTCGGTGGCGACGAGGCTGATGCTGTTCTCGGTGATCTGCAGCTGCACACCGGTGATCACCGGGGTCACGTCGTCGCGAGACGCGGCGACGGCGACCTGTGAGACAGCCGCGGCGAATTCCTCAGCGGGTACCAGGCCGGATTGGGCGCTGACCTGGGGAATGCTTGGATATTCCTCTACCGGCATAGACAGCAGGGTGAAGTTTGCGGTGCCGCAGCTCACGGTGATGCGGGACTCGTTGGTGGAAAAACGCACTGGGGCGTTGGGCATCCGGCTGGCGATTTCGGCCAGGAGGCGGCCGGAGACGAGTACCTTGCCGGTCTCTTCGACATCGGCGGCGATCTCGGTCTGCGCCGAAACTTCGTAGTCGAACGAGGACAGGATCAGGCCGGTCTCTGTCGCCTCGATAAGGACACCGCTCAAAATGGGCAGGGTGGTGCGTTGGGGAAGGAGCTTGACAGCGAAAGAAACGGCTTCGCTGAAGACATCCCGATTGGCCTGAAATCTCACGAAGTCACTCCTGTCGGTGGAGACCTGGATACGGCCTCAATGCTAGTCGGGTTTATCCGCGGCCCATTTCTTGTGAGCCTCGGCGAGTAAAGGTTGTTGGACCTGGAGCTAATGAAGTTAATCGTTAATCTTCTTAACCGGTGTGGAAACTGTGGATAACTCGGTGGATAGCGCTCAGCGACTGGGAACTACAAACTTGTAACTTGTGGACGCCCTGTGAGCGTTAAGCCCAATGAATGACACGAACTGGTTTCTGTAATTCCGAGTTTTCACAAGCGAGCCGTGCGTTTCTACAGGTTGCCCCGAGTTGTCCGGGCAGTTTCCACAGGGTTATCCACAGGTACGAAACACAAAAAAATTTTCTCTTACTTGTAGCGGTGATCCTGCTTGATGCGGTTTGTCAGCTCCGTGACCTGGTTGTAGATGGACCGGCGTTCCTTCATGAGCTCGCTGATCTTCTTGTTCGCGTACATCACCGTGGTGTGGTCGCGGTTGCCGAACAGCTGGCCGATCTTGGGGAGTGAGAGATTCGTCAGCTCTCGGCACAGGTACATCGCGATCTGTCGTGCGGTGGCCACGGCCTGCGACCGGGACGAGCCGTACAGGTCGTCGACCGTGAGTTTGAAGTAGTCCGCCGTGTTCGTGATGATGTCCACCGGCGCGATCACGTTGTCCTCGTCGAGGGTGATCACGTCTTTCAACACGGTCTGCACGAGATTCATGTCCACCGGGGTGCGATTCAGGCTCGCGAACGCGGTCACCCGGATCAGGGTGCCTTCCAGCTCCCGGATGTTGGACGACACCTTCGACGCCATGAACTCGAGAATGTCGTGCGGGACCTGCAGCTTTTCGCTCTGCGCCTTCTTGCGGAGGATCGCGATGCGGGTCTCCAGGTCTGGCGCCTGGACATCCGTGATCAGGCCCCACTCGAAGCGCGACCGCATGCGGTCTTCAAACCCGGTGAGGGCCTTCGGCGGCAGGTCGCTCGTGATGACGACCTGTTTGTTGTGATCGTGCAGGGTGTTGAAGGTGTGGAAGAACGCTTCCTGGGTCTCCGCCTTGCCCTGCAGGAACTGGATGTCGTCGATCATCAGGATGTCGATGTTGCGGTACCGGTTCTGAAAAGCGGAACCGCGGTTGTTGGCGATCGAGTTGATGAAGTCGTTGGTGAATTCCTCGCTACTGACGTAGCGCACGCGGATGCCTGGATACAGGCTCATCGCATAGTGGCCGATGGCGTGCAGCAGGTGGGTCTTGCCCAGACCGGACGAGCCGTAGATGAAAAGCGGGTTGTACGCCTTGGCGGGAGCCTCGGCCACGGCGACGGCCGCCGCGTGGGCGAACCGGTTGGACTGGCCGATGACGAAGTTGTCGAAGCTGTACTTGGAGTTCAGCCGGGTGTCGTGTGGGCGTTCCGGGGGAGTGCTCTCGAAAACCGACTGCGGCGTGGCCGGCGTCTCGATGTCAGGCTGGCGTTCGATGGGTTCCTGCACCGGGCGCAGGGACTCCTGCTCGAGTTCGGGATTGACCACGACGTAGAACGTGGTGACCGCGACCGATTCGCTGAGCTGGCCCATCGCCGTGAGGAGCGGAACCCGCATGCGCACGTTGAGCATGCTCGCGGTGAACTCGTTGGGGACCTCCAGGTAGAAGGTGCCGGCCGCGATGCCCTTGGGCTCGACCAGATTCAGGAAGCCGTACAGCATCGGAGTGACGGTGTCGTCCGACTCCAAGATGGTCAGAACCGACCGCCAAGTCTCGCTGATTGGCTGTTCCCCGTCTGGCATGGTTTCCCACAATCTTCTTCTGTACGTTTGCCGCCCTGAGAGAGCCTTCGCATGTCGACACAGAATGTCCCATCCGGCGATTCATCCACAACGTTATCCACCGCCTGTGGGTAAATAACGACTGGATTCTCAGGGTTTACCCACACCCTGTGGATAACTTGTCCTCACGGTAGTCAATGACCGGCGGTCAGGCCAAATTAGCTTGAAGATTGCCAGCGTGTCTGTACCGGAAATGGGAATTCAATGGGCAGAATCGAACGTTTGGGCCTCGCCAGTTTGACCACGGGCGAGCGAAGCCGTAGTTTTAATCAGTTGACCCCAGCCCGTGGGCTACCTCACTCTTTCCCGGCCGCTCGTTTTGGCCTGCGGAGATCCAATACGTGGAGATTGAACAATGAGCAAGAGAACGTTCCAGCCGAACAACCGTCGTCGCGCGAAGGTGCACGGTTTCCGTCTTCGTATGCGCACCCGCGCCGGACGCGCCATCCTCGGTGCTCGTCGTCGCAAGGGTCGCACCGAACTCTCCGCGTAAGACCTCCTGTGCTCGCTCACGCCAATCGCATCACGAGCGGGAGCGACTATAAGGCTGTCGTTCGACGAGGTGTGCGGGTCGTAGGCCCGCACACAGTGGCGTATCTCCGCCGCAACCCAGAACCCACCCCGGTGCGGTTCGGGTTCATCGTCGCCAAAAACGTGGGCGGCGCGGTGGTTCGTAACCGCGTGCGTCGTCGGCTGAAAGCGGCAAGCTTCGATCTCCTTCCTGGCGTTCCCGCCGGGACGGAGGTCGTTTTTCGCGCATTGCCCACATCCGTGCACGCCAGCTGGCCCGATCTCGTGGCCGAGCTGTCGAATGCCCTGGTCAAGGGGCAGCGCACGAGATGAACAGGGTGATACTCACGCTGGTATTACTGCCCCGAAATCTCGGGGTGGTGCTCCTGCGGGTCTATCGCGCAGTAATCTCACCGTTGTACGGCGATGTTTGCCGGTACTACCCCTCGTGTTCGGCGTACGCCCTCGGCGCCGTCCAAGAATATGGCCTGATCGTCGGCTCTTTTTTCGCCGCACGCCGGGTCTTGCGTTGTCATCCTTGGGCTGAGGGCGGAATCGATGATGTTCCCCTGAAACGACACCGTCGCTACACCGTGACGTCGTTTGGATTTGTAGTTCCTTTAGCCACGGAAAGGGCTGACCCGCACGTATGGACCTCTTAGGTACTATTCTCTGGCCGCTGAAATGGGCCGTTGAGCTTCTGCTCGTCGCCTTCCACTGGTTGTTCTCCAACCTGGGCATGGGCTACAACGACGGCCTCACCTGGGTGCTCTCCATCGTCGGCCTCGTGCTCGTGGTGCGAGCGGCGCTGATCCCCATCTTCGTTCGACAGATCAAGAGCCAGCGCAAGATGCTCGAGGTCGCGCCGCAGCTCAAGAAGATCCAGGACAAGTACAAGGGCAAGAAGGACCAGTTCTCCCGCGAGGCCATGTCCCGCGAGACCATGGAGCTGTACAAGCGCACCGGGACCAACCCGCTCGCCTCGTGCCTGCCCCTGCTCCTGCAGATGCCGATCTTCTTCGCCCTGTTCTCGGTGCTCAACGATGCCCAGCGCTCCAACGCCGGCGTCGGCCCCCTGAACCAGGCCCTGGCGACCAGCTTCAGCAACGCCAACCTGTTCGGCGTCGCCCCGCTGCACGACACGTTTGCCCAGCAGTGGGCACTGTGGACCGGTGGCCAGGACTTCAACCTTTCCGTCATGATCATCGCGGCCACGATGGTCGTCCTCATGACCGCGTCGCAGTTCATCACCCAGCTGCAGATCGTCTCCAAGAACATGTCGCCGGAGACCAAGGCCAGCCCCATGTTCAAGCAGCAGAAGATCATGCTGTACCTGCTGCCGCTGGTGTTCGCCTTCTCCGGTGTGGCCTTCCCGCTCGGCGTGATGTTCTACTGGCTCACCTCGAACATCTGGACCATGGCCCAGCAGTTCCTCGTCATCCGCAACATGCCCACGCCGGGCAGCGAGGCCGCCAAGGCCCGCGAAGAGCGCCTTGCCCGCAAGGGCAAGCTCATCGCAACCGACGGAGACATCATTATTGTCGACGAGCCCAAGAAGCCGGCCCAGCGCCAGCAGCCCGTTGGCAAGAACCGTGCCAAGAAGCAGACCGGCCCCAAGAAGTAAGAGGGATGGACAACGTGACTGAGAACACCGACGTGATCAATGCGGATGCCGCGTCCGACGCCGCGCCGACCATCGGCCAGCTGGAGCAGGAAGGCGACATCGCAGCGGACTACATCGAAGAGTTCCTCGACATCTGCGACCTGGACGGTGACATCGACATCGATGCCCGGAACGGACGGGCCTACCTGTCGGTGAACTCGGTTGACCCGCAGAATCTGCGCCTGTTGTCCAAGCCCGACACCGTGAACGCCCTGCAGGAGCTCACGCGACTTGCCGTGCAGAACAAGACCGGGTCGTTCTCCAGACTGATCCTCGACATCGGGGGCTCCCGCGAGGCCCGCCAGGCCGAGCTGACCGACCTGGTCGGCCATGCCATCGAGCGCATCGATGGCGGCGCAACGGAGGCTTCCCTCCCCCCGATGTCGTCCTACGAGCGCAAGCTTGTGCACGACATCGTCTCGGAACGCGGATACGTCTCCGAGTCCCTTGGCGAAGGCCGCGACCGTCACACCGTCATCACCGCAGCGTAGCCACACCGAGTATGACTGAAACCCTCGAGGCCGAGCCCGCCGTCGCCGCTGGACTCTTCGGCGACCGCATCGACGTCGCCCGGGAGTTCACCCGGCACCTCGCCGAGCAGGGCGAAGAGCTCGGCCTGATCGGTCCGCTCGAGCTTCCCCGGCTGTGGAGCCGGCACATCCTGAACTGCGTCGTGGTTGCTCCGCTCCTGAAGCCCGGCCTGGTCGGCGACGTGGGATCGGGCGCCGGCCTGCCGGGTCTGGTTCTGGCCATCGCTCGGCCCGATGTCTCCTTCGTGCTCATCGAGCCGATGGAGCGCCGCGTGGCGTGGTTGACCGGTCAGGTCGCCGCGCTGGGCCTCACCAATGCACGGGTGCTGCGCGCCCGCGCCGAAGACATCCGTCTGGATACGCCCCTGGATCAGGTCACCGCCCGTGCGGTGAGCGCGTTCAAGACCCTCATTCCCCTCACGGCGCCGCTGCTGCGTTCCGGCGGCGAGCTCGTGCTGATGAAGGGCGCGGGCGCCGCGGGGGAGATCGCCAACGCCGCCAAGCCGATCGCGCGGTTCCACCTGCGCGATGTGGAGGTACTCACCCTCGGCGAGGGCGTGCTGGAGGACGTCACACGGGTCATTAAGGCTACAGTGGACTAGTCCCCGGCAACATCCGCCCGGCACGGGTGGATAGCACCGGGGCACCCTTTCGGGTGGCTCATCAACCGTCGAACGCAAAGGTTTCACGTGAAACATCCCGGCGAAGACCAGCAGACCGGCACTCCCGGCTCCGGCGTCGACAACAGCACCCCCCTGGCGCGGGAGATCTCAGATCTGACCCGCCGCCGACAGGTGATCGCCGCCGAGCGGCTACCCAAGCCCGAGAGCACCCGGGTGATCACCATCTCGAACCAGAAGGGCGGGGTGGGCAAGACCACCACGGCCGTCAACCTGGCCGCTGCGTTGGCCCGTCAGGGTGCGCGTGTGCTCGTGATCGACCTGGACCCGCAGGGCAACGCCTCCACCGCACTCGGCGTGGAGCACCGTGCCGAGACCTCGAGCGTCTATGACGTCATCATCAACGACCTGCCGATGGTGGACGTGGTGCAGAAGAGCCCGGAGTTCGGGGCCCTGTACTGTGTTCCGGCGACCATCCACCTGGCCGGTGCGGAGATCGAGCTGGTTTCGCTGGTGGCCCGGGAGCAGCGACTGCGTCGCGCCCTCGACCTGCACATCAAGGACATGGCCGACCCGTACGACTACGTTTTCATCGACTGCCCGCCGTCGCTCGGTCTCCTCACGATCAATGCGTTCGTTGCCGCACGAGAGGTGCTCATCCCGATCCAGTGCGAGTACTACGCACTGGAGGGTCTGAGCCAGCTGCTCAAGAACATCGAGCTCATTGAGAAGCACCTGAACCCGCAGCTCATAGTCTCGACGATTCTGCTTACCATGTACGACAGCCGCACGAACCTCGCGAACCAGGTGGCGCAGGATGTGCGCGATCATTTCCCGAAACAGGTCCTGGACACGCTGATTCCGCGCTCTGTGCGGGTTTCTGAGGCGCCCAGCTACGGTCAGAGCGTCATCAGCTACGACCTCAACTCGGCAGGATCCCTCTCCTACCTCGAAGCAGCCGCAGAAATCGCCCGTCGGGGCGTTCCACGAACAGGAGATGCGCAGTAATGGCGAAACGTACAGGGCTCGGCCGCGGAATCGGTTCGCTCATTCCGGTGCAGGAGAACCCGTCACAGGCCCGTCCCGTCGACGTCTTCTTCCCGTACAACGAGGTTCCGCACGCGGAGGGCACCGCCGGCGCCTCACCGGTGCCGGGCTCGACGCCGGCCGCGGCCGACGGTTCCACTGCGACCGCGACGATCGATGCGGCTGACGACGTCACGGTCGAACTGCTTCCGGTTCCCGGCGCCCGTCTCGCACACCTGAATCCGGCCGACATCGTTCCCAACGCTGTGCAGCCGCGCAGCGTCTTCGATGAAGATGACCTGGCCGAGCTCGTGCACAGCATCCGCGAAGTCGGTGTGCTGCAGCCCATCGTCGTGCGTCCGCTGATCGAGCAGCCGGGCAAGTACGAACTTGTCATGGGGGAGCGGCGCCTGCGCGCCACCAAGGAAGTCGGCCTCGACAGCATCCCGGCGATCGTGCGGGATACCGCCGACATCGACATGCTCCGGGACGCTCTGCTGGAGAATCTCCACCGCGCGCAGCTGAACCCACTTGAAGAAGCGTCCGCGTATCAGCAGCTGCTTTCAGACTTCGGAATCACGCAGGAGGTGCTCGCCAGCCGTATCGGCAGGTCGCGCCCCCAGATCACCAACACCCTGCGTCTGCTGAAGCTGCCCGAAGCCGTGCAGCTTCGTGTTGCTGCCGGTGTACTGTCGGCCGGTCATGCGCGTGCAGTGTTGTCGGTGGGGGACACCGAGGGCATGTTGCGCCTTGCGGACAAGATCGTCAACGAGGACCTGTCAGTGCGTGCAGCCGAGGCGGCCGCCGCCGCCGGGCCCAAGCCCGTCGTTGTGAAGCCCGCTCCGGGCAAGCGCCAGGGACACCTCAACGAGATCGCCGAACACCTCGGTGACCGCCTCGACACCCGCGTGAAGATCAATCTCGGCGTACGAAAAGGCCAGATCACAGTGGATTTCGCAACCATCGGCGACCTGAACCGTATTCTCGGCGTACTCGGCGAACCCGGCTTCGGAGCCAACTAAAACGCAGTGTTTCACGTGAAACATCGGGCGCCAAATTGGGCGGCGGCATCTTGGAGCATCACCGCCCGTCCGCTGATTGAGCTTGTCGAAATCAGCCGCCCGGCTCTCGAAGAGCTCGACCACCTGTCGCGCTACAGGCGCATTCTGCCGGACCTGCGCCGCTGATTGAACCTGTCGAAATCAGTTCATCCTGGTCTTAGAGGCCTCAGAGAGCGTGCGTTTGCGGCCCTTCGGTGGGCGCTTTAAGTCAGATTCGATCCAAACTGGGACGATTCTGGAGGCCTGCACGGCTTGCAGTTCCGCCGGAGGGCGGCGGATTGGCCGCACGATGGCGCTCAGGCCCGCAGTTTTACGTGAAACCTGACGCAAATTGGTCAATTTTGACCATCCCGCCGCGAAAATTTGGGCCCAGGTGGGCATCACCAGAGTTCCGCCCCCCGAGTCGTCACCGACGAGCCGCCGCGATGGTGTTTCACGTGAAACATCTGCCGCCTCGATTCACTACAAGCCGGCCGAGTGCCAGCCTGGATGCGCGCCCAGCCGCTGGATGGCCTGGTCGAAAGTCGGCCCGGCCCAGCACGCTGATTGAGCTTGTCGAAATCAGGCGGTCTCGCTAGCTTTATGCACCCGACCAGGCACGTGGATTGAGCTTGCGTGCATCGAGGCGCGATCGGCTCAGCCGGCGGACCAAGGGTGGCTCTTAGCGCGGTTTGTGACCAATTTCGGTATCTTTGGGTTCGATTCTGGCCGCTTCGCGAGTCAATTGCCCGCCAGCCGCGCGGGGGAGTGGCCGCACAATGGCGCTCAGAGACGCCGTTTCACGTGAAACAAGGGTCAGAATGACGAATCCGAGTACTTTGAGCGACAGATTGTGCGCAGCTGGAGAGCGTGGGTACGCGACCCTCAGCGGCGCCGTCCAGTGACATGGTGTTTCGCATGACGTAGTCGGGCGCCCGGAACGCCGGCAGCCGGGTCTCGACAAGCTCGACCAACGACGTGGTTGAGGTATCGTCTCGTCGAGCCTGACCCGCGCACGAGATTGGCCAGGTCGACATCAGGGCGCACCTCGGCCTGCTGATTGAGCTTGTCGAAATCAGGCTGCCGAATCTTGTTTTCTCGACCACGGTTGTGGAGGAGGTATTGCGCCTATTGGGGGCGCTAATCTGCGGCATTTGGGACCGAGGTCGGGGTCTTGGGTGGCGATTGTGGCCCCCTGGCGAGTCAGTTGCCCGCCCGCCGGGCGGGGGAGTGGCCGCACAATGGCGCTCAGAGACGCCGTTCCACGTGAAACAACGTTCAAAATGATGGATCTGAGCTGTTTGATGGGCAGATTGTGGGCAGGTGGAGAAGAAACGCGATTCTCAGTGCGGCGGTCCGGCGACATCGTGTTTCGCGTGAAGTGCTCGGGCGCCCGGAATGGCGGCGGGCCGGGTTTCGAGAAGCTCGACCGACGACGTGGTTGAGGTATCCTCTCGTTGATCGTGACCCGCGCAGCAGATTGACCAGGTCGAGATCAGGACCGACCCGGCTCGCTGATTGAACTTGTCGAAATCGGGCCACCGGATATGGCTTGCTCGACCGTGTTGTGGTGGAGGTGGCGGGCCTATTCGCCCGACCGAACCCGTGGATTGAGCCTGTCGTAATCAGGGATGTCAAGGCCGCGATCGGCTTGACTGGTGGGTTAGAAACGTTATTTATCAGTATTCGCGGCCGGTTTCGGGCATTCAGGGGACGATTATGGCGGCCTGGGCGGACGGCAGGGCGCCTGCCGCGCGGGGGAGTGGCCTCACAATGGCGCTCAGTGACTCCGTTTCACGTGAAACAAGGGTCACAATGACGGTTCCGAGCCTTCTGGTCGGCAGATTATGCGCTGGTAGAGAAGGTAGGAACATGATTCTCAGTGGGCGGTCCAGAGGTAACGTTTTTCGCGTGAAGTACTCGGGCGCCCGGAACCCCGGCGGACGGGTCTCGACAAGCTCGACCAACGACGTGGTTGCGGTATCACCTCGTCGAGGCCGACCTGCGCAGCAGTTTGACCAGGTCGAAATATGGCCCAGCCCGGCTTGTTTGTTGAGCTAATCGAGACCAGGGATAGCGAGGCGCTATCGGCTCGCCCCGCAAGTTAGGGACGTCATTTGGTGGTACTTCTGGTCGGTTTCGGGCATTTTGGGGCGAATGTGCTGGCCTGGGTGGACGGCAGGGTGCATGCAGCGCGGGGGAAGTGGTCGCACAAACGGCGCTCAGAGACGCCGTTTCACGTGAAACTAGGGGCAAAATGACGGCTCCGAGCTCTTTGATAGGCAGATTGTGCGCTGGTGAGCGTAGTAGCGGGACTCTCAGCGGGCGGGCCGGCCGCATTGCATTCGCGTGAAGTACTCGGCGCCCGGAGCGCCACCGGCCAGGTCTCGACAGGCTCGACCAACGACGCGGCTACGGTGTTTCACGTGAAACATACCCCGACCGGGTCGTGTTTCACGTGAAACATGGGCCTTACTGCAAGCTGGTTGAGGCCGCCCGGGCGAGAGCGGAATAGACGGCTCCAAGCGATTCGCCGGAGGCCTCGATGGACTGCGGGGCGAGCGAGGTCTCGGTCAGACCGGGCAAAACATTCGCCTCGAGGAACCAGGCGACACCCTCGGCGTCGACCATCAGGTCGATGCGGGAGAGCTGGGCCAGCCCGAGCAGACTGTGGATCGCCACGGCCGTGTCGGCCACCCGCTGGGCCACGTCCGGCGCGATGCGGGCGGGCGTGAAGAACAGGGTCTCGCCGGCGTTGTACCGCGCTTCGAAGCTGAAAACACCACTCACGGGCACGATCTCAACCGCGGGCAGTGCGACGGGCCCGGCGCCAGTGTTGATGACGGTGACGGCGAGCTCGGTGCCTTCGATCTTCGTCTCAACGAGAGCGGTTTCGTCGTAGGTGTAGGCATCCACCATGGCGCGGGGGAGGCCCGCCGGCGCATCGACGATGGTGACACCCTGGGCAGATCCACCCTGGGCGGGCTTGACGACCAGTGGTGTGCCGAGCGCGGTCACGAGGTGCTCGAGAACGCTGGCGGCGCCGAGGTCGCGGAAGGTCTCACGCGAGAGTGCGATCCAGGCCGGGGTGGCATAGCCGGCGCGACGCACAAGTTCCTTGGCGGTGGGCTTGGACCAGGCCAGTCCCGCCGCAGTGCCGCGCGGGCCCACGTGCGGGATCCCGGTGGTCTCGAGCAGCGAGAGCAGGGCGCCGTCTTCGCCGGTGGCGCCGTGCAATACGGGCCAGATGACGTCGGGCTTGCGGGTGGCCAGCTCGGTGAGGAGCCCTGCCTGCGGGTCGAGCACGGTCACGCGGTGCCCGAGCCCGGTCAGCTCATCGGCCACGCGACGTCCACTGCGCATGGAGACGTCGCGCTCGTGCGAGATTCCTCCCGCGAGCACCACAATGTCAAGAAACTCTGATTCGCTCATGATCTGGGGTTTTCCTTAGCTCGAGCCGGAGAAACGTGGGATTAGTTGATGTCGGGCGGCGGGGCGCCGAATCGGCGGCCGTCGTGGGCGGGAAACAGCGAGCCGGTCCCGGCAAAGGTGTCCAGCAACTCCAGTTCGTCGCGGATGACGGTGGCGAGGCGCCGGATGCCCAGACGGATGTGCTCCGGCGTGGGGTAGCAGAACGAGAGTCGCATGTTCTGGCGACCCTGGCCATCCGCGAAAAACGCGGTACCCGGGGTGTACGCCACGAGCTCCTTGACCGCGCGGGGCAGCATGGCCTTGGAGTCCAGGGTGTCCGGCAGGCTGAGCCACACGTAGAACCCGCCGTTGGGGTTGGTCCAGGTGAGCTCGGGCAGATATTCCGTCAACGCGGAGAGCATGGCGTTCTTGCGTTCGCGATAGACGCCACGGAAGGTGTTGATCTGGCCCTTCCAATCGGCGGTGGACAGGTACTCGGAGATCACCAGTTGGCTGAACGAGCTGGGGGAGAGCACGGCCGCCTCGTTGGCCAGCACGAGCTTCTCGCGGATGGCGTGCGGGGCCAGGGCCCAGCCCACCCGGAAGCCGGGGGCGAGGGTCTTCGAGAAGGTGCCCAGGTAGACCACGCCGTCCCGCTCGATGGAGCGCATGGCATCCGGTGCCTTCTGGTCGAAATACAACAGCCCGTAGGGGTTGTCCTCGAGGACCAGAATCTGGTTGGCCTTGGCGATCTCCAGGATCTCCAGGCGGCGGGCCCAGCTGAGGGTCACTCCGGCCGGGTTGTGGAAGCTGGGGATCGTGTAGAGGAATTTGATCTTGCGACCCTCGGCCTTGAGCCGGGCGATGTGCTCCCGGAGTGCCTCGGGGATCATGCCGTGCTCGTCCATCGGTACGTGATCGACATCGGCCTGGTAGGACTTGAAGATCACCATGGCGGTGACATAACTCGGGCCCTCGGAGATCACGACGTCGCCCGGGTCCAGGAAGAGCTTGCTGACCAGTTCGAGCGCGTGCTGGGACCCGGTGGTCACGACCACGTCATCGGCGTTGGCACGGATGCCTTCCAGGGCCATGACCTCGAGGATCTGCTCCCGGAACAAGGGAACTCCCTGACCAGAGCCATATTGCAGCGCCACGGGGCCCTGTTTGCGCATGACGCTGTCCATCGCGTTGATCACGAGATCCTGGGGCAGGGCGGCGACGTACGGCATCCCACCGGCAAGGGAGACGACCTCGGGGCGTGAGGCGACGGCGAACAGGGCGCGCACCTCGGAGGCGCGCAGGGCGGCGGCTCGCTCGGCGTAGTGGTGGTACCACGGGTCGAGGTTGTTACCGGCCTGGGAGGTGCCTATCGCTGTCACGTCATATCCGTTCTGGTGAGGCCCTAATCGTATGTGGTGCGTCGCGTGGTGGCCGAATCGGCCTGAATTTACGAAAAACACCCGCCCGGCGGGTGCCGGGCGGGTGTCGGGTTCGCGAAGGAACCTGCCGGCGGCTACTTGAGGTAGGCGGCCAGGTCGGCTTCGAGGGCGGGCTTCGGCTTGGCGCCGATGACGGTCTTGACGACCTCGCCCTTCTGGAAGACCTTCATCGCGGGGATGGAGGTGATCATGTACTTTGCGGCCAGGGCCGGGTGGTCGTCGACGTTGAGCTTGACGATGTCGATCTTGTCGGAGTTCTCCGCGGCGATCTGGTCGAGGATCGGGCTGACGGCGCGACACGGGCCACACCACTCGGCCCAGAAGTCCACCAGGACGGTCTTCTCGTTGTTGATGACTTCCTGGTCGAAGGTGGCGTCGGTGACGGCGCGTGCTGACATGTAATGCTCCTTAGTTGGTGACGCTTGCAAATTCGGGGTCGCCGGCCGCAGCCAGCAAGTCCTCGGGGAGGGTGGCCAGGTAGTGTTCAGCGTCCAGAGCCGCCACGGTGCCGCTGGCGGCCGCGGTGACCGCCTGGCGGTAGGTGGGGTCGATGACGTCTCCGGCGGCGAACACGCCGGCCTGGCTGGTCTTGGAGGAGCGTCCGGCGACGGCGATGGTGCCCTCGCTGGTGAGATCGAGCAGATCATGCACGAGGTGGGTGCGCGGGTCGTTGCCGATGGCCACGAACAGGCCGCCGACCGCGAGGGCGCTCTCGGTACCGGTGACGGTGTCGCGCAGACGCAGACCCTCAACGGCCTCTTCGCCGTCGATGCCGACGACCTCGGAGTTCCAGACGAACTCGATCTTCGGGTGCGACAGGGCGCGCTCCTGCATGATCTTGGACGCACGCAGGGTGTCCTTGCGGTGAATGATGTAGACCTTGCTCGCGAAGCGGGTGAGGAAGGTGGCCTCCTCCATGGCGGAGTCGCCGCCGCCGACGACGGCGATGACCTTCTCCTTGAAGAAGAAGCCGTCGCAGGTGGCACACCAGGACACGCCCCGGCCGCTCAGACGCTCTTCGTCGTGGATGCCGAGCTTGCGGTAGGCGGACCCGGTGGCGAAAATCACCGACAGGGCCTCGTGCTTCTCGCCGTTGCCGAGGGTGACCGACTTGACGGTGTCGCCGAATTCGAGCTTGGTGACGTCGTCGTAGACGACCTCGGTGCCGAACTTCTCGGCCTGCTCCTGCATCTTGGCCATCAGCTCGGGGCCCTGGATGCCGTCGGCGAAGCCCGGGAAGTTCTCCACGTCGGTGGTGTTCATCAGTTCACCGCCGGCCTCGACCGAACTGGCGATCAGCAGCGGCTTCATGTTCGCGCGCGCAGCGTAGATGGCGGCGGTGAATCCGGCAGGACCCGAACCGATGATGATGATCTGACGCACGCGTAGACTCCTTGAAATCAGTGGAAGAGACGCCTTTCGGCGCCTCACATTCGGGTACAACACATCCTAATCGGATGCTATTCCGCTCCGTCCGGCTGGAGGCCCCGCTGTACAGCCGCTGTTCAGCAAGAGGTTTCCCGGCCGACACCACACTGACGGCCGCCTAACGCCCGAAGCGGGCCTTCAGCGGGGCCAGGAAGCCGTGCAGTTCGGAGCTGCGCATCAGGAACAGCAGGCCGAAGTACAGCCCCGCCATGACTGAACCGATCAGGACCATGGAGAGGATCGCCGGTCCGATCCCCGACACGGCGAAACCGCCCGCCGTGGTGCCGCCCAGCGCGATCAGGATGCCGACGCCAGCGGCGACCGGGACGATGACGGCGACGAAGTACTTCACCAGGCTGCGCAGGATGCGGCTCCCGTCGATGCCGCCGAGCCGCTTGCGCAGCAGCCAGGTGGCCAGGATTGCCTGCAGGATTCCGGACACGGTCACCGTGAGGGCAATGCCGAACGCGATCCACTCCGGCGGGAGCAGGGCGCAGCCGAGCACGCCCGCGATGACCAGGACGACCTGGAACAGGGTGAAGAAGAACGGGGTCCGCGTGTCGCCGAGGGCGTAGAAGGTGCGCTGCACGACGAAGAGCACGCAGAAGGCCACCAGGCCCAGCAGGAAGGCGATGATGACGTTGCCGATGGCCTGCACCTGTTGGAAACCGGCTTCGCCGAAGACCGTGGCGAACGGATAGGCGCAGACCATGATGACCGCGCTGGCTAGCACGATCAGCAGGGTGGTCCCGCGGATGGCCGAGGAGGCGTCCGTGCGGAGCTTGTCGGTGTCTTCGCGGGCGGCGTGCTCGCTCATCCGGGTGAAATAGGCGGTGGCCACGGACACCGTGATGATCGAGTGCGGCAGCATGAAGATCAGCCAGGCCGTGCTCATGACGGTGGAGGAGGCGCCTTCGCCCGATGCGAGGGTCACGACCTGTGTCTCGACGATGCCGGCGACAGTGGTCAGCAGCAGCATGCCGAACGTCCAGCTGGCCATCTTGCCGGCCGCGCCGAGGCCGACACCCCTGAAGGCGAAGTCGGGGCGGTAGCGCAGGCCGATGCGGCGCCAGAAGTAGTACAGCACCACGGCCTGCAGCACCACACCGAGTGTTGCGCTGCCGGCCAACAGCGCGGTCATCCCCGGGGTGAAGTCGCCCGGCGGTCGCTGGCCATCGGTGTCGATGCCGAACAGGAGGCCGAACAGCAGCAGCCCGCCGATGGAGATCACGTTGTTGATCACGGGCACCCAGGTGAACGGGCCGAAGGACTTGCGGGCGTTGAGGACCTCGCCCAGGACCGTGTACAGGCCGTAGAAGAAGATCTGCGGCAGGCACCAGTACGCGAATGCCACGGCCAGGGACAGCTGCTCCGGGGAAAAGCCCAGGCCGATGAATCGGGTGATCAGGGGCGCGAGTAGTGTCGCGGCCAAGGTCGTGATGGCCAGGATGCTCAGGGCCAGGGTGACGAGCTTGTTGATGTACGCGGTCCCGCCGTCATCGTGCAAGCTCGCGCGCACGATCTGGGGAACGAGCACCGCGGTCAAAACGCCGCCCGCCACGATCGTGTACACGGTGTTCGGCAGTTGGTTGGCGACGGTGAAGGCGTCGGGGACGTTGCCGATCTGCCCGATGATGTGGGCGAAGACGATGACCTTGAGGAACCCGAGCAGACGCGAGACGAGAGTTCCCGACGCCAGGATGGCGCTGGCGCGGCCGACGCCGCCCTGACTAGCCACGGGGAGCCGGGGGGACATCATCTGCAGCCGTTGGGGGAGCGGCGGTGGGGTCGCTGTCGAGCGGGTCAGGGTCGGTCGGCGTCCCGGGCGAGGAGACGGTGCCGGCCGCCAGATCTGCCGTGGAGTCGGCGTCGGCTCCGGCCGCCTGGGCACGGTCGCGGCGGCGGTGCACAATGTTGCGCCACACGCCGAATCCGAAGAACAACACGACCAGGGCGGCGAAGATTCGGGATCCGATGCCTTCCCAATCCGCGCGCACGTTGACCGAGATCAACGACGGCTGGCCCAGTTCCGCCCCGGACGGGGCATACAGCGTCACCCTCAGGCTGACCGCTCCGTTTCCGACCGCCGCGGTGACGGGGATCGACACCGTCTTGGCCGAACTGGCATCGATCACGGCTTCGACGTCGTTGCCCACCACCAGGCGGCCGTTGGAGGGAACGACCTGTACCCGCACGGTGACGGCCTGGCCGAGGGCGTTGTTCAATGTGATGGGAATGTCGACCTTGCTTCCGACGACGTTGATCGGGCCCTTGGTGCTCACCGTCACCGACCGCAGCACCTCGGTGGAGGTCGCCAGATTGTCGCCGACGGCGGTACGCCAGTCGTCGGGGTTGGCCTGCCAGGACGTCGCCAGCAGGGCAAGCGCGGAGAGCCGGTAAGGTGCCGTGACGGCGGCCGGATCGGCGAGGGCGGTGGAGAAGCTGACGATCTCGGCTTCCCGGTCGACCAGTCGGCTCGCGAGGTCGACACTGCCGCTGGGCTCGGTCTGCGCCCGGAAGGTCACGTCGGTGGAGACCGGGGTCGCCGCCGCCGCCGTCAGGGTCGTGGGGGCGTACCAGGGCAGGGCCGTCAGTGCGTCGATGGTCTGGCCCAGCCGCGCCGCGGTCGGCGGCCAGCCGCGATCGAGGGTCGCGAGGAGCGTGTGCGCCTGGTCGGGATTCGCGGCGGCGACGACGGCGATCTGGGAGGACAACTCGGCAATGTGCCCACGCCAGTCCTCGTCGGTCGTGGCCATGACGGCCGAGCGCATCGCCGCCGAAATCCCCGTGGCGGCCACGAGGCCGAGTTCGTTGGAACCCAGGTCGACGGTCGTGCTTGTGGTGGTATCGGAGTCGTCCACCGCCACGTTGCCCGAGGCGAGGAGGGTGGTGGTGAGTCCCGCGGCGGCGAATGCGGACAGGTCGGCCTGAGCGACGGCGTTGTCGCCGGGCCAGGCGATGGACGTGGAGGTGTAGTCCCAGGCGAGCAGCTGTTCGAGGGTCGGCACCGTGTTTTCATCGCTGGGCTGCTCAGGGACCGCGGGTTCGTCGGACGATGTCGGTGCGCCCGGATCGACGGCGCCGCCCTCGGGTTCGGGCACGGCCGTGGGCTCCGCGGGAACGAACAGGGTCGGGTCGGTGGCGAAGCTGAGCGAGGTCGGTGCGAGGGGACCGGTCGCTCCGGCCTGCACGGCCAGGGACGGGTCCGAGTCTGCATACCCGAGCGGGAATATATTGTTTTCCGCCAGGTCGAGGCGGTTCAGCCAGGTGACCGCTGACTCCGGTGCGCTCGTTCCGAGAACCCGGATGGAGGCGATGATCATGGGGTCGATGGCGATCGCCACCGGACGATTGATGACGCCGTCGAGCTGGCGGGTCAGGATGCCGGAGCCGGCCGTGTAGGCGGCGAGATCCTCGGCACTGATGAGGCCGGTGCTGTTCGCCGGGGTGGTGATCGGCATAGCCACGGCGAGGTTGACCGGGGTGACGACGGGGGGCTGCAGCGCGGAGGCATCCGGATACCAGACGAAGGTGGACCGGCCGGACGCCCGCACGGTGTCATCGGTGTTGAGGGAGGCCGCGATGCCCCGCGGTCCCCACGGGCTCCACTCGAACAGGCCGAGCTCGGCGCTGGGCACCGTGACCGCGACGGTGACCGAGCTGTCGGGTTGCACGGGGGCGGTGAGCGGGACACTGGTCATCAGATCGCCGGCCTCGTCGTCGTCCTCATCGGGATTGAGCCAGTCGTCGAGGTCGGTTGAGTTGGTCAGCGCCCGCTCGGCCAGGCGAACATCGACGTTTCCGGCGGGGATGGCGGTGGCGGAATCGTTGGTGATTGTGACGGAGAGCTTGAGGTCCTCATTGAGGTGCAGGATCGAGGAGTTGCCCGGTGTGACCTGCAGAGCGACCGTGTCGTCAGCGGCAGCCGTGTGCACCTGCCCGACGGTCAGGGCGGTTGCGGCGGTTGCCGGAGTCGCCGTGGCCAGCGCCGGCCAGAGCAGCAGGGGAGCGCACAGCAGGGCGGCCACCATGCGACGCCGGATTCCGGGGAGCGCGGGCCGACGCGCGTGATTCGGATCGGCCAGCATATACGGGATTCTACGGCGTACCCGGGGGAGAACCCTCCGCGCCGGCTGGGTGGCGCACGGGCGGCACGAGCGAGCAACTACCATTGGGGCATGCAGAGCGTCACGGCAGCCCTCGCAAGACTGGGCGACCTGGCTGCCTCCCCCACGGTGTCCCGTCTGGCGAACTCATTCGCCACGGCCGGTTTCGAACTGGCCCTGGTCGGGGGCCCCGTCCGGGACGCGTTCCTGGATCGGGTCACCAACGACCTCGACTTCACCACCAACGCCACACCGGACCAGATCCTTGGCATCGTCAAGCCGATCGCCGAGGCGCACTGGGACATCGGTCGCGCATTCGGCACCATCGGCGCCCAGATCGCGGGTGAGAAGGTCGAAATCACCACCTATCGGGCCGACAGCTACGACGGGCAGACCCGCCGGCCCGACGTGGTCTTCGGCAGCAGCCTCGACGACGACCTGCTCCGGCGCGACTTCACCGTGAACGCGCTCGCCCTGCGGCTGCCGCAGATCACTCTCGTCGACCCGTCCAATGGCATCGACGACCTGCTCAACGGGGTACTGCGTACACCCACCGCGCCCGAGATCTCGTTCGGCGACGATCCGCTGCGGATGATGCGGGCCGCCCGTTTCACCGCCCAGCTGGGCTTCACCCTCGAGCTCGACACCGCGATCGCCATGGCCGCCATGGCCGGCAGCATCAACATCATCTCCGCCGAACGGGTCGGCGACGAGCTCGGCAAGCTGCTGCGCTCGGCAAACCCGCGGGCCGGCATCGAGTTGCTGGTGGAGTCTGGCCTGGCCGCCATCGTGCTGCCGGAGATCCCGGCCCTGCGCCTGGAAATCGATGAGCACCATCATCACAAGGACGTGTACCAGCACACCCTGACCGTGCTCGACCAGGCCATCGGGTACGAGCGAACCCGCCAGAACCTGACCGAACCCGACCTCGTGGTGCGGCTCGCGGCACTCATGCACGACATCGGCAAGCCGGCCACCCGACGGCTCGAGTCCGGCGGCGTGGTGAGTTTCTACCACCACGACGTGGTCGGCGCGAAGCTGGCCAAGAAGCGGCTGCGCGCGCTGCGCTTCGACAACGACACGATCGCTGCCGTCGGCAAGCTCGTGGAGCTGCACCTGCGGTTCTTCGGTTACACCGAAGGGGCCTGGACCGATTCCGCCGTGCGGCGGTACGTGCGCGATGCCGGCGACCAGCTCGAGCGGCTGCACATCCTTACGCGAGCCGACGTCACGACGCGCAACCGGCGCAAGGCCGACCGTCTGGGCTTCGCCTACGACGACCTCGAACAGCGCATCGGCGAGCTCGCGGCCCAGGAAGAGATGGACTCCGTCCGCCCCGACCTCGACGGTGAAGAGATCATGGCGATCCTGGGCCTGACGCCGGGCCGTGAGGTGGGCGAGGCCTACCGCTACCTCCTGGAGCAGCGCCTCGACGATGGGCCCCTCGGCACTGAGGAAGCCACCCGCCGACTGCAGTCCTGGTGGGCGGCCCGCAGCGCCTGACCCGCCTGTCCGCCCCTTCCTTCTTCGCCGAGTTGCCCATCAGGGCAACTCGCGGGGGAGTGCCCCTCCTCCACAGGTCGAGCCCGGCCGTGTTCTGCACCGCCTCTGCACCGGTCACTGCCCGGCGAGGGCAACTCGCGGAAGATTTCCGATGCGGAGGGCATCGGAGGGGAAGGTGGCGCAATCGCCACGGTTCCAGTAGTCTTGGCAGGTTGTCTGTGTGCCGGATTCCCGGCCTCCACGTTCAACACATGCACAACCCTCCTGTTGCAGAAATACTGCAGCCGTTTAGTCCGAAGGAGGTGGGTTAGTCATGCATCAGTACGAATTGATGGTAATCCTCGATCCCGAGATCGATGAGCGCACCGTAGCTCCCAGCCTTGACAAGTTCCTCAACGTTGTTCGCAACGATGGTGGAACCATTGACAAGGTTGACGTTTGGGGTCGCCGCCGTCTCGCATACGAGATCAACAAGAAGGCCGAGGGCATCTATGCCGTCGTCGACTTCACCGCAAACGCCTCAGCAACTGCCGAGCTCGACCGCCAGCTGAAGCTGTCGGAAGCCGTCATGCGCACCAAGGTGCTTCGCGCAGAAGAGGGCATCGCCCAGGTTGCCGTTGCAAGCAAGCTTGCCGCCGAGAAGGCCGCCCGCAAGGCAGCCAACCCGAAGGCTGCTGTTGCTCCGGTCAAGGCCGACGCTCCTGCCGCAGCTCCCGCTGCCAAGGTCGCCGCATCCGCGAAGCCTGCAGCTGCCCCGGCAGCTCCGGTCGCCGTGGACGCTCCTGCCGAGGCAGACGCCGACAAGGCAAGCGACAAGTAGCCCATGGCCGGCGAGACCGTAATCACCGTGGTGGGCAACCTCACCAGCGATCCGGAACTGCGTTACACGCAGAACGGGCTGGCGGTAGCCAACTTCACCATTGCCTCCACTCCGCGCAATTTCGATCGCGCAACGAGTGAGTGGAAAGATGGCGAGGCACTGTTCCTGCGCGCGAGCGTTTGGCGTGAATTCGCCGAGCACGTGGCCGGTTCACTGACCAAGGGTTCCCGTGTCATCGCTTCCGGGCGTCTCAAGCAGCGTTCGTATGAGACCAAGGAAGGTGAAAAGCGCACGAGCATGGAGCTCGAGATCGACGAAATTGGTCCTTCGCTGCGCTACGCCACCGCCTCCCTCACGCGCGCGCAGTCATCCTCTGCACCCCGCGGCGGCGCGCCCGTCGCGCAGCAGCAGGGTAACGATGAGCCCTGGGCACCCAGCGCCCCCGCAGCCAACACTGGCGGCGGCGACGTCTGGAACACCCCGGGCAACTTCAGCGACGAGACCCCCTTCTAAGCCGAACCTCACGGTTGACGGCTGCACTCACACGTTTTAGAAAGTTAGGAAATCATGGCTGGAAAGTCGAGCGGCGACCGCCGCAAGCCGCTCCGCGGTGCTAAGGGTGGCAAGAACGCCGCTCCCGCGAAGTCGATCCGGGTTGGTGTCATCGATTACAAAGATGTCCCCACTCTTCGGAAGTTCATCTCAGAGCGTGGAAAGATTCGCGCCCGCCGCATCACCGGCGTCTCCGTCCAGGAGCAGCGCCTGATCGCGCGTGCCGTCAAGAACGCCCGCGAAATGGCCTTGCTGCCCTACGCCGGCTCAGGCCGGTAAGGAGCCCTCACATGTCGAAATTGATTCTGACGCACGAGGTCTCCGGCCTCGGTACCCCCGGTGACATCGTTGATGTCAAGAACGGGTTCGCTCGCAACTACCTTCTCCCCCAGGGCTTCGCTGTTGCGTGGACCCGCGGTGGCGAAAAGCAGATCGAGCAGATCAAGGCCGCCCGCGTAGCCCGCGAGCACGCCACCCTCGAAGAGGCCCAGGCTCTCAAGGCAACCCTTGAGAACACCAAGGTCAAGCTGGTCGTCAAGGCCGGCGCCGGCGGACGCCTGTTCGGCTCCGTCAAGACCACCGACGTGGCCGACGCGGTTGCCGCGGCCGGCCTCGGTGCCATCGACAAGCGCAAGATCGAGCTCAGCCCGATCAAGCTGACCGGTGAGCACACCGCGACGGTTCGTCTGCGCGACGAGGTCAGCGCGACCATCACCCTTCAGGTGGTAGCCGCAAAGTAGTCTCGTTTCACCAGGAGTAGCGGCGGTTTCGAAAGGAACCGCCGCTACTCCTTTTTAACGGCACGCACGTAGCCCCAATTATTGGCACATTTGTCTCGACTTTTGCACCGCTTTGTGCACAGGTGTCCACCTATTTCATCAACATTCAATCGAGTATTGAAACTAGTTTCTCCACACACATGTGAGTAGTTTTAATCACTGATCAGAAGCTATTTTGAGTTTAATATTCGTGAGTTGTCCACAGCCGAGTGCACAGGTTGTGCACAAGTCGCCCGGCGTTTCGCGCAGATTACTCACAGAGTTATCCACAGGGTGGTTTGGCTGCGCAGAGGAGTCTCTCTATGGTGGGCAAGCAGGTATTCGCTCTTGTGCGCCTGCCTACCGGATGATCGCTGTCAGCGGCTCCTGATACACCAGAACCACACCAACACGAGGAGGCTCGGCGTGTCGATAGCTCACCTGGGTTACGCCGATCAACGCGGCTCAGATCAACGCGGCTCCGAGTACCGTGGCAGCTCCGAACCGCGCCATGCCGAACGCACCCCGCCGCACGACCTGCTGGCGGAGCAGAGCGCCCTGGGCGGCATGATGCTGAGCAAGGACGCCGTCGCCGATGTGGTCGAGACCGTCCGCGCGGCCGATTTCTACGTTCCCAAGCACGAGATCATCTTCGATGCGATCCTCTCGCTGTACGCACAGGGTGAACCCACCGACGTCATCACCGTCACCGACGAGCTGACCAAGCTCGGCGAGATCTCCCGCGCCGGCGGCGCCGACTACCTGCACACCCTCACCAGCCTGGTGCCCACCGCCGCCAACGCCGGCTTCTATGCGACCATCGTGGCCGAACGGTCCATGCTCCGTAAGCTCGTCGACGCCGGAACCCGGATCGCGCAGATGGGTTACGCGGGGGAGGGTGAGGTCCTTGACCTGGTGAACACCGCCCAGGCCGAGATCTACTCGATCACCGGCAGCACCGAGACCGAAGACTACGTTCCCCTCACCGACGCCGTCACGGCCGCCATCGAGGACATCGAGGCCGCCAAGCTCAAGGACGGCCAGTTCACCGGCGTTCCGACCGGGTTCGCCGACCTCGACGAGCTCACCAACGGTTTCCACGGCGGCCAGCTCATCATCGTCGCCGCCCGCCCCGCCCTCGGTAAGTCCACCCTGGCGTTGGACTTCGCCCGGGCTGCCTCCATCCACCACGACATGCCGAGCATCTTCTTCTCGCTCGAAATGGGCCGCAGTGAGATCGCCATGCGCCTGCTCGCCGCCGAGGCATCCGTGCCCCTGCAGAGCATGCGCAAGGGAAACGTCGAGGCGCGCGACTGGACCACCATCGCCGCCACCCGCGGACGCATCAACGATGCCCCGCTCTACATCGACGACAGCCCCAACATGACCCTCGTCGAGATCCGCGCCAAGTGCCGCCGGCTCAAGCAGCGCGTCGGCCTCAAGCTTGTCGTGATCGACTACCTGCAGCTGATGACGTCGGGCAAGAAGGTCGAATCCCGTCAGCAGGAGGTCAGCGAGTTCTCCCGAGCGCTCAAGCTGCTCGCCAAGGAGCTGCAGGTTCCCGTGATCGCCCTCTCCCAGCTGAACCGTGGCCCGGAGCAACGCGCCGACAAGATGCCCGCCATCTCCGACCTGCGCGAGTCAGGTTCACTCGAGCAGGATGCCGACATGGTGATCCTGCTGCACCGCGAGAGCGCCTACGAAAAAGACAACCCGCGCGCTGGCGAGGCCGACCTGATCGTGGCCAAGCACCGTAACGGCCCCACCCGCACCGTGACGGTGGCCTTCCACGGCCACTACTCGCGCTTCGCGGACATGGTGCCCGGCGCGTAGCGTCCACCACCGGTTCCTCCGACAGAGGGCCTGACGACGGGGAATTCCCCGCCCGTCAGGCCCTCTTTCTGCGCGCCGACCGGGGTCAGCCCGTGACGGCCTTCCGTGAGAAAGTATTAGTGAGTCGGATCAGAAATGAGTAGACTCGGATACAGATCACGAAGGAAGGCAAGGCACATGAGAGCGTTCGTTGTCGACAAGTACAAGGGCCCCCTGCGGGATGCTGACGTCCCCGAGCCCACAATGGGCGAGCGGGACGTGCTCGTGCAGGTTCGGGCCGCCGGGCTCAACGTGCTCGACGAGAAGATCCGTGCCGGCGAGTTCACGCAGATCCTGCCCTACCGGCTGCCCCTGATCCTGGGCCATGACGTTGCCGGCACTGTCATCAGGGTCGGCGCGAAGGTGGGCGGCTTCAAGCCCGGTGACGTGGTCTACGGCCGTCCCGAGAAGGACAGCATCGGCACGTTCGCCGAACGCATCGCTGTCGACGAAGCCGACCTGGCGCTCGCGCCGGTGTCGGTCACGATCGAAGAGGCAGGTTCGTTGCCGTTGGTGGCGCTCACCGCGTGGCAGGCACTTGTCGAACGCGGCAAGGTCAAGCCGGGGCACAAGGTCCTCATCCACGCCGGCGCCGGAGGCGTCGGATCGATTGCCATCCAGCTGGCCAAGCACCTCGGTGCAACCGTCGCCACCACGGTCAGCGCCGGTAACGCAGACTTCGTGCGTGACCTCGGTGCCGACACCGTCATCGACTACCGCAACCAGGACTTCGAAGAACTCCTCAGCGGCTACGACCTGGTGCTCGACAGCCTGGGTGGGGAGAACCTCGAGAAGTCCCTGCGGGTGCTGAAGCCCGGCGGCAAGGCGATCGGGATCTCCGGCCCGCCCGACCCGACCTTCGCCCGCGACACACGCTTGAATCCGGTGCTCCGTCTGATCATCACCGGCCTGAGCGCCGGCGTCCGCCGCCGCGCCAGGGCGCTCGGCGTGACGTACGAGTTCCTGTTCATGCGCGCCAGTGGCGACCAGCTTCGCCTGATCGCGACCCTTGTCGATGACGGTGTTCTGCGCCCCGTTGTCGGCCGCGTCGTCCCCTTCGACCACACCATCCAGGCCCTGCAGAACCTCGAAAAGGGCGGCATCCGCGGCAAGACCGTGATCAGCAACCCCTAGGCACCGCAACAGCCCCGCCAACAGGCAAAACCCACCGCAGACTCATCGGGAGAAACACCATGAACACCAACGGCACCTCACCAGAGCACGTCATCACCTCTTACGCGAAGGCGCCGACCCGCACAATTGCCGCCGGCGGGGTCGACTTCGCGTACCGCGAACTGGGGCCAACTGGCGGCGTTCCGGTCGTCTTCTTCGTGCACCTGGCTGCGACGCTGGATAACTGGGATCCGCGCATCATCGACCCCATCGCGAAGAACCATCACGTCATCACCTTCGATAACCGCGGTGTCGGCGCCTCAACGGGGACGGTGCCCGACACCATCGAAGCGATGGCCGACGACGCATACGACGTCATCAGTGCTCTCGGGTTCGACACCATCGACATCTTCTCGTTCTCCCTCGGTGGGATGGTGGCCCAGGCCCTCGTGTACAAGCACCCCGAGCTTGTCCGCAGGTTGATCCTCACCGGCACGGGACCCCGAGGCGGCAAGGACATGGACAAGGTCGCCGGGACGACCTACTTCGATATGTTCCGGGCAACGCTGACGCGGTCGGACCCGAAAGAGTTTCTGTTCTTCAACCGCAACGCGGCCGGAAAACGTGCTGCGAAAGCGTTCGTCCAGCGCCTCGAGGAACGCACCATCGACCGGGACGCCCCGATCACGATCACGGGCTTCCGGACGCAGCTCAAGGCCATCAAGAGCTGGGGACGCGGCGCCCCGACCGACCTGGCCGGGATCGTCCGGCCGACCCTCATCGCCAATGGCGACAACGACCGGATGGTGCCCTCGATCCTCTCCGAGGACCTGCACCGCCGCATCGACGGGTCAGAGCTGATCATCTACCCCGACTCCGGGCACGGCGGGATCTTCCAGTTCCACGAGGAGTTCGTCCCGGCCGCGTTGACGTTCCTCGCCCGCTCAGATAGCCGGAGGTAGCCCAGCCACTAACGATCATGCGCATAATTGAGCACGATCAGATTCGATTTTCTAAGGACACGCCATGCCAATCGCCCCACAGCCGGTCGGTCGCCGTGAACGGAACAAACAGCAGAAACTCGACCGCATCACTGCCGCCGCTCGGGAGCTCTTTGCCGAGCACGGTGTTGATGACGTCACGACTCAGCAGATCGCCGACAAGGCCGACATCGGCGCCGGCACACTGTTCCTCTACGCCAAGACCAAGGGCGAGCTGCTCCTCCTCGTGCAGAACGCCAGCTACGCTGATGCGCTCGTGAGCGGCACGGCCGCGGCAGACGCGATCCCTGACGTGCTCGAAGGGGTGATGGCGATAGTCCGGCCGGTCGTGGAGTGCAACCGCACTCAGATCGACAACGGCAGGACCTACCTGCGTGAGATGGTCTTCGGGGATCCCCAGGAGCCGCATCACCGCGACGCCCTCGCATTGACCGTGCAGACCGAGGAGGCGATCGCAGGGGTCCTGCAGCGGGATGCGCGCATCACGCCGACGACGGCCGCGACGCTCGCACACGTGGTGTCCGCGATCATGTTCCTCACGATGGCGGCCACGGTCAACATCGGGAGCACCGTCGATGACCTCCTCAGCGAGATCAGGGCCCAGGTCCTCGTGCTCTTACCTGGCTGAGTACCAGGGCCCGGATGCGGCTCCACCACTACGACAGAGGGTCAGTCCGCGCGCGTCGCGTCCACCTCGGCGGCGCCGGGTGCCGCAGCCACGTCGGCTGCCGTCACATCGTCCTCTGCCGAGAGCTCGGCCGACGCGGACGGATCCTCCAGTGGCGCAGCACCGCGCGCCCGGCGCGGCCAGAGCGTGCGCCGTTCCCGGGTCTGCAGGGAGACGTTTCCGGCGGCATCCGTGATCGCGGCATTGATACGACCGTCCATCTGGTCTCCGAAGTGGTCGTCGAAGTTGTCTTCCAGGTGGTTGGTGACGCTCTTGCTGATCCGGCGCGACAACTCCTCGCGACGCACCCGGCGCTCCGCCTGCACGAGCACCTGGTGTTCCTCCCGGAAGGCGCGGTAGGTGGCGATGCACATGCCGATCATCACCACGCTGACCGGGATGGCCGTGAGGATGGCACCGGTCTGCAGGGCGGACAGGCCGCCGGCGAGCAGCAGGGCGATCGCGACGATGCCGACCAGGCTGGCCCACAGGATGCGGCTCCACTTGGGCGGGTCGGTCTCGCCGCCGGAGGCGAGCATGTCGATCACGAGCGAGCCGGAATCGGCCGAGGTGATGAAGAAAATCGCGACGATCGCGACCGCCAGCACCGCCAGCACCGGCCCGAACGGAAGCGCGGCCAGGAAGTCGAAGAGCACGTTCTCCGGCACGATCCCCACCTCGGGGTCGACCAGGGCAGCGGGGCTCTCCCAGACCTGGCGGATGACGCTGCCGCCCATGACGGCGAACCAGAGGAACGTGACGAAAGTGGGGACCAGGAGGACCCCGGCGACGAACTCCCGGACGGTGCGGCCACGGGAGATCCGGGCGATGAAGACGCCGACGAACGGCGCCCAGGAGATCCACCAGCCCCAGTAGAAGACCGTCCAGCTGCCCTGCCAGTCCAGACCCGCCTGGCCGGTGAAGGCGCTGGCGTCGAAGGTGAGGCCGACGATGTTCTGGAAGTAGCCGCCGAGGGACTCCACGAAGACCCGCAGCAGGTACATGGTGGGGCCAAGCAGCAGCACGGCGATGAGGAACAGCCCGGCCGCGCCGAGGTTGATGTTGGAGAGCCACTTGATGCCCTTGCCGACACCGCTGACGGCGCTGGCGGTGGCGATGATGGTGATGATCACGATCAGGACCACGAGCAGGGTGTTGCTCACCGAGTCCACAACGCCCAGGTGACGCAGGCCCGCGGCGATCTGCTTGACACCGAGCCCGAGCGACGTCGCCACCCCGAACAGGGTGCCCACGATCGCGGTGACGTCGATGGCGTCGCCCAGGCGACCCTTCACCTTGTCGCCGAGCAGCGGCTCCAAGGCCCAACGGATCGACACCGGCCGGCCCTTGCGGTGAATGGCGTACGCCAGCGACAGGCCGACCACGGCGTAGACCGCCCAGGCGTGGAAGCCCCAGTGCAGGAAGGTCTGGGACATGGCGGCCGCCGCAAGCTCCGGACGGCTACCGTGCACACCCGGCTTGGGCTCCAGGAAGTAGGTGAGCGGCTCGGCTGCCCCCCAGAACACCAGGCCGATGCCCATGCCGGCGGCGAAGAGCATCGAGAACCAGGACATCAGCCCGAATTCCGGCTTGTCGTCGTCCTGGCCGAGTTTGATGTCACCGAACCGGCTCAGCCCCATCCACAACGCGAAGATGACGACGAAGGCCACCAGGACGAGGTAGTACGGGCCGAGACCGGCCACCACCAGGGTCTGCAGCTGCGCGAGAGCGGCGCCGGTGCCCACCGGGAAGACGATGCTGACGAGGACCACGGCCACGATGATGCCCAGCGCCGGGTAGAAGATGCGCGGGGCCGGCACGTGCACCCCGAATCGCGGTTTCCGAGCGGTCGGAGCGGATGGAGCGGGCGGTGCTGACGGTGATGGCGGAGCGCTGGGGAGGCGCTCCGCGCCGTCGTGTTCGGTGGAACTGATAACGGGCAACCAATCGGGTTTTGGGCATCCGTTTCACCGAGCACGGCTCGGGTGTGGATGCCGGCAGCAGTGCGGGAAGATCAGGCGATTCGTACGGCGTGGGCGCCCCAAGGCAACCCAGGCAATCCTTCAGCCTACGAGGTCGGCGGTGCTCCTGGCCAACCGGGCAGGGTCTTTCGGCCCTGAAAACTGCCCCGGGCCGGGAATGCCCGACGGTACGCTACGGAGTGAGATCGCCCTGGGACGCGCGAACGACCCCGTTTCGCTCGTCAGGTGGCAGATGCGTCAAAGGAGTGGTTACTCGTGAAGGTTGGCATTGGGCGTGAACGCCGAGAGGGCGAAAAGCGCGTCGCAGCAACACCGGAAACGGTGACCCAACTCACCGCGCTCGGGGTCGACGTCACCGTCGAAGCCGGCGCCGGGCTGGCCGCTGGCTACTCCGACGCCGCCTATGAGAATGCCGGCGCGCAGCTGGTCGCGGACTTCGACGCCACCGCGTTCGACGTGCTCTGTCACGTGCGTCCGCTGAGTCCCGAGCTGGCCGCCACGCTGCCGGCCGGAATCATCACGGTGGGTCTAGCCTCGCCGGCGTCCGAACTGCCCACCGTGGCAGCCCTGGCCGCCGCGAGGGTCACGTCGTTCGCGCTCGAACTGGTGCCACGTATCTCCCGGGCCCAGTCGATGGACGCGCTCACCTCGCAAGCCCTGGTCGCCGGCTACCGGGCGGTGCTCGAAGCCACCATCCGCTTCCCCCGGTTCTTCCCGCTCTACATGACCGCGGCCGGCACCATCCCGCCGGCCCGGGTGCTCGTGCTCGGCGCCGGTGTCGCCGGCCTGCAGGCCATCGGCACCGCCAAGCGCCTCGGCGCCCGGGTCTCCGCCTACGACGTGCGGCCGGCATCCGCCGACGAGGTCACCTCGATGGGCGGCACCTTCATCTCACTCGACCTGGCCGCCGTCGAAGGCTCCGGAGGTTACGCCAGCGAACTGGCCGAGGACCGTGCCGTGCGCCAACGCGAACTGCTCGCCCCGCACGTGGCCAAGGCGGATGTGCTCATCACCACCGCCGCGATCCCCGGCCGCCCCGCCCCGCTGCTGGTGACCCGCCAGATGGTCGCGGGCATGCCCGCCGGCTCCGTGGTCATCGACCTCGCCGCCGAAACCGGCGGCAACGTCGAGGGCGTGCTCCCCGGGGTCGACCAGGCAGTGCCCACCGCGGCCGGTGACGGCATCGTCACCCTGGTCGGCATGCGGGACGCCGCCTCCGCCATGGCCTCCGACGCATCGCGTCTGTACGCCAAGAACGTGGCCAACCTGCTCGCGCTGATGACCAGTGACGGCCAGGTCGTTCCCGACTTCGCCGACGAGGTCATCGCCGGCGCCTGTCTCACCGCCGACGGCGAGGTGCGTCACGCACCGACCGCTGCCGCGCTGGAAGGAAAAAACTGATGGATCCGATCACCCTCCTGACGGTCATCGTGTTGACCGTCTTCGTCGGCTTCGAGGTGGTCTCCAAGGTGTCCAGCACCCTGCACACCCCCTTGATGAGCGGCGCCAACGCCATCCACGGCATCATCCTGATCGGCGCGATCATCGTCGCCGGCCAGCTGGACGACCCATGGCTGATCGCCGTGGCCCTGCTCGCCGTGGCCCTCGCCACCGCCAACCTCGTCGGCGGCTTCGTCGTCACCGACCGGATGCTGGGCATGTTCCGCGGCCGGAAGCCCGCCGTCACCTCGAAGGACACCACCAAATGAGCATCCTCAGCGCCGAGTGGACCGCACTGCTGTACCTGGCAGCGGCCGTCTGCTTCATCCTCGCCCTCAAAGGCCTGAGTTCGCCCCGCACCGCCCGGCGCGGCAATCTGATCGGCGCCGCCGGCGCCACGCTCGCCGTGGTCACGGTGTTCCTGTCGGCCAAGCTCGACAACATCCCGCTGATCCTGCTCGCGATCGCGGTCGGTTCCGCGATCGCGGCCCCCATCTCCCGTCGTGTGCAGATGACCCAGATGCCCCAACTGGTGGCCCTGTTCAACGGCGTCGGCGGCGGGGCCGCGGCCCTGGTCGCGATGCTCGAGCTCGGTCACAGCGAGGGTCCCTGGGTTCTCGTGGCCGTGGTCTTCACCATGCTCGTCGGCGCGGTGTCGTTCGCCGGTTCCGCGATCACCGTGGCCAAGCTGCAGGAACTGATCACCACCCGTCCGGTGGTGTTCCCCGGCATGAAGTGGGTCATGACCCTGGCCGTCGTGGCCGCCCTCGTCATCGGCGGGCTCGTCGTGGCCACGGGGTCCATCGGCTGGGCGCTTCTGCTCCTGGTGCTCGGCCTGGCCGTCGGCCTGCTGCTCGTGCTGCCCGTCGGCGGCGCCGACGTGCCCATCGTCATCTCACTGCTCAACGCCTTCACCGGTCTCGCGGTCGCCGCATCCGGTGTGGTGTTGGACAACGTGCTGCTCGTGGTCGCCGGCACCCTGGTCGGTGCCAGCGGTACCATCCTCACCCGCGCCATGGCCTCCGCCATGGGTCGTGGCGTCAGCGGCATCATGTTCGGGGCCTTCCGCGGCGGCTCGACCGCCGGCTCCACGACGCAGAGCGACCGCCCGGTGCGCTCCTCGAACCCCGAGGACGTCGCCGTGATGCTCGCCTACGCGCAGCGGGTGGTGATCGTGCCCGGCTACGGCCTGGCCGTGGCCCAGGGCCAGCACACCATCGCCGAGCTCGCCACAACCCTCGAGGCGCGCGGCGTCGACGTGGCGTTCGCGATCCACCCCGTCGCCGGGCGGATGCCCGGACACATGAACGTGCTGCTCGCCGAGGCCAACGTGCCCTACGAGTCGCTCAAGGAGATGGCCGAGGTCAACCCCGAGTTCAAGAACACCGACGTCGTGCTCGTGGTCGGCGCGAACGACGTCGTCAACCCGGCCGCCAAGACCTCGCCGGGCGCGCCGATCTACGGGATGCCGATCCTCGAGGTCGAAGAGGGCCGCCAGATCGTCTTCCTCAAGCGGTCGATGCGCCCGGGGTTCGCCGGCATCGAGAACGAGCTGCTCTTCGACCCGAAGACCACGCTGCTGTTCGGCGACGCCAAGGACTCGCTCACCAAGGTGCTTGGCGCGGTCAACGCGCTGTAGTTTCGCCGGCCGGACAGCGGGAAATCGGGGGAGGGGCCGCCGGCTCAGCCGAGGGTTCCCCAGAGGTTGCGCTCGGCCAGCACCGACCGCAGCCGCGCCTTGGCGTGGTTGGATCGCACGATCCACCGGGCATCCGGGTCGTCGCTGCCGGTCAGGCCGCGGAAGGCGGCGAGGCCCGCCGCCGGGCTCGCGGCGATCGCCACGCTCCAGCCGTAGCCCAGGGCCTGGCGCAGCACCCGGTGCGCCTCACGGGCGCGCACCGGGTCGGCAGCCAGCGGTTCGCCGCCGAGCAGCAGGGCCGTGGCCCGGTCGCAGACCCGCAGCGCCAGCGCCTGGGCGTCGTCATCGGCCAACAGCCGTGGCTCGCAGATCGCGGCCACCGCGGCCCGTGCCAGCCAGGCATCCGCCGCGGCCGACCAGTCCTCGACGACGGCGTGCATCAGGGCCGGGTCGGCGTCCCCGATCAACTGCAGCGCCCGAGCGGCGCCCTCCCGCACCCGCCAGCGCTCGTCGGCGGCGGCCCGGCGGAGCGCCGCGAGGGCGGCGGTCCGGTCCGGGGGAGTCAGCGCGAGCCGGCCGAGCCCCTCGGTGCCGCAGAAGGCCAGGTACTCGTCGGACGAGTCGGCCAGGCTCCAGATGAGCTCGGCCGGCGCCGCGGCGGCGAACGCATCGGCGAGCGGCAGGTTGGCCCGCGGGCCCGGCAGGCCGGAGCGAGCGGTGAGGTAGCCGGGCACCTCGGCCGGAGCCCGTGCCAGCAGGTCCGCCAAGGCGGCCGCGTCCTCCCCGGGGCTGACCCGCACGCTGCCGGCCGGTACGTTCGATGTGACCACGGTTGGACCCCCTGTCGCGCCTGACGGTAGTCGCGGATGACGGTGCCCGCTACGCCCGGGCACCGAACCCGGCCGGATGCGCCGCGTAGACTGGCAGGACTCCCTGCGACGAAAGAGGTGCCCGCGTGGCGCATGCCCCGGCAGCAGCCGTCATCGGTACCCGGTACTGGACCGTGCCCATTGCGCGCGCCATCGTGGCCTTCGTGCCGGCGGCCGTCATCACGTTCAACGCCGACCACTCCGCCGATTTCGGGCTCATCGTGTTCGGCGCCTTCGCGCTGGTCAGCGGCCTGATCACCGGACTGCTCAGCTGGAAGACCGTCACCGACCCCCGCGACCGCAGCATTTTCGCCATTCAGGGCGTGGTCGGCGTTCTCGCCGGCGTGCTCGCGCTGGCCATGAACACCGGCGGGCTGGGCTTCTTCCTGTACATCGTCTCGGTGTGGGCCGCGGTCACCGGCGCTCTCGAGCTGTACACCGGCATCCGCATCCGCGGGCGTGGCCAGGTCGCCCGCGACTGGCTGGTCGTCGGGTCCCTCACCGCGGTGCTCGCGCTGGTCTTCCTGCTGCTTCCTCCGCACGCCGTCGTCGCGGTGGGGCTGCTCGGCGCCTACCTGGTGATCATCGGCGTCTACCTGGTCATCGCCGGCGTCTCCCTCTCGACCGCGCACGCGGATGCGCAACGCGACCTGGCCTCCACCTCCACAGATTCGGACACCCCGTGACCCAGAACACCCCGCACAAGCCCTCCAGGTCCGAGATCCTCAAGCCCATCGAGCTGGTCGCCATCTCCGCCGGAATGGGGCTCTTCGTCGGGCTCACCATCCTGCTGGCCACCCGCAACTGGGCGCTGTCGTCGATCGCCCTGGGCATCACCTTCATCGTGGCCCTGGTCGTCATCGCGATGCTCGCGCTGGGCATGAAGCCCGATGCGGCTGAGAAGAGCGACCTCGACGAGCAGAACCAGACCGGCGAGACCCCGGGACACTAGCCCGCTTCGCGCCGCCGCAGCGGCGGGATCCCCGGGCGAGCCGCCCCGGGACCCCGGCCGTGCGTACCTCAGCCCAGGTAGTCCACCAGCGGGTCGGCCAGGCCCACGTAGCCGGCCGGCGTCAGCTCGAGTAGGCGCGCCTTGGCGGCGTCACCGATCTCGAGCTCCTGCACGAACGCCACCAGGTCGGCACGGTTGATCCGCTTGCCGCGGGTGAGCTCCTTCAGCAGCGCGTACGGGTCGGCGATGGTGGAGCGCCCGGAGCTGACCTCGGCGCGGATGACGGTCTGGATGGCCTCGCCGAGGATCTCCCAGTTGGTGTCGAGGTCGTGCGCGAGAAGCTCGCGGTCCAGGTCGATCTCGCCCAGGCCCCTCACCAGGTTGTCCAGCGCGAGCAGGGAGTGGCCGAAGCCGACGCCGATGTTGCGCTGGGTGGTGGAGTCGGTGAGGTCGCGCTGCAGCCTGGAGGTGACCAGGGTGGCGGCCAGCGAGTCCAGCAGGGCGCTGGAGAGTTCGAGGTTGGCCTCGGCGTTCTCGAACCGGATCGGGTTGATCTTGTGCGGCATGGTCGACGAACCGGTGGCGCCGGCCTGCGGCACCTGACGGAAGTAGCCGATCGAGATGTACGTCCAGATGTCGGTGGCGAGGTTGTGCAGCACCCGGTTGGCGTGCGAGACCTTGCCGTACAGCTCGGCCTGCCAGTCGTGCGACTCGATCTGGGTGGTCAGTGGGTTCCAGCCCAGGCCGAGGCCCTCGACGAACTCGCGGGACACCGACGGCCAGTCCACGGCGGGGTCCGCGGCGACGTGTGCGGCGAAAGTGCCGGTGGCGCCGCTGAACTTGCCGAGGTACTCGTTGGCCTCGATCTGCTTCTGGATGCGCTCGAGCCTGTAGACGAAGACCGCCAGCTCCTTGCCCATGGTGGTGGGCGTCGCCGGCTGGCCGTGCGTGCGGGCCAGCATGGCGTCGGCACGGTACTCGCCGGCCAGGTCGCGGAGGGCGCCGATCAGGGCGCGGAACTTGGGCAGCCAGACCTCGCGCACGGCATCGGAGACCGTGAGGGCGTAGGCGAGGTTGTTGATGTCTTCGCTGGTGGCGGCGAAGTGGGTCAGTTCGCTGATCGACTCCAGGCCCAGCGGCACCAGGCGGCGGCGCATGAGGTACTCCACGGCCTTGACGTCGTGCCGGGTGACGGCCTCGAGGGCGGCGAGTTCGTCGATCTCGGCCTGCCCGAAGTCGGTGACGAGGGCGCGGAGGCCCGTCTTCTGGTCGGCGCTGAGCGGAGCGGACCCGAACAGGCTGCGGTCGGTGAGGGTGATCAGCCACTCCACCTCGACCTTGACCCTGGCCCGGTTCAGTCCGGCCTCAGACAGGTACTCGCCCAGTTCGGTGACGGCGGCCTGGTAGCGGCCGTCGAGTGGACTGAGGACCTGTGGGGGTAGAGGACTCATCGGACTCCCTGTCTGATTGCGGGTGCGAGCTGCGCGAAGAGCGCAAAATTGGCTCTCTCAATCATGCCTAAAACGGAGTCAAACAGCGCATCGTCGGAATAGTACGGGTCGGGCACGTCCCGCAGGGTGGCCTGGTCCCGGTCGAAGCTGAGCAGCAGCCGCACCTTGTTGCGGTCCCGTTCGGTCGGCGCCCAGTTGCGCAGGATGCGTTCCTGCGACCGGTCGAGCACCACGACGAGGTCGAGGTCGTCGAACCAGGTTGGGTCGAATTGCCGCGCCCGGTGGTGGCTGCCGTCGTAGCCGCGCTTGGCCAGCGCCGAGATGGTGCGGGTGTCCGCCTGCTCGCCGACGTGCCAGTCGCCGGTGCCCGCGGAGCTCGTCGTAATGAGCCGACCCAGACCGGAGCGCGTGACGAGGTCGCGCAGCATCACTTCGGCCATGGGCGACCGGCAGATGTTGCCGGTGCAGACAAAAATGATCCGGAATGGCGTCGACTCATCTGGACTGAGCGCCGCAAAATTCATGTGTCCATTGTGTTCCACATTCCCCTCCTCCACATCCGCCCCCAGGCGCGACTTTCCAGGGGTTGAGCGCAGACCACCCTCCCACGGCCGGGCCGGCCCAGTGTGGGCCGCGCAGTCGAAAACGAGGAGGCGCGATGGAATCACCGGGTGGCAGCATCCTGCCGGAGACGAGCGGCGGGCCGGATGCCGAAACCCTGGCGCGGCTGCGCGAGCAGCGGCGGCTGTTGCGAGGGGTGCGGGACGGCGTGGAGGAGTCGGGGCGTCGGCTGGCGGGCCAGGAATCCCCAGCGGCCTGGCGGTCGCCCGCCCAACGGGCATACGGCAGCCGCCGGAATGAGCTGAGCATCGACCTGTCCGGTGCCTGGCGGGCCCTGGACGATGCGCTGTGGGCCGTGGACGAGGCCATCGACAGGGTGAAGGCGGCGCTGTGACCGGCTCGGGCCCCGGCGCCGCACCCGGGGGAGGCGACGGGCCGCTCACGGTGTCCGGCGGCGGCAGCATCCAGGTCGCCACCGACACCGTGCTCGCCGAGATGGCGGCGCTGCGCCTGGTGCAGCGGGAGGCCGAGCAGTGGCAACAGCAGATCGGCCGGGTGCGGTCGTTGGGCGTCGGTGCAGCGCCGAGCTGGCAACCGGACGACCTCGGCGCCTGCGTCTTCGGCGCATCGGTGGCGATCGACGCCGTCGCCGCACGGAGTCGCGAGCTGGCTGATGCCCTCGACCAGGCCGCCGAGGAGTACGGCCGTCTCGAGTCCGGGCTGGATCTGGTGCTGCACGGCACGGGCGCCTGGCTGGCTCACACCCTGGGGGTTCTGGCGCCGGTGCTGGTGCTGTCCATGGCAACCCCGCTGGCCTTCCTGGCCGCCGGCTCGCTGCTGACCACCGCGGCGCTGGGCCGCACACCGTCGGTGCTGCCGCCCGCGCTCACCGACTGGCTGCGAGAGAATCCCCGGCTGCTCACCAATCCGGCGACGGTCACGGTGGTCCGGGCGATCGTGGGTTCGGCCGACGACGCGGTGCTGGGCCGGCTGGGCGTGCCGTACCCGGTGGCCGCGGCGCTAGGGGATGCGGGCGCCGGGCTGCTCGGGGCGCAGTCCTCGGCATTCGGGCTGCTCGTCGCGGCGCGGGCGGCGGGGATGCTGCGTGAGTCGCCCGTGCGGGTGAGCCGGGTGGGAGCCTCGGCCGACCCGGCGGGCGGGGCAGGGACAGCACGCCCCGGCGCGCCCGGCGGTGTCGGGTCCGGCCCGCTGGCCGTGCCCCTGCGAGGCACCGCGCCCGGTCACGCCCCGGGGCCGCTGCTGCCGCTGCCGTCGGCGGTGCCGTTGAGAGTGCCGCTGCGGGACCCGGCGGCCGGCTCCGGCGCCGGCTCTGCGCCGGCCACGCTCCCGCCGCCGAGACCGCCCACCGGCTTCGCCGACCTCGCCGACCGCATCCCCACCGAGGAGGACGGCGGCCAGGTGCGTATCGAGCGGTACGGCGATGCGGAGCATCCGTCCTGGCTGGTCTTCATCGGCGGCACGGTGGAATGGAGCCCGGCCGGCTCGACCGAACCGTGGGACATGGCCTCCAACGTCGCGGCCGTCGCCGACCAGGAGGCCGGCTCATATCGGGCGGTGCTGCAGGCCATGCAGGCTGCCGGAGTGCAGCCCGGCGACCCGGTGGTGCCGGTGGCGCACTCGCAGGGTGGGCTGATCGCCAACCAACTGGTCTCGCGCGGCGACGTCAACGCCGTGGGACTGGTCACCTTCGGGGCGCCCGAAACCGACCTGCCGCTGCCCGACGGCCTGCCGGCGATCGCGGTCGAGCACGACGACGACATCGTCCCCGCGCTGGGTGCCACGTCGCACGAGGACCAGCGCCTCTACGTGCGGCGGGAGCTCTTCGCCGGCCGGGAGGTGCCGGTGGACGAGGTGATGCCAGCGCACCAGTTGGTGGGCTACCGCGAGACCGCCCGGCTGGTCGACGGTTCGCCGGAGGCCCGGCTGGTGGCGTTCCGCGCGCAGCTGGAGGGGATCGTGGGCAGGGCCCCGGGGCAGCAGAGCGTCTGGCGGGCCGAACGGGTCGACTGACCGGGCGCGGCCTAGGAGCTGGCGTTGTTCAGCGGCCGAACGAGCAGGCCGAACAGCCAGCTGACGATGCCCAGGACGAACGCGCCGAGCACGCCCCACCAGAAGCTCTCGACGACCAGGCCGAAGCCGAGCAGGCCGGAGATCCACGCCACCAGCATCAGCAGCAGCCCGTTGACGATGAACGAGAGCAGACCGAGGGTGAGCACGTAGAGGGGGAAGGCGACGATCCGCACGAACCCGCCGATGAACCCGTTCACGAACCCGAAGATCAGCGAGATCAGCAGGTAGGTGAGTACGACCGCCGTCGTGTCCGGTGCGTAGGAGTCCACCCGCACACCCGCCACGATCAGAGTGGTCACCCAGAGGGCGACGGCGTTGACGATGAGCTTGATCAGGAAACTACCCATGCCTCCACTATGTCAGCCGGTACCGGTCCCCGGGCCGGTTTCCGTGGCGGCATATACGGCCGGAGCATGCGGCACCGCGAATATGTCCCGGCGTAGACTCGCCGAGTGAGCCCTTCTGACCAGCCCTCGGTCCGCCTGCGCCCCGAGATCGTTGCGCTGCCGGCGTACCGGCAGGGCAAGGCGGCCAACGCCTCCGCCTTCAAGCTCTCGAGCAACGAGAACCCGTTCGACCCGCTGCCCGGCGTGGTCGACGCGGTGAACGCCGTCTCGGCCTTCAACCGGTACCCGGATGCCTCCGCCCTCGCCCTCCGCGAGCGGCTCGCCGCCCGGTACGCGCTGACCGCCGACGAGGTGCACATCGGCGCCGGCTCGGTGGCGCTGCTCGCCCAGCTGATCCTCGCCGCGGCCGGTCCCGGCGACGAGGTGCTCTACTCCTGGCGCTCATTCGAGGCGTACCCGAGCCTGGTTACCGTGTCCGGCGCCACCAGCGTCACCGCGCCCAACCGCGCCGACCACGGCCACGACCTGCCCGCGATGGCCGCGCTGATCACCCCGCGCACCCGCGTCGTGATCGTCTGCAGCCCCAACAACCCCACCGGGGTGATCGTCACGGCCGACGAATTCGCGGCGTTCATGGCGCTGGTGCCCACCGACCTGCTCGTGATCCTCGACGAGGCGTATGCCGAATTCGTGACCGACCCGGCCGCCGTCGACGGCACGACGCTGCTGAAGCGCTACCCCAACCTCGTCGTGCTGCGCACCTTCTCCAAGGCCTACGGCCTCGCGGGCCTCCGGGTCGGCTACGGCCTGGGCCCTGTCGGCATCCTCGATGCCGCTCGCGCCACCGCGATCCCGCTCTCGGTCACCGGGCAGGCCTCGGCCGCCGCGTTGGCCTCGCTCGACGCCGAACCCGAGCTGCTGGCGCGGGTCGGCGTCATCGCCGAACGCCGTGACGGCATCCGCGCCGCCCTCGTGGCCGCGGGGCTGAACGTGCCGGTGTCACAGGCCAACTTCGTCTGGCTGCCGCTGGGCGAGGCGACCGCGGCGACCGCCGACCGTTTCACCGATGCCGGGCTCGTCGTCCGGCCCTTCCACCCGGAGGGCATCCGGGTCTCGATTGGCGAGGAGGAATCTGTGGCCACGCTCCTACGGATCGGCGCTGAGATTGTTCAGGATCTACCAACGGGGCACCCGGCCCGGCGGCTAGGTTAGTACGGTGCCAGTGACCTCCAACGACGCACCCGTGCGCACCCTGACCTCTCCCACCGTGCAACTCCTGTCCACGGATGGGACGTTCGCGCCGTCCGAATCGGCGGCCGAGTTCCTGCCCTACTTCGAGCGCCTCACCGAGGCCGACTACCGCAAGTTCTACCGCGACATGGTCGTGGTGCGGAAGTTCGACACCGAGGCGGCGAACCTGCAGCGCCAGGGGCAGCTCGCCCTGTGGGTGCCCAGCCACGGCCAGGAGGCCGCCCAGGTCGGCTCCGCCTACGCCACCCGGGCGCAGGACCACGTCTTCCCCTCCTACCGCGAGCACGTCGTGGGCATGATCCGGGGCCTGGACATGGTCGACATCCTGCGAATGCTGCGCGGCGTGACCCTGGGCGGCTGGACGCCGGAGGAGCACGGCAACTTCCACCTCTACACGCTGGTGCTCGCCTCGCAGACCCTGCACGCCACCGGCTACGCCATGGGCATGCAGCTGGACGGCGCCACCGCGACCGGCAACCCCGACACCGATGCGGCCGTGATCGTCTACTACGGCGACGGCGCCTCCTCGCAGGGCGACGCCAACGAGGCCCTGGTCTTCGCAGCCAGCTACCAGACCCCGCAGGTGTTCTTCATGCAGAACAACCACTGGGCCATCTCCGTGCCCGTCTCCCGCCAGTCGCGTACCCCGCTGTACCTGCGGGCCGGCGGCTTCGGCATGCCCGGCATCCAGGTCGACGGCAACGACGTGCTCGCCAGTTATGCGGTCACCGCGAAGGCCATGGACGACGCCCGCGCCGGCCACGGGCCGTCGCTGATCGAAGCGCTGACCTACCGTGTCGGCGCCCACACCACGGCCGACGACCCCACCAAGTACCGGGACCCCGACGAGCTGGCCTACTGGGTCGCCCGCGACCCGATCGAGCGGTTCCGCAGCTACCTCAAGGGCCTCGGCGTCGAGCAGGAGTTCCTCGACTCCGTCGACGAGGAGGCTGCTGACCACGCCGCGGATGTGCGCCGCCGCGCCCTCGAGATCACCTCGCCGGACCGCTCCATCATCTTCGACAACGTCTACGCCGAACCGCACCCGCTGGTGGTCGAGCAGAAGGCCTGGCTCGACGGCTACGAAACCTCGTTCGACGGGAGTGAGTCCTGATGACCACGCAGGAAACCACATCCGCCGCCGACGCGCCGACCCGCGCGAACCTGCCCATGGCCAAGGCCCTCAACGCGGGGCTTCGCCAAGCGATGCTGAACGACCCCAAGGTGCTCATGATGGGCGAGGACATCGGCCCGCTCGGCGGTGTCTTCAGGGTGACCGAGGGTCTGCACGCCGAATTCGGTGAGAAGCGGGTGCTCGACACCCCACTGGCCGAGTCCGGCATCATCGGCACCGCCATCGGCCTGGCCATGCGCGGCTACCGGCCGGTCTGCGAGATCCAGTTCGACGGCTTCGTCTTCCCCGGCTTCGACCAGATCACCAGCCAGCTGGCCCGGATGCGCAACCGGCACGAGGGCGGCGTCACCATGCCCGTGGTCGTGCGGATTCCCTATGGCGGCCACATCGGCTCGATCGAACACCACCAGGAGAGCCCGGAGGCGTACTTCGCGCACACCCCGGGCCTGCGCGTGGTGAGCCCGTCCAACCCGCACGACGCCTACTGGATGATGCAGGAGGCCATCGCCTCGAACGACCCGGTGATCTTCTTCGAACCCAAGAGCCGCTACTGGCCCAAGGGCCAGGTCGACCTCACCGCGGCCGGCACCCCGCTGCACGCCAGCAAGGTCGTGCGCACCGGCACGAGCGTCACCGTCGTCGGCCACGGCGCCATGGTGAGCGTGCTGCTGCAGGCCGCCGAACTGGCCGCGGCGGAGGGCATCAGCCTCGAGGTCATCGACCTGCGCTCGATCTCGCCGATCGACTACGCACCGATTCTCGAGTCCGTGCACAAGACCGGGCACCTCGTCGTGGCGCAGGAGGCCGCCGGCTTCGTCAGCGTCGGCTCCGAGATCGCGGCCACCGTCACCGAGCGGGCGTTCTACTCGCTCGAGGCGCCCGTGCTGCGGGTGTCCGGGTTCGACACCCCGTTCCCGCCCGCCGCGGTGGAGACGCACTTCCTACCCAGCCCCGACCGGGTGCTCGAAGCCGTCGACCGCTCCCTCGCCTACTAATCATCCCCCTGCCGGAAAGGCACCCCATGAGCGTCTCCCGATTCACCCTCCCCGATGTGGGCGAGGGCCTGACCGAGGCCGAAATCGTCGAGTGGAAGGTCGCCCCCGGCGACACCATCTCGATCAACCAGGTGCTCGTCGAGATCGAAACCGCCAAGTCGCTCGTTGAGCTGCCGTCGCCGTACGTGGGCGTCGTCGGCGAGATCCTCGTGGAACCGGGCACCACCGTCGACGTGGGCACGGTCATCATCACGATCCTCTCCGAGGCCGGCGCCACCGACGACACGGCACCCGCCGAGCCCGCTCCGACTGCCGCCAACCCGGCCGACGACGACCTCGCCGCCGCCACCCAGGATGCCGGCGGCACCATCTCGCAGGAACCCGCCGAGGAGTCACCGGCCGTGCTCGTGGGCCGCGGCGCCGCCGCATCGATGCCCACCCGCCGCCGCCGGCACGTGGTCCCGACGTCGGCGCACGAGGCTCTCGCGGCCGCGCCGACCGCACCCCCGCAGGGCGGCCCGGCGGCCTCGGGGCC
>NZ_PJJP01000038.1 GCF_002929555.1 Cryobacterium sp. N22
AGTACGGGCATTCGGGGGAAACAACTTGCCCATGAAACGCTCCTTAGATCAGAGCGTTGCTACGACCGTATGACTTTGCCCACCAGCGAAGGCGGGAAGTCCGCAATTGAGTCTCAGGGCGTCCCGAGTGTCGGTGGCTCGGCTCACGATTCCTACATGAACGAGCCGACCCCCAACATCCACGACGTCATCCACACCGTCTTTGGCGGCGCCTTCGACGAGAGCACGGGCATCAGACGCCGCCGCGTGCAGCAGGTCGAACAGAACCTTCGCGCCTACATCCACGCCGAAGTCGACAGATACCTCACGGACGACGAACGTACCCTGCTTGCCGCCGAGCGGGAGTTCGCACCCGATGGCGCCGCGTGCCGCGCACTCGAAGCCGAGGTGCTGCTCGCTGCATTGACCGGTTTCATCGCCCCGCCGTACTTGGCGTCCGACCTGCTGCTGAGACGCGCGCAGGCGGCCGAGAGAGTATTGGCCAAGATGTCCGTGCAGGACCGCGAACACATGGAGCGCGTGATCAGCCGCGTCACGGATCACCCATCGTCGACCGGCCCCGAGATCGAGGGCAGGCAGTCGACGATCCACCCAAGCTTCGAGTGAGTGAGCCTCCGGAGATCCGCCTCGACGACCTGCCCGAGCGGCCGCGGACGATTCCAGTGTCGAACGCGGGTTGCGGACGCCTATTTCGGCGGAACGACGGGGGTCGCCTCGCCACCGGTGAGGCGGAGCAGCTCGGCGAACGTCGTGGGGAAAACCGTGTGCGCGTGGCCCGCTGCGGCCCAGACCACGGGGTAGTCGGCGAGGTCCTGGTCGACCACGGTGCGAATCGGCGACGGATGACCGATGGGCGCGACCCCGCCGATCACCTGCCCGGTGGCCTCCTTCACCAGGTCCTTGGACGCGCGACCGATGGTGCCGCCGAGCTGCTCCCCCAGCCAGGCCGTGTCCACCCGGTGCGCCCCGGAGGTCAGGACCAGCAGCGGGTCACCGTCGAGGGTGAAGACCAGCGAGTTCGCGATGGCGCCCACCTCGATGCCCAGCGCAGCGGCTGCCGCGACAGCCGTCGTGGCCGCGTCGTCGAACCAGCGGATCTCCGGGTCGAGGCCCTGCGCGTTCAGCGCCAAGCGCACTCTGTCAACGGCCGGATGCGCGGTGTTCACCATCCCAGAATCCTAGAGCCCAGCATCCGCCCGCGCACGATGCCAGGACGGCGGCTCGGAGGTCGGCAATAAGGACATAGGTCGGAAATAAGGACGCCGTGGCGGATTCCGTCCTTTTTTGCTCACTTTTTCCTTATCTCCGGCGCCCGCACGCCTGCACGGGCCTACGGACTGGCTTCAGCCGCAACCTGCTGTCGGCTAACTAGGGTGGACCCATGACCGCCGACAGCGCCGCCCGAATCATCACCCTGCCCGACCGACCGGGGCCGCAGGTGGCCGAGAGCGCGTTCGTCGCCCCCGGCGCCGTGCTCGTGGGCATCGTGAGCCTGGCCGAGCACTCCAGCGTCTGGTACAACGCGGTGCTGCGCGCCGAGGCCGAGCCCATTCGTATCGGCGCGGGCTCCAACCTGCAGGACAACGTCTCCTGCCACGTTGACGCGGGGTTCCCGCTCACCGTGGGCCGCGACGTCTCCGTGGGCCACGGCGCGGTGCTGCACGGCTGCACGGTGGAGGACGGCGCCCTGATCGGCATGGCCGCCACGGTGCTGAACGGTGCCGTCATCGGCGCCGCCTCGCTCCTGGCCGCGGGCGCCGTGGTGCTCGAGGGCACCATCGTGCCGCCCGGCTCCCTCGTGGCCGGCGTGCCCGCCAAGGTGCGCCGCAGCCTCACGCCAGACGAAATCGACGGCATCCGCCACAACGCCGAAGCGTACCTGGGCCACGCGGCCCTGCATCGCCTCGCGAACTGAGAGAAAAGCCCCAGGATCCTCGGGATTGGGGCTTAACTCACAGTTCGCGGATGGGGCGCTAGGGCTTGAGGAGGCGCTCGGAGGCCTTGACCACGTTGGCCAGCAGCATCGCGCGGGTCATCGGGCCCACGCCGCGGGGGTTGGGCGAGAGGTAGCCGGCCACGGCGGCGACGTCGGGGTGCACGTCTCCGGTGAGGATGCCCTTGCCGGTCTCCGGGTTCTCCACCCGGGTGATGCCCACGTCGAGCACGGCCGCGCCGGGCTTGATCCAGTCGGCCTGCACCAGGTGCGGCACGCCGACGGCGGCCACGACGATGTCGGCGCGGCGCACCTCGGCGGCCAGATCCACGGTGCGGGAGTGGGTGAGGGTGACGGTGGCGTCCAGGCCCTTGCGGGTGAACAGCAGGCCGAGCGGTCGGCCCACGGTGAGGCCGCGGCCGATCACGACCACGTTCTTGCCCGCGATCGGCACGTCATAGCGGCGCAGCAGCTCCACGATGCCGGCCGGGGTGCAGGGCAGCGGCGAGCTGAGCTCCCCCTCGATGCCGAGCACCAACCGGCCCAGGTTGGTGGGGTGCAGGCCGTCGGCGTCCTTGGCCGGGTCCATCAACTCGAGCATGGCGTTCTCGTTGTGGCCCACCGGCAGCGGCAGCTGGATGATGTAGCCGGTGACTTCGCGGGCGGCGTTGAGGTCAGCGATCGCGGCGCGCACATCCGCGCTCGTCGCGGAGCCGGGCAGGTCCACCCGGATCGACTCGATGCCCACCTCGGCGCAGTCCCGGTGCTTGCCGGCCACGTAGGAGCGCGAACCCGGGTCGTCGCCGACGAGCAGGGTGCCGAGCCCGGGCACGATGCCCTGCGCGGCCAGCGCGCGCACGCGCTCGGTGAGTTCTTGCTTGACCTGGGTCGCGGTGGCGACGCCGTCGAGGGTGAGTGCGGTCATGCGAAATCCGATCTATTGGTGATGCTGCGCGCCGGCCCCAGCCTGGGGCTGCGCGCCATTCTGGCTATCACAGCGCCGAGCCTGAACGGGCGGCGAGGAGATACCGGGCGCCGTCGACGGATGCGCTCACGAGAGTGGGCGCATCCGTCACGGCAACGGGCCTACTGGGAGAGGCCGGGGTACAGCGGGAACGCGTCGGTGAGGCCCTTCACCCGGGCGCGGAGGGCCTGGATGTCGGCGCCGGGCAGGAGCGCCTCGGCGATGACGTCGGACACCACGGTGAACTCGGCGTCGCCGAAACCCCGGGTGGCCAGGGCGGGCGTGCCGATGCGGAGGCCGGAGGTGACCATCGGCGGGCGCGGGTCGAACGGCACCGAGTTGCGGTTGACGGTGATGCCCACCTCGTGCAGCGCGTCTTCGGCCTGCTGGCCGTTGATCTCGGAGTTGCGGAGGTCGGCGAGCACCAGGTGCACGTCGGTGCCGCCGGTGAGCACGTCGATGCCCGCGGCGCGGGAGTCGTCGGCGGTGAGCCGGTCGGCGAGGATCCGGGCGCCGCGGAGGGTGCGCTCCTGGCGTTCCTTGAACTCGGGCAGCGCGGCGAGCTTGAACGCGGTGGCCTTGGCGGCGATCACGTGCATGAGCGGCCCGCCCTGCTGGCCGGGGAACACGTTGGAGTTGAGCTTCTTCGCCAGCGCGGTGTCGCGGGAGAGGATGAAGCCCGAGCGCGGGCCGGCGAGGGTCTTGTGCACGGTGCTGGAGACGACGTCGGCGTACGGCACCGGTGACGGGTGCAGGCCGGCGGCGACGAGTCCGGCGAAGTGGGCCATGTCGACCCAGAGCTTGGCGCCGACCTCGTCGGCGATGGCGCGGAACGCGGCGAAGTCGAGCTGGCGGGGGTAGGCCGACCAACCGGCGATGATGACCTGCGGCTTGTGCTCGAGGGCCTTGTCGCGCACCACGTCCATGTCGACGCGGAAGGTCTCCGGGTCGACGCCGTAGGCGACCGGGTTGTAGAGCTTGCCGGAGAAGTTGAGCTTCATGCCGTGGGTGAGGTGGCCGCCGTGCGCCAACTCCAGGCCCAGGATGGTGTCGCCAGGGGTGGCGATCGCGGAGAGCACCGCGGCGTTGGCGGTGGCGCCGGAGTGCGGCTGCACGTTCGCGTACTCGGCGCCGAACAGGCTCTTGGCCCGGTCGATGGCGAGCTGCTCGGCCACGTCGACGTACTCGCAGCCACCGTAGTAACGGCGGCCGGGGTAGCCCTCGGCGTACTTGTTGGTGAGCACCGACCCCTGCGACTGCAGGATGGCACGGGGCACGAAGTTCTCGCTGGCGATCATCTCGAGGTAGTCGCGCTGGCGACCAAGCTCCTGCTCGAGGATCGCGGCGATCTCGGGGTCGACGACCTCGAGGGGCTCGTTGAAGGTGGAGGGTACGGAACTGGTAAGCACTGTGTCGGACACGGGAGAACTCCTTGAGACTATCGATGGATGTGTCGTGGCCCAGGCGTGCGGTCACTAACCGTGTCAGTCGCTCCCCGATGGTGACCCATCTTTCGTGCTACGCCAGTCGCGACCCGGCAATACTATCAGCCGCGTGCGTTCCGCAGCTCGTCGATCACGAGCAGATCTGGTCGCAGGTGGTCGGTTTGGTAGGAGGCGCGGGCCACGAGGTGCGCGGCCATCGGTGCGGTGAGCGCCTGGAAGAGCACGATCGCGACCACCAGGGTGACGGTGCCGACGCTGAAGTTGGTCACCGCGATGTCCAGGGTGACCGCCATCAGGCCGAGGATCTGCGGCTTGGTGGCGGAGTGCAGCCGGGTGAGCACATCGGGGAAGCGCAGCAGGCCGACGCCGGCGGCGAGGCACATCAGGGCGGCGAGCAGCACCAGGACCGCGGTGACCACGTCGCTCCAGGGCGCGTTCATGCGCGGTCCCGGCCGGGCAGGAATCGGGCGACGCTGAGCGAGCCGAGCACGGCGAACAGGGCCAGCACCAGCAGCACCGGCAGGTTGTCGGTGTGCCGGTTGAACGCCATCTCGGCGCCGAGCGCACAGATGATGGTGGCCACAAGAACGTCGGAGGCGATCACCCTGTCGAGCACCGACGGTCCGCGGATGATGCGGTAGACGGCGGCGACGGCGCCGACGCCGAACATGAGTCCGGCGACGATGGCGACGATGTCCATGGGGGTCATGCCTGCGCTCCGTTCTGGGGGTCGGCGGGGGTGTGCGGGCCGGCTACCTGGTCGAGGCCACGGCGCACGTCTTCTTCGGCGCGCACCCTGGACACCCGTTCCACGTCTTCGGCCGAGCCGAACGCCAGCACGATACGACGCTCGGTGGCCAGCACCCGGGAGCGGAACTTCTCGGTCGCCGCCACGTCGGGCATGTTGATCACGTGCAGGTACAGGGTGGAGTCGACCCGTTCGATGTCGACCACGATCGAGCCAGGCACGATGGAGGTGGCCACGGCGGTCCAGGTGAGGATGAGGTCGCTGCGGGTGCGCAGGTGCACCGCCACGATGGCGTTGCTCGGGGTGTACCGGGGGCCCAGGGCGAGCCAGGACACGTCGATGGAGGCGCGCACGATGTCGAAGAGCAGCTTGCCGAACAGCCACACGGTGCGCCAGAGGTTGAGCCGGCCGCTCAGCTGCACCGCCGGCAGGTAGAACACGATGGACACGACCGCGGCGAAGATCACCCCGGTGAGCAGGTTCAGCCAGGAGAACTTGCCCCACAACAGCGCCCAGAGCAGCACCAGGCCGAGGAACAGCGGCAGCTGGTTCACGGCGGCGGCGAGGCGCTCCCGGCGCGCACTCACGGGGCACCGCCGGGGAAGACGGCGTCGATGTAGGTCGACGGTTCTTCGATGTTCGCGGCGGCGCGGGCGGCGAGGTCGAAGGCGGGGCCGGCGAAGACCGTGAGGCACACGGTGAGCGCCAGCATGGTGGCGGTGGCCGCGGTCATCAGCGGTGATGTGGTCTTGGTCAGGACGGTGCCCTCGTCGTGCGGGTCGTCCTGCAGGGCGTCGAGCATGGCGGAGTCGTAGTTCTCCACGTCGCGTCGCGGCCGCCAGAACGCCATGTTCCAGGCCCGGGCCAGGGCGTACAGGGTCAGCAGCGACGTCGCCGCGCCGCCGGCGAGCAGCAGGTAGTTCAGGCCCCCGCCGACCTGCACGCCCGCGTCGAACAGGGCCACCTTGCCCAGGAACCCGGAGAACGGCGGGATGCCGCCGAGGTTCAGCGCCCCGATGAAGAACAGGATGGCGACGAACGGGGCGGCCTTGAGCATCCCGCCGAGCCGGGCCAGCGAGGTGGTGCCGCCGATGCGCTCGATGAGCCCGGCGCACAGGAACAGTGTCGTCTGGATCATGATGTGGTGCACGACGTAGTAGATGGTGGCCGCGATCGCCGCCTCGGTGCCGATGGCGATGCCGAAGATCATGTAGCCGATGTGACTGACCAGCGTGAACGAGAGCAGTCGCTTGATATCGGCCTGGGCCAGCGCGCCGAGGATGCCGATCACCATGGTGAGCAGGGCCACGATCATCAGCGGCACCTGGAGCCGGTTGTCGGGGAACAGCAGCGTCTGGGTGCGCAGGATCGCGTACACGCCGACCTTGGTGAGCAGTCCGGCGAACACCGCCGTGACCGGTGCCGGGGCCGTCGGGTAGGAGTCCGGCAGCCAGAACGACAGTGGGAACACCGCCGCCTTGACGCTGAAGGCGATGAGCAGCATCAGGCCGAGGATCAGCTGCACGTCGCCGGGCAGCTCCGGGATGCGTTCGGCCAGCAGCGCCAGTGTGACGGTGCCGGTGGCGCCGTAGATGAGCGCGATGGCGGAGAGGAACAGGATCGAGGAGACCAGGCTGACGACGATGTAGGTCACGCCGGCGCGGATGCGTGCACCGGTGCCGCCGAGGGTCAGCAGCACGTAGCTGGCCGAGAGCAGCATCTCGAAGCCCACGTACATGTTGAACAGGTCGCCCGCGATGAACGCGTTGAACAGCCCGGCCGCCAGGACCAGGTAGGTGGGGTGGAAGATCGACACCGGGGTTTCCCGGTCGCCCTCGACGATGCCCTGGCCGACGGCGAAGAGCAGCACGCCGAGCAGCATCAAGGCCGAGACTATGAGCATGATCGCCGACAACCTGTCGACGACGAGCACGATGCCCCACGGCGCCTGCCAGTCGCCCACGTGCACCACGGCGGGGCCCTGCTGGTCGACGAGCACCAGCAGGATGGCGCTGATCACGACGATCACGGTCAGCGAGAGCACGCTCACCATCACCTGGTAGCGCGAGCGGCGGCCGAGGGCGAGCGTGAGCGCGGCGCCGAGCAGCGGGATGGCGACCACGAGGGGCACGAGTACGTTCATGGGGTGCCGGCCTCCCGGTCGCTGTTGCCGGTGTTGTCCGCTCCGCTGCTGTCGTCGTCGCTGCCGTCCTCACTGGCGTCCAGCGACGCCTGCACGGCGGCCTCGTCGTCGGTGGAGGAGCGGAAGGTGACCTCGGAATCCTCGGTGGTCTCCGCGGCGTGCTCGTCGGTGAGGGTGTCGCCCTCGTCGCCGAGCTGGGCCAGCCACCAGGACCGGTAGATCAGCGCGAGCAGCAGGGCGGTGATGCCGAAGTTGATCACGATCGCGGTGAGCATCAGCACTTGCGGCACCGGGTCGGCCATGGTGTCGTCAAGGGCGGTGCCGGTGACGATCGGTGAGCTGCCGGGCCGGCCGCTCATGATGAAGATCAGCAGGTTGGTGGCGTTGCCCACGAGCAGGAACCCGATCAGCACGCGGGTGAGGCTGCGCTCGAGCATGATGTAGATGCCCGCGGCGTACATCACCGCCATCACGATCACCAGGGTCAGGGAGGCGCTCATCGCGGGTCTCCTTCCGCTGGGGTGCTGCCGGCGCCGGACGGCTGGGTGATCGGGGACGTTTCCGGGCCGTTGCCGGGCGCGGGCGCCTCGGCGGGGGTCCACTCCGACGACGCGTCGAAGCCGATGGCGTCCCCCGCGTCGCTGGAGGCGTTGCCGAGCGGCGGCACCGAGGAGTGGTCGTCGTCGTCTGCGTCACCGGGTTCGTCGAGTTCGCTCTGCCGGTCGATTTCGCTGCCGAGGCTGCGGAGGATGTCGAGGACCAGGCCGATGACCACGAGGTACACGCCGATGTCGAAGATGCTGGAGGTGCCGAAGGAGAGGTGGCCGAGCACCGGCAGGTCGGCCTCGAAGTACGCCGACTCCAGCGGGATCCCGGTGACGAACAGCGATCCCACGGCCGTGCCGACGGCGAGCACCACGCCCAGCCCCAGGATCTTGCCCGGGTCGATGGGGGCGGCTTCGCCCAGTTCGTACCGGCCGCCGGCCAGGTACCTGGCCACCAGGGCCAGGCCGGCCAGCAGACCGCCGGCGAAGCCGCCGCCGGGCAGGTTGTGGCCGGCGAAGAGCAGGTAGATCGACACGATGATGGCCGGGTGGAACAGCAGTCGCACCAGCACCTCGATGATGATCGACCGATTCTCGGCCGACTGGGTGCGGCCGCCGAGCAGCCAGGACTGGCGGGTCACGGCGTGGCCGGCGGAGCTGGCGTGCGGGTCGGCCACGACGCGGCGGCGGTTCTTCGGCTCTCGGCGCTTGCGGGACTCACGGAGCCTGGGAATTTCTGCGCTGCGGCCGGAGACGAACAGCAGGCTGGCGACACCGGTGGCCACCACGATCAGCACCGAGATCTCACCCATGGTGTCCCAGGCGCGGATGTCGACGAGCATCACGTTGACGATGTTGTTACCGTGGCCCTCCTCGACGGCCAGCCTGGGCAGCTCCGCGGCGATGCTCTGCGCCTGGCGGGCGCCCAGGGAGATGACGGCGATGGTGCCCATCACGAGGCCGACGAGGGAGCCGATGATCGCCCGCCGGCGACGGTGCATCGGCCGGTTGTGCTGGGCGATGCGGCTGGGCAGTCGGCGCAGCACGAGCACGAACACCACGAGGGTGATCGATTCGACGAGCGCCTGGGTGAGCGCCAGGTCCGGGGCTCCGTGGAAGGCGAACAGGGCGACCATGCCGTAGCCGGTGACTCCGGCCAGCAGCACCGCGGTCATCCGCTGCCCGACCTTGGCGGCCATCACGGTGGCGATGATCATGACCAGGCCGATGATCACCTGCGCCGGGTAGTCCCAGAGCACGACGGTGTCTGGCCAGGTGCGGTTGACGAAGGAGGCCGCGCCCAGCGCGAGCACGAACACCACCAGGATGGTGGCCAGGTACTGCGGCAGGCCGCCCTTCTGGGCGAGGTGGGTGGTGCGGGCGGCGATCTTGTCGATGAAGCGCACGGTGTGGCCGTAGCCGTGACCGGCGTCCACCCACGCGGGAACGGCGGCCTGCCAGCGGGCCACCCGCCTGCGTTGGGCGAAGATGACCAGGCCCAGCAGCACCACGATCGTGCTGAGCAGCAGGGCCGGTTCGAACCCGTGCCAGAGCGCCAGGTGGTAGTCGCCGCCGCCGGGGACGGTGTCGGCGTACGCGGCCAGCATCGGGTCGAGCAGCATCACGAACGGGCCCAGCAGCACGGTGGCGACCGAGAGGATGCCGGGCGCCAGGGCGAAATCCCACCGGCTGGCGTGCAGGGGGGTGTCGCTGATCACCGGGCGGGTGCCGAACGCGCCCCAGAAGAATTTGGCGCTGTACGCGACGGTGAGCACCGAACCGAGCGCGGTGCCGGCCAGGGCGATCCAGCCCCAGCCGTCGCCGTCCAGGCCGGCCTCGAGGAACGCGGTGAACACCGATTCCTTGGCGACGAAGCCGAGTAGCGGCGGTAGGCCGGCCATGGACGCGACGGCGATCAGGGCGATGGCGGCGAGCGCCGGTTCGCGGCGACCGATGCCGGAGAGCTTGCGCCAGTCGCGGGTGCCGGCGCGGTGGTCGATGATGCCCACCACCAGGAACAGGGTGGCTTTGTACAGCGCGTGGGCGAGCAGCAGGGTCACCCCGGCGAGTGCGGCGTCGCGGGTGCCGAAGCCGACGACGACCATGAGGAAGCCGAGTTGGCTGACGGTGCCGTAGGCGAGCATCAGCTTGATGTCGTGTTGGCGCAGCGACCGCCAGGCGCCCACGAGCATGGTCCAGATGCCGATGGTCACCAGCACCGGCAGCCAGCCCGGCGAGTCCGCGTAGCCGGGCGCGAACCGGGCCGTGAGGTAGATGCCGGCCTTCACCATCGCGGCGGCGTGCAGGTACGCGCTCACCGGGGTGGGCGCGGCCATCGCGGCCGGCAGCCAGAAGTGGAACGGGATCAGCGCCGACTTCGACAGGGCGCCGACCAGGATCAGCAGCACCGCCCAGATCGCGACGGGGCTGCCGGTGGGCTCGGCGACGATCGCCGCCAGGGACGTGGTACCGGCGTCGACGGAGATCATCACAACACCGATAAGCATCACCAGGCCGCCGAACGTGGTCACCAGCAGCGCCTGCAGGGCGGCACCACGGCTCTCCCGTTTGGTCGTGTAATGCCCGATCAGCAGGTAGGAGAGCACGCTGGTGATCTCCCAGAACATGAACATCACCAGGATGTCGTCGGCGGTGACGAGACCGTACATGGTGCCGGCGAAGGCGAGCAGCAGCGCGGCGAAGCGGCCCAGGCTGGGCTCGTCGGCGTCGAAGTAGCGAGCGCAGTAGATGAGCACCAGGGCGCCGATACCGGTGACAACGAGGGCGAGCAGCCAGGCGAGCGCATCCACCCGGAACGACAGGCTGATGCCCAGCTGCGGGATCCACGGCAGGCTCTCGGTGACCGCGCCGCCGCCGGTGATCACGCCGGTCTGGGTGAGGGTGTAGCCGAACGCCGCGGTCGGCAGGATGGCCACGACGTAAAAGACGCGCAGCCCCATCAGTCGCGTGAGCGTGGGAGTGAGAACGGAAACAAGCAGGAAGGCCAGGAGGATTGTCGCCATGGGGCCTCCCGGCTCTCTGTAAAAGAGTGTCGTCTCTACGGTCAGAGTGTCGCTTTCCAGTGTATAGGAGCGGGTCTTTCGACCCTGACCGCTGAGCATCCGTCGACTAGTGTTGCCGCAACCCCCAGATCGGATGCTCCACGTGACCACTCGCACCACCGGGCCTGACCGGCCCGAGAACTCGCCCGCACGCAGCAGCGCCACACCGCACCGCTCCGGTCACGAGGAAACCCCGCTCGAGCACATCGACGACGCCCTGAGCGTGCACGAGGATGCGGGCCTGCACAAGGGCCTCAAGGCGCGGCACGTGCAGATGATCGCGATCGGCGGCGCCATCGGCACTGGCCTGTTCCTCGGCGCCGGCGGCCGGCTGGCCATCGCAGGTCCCGCCCTGGTGTTCGTGTACGCCATCTGCGGTTTTTTCGCGTTCCTGATCCTGCGGGCGCTCGGCGAGCTGGTGCTGCACCGGCCCACATCCGGCTCGTTCGTGTCGTATGCGCGGGAGTTCTTCGGCGAGAAGACCGCGTTCGTGACCGGCTGGCTGTACTGGCTCAACTGGGTGATGACCGCGATCGTGGATGTGACCGCGGTAGCGCTGTACATGAACTTCTTCGGCAAGTACTGGGCTCCGTTCGGCGACGTTCCGCAGTGGCTGTTCGCGCTGCTCGCCCTCGCCGTGGTGCTGGGCCTGAACCTGCTCTCGGTGAAGGTGTTCGGTGAGCTGGAGTTCTGGTTCGCGCTGATCAAGGTGGTCGCGATCGTGGTGTTCCTGATCGTGGGCACCTGGATGGTCATCATCGGCACCCCGGTTGAGGGCGCGACCGTGGGCTTCTCGCTGATCGCCGACAACGGCGGCTGGCTGCCCAACGGTCTGCTCGCGTCGGTGCTCGTGGTGCAGGGCGTGGTCTTCGCCTACGCCTCGATCGAGCTGATCGGCACCGCCGCCGGCGAGACCGAGAACCCTGAGAAGGTGATGCCCAAGGCCATCAACACGGTGATCGTGCGCATCGCGGTCTTCTACGTCGGGTCGGTCCTGCTGCTCTCGCTGTTGTTGCCGTACACGGCATATGAAGCCGGCGTGAGCCCGTTCGTCACCTTCTTCGGCTCGATCGGTGTCGAGGGCGTCGACGTGATCATGAACCTCGTCGTGCTCACGGCGGCGCTGTCGTCGCTGAACGCGGGCCTGTATTCCACGGGCCGCATCCTCCGGTCGATGTCGCTGGCCGGGTCGGCACCCCGGTTCGCCGACAAGGTGAGCCGCAACGGGGTGCCGTTCGGCGGCATCCTGCTCACCGGGGTCGTGACTCTGCTCGGCGTGGGCCTGAACGCCCTCGTGCCCGACGAGGCGTTCGAGATCGTGCTGAACATGGCCGCAATCGGCATCATCAGCGCGTGGGGCATGATCGTGCTCTGCCAGCTGCGGCTGCAGGCCTGGGCGAAGGCGGGCATCCTCACCCGGCCGGCGTTCCGGATGCCCGGCGCCCCGTTCACGGGATACCTCACGCTGGCGTTCCTCGCGACCGTGCTCGTGCTGATGGCGTTCGACTGGCCGGTCGGCACGCTCACCATCAGCTCGCTCGGCCTCATCATCCCGGCGCTGATCCTGGGCTGGTTCGCCTGCCGCGGCCGGATCCTGGAGATCGCGGCCGCCCGGCCGCCGTTGCCCGTCACCAAGCGCTAGTGGAGCCCGCCTCTCTAGCTGTTGCCCGTGCGGACAATTGCGCCCGGCGCACCGGGCACAATTGTCCGCTGCGGCAACAGTTGGCGCCGGCGCGGGTCAGGCGCGGCGGCGGCGGATGACGATGTCGCTGAAGAGAACCAGGGCCAGGGCCAGCAGGATGATGGCCACGTACACGAACGGCACCGTGCCCAGCCCCACCCGGTCCAGCAGGAATGCTCCCACGAACGCGCCCAGGCCGATGCCGATGTTGAACGCGGTGGTGTACACGGCGCTGGCGGTGTCGCGGATGCGCACCGACGCCGTGTGCAGCAGTCGGGTCTGCAGCAGCGGCGGGAACGAGCCGAACGCGAGGCCCCAGACCAGGAACGCGGCGATCGCCACGGGCAGCACCTCGGTGGACAGCGCCAGCACGCTCACGCTGACGGCGGTCACCGCCAGGCCGAGCACCAGGCCCAGCTGCGGGCGCTTGCTGAACACCACCCCGCTGATGAACAGGCCGATCGCCCCGGCGATGCCGTAGGCGAAGAGCAGGGGCGCCACGGCGTCGCTGCCCACGCCGAGGGTGTCGCTGAGGAACGGGGCGATGTAGGTGTAGAAGGTGTAGTGCCCGATCATGGTCAGCGCCGTGATCACGCAGACCAGCGCGACGGCGCCGATCGTGGCGTCCCGCGGCAGCTTGGCGGGCAGGGTGACCGTGCCGGTGGCCGTGGTCACGGGCTGCGCCGGCCTGGCGTTGTAGTGGTCGACCTTGGGCAGGAACTTCCAGATCACGACGGCGCCCACGAGCATCAGCCCGGCGAGCACCACGAACGAGAGCCGCCAGCCCAGCAGGTGGCCGAGGAAGGTGCCCAGCGGCACCCCGAAGACGAACGCCAGCGTGCCGCCGGCGATGGTGATCGAGACGGCCCTGGCGATCTGGTCCTTGGGCACGAGGTGCGCGGAGTACGCGCCGACGACACCCCAGAACAGGCCGTGCGCGAGCCCGCCGATCACCCGCGAGATCACGACGAAGGTGTAGTCGGGGGCGATCGCGGTGAGCACGTTGCTCAGTGCGAAGACCACCAGGACCATGAGGATGAGGCCATGCCGGGGCATCCGGCGGGTCAGCAGCGCCAACGGGGTGCTGGTGATCACCACGGTGAAGGCGAACCAGGACACGAGCAGCCCGACCTCGGACTGGCTCACGCCCAGCGAGTTGCTCATCTCCGGCAGCAGGCCGGTGGGCAGCATCTCCGAGGTGACCGAGAGGAACACGGCGGCGGAGAGGGCGATCAGGCCGATCCAGGGGAACGGTCCGGTGGGGGCCTTTTCGTTCGGACCGGGAGTGCCGGTTGAGGGCAGCGTGATGGGCGCGGTGAATGACATGGGTGCTGTGGCTCACAGACAGGATGCCGCTTGCCCGAGGCCAACGGCTGTCACGGCTGGCTGCGCGGGGTTGTTCAAGCGGTGCGCGCCGACGTGCGCGCCCGGGGCCGGTGAGATTCCGCCGACCGTCAGCCAGCTTAGCCGAGTGAGTCCGAAAGCAACAGGTTCACGCGGCGCAGCCGGCCGGCCGGCGGGCCCCCGATGCCGGCCTGCGCCGGCGGGCCGGGTAATCTGGTCCGATGAACCCCAGTCTTCCGGCGCCCGTGCACCATCACCACCTGGTCGTCACCCTCGTCTGCCCCGACCAGCCCGGCATCGTGCACGCCGTCAGCGGCGCGATCGTTCAGGCCCGCGGCAACATCACCGAGAGCCAGCAGTTCTCCAGCGCCGACACCGGCCGGTTCTTCATCCGCCTGCAGGTGGAGTCCCCCGCGAACCGCGACGAACTGCAGGCCGCGCTCGCGCCGATCGTCGAGCGGTACGCCATGGCATCCGTCATCGACGTCGTCGGCCGGCCGTTGCGCACCCTGGTGCTGGCCTCCACCGCCGGGCACTGCGTCAACGACCTGCTCTTCCGCCAGCGTGGCGGCCAGCTGGCCGTCGAGGTGCCGCTGGTGCTCAGCAACCACGGCACCCTGCGTGACCTGGTCGGGTTCTACGGCGTGCCGTTCGAGTCGCTGCCGATCACGGATGCGGCCAGCAAGGCCGCGTTCGAGGCGCGGGTGGTCGCGGCCGTCGAGGCGAACGACATCGAGCTGGTGGTGCTGGCCCGGTACATGCAGATCCTCTCCCCCGAGCTCTGCGCGTACCTCGAGGGCCGCGCGATCAACATCCACCACTCGTTCCTGCCCGGCTTCAAGGGTGCCAACCCGTACAAGCAGGCGCACGCCCGCGGCGTGAAGCTCATCGGCGCCACCGCCCACTTCGTCACCAGCGACCTGGACGAGGGTCCGATCATCGAGCAGAACGTGGTGCGCGTGGATCACTCCCGCACCCCCGGCGAGCTCGTCGCGATCGGCCAGGACGAGGAGAGCCGCACGCTCACCCAGGCTGTGAAGTGGTTCGCCGAGAACCGGGTGCTTCTCGACGGCGCCCGCACCATCATCTTCAAGTAGCCCGGTCGGTAGGATTGGCGGGTGAACGACACCCGCCCCACCCCGACCATCGGCGCCAACGACATCCTGCGCTTTGTGCTTGAACTGTTCGCCTTCGTGACCCTGGCGCTCTGGGGGTTCCTGGCCTGGCCGCTGCCGTGGCCGGGCATCCTGGTGGGCATCCTCGCGCCGGCCTTCGCGATCCTGGTCTGGGCGTTGTTCCGCTCACCCAAGGCCGTGTTCCGGCTCGACCCGTTCGGCAAGGCGATCGTGGAGATCTTCGTGTTCGGCGCCGCGGCGCTGGCCTGGTGGGACCTGGGCCAGCCGATCGTGGCCGGCGTCTTCGCCGTCGTCGCCACCGTCAACGGCGTCATCTCCGGCCGCAAGGAACTCGGCGCCTGAGCCCTACTGCATCAGGCCGATGATGGCGCCCATCACGGTGAAGGACACCACGTTGTACGACCCGTTGATGACGAACAGCAGCGGGCTTCGTCGTTCGAACAGGTAGTTCACACCGAAGGCGGCGGCCACGAAGGTCGCACCGGTGGCGAATCCGGCGAACACACCGAAGGCCGCCCCGTTCGAGCCGATGAACGCGGCCAGGCTGATCGCCATCATCACCGCCAGGATTGCCGACCCGATGAAGACCCGCGCGGTTCCGTGCGCCAGCTGCGCGTCGGTGACACCGGCCGCGCGTTGCCAGGGACGGGCGAACAGCACCGAGTACCAGAGCCCGCCGATGACGAACGACGAGAGTGCGGCCAGCGCGATCGCCAGCCAGTTGAATGACACGTCCATGACTGCTCCCGGGATGCCTGGTCCCGGCGTCTCCGGGACACTGTCACGCTAACCCTCAGGGCACGGGGCGTCTTGTAGAAAATTCCGGCGCACCCGGCGACGGCACACCGTCCGGTTCGTCCAACGGCACGAAGGCGGCGTAGTCGGCGCCGAAGCGGGCAACGATGTCGAGGTACCGGCTGGGCGAGAACCCCGTGAACGCCCGGAAGACCCTGATGAAGTGCGGCTGGTCGTAGTACCCGGAGGTGGCCACCAGGTCGGCCCAGCTGGGCATCGGCCCCTGCAACGGCAGCGCCTGAATGAACTGGCGGAACCGCACGATGTCGGCGTAGACCTTGGGAGTGACCCCGCACCAGGACCTGAAGTCGTCGATCAGGCGGTGGTGGCTGAGCCCGGCGGCCGCCGCGATCACCGGCATCGGCGCATCCGGGTTCTGGTGGATGCCGGCCCAGGCCCGCACCACCGGCGGCGGCGCCGAGCCGGGCCGCCGCTGGGCGCGCAGGTGGTCGATCAGCAGCGCCACCGCCGCCTCGGGGTCGGGGGCCCGCCGCGCGGCCTCCCGCAGCGTGTCGGTGTCACCGAGCAGCCCCTGGCTCTCGCGCACGGTGCCGGTCAGGTCGGCGGCGGGCAGCTCGAGAAACCTCGCGGCGGCGAACGGCGCCAGCTCGGCGGCGACGTGCCGGATCGCCGGCGGGCTCTGGGTCATCAGGAACCGCGGCTGCAGCCCGGACAGGAAGCCCGCGCCGAGCGTGCGCGCCGCCCCGGTCTGCAGGTCGAACAACCGATACGGGTCGGACAGGTTGAGGATCAGGTGCAGGGCGGGTTGCGGGAAGATGCGCTCGTAGCGCTGCTCGACGGGCTGCTCGAGGTACCACAGCCGCAGCACCTCCGGCGCCAGATCGGCCGGCACGGGCACCTCGAGGTAGGCCATGCCCCCACCGTAGGACCGACCGCGGCCGAGGACTACCCGCACACCAGGCGCGCGTCGCAAGGCACCGGCCTGCCGGTGCCGAGACGACACTTCGAGCCCGTGGCGCGACCCGCGACGGGCCCCAACCGCCTACTCGCCACAGATGCCTGTCGCGAGATGACACTTGAGGCCCGTCCAGGGCCGCCCAACGGGCCCCAACTGCCCACTCGCCAAACGACGCGGGCGGCTCAGCGATCGAGGGGGTCGGTGACCGGCGCCGCCGGGGGCTCGGGGGCGGGCTGGGCGGGCAGGCCGCCGGGCATCCGCAGGGCGTAGAGGGAGGTGGCCACGAAGAGCAGCCCGCCGATCAGGAACGCGGCCGGGTACGAGACCGTGTCCGCGAGCAGCCCGGCCACGAGCGGGCCGACGATGGCGCCGAAGTCGGAGAACATCGAGAAGATCGCCACCGGGCGGCCGCCCGCGGTGCCCGCCGCGTCGCCGACGGATGCCGCCGGCGCGGTGCCCATGAACGCCGCGGCGACGCCGTAGACGCAGAGCAGTGCGGTGAGCAGCCAGATGTTCGGGGCGAACGGGATCGCCGTGATCGTCACGGCCGCCACCAGGAAAGACCCGATGATGGCCGGTTTGCGGCCGACGGTGTCGACGAACCGTGACGCGGGCGCCAGCGCGAGGGTCTGCGCGACGGCGGCGACGGCGAACGCGATGCCGGTCCAGGCGCTCGGCCCCTTGAGTACCTCGACGACGAGCACCGGCACCAGGGCGCCGCGCACCCCGAACGACGACCAGCCCTGGGAGAAGTTGGCCAGGCAGGCGGCGCGGAACCGGGGGTCGCGCAAAACCGTGCGCAGCGGCAGCAACGGAACCGGGGCGCCGGTCGGACCGGCGCCGGCGCGGGTGGCCGGCTGCAGCAGGACCAGCCCGATCACCCCGGCCACGGCGAGGGTGCCGGCGTAGAAGAAGAACGGCGCGGTCAGCGAGATGGTGGCGAGCAGGCCGCCGAGCGCCGGCCCGGCCATGCCGCCGATGAGGAAACCGCCCTGGTAGAAGCCCACGGCGCGGCCGCGGATGCCCGGCGCCGTGGTGCGCAGCAGCAGGGTCATCGCCGCGACGGTGAACATCGCAGAGCCGATGCCGCCCGCGCCGCGCAGCAGCAACAGTTGCGGGTAGCTGCCGGCGATGCCGACCAGACCGCTTGACACCGCCACGATGCCGATGCCCACGGCGAGGATGGTGCGTTCGCCGGCCCAGTCGATGAGCTTGCCGCAGACCGGGCTGGCGATGAAGCGCATCAGGGCGAACGCCGACACCACCGCGCCGATCTCCAGGTTGCCCACGCCGAAGCTCTTCACGTACACCGGCAGCACCGGCACGACCACGCCGAAGCCCACCATGACGAAGAACGCGATCACGCCGAGCACGTAGACATCCCGGCCCAGGCGGGGTTCGTTCGCCGTTCGGCTGGTCGTGGGCCCGAACGGTAAACGGATGCGTCGCATCCCTCCAGATTAGGCGCTCGGCAGGCCCGGCAGGCTCGCCCTCGTCAGCGGCTGGGCACGGGCTGCGTCGCCACCGGGATTCGGGCGGCCACGCCGCGGGCACGCACGTCGCGGCGCCCGCCGATGGCCCGCAACGCGTTGAGGATGGTGGCCAGGTCGACCAGCTCCTGCAGCAACGCGCCCACGGTGGCGGGGATCAGCCCGAACGCGGCGGCGATCATCAGGCCGATGCTCATCGCGATGCCCAGCCAGATGCTCTGCAGGGCGATCCGCACGGTGTCCCGGCCGATCGCGACCGCCCGGGCGGCGCGGGACAGGTCGTCGAGCAGGATCACGGCATCCGCCGATTCGCTGGCCGCCGTGGACCCCTTGGCGCCCATGGCGATGCCCACGTCGGCCACGGCGAGCACCGGCGCGTCATTGACGCCGTCGCCGACCATGATCACCGGCCGCTCACGGATGGCCCGCACGGCGTCGACCTTGTCGGCGGGGAGGCAGTCCGCCCGCACCCGGGTGATGCCCACCAACCGGGCGACGTGGTTCGCGGTGGGCCGGGTGTCACCGGTGAGCATCACCGATTCGCGCACGCCCAACCGCTCGATCGCCTGCACGGTGGCGCGGGCGTTGTCGCGCACCTGATCGCTGGCGACGACGCAGCCCGCGTACCGGCCGTCGACGGCGAGGTAGATGGCGAGTTCGCCGCCGGACAGGTCGGCGGGGTAGGCATCCGGGGCGTGGTCGGCCACGAACGACAGCCCGCCCACGATCACCTCCTGCGAACCGAACCGCGCGGTCACGCCCTGGGCGGGCGCCTCCGCGGCCGACTCGGTGCGCTGCAGGGACAGGCCCCGCTGTTCGGCGGCGGTGACGACGGATGCGGCGAGCACGTGCGACGAATACTGCTCGGCCGACGCGGCCAGGCTGAGCAGCTCGTTTTCGGTGAACGGGGGCTCCGGGCAGACCCGGGCGATGGTCGGGGTGCCGTAGGTGAGGGTGCCGGTCTTGTCGAACACCACGGTCCTGGCGCGGGCGAGCGTCTCGAGCACTCCCCCGCCCTTGACGATGATGCCGTTGCGGGCCGCCCGGCTCATGCCGCCCATGAACGCCACCGGCGCGGCGAGCAGCAACGGGCACGGGGTGGCGACCACGAGCACCTCGGCGAAACGCACCGGGTCGCCGGAGACGAACCAGGCCAGGCCCGCGATCAGCAGGGCCACCCCGGTGAACGGCACCGCGTACCGGTCGGCGAGGCGCACGACGGGGGCCTTGCTCGCGGCGGCCTCGGCCACAAGCGCCACGATCTGCTGGTACTGGCTGTCGGCGGCCAGGGCGGTGGCGCGCACCGTGGCGGCGGTCTGCCCGTTGATCGAGCCGCTGAGCACCGGGTCGCCGGCTCGCCGCTCCACGGGCAGGCTCTCGCCCGTGAGCGAGGATTCGTCGAACGCGGCCGCGGCGGAGACCAGGTCGGCGTCCACGGGCACGATCTCGGCGGGCCGCACCAGCAGCAGGTCTCCGATCTGCACCAGGGTGGCCGGTACGTCATCCACGTCGGAGGAACCTTCGCGCAGCAGGTGCGCGACCTGCGGCACCCGGTCGAGCAGGGCGTTCAGCTCCCGCTGGGCCCTCCCCGCGGCGTAGTCCTCGAGCGCGGCCCCGCCGGAGAGCATCAGCACGATCAGCAGGGTGGCCACGTATTCGCCCACCAGGATGGTCGCGATGATGGCCATGATCGCCAGCAGGTCCACGCCGAACGAGCCCTGCCGAATCCGCTTGACCATGCCGGCACCCTGGATGCCGACCACGACCAGGCCGAGGCCGGAGAACAGCCACTGCACGGCAACCGGCAGCCCCGCGGCCCAGAGCAGCAGTCCGAGCAGGCCGATGGCGATGGTTGCCGCCACAACCGGATACCGACGGAATGCTCCCCTGAGCGTGGACATGGCTCCATTGTCGCCTCGGATGCCCGTGCGCACCAGCACGGAGAGTCGCCCCGTTCCCGCTAACTGTGCCCGGTGCGGACAAATGGTCCCGGCACACCGGGCGCAGTTGTCCGCACAAGCACCAGTTGCGCGCAGAAAAGGCCCCGCCGATCGGCGGGGCCTTCTGTGCGTGCGGGCGGGTTACGCCAGACGGGTCTGCAGGTTCTCGGCGATCGCGGCCAGGAACTCCTCGGTGGTGAGGTAGCCCTGGTCCGGGCCGACCAGCAGCGCGAGGTCCTTGGTCATCTTGCCGCTCTCGACGGTCTTCACGACCACATCCTCGAGGGTGTGAGCGAACTCGGCCAGCGCCGGGTTGCCGTCGAGCTTGGCGCGGTGCGACAGGCCGCGGGTCCAGGCGTAGATCGACGCGATCGGGTTGGTCGAGGTGGGCTTGCCCTGCTGGTGCTGGCGGTAGTGACGGGTGACGGTGCCGTGCGCGGCCTCGGCCTCGACGACGCTGCCGTCGGGGGTGGAGAGCACGCTGGTCATCAGGCCGAGCGAACCGAAGCCCTGCGCGACGGTGTCGGACTGCACGTCGCCGTCGTAGTTCTTGCAGGCCCAGACGTAGCCGCCCTCCCACTTCATCGCCGACGCGACCATGTCGTCGATCAGGCGGTGCTCGTAGGTGAGGCCGGCGGCCTCGAAGCGGTCCTTGAACTCGGTGTCGAAGATCTCCTGGAAGATGTCCTTGAACCGACCGTCGTACGCCTTGAGGATGGTGTTCTTGGTCGACAGGTAGACCGGGTAGTTGCGCTCGAGGCCGTAGTTGAGCGACGCGCGGGCGAAGTCGATGATCGACTTGTCGAGGTTGTACATGCCCATGGCGACACCGCTGCCGGGCGCCTGGAAGACCTCGAACTGCTGCGGGTCGCCGCCATCCTTCGGGGTGAAGGTCATGGTGAGGGTGCCTTCGCCCTCGAAGCGGAAGTTGGTGGCGCGGTACTGGTCGCCGAAGGCGTGGCGGCCGATGATGATCGGCTTGTTCCAGCCCGGCACCAGGCGCGGGATGTTGGAGATGATGATCGGCTCACGGAAGATGGTGCCGCCGAGGATGTTGCGGATGGTGCCGTTGGGCGACGCCCACATCTTCTTCAGGCCGAACTCCTCGACGCGGGCCTCGTCGGGGGTGATGGTGGCGCACTTCACGCCGACGCCGTGCTTCTGGATGGCGCGGGCCGCGTCGACGGTGATCTGGTCGTCGGTCTCGTCACGCTTCTGGATCGAGAGGTCGTAGTACTCGAGGTCGATGTCGAGGTACGGGTGAATCAGGGAGTCCTTGATGGCCTGCCAGATGATGCGGGTCATCTCGTCCCCGTCAAGCTCGACGACAGTACCTGCAACCTTGATCTTCGACAATGGATTCTCCTCAGTGAGTCGGGGCGTGGTGGCCGTGAACAATCCTAGCCGAGGGCGGTAACTGTCTCGACATCGAGACAGTTGGCCGGCGGTTCGTCGCCGGTCGCCGCGTCCCCCACAAACCCGACTACCTGCCGCCGCGGCCGGGCGATAGCCTAGGGTGTATGCCTGAACTCCGACTTGAAGAACTGTCCGCGCGCAACATCGTCGCGGCCAATAACCTGAGCCTCAAGCCCGGTCAGGAGCAATTCATCGCGCCGGTCTCCTACTCGGTCGCCGCATCCGTGATCAACCCGGCCACCGCCTGGCAGCGTGTTGTGCTGCTCGACGGCGAGGTCGCCGGCTTCATCCACGGCAATTTCGACCCCGAATCCCCGCAGGAGGAGTTCCGGGCCTGCATCTGGCGGATCAACGTCGACGCCGAAGCCCAGGGCATGGGTGTGGGCAAGTTCGCCGCCGAGGCCCTCGCTGAAGAGGCCCGTCACCGCGGCTTCGACCGCATCACGGTGATCTGGGAGCCCGGCGAAGACGGCCCGGAGGCCTTCTTCCACCGCATCGGCTTCGCCGACATCGGTGAAACCGAGTTCGGCGAGGTCATCGGCGCGCTCACCCTGTAGCCCGTGCGCCTCAACCCGGCCAGCCCGTTCGTCGAGGCTGTGCTCGAGATCGTCGAGGCGATCCCACCCGGCCGTGTGATGACCTACGGCGACGTCGCCGCCACCCTCGGCTCCCGTGCCGCCCGGGTGGTCGGCCAGACGATGGCACAGTTCGGGGCGGATGCGCCGTGGTGGCGGGTGATCCGCGCCGGCGGGCATCCGCCGATAGGCCACGAGGCCCGGGCCCTGGTGCACTACCGGGCCGAGAAGACGCCGCTCAAGCCCGGCGCCGAGCCGGAGACCGGCTACAGGGTGGATCTCAGCCGGGCGCGCTGGCGTCCGTGACGGTGCCGGCCGGCACAACGGCGTCGGCCTGCACCGCGGTGCCGGCGTGCGCGGCGGTTCCGGTGTGGCTCCCGCCACGCTCGGCCAGCCGGGCCTGCCACTCCGCCACTCGCACGGGCTGGTCGATGCCCAGAACCGCCACCGGCTGGTCGCCGCTGCGGTAGACGGCCAGCAGGTCGCCGGTGTCGACGCCGCCTGCCTCGATCGTCATCGACTCGGTACCGTGCAGCCGGCCGGTGAACTGCACCAGGGCGCCGGCCTGCTGCGAGGTCAGCGTGGCGGGTGCCGACGCCGCCGCCGGGTCGACCCCGAGCAGCGCGGCCATCGCGATCGACGGGCGGTTGCGGGTGTCGCTGAAGTGCGCGATGCGGTGGTGCTTGCCGGTGACCGGGTGCAGCCAGGCCGCGCAGTCGCCGACCGCGACGATGCCGGGCAGACCGGTGGCGCCGGCCGCGTCAGCGACCACGCCGCCACTCAGGTCCCGGCCTCGCAGGTCCAGGGCCGAGCCGCCCAGCCAGCCCACCAACGGCACCGCGCCGATGTCGAGCAGCACCACGTCGGCGCCGATCTCCTCCCCGGTGCTCAGCCGGACCCCGGACACCCAGCCGGGGCCGATCAGGTCGGTCACCCGCAGGTCGGTGCGCACGGTGATGCCCCGGCGCGCGTGCAACCCGAACACGGCGCCGGCCACGGTGGCGCCGAAGGTCGTGCGGAGCGCATCCGTGCTGCTGCAGAGCACCGTCACCTGTAGGCCCAGGTCGCGGGCGGTCGATGCCACTTCGAGGCCGACCACGCCGGCGCCGACCACCACCAGGCGGGCGCCGGGCAGTAGTTCTTCGCGGAGCGCCAGGGCGTCCTCCACGGTGCGCAGCGTGTGCGCCCCGCGGGGCATGGTCGCCAGGCGGCGGGCGGCGGATCCGGTGGCGATCACGACGGCGTCGGAGTCGACGGTGCGGCCGTCGGCCAGCGTCACCCGGTGCGCGGCGGCGTCGAGCGCGACGGCCGCGACCCCCAGCCGCCAGTCGGCGCCGAGGTCCTCGTCGGGGGCCTCCAGGGCCAGCTCGTCGATCGTGGTCTGCCCGGTGAGAAAGCCGCGGCCCAGCGGCGGACGGTCGTAGGGCCGGTGGCGTTCGCCGCCGAGCACGGTGATACGGCCGGCGTAGCCGTGCGCACGGAGGGCCGCGGCACTGGCGTGGCCCACCACCCCCGCGCCCACGATGGTGACTGACTCCATGCTGGGTGCTCCCCGATCAGACAGGCCGGGCCCGCGGATGTCCCCACGGCGCCGACTCGGGAACGAGCGTGCTCGTTCGGGCGGTTGTGTTCTGTGGCTCCACATTCGCCGCCCGCCCCGGGAGTGTCAAGCACGTCGGGCCGGTTCCCGGCAAGAGGTTCGACACCCTTGACCTCCCCGAAACACCCCCGACTCAAACCCGCCCGCGAACCCGCCCGCGAACCGTGAGCTAAGCACCCAAAACTCGAGGTTTTTGGGGCTTAGCTCACAGTTCGCGGAGGGGTTAGACGAGGGACTCGCGCCAGGCGGCGTGCAGCCGGGCGAACCGGCCGGTGCCGGAGATGAGCATGTCGGGGGTGCCGTCCTCCACGATGATCCCGTTCTCCATCACCAGCACCCGGTCGGCGATCGCCACGGTCGACAGGCGGTGCGCGATGATCACCGCGGTGCGGTCGCTGAGCAGCGTCTGCAGGGCCTCCTGCACCAGCCGCTCACTGGGGATGTCCAGCGACGAGGTGGCCTCGTCGAGGATCAGCACCGCCGGGTCGGCCAGGAACGCCCGCGCGAACGAGATCAGCTGCCGCTGGCCGGCCGAGACCCGCCCGCCACGCTTGTTCACGTCGGTGTCGTAGCCGCCGGGCAGGCCAACAATGAAGTCGTGCGCGCCCACGGCCCTGGCGGCGGCCTCGATCTCCGACCGCGTCGCCTCCGGCTTGCCGATCGCGATGTTGTCGGCGACGCTGCCGCTGAACAGGTACGCCTCCTGGGTCACCATCACGATGGCCCGGCGCAGGTCCTTGGGGTGCAGGTCGCGCAGGTCGACGCCGTCCAGCAGTACCCGGCCGTGGGACGGGTCGTAGAACCTGGAGATCAGCTTGGCCAGGGTCGACTTGCCGGCGCCCGTCGACCCGACCAGGGCGATGGTCTGCCCGGGTTCCAGGGTGAGGCTGAAGTGCGGCAGGATGACCCGGTCGGCCTGGTACTCGAACTGCACGTTGTCGAACTGAACGGCGCCCTTCGACGTCCACAGGTCCACGGGCGTGACAGGGTCCGGCACCCCGGGCTGCTCCTCGAGCACCCCGGAGATCTTCTCCAACGCGGCCGCGGCCGACTGGTAGGAGTTGTAGAACATCGCCATCTCCTCCATCGGGTCGAAGAACCGGCGGGTGTACAGCAGCGCGGCGAGCAGCGCGCCGATGGCCAGCTGCCCGTCCGCCACGCGGAAGCCGCCGACCAGCAGCACCGCGGCGACGGTGACGTTGCCGATCAGGATCAGCCCGGGGTCGAACACGCCGAACAGCTGGATGACCCGGGCGTTGACCAGACGGTACGACTCGACGAGCTTTCCGAAGACGCCCTCGTTGCGCTTCTCGGTGCGGAACGCCTTGACCGCGCGGATGCCGGTCATGGTCTCGACGAACTGTACGATCAGGCTCGCCGACGCGGTGCGGGATTGGCGGAACAGGTGCTGCGAGCGCACCTGGAACCACCGGGTCAGCGCCAGCAGCGGCACGAGCGCGACGAGCAGCACCAGCCCGCTGACCCCGTCGAGGGCGACCAGGGCGATGCCGGTGAAGGCCATGTAGAGCAGGCCCTGCACGAGCTGGTTGATGCCGGAGTCCAGCAGTTCCCGGATCGCATCCAGGTCGCTGGTCTGCCGGGAGATGATGCGCCCGGAAGTATACGACTCGTGGAATTCGAGGCTGAGCCGTTGGGTCTGCAGGAACACGCGCTTGCGCAGGTCGATGAGCACGGCCTGGCTGATCCGGGCGGAGAGCACGGTGTACCAGGCGATCAGCAGGGCGCCGGTGATGCCGGTGACCAGGTAGATCACACCGGTCGCCGCCAGCGGCACCCAGTCCTGTTCGAGCAGGGCGGGCAGGCCCTTGTCGATGCCGTACGCGATCAGCGCCGGCCCGGCGACCTGCGCGGCGGTGGACACGACGACGACGAGCATCGCCACGACCACCGACCAGCGCACCGGGAACAGCAGCGAGCCGAGCAGGCGCAACGAACGGCGCCGGATCTGCGCGCTTTCGGCCTTGGTGTAGTCGAGGCGTTCTTCGCCTTCGACGCCGATGACACTCACAGTGCTTCTCCCGCTCGCTCGGACTCTCGTCGTTCTTCGTCTTCCAGGCTGGAGATGACGAATTTGTAGTGCGGGCTCGTGGCCAGCAGCTCGGAGTGCGTGCCGACGGCGGTGATCCGGCCCGCTTCGAGCAGGGCCACCCGGTCGGCGAGCATCACCGTGGACGGGCGATGCGCCACGATCAGCGCGGTCGTGGACGCGAGGACCCGGCGCAGGGCCGCCTCGACCAGTGACTCGGTGTTCACGTCCAGCGCCGAGAGTGGGTCGTCGAGCACCAGCACGGCCGGCGCCGCGGCCACGGCGCGGGCCAGCGCCACGCGTTGCCGCTGGCCGCCGGAGAGGCTCATGCCCTCCTCGCCGACGAGGGTGTCGACCCCGTTGGGCAGGTCGTGCACAAACGCGGCCTGCGCGATCTGCAGGGCCTCGGCCAGGGCGGCGTCGGCCTGCGGGCTCCGTTCGGCGAACTCCGGGCGGCCCAGCAGCACGTTGTCGCGCACGGATGCCGAGAACAGGGTGGCGTCCTCGAACGCCATGGCAATGTGCCGGCGCAGCTCATCGCGGCGGAGGGCGCGCACGTCGACCCCGTCGAGGGTCACCGAGCCATCCGTCACGTCGTACAGCCGGGTGGTGAGCGCCGTCAGGGTGGACTTGCCGGAGCCGGTGAGCCCGACCAGGGCCATGGTCTCGCCGGGTTCGAGCACCAGGTTCACGCCGTCGAGCAGGTCGGGGAAGCGTTCGGGCGAGTCCGCGTAACGGAAGTGCACGTTCTCGAACGCGAGCCGGCCGCGCGGGCTGGTGATGGTGACCGGCCGGGGCGGGTCGGTGATGGTGTTGGGGGTGTCGAGGATGTCGAAGAACCTGTCGGTGGCGGTGCGGGTGTCGAAGGTCATCGACAGCAGGAAGCCGATCGACTCCACCGGGAAGCGCAGCACGGTGGCGGTGGCGAAGAACGCCACCAGCTCGCCGACGCTGAGCTGGCCCTGGCTGGTGAGCCAGACGCCGGAGACCAGGCAGAGCGCGAACGCGACGTCGGGTACCAGTAGCAGCCACAGCCAGATGCCGGCGATGGCGCGGGCCTTCTCGATCTCGGTGCCGCGCAGCTCCTCGGCCTGGCTGGCGAAGCTTTTCAGTGCGAAGCTGCCGCGGCCGAACGCCTTGAGCACGCGGATGCCGTGCACGGACTCCTCGACGGCGGTCGCCAGGTCGCCGGACTGGTCCTGGCTGCGCCTCGCGATCACCGAGTACTTCTCCTCGAAGACGTAGCCGTAGATCCAGATCGGGATCGAGCAGACCAGGAAGATCACGCCGAGGATCCAGTTCATCGACAGGAGGATCACCACGCCGGCGATGATGGTGAGGAAGTTCACCACGAGCAGCACCAGGCCGAACGAGATCCAGCGGCGGATCATGTTGAGGTCACTCACGGCGCGGGAGAGCAACTGCCCGCTCGGCCAGCGGTCGTGGAAGGTCACGGGTAGGTCCTGCAGCCGGGCGTAGAGGGCGTTGCGCATCCGGGATTCGATGTGCGTGCCGGGAACGAGCACGAACCAGCGGCGCAGCGCGATCATGCCCGCCTCGAGCACGCCGAGGCCGAGCACGGTGAGCACGGCGGGCCAAATCGGTGCGGTGTCGCCCTGGCTGAGGGCGCCGTCGACGAGCTGCTGCAACACCTGCGGGATGGCCAGGGCCACCAGCGAGGCCAGCAGCGCCGCGAGCATGCCCAGGCCCAGACGCGGCAACGCGGGCTTGGCATAGGGGTAGAGCCGCAGCAGGGTGCGGAAGGTGTTGGAGCGCGCGGCGGGCGTGGGGATGCTGTGCGGCGGATGCTGTGGAGCGGTGGTGGTCATGAGAGGTTCCTGGCTGGGCCAGCTGCGGCGCTGAAGCGCCGGCGGGCTGGATGGTGCGTGGCTGGGTGGGTGCGGGAGCCGCGGCGAAGCCGATGGTGCTGGCGGCGGGTGCCGACGGTGCTGCCGTCGGCGTGCGGTGCTACCCGGTGCCGGCGCGCCGTGAGCGCGTCCGGAGAGGAAGCGGGCGGTGACGCCCGCTCAAATGTGCCGGCCCGCGCGGGCGCGGGCGGCGGGGTTCTCTGGCCGGGCCCCTAGGCGGAGGCGAGTCGGAGCGCCGGGACGAAGGCAGCGCCGGTCGCAATCGATGCGTACCTGGTGCGAGCTGTCTTAGTCATGTCGGCCTCCTGAGCGTTTCGTGTCATCGTCTTGTGCCCCCCCTGTTCAGGCAGCCTTTCAGGATAGAGCCGGGGGCGGCTCGGGCGCAAGCACGAATTTTCGCGTCGGCTCAGCGCACCCGCACGCTCAGGCAGGTGACGCAGCCCTCGAGCTTCTCGAATTCGGTGATGTCCACGGTCACGACCCGGTAGCCCAGCCCGGTGAGCAGTTCGGTGGTGCGCGGCGCGGCGGCCGACATCAGCAGGGTGTGCTCGTCGAGCACGACCACGGCGGTGCCCTCGGCTTCGGGCACCGGCACGAACCGTTCGAACAGGCCCGGGTCGTCCACGAGTGGCGGGTAGCCGATGATGGTGCCGTCCGGCAGGGCGGTGATCGCGGTCTTGAGGTGCAGGGCGCGGGTCACCGGGACCGGGACGACGGTGTAGCCGAGGGGGTCGACGATGGCGGCGAGCTGCGCGGCGCCCTCGGCATTGGTGCGCAGGCTCTGGCCCACGTAGACCGTGCCGTCCACCTTGAGCACGTCGCCGCCGTCGAGGGTGCCCGGCAGGTCGATCCGGCGCACCGTGAGGCCCAGGGCGCGCACGGCCGCCTCGGCGCCGGCCGTCTCGCCGCGCCGGCTGGGCGCACCGGGGCTGCTCAGCACGGCGGTGCGACCGAACAGGATCACCGCATCCTCGATGAAGACGGAGTCGGGCTGGTCGGGCGCCGGTTGCACCTCGGTGGTGGCCCAGCCCTCGGACTGCAGCGCCGCCACGTAGCCGTCCCACTGCACCCGGGCCAGCTCCAGATCGATGGGCAGACGTTCGATGTGGGTGATCTCCCCGTTGGCGAGGATGTCGACGGGCCGGCGCACCAGTGCGCGCCTGGCACCCGATGGCGTCGCGTCGGCAGGGCGGCCAGAGTCACCGGAGGTTGTCATGCGCACAGCCTAACCGCCGACGTTTGTTCCCGGTGATGTGTTGCGTTGCGGCCCGCGAGCCCGCCTCACGAGTAGCCACGTGAGGCCCCTCCGCGACCATCCAGGCGGCCTCTACTGCCCACTCGGTGCCACGACCTCCGCCGAGTTGCCGGTTGAGGCCCCAGCCGGGCCGCGTAAATGGTCCCACCCGAGTCGCCGCAAACCTCCCCTTCCCGAAGCGCCATGGGGCCGGATGCCGCAAGTCGGCCAACGCCGCATCCGCCAGGTGCCGCAAAATGCCCTTTCGCGCGGTGCGAAAGGGCAGAATGCGGCACGTCGGCGAACGACGCAGGGAGCGGGGGCGCTAGCGGGCCGCGGGGACGGTCTCGGGGGCGTCCTCCCAGTCCTGCACGGCGATCGACTCGGTGAAGTGCTGGGCGCGTTCCTTGCCGCCCTCGTCGCCGGAGAACAGTCCGGGCGCCTCGATCACCGGGCGGGCGGGCTTACGGGCGTGGCTGGACGGGCGCACCGGCGGGGTCTCCGGCTGCTGGCGTACCTCGACGCGGTTCAGCGGCAGGGCATCGGGGTTCTCGGCGTTGACCCAGTCGATCAGGTTCTCCCGCACGAAGCAGCGCAGGTCGAACAGGGTCGGAGCGTCCTGCGCCGTCACCAGCACGCGCACGCGCACGAAACCTCCGACGGCATCCGTCACCTGAAGCACCACGGCCCGGCCGTCCCACAGGTCGGTCTGCGCGACCACACGGTTGAGCTCCTCGCGCATCGCGGCGGGGTTGACGCGCCAGTCCAGGTCGAAGTCGATCTGGCCCAGCAGCTCGCTGGTGTGCCGGGTCCAGTTCTGGAACGGGGTGGTGGTGAAGTACGTCGACGGCAGCACCATGCGCCGGTCGTCCCAGATGTGCACGACGATGTAGGTGAGGGTGATCTCCTCGATCTTGCCCCACTCGGACTCGACGATGACGACGTCGTCGACGCGCAGCGCGTTGTTGAACGCGAGCTGCATGCCGGCGAAAATGTTGGCCAGCGTGGACTGTGCGGCCAGACCGGCCACGACGCTGAGCAGGCCCGCGGAGGCGAACAGGCTCGCGCCAACGGTTGCGGCGCCCGGGATGCTCAGCAGGACGGTGCCGATGGCGCAGATGATGATCACCACGACGCCGATGCGGCGCAGCATCCGCAGCTGGGTACGCACCCGCCGGGCCACCCGGTTGTCCCGAACGTCGATGCGGTACCGGCTGGCGGCGATCTCCTCGGCGTAGTAGAGCAGTGCGCAGAGCAGCCAGGTGCCGCTGCCGATGAAGAGGGCCCGGAAGATGAACCCGACCGTGGCGTCCAGGTCGTCGGGCATGTCCAGGTAGCCGGCGACGGCCAGCCAGAGCGCGCCGATCAGCACCGTCATGCGGAACGGCACCCGGATCAGCTGCACGAGAACCCGCGCCCAGGCCCTGCGCTTGCCGACCATGCGGAACGCGAAGGCGGCGATCGCGGTGATCGCGAGGGCCAGGACGATCGCCGCGACGACGGCGACCGGGAAGGCGGGCAGGGACAGCCCGAAAACATCGATCACAAGTGGCCTTTCCGTGTCAGGTCTAAGAAGGTCTGCAACGGCGGTGTCACGTGGACCTACCATCATGGCAGCCAAGACTGAGAAGAGCCACAAAAAAGCGAACGCCGGGGCGGAATCCGAGAAGAAACGGATGCCGCACCCGGCGTCAGGTCACTGACTCCGGATCAGTGGAAGAAGTGACGCTCCCCGGTGAAGTACATCGACACACCGGCGGCCGTCGCCGCGGCGATGACCTCCTCGTCGCGCACCGAACCGCCGGGCTGCACGACCGCGGTCACGCCGGCCTCCAGCAGCACCTCGAGGCCGTCGGCGAACGGGAAGAACGCGTCGGACGCGGCCACGGCGCCCTCGGCACGCTCCCCCGCCCGGCTCACGGCCAGGTGGCAGGAGTCGACCCGGTTGACCTGGCCCATGCCCACACCCACGGATGCGCCGGCGTGCGCGAGCAGGATCGCGTTGGACTTCACCGCGCGGCAGGCCTTCCAGGCGAACTCGAGGTCGGCGCGAGTGGCGTCATCCACCTCGGGACCGGACACCAGGCGCCACTCGGAGGTGTCCAGGGTGTCGAAGGTGTCGGTCTCCTGCACGAGCAGTCCGCCGGAGATCTGGCGCAGCTCCAGCGACGAACGACGGTAGTCGGCCGGCAGCTCGAGCAGACGGATGTTCTTCTTGGCCGAGAGCAGTTCGAACGCGGCCGGCTCGAAGCCGGGCGCCACGAGCACCTCGGTGAAGATCTGGCTGACCGACTCGGCCATGCCCAGCGTGACGACGCGGTTGGCGGCGATGACCCCGCCGAACGCGGAGACCGGGTCGCAGTCGTGCGCGCGGTGGTGCGCCGACGCGATGGCGTCGGGAGCCTTGGGGTTGGCCACGGCGATGCCGCACGGGTTGGCGTGCTTGATGATCGCCACGGCCGGTTCGCTGAAGTCGAACGCGGCGCGCACGGCGGCGTCGGCGTCGACGTAGTTGTTGTACGACATCTCCTTGCCGTGCAGCTGCTTGGCCTGGGCGATGCCCTGGCCGCCCTCGCCGAGGTACAGCGCGGCGGCCTGGTGCGAGTTCTCGCCGTAGCGCAGCACGGTGCCGCGGGAGGCTTCGATCGCGAGAGTCTCGGGGAACAGGGCGTCGGCCTGTGTCTCCTCAGCACCGACGATCGCGTCGAACGCGTCGAGGATCTCCTCGCCGAGCGCCTCGGCGTCGTCCTGCCACTGGTCGTAGACGTTCTCGGTGAACCAGGCCGACACGCTCAGGTCGTAGTTGGCGGTGTGCTCGAACGCGAGCGAGGCCAGCTTCTGGCGCAGGCGCATGGTGCTGCCGCCGGCGCCGACGGCCGTGATGATCTCCGGGTAGTTCTCCGGGTCGACCACGATGGCCACGTTGGGGTGGTTCTTGGCGGAGGCGCGCACCAGGGCCGGTCCGCCGATGTCGATCTGCTCGATCACGTCGGCCGGTTCCGCACCGGACTCGACGGTCTCGACGAACGGGTAGAGGTTCACCACGACGAGCTGGAACGGGGCGATCGACAGGTCGGCGAGCTGGTTCTCGTGCGCCTCGAGGCGCAGGTCGGCGAGGATGCCGGCGTGCACGCTCGGGTGCAGGGTCTTCACCCGGCCGTCGAGCGACTCCGGGAACCCGGTGACGGCGGCGACATCCGTCACGTCGTGGCCGGCGTCGCGGATGGTGGCGGCGGTGGAGCCGGTGGAGACCATTTCCACCCCGGCGGCGGCCAGGGCATTGGCCAGTTCGACCAGGCCGGTCTTGTCTGAGACCGAGATCAGCGCGCGCTGCACGGGAATGAGGTCCCGGTCGCGGTAGAGGCTCCGGGCGTTGGTGTGACCGCTCATATGGGGGAATGCTCCTTGAGATCGACGTGTCCGTTGGCGATGTCCAGCACGGCCTGCACAAGCAGGCGGCGTTCGACGAGTTTGATGCGGTCGTGCAGCGAGTCCTGGGTGTCGTCGGTGTAGACCGGCACCCGTTCCTGGCTCACGATCGGTCCGTCGTCCACGCCATTGTCGACAACGATGATGCTGGCACCCGTCTGGGTCGCCCCGGCGGCGAGCGCGTCGCGCACCCCGTGGGCACCGGGGAACTCGGGCAGGAAGGCGGGGTGCGTGTTGATCAGGTGCGGCGACAGCGTGCCCACGACCCGCGGCGGCAGCAGGCGCATGAAGCCGCTGAGCACGGTGAGGTCGGGCTGCCACTGCTGGATCTGCTCGAGCAGGGCGTCGCCCCAGGCGTCACGGTCGGCGTAGGAGGCGAACGGCACCGTGAAGGTCGGGATGCCGAATTCCTCACCGAGCGCGAGCCCCTCGGCGTCCCGGTCAGCGCCGATGGCGATCACCCGGGCGGGGAACTCGGCGTCGGCGGACGCCTCGAGAAGCGAGCGCAGGTTCGATCCTCCGCCGGAGATCAATACGACCAGTGACAGCACCATCCGAGCCTACCGTTTCGTTGAGAGTTCCTCGGCACCGGAGTCTGTGCTCCGGGCTCGTCGGCCACCGACGAGCATACCGAGTGCGGCGGCGACGCCGACCTCCAGGGCGGTCAACGCCCCGACGAGCAGCGGGTTGGGACCGACCTCGGCGAGTCGCCCCGGTCCCATCGCTCCGGCCGACCACCAGGCGAGCAGGCCGAGCAGGATGCCGGCGACGACGCCCATCAGGGCACCGGTGCCGAGCATCCGCGCCGTGCCGTGCGGGGCGTTGGCGCGCCTGTCGACGCTTTGCCGCACGACCACCGCCACCACGAAGCCGATCAGCACCGGAACGAGCAGGCCCAGGAAGCCGAGCTCCAGGGTTCCGTGCGGGAGTGCTCCGAACAACGGCAGGCCGGGTACGGCGCCGAGCGTCGTGCCCAGCGGGGAGACGCTGTTGCCGGCGCCGAGGGCGATTCCGGGGCCGACGAACCAGCTGGCAGCCCAGATGACGACGTTCGGGATGAACGCGAGCTGCCCGATGGTGAGGGTGATGCCGCCCATCACCCCGGCCTGCAGGGTCTCGTAGAGTCCGATCACGGTGGCGAAATTGGCCAGTACCGACACGCACACGGCCAGACCGGAGACGACCATGATGCCGGCGACGGCGGCGGTGCCGCCGCGGAGTCCCGCGAGCAGCTGGCTGCGCAGTTCGGCGGGGATCCGGGCCAGCCGGTCGCCGACCGGGCGGCTCACCCAGCCGGGCAGCACCGTCCCGGCCGTCCGGGTCGCCCCGGCCAGGCCGATCAGCACGCCGGTGGCGAAGACCAGGGTCGGCAGCAGGATGCCTTGCACGGGCGCCGGCGTGACGACGCTGGTTCCGGCGGAGAGGGTGAGCAGCGCGGCGAGCAGCCCATAGCTGAGCACGGCCACGCCGGCCGCGGTGAGGCTGTACTCGGTGCCGGCGGCGCGGCGGCCGGTGCGCACACCCAACAGCACCGCGAGCAGCGCGAAACCGAGCAGCGCGATGCTCAGGGTGAACGGCAATTCTGAGCCGGGCAGGCCAAGCGAGGCCGAGACGTCGACGGGCAGCTGCACCGCGAGGTCGACGCCGTTGCCGAGCAGCCAGACGTCTACGGCGGCACGCCAGAAAACGAACCAGTCGATGCCCAGTTCGTAGTGGGTGCCCCACAGGATCGTCAGCGGCACCAGGGCGATGCCCACTCCGATGGCGACGACAATGAGCGCCTCGAGCGCGGCGAGCAGGGCAGTCGTTATACGGTTCATATCCGCAGGGAGCTTACCGTGGGCGGGCTGCGGGTTCGTCGTACCCCGCCGCGCTCGGGCCGAATCCCGGGCTAAATCCGTCGGTCAGATCCCGCCGTCCACCGACCGGATCACCGGCAGGTCCTCGTCGGGCACCAGAACCGCGGTCTCGCGGTTGAGCGACTCACCGCGGAAGAACGGTTTGGCGCCGGCGAAGAACGACCAGACGATCATCACAAGCACCCCGAACAACAGCGACCCGACTCCCACTACGAACACGCCGCCGACGCCGAACAGCACCGTGTAGCCATAGTCGGGGTCGAGCATGTCGATGACCGAGAAGACGAACGCCGCGGTGAGCAGCAGCGACCCGACCAGCGGGAAGACGAAGCGCATCCAGGCGTTGCGCCAGCTGGTGAACAGGTCGTGCCGGAAGTACCAGACGCAGGAGAAGCCGGTGATGGCGTAGTAGAACGCGATGGCCAGTCCCAGCGAGAGGATGGTGTCGTTGAGGATGTTGGAGCTCACCAGGGTCATTCCCACGTAGAAGGCCACCGCGACGATGCCCATGATCAGGGTGGAGAACGACGGGGTGTGGAAGCGCGGGTGCACCTGGGCGAACCGGCGCGGCAGGGCCTTGTAGACGGCCATCGCGAGGGTGCCGCGGGCGGTGGGCAGGATGGTGGTCTGGGTCGACGAGATGGCCGAGATCATCACGGCGGCCACGAGCAACCAGGCCCACGGGCCGAACACGGCGTCCTTGAGTGCGAAGAAGACGTCGTCGGCGTTGCCCTCGTTGCCCAGGCCGAATCCCTCGGTGCCGAGTCCGGCGTAGGCCATCGCGGCGACGGCGACGCCCACGTAGGTGACCAGCAGGATGATCGTGGTGAGCACCGCCGCCTGGCCCGGAATCCGCTTGGGGTCCTTCGTTTCCTCGTTCAGCGACAGGCAGGTGTCCCAGCCCCAGTAGATGAACAGGGCCAGCAGCACACCCTCGACGAGCCCGCTGAACGAGGTGAGGGCGAACGGGTTGAACCACTCGGCCTGCGGGGTGGTGGAGCCGGCCGGGGCGCTGCCGTCGAACACCGCCCAGAGGGTGAACACGGTGAACAGAATCAGGGCGAGGTACTGGAAGCCCAGCAGCACGTTCTGCAGCCGTTCACCGATCTCGATGCCGCGGTAACTCACCCACACCATCAGCACGATGAACACCACCCCGGTGACGGTCACGATGAGCTCGTTCTCGGCCAGGTCCGGCGCCACCAGCAGCCAGAAGTAGAGGCCGCCGATCTGGGCGAGGTTGCCGAGCACCACGATGCCGGCCACCGCCACACCCCAGCCGCCCATCCAGCCCACCCACGGGCCGAACGCCTTGGTCGCCCAGGTGAACGTCGTACCGCAGTCCGGGATGTCCCGGTTCAGTTCCCGGTAGGCGAACGCCACCAGCAGCATCGGGATGAACGCGATCACGAACACCACCGGAGCCTGGGCGCCCACGGCGAGCACCACGAAGCCCAGCGTCGCGGCCAGGGAGTACACCGGGGCCGTGGAGGCGAGCCCGATGACCGTGGAGCCGAACAGGCCCAGCGTTCCGGCGGCCAGGCCCTTGCCCGAGGCGGGGGCAGGATCGGGCCGGACCGGGGCCGTGGCGTCGTTGCGGGACATGGTCCTCCGATCGAAGGCAGCGGCATCCGTTGTGCGCGGGTACGCGTGTGCGGGCATAGTACTCGCCGCCCCGCGCACGAGAAAGGGCCCGCCGGATCGGCGGGCCCTTCGTCGTCTGGTGCGGTCTACAGCGCGGCGAGAACCTCGCGCAGCAGGGTCGCGGTCTCGCTCGGCGTCTTGCCGACCTTGACCCCGGCGGCCTCGAGGGCCTCCTTCTTGCCCTGCGCGGTTCCAGCCCCGTCGGAGACGATGGCGCCGGCGTGGCCCATGGTCTTGCCTTCCGGTGCGGTGAAGCCGGCCACGTAGCCCACGACGGGCTTGGTGACATGAGCCTTGATGTACTCGGCGGCCTTCTCCTCGGCGTCGCCGCCGATCTCGCCGATCATGACGATCGCGAGGGTCTCCGGGTCGGCCTCGAACGCGGCGAGCGCGTCGATGTGGGTGGTGCCGATGATCGGGTCGCCGCCGATGCCGATGGCGGTGGAGAAGCCGAGGTCGCGCAGCTCGTACATCATCTGGTAGGTCAGGGTGCCCGACTTGGAGACCAGGCCGACCGGGCCCTTGCCGGTGATGTTCGCCGGCGTGATGCCCACGAGCGCTTCACCGGGGGTGATGATGCCGGGGCAGTTCGGCCCGATGATGCGGGTCTTGTTGCCCTTCTCCTGGGCGTAGGCCCAGAACTCGGCGGAGTCCTGCACGGGCACGCCCTCGGTGATGATCACGAGCAGGCCGATTTCGGCGTCGATCGCTTCGATGACGGCGTCCTTGGTGAAGGCCGGCGGCACGAACGCGATGGAGACATCCGCGCCGGTCTTCTCCATGGCTTCGGCAACCGTGCCGAAGACGGGCAGCTCGACATCGCCGTGGGTGACGGTGGTGCCGGCCTTGCGGGCGTTGACGCCGCCGACGATCTGGGTGCCGGCCTTGAGCATCAGGGCGGTGTGCTTGGTGCCCTCGCCGCCGGTGATGCCCTGAACGATGACCTTGGAGTCCTTGTTGAGGAAGATTGACATGTTTTTCCTATTCCTTGATCTCGACGGGCGCGATCAGCGGGCGGCGTGGGCGAGTTCGGCGGCCTTGGCGGCGCCCTCGTCCATGGTGGCGGCCAGGGTGACCAGCGGGTGGTTGGCCTCGTTGAGGATGCGGCGGCCTTCGTCGACGTTGTTGCCGTCGAGGCGCACCACGAGGGGCTTGTTCGCGGCGTCGCCGAGGGTGGCGAGCGCGCCGACGATGCCGTGGGCGACGGCGTCGCAGGCGGTGATGCCGCCGAAGACGTTGACGAAGACGCTCTTGACCTGCGGGTCGCCGAGGATCACGTCGAGGCCGGCGGCCATGACGGCTGCGGATGCTCCGCCGCCGATGTCGAGGAAGTTGGCCGGCTTGACGCCGCCGTGCTCCTCACCGGCGTAGGCGACCACGTCGAGGGTGGACATGACCAGCCCTGCGCCGTTGCCGATGATGCCGACCTCGCCGTCGAGCTTCACGTAGTTGAGGTCGTTCTGCTTGGCCTTGGCCTCGAGCGGGTCCGCGGCGGCCTTGTCCTCGAGCGCGGCGTGGCCGGGGTGGCGGAAGCCGGCGTTCTCGTCGATGGTGACCTTGCCGTCCAGGGCGATGATGTCGCCCTCTTCGGTGAGCACCAGCGGGTTGACCTCCACGAGGGTGGCGTCTTCGCCGGCGAACACGCTGTACAGCTGCACGAAGACCGGGGCGACCTTGTCGACCAGCTCGGCCGGGAACTTCGCCAGCACGGCGATCTCCTTGGCCTTGGCCAGGTCGATGCCCGCGGTCGGGTCGATGGCCACGTAGGCGAGCGCCTCGGGCTTCTCCACCGCGAGAACCTCGATCTCCACGCCGCCCTCGTAGCTGGCGAGCGAGAGGTAGGAGCGGTTGGACCGGTCCAGCAGCACAGAGAAGTAGAACTCCTGCTTGATGCGGGCTCCCCCGGCAACCATCACCCGGTGCACGGTGTGCCCCTTGATGTCCAGGCCCAGGATGGCGCGCCCGGCGGCTTCGGCCTCATCCGGGGTCTTGGCGACCTTCACGCCGCCGGCCTTGCCGCGGCCGCCGACCTTGACCTGCGCCTTGACGACGACGACACCGCCGAGCTTCTCGGCCGCGGCGCGCACCTCCTCGGGCGTGTCTGCGATGATGCCCGGCAGAACCGGGACTCCATACTGCTCAAACAGGTCTCTGGCCTGGTATTCGTAAAGATCCACGCTGCTCTTCCAATCCGCGTCATAGCGTTCCGTGCATGGGGTAGGTGTGGTCTGGTTCCCCGGCGCGAAAACTAGCTCGACGTCGAGAGATACTGACCATCTCAAACTCTACCTTCTCAGATGAGCCCGGGGTGTCTCGACCCCGGAGGGGTGCTTGGTGCCGAAACGAGTCTGCCCGCGGCCGGTATTCTGGGCTTATGCCGTATCGCAACTCCAGCTTCGCCCTCGTTTCGTTTGCGGCCGGCCTGGATGCGGCCTTGCTGCTGCTCTTCGTCGTGATCGGCCGGGCCAGCCACGGTGAGGGCCTCTGGGGCGTGCTGGACACCTGGTGGCCGTTCCTGACCGGACTGGTGGTGGCCTGGCTGCTTCTGATGGCCCGGCGCACGCCGTTGCGGATCCTCTGGACCGGGGTGGGCGTGTGGCTGATCACCGTTGTCGTGGGCCTGCTGCTGCGGGTCGTCACCGGTCAGGGCGTGCAGCTGAGCTTCGTCATCGTGACCTTCCTCGTCCTCGGGGTGTTCCTGCTCGGCTGGCGCGCGATCGCGCTGCTCGTGCAGAGGTTGAACCGCCGCGGCGCACCGGCGAACGGCTCCCCTCTCGCTGGGTGAGCCCCACTTCGCTGGTTGAGCCCACGTCGCTGGTTGAGCTTGCCGAAACCCGGTGACCTGCCCGCGATAGCCGCCCTGCTTTCCCGCCCCGACCGGCGGTCGCCCTGTGCCCGGCCGCAGGGCTGGGCCACAATATCTGCGAACGGTTCGCTCGCCCGGGCTTCCCTGGCGTGGCCCGACCCCGCAGGAGGAGCGCATGAGCACCCTGTCGATCGACCCGAAGACCCTGGCCGAGGAGGCCTACCTCTACCTGTACCCGCTGGTGCTGATGGAGGTCACCCGGCAGCAGAGCATCAACACGGCGCCGGGGCGGATCTTCGGCCGCGGCCCCGAGAACACCTTCGTGCACACCCGCAACTTCCCGACGGCCGAGTTCCGCGACGTCGTGCGGCCCAACTTCGACACCCTGTATTCGATCGCCTGGCTCGAACTCGGTGCGGGCCCAGTCGTGATTCACCTGCCAGACACCGCCGACCGCTACTACCTGTTGCCGCTGATCGACATGTGGACCGAGGTCTTCGCCAACCCGGGCAAGCGCACCACCGGAACCGCAGCGCTGGACCTTCTTGTGGTCCCCCCGGGCTGGGCGGGCGAGCCGGCGGACGGCCACGGACTCATCCAGGCCCCCACCCCGCGCGTCTGGGTCGTGGGCCGGTTCCAGACCAATGGTGTCGACGACTACCCGGTGGTGCGGGCGCTGCAAGACCAGCTGTCGCTCACCCTGCCGCCGCAATACGTCCAGTTCCCGCTCGACCCGACCGTGGACTCGACCACCGCACCGCTGCGTACCGTGGCCCGGCTGAGCGGGGTGGAGTTCTTCCGCCGCGCCGCGTCGGCGCTGCGGACCGTGCCGGTGCACGATACCGACTTCTCGATCCTGGCCAGGATCCGGCACCTCGGCATCGTGCCGGGTCTGCCGTTCGACAGCGAGAGCCTGGATGCGGCGGACACCGCTCTGCTCGAAGACGGGGTGGCCGAGGCCCGGGCGACCATGCTGGCCACGCTGCCGATGCTGGGCCGGCGGGTGAACGGTTGGCTGCTCAACGTGGAGACCATGGGCAACTACGGCAACGACTACCTCAAGCGCGCCGTGGTGGCGCTCGTGGGCCTTGGCGCGAACCCGCCGGAGGACGCGGTGTACCCGATCCTCATGACGGATGCCGATGGCCGGCCCCTCGACGGCGGGAACCGCTACCGGCTGCACTTCGAGAGGCACGAGCTGCCGCCCGTCGAGGCGTTCTGGTCGCTGACCATGTACGACGCGGACGGTTTCCCGGCCGCCAACCCGATCGACAGGTATGCGATCGGCGACCGGGATGCGCTGCGCTACAACGCCGACGGGTCGCTCGACCTCGTCCTGCAGCACGAGCGGCCGACGGATGACCTGGTGGCCAACTGGCTGCCGGCGCCGCACGGGCCGCTCGGGGTGACGATGCGCCTGTACGGCCCGCGCCGCGAGGTGCTCGACGGCGCCTGGGTGCCCCCCGCGGTCACCCGGCTGGCATAGGTAGGGCTTGAAATAAGGAAAAAGTGACTTTATAAGGACGGGATTGGACACAGCATCCTTTTTTCCGGCCGATGTCCTTATAAGCGGCCGCCCGACCAGCGTCAGCGGTCGAGGCCCTCGTCGTCGTCGGTGTCCTCGCCCAGGTCGACGAGCCGGTTGTCGGCATCATCACCCCACTCGTCGGTGTTCTCCACGTCGGTCGGCGCGGTGTCCTCCTCGTCGGGAAGAAGCTCCTCGTCCTCGGGGATCTCGAGGTCGTCGACGGTGCGGTTGTCGTCGAGCGCCTCGGGGTCGTGCGGCCACAGGCCGTCGGAATCGTTGGTCATGATGATCGAGCCTCCTGTGGACGCGCGCCGACGCTGAACGGTGCGGGATCGGGTGTCCGGGATGGCTGCAGCGCGCGGGTCCCGGTGCAGCACACCGTACCGTCGTCGGTGGTTGCCGACAAGGCGTCGGTCAGCGGTCTACGACGCGGCGCCGGTCAGCCGTCGATGGCCCGCCGACGTGCGTCCCTGGCCAGGCCGGCGCGGGTGGCGACAACGAGCACCACGGCGACGGCGCCGCCCAGCGCCGTTTCCACGACCCTGTCCACCAGCAGTTCCGACACCGGCACCGGACTGCCCAGGTGCGACACCGTCAGCGCCAGCGGAGTGATGAACAGCAGCGCGGCGCCGTAGTGCTTGCCGATCAGGATCTCGGCGCCGAACTGGCCGATCGCGATCACCAGGATCAACACCCAGACGGGTGGCCCGGGCAGCAGGACCAATCCCGTGACCACGACTCCGAGCGCGGTGCCGAAGATGCGGTGGAAGGCGCGGGAGGTGGAGTGCCTGGCGCCGGGCGGCGGCATCACCGCCACCACGCTCACGACGGCCCAGTATGGATGCCCGATACCCACGAGAATGGCCAGGCCGCCGGCGATCAGGCTGCCCACCACCATCTGCCCGATCGACAGCCAGACCCGGCCGTCACGGTACGCGGCCAGGTTGACGCGGGGCTGCCGGGGCAGCTCCTTGAACAGCGGGGCCGACCGTTCCGGCGCGGCCCGGCGCAGCAGAGCGCCCGACATGGTCACCAGCCAGGCGAAAGCGGCACCGGCAACGCCCACCAGCAGCCGGGTCAGCACCTGGTCGGGTTCGGTGGGCACCTGGGCGCACACCGTGTACGCGAACACGAAGAACAGCGGGGTGCCGGGGAACAGTCCCATCGTGTTGACCAGCAGCACACCGAGAACCAACACCACGATCAGGCCCACCGTGAGCAGGCCGAGCGGCGCCCCGACGGCCGCCATCAGAAGCCCGAAACCGATGCTGCCGACCATTCCCACAGCCGCCACGCTCACCGATCGGGCCCGCAGCCGGTACGGTTCGCTGCGCCCGAACAGGGCTGTCATCCCGCCGAACGAGGCGTACACGGCCCAGTCGATGCGCCCGGCGAGCACCAGCACGATGAGGGGGATCACCATGGCCAGCGTCGCCCGGGTGGCGACCTCCAGGTCGAGTGCACGCAGGGACCGCGCCCACTGCCTCAGGGTTTCGGGCCGGGAGCGGGCATCCGCTGAATCGTCGGGGTGTGGCGCCGTCACTCGATCTTCTCGATCGGGGCGACCTTGATCAGCAGTTTCTTCGCCCCGCTGGTGTCGAACTGCACGTGCGCGATGCGCTTGGTGCCCTCCCCGGTGACCTGGTTGACCCGGCCGTCACCGAAGTCGACGTGACGGATGCGGTCGCCTGCGTTGAGGGTGAGGTCACCGTTGTCGCGCACCTGCGCGGTGATCCGGTTGGCCCACTCGGTCTTCGGCTTGGGCGCCGGCGGCAGCTGGCCCGGGGTGCCGCTGCGGCTGCCGAAGCCACCGCCGCCGAAGCCACCGCCGTCGCGGCGCGCGTTGAGCGCCCGGGACTGGGTGCCGCCGCGGGAGTTGGCCATGCCCGGGGACTGCTTCCAGTCGATCAGGGCGGCCGGGATCTCCTGCAGGTAACGGCTGGGCATGGCCACGTTGACCTCACCGAACTGGGCGCGGGTCATCGCCAGCGACAGGTAGAGCCGCTGCCGGGCCCGGGTGATGCCCACGTAGAACAGGCGCCGTTCCTCGGCGGGCCCGCCGGGTTCGCCGGCCGACATCTGGTGCGGCAGCAGCCCCTCCTCGACACCGGTGAGGAACACGGCCTCATATTCCAGGCCCTTGGCGGTGTGCAGCGTCATCAGCGACACGGTGCCGGAGGCGTCGTCGAGGTCGTCGGCGGCGGCCACGAGGGACACCTGGGTGAGGAAGTCGACCAGGCCGGCGTCGGGGTTCTCCCGGTTGAAGTCCTTGGTCTGGGCGACCAGTTCTTCGATGTTCTCCGCCCGCACCTCGTCTTGCGCGTCGCGGCTGGCCCGCAGCACAGCGAGCAGGCCGCTGCCGTCGAGCAGGAAGGTGAGCAGGTCGCTGACGTTGGAGACCCCGGCCGGGTTCTCCGGGTCGAGGCTGAGCGCGGCGGTGTCGAGCAGGGTGGCCAGCTTGAGGATGGCGCCGGTCACCTTGGGACCCAGGCCCAGGCCGCCGGAGTCGCGCATGGCCTGGCGGAAGGAGATGCCGTTGGTCTCGGCGAAGCTGGCCAGCTGGGTTTCGGTGGCCGGGCCGATGCCGCGCTTGGGGGTGTTCAGGATGCGGCGGAGCGCCAATTCGTCCAGCGGGTTCGCGACGGCGACGAGGTAGGCCAGCGCATCCTTGATCTCGGCGCGTTCGTAGAACTTGGTGCCACCGACGACGCGGTACGGCACCGCGGCGCGCACCAGGATCTCCTCCAGCGCACGGGTCTGCGCGTTGGTGCGGTAGAACACCGCCATGTCGCGGTAGGCCATGCCCGCCGCGTGCAGCACCTCGATCTCGTCGGCCACGAACTGGGCCTCGTCGTGCCCGTTGTACGCGGTGTAGCCCACGATCTTCGCGCCGTCACCGCCGGCGCTCCAGAGCCGCTTCTCGCGGCGGTCGAAGTTGTTGCCGATCACGGCGTTCGCGGCCGAGAGGATGTTCTGGGTGGAGCGATAGTTCTGCTCGAGCAGGATCACCTTGGTGCCGGGGAAGTCCCGTTCGAACTCGGTGATGTTGCGGCTGGAGGCGCCGCGGAACGCGTAGATGGACTGGTCGGAGTCGCCGACCACGGTCAGGCTCGCGCCGGGGATCTGACCCTGCGCGTCCTGCAGGTTCTTCACGTGCAGGCCCTGCTCCTCCATGTCGTCGGCCAGTTCGGCGTCGACGGGGCGGGTGAGCTCGCGCACCAGCGCGTACTGGGCGTGGTTGGTGTCCTGGTATTCGTCGACCAGGATGTGCCGGAACCGGCGCCTGTACAGTGCCGCGACCTTGGGGAAGGCCCGGAACAGGAACACGGTCTCGCCGATCAGGTCGTCGAAGTCGAGGGCGCTGGCCGCGCGGAGCCGTCGCGTGTACTGGCGGAAGATCTCGACGAACATGACCTCCTGCGGGTCGCTCATGTTCGCGTTGCGGGCGTAGGAGTCGACATCCGCCAGCTCGTTCTTGAGCTTGGAGATCTTGGACGCCACGTTGCCGGGCGTGAAGCCGAGGGTGTCGGCGTCGAGCTGCTTGATGATGCGCTTGATGGTGACCTTGGAGTCGGCCGAGTCGTAGATGCTGAAGTTCGCCGACAGGCCCGCGCTTTCGGCCTCACGGCGCAGGATGCGCACGCAGGAGGAGTGGAAGGTGCTGATCCACATGCCGTCGGACGCCTGGCCGAGCAGGGCCTTGACCCGTTCGCGCATCTCGGCGGCGGCCTTGTTGGTGAACGTGATCGCGAGGATCTGGCTGGGCCACGCCTCGCGGCTCTCGATCAGGCCGGCGACCCGGCGGGTGAGCACGCTGGTCTTGCCCGAGCCGGCGCCCGCGACGATCAGCAGGGCCGGGCCGCGGTACTTGACGGCCTCGAGCTGCTGCGGGTTGAGGCCGTCGAAGAGCGGGCTCTGCTGCTCGGAACCGGCGTCGGGACCCGCTCGTCCGTCGAGGATGATCGGGGTCGCGGACGACCTGGTCGCGGGGGCGTTGGGCAGGTCTGGAGACAAAGTCATGGCCAGCCAATTCTAGGCGCAGCCGCCGACATCCGCCCCTCGAGGTCAGGCGGGTGAGAGCGGATGCGGCAGCCCGGCGGACAGCCCGTCACGAACGAAGACGGCCAGGTCGGGCTGGTCGGCGAAGACCCCGTCGATGCCGGTGTCCATGATGGTGCGGAACTCGGCCTGCCAGTTGCCGAAGTCGGCCTTGCGGGTGCCGACCCTGAAGCTGGGGGCCAGGAACCGGTTCTCCGGGCGCAACGTCCAGGTGTAGATCGCCAGGCCGGCGGCGTGGGCGGCGTCCACCAGGTCTGAGGCGCCGTCGACGTTGCCGTCGGCGCCGGTGTGCAGGATCAGGGACTTGGGCACGCTGATGCCGTCGAGCTGGTGGCCGAGCTGGTAGAGCGCCAGGTCGGTGAGGTAGTCCGCGTAGGTCGTGGCCCGGTCGCCGAACCTGGCGACGAGATCGGCGGGGGCGCCGGTGGCCTCGAGCAGGAACACCCGGCGGCCGAAGACCCCGCGTGCCTGCACCTGGGCCAGCACCGTGCGTTCAAAGCTCTCGATGGTGAGCCGGCCCTCCCCCGTGTTCCAGCCGGCCTCGTTGACCTCGGCGGCGAACAGTTCGTCCAGCGGCAGCCCGATGGACTCGAAGTAGCTGGCGTGCTTGATCTCGGCGACGACGCCGAGCTCCCGGTCCAGCGGCGCCTCCGCACGATCGACGAGGCGCAGCACGTCGCGCAGCCGCAGGATCGGGAAGAGTCCGTCGAAGCTGGCGCTCAGGCCGCGCAGGGCAGGCAACCGCTCGCGGGCGCGCAGGGTGCGCAACTCCGCCCAGGTGAAGTCCTCGGTGAACCAGCCGGTCAGGGCGACACCGTCAATGACCTTCGAGGTGCGCCGGCCGGCGAATTCGGTGTGGGAGGCCACATCCGTCGTGCCGGAGATCTCGTTCTCGTGCCGCACCACCAGCACGCCGTCTTTGGTGGCGACGATGTCGGGCTCGACGGCGTCGGCCCCCAGGGCGAACGCGAGCCTGTAGGCGGCTTCGGTGTGCTCCGGACGGTAGCCGCTGGCACCGCGGTGAGCGATCACGAGGGGTGGCATGACCCAAGGTTAGCCGCGGCCTGCCAGAATCTTGAGTTGTGACCACCTGGACAGACTCGACGCCGCGCGTGCGCTGGGGCAACCCCCGGTGGCGGTACGGGGTGGGTCTCGTCACGATCCTGCTCGGCGTGGCCCTGACCAACCTGGTCAGCACCTACAGCCTGTGGTTCCTGCTGGTCGGGCCCTGCGTGCAGCTGCTCGGCTGGCTGATCCTGCCCGGTGCGCTCTGGCGCCGCCTGATCGTGATCCTGCCGTGCCTGCTGGCCGCCCTGGTGCTCATCGCCGGCCCGGACTTCGCCGGGGCGTTCGCGGTGCTGCTGGCCGGATGGCTGTTCGCCCGGCACCGGCCGGGGCGCAGCTACCTGGCGCTGATCCCGGTGATCGTGCTGAGCTTCGTGCTCAAGGGCGCCCTGAACGAGTACAGCCAGCACTGGATCGGGCTGCTGAGCGGTTCCGTAGCCTGTGTGGCCTGCGCCTGGTTGGGCTGGGCGCTGGCGGAGTGGCGCGGGCGCAGGCCGGCCGCATCCGCCGTTCGCGGTCCAGCCCAGGCTGAGTAGACTCTCAGCAAACTACGGGGTGTTCCGGTAGATTTGTTGCACAGACTCGCACGTCGCTCACCGGCGCGCATCCCTCACCAGCTGATTGTTAGGCAGGAAACCATGGCTACCTCCAACCCCGCATTTAGAAACGCCGCGTTCGGCGCTCCCGGCGCCGTTGCTACGTCCAAGGTGCTCTCCGACAACGACCTGCAGGCGCTGTACAACTCGCCCTCCGCCCGTTCGCAGGACACCGACCGGATGACCTACGAAGACACCATCGGCAAGACCGTCCTGGCCTTCGCCATCCTGCTGGCCGCAGCGGCGACAGCGTGGGTGCTCACCCCGGTGATGCCGTTCCTGTTCATCGTCGGTGCGATCGGCGGGCTCGTGCTCGGCCTGGTCAACGCCTTCAAGAAGGAGCCGTCGCCGCCCCTGATCCTCGCCTACGCCGCTCTTGAGGGCCTGTTCGTCGGTGGCATCTCCCGCTTCTTCGAGGAGATGGCCCCCGGCGTCGTCGTGCAGGCCGTCATCGCGACCCTCGTGGTCGTCGGTGTCACCCTGGCGCTGTTCTCCAGCGGCAAGATCCGCGCGTCCAAGCGGGCCACCAAGGTGTTCCTCGTCGCGATGGTCGGCTACGCGGTCTTCTCCCTGGTCAACTTCGGCCTGATGATGTTCGGCGCCGTCGACGGTGCGTTCGGCATGCGCAGCGGCACCATCGCCATCGCCGGCTTCGAGATCAAGCTGGGACTGCTGATCGGCGTGCTGGCCGTGCTCATGGCGGCGTACTCGCTGGTGCTGGACTTCGACTTCATCCAGAAGGGCGTCAACAACCGCGCTCCTCGCAAGTACGGCTGGAGCGGCGCGTTCGGCATCATGGTCACCGTCGTCTGGCTCTACATCGAGCTGCTGCGCATCTTCATGATCGCCCGCGAGTAGCGCTCCCCCGCACACCCCGAAAGGGCCGGCCCACCACGGGCCGGCCCTTTCGTCGTCTCCCGGGCGCCAGCGCGCCATCCGAGCTAAGCGGGCAAGGCGCCGCTACGCGGGTGGCGCGCCACGCGCACAGCGGCGCCTGAGCCGCACACCGCACCGGAGGCCCCCTCCAACGACGGAAGCACCCTCGCGCAAGGCGAGGGTGCTTCCGGTACTACGGGAGCGGCTTAGCGCCTACTCCCACTCGATGGTCCCCGGCGGCTTCGACGTGACGTCGAGCACCACGCGGTTGACCCCGTCGACCTCGTTGGTGATGCGGTTGGAGATCTTCGCCAGCAGGTCGTACGGCAGGCGGGTCCAGTCGGCGGTCATGGCGTCCTCGGAGGACACCGGGCGCAGCACGATCGGGTGGCCGTAGGTTCGGCCGTCGCCCTGCACGCCCACCGAGCGCACGTCGGCGAGCAGCACCACGGGGCACTGCCAGATCTCCCGGTCCAGGCCCGCGGCGGTCAGTTCGGCGCGCACGATCGCATCCGCCTGGCGCAGCAGGTCCAGGCGCTCCTGGGTGACCTCGCCGACGATGCGGATGCCCAGGCCGGGTCCGGGGAACGGCTGACGCTGCACGATCTCGGCGGGCAGGCCCAGCTCGGCGCCGATGGCCCGCACCTCGTCCTTGAACAGGGCGCGCAACGGCTCGACGAGCTCGAACTGCAGGTCCTCGGGCAGGCCGCCCACGTTGTGGTGGCTCTTGATGTTGGCGGTGCCGCTGCCGCCGCCGGACTCGACCACGTCGGGGTACAGGGTGCCCTGCACGAGGAAGCGGATCGGGTCGCCGTCGATCTCGGCGGCCTCCTTGATGAGCTCGGCCTGGGCCTGCTCGAAGGTGCGGATGAACTCGCGGCCGATGATCTTGCGCTTGGTCTCCGGGTCGCTGACCCCGGCGAGGGCGTTGATGAACTGCTCACGCACGTCCACGGTGACCAGGCGGATGCCGGTGGCCTTGACGTAGTCCTCTTCAACCTGGCGGCGCTCGTCTTCGCGGAGCAGGCCGTGGTCCACGAACACGCAGACGAGCTGGTCGCCGATGGCCTTGTGCACCAGGGCGGCCGCGACGGCGGAGTCGACTCCGCCGGAGAGCCCGCAGATGACCTTGCCGGTGCCGACCTGGGCCTGGATCAGCGCGACCTGCTCGGCGATGACGTTGCCGCTGTTCCAGTCCGCGGGGATGCCGGCGGCGCGGTGCAGGAAGTTCTCCAGCACGTGCTGGCCGTGCGCGGAGTGCTTGACCTCGGGGTGCCACTGCACGCCGTAGAGCCTGCGCTCGTCGTTGGCGAATGCGGCGACCGGGGTCGACACCGTGGAGGCGAGCACCGTGAAGCCGTCGGGGGCCTTGGACACCGAGTCGCCGTGGCTCATCCATACGGTCTGCTCGGCGGGCTGGTCGGCCAGCAGTGCGTTGACGCTGTCGGAGACGACCACGGGAGTGGAACCGTATTCGCGCTGGCCGGTGTGCGAGACCTCGCCGCCGAGGGCGGTGGCCATCACCTGGAAGCCGTAGCAGATGCCCAGCACCGGGATGCCGAGGTCGAAGATCGCCGGGTCGAAGGCGGGGGCGCCCTCGGCGTAGACGCTGGACGGCCCGCCGGAGAGCACGATGCCGATCGGGTTCTTCTCGACGACCTCCGCCGCGGTGATCGAGTGCGCCACGATCTCCGAGTACACGGATGCCTCGCGCACGCGCCGGGCGATCAGCTGCGCATACTGCGCGCCGAAGTCCACCACGAGCACCGGGCGGCTGATGCCCGACGCCGCGACGGACGGGGCGCCTTCCTCGGTGCCGATCAGGTTTTCGAGGCCCTCGGCGCCCTCGGCGCCGTCGGCTCCCACGACGTCCATCGGGTTCACGGCGCTCATGCGCGGACCCCGCTTTCCACTACGGCGACGGGGTGCGCGGCCAGGTACGCCTTGACTCGCTGGCCGACCTTCACCTCGAGGAAGAAGGACAGGAACGGGATGATGCCACCGAGGGCGATCAGCAGGAAGGTGGGGAAAGGCCAGCGCATGATGCTCCAGAGGCGGAAGTCGGCGAACAGATACAGAACGTAGAACCAGCCGTGCACCATCAGCAACCCGGTGCTCAGGTTGACGGCGGTCACGGTGCCCGCGGGAACGAGGGCCAGGAAGCCGTTGGGGCCGAAGCCTTCGAGCTCGGTGCCGAGGAAGTACTTGGCGATCACTTCGGCGCAGAGCAGCAGCAGCAGGACACCGGTGATGATCGACGAGACCTGGTACAGCCGAAGCGCACCGGGGATTCTGGGCAGGTCGGCGGGCTTAGGTTCAAGTGGCATGGGCTAATTCTACGGGGCGTTCGCGTGCGGCTGGTCGGCGCCCGCGGGCGCAGCAGCAGCCTCGGCCTCCTCGACCTCGCGCTCCCAGGCATCCCGCACCAGGCGGTACCAGAGGAACACCGCGAATCCGGCGAAGACGACCCACTCGAGCGCGTAGAAGATGTTCAGCCAGTTCAGCGGAACCTCCACTTCGGGCTCCGGGGAGTCGATGACCGTCAGACCGTCGGGGGCGACGGTGTCGACGATGTAGCCCTGGTAGACGGACTGGTCGGACCAGTTCGCCCAGAGGTTGATCAACGCCGCCGTGGACACCGTGGTCATGGTGTCCGGGTCGGCGTCTTCGTCCGGCAACGCGGGCGCCTCGGACGGCAGGAACCGGCCGGTGAGCGGCTGCAGGGAGAGGATCGACATCTGCGTGGCGAGCCGGTCGCGGACCGCGGCCGCCTCGTCGGCGTCGGCGGTCCAGCCGCGGGCCACCGCGATGCTGGCACCCTCATCGGTGACGAAGTGGCTGACCACCCAGAAGCCGGTGTCGCCGCCGTTGTGCCGGCCACTGATGACCTGCTCGTCGCCGGCCACGAACGAGCCGGTCGTCTCGATCATCTGGCCCTCCGCGACCTGCGCGGGCGGCCCATCCGGTGACACCGTGTCGCTCAGCGGTTGCACGGTCTCGGTGCTGCGCTCGACGACCTCGCCGGAGGAGATGGCGCGGGCCAGCTGCCACTGGCCGAGGGCGGCGAAGGCGGCGGAGATGGCCAACGCCAGCACCAGCGCGGCGATCCACCGGGGACGCACCATCATGCGGATCATGAGTAATCACCCGTCTGGTCGTCCTGGCCGGCCTTGTCGGTCTTCTTCTTGGGAGTCGGGTACGTGTCGGAGATGAAGTCCACCATCGGGTCGCCGGATTTCTGGTCGTGGGTGACCGCCTCGACCAGAGCGATCTCTTCGGCGCGCATGGCGTCGCGCTCCGGGGTGCGGGTGGGCGGATGCGCCGCTCGGGAGCGCCGGCTGAGGGCGGCGCCGATCTTCTCCGAGTTGGCGGTGAACAGCGGGCCGAGGATCGCCATGGTCAGCACGTAGAGGCCCGCGAACGGTTGCAGCCGCGGGTCAAGGCCGGCGCTGACCGACAGGGTCGCCAGGATCAGGGTGAACTCGCCGCGGTTGACGAAGATCGCGGCGGTGTTCAAGCCTTCGCGCACCCCCATCTGGTGCATCCGGGCCAGCAGGGCGCCCGAGCCCAGGCTGAGCACGAAGGTCATCACGATGGCGATGCCCACCAGGCCGATGACCGAGCCGAACTCGGCCACGTTCAGCGCCAGGCCGAAGTTGAGGAAGAAGAACGCCCCGAAGACGTCGCGTAGCGGTACCGCCACCCGTTCGATGCGGCCCCGGTAGGTGCTGGCGCCCAGGACAACGCCGATGAGGAACGCGCCGATGGCGTCGGTGACGCCGATGATCTCGCCGATGCCGGCGAAGAGCACGGCCAGGCCGAAGAACAGGATGGTGAAGAGTTCGTCGTCCTTGGTGCGCATCAGCCTGGACACGACCCGGCCGCCCCACCGGGCGACGGAGAACATCACCACCAGGAACAGGAATGCGATGCCCAGTTGCAGCACGATGGGCCAGATCTCGGTCTTGCCGCTGAGCACCACCGACACGATGGCCAGGTATACGGCGATGAAGATGTCACCGACCACGGTCACTCCGAGGATCATCGGGGTTTCCTTGTTGGCCAGCCGACGCAGTTCGATGAGCAGTTTGGTGATGATCGCGCTGGACGAGGTGCCGGTCATGCCCGCGATGACCAGGGCCTCCCTGGCACCCCAGCCGGTCATCATGCCGAACGCGAAGCCGGCGCCCATGTTGATCAGGATGTAGGAGCCGCCGGAGACCAACAGCTTTCCAGCGTCGCCGAAGAAGGCCTCCTGGTCGAACTCGAGGCCCAGGCTGAAAAGGAGCAGGATGAGTCCGAATACCGCGATGAGTTCGATGTCGGCGGAATGGAAGTCCAGCGGGAACCATCCGCTGTACGGGCTCGCCAGCAGACCCACGATCATGTAGATCGGGATCGACGGCAAGCCGATCAGCTTGCCCAGGCGGCCCAGGACGTAGGCAACCACCAGCAGGATGCCCAGGGTGAGGAGGTCTTCACCGAGGTTCATCGGCTACCCTCCTGGCGGCGCGTCGACGGGCTTGGACTTGATCTCACCGGTGCGGAAGAAGGCGAAGGCCTTCGCCACTTTCTCGGGAGAGCCGGCCACGACGAGGGTGTCGCCGGGGAAGACCTTGAAGTCCGGCGCGGGGGCCGGGTTGGCGGATTCGCCGCGCACGACGGCGACCACGGTGAGCCCGGCGATGCCGCGCTCGGCGGGGTTGCCCAGCGGCTGGCCGGCTATGTGGTCTTCGTAGTCCACGGTGAACCAGTCGATGCTCAGGCCGGGGATCTGGTCGAGCGCGGTGAGGGACTCGGTGATCTGGGTGCCGCCGAGCAGTTCGGCGAGGGTGTGCGCCTCGTCCTCGCTCAGGCGCAGCGACACCTTGCTGGCGTCGGGGCCGCCCTCGTCGTCGGCGAAGGTGATGAGGTCGCTGTGACCGGAGCGGTGCGCGATGACCCCGACCTTGCCGCCGTCGTCGGTGATGAAGGTGTGCAGCACACCCACACCGGGGAGCTTGACCCGTCGAACGTCAACCATGGTGCGACTCCTGAAGGCTTGGGGGCGGTTCGTTCATTCTACCGGAGCGTGTCTGCCGGTTGGTCGGGCCGCGGCGCCGCACGCGCCCGCTCGGCTCGTGGCTGCTCGTTGCGAGGTTCGGTGCGCCCCGTATGGCCGGATGCGCCCGCCATAGCGGGCGCATTCCGCCACAAGAGGTGCACTCCCCGCTCAATCCACAGCGGAGCCACTGATCGAAGGAGTGCACAGATGTCTCGGGGCGACGTCAACAGGCACAGCACCCTGCGAGCCTCTCCGCATGGAAACCACCTCATCTGCCACCCTCGACGTCCTCGCCACGTTGTCTGGCCGCAGTGGACTCATCCTGGCGAGCGACGCGGCCCGCGTCGGCCTGCAGCGCGAGCTTCGGCACGAGTTAAAGCGGGAGACCGTGATCCGCCTCCGCCGAGGGGTGTACGTGCACGCGGCGGAGTGGGCTGCGCTAGGGGCGGATGAGCGCTACCTGCGTCGGATCCACGCTCATGCGGCGGTCGCGGAGGCGCAAGTGGTCTACTCGCACTACTCCGCGGCCGCCCTGTGGGGGTTGCCGATCGTTGGCGCCTGGCCTAAAGAGATTCACCTCGTCGCCTCGGCGGCGGCGGGCGGCCGATCCCGGCACGGGGTGGTGCGCCATTCGCAGGAGCACAGCCTCGACGTCGTGGATCACGAGGGACTTCGGGTTACGAGCGTCGCATCCACCGCGGTTGCAATGGCCCGAGTACTACCGTTCGGCCAGGCGATTGCGGTGATGGACAAGGCCATCCACGAACCGCGCGATGGTGCCGCGTTGACGACGATGGCCGAGCTCGAACAGGCTTTCGGGCAGCTCCGCCGTGTTCCCGGCCGCGCGGCAGCTGGGCGTGCGCTCGAGTTCGCCTCGCCGCTGTCGGGATCGGTAGGAGAGTCGATCAGTCGCGCTGGCATCTTCCTGCTCGGCTTTCTCCTGCCCGAGCTGCAGACCCCGCACTGGGACAGGGACGGCTTGATCGGATTCACCGACTTCTTCTGGCGGGGTATCGCCAAGGTCGGCGAATTCGACGGGCACGGCAAGTATCTGCGCGACGATTTCACCCGCGGGCGTACCACCGCCGACATCGTGATCGCCGAGAAGATCCGTGAGGACCGGCTTCGAGCGCTGGGGCTGGGCGTCTTCCGTTGGGATTGGGCAACGGCGACGACGCTCCCGGCCCTGGGCAACCTCCTCAGCCGCAACGGGATTCCCCGAGCCCGCTGACCGGGTGGTGGTCGCTGCGCCCCCTGTGGCGGAATGCGCCCGCTATAGCGGGCGCATTGCGCCATACGAGGTGCAGCGGACGCCCGCGCTCAGTTCGTCACGATGTCCGGCGCCTCCAACCGCACCCGGTCGGCGGACTCGTCGTCGGGCTGGGTCTGCGAGGCACGTTCGGCGGCGACCCGCTTGAGGTAGATCGACACCTCCCGCTCCTCACGCTCGGCATCCCAGCCGAGCACCTCGGCCAGCAGCCGGGCGGCGACGGGGGCCGCGGACACCCCGCGGTCCCAGGCCTCGATGGAGATGCGGGTGCGCCGGGCGAGCACGTCCTCGAGGTGCAGCGCGCCCATGTGGGTGGCCGCGTAGACCACCTCGGCCTGGATGTAATCATCCGCGCCGGGCAGCGGGTCAGCCAGTTCCGGCCGGGCCTTGATCAGGTCGAGCAGCTCGTCGGTGAGGGTGCCGTAGCGGTTGAGCAGGTGTTCGATCCGCACGGTGTGCAGGTTGAACGCGTACGCGATCTTGCCGCGCTTGTTCCACGCCGCCCGGTAGCCCTCGGCGCCCAGCAACGGGATCTCCTTCGTCGTGGACGGCGGAACCAGCCCGTCGAGGGCATCCACCGCGGCGTCGATCGCGTCCTTGGCCATCACCCGGTAAGTGGTCCACTTGCCGCCGGCGATCACGACCAGGCCGGGCACCGAATGCCCGACGAGGTGCTCGCGCGACAGCTTGGAGGTCTGCTCGGACTCCCCCGCCAGCAGCGGCCGGAGGCCCGCGTAGACGCCCTCCACGTCTTCCCGGGTCAGCGGGACCTGCAACACGGCGTTGACGTGTTCGAGCAGGTAGTCGATGTCCGCGGCCGTGGCCGCCGGATGCGCCTTGTCCAGGTGCCAGTCGGTGTCGGTGGTGCCGATCAGCCAGTGCCGGCCCCACGGGATCACGAAGAGCACGCTCTTCTCGGTGCGCAGCAGCAGGCCCATCGACGACTGGAACCTGTCGCGCGGCACAACCAGGTGGATGCCCTTGGACGCGCGCACCTTGAACGTGCCGCGCTCACCGACCATCCGCTGGGTGTCGTCGGTCCAGACGCCGGTGGCGTTGACCACCTGCTTGGCGCGCACCTCGAAGCGCTCCCCGGTCTGCAGGTCGTGCGCCTGCACGCCGACGACCCGTTCGCCCACCTTGATGAACCCCTCCACGCGCACCCGGCTGGCCACGTGGGCGCCGTACGCCGACGCCGTGCGCGCCAGCGACGCCACGTAGAGGGCATCGTCGACCTGAGCGTCGTAGTAGGTGATGCCGCCGACGAGGGCGTCGTGGCTGAGGCTGGGCACCAGCTTGGCGACCTGGCTGCGGCTGAGGTGCCGGTGGTGCGGCACGCCGGGCCGGCCGCCGAGGTAGGAAAGCATGTCGTAGAGCAGCATCCCGGCGCCCACGTAGCCGCGTTCGAACACCCGCTTCTTCAACGGGTAGAGAAAGCGCACGGGCTTGACCAGGTGCGGCGCGATGCGTTTGAGCAGCAGGCCGCGCTCGGTGAGGGCCTCCCGCACCAACCGGAAGTCGAGCTGTTCCAGGTAGCGGATGCCGCCGTGCACGAGCTTCGATGAGCGACTGGAGGTGCCCGACGCCCAGTCCCTGGCCTCGAGCATGCCCACGCTCAGCCCGCGGGTGACGGCATCCAGGGCGCTGCCGGTGCCGACGATGCCGCCGCCGACCACGAGGATGTCGACTTCCTTGGATTTGAGGCGTTCGATCGCCGCCGCGCGTTCCTCAGGTCCGAGCTTCGTGGACCTGGTCACCGAATTGTCGTGCGTCATCTGCAAACTCCCATCGCCATCGGTGGTGCTTGCTTCGACGCTAGTTCACTCAGTACGGCGCGACAACTACCTCTACCCGCTGAAATTCCTTGATTCCGCTGTAGCCGGTGGTGGCCATCGAGCGGCGCAGGGCGCCGACGAGGTTGGCGGTGCCGTCGGCGACCGGTGCGGGTCCGTAGAGGATCGCCTCGAGCGGGGCGACGGTGCCCACCTCCACGCGCTTGCCGCGGGGCAGCTGGGAGTGGTGCGCTTCGGCACCCCAGTGGAAGCCGCCGCCGGGGGCGTCGGTGGCGCGGGCCAGGGCGGTGCCGAGCATCACGGCATCCGCACCGCAGGCGATGGCCTTGACGATATCGCCGGAGGTGCTCAGGCCGCCGTCGGCGATGACGTGCACGTAACGGCCGCCGGATTCGTCCATGTAGTCGCGGCGGGCGCCGGCGACGTCGGCCACGGCGGTGGCCATGGGGGCGTGGATGCCGAGGCTGGTGCGGGTGGTGGACGCCGCGCCGCCGCCGAAGCCGACGAGCACGCCGGCCGCGCCGGTGCGCATCAGGTGCAGCGCCGCGGTGTAGGTGGCGGCGCCGCCGACGATGACGGGCACGTCGAGGTCGTAGATGAACTTCTTGAGGTTCAGCGGTTCCTGGTTGCGCGAGACGTGCTCGGCGCTGACCGTGGTGCCGCGGATGACGAAGAGGTCGACGCCGGCGGCGACGACGGTCTCGTAGAGCTCCTGGGTGCGCTGCGGCGACAGGGCGCCCGCGACGGTGACGCCGGCGGCGCGGATCTCGGCCAGACGCTCGGTGACCAGGGCCGGCTTGATCGGCTCGGCGTAGATCTCCTGCATGCGCGCCGTGGTCTTGTCGGCGGGCAGCTCGCGGATCTCGGCCAGCAGCGGCTCCGGGTTCTCGTACCGGGTCCACAGGCCCTCGAGGTCCAGGACACCGAGTCCGCCCAGCTGGCCCATCATGATCGCCGTCGTCGGGGAGACGACGGAGTCCATCGGGGCGGCGAGGAACGGGATGTCGAACTGGTAGGCGTCGATGGACCAGCCGACCGACACATCCTCGGGATCACGGGTGCGCCGACTGGGCACCACCGCGATGTCGTCGAAGGCGTATACGCGGCGTGCGCGCTTGGACCGGCCGATTTCGATTTCCATACTCACCCGCTCAGTTTAGTCGCAGGCGATTTGGTCGCCGAACCGTGAGAAAAGCCCCGAAAATTCGAGATTTTCGGGGCTTTTCTCTCAGTTCGCGGGTTAGCGGCGGTAGTTGGGCGCCTCGACCACGATCTGCACGTCGTGCGGGTGGCTCTCCTTCAGGCCCGCGGCGGTGATGCGCACGAACTTGCCCTTCTGCTTGAGCTCGTCGATGGTGCGCGCGCCCACGTAGAACATCGACTGGCGCAGCCCGCCGATGAGCTGGTACGCCACGTTCGACACCGGGCCGCGGTAGGGCACCTGGCCCTCGATGCCCTCGGGGATGAGCTTGTCGTCGCTGGGCACATCCGACTGGAAGTAGCGGTCCTTGGAGTAGGACGTCTTGTTGCCGCGGGTCTGTAGCGCGCCCAACGATCCCATGCCGCGGTAGGTCTTGAACTGCTTGCCGTTGACGAAGACCAGCTCGCCGGGGCTCTCGTCGCAGCCGGCGAGCAGGGAGCCGAGCATCACGGTGTCGGCGCCGGCGACGAGCGCCTTGGCGATGTCACCGGAGTACTGCAGTCCACCGTCGGCGATGACCGGCACGCCGGTCTCCCGTGCGGCCAGCGAGGCCTGGTAGACCGCGGTGATCTGGGGCACGCCCACGCCGGCGACGATGCGGGTGGTGCAGATCGAGCCGGGGCCCACGCCCACCTTGATGGCATCCGCGCCCGCGTCGATGAGCGCCTGAGCGCCGGAGCGGGTGGCGACGTTGCCGCCGATGACGTCGACGTCGGCGAAGGCCTTGTCGGACTTGAGCTTGCGGATGATCTCGAGCACGCCGGCGCTGTCGCCGTTGGCGGTGTCGACCACGAGCACGTCGACACCGGCGTCGAGCAGGGCGGATGCCCGGCGCCAGGCGTCACCGAAGAAGCCGATGGCCGCGCCCACACGCAGTCGCCCGGCGTCGTCCTTGGTGGCGTTGGGGTATTCCTCGCTCTTGTCAAAGTCCTTGACGGTGATGAGGCCGGTGAGGCGACCGTTGTCGTCGACGAGCGGCAGCTTCTCGATCTTGTGGGTGGCGAAGATCGCCACGGCGTCCATCGGGGCCATGCCGACCTTGCCGGTGATCAGCGGGGAGGTGGTCATGACCTCGCGCACCTTGGTGGTGTGCTTCTTGACGGAGGAGACGAAGCGCATGTCGCGGTTGGTGATGATGCCCACGAGCACACCGTCGTTGTCGACGACCGGCAGTCCGCTGATGCGGAACTGGCCGCAGAGGGCATCCACCTCGGCCACGGTGGCGTCGGGCGAAGTCGTTACCGGATTGGTAATCATGCCGGATTCGCTGCGCTTGACCAGGTCGACCTGCTCGGCCTGGTCGGCGATCGACAGGTTGCGGTGCAGGATGCCCAGCCCGCCTTCCCGGGCCATGGCGATGGCCATGCGGGTCTCGGTGACGGTGTCCATGGCGCTGGACAGCAGCGGCGTCGCGACGCTGATTCTGCGGGTTAGCCGGGACTTTGTCTCGGCCTCACTCGGAATTACGTCGGTGTGGCCCGGCAGGAGAAGGACGTCGTCGTAGGTGAGTCCGGTGAAACCGAACGGATCTGGCTGATCCATGAAACCCCTTTTGCATTCGCGGATATGGAAAAAAGTTCCGGAAATCCCTGGGATGCAACCGGTACTCAATGTTAAGCGACGATGCGCTTCGCGCATTCCGCGATCCAGAATCGTTAGCACTAAATTCGGCGTACGAAACATATGCGACATAATCGGCACGTACTGTCAGCAAAGTCGCTGGCAGGCAAGTCCGTGCCAGTTCGAATACGCACCGACGGTGCCGCCATGGAGGTGCAGTGAGCAATACACACGCTGTCCGCAGATTCACGCCCAGGATGTTGGTGCTGCTATTCGGCCTTCTCCTGACCGCACTGACGTTTTCCACGTTCGGGGCGAGCGCGGCTCATGCGGATGAGATCAACACTGACCAGTACGAATATGTGCTTTCGGGCAATGTGCAATTCGGTGGCGAACCCATCGAAGACGTGCTCATCTCCGTTGAAGGCTCCGGCTATGAGGCCGAGGTCGTCACGGATGCCGAGGGCAAGTGGCGCATCGGCGTTCCGGAGAAGGCGACCTACACGGTCACCCTCGACGAGGACACTCTCCCGGACGGCGTTGTCGTCGCCAAGGGCGGCGCCGAAATCCAAGCCGAGTTCGGCCTCACCAAGGTGAAGTCGGTGAACTACTTCCTCGGCGAGGGCGAACGCACGACGGTCAGTTTCTTCGACCAGTTCGTGAACCGCTTCGTCAACGGCCTGAACTTCGGCCTGCTGCTGGCCCTGGCCGCGATCGGCATGTCGCTGATCTTCGGCACCACGGGCCTGAGCAACTTCGCGCACGCGGAGATGATCACCTTCGGTGCGCTGGCCACCCTCACCCTCTCTGTGACGCTCGGGCTGCCGGCCTGGCTGGCGATCCTGTGCGCGATCGCGCTCAGCGCCCTGTTGGGCTACGGCCTCGACGCCACGATCTGGAAGCCCCTGCGGAAGAAGGGCGTCGGGTTGATCCCGCTGATGATCGTCAGCATCGGCCTCTCGCTGGCGCTGCGGTACACCTTCCAGCTGTTCTACGGCGGCGGCACCAGCCAGCTGCCGGGCTCCGGCATGACCGACCTCAAGTTCGGCCCGATCTCGCTGTCGCCGATCGACCTGGCCAGCATGGGCATCAGCATCGTCGTGCTCCTCGCGGTCTCCTTCTTCCTGCTGCGCACCCGGATCGGCAAGGCCACCAGGGCCGTCTCCGACAACCCCAGCCTCGCCTCCGCCAGCGGCATCGACGTGGATGGTGTCATCCGCATCGTCTGGATCGTCGGCGGGTCGCTCGCCGGCCTCTCCGGTGTGCTCTGGGCCTACTTCCGGCCGGGGGTCAGTTGGGACATGGGCTTCCAGATCCTGCTGCTGGTCTTCGCCGCCACCACCCTCGGTGGTCTCGGCACGGCGTTCGGTGCCCTCGTGGGTTCCATCATCGTGGGCCTGTTCGTCGAGCTGTCGACGCTGTGGATCCCATCCGACCTGAAGTACGTCGGTGCACTTGTCGTTTTGATCCTGGTGCTGCTGCTTCGGCCGCAAGGCATCCTGGGTCGCAAAGAGAGAATTGGCTAGGGGCTGACGATGATCGACTGGGGAGCAATCTTTAGCAACGCGGCCGTCGAGCTGATCAGCCCGACCACCGCCGCCTACGCCCTCGCGGCGTTAGGACTGGCAATTCACTTCGGCTACACCGGCCTGCTCAACTTCGGCCAGGCCGGCTTCATGGCCCTCGGCGCCTACGGGTACGCCATCTCGACCCTGAGCTTCGGCTTCCCGGTCTGGGCAGCGGTGCTCGTCGGGATCGGCGCATCCGTGATCTTCGCGTTGATTCTCGGTATCCCGACCCTGCGGTTGCGGGCGGACTACCTGGCCATCGTCACGATCGCGGCCGCCGAGATCGTGCGGCTGTTGTTCACGACCAATTCGTTCGAGCCGATCACCGGTTCGGCCAACGGGCTCAGCGGGTACAAGGGCGGCTTCGCCGACCTCAACCCGATCCCCGACGGCACCTACGGGTTCGGTCCGTTCGAGTACAACGCCTACGACTGGTGGCTACGCATCGTCGCCTGGACGATCGTCATCCTGGCCTGCCTGTTCACCTGGCAGATCATGCGCAGCCCGTGGGGCCGCGTGATCAAGGGCATCCGCGAAGACGAAGACGCCGTGCGCGCCCTCGGCAAGAACGTGTACTTCTACAAGATGCAGTCGCTGATCCTCGGTGGCGTCTTCGGCACCGTCGCCGGCATGATCTTCGTGCTGCCGCGTGCCGTGGTGCCGTCGAACTATCAGACCTCGCTGACGTTCTTCATCTACGCCATCCTGTTGCTCGGTGGCGCGGCGACCATCCTCGGCCCGGTGATCGGCTCGATGATCTTCTGGGTGCTGCTGTCGTTCTTCTCAGGGTTCATCGCCCGGGCCGTCGAGGCCGGCTGGATCCCGTTCATGACGAGCATCCAGGCCGGACAGCTGCGGTTCATCCTCGTGGGCGTGGCGATCATGCTCATCGTGATCTTCAGACCCCAGGGCATCTTCGGAAACAAGAAGGAGCTGGCTTTTGTCAAGTAACAGCGTTCCCACCGCCAAGCCGGTCAAGACCGTTGGCATGCACATCGGCGAGGCCGTCCCCGGCTGCAAGAAGAAGGACCCGATCCTCGTCGTCGACAGCGTCAGCCGCACCTTCGGCGGGCTCAAGGCGGTGGATGTCGAGCACCTCGAGATTCCCCGCGGCGCCATCACCGCGCTGATCGGCCCGAACGGGGCCGGCAAGACCACCCTGTTCAACCTGCTCACCGGGTTCGACAAGCCCGATACCGGCTCGTGGACGTTCGAGGGCACCCCGATCGGCGGCATGGCCGCGTTCAAGGTGGCCCGGATGGGTCAGGTGCGCACGTTCCAGCTGACCAAGGCGCTGGGCCTGTTGACCGTGATGGACAACATGCTGCTCGGCGCGAAGGCGCAGGTGGGCGAAAACCTGTTCCGCGCCGTCCTGCCGTTCCTCTGGCGTCAGCAGGAGGCCGACAACAGGGTCAAGGCGCTGGACCTGCTCGCCCGGTTCAAGCTCGACACCAAGAAGGACGACTACGCGGCCAGCCTCTCCGGCGGGCAGCGCAAGCTCCTCGAAATGGCTCGGGCTCTGATGAGCGACCCCACCCTGGTGATGCTCGACGAGCCCATGGCCGGCGTCAACCCGGCGCTGACCCAGTCGCTGCTCGATCACATCCTCAACCTCAAGGCCGAAGGCATGAGCGTGCTCTTCGTTGAGCACGACATGCACATGGTGCGCCACATCGCCGACTGGGTGATCGTGATGGCCGAGGGCCGGGTGGTCGCCGAGGGCGACCCGCACGAGGTGATGCGCAACCAGGCCGTGATCGACGCGTACCTGGGCCAGCACCACGACGAGGACCTCGGCGAGGATCCCGACGCCGAGAAGCAGAATGTCGGAGCCATTAAGGAGCTGCTCGATGACGAACTCTAGCCCGCTGATCGACGCCACGCCGCCCCCTGTGCGCACTGCCGTCGTCGAGGTGAAGAACGTGACGGCCGGTTATGTGCCCGGCGTCAACATCCTCAACGAATGCTCGCTCACCGCCTACGACGGTGAACTGATCGGCATCATCGGCCCGAACGGCGCCGGCAAGTCCACCCTGCTCAAGTCGATCTTCGGCCTGGTCAAGGTGCGCGAGGGCGAGATCCGGTTGCGCGGCGACAACATCACCAACCTCAAGGCCAACAAACTGGTCTCCAAGGGTGTGGGGTTCGTGCCGCAGACGAACAACGTCTTCCCGACGCTGACGATCCAGGAGAACCTGGAGATGGGCATGTACCAGAAGCCCAAGGGCCTGGCCGAGCGGCTCGAGTTCGTCACCGAGATCTTCCCCGAGTTGCGCAAGCGGCTCGGCCAGAGGGCCGGTTCGCTCTCAGGTGGTGAACGCCAGATGGTGGCGATGTCGCGGGCGCTGATGATGGGCCCGCACGTGCTGCTGCTCGACGAGCCCAGCGCCGGCCTCTCCCCCGTTCGCCAGGACGAGGCGTTCCTGCGGGTGAAGGAGATCAACAAGGCCGGCGTGACCACGATCATGGTGGAGCAGAACGCCCGCCGCTGCCTGCAGATCTGCGACCGCGGTTACGTGCTCGATCAGGGCCGGGATGCCTACACCGGCACCGGCCGCGAGCTGCTGAACGATCCCAAGGTGATCGGCCTGTACCTGGGCACCCTGGGTCAGGACGACTAACCCTCCCCGCACCATCCGCACCACCGACGTGCCCCGTTGCGGACGAGTTGCCCCGGTCTACCGGAGCAACTGGTCCGCAGCGGGGCATTTCGCGTCTCACGGGCGGCGCCAGGAGCCCCGCTGACGCTCGTTGGGTGGTCGGAGCGGGAATACGCACGCCGGAGCCGCCCCGGAGCCCCCAGCAGGCCGGTATGCAGCCCCGGAAATCCGCGCCCGGCATCCCGCCGTCCGAGTTCTGCAGGAGTTATGCACCCGGACGGCCGGGAGGAAGGAGGGGCTGCGCCGCGGCCGCGGGCAGCACCGGGCACGCGAAAGGGCCCCGGCCGAAGCCGGGGCCCTTCTGTGCGTGTCGCGGTACGTCTGCTGTGGGTGTACCGCGGGTCAGCGGGTGGGACTAGTTGATGCGGGTGTACTTGTTGTCTGCACCGAATTCGAAGATGCCGATGGTCGCCTCGGTCGGGTCGCCGTTCTCGTCGAACGTGACCGGGCCGGAGTAACCGTCGTAGTCGATCTGCTTGCCCTCGGCGAGGAGCGCGGCGCCCGACGCGAAGTCGGTGACCTTCTCACCCTCACCGGAGCCACCGGATACCTGCTGGAGGTAGCTGGCGATCGACTCACCCTTCACGTCGTTGGCTGCGAACGCGGCCAGGGCGATCAGGATGACGGCGTCGTAGGACTCAGCCGCGTAGCTGTAGTCGGTCAGTGCCGGGTCGACCTCGAGCAGACGGCCGGTGAAGTCACCGAGCGTCGCGGTGTCCAGGCCGGGCAGTGTGCCCTTCGAGCCCTCGATCAGGCCGGTGGCGAAGTCCTCGCTGTAGTCGGCCAGGTTGCCGTCGACGAAGTAGAGCTTGTCGCCGGGGAAGCCGCTCGCGACGAGGTCCGGGGTGATGACCTTGGCCTGGTCGAACGTGATCAGTGCGATCGCGTCGGGGTTGGCCGCGGTGACCTCGGCGATCTGAGCCGAGAAGTTGGCCTCGCCCTCGTTGAAGCTCGCGCTGGCGACGACCTCTCCGCCGGCAGCCTCGAAGGCCGTGGTGGTGAACTCGGCCAGGCCGGTGCCGTAGGCATCGTTCAGCACGATCAGGCCCAGGGTGCTGTTGCCGTCTTCGGCGATCAGGTTGCCCAGGACTTCACCCTGCAGGATGTCGGACGGCGCGGTGCGCCAGAAGAGGCCCTTGTCGTCGTAGTCCGTGAAGTCCGCCGAGGTGTTGGCCGGGGAGAACTGCACGACGCCGGCACCGGTGATGGTGTCGATGACGGTCTTGGAGACACCCGAGGATGCCGCACCGACGATCGCCGAGACATCCTGCGAGAGCAGGTCGGTCACGGAGACGGTGGCGGTGTCGGTCGTGGTGTCGCCCGAGTCGCGGAGGATGGCTTCGATGTCGATGCCCAGGCCGGCCGCGTTGATCTCGTCGATGGCGAGCTGAACACCGGCCTCTTCGGGCGGGCCGAGGAAGGCGAGTCCACCACTCTGGGGGAGGATCGTGCCGACCTTCAGGTTCAGTGCGCGGTCGCCGGCTTTGATCTCAGCGACTGTGCTCTCCGCCGCGGGTGCGTCCGATGCGGCCGGCTCGGCTGCGTCGGTGCTGCATCCGGTGAGCAGAAGGGCGCTGACGCCGAAGATGGCGACGCCGGTGACGACGGCGCGGGCCGAGCGGGAGGCCGAGGCCTTCGCGAATACGCTCATGTTGCTCCTAGGGTAAGGGGAATCGAAGGTTAGAGCACGGCAAACGATCGTTGCCGTGCTGCAAAGGTATTCATCCGGACGACATCAAACAAGGCGGTCGTGTTACAGCCGTGTAACGCGACCAAATCGTTACGAACGGCGCCCTGATCAGGATGCTTGGCTCGGAGCCCCTAAATCGGGTCGATAACCGGCCGGCGTTGCGCCCGCCCCGCACGCACCATGTCGACGGTCAGCACGATCAACGCGAGCCAGACCAGCCCGAATCCGAGCCACCGTTCCGGCGGCATCGGCTCGTGCAGGATGACCACGCCGGCGATGAACTGCAGCACCGGTGCGAGGTACTGCACGAGCCCCATCGTGGTCAACGGCAGGCGCCGGGCCGCGGCGGCGAAGAAGAGCAACGGCACCGCGGTGAGCACGCCGGTGCCGATCAGGGCGATGGTGTGCACCGTCGAGACGGTGCCGAAGGTGAGCCCGGAGATCAGCGACACCACGACCAGCTGGATGATCGCGATCGGCGTGAGCCAGAGCGTCTCCAGGGTCAGCCCGGAGAGCGCGTCGATGTGACCGCCGACCCGTTTCTTGATCAGGCCGTAGAAGCCGAAGGAGAACGCCAGGATCAGCGAGATCCAGGGCACGGTGCCGTAGCCGACGCTGAGCACGATCACGGCGATGAAGCTGATCGCCACGGCGGCCCATTGCATCCTGCGCAGCTTCTCACGCAGCACCAGAACGCCCAGCAGCACCGTGATGATGGGGTTGATGAAGTAGCCCAGCGCCGTTTCCACGACGTGGCCGCTCAGGGTGCCCAGGATGAAGGTCTGCCAGTTGATGAAGATCAGCACCCCGGCCAGCCCCATCGTCCACACGATGCGCGGCGAGCGGAGTGCGGCCAGGAGCGGCCGCCAGGCGCGGGTGGCCAGGATCAGGACGGCGCAGAACACCAGCGAGAACAGCACCCGCCAGGCCACGATCTCGAAAGCCCCGGTCGGTGCGAGGAACAGGAAGTACAGCGGCAGGAATCCCCACATGCCGTACGCGCAGATGGCGAAGATCAAGCCGGTGCTCGCGGAGCTGCGGGCCGGGCGCATCCGGCTCTGGCCGGCCGTTACCGGGTCGGTTGGCTCGGTGGGACCTGTCGGATTCTCGTGCACGTTGTCACCCCTCTGGACGCGAAAAATCCCGGACGGCCGAGGCCATCCGGGATTCAACGATATGCGGTGTGACTAGCGAACGACGACCGCGAGAACGTCGCGAGCCGACAGAACGAGGAGGTCCTCGCCACCGAACTTGACTTCGGTTCCACCGTACTTGGAGTAGATCACCTTGTCGCCGACGGCGACGTCGAGCGGGATGCGGTTGCCGTTGTCGTCAATGCGGCCGGGGCCGACGGCGACAACTTCGCCTTCCTGGGGCTTCTCTTTGGCGGTGTCCGGGATCACAAGTCCGGAAGCGGTGGTCTGTTCTGCATCCACCTGCTTGATGACGATGCGATCTTCGAGCGGCTTGATGGAGACCGACACGGTTGACCTCTTTCTTAGCTAAGACGTAGTTAGCAGACTCACAGCGAGAGTGCTGAGTCGAGTTTAGGGCGCAACTGGCACTCACGCAACGTGAGTGCCAGAGTGCTCGGGGTGCGGCCCGGTTTGGCTTGATAGGTTTGCGTGATGGATCGCGCCGAGCTCGTTGAGCTGCTCTCACCCGAAGGCCTGCGCCTGCTGGATTCCCTGCCCGCCTACGAGGCCGGTGCCGACGTCGTGCGCACGGTCAGCGCCCTCCGCAAGGCCGGGCACTCCCCCGCCCTGGTCAACGCAGTGCTCTACCAGTCCCGGCTGCGGGCGAAGGCGACCGCCAAGTTCGGCGACTTCGCCAGCCGGATGCTGTTCACCGAGGCCGGCCTGGAGCAGGCCACCCGCTTGCGGGTGGCCGCCCTGCACGCCGGCCGGTTCGTTGAGGCCGGTCTCAACCGGGTCGCCGACGTGGGCTGCGGCATCGGCGGCGACGCCATGGCGATGGCCGCGATGGAGCTGACCGTGACCGCGATCGACGTCGACGAGGTCACCGCCACGGTCGCCAGCTTCAACCTGGCCCCGTTCCCGAGCTCCTCCGTGGTCTGCGCCGACGCGTCCAGCGTCGACCCGACCGAGTTCGATGCGCTGTGGTTCGACCCGGCCCGTCGCACCGCCGGGCACGGCAACACCAGCCGGCTCACCCGGTCCGAGGACTACTCCCCCAACCTGGACGACGTCTACGCCCTGGCCGAACGGATGCCGGTTGGCGTCAAGCTCGGTCCCGGCCACGACCGTGACCAGATCCCCGAGACCGCCGAGGCCCAGTGGGTGTCGGTGGACGGCAAGCTGGTGGAGATGGGGCTGTGGTTCGGCGCGCTCGCACGGCCGGGCATCCGCCGGTCGGCGCTGCTGCTCACCAAGGACGGCGTCGCCGAGCTGACCGCACCGGCCGACAGCGAGGATGTGGGCGTCGGCGAGCTCGGCGACTACCTGTACGAACCCGACGGCGCCGTCATCCGCGCCCGGCTGATCGGCGACCTCGCCAGGTCGATGGACGCGTCGATGCTCAGCGAGGGCCTGGCCTACCTGACCAGCCCGACCCTCACGCGCACCCCGTTCGCCACGGCGTTCCGGGTGCTGGAGGTGCTGCCCACCGACGAGAAGAAGCTGCGGGTGGCGCTGGCCGAGCGCAAGATCGGCACCCTGGAGATCAAGAAGCGCGGCGTGGACATTGACCCGGCGACCCTGCGCACCCGGTTGAAGCTCAAGGGCCCGGAATCGGGCACCCTGGTGATGACACGCGCGGCCGGGCACAAGGTGGCGCTGCTGGTGGAACGGGTCTGACCGCCACCGGGGCGACTGGTCGGGGTGCGGCTCAGCCGAAGTAGGCGGGCAGCATCTGGGTGATCACGACGAACCACAGCACCGCCATCAGGATGCCCAGCACGCCGCTGAGCAGGCCCAGGATCCAGAGGCCGCCGGAGCGGCGCTCCACGTACCGGGCGACCAGGGCGAGCACCACCGCGGCGATGCTCAGGGGCGCCCCCCAGATCACGAAGATCCCGGCCAGCACCCCGAGCACCCCGCAGACCGCGGCGGCGACGCTGAGTCCGCGGCGGGCCGCGTGGGTCTGGATCTCGGCGGTGGTGTACACGTAGGGCACCCACTCGGTGGGCGCGGTGATTGTCGACTCGTAGGCGAGTTCGCCGGCGACCGGCGGCCGGGTCAGGTTACGCGAAGGCCCGGCGGGCGTCCGAACCTCGGCGGCCCGGGCCTCCACGATCCTCGCCTCCGCAGCCCGCGCCTGTGCGCGCGACAACGCCGGCGTCCCGGCGGGCGGGTGTGGCTGCTCCCGCTCCGCCCGGGTGTCGGGCTGCCCGGACTGCGACATGCGTGGTGACTCTTTTCTCGACTAACCGCGTGGTGCGGTTAGTAGTTGTAATTGTTCATCGGCACGCTCGCAAACACCAGCGCCCAGAGCAGAATGCTCAGAAGCGCCAGGGCGATGCCCACGAAGCCGGTGATGATCCCCGTCAGCCAGAAGCCCTTGCCGTTCGGCTCCTTGTTGCGGGCGATGAAACCCAGGACCACGGCCGCGGCGGGCAGGATGACGGCGAGGATGCCGCCGAAGATCGGGAAGAACGCGACCGGGGAGCCGAGGATGCCGATGACACCGGCGACCATCGACAGGATGCTGAGGATCGGCTGTTTGGTGGCCGACGGCATCCCCGGCTGGCCCGCGTAGTAGCCGGCGGCGGGGCTGCCCGATGGCGGCGGCGTGCCGTAACCGGAGCCGGGCGGCGTGTAGCCCGGCGGCGGCGAGCCATACGGCGGCGGCGTGCCCTGGCCTGTGGCCGGCGGGCCGTAGGCGGGCGGCGGCGTCGGCTGGCCGGCCGGATTCACCGGCGGGGGCGGTGGCGCGCCAGGCGAGGACGGCTCGGCGTCGCCGGCGGGACCGCTCGGGCGTTCCGGCGGGTCGCCGGCCGCGCTGTCCTGCGGGAAGTCGGGAACCTGCGGCACGTCGGGAACCTGCGGCACGTTGGGAACCTGGGGAACCTCGGGATGTGGTGTGTTCGGATCGGTCATGATCGTCGGTCCTTTCCTGTGAACGCTTGGTGTGTGTCCAGACCGCCCGGCCGCCCGGACGGGCGGCCCGGCGGCCTGGGGCGGGCCGACACGCTCGGTCTGCCGAGCTTCTAGTAGGTGGTGTAGCTGCCCTCGTTGATCCCGGCCATGATCACGCCGATGAAGACCAGGAAGAAGATGAGGCCGGCGATCAGGCCGAGGTAGCCGAGCACGAGGCCGGCGATCGCCAGTCCACGGCCCTTTTCACCGGTGCGCTTGATCTGGCTGAGCGCGATGTGGCCGCAGATGACGGCGGCGAGGGAGACGAAGAACGCGCTGACCAGGGAGATGATCGCGAGGACATTCCATCTCTCGCCTGCGGCCGGCTGCCCGTAGCCCTGCGGAGCGTAGGCCTGCGGGGCGGCGGGTGCGGCGCCATAGGCCGGAGCGGCCGGTGCTGCGCCGTAGGCCGGCGGCGCGGGCGGGGTGTATGCCGGCGGCGGGGTGGGCTCGTTCGAGTCCGGCTTGTTCACCGGGGGCTGGTTCGGGTCGGTCATGGGGTGACTCCTTCACGTGGGTGCAACGTAGGGGACGCAGGGATGCTGGGTGCGATGGGTGCCATAGTGGCACCCGCGCCGTGGGGGTGTCAACGTGCTGGCTCTGCGCAAAACCCCCACGGCCACAGTATCGCGTCCGCGCGAGAAACTCTTGGTGAGGTGCGGTTTCAGGCCTGAATGAGGTCCACCGGGAGAGTGGAATCCGCCCCGAAATCGAGGCTGGAGGGCGCGTGCCCGGCCATGATCAGCTGCGCACCGAGCGCCGCGATCATGGCACCGTTGTCGGTGCAGAGCGACAGGGGCGGGATTCGCAGCGCGATACCGGCCGCATCCGTGCGCTCCTGGGCCACCTGGCGCAGCCGCGCATTGGCGATCACACCGCCGCCGAGCAGCAGCCGGGGCACCCCGAAGTCGGTGCAGGCCGCGACCGCCTTGGTGAGCAGCACGTCAACGACGGCCTCCCGGAAGCTGGCCGCGACGTCGTTGATCGGCACGGTTTCGCCGGCGTCGCGCTTCTGCTCCACCCACCGGGCCACCGAGGTCTTCAGGCCGGAGAAGGAGAAGTCGTAGCGGTGCTTGGCGACGTCTTTCTGGTGGCTGAGGCCGCGGGGGAAACGGATGGCGGTGGGGTCACCGGTCGCCGCGACCCTGTCGATCTGGGGGCCGCCGGGGTAGGGCAGACCGAGCAACCTGGCGACCTTGTCGAAGGCCTCGCCGGCGGCGTCGTCGATGGTCTCACCGAGAAGCTCCACGTCGGAGACCAGGTCGCGCACCAGCAGCAGAGAGGTGTGCCCGCCGGAGACCAGCAGCGCGATGGTGGGGTACTCCAGCGGCGCATCCGTGTCGACGCCCTCGCCGCGCAGCAGGTCGGCGCCCACGTGACCGACGAGGTGGTTGACGGCGTAGATCGGCACGTCCAGCGCCACCGCGAGCGACTTGGCGGCGCCGACACCGACCATGAGCGCTCCGGCGAGGCCGGGTCCGCTGGTGACGGCGATGGCGTCGATCTCGTCGAGCCGGATGCCGGCTTCGGCGACGGCCGCGTGGATGGCGGGCACCATCTCTTCGAGGTGGGCGCGGGCAGCGACCTCCGGCACGACGCCGCCGTAGCGGGCGTGCTCGTCCATCGACGAGGCGATGGTGTTGGAGAGCAGGGTGGTGCCGCGCACGATGCCGATACCGGTTTCGTCGCACGAGGTCTCGATGCCCAGCACCAGCGGGTTGGTGCGGTTGAGCGGGCGGGCCGGGGCGGCGGATGCGGCGGGGGCGGGCTCGGCGGGNGCTCGGCGGGTTCTGTCGCGGTTGGGGCGGGCGCGGCGGCGGCATCCGTGAACTGCATTTCGGCGGGCGGAATGGGCAGGCGCATCACGATCGCATCCACGTTGTCTGGTTGGTAGTAGCCCCGGCGCACGCCGAGGTCTTCGAAGCCGAGCGAGCGGTACAAGTGCTGGGCGCCGGGGTTGTCGGCGCGCACCTCGAGGAAGGTCTCGCGGGCGCCGCGCTTGCGGGCCTCGGTGATCAGGCTGAGCATGAGCACCCGGCCGAGCCCGCGGCCGCGAGCCTCCTCGGCGACGGCGATGGTCTGGATGTCGCTCTCGGGCGACCGCAACGCCGCCTGCAGCCCGGCGTACGCGACGATGTGCTCCGGGGAGTCCGGTGGGAAGGCGACCAGGTAGTAGCAGCCGGGGTCGGCGACGTCGCGGGCCATCATCTCGGTGGACCAAGCGTCGTTTTCGAAGATGTGCGTCTCCAGGGCCATGATCGCCTCGACGTCGGCGGGCCTGGCGCGGCGCAGCTGCCAGGTCATCAGCTCACCCGCTTGGGGCCGTTTTTGGACACCGTCACGTCGGGTGAGCGCAGGTAGAGCGCCTCGTCGGGGGCGAACGAGTGCCCGGCGGCGAAGGCGAGCTCGGCGACCATCCCCAGGTCGCCGGCCGAGATGGTGGCGGCGTCGAGGCGGGGCAGGCCGGCGTGCACGAAGTCGGCCTCGAGCAGCTCGGCCGGTTTGGCCAGGGTCGGGTCGCCGATGCGCACCGGCAGGTGCTGGGCATCCGCCCCGCTGTATGCGGACCAGTAGACCTCGCGGCGGCGGGCGTCGGTGACCACGAGCAGTGGGCCGGTGTGGCCGGTGCGGTAGGCGCCGTAGGCGATGGCGTCGTGGCTGACGACGGGAACGAGGGGTCGGTCGATGCCGAGGGCGAAGACCCGGGCGGCGGCGATGCCGACGCGGAGGCCGGTGAACGGGCCTGGGCCCATGCCGCCGACGACGCCGGAGAGCGCCGAGACGGGGATGGCGGCCTCGGTCAGGCACTCCTGGATGAGGCGGCCGATTACCTCGGCATGGCGCATGGTGTCGGGGACGCCGCGTTCGGCGAGTACGCCGTGGGTCAGGTCGACGACGGCGACGCTGGTGCCGGCGGAGGTATCGATGGCGAGGAGCACCCGTCCAGCCTATGCGGCCCCGGCGCCTCCGCCCGCCGGGCGCCTCGCCGGCTCGCGGTTCACCCGTACTGGTCCCGGTGCGGACATTTGGTCCCGGCACACCGGGTGCACATGTCCGTACCGGGACCAGTTCGCTTCGGGCGGGCCGGACCGGGCGGGGGCGACCGGGCGGGGGCGCGTTAGGGGCGCTTGGTGCGGATGGCCTTCACGGTGAGCTGCGCGGCGGCGAGCAGCAGCAGCACGGCGAACAGGATGCTGGAGAGCCGCGGCGGGATCAGCAGGGCTAGCGCCACCCCGGGCACGGCCGCGATGGTGGCGGCCACGCCCACCACGAGGCCGGCCGGCAGGTCCACGAGCCGGGCGCGGGTGTTCGCGACGGTGCCGACGATGCTCGTGGGCACCAACACCAGCAGCGAGGTGCCCTTGGCGATGAGGTCGCTCACGCCGAACACCGCCACGAGGGCCGGCACCGCGATCACTCCCCCGCCGATGCCGAATAGGCCCGAGGCGATGCCCATCGCCAGGCCCAGAGCGAGGTAGCCGAGCACCACGATCCAGTTCAGCTCGAGGGCGCTGCCGCGTTCGGGTTCCACCAGCACCATGCGCACGGCCACCAGGATCAGCAACGCAATGAACAACCAGCGCAGCCAGAACAGCGGGATGCGCCGCAACAGGTTGGTGCCGATCACCGAGCCCACCACCGCCCCGGCCGCGATGATGGCGCCGGCGACGAGGTCGATGTGACCGTTGACGAGGTAGGTGAGCGACCCCACGATGGAGGTGGGCACGATCGCCGCGAGCGATGTCGCGGCGGCGCGACGCTGGTCCATCCGCACCAGCGAGATGAGCAGGGGCACCATCACGATGCCGCCGCCGACCCCGAACACTCCGGAGAGCAGTCCGCCGATGAGGCCGGTGAAGACCAGGGCTATCCAGTACCAGGCGCCCGTCGGGCGGGCGGCGGTCATGCGAGGCCGTCCTGCCATCGCGGCCCGTGGCCGGTCACGGTGACGGTGCGCGGTTCGGGCAGGTCCAGGGCGACGGTGTCGTCAGTGTCGGCGCCAAACGACGCCTGGGAGGCGCCGAGCGGACGCTCGATCTCCACGTCCAGCCACGATTCGGTGATCCCCTCGAGCAGGCCGCGGCCCCACTCCACCACCACGATCGAGCGGGCGAAGTCGATGTCGAGGTCGTCGAGCTCCATCGCGCTGCTCAGCCTGTAGGCATCCACGTGCACCAGCGGCGGTCCGCCGATCGTGCTCGGATGCGTGCGGGCGAGCACGAAGGTGGGGCTGGTGACCGCGCCGCGCACCCGCAAGCCCTCGCCGAGGCCGCGGGTGAAGGTGGTCTTGCCGGCGCCGAGCGGGCCGGTGAGCACCATCAGGTCGCCGGCGCGCAGCAGCCCGGCCAGTTCCAGGCCGAACGCGTGCATCGTTTCGGGGTCGGCGATGGTGCGGCGCATCGGGTTACGGCCTCGGGGTTTCGGCGGTGTCGACACCGGTCAGGGACCCAGGTCCGACATACCGGCGGGGCACCCTGGCGCCCACCCGGGTGACGATGTCGTAGTTGATGGTTCCCGCGGCGGCGCCCCACTCGGCGGCGGTGGGCACCCCGGCCGCGGCGTCGCCGAACAGCACCACGACGTCGCCGACGGCGACGGGGTCCGCGCCAACGTCAACGAGGAACTGGTCCATCGCGACACGCCCCACCACGGGGTACTGGGTGCCGTTGATGGCCACCCTGGCGGCGTTCATGGCCTGCCGGGGCACCCCGTCGGCGTAGCCCAGCGGCACCAGGGCGAGGGTGGTGTCCGCGGCGGCGCGCCACAGGAAGTCGTAGGAGACGCCCTCGCCTGCGGCGACCCGGCGCACGGCAGCGACCCGGCCGCGCAGGGTCATGGCCGCGGTGAGGCCGAGGTCGGCGGCATCCGCGTCGGCGAACGGGGACTGCCCGTAGATGCCGATACCCAGCCGCACCATCGAGTAGCGCGCGGCGGGCAGGCGCAGGGCGGCGGCCGTTGAGGCCAGGTGGGCGAGGTCGATGGTGAGTCCGGCGGCGGTGGCGGCCTCCAGGCCGCGGCCGAAGCTGGCGATGGCGGCGAGGTCGTCGCCGGGCGAGGTGTTGGCCAGGTGGCTGAACAGGCCGCGCACCCGCAGCCGGTCGACCCGCTCGAACGCGGCGGCCAGGCCCAGCACCTCGGCCCAGTCCGATTCGTCGACGCCGTTGCGGTTGAGGCCGGTCTCGAGTTTGATCTGCACGGATGCGGGCCGGCCCAGCGTGGTGGCGGCCGCCGCGACCTGGCGCACCTGCAGCGCCGACGAGAGTCCGAGGTCGATATCGGCGCTGATGGCGGCGGCGAAGTCGGAGTCCGGGCCGTGCAGCCAGGCCAGCAGCGGCGCGTCGATGCCGGCGGCGCGCAGGGCGAGGGCCTCGTCGATGTCGGCGACGCCGAGCCAGTCCGCGCCGCCGGCGAGGGCGGCGCGGGCCACCGGAACGGCGCCGTGGCCGTAGCCGTTGGCCTTGACCACGGCCATGGTGTGCCGGGTGCCGATCAGGCTGCGCAGGTGTTCCACGTTGGCCTGCACCGCGCCGAGGTCGATGACGGCCTCACGGAAGTCGGTCATGAGTCGCCCTCCAGGACCACGAACGCGCAGGCCACCCCGGCGTCGTGGGTCAGGCTCAGGTGCGCGCTCGTTATGCCTCGGGCGGCGAACGCGGACTGCACGGCCCCGGTCAGCGCGAAGGACGGGTTGCCGTGCGGGTCCGAGACCACTTCCATCTCCTGCCAGCTGGCTCCCACACTGTCGCCGAGGGCCTTGATCAGGGCCTCCTTGGCGGCGAACCTGGCCGCCAGCGAGTGCGTCGGCAGGGTGCGCTCGGCCGGCGCGAACAGCCGCGGCACCAGCCCGGGCGTGCGGGCCACCTGCCTGTCGAAGCGTGCCAGGTCGACGATGTCGACGCCGATGCCCTTGATCATGGTCTGCTCAATCCCTGTGTGCTGTTCCCAGCGAAATGCCCAGGACCCGGTGCCATCGCGAGGCGATGACGTGGCGAGCCCTGGGCATCCGTGGCCTGTTCTACTGGCCTATTCGACCGTGACTGACTTCGCCAGGTTGCGCGGCTGGTCGACGTCGAGGCCCTTGGCGGTGGCCAGCTCGATGGCGAACATCTGCAGCGGCACCACGGCAAGCAGCGGCTCGAACAGGGGGCCGGCGAGCGGGATGTGGAACACGGTGTCCGCGAACGGCAGCACCGCGGCGTCACCCTGTTCGGCGATCGCGATGATCCGTGCGCCGCGGGCGCGGATCTCCTGGATGTTGGAGACCACCTTGGGGTGCAGGTGCGCGGAACCGCGCGGGCTCGGCACCACGACGAAGACCGGCTGGCCGGGTTCGATCAGCGCGATCGGGCCGTGCTTGAGCTCGCCGGCGGCGAAACCCTCGGCGTGGATGTAGGCGAGCTCCTTGAGCTTGAGCGCACCCTCGAGCGCGATCGGGAAGCCCACGTGGCGGCCGAGGAAGAGCACGGCGCGCGAGTCGGTCATCCACACCGCGAGCTGACGCACGGCATTCTCCTGCAGCAGGGTGGTGGCGATCTTCTCCGGGATGGCCTGCAGCTCGCGAACCTGCTCGGCCAGCTCCTCCGGAGACAGGGTGTTGCGCACCCGCGCCAGGTGCAGGGCGAAGAGGTAGAGCGCGGCGATCTGGCCGGTGAACCCCTTCGTCGATGCGACGGCGACCTCGGGGCCGGCGTGCGTGTAGATCACGGCGTCGGACTCGCGGGGAATGGTGGCACCCTGGGTGTTGCAGATCGAGATGGCCTTGGCGCCGGCCTCGCGGGCGTACTTCACGGCCATCAGGGTGTCCATGGTTTCGCCGGACTGGCTGATCGAGATCACCAGGGTGTCCGGGGTGAGCACCGGGTCGCGGTAACGGAACTCGTGGCTGAGTTCGACGTCCACCGGCACCTGCGCCCACTTCTCGATGGCGTACTTGGCGGTCTGGCCGGCGTACGCGGCGGTGCCGCAGGCCACGATCACGATGCGGCGGATGCCGGCGAGCACGTCGTCGCCGAAGGCCTCGAGCTCAGGCACCACGGCCTGGCCGTCGTGGATGCGGCCGCGCAGGGTGTTGGTGACGGCATCCGGCTGCTCGGAGATCTCCTTGGCCATGAAGCTGGACCAGCCGCCCTTGTCGCTGGCGGAGGCATCCCAGGCGATGTCGAATTCTTCGACCTCGACGGGGGCGCCGAAGAAGTCGGTGACGGTGACGAGGTCGGGGGTGATGGTCACGATCTGGTCCTGGCCGATCGCGACGGCACGGCGGGTGTACTCCACGAACGCGGCGACGTCGGAGCCGAGGAAGTTCTCGCCGTCGCCCAGGCCGATCACCAGCGGCGAGTTGCGGCGGGCGCCGACGACGACGCCGGGCTGGTCCTGGTGCACGGCCAGCAGCGTGAAGGCGCCGTCCAGGCGCGCGACGACGGTGCGGAACGCTTCGCCCAGGTCGCCGACGCGCTGGTATTCGCGGCCGAGCAGCACGGCGGCCACCTCGGTGTCGGTTTCGCTCTCGAAGGCGTAACCCTCGGCGAGGAGTTCGTCCTTGAGCGGCGAGAAGTTCTCGATGATGCCGTTGTGGATGAGGGCGAGCTTGCCGTCGTCACCCAGGTGCGGGTGCGCGTTCTCGTCGGTCGGACCACCGTGGGTGGCCCACCGGGTGTGCCCGATGCCGGTACGCCCGTTGTTGATCGGGTGAGTCTTGAGCTCGGCGGCGAGCACCGCGAGCTTGCCGGCGCGCTTGGCTGTGTTGAGCACACCGGCGTCGTCGATCACCGCGATTCCCGCGGAGTCATACCCCCGATACTCGAGTCGACGGAGACCTCCCATGAGGACCTCGACGCTTTTATTGTCTCCGACATATCCTACGATTCCGCACATGGCCCTGATTTTAGTCGCACTATGCTTGTCTGGATGTCCGAGCCGGTGGTGAGCCCCAGTAATAACGGTCACAGCACCCCCTTTGTGGAGCTCGACCGTGCTGTGTGGGCATCCCTCGCACCCTCGACGCGGCTGCCGTTGCGGGAGACCGAGGTCGTGCAGCTGCGCGGCCTGGGTGAGCCGCTCGACATCAACGAGGTGTCGGATGTCTACCTGCCGTTGAGCCGGCTGCTCAACCTCTACGCCGCGGGAGCCCGCAAGCTGCACCGCGACACCAGCGATTTCCTCGGTGAACGCGCCCAGCGCACCCCGTTCGTGATCGGCGTGGCCGGTTCCGTCGCGGTGGGCAAGTCCACCATCGCCCGGCTGCTGCGGGAGCTCCTGGCCCGCTGGGAAGACACCCCCCGGGTGGAACTGGTCACCACCGACGGGTTCCTCTTCCCCAACGCCGAACTGGCCCGCCGTGGCCTGATGGAACGCAAGGGCTTCCCGGAGTCGTACGACCGGCGCACGCTGCTGCGGTTTGTCAGCGCCATCAAGAGCGGCGCCGCCGAGGTGCGCGCCCCGTTCTACTCGCACCTGAACTACGACATCGTGCCCGACGCGCAGGTCGTCGTGCGCCAGCCCGACATACTCATCGTCGAGGGCCTGAACGTGCTGCAACCGCCCGCCCCCGGGCACGGGCTCGCGGTGAGCGACCTGTTCGACTTCACCATCTACGTGGATGCCCGCACCTCCGACATCTCTCGCTGGTACGAGGAGCGGTTCCTGCGGCTGCAGCGCGGTGCGTTCACGAACCCCAAGTCGTTCTTCCACAGGTTCGCCTCCCTCAGCGAGGACGAGGCCCGGGCCCGCGCCCGCACCATCTGGGGCAGCATCAACGAGCCCAACCTGCTGCAGAACATCCGCCCCACCCGCTCCCGCGCCACCCTGGTGCTGCGCAAGGACTCCGACCACACCGTCGACAAGGTGCTGCTGCGCAAGGTCTGACCCGCGGCTGCTCGCCCAACCCAGTCCGCTGGCCGCCGTCCGCAACTGTGCCCGCTGCGGACAAATGGTCCCGGCACACCGGGTGCACAAGTCCGCAGCGGCACCAGTTGCGCCGCAGCCCGGCCGGTGCGGCGGATGCGGCGGGCGCGGGCAGCGGATGGCGGCGGCTCGGCTACGGTGGAGCGATGGACTTCGAGGTGCGCACCGAGCGGCTGATCCTGCGGCGCTGGCGCGACACCGACCGCGAACCGTTCGCCCAGCTCAACGCGGATGCCGAGGTGATGCGCTACTTCCCGGCGCCCCTGAGCCACGAACAGAGTGATGCCCTGGCGGCCCGGGCCGATGTCATGTTCGACGTGCACGGTTACGGCCTGTGGGCGCTGGAACGTCTGGACACCGGCGAGTTCATCGGCTTCACCGGTCTCGCGCCGATGCTCGAGGGCGTCTCCGGTTCCGGCGAGGTCGAGGTGGGCTGGCGGCTGGCGCAGTCGGCCTGGGGGCACGGATTCGCCACCGAGGCGGCGACGGCGGCCCTGCGGTTCGGCTTCGAGACCCTCGGGCTGGCGGAGGTGAACTCGATCACCGCGGTCGTCAACATCCGCTCGCGGAGCGTGATGTAACGGCTGGGCCTGCATGTAGCGGGCGAGTTCGATCACCCGAAGCTGCCGGAGGCCTCGCCGCTCCGCCGCCACGTGCGCTACACGATCGGTACGCCGCTCCCCCGCTGATCGCGCCCACCCGCTGATCGAGCCCACCCGCTGATCGAGCCTGTCGAGATCCCGCGAACCGATCCGCGCTCGCGAGAACAGGTCACCAGGTCTCGACAAGCTCGACCAACGAGACGGTCGCCACCACCCGCTGATCGAGCCTGCCGAGATCCCGCGAACCGATCCGCGCTCGCGAGAACAGGTCATCAGGTCTCGACAAGCTCGACCAACGAGGCAGTCGCGCCCACCCGCTGATCGAGCCAGTCGAGATCCCGCGAACCGATCCGCGCTCGCGAGAACAGATCACCAGGTCTCGACAAGCTCGACCAACGAGACGGTCACGCCCACCCGCTGATCGAGCCTGTCGAGATCCCGCGAACCGATCCGCGCTCCCGACAACAGGTCACCAGGTCTCGACAAGCTCGACCAACGAGACAGTCGCCACCACCCGCCGATCGAGCCTGTCGAGATCCCGCGAACCAATCCGCGCTCGCGACAACAGGTCACCAGGACTCGACAAGCTCGACCAACGAGACGGTCGCGCCCACCCGCGCTCGCGAGAACAGGTCACCAGGTCTCGACAAGCTCGACCAACGAGACGGTCGCCACCACCCGCTGATCGAGCCTGTCGAGAGCTAGCTGGGCTGCAGGGCCAGGCGGGACTGCACGACGTCGGCCAGGGCGTGGGCCAGGCGGTCGGCGGTGGGCTGGTCGGCGGCTTCCACCATGACCCGCACCATCGGCTCGGTGCCGGAGGGGCGCAGAAGCACCCGGCCGGTGTCGCCGAGTTCGGCTTCGGCGCCGCGCACGGCCTGAGCAATGACCTCGTCGCCGGCGAGCGCGTGGTGGTCGACGCCGCGCACGTTCACGAGGATCTGCGGGAACACCTTCATCACGCTGGCCAGCTCGGCCAGGGTCTTGCCGGTGCGGGCCATCTCGGCCACGATGTGCAACCCGGTGAGGATGCCGTCGCCGGTGGTGGCGAACCTGGTCATGATGACGTGACCGCTCTGCTCGCCGCCGAGCGACAGCCCGTGGGCGTCGAGTTCCTCGAGCACGTAACGGTCGCCGACCTTCGACTCGATCATGTTGATGCCGTTGGCGGCCATGGCCTTCTTCAGGCCCAGGTTGCTCATCACCGTCGCCACCAGGGTGCGGTCCTTGAGCACACCGCGCTCGGCCATCGACACGGCCAGGATCGCCATGATCTGGTCACCGTCGACGATGTTGCCGTCGCGGTCCACGGCCAGGCAGCGGTCGGCGTCGCCGTCATGGGCGATGCCCACGTCGGCGCCGTGTTCGAGCACCGCGCGGGCGAGGTTGTCGAGGTGGGTGGAACCCACGCCGTCGTTGATGTTGAGGCCGTCGGGGTCGGCGCCGATCACGGTGACCCGGGCGCCGGCATCCGTGAAGACCTGCGGGGACACGCCGGCCGCCGCGCCGTGGGCGCAGTCCAGCACCACGTGGATGCCGTCGAGCCGGTGCGGCAGGGTGCCGAGCAGGTGCACGACGTAGCGGTCCTCGGCGTCGGCGAAACGACGGATGCGTCCGACGTCGCCGGCGATCGGGGTGAGGAGCTGGTCCCCCGCGTCGAGTACCGCTTCGATGCGGTCCTCGACGTCGTCGGGAAGCTTGGTGCCGCCGAAGTTGAAGAACTTGATGCCGTTGTCGGGCGCAGGGTTGTGCGAGGCGGAGATCATCACGCCGAAGTCTGCGCCGATGTCGGCGATGAGGAACGCGGCGGCGGGCGTCGGGATGACGCCGGCGTCCAACACGTCCACGCCGGAGCTGGCCAAGCCTGCTGCAACGGCGGAGGTGATGAATTCACCGGAAATGCGGGGGTCGCGGGCGACCACGGCGACGGGACGACGGCCCTGGGCACGTCGTTCCTCTGCGCGGCGGCCGCTGGTGAGCACTACGGCGCTCGCCTGGGCGAGGCCCAGGGCCAGGCCAGCCGTGAGATCACGGTTAGCCAGGCCCCGGACGCCGTCCGTGCCGAATAGTCGAGCCATGGGTGTACTAACTCGACTAACGGGTTAGCGCTTCGAGAACTGAGGCGCCTTGCGGGCCTTCTTGAGTCCGGCCTTCTTGCGCTCCTTGACGCGAGCGTCACGGTTGAGGAAGCCGGCCTTCTTGAGGATGGCGCGGTTGTTCTCTTCGTCGATCTGGTTCAGCGAGCGGGCGATGCCGAGGCGCAGCGCGCCGGCCTGGCCGGACGGGCCACCACCGGTGATGCGGGCGATGACGTCGTAGCTGCCGATGAGGTCGAGGACCTTGAACGGGTCGTTGATCAGCTGCTGGTGCAGCTTGTTCGGGAAGTAGTCGTCGAGCTCGCGCCCGTTGACGACAATCTTGCCGGCGCCGGGGACGATGCGCACGCGGGCGATGGCCTGCTTGCGACGGCCCACGGCTGCGCCGGGAACGTTGAGGACGGCGCGGGGCGCCTTGGTTGCAACTTCAGCGGGAGTCTCGGTGGTGAAACTCTCGGGAGCTGCGTCAATCTGGTCTGCGATCTTCGCCACGATGGTGTGAATCCTTTTTTCTTAGATATCGAGAAGTCTGGGGCCGACGCTACTGAGCGACCTGGCTGAGGGTGTACGGCGTGGGCTGCTGCGCAGCGTGCGGGTGGCTCGGGCCTGCGTAGACCTTGAGCTTCAGCAGCTGTGCACGGCCGAGCGAGTTCTTCGGCAGCATGCCGCGAATCGCCTTTTCTACCGCACGGGTGGGGTGCTTCTCGAGCATCTCCGAGTAGTTCGTGGCCGTGAGGCCGCCCGGGTAACCGGAGTGGCGGTACGCCATCTTGAGGTCGAGCTTCTTGCCGGTCAGGGCAATCTTCTCGGCGTTGATGATGATGACGAAGTCGCCACCATCCATGTGGGGGGAGAAGGTCGCCTTGTGCTTGCCGCGAAGAAGAATCGCGGCGTGGCTGGCGAGCCGACCCAGAACGATGTCGGTGGCATCAATAACGACCCAGTCGTGCTGGAGTTCGCTTGCCTTGGGAGTGTAGGTGCGCGTCACTGTTGTGCTGCTTTCTTGTTTTCGAACGGAGGTGTTCGTGAATCCCGCTCCGGGTGTGTTCTCGAAGAGAACACGATCGATGGAGGGCTCACGTTCGTGTGCCTGGCTGCAACGCTCAGACACCAAGGAGCAACTCTAGTTCACGACCCGCACCCGGCACAACTCCGCCCGGCAAACTCGCCCGGCGACGCTTACTCGTCTTCGGGCAGTTCCCGGCGGGCGCGGGTCTGCGCGGCACGGATGGCCATCCCCGCGTCCTCCGGGTAGCCCACCTCCATCAGGGTCAGGCCGTGCGCCTGCATCACCTTGAATTCGCTGGTGCGGGCCCGCTCGATGCGCAGGTCCACCAGCCGGGTGCCCACCAGCTTGCCCTCCCCCACCGACACGCAGGCGCCCACCAGGGCGCGCACCATCGAGTGGCAGAACGCATCGGCCTGCAGGGTCGCCACGAGCACCCCGTCGGGGTCACGCCGCCACTCGAAGGACTGCAGGGTGCGGATGGTGGTGGCGCCGGGGCGCGGCTTGCAATAGGTGGCGAAGTCGTGCAGCCCGATCAGGGTGTGCGCGGCCTCCTGCATCGAGGCGAGGTCCAGCTTGAAGCCGTGCCAGGTGGTGCGCAGCCGCTGCAACGGGTCGCGCAACGCGCCGGTGTCGGAGATGCGGTATTCGTAGCGGCGCCAGAGGGCGGAGAACCGGGCGTCGAAACCGACCGGGGCCAGGCTGGCCCGGTGGATCACGATTTCGGGCTGGGTGACCAGGATGCCGCCGAGCCGGCGCTGCACCATCGTGGCCAGCTCGTTGGGGAACCTGGGTGCGGCCTTGCCCCGCTTGACCCGCACGAGGGCGTTGACCTGGTCGGGATTGAGGTCGAAGTGGGCCACCTGGCCCAGCGCGTGCACGCCGGAGTCGGTGCGCCCGGCGACCACGAGGGTGGGGGTGGGCTGGTGGCGTTTGAGGATGGCGCCGAGGCCCTCCTCGATCTGGCCTTGCACGGTGCGGTAGCCCGGCTGTACGGCCCAGCCGAAGAAGTCGGTTCCGTCGTAGCCGATGTCGAGGCGGATGCGGCTGGAGCCTGCTGGCGGCATCGAATCGGACGGCTCCGCCAGGGCGCCATCCGGGTTGAGCTCGGCCAGCACCAGCGGAAGGGCGCCGTCGACGGGCTCGGGAACACTCACAGAGGTCAGTGTAGAGGCCGGGCCGGGTTATCGTTGGACGGGCCGTCTCAGGCCGCACAGTTATGACCAGTCTCCTTCGCACCGCGCCCCGCTCCCGCGCCACAGCTGTCGCCGTTTCCGACCCGGGCGTTCCGGCGGGCCGCCGGCTCAGCGGCCTCGACGGCCTCCGGGGCCTCGCCGTCACACTGGTCCTCGTCTACCACCTGTTCCCGCCGGTGCTGCAGGGCGGTTTCATCGGCGTCGACATCTTCTTCGTGATCAGCGGTTTCCTGATCACCGGCCTGATCGTGGCCGAACACGACCGCACCGGCCGGTTCTCGCCACGGCAGTTCTGGCTGCGCCGGGCCCGGCGTCTGGTGCCGGCTCTGGTGCCGGTGGTGCTGGTGGCCTGCTCGGCAGCCTGGCTGCTCGGCGGCGACGTGCTCGTGGGCCTGGGCTGGAAGCTGCTCGGCGCCGCGACGTTCAGCTACAACTGGGTGTCGATGGCCGCGCACACCAGCTACTTCGGCGCCGGCCAGCCCGAGCTGCTCCGCAACCTCTGGTCGCTGGCCGTGGAGGAACAGTTCTACCTGGTCTGGCCGCTGCTGCTCCTGCTGGTGCTGCGGATCCGCCGGCCGGGCCTGCGCCTGGCCCTCGTCGCGGGCCTCGCGCTCGCATCGGCCGCGTGGATGGGCGTCGGCTTCGTCCCGGGCAGCGACCCCACCCGGGTGTACTACGGCTCGGACACCCACAGTTTCGGCCTGCTCATCGGCGCCGGCCTGGCCCTGCTGCTGCGCCCGCTCGGGCCGGTCACGGCGCTCGGGGGCACCGCGGTTGCGGCGTCGACTGCCGCCAGGGCCGCACGCCGGTTCTCCACCGTGACACGGCCCTGGTGGGGCGCCGCCGCGGTGGTCGGCCTGGTCGCCGCCGCGATCTGGCTGCCCGCAGACGCCACCGCCACCTACCGGGGCGGCCTCCTGCTGGTGAGCGTGCTCACCGCCGTGTCGATCTGGGCCGGCCTGGCCGACGGCCGGTTCGGGCGGATGCTCGACACCGGGCCGCTCCGCTACCTCGGTGAACGCTCCTACGGCCTCTACCTCTGGCACTGGCCGCTCCTGGTGCTGACGCAGCTCGTGGCGCCGTTCGGCCGTGGCCCGGCGAGTGTCGCGGCAACCGGACTGCTCACCCTGGTGCTGGCGCTGGTCGCCGCGGCGGTCTCGCACCGATGGCTTGAGATGCCGATCCGTCGGTTGGGCCTTCGCGGCGCGGTCGGCCGGCTGCGCGGCCGGGTCACCTCGCGGGAGTCTGCGCCGCACACCCTGCGCCGATACCGACCGGTCGCGGCACTGACGCTGGCCGGGGCCGCCGTGCTGATGTTGCTGGCGGGCACCGTCGCATCCGTGGTCACGGCGCCCGCCGTCACGACGGCCCAGGCCGAGGTGCTGCGCGGCCAGCAGGCGCTCGCCCAGGCCGCGCAGGCCGCGCAGGCGCAGGCCGCCCAGGATGCCGCCGCGCAGGCCGCCGGTGGCGGCGCTGAGGCCACCAGGGGGTCGAACATCACCGCCGTCGGGGATTCCGTGATGCTCGCCTCCGCCGCCGAGCTGCAGGCCGAGTTTCCCGGCATCACGATCGATGCCGCCGTGTCCCGCGGCATGGACGCCGCCCCGGAGATCCTCGCCGCACAGCGCGCCGCGGGCACCCTGCGTCCCGTGGTGCTGGTGGGCCTGGGCACCAACGGCCCCGTCGACCCGGCCGACCTCGCCGCCATCATGCGGGTGATCGGTCCCTCCCGCGAGCTGATCGTGGTGAACGCCTTCGCGGACCGGGACTGGACCGCGGGCGTCAACTCGGAGCTGGCGGACTTCTCGGCGCGCCGCAGCCAGGTCGTGCTGGCCGACTGGAGCGGTGCGATCGCCCCGCACGTGGACGTGCTCGCCGACGACGGCATCCACCCCGGTCCCACCGGCGGGGCGATCTACGCCGATTCGGTGGCGGTCGCTCTCGACCGACTGCCCGGCGCCGCACCGAGCCGCGCGCCCGGCGCCGACACCCTGCAGGCCTTCCGCATCCGCTGACCCACCCGAGGTCAGCCGAGGTCCATTCGCTCCGCGGCACCGGAGGGCACGGGGTCGGGGATGCGCATCATCCTGAAGGAGATGACCACACCGCTGAGGGCGGCGAGGATCGGGATCAGCAAGGCGATCTGCAGGGCTATGGGCCGCGCCTCGGTGTTGATGCGAATGATCTCGTCCTGGATCTCCTCGGGTTGGTCGACGAGCAGTTCTTCGAGCGCAGTGTTGCTGAGCACCTGCGCGTCCTCGTCGAGGGCCTGCGCCACCTGGGCCTGTTCGGCCTCCGGAAGCACCGTGCTGTTGGAGGCCATAGTGGTGAAGATGGGGGCGAGGGCCGCGAGCATGATCGCCCCCGCGAAGGCCAGGCCGAACGACAAGCCGAATGACCCGGCAGCCGAGTTGACCCCGGCGGCCTCGCTCACCCGCTCATCCGAGATGGGAGAGAGCGAGTAGTTGTTGAGCTGCGAGACGAGCAACCCGAGGCCGCAACCGGCCACGACCAGCGGCGGCAGGAGCCACCAGCCGGAGTCAGCCCGTGGCACCAATGGGATGAGCGCGAGCAGCCCAACGGCCAGCAGCACGAAGCCCCACCTCACCAGGCTGGCCGGGCGCCGTTTTCCCGCCTGGTTCCCGGCGATCATCGCAATCGCGAACATGCTCAGCGACAGTGGCGCGATCGAGAGGCCCGCCCCCAGGGCGTTGTACTCGAGCACCATCTGAAGGTAGAGCGGCAGAACGATCATGGTGCCGCCGAGCGCGATCTGTTGGAGCATCTGCTGGGTGATGCCGAACCGGAAGGTCTTCACCCGCAGCAGGTCCGGATCGATCAGGGTCGCCTGTCCGCGGCGCTTGCGCCGCACAAGCCAGGTGCCGAGGCCCACGAGCGCGGCAGCCCCGACGACCAGGACGATCAACACCCGCTCGCCCCCTTCCTGCCAGATCAGGATGCCGAGCACGATTCCGCCCATTCCGACGACGGAGAGAATGGAACCCACGACGTCGACGTGCCGGGAGCCCGTGTACGGCACGTCGTGCACGAGCCTGATTCCAGAGAGCACGATCACGATGATGACGGCCTCGAGCAGGAAGGCCACCCGCCAGGAGAGAAAGGTGGTGATGAACCCGCCGAGGAGCGGGCCGACGGCGGCGGCGATCGCCGCGGACGCGCCGACGAGCGCGTAGACCCGCTTTTGGTCTGCCCCCTCGAAGTTGCCGTGGATGAGCGACTGCATGGCCGGCAGCAGCAGCGAGGCCCCGATTCCGCCGATCACCGCCCAGAAGACAATGATCGGAACAATGCTCTGTGCCAGGACCATGGCGATGGCCCCAATCGCATACCCGATGAGGCCGAGCACGTACGCACGTTTGCGCCCGATGAGGTCGCCGACTTTGCTGCCGATGAGGATGAACGCGGCAGAAACCAGCGCCTCGAGCGCGATGGTCGACTGGATGTCGCTGACGGCGACGTCAATGTCCTCCACGACGGCAGAGATGGACACATTCATGATCGACGTGTCCACAACCAGGACGAACATGGCCATGGCCAGCAGGAGGGCGAGCCGGCCGTTGAACGGCGCAACCTTGGCATCGTTTGTCATGCTCACCAACTCGCTTCGAGGTCGGCAACGGACTCGTCCGGTCACTCGCACGGTCAGTATGTCCCCCTCTAGGGACCGGCACAATGCGGCCCATCCGGCTCGGGCGGCATCCGGGCACGCAAAAAGGGCCCGACCGGAGTCGGGCCCTTTCAGGTACAGCGGGTGAAGCTGGTGCTACTTGGCTTCCTCAGCGGGAGCCTCAGCGTCGGCCTCGACGGTCTCGGTCTCGACGACCTCGGCCTCGGGTGCCTCAACCGGGGTCTCCTCGGCGACGGGCGCGGACGCCTTCGCTGCGGAGGCCTTGGCCGGCTTCGCCTTGGGCGTGACGGGCTCGAGAACGAGTTCCATCTGCACCATGGAGGCGTTGTCGCCCTTGCGGAAGCCGAGCTTCGTGATGCGGGTGTAGCCGCCATCGCGCAGCGCAACCTGGGGCGCGATCTCGGTGAAGAGCTCGTGCACGACGGTCTTGTCGCCGATCGTCGCGAGAACGCGACGACGAGCGTGCAGGTCGCCACGCTTGGCGAAGGTCACCAGGCGCTCGGCAACCGGACGCAGGCGCTTGGCGCGCGTCTCGGTCGTCTTGATGGACTTGTGGGTGAACAGGGCGGCAGCCAGGTTCGCGAGCATCAGGCGCTCGTGCGCCGGTCCGCCACCGAGACGGGCTCCCTTAGTGGGCTTAGGCATTATCGGTAATCTCCAGTATCAAAGTCGAAAGGCGTCGAGGAACGACGAGCCTTAGATGGTTTCTTCGTCGTAACCGCTGTAGAAGTGCGCACCGTCAAAGCCGGGCACAGAATCCTTCAGCGACAGGCCGAGCTCTACGAGCTTGTCCTTGACCTCATCCACCGACTTCTGACCGAAGTTGCGGATGTTCATCAGCTGGGTCTCCGAGAGGGCGACCAGTTCGCTGACGTTGTTGATGCCTTCGCGCTTGAGGCAGTTGTACGAGCGCACGGACAGATCGAGGTCTTCGATCGGCACGGACAGCTCGGTGGAGAGGACGGCGTCGACCGGCGCGGGGCCGATCTCAATGCCCTCAGCGGCGGTGTTCAGCTCGCGGGCCAGACCGAACAGCTCGGTCAGCGTGCGACCGGCGGATGCGATGGCGTCGCGGGGCGAGATAGCCGACTTGGTCTCCACGTCAACGACGAGGCGGTCGAAGTCAGTGCGCTCACCGGCACGAGTTGCCTCGACACGGTAGGTCACCTTGAGAACCGGCGAGTAGATCGAGTCGACCGGAATCTGGCCGGCCTCGGAGTACTCGTTGCGGTTCTGGGTAGCCGACACGTAGCCACGGCCACGCTCGATGGTCAGTTCGAGTTCGAACTTGGCCTTGTCGTTCAGGGTCGCGATGACGAGCTCGGGGTTGTGAACCTCGACGCCGGCCGGAGCCGAGATGTCGGCGGCCGTGACCTGGCCGGAGCCCTGCTTGCGCAGGTACGCGGTGATCGGCTCGTCGTGCTCGGAGGAGATGACGAGTCCCTTGATGTTCAGGATGATCTCGGTGACATCTTCCTTGACCCCGGGAACGGTGCTGAATTCGTGAAGCACACCATCGATGCGGATGCTGGTGACAGCAGCGCCGGGAATCGAGGAAAGCAGGGTGCGGCGCATCGAGTTACCGAGGGTGTAGCCGAAGCCAGGCTCGAGCGGTTCGATGACGAACCGGGACCGGAACTCCGAGATGTTCTCTTCGGTGAGCGTGGGGCGCTGTGCAATAAGCACTATTGATTCCTTTCGGCGAAGTGTCCGCTATATGACACTTAGTGGCGAGTTGTGAAATTGTGAGTCTCGACGGGTCCGCGAGAAGCGGCCCTGTCGCGGTGAACGGCGAGTGAGCCTGCCCGGATCTTTCGACCCAGACAAGCCCAATCGCCAGTCACTGAAAGGAATTAAACGCGGCGGCGCTTCGGGGGACGGCAACCGTTGTGGGCCTGAGGCGTCACGTCGTTGATCGAGCCAACTTCGAGGCCAGCGGCCTGCAGCGAACGGATAGCCGTTTCGCGGCCTGAGCCCGGTCCCTTGACGAAGACGTCAACCTTCTTCATGCCGTGCTCCTGCGCCTGGCGGGCAGCCGACTCGGCGGCCAGCTGAGCGGCGAACGGGGTCGACTTGCGCGAACCCTTGAAGCCGACTGCACCTGAGGACGCCCAGCTGATGACCGCACCGGTGGGGTCGGTGATCGAGACGATGGTGTTGTTGAACGTGCTCTTGATGTGGGCCTGGCCCACAGCAATGTTCTTCTTTTCTTTCTTACGCGGCTTCCGTACGGCCGACTTTGGTGCTGCCATGATTTCTCCTGAATCCTAGAGGCGTGACGGGCTGGGCCGAGGCCTAGCGCGCCTTCTTCTTGCCGGCTACGGTGCGCTTCGGGCCCTTGCGGGTACGAGCGTTGGTCTTGGTGCGCTGGCCGCGAACGGGCAGGCCCTTGCGGTGACGAATACCTTCGTAGCTACCGATCTCGACCTTGCGGCGGATGTCAGCGGCGATCTCACGGCGAAGGTCACCCTCGATCTTGAAGGTTCCTTCGATGTAGTCGCGGAGCTGGACGAGCTGCTCGTCAGTCAGGTCCTTGACGCGAATGTTTCCATCGATCTCGACGTCGGCGAGGGTCTTGAGTGCCCTCGTACGGCCAACACCGAAAATGTAAGTAAGTGCAACTTCCACGCGCTTATCGCGCGGAATGTCTACGCCGGCTAGACGTGCCATTGTGGCTTCTCCTGTGGGATGAGTGGAGGTCTGTAGCAGTACCTGTGCATCGGCCTCCAACCGATGGTGTCACCCCGAGGGGTTCCCGGCACTGCTATGTATTTAGTTGTGTCGTGCGTGGATCTCGAGAACGACCATCGCTGGTCGAGCTTGTCGAGACCTAGCCCTGACGCTGCTTGTGACGCGGGTTCTCGCAGATGACCATCACGTTGCCGTTACGGCGGATGACCTTGCACTTGTCACAGATCTTCTTGACGCTGGGCTTGACCTTCATGGGTGTGTCCTTGTATTCGCTGTCTTCGTACCCACGGAATGCCGCGGGCCGTTACTTACAGCAACGCTTACTTGTAGCGGTATACGATCCGACCGCGGGTCAGGTCGTAAGGGCTCAGTTCCACGATCACGCGGTCCTCAGGGAGGATGCGGATGTAGTGCTGACGCATCTTGCCCGAAATGTGGGCAAGAACTTTGTGGCCGTTGGTCAACTCAACACGAAACATCGCGTTGGGAAGAGCTTCGACTACTGCGCCCTCGATCTCGATGACACCGTCTTTTTTGGCCATAACTCACTATCGCTAAAGTATTGGTTGCTGGTCTTGCGGGAATTGTGGCCTCCAGACACGCCTGTAAAGGCAGTCTTAGACACCAAGGATTCATCCTATGCTATGCGATTGCCCTTGGCAATTCATCCCTGTACTCTCGTAGCCGCTCGCACGACCTCGAGCACATCGGCGTAGAGCGGATGCGTGGCCTCGAGCCCGCAGACGGTGCTCACGATGGTCTCGGCGGAGTCGGTGGCGAGCATCCGCTGCAGCTCAACGCTCTGCTCGTCGTCGGCAACGTCGAAGCGGAGGGCCGCGGCGATCGCCTCGAGCAGCGCCACCGGGCGGGTGCCCCGTTCGGCGATCTCGGCGGCCGGGCCGATGAAGCGTTCGTGCCGGCTGAGCTTGCGCAGCGGCTGACGGCCGACGCGTTCGACGGTGTCCGGCAGCGAAGGGTTCGCGAACCGGCCGAGGATCTTCTGGCGGTAGGCACGCTGGGTGTCCTCGTCGAGGCCGTGCTTGGCCACCAGGAGGGCGCTGGTCTCTTCGAGCACCCGGCGGGCACCATCCGCGACGGACGGCACCAGCAGGGCGTCGGAGAGCTTGGAGACGCCGGCCTGGGTGCCGAGGTAGGCGACGGTGGCGTGCCCGGTGTTCACAGTGAAGAGCTTGCGCTCGATGTAGGGCGCGAGGTCCTCAACGAACGTGGCGCCGGGGATCACCGGCGGGGTGCCGCCGAACGCGGGACTCTCGATGACCCACTCGTAGAAGGCCTCGACAGTGACGTCGATGCCCGCATCGGCGGCCTGGCCGGGAACGATGCGGTCCACGGCCGTGTTGGCGAAGGCCACCCGGCCGGCCAAGGCCGCGCGCTCGCTCTCGGGCACGTTGGCCCAGACCTGCTCGGCGAGCACATCGGTGGCGTTGATCGCGTTCTCGCAGGCCATCACGGCCAGCGGGGGCAACCCGGCCTCGCGGCGGGCCAGGCCCGCCGCGATGACCGGGGCCACGAACCGCAGCACGGTGGGGCCCACGGCGGTGGTGACAGCATCCGCCGTGGCGATCTCGTTGATGAGATCCGCTTCGTGGGTGGCGCTGTTGAGAGCACGGAAGTTGTCGACCACCTTGTCGGTGGGGGTCTCCCCCGCCTCGTGCACCGTGTACGACGGCGCCTGCTGCAGCGCCTCAATGAGAGGGGCATTCACATCGGCGAAGACAACCTCATAACCGGCCTCATGGAGCAAAAGACCTACGAAGCCGCGGCCGATGTTGCCCGCGCCGAAGTGAATGGCTTTCATTCTGCGTTTACCTCCTCGAGCAGGGCGAAGATCTCGTCCTGCGAACCAGCGTCGATCAGTTTCTGTACTTCGTCCTCGTCGGAGAAGACGACGGCGATCTTGGAGAGGATCTCCAGGTGTTCGTTGTTCAGGCCGGCGATGCCGACCGCGAACTTGACGGGCTGGCCGTCCCAGTCGATCGGTTCCGCGTACCGCACCAGCGAGAGAGCCGATCGCACGATCGACTCCTTCGCGTCGTTGGTGCCGTGCGGGATCGCCAGGAAGTTACCCATGTAGGTGGAGACGGAGTTCTCGCGCTCGAACATCGAGTCGACATACTCCTGCTTCACCGCTCCGGCGGCGACCAACAGGGCACCGGCCTCACGGATGGCCTCGTCGCGGGTGGTGGCCGCGCCGGCGGCCACCACGTTCTGCGGTTCCAGAATGCTCTGGGTCATTACTTGATAACTCCTTCGTTGGTGCCCTGGAGGGACTGTACGACCTCGTCGTACTTGGGGCTGTTCATGAAGTTGTCCACCGACACGTGAACCGACTTGGGGCTCTTGCCGCGGGCCCGGTCCGTCAGGTCCTGGTGGGTGATCACGAGGTCGGCGGTGCCGTCGAGGTTCGCGATGGCCTGGTTGGTCACCGTGACCCCTTCGATGCCGGCCTTCTTGATCTTGTTGCGCAGCACCGAGGCGCCCATGGCGCTGGAGCCCATGCCGGCGTCGCAAGCGAAGACGATGTTCTTCACTGCGGTGCCGGTCGTGGCCGAGGCGCCGAGGTTGCCCAGAATGGAGCTGGACTTGCCCTTGTTGGCTTCGGTCTTGGCGATCGCGGCGGCCAGTTCGTTGTCGTTCTCAGCGGCGAGGTCCTTCTTGCGGCTGGCGCGGAGGATGACACCACCGATCGCGAACGAGACACCGGCAGAGGCGATGACCGAGAGGATCACGCCGATGAAGTCGGTTGCCGGCGTCTGCGCCAGCACGGCGATGATGCTGCCGGGCGAGGCGGGGGCGCGCAGGCCGGTCTGGAAGGCGACGTTCACGGCAACACCGGTCATGCCGCCACCGATGGCGGCGAGCACCATCATCGGCTTCATCAGCACGTACGGGAAGTAGATCTCGTGGATGCCACCGAGGAACTGGATGATGATCGCGCCGGGTGCACTCGCGCGGGCCAGGCCGACGCCGAAGAACGAGAACGCGAGCAGGATGCCCAGGCCGGGGCCGGGGTTCGCCTCGAGCAGGAACAGGATGGACTTGCCGGACTCCTGGACCTGCTGCACACCGATGGGGGTGAGCACGCCGTGGTTGATGGCGTTGTTGAGGAAGAGGATCTTGCCCGGTTCGATGAAGATCGACGCGATCGGCAGCAGGCCGTTGACGATGAGCCAGTCCACGATGGTCTCGAGGAAGGCGCTCAGGCCGGTGACCAGCGGGGCGATTCCGAAGAACGCACCCAGCGCCAGGGCGAAGCCGAGGATACCGGCGGAGAAGTTGTCCACCAGCATCTCGAAGCCGGGGCGGATCTTGCCGGCCCAGATCTTGTCGACCTTCATCAGGATCCATGCGGACAGCGGGCCGACGATCATGGCGCCGATGAACATCGGGATCGAGCTGCCCACGATGACACCCATGGTGGCGATCGAGGCGATCACTCCACCGCGGGTGCCGTAGACCATCCGGCCGCCGGTGTTGGCGATCAGCAACGGCAGTAGGTACAAGATCATCGGGTCGACGAGCGTGACCAGGGTCTCGTTCGGGGTCCAGCCGGTGGGGATGAAGAAGGCGGTGATGATGCCCCACGCGATGAACGCCGCGATGTTGGGCATGATCATGCCGCTCAAGAAGGTGCCGAAGGCCTGTACGTGGACCCTCGCGCCCTTCTTCTCGGTGACAGACGTCGTTGTCATTTCTGTGTACCTCTCTCGGGGGTTGCAAGCACGGTAGGGCCCGTGCCGGTGGGGGCGGTGCTGGTGTAGCTGTGTGCGATTGCGGTTGCCGCGGCGCGAGCGGATGCTGCGCCGTCGGCGGACAGAGCGGCCGCGGCGAGGTGCCGGGCCTGCTCGAGTGTGAAGTCGGCCAGGGAGGCCCGAACGTCGGCGAGGGCCGAAGCCGACATCGACAAGGTGGTGGCGCCGAGGCCCACAAGCACCACGGCGAGCAGCGGGTCGGCCGCGGCCTCGCCGCAGACACCGACGGGCTTGCCGAGGCTCGCGCCGGCGGCGCCGACCTCGCCCACCAGGCGCAGCACCGCGGGGTGCCACGGGTCCTGGAACGCGGCGACGCTACCGAGCATCCGGTCGGCCGCAAGGGTGTACTGGGTGAGGTCGTTGGTGCCGATCGACGCGAAGTCGGTGTGCGCCAGGATGCGGTCGGCCAGCAGCGCCGCGCTCGGCACCTCGACCATGACCCCGGCCGTCTTCAGGCCCAGTTCGTGGGCGAGGACGGTGAAGTAGGCCGCCTCCTCCACGGTGGAGACCATCGGCGCCATCACCCAGAGGTCGGCGTCGGTGGCCGCGTCGGCTTCGGCGAGGGCGGTGAGCTGTTCGCGCAGGATGTCCTCGCTGGCGCGCAGGGCACGCAGGCCCCGCAGACCCAGGGCGGGGTTCTCCTCAGCGGCGTCGTTGAGGAACGCCAGGGGCTTGTCGGCGCCGGCGTCGAGCGCCCGAACGACGACCTTGCGGCCGGGGAATTCGCGCAGCATCCGCTCGTACTGTTCGCGCTGCTGGGTCACGGTGGGGGCGGAAGTGGAGTCGAGGAAGAGGAACTCGGTGCGGAACAGGCCCACACCTTCGGCGCCGAGGGCGACGGCCTTGGCGGCGCCATCCGCCGAACCGAGGTTGGCCAGCAACGGAACGCTGGTGCCGTCGGCGAGCTTGCCCGGGCCGATCGGGGCCAGCGCGCGGGCCTCGCGGGCCAGGATGCGGGCGCGGGCTTCGGCGAGTTGTTTGGCGGTGGGGGCCACGAGCACGATGCCGTTGGCGGCGTCGATGATGACCTCGTCGCCGTCGGCGAGCTGCGCGGCCGCGTGGGTGCCCACGATCGCGGTGATCGACTTCTCCCGGGCCAGGATGGCGGTGTGCGAGGTGGGTCCGCCGTCGATGGTGATCAGGCCGAGCACCTTGTCGAGGTTGAGCAGGGCCGTGTCGGCGGGGGCGAGGTCGTGAGCGACGAGAACGAAGGCCTCTTCGGGGTCGGGTACGCCCGGCGCGGGCAGGCCGGCGAGGTTCGCGATGACCCGCTGGGCCACGTCGTCGAGGTCGGCGGCACGTTCACCGAGGTAGCCGCCTAGGGCCAGCAGCTGGTCGCGGAAGGTGGCGAAGGCCTCGAACACGGCGCGTTCGGCGGTCTGGTGCTTGTGCAGCCTGGCGGTGACCTCCTCGATGAGGGTGGGGTCCTCGGCCATCATGGCCTGGGCCTCGAGCACCTCCTGGGCGGTACCGCCGGCGCGCTCGCCCCGGGCTTCGAGGTCTTCGGCGACGGTGTGCATCGACGCGGTCGCCCGGGCCAGTTCGGCTTCCGGCTCGAGGGCGCTGCGGGTGCTGACCGGCTCCGGCAGGGGTGCGGGCATGCGCAGGACCCGGCCGATGGCGACGCCCTGCCCGATCCCGATGCCCTGCAGCTCAATCATGCGCGCGTCCCGTCTAGGCGTCGTGGTCGGTGAGGAGGAGCTCGACGAGGCCGTCGAGCACGGAGTCGGCGTTGTCGCCGTCGGTGGCCAGGGTGACGCTGTCACCGTGGTTGATGCCCAGCGAGATGACGCCGAGGATGCTGGCGGCGTTGACCGCCTTGCCGTCTCCCTTCTGCAGGGTGACCGGTGCGCCGGCGGCGGCGGCGGCCTTCGTGAAGAGTTTCGCGGGGCGCGCGTGCAGCCCGTGCGTCGATCCGATCTGTACGGTGCGTTCGACCATGTGTCGCGCCTGCCTTTCCAACGTGCGGGAGTGTCACCGGGGCCTCAGTCGAGGTCCGGCTTCGTGCGGGCAGCCGGCGGCGGCCGGCACAACAATCAGGGGTGAACGGTACGGCTGACCTGTAGGTCAGACCCAGGACCGTTCGTGGTGGGCATCCACGGCCAGGTCGAGTGCCACGGCGCCGTCGCGCGCTGTGAACACCGATTCGGGCAGCAGGGCCACGCCGACGCCGCGCTCTTTGGCCTGGGCGCTGATGCGCTCGAAGCGGGGGGCGAGGTGGGGACCGACCAGGAGGACGTCGATGGTGTCGAGCGAGGACGGCAGTTCGGATTCACTGCCGGCGACGACCGCGAGGGTGAGCCCGCGTTCCTTGCCGGTGACCCGCAGCCTGTGCGCCACGAATGCGCTGGACGCTCCGGCACCACACACGATGAGAATCTTCATTGATTCTTTCCTTTCATCGATCTTTTGAATGCAACACTTACTGTCCTCTCTCCAGACTTCCGGCGCCACCAGACGTTTTTCCGCAGGGTGCGGAAACAAGCCGGAGCCCTACCGTGCCGGGCCCGTACTCTGCTTGACTACTCTTGAGACAATGGAGTTGCGCACGATGAGTGATAAGCAGACGCGGATGCTGGACTTCCTGTCCCAGACATCCAGCTGGATCACGGCAGGCGAACTTGCTGACCGCCTGGGGGTCACCCCGCGCAGCGTGCGCAGCTATGTCACCGCGGTGAAGGCGGCCGCGCATCCGCTCACCGTCATCGAATCCGGCACCGCCGGCTACCGGCTCAACCGCGACGAATTCGCCAGCTTCACCGCCCAGCACCGGAGCAAGGTGCGCGAGGCGGATGCGGACACCCCGCAGCAACGGCTCTCCAGCCTGGTGCGGCGGCTCACCGAATCGCCCGACGGTCTCGACGTCTACGAGCTGGCCGCCGAGAACTTCGTCAGCGACTCCACAGTGGAAGCCGACCTGGCCCGGGTGCGGCTGATGCTGCCCGACAGCGGCCTGGCCCTGGTGCGGCACGGCAGCGTCGTCACCCTCACCGGCTCCGAGACCGACCGGCGCCGGCTGCTCAGCCGAATGTTCCGCGAGGAGAGCGCCCGCGGCATGATCGACCTGGAGACGATCCAGCGCGAGTTCACCTCGGGGCAGGCCGGCGCCGACAGCCTGAGCGCGTTCAAGACCGACCTCATCGAGATGCTCGACGGCCAGGGCTACTTCGTCAACGAGTACGGCATCAACAACGTGCTGCTGCACGTGGCCATCGCGATCGACAGGGTCACCAAGCACCTCTCCCCCGCGCCGGCCGTCGCCGAGCCGCCGTCGGAGCTGGCCACCTCGTTGTCCGGCCTGATCACAAAGCACTTCGACGTAAGCCTGGGCAGCGGCGACCTCGCCTACCTGGCGTTCCTGCTCACCACCCGGGTGATCACCCCCGGCCACGACCAGCCCGCCGAGACCCTCATCGAGAGCTATGTGCGGCCGGAGGAGCTCGCGATGATGCGCGCCATCGTGGACCGGGCAAGCCAGGAGTACCTCGTCGACCTCGACGATGAGGACTTCATCGTGCGGCTGACCCTGCACGTGCGCAATCTGATCAACCGGGCGCACGACAAGTCGTACTCCCGCAATCCGCTCACCCGGTCGATCAAGACCTCGTATCCGCTGATCTACGAGCTGGCCGTGTACATCGCCAGCCAGTTGCAGCGCGCCGAGCAAATCCTGATCAACGACGACGAGATCGCCTACATCGCCATGCACGTGGGCGCGCACCTCGAGCAGCAGGTGCGCCGGGTGGAGCTGGTGACCTGCGCGATCGTGTGCCCCAACTACTACGACATGCACGTGCTGCTGCGCGAACGCATCGAGCGGGTCCTCGGCGACGACCTCGAGGTCGTCGCGGTGATCACCCGCTCCGATGTGGACTGGGACGCGCTCGACGCCGATCTGGTGCTCACCACCATCGACCCGCAGTTGCACGCCGACGGGGTCATCGTGATCCAGCCGTTCCTCACCCAGAACGACATCGAGCGCATCCGCCAGCACGCCAGCCGGGTGCGACGGATGCGCCGGCGCGCGCGCCTGAAGGACGACCTGCTGCAGTTCTTCGACGAGTCGTTGTTCTCCCGCAACTTCTACGCCCCGGACGAGACCGCGATGATCACCGCGCTGGGCGAGCGCATGATGGCGCGCGGCATCATCGACCAGAGCTACGTGGACGGCGCCATCGAGCGGGAGCTCATGTCCTCCACCGCGTTCACCGACAACCTCGCCGTGCCGCATGCCATGGCGATGAGCGCCAAGCAGACTTCCATCGCCATCGTGATCAACGACGCCCCGATGGACTGGGGTGACAACCGGGTCAACGTCGTCGCGCTGATCGCGTTCAGCGCCGCCGGCCGCAGCACCTTCCAGGCGGTGTTCGACCAGTTCGTGGAGGTCTTCTCCGACCGCCTCGAGGTGCAGCGCCTGATCAAGCGCTCCGTCGACTTCGCGTCCTTCATCGACGAGCTCGTCCACGTGATGGACGCCTAGCTCCGCGCTACCCCGCTGCTCGTCGTCGTCTGTGGCTAACTGTTCCCGCAACGGACAATTGGTCCCGGCACACCGGGTGCAAAAGTCCGCACGGGTAACAGTTACACGCGGATGCCGTCCGAACCTGTGGCCATCCGCTGATCGAGCCTGTCGAGATCCCGCGACACGGGCACGTTCGCGACCACAGGTCACCAGGTCTCGACACGCTCGACCAACAATCGGCGGACCTCCGAAGACGAGCGCAACGGGCGGCGGGGCCCCGCAGGCGCGGTAACCGGCTGGCGGGAGCCGGGACCGTTAGGCCAGCGGAACGGGGGTGATGCCGAACTGGGCCAGGCCCGCGGCGCCGCCGTCTTCGGCGGTGAGCACCCAGATGCCGTCCTTGTGCACGGCGACGCTGTGCTCCCAGTGCGCGGCGGCCTTGCCGTCGCTGGTGGCCACGGTCCAGTCGTCGTCACGGGTGTAGGTCTCGATGTCGCCGAGCACCACCATCGGTTCGATCGCCACGACCAGGCCGGGCTTCACGTCCGGGCCCTTCTGGCGCACCCGGTAGTTGAACACCGGCGGTGCCTCGTGCATCGACTTGCCGATGCCGTGGCCCACGTAGTCGGTGAGGATCCCGTAGGTGCCCTGCGACTCGATGTAGTCCTCGATGGCCTCGCCGACCTCGTTGAGGTGCCGGGCCTCGGCCAGGCGGGCGATGCCGTGCCAGAGCGATTGCTCGGTCACCCGTGAGAGCTCCTCGCGCTCCGCGACGACCTCGGGTCGCGAGGGGTCCGGAAGCACGAACGTGAACGCCGCGTCGCCGTTCCAGCCGTCGATGATCGCGCCGCTGTCGATCGACACGATGTCGCCGGCGCCGAGCTTGCGCCCGTTCGGGATGCCGTGCACCACGTCGTCGTTCACCGAGGCGCACACGGTGTGGAAGTAGCCCTGTTCGAGCTTGAAGTTGGGCTTGCCGCCCAGGGCCACAATGGCGGCCTCAGCGGCCGCATCCACGTCGAGGGTGGAGACACCCACCTGCATGGCTTCCCGGGCCGCCACGAGCGACGCAGCGGTCGCCAGGCCGGGGGCCAGCATCAGGCGCATCTGCGCCGGGGACTTGTAGATGGAGCGGCGAAGGGCCACGGTCATACCTGCAAACTAAGTCGTCGTGCGGAGCGGGCGCCGGAAAAGCGCCCGGGTGAAAAACGAAAGGGCGCCGACCGAAGCCGACGCCCCATCACAGCAAATTCAGACGGACGCGGCCACGGAGTCGGTGGGCCCGACGGCGTGCAGTCCACGTTCGGCCAGCGCCGCCACGATGCGGTCGGTGACCTGGTCGACGGCGCCGAGGCCGTCGATGGTGACCACGACGCCGCGCTTGTCGTACAGGTCGATCAGCGGTGCGGTCTGCTCTTCGTACACGTCGAGACGGTGCCGGATGACCTCGGCGGTGTCATCGGCGCGGCCCTGCTCGGCGGCCCGCTTGAGCAGCCGGGCGACGACCTCGTCGGTGTCGGCGACGAGCTGCACCACGGCGTCGAGCGACGTGCCGTCGGCCTCGAGCAGGCGGTCGAGCTCGAGTACCTGCTCGGTGGTGCGCGGGTAGCCGTCGAGCAGGAAGCCGCCACGGGCATCCGACTCTTTGAGTCGGTCGGCGACGATCTCGTTGGTCAGCGAGTCGGGCACGTACTTACCGGCCTCGATGAACGCCTTGACCTGCAGGCCCAGCTCGGTTTCGGTCTTCACGTTGTGCCGGAAGATGTCGCCGGTGGACACGGCGGGAATACCGAAGGCTTCGGCCAGGCGCACGGCCTGGGTGCCCTTGCCGGCCCCGGGGGGACCGATCACGAGAAGACGGGTCATCGCAGGAGCCCTTCGTAGTGACGCTGTTGCAGCTGGGAGTCGATCTGCTTGACCGTCTCCAGGCCGACGCCGACGATGATCAGGAGGCTGGCGCCACCGAACGGGAAGTTCTGGTCGGCACCGATCAGCGAGAACGCGAGAAGCGGGATCAGGGCGATGAGGCCGAGGTACAGCGCACCGGGCAGGGTCACCCGGGTGAGCACGTAGTCCAGGTACTCGGCGGTGGGCCGGCCGGCACGGATGCCGGGGATGAAGCCGCCGTACTTCTTCATGTTGTCGGCGACCTCTTCGGGGTTGAAGGTGATCGCAACGTAGAAGTAGGTGAAGCCCACGATGAGCAGGAAGTAGAACGCCATGTACAGCGGGTGGCTGCCCTGCGTGAGGTTGTTGGTCACCCAGGTGACCCAGGCCTGCGGCGTCTCGCCGGCGGCGGGCTGGTTGAACTGCGCGATCAGGGCCGGCAGGTACAGCAGCGACGACGCGAAGATGACGGGCACAACGCCGGCCATGTTCACCTTGATCGGGATGTACGTGTTGTTGCCGCCGTAGGTGCGGCGACCCACCATGCGCTTGGCGTACTGCACCGGGATGCGGCGCTGCGACTGTTCGACGAAGACCACACCGGCCACGACCACGAGGCCGATGGCGAGAACGACCAGGAAGACCTCGATGCCCTTCTGCTGGGCGATGGAGATCAGCGAGTTGGGGAACTGGGCGGCGATCGACGTGAAGATCAGCAGCGACATTCCGTTGCCGATGCCGCGCTCGGTGATCATTTCACCCATCCACATGATCACGCCGGTACCGGCGGTCATGGTGATGACCATCAGCATGATGGCGTACCAGGCGTCGTTGGTGAGCAGCTGCGAGCACTCGGAGGAGGCCGAGGTGCCGAACAGGGCGCCGCTGCGGGCCACGGTGATCAGCGTGGTCGACTGCAGGATGCCCAGGGCGATGGTGAGGTACCGGGTGTACTGCGTGAGCTTGGACTGGCCCGCCGCACCCTCCTTGTAGAGGGTCTCAAAGTGTGGGATTACAACGCGCAGAAGCTGCACGATGATGGAGGCCGTGATGTACGGCATGATCCCCAGCGCGAAGACTGACAGCTGCAGCAAGGCGCCACCGCTGAACAGGTTCACGAGCTCGTAGAGGCCGCTCGTTCCCTGGTTCGCTGCAAGACAGGCTTGCACGTTGCCGAAGTCCACGAACGGGGCGGGGATGAACGAGCCCAGACGGAACAGGGCGACGATGCCCAGGGTGAACCCGATCTTCTTACGAAGGTCCGGCGTGCGGAATATCCGCGCAATGGCGCTAAACAAAAAAGGCCTCCAGTTAGTAACAAAGAACGAGCTTGCCGAGTCAGCACCAGCGCTTTAATCGCTGAGCAGGCTCGACAAGCTCGATCTCGTCTACGGGTCTTACTACTTGATCGAGCCACCTGCTGCGACGATCTTCTGCTCTGCTGAGCGGGAGACCTTATCGACTGCAACAGTCAGCTTAACCGCAATGTCACCATTGCCGAGAACCTTGACCTTCTCGTTGTCGCGAACTGCACCCTTTGCGACCAGTGAAGCGATGGTTACATCGCCGCCGGTCGGGTACAGCTCGGCGAGGCGCTCCAGGTTTACAACCTGGTACTCGACGCGGAACGGGTTCTTGAACCCGCGCAGCTTCGGGGTGCGCATGTGCAGAGGCATCTGCCCACCCTCGAAGCCGATACGCACGGTGTAGCGCGCCTTGGTGCCCTTGGTTCCACGACCCGCGGTCTTACCCTTGGATCCTTCACCACGGCCAACGCGCTGCTTGTCCTTCTTCGATCCGGGCGCGGGACGAAGGTGGTGAACCTTCAGAACCTGCGGACGGGCCTCAGTGGGCTCAGTCGGCGCGGCGGCCTTCTTGGCGGCAGCAGTCTTGGCCGGAGCCTTGGCTGCAGCAGCCTTCGTGGTCGTCGCCTTGGGGGCGGCGGCCTTCTTAGCGGCGGGCTTGGTTGCTACCTTCTCGGTAGCTTCCTTCTCGTCAGCCATTAGTCAATCTCCTCGACCTTCACAAGGTGAGCAACGGTGTTGACGTAGCCACGGTTCTGCGAGTTGTCCTCGCGGATCGTGACGGCGCCAATGCGACGCAGGCCCAGGCTGCGAAGTGTGTCGCGCTGGTTCTGCTTCTCACTAATTTTGGACTTGATCTGCGTAATCTTCAGCTGAGCCATTAGGCACCTGCCTTCGCGCTTGCGGCGGCTGCTGCTGCAGCCGCGTCGGCACGCAGAAAACGGGCCGGAGCCACGTCTTCGTAGGGAAGGCCACGGCGAGCCGCGACTGCACGAGGCTCTTCGAGCTGGTGCAGGGCCTCCACCGTGGCGTGCACGATGTTGATGGTGTTCGACGAACCGAGCGACTTGCTCAGCACGTCGTGGATGCCGGCGCATTCGAGTACGGCGCGCACCGGGCCACCGGCGATAACGCCGGTACCTGCTGCGGCCGGACGGAGAAGAACGACTCCGGCAGCTGCTTCACCCTGAACGGGGTGCGGGATGGTCAGGCCGACGCGGGGAACGCGGAAGAAGTTCTTCTTCGCTTCCTCGACGCCCTTGCTGATTGCGGTCGGGACCTCGCGGGCCTTACCGTAACCAACGCCTACCAGGCCGTTACCGTCTCCGACGACGACCAGAGCGGTGAAGCTGAAGCGACGACCACCCTTGACGACCTTGGAAACACGGTTGATCGTGACGACGCGCTCGAGGAACTGGCTCTTCTCGGCGTCACGGCTTCCGCGCTCACGGTTCGGGCTGCGCTCACGGCCACCACGGCGAGCCTCACGAGGCTCGTTCTGGGGCGGAGTGGTCGAAGCTGCGGTTTCCACCGGAACTTCAGTGACGACGTCAGCCTCTTTCGCTGCTGCGGTGCTACTGGATTCAGTGCTCACAGGTCCAACCCTCCCTTTCGGGCTCCTTCGGCGATGGCTGCGACGCGTCCTGCGTACTTGCTGCCACCACGGTCAAATACGACGGCTTCGATGCCGGCGGCCTTCGCACGCTCAGCGACGAGTTCGCCGACCTTGTGGGCCTTGGCGGTCTTGTCACCATCGAAGGTGCGCAGACCGGTTTCGAGAGTCGACGCCGACGCGAGGGTGAAACCCTTGCTGTCGTCAACGACCTGCACGAATACGTGGCGAGCCGAGCGGGTGACGACGAGACGCGGACGAAGCGCGGTCCCCTCGATCTTCTTGCGAAGACGTGCGTGCCTGCGTCCGCGGGCAGCCGACTTGCTTTTTCCTCTAGTTCCGAGACCCATGGTTACTTACCACTCTTTCCGGCCTTGCGGCGAACAATCTCGCCGGCGTAACGCACACCCTTGCCCTTGTAGGGCTCTGGCTTGCGAATCTTACGGATGTTTGCGGCGACCTCGCCGACCGCCTGCTTGTCGATACCGCTGACCGTGAGCTTGTTAACGCCCTCGACGATCAGTGCGATACCAACCGGCGGTTCGATGATGACCGGGTGCGAGAAGCCAAGGGCGAACTCAACGGAGGTGCCCTTCTGCGCAACGCGGTAACCGGTACCGACGATCTCGAGTCCCTTGGTGTAACCCACGGTGACGCCGATGATCTGGTTGGCGATCAGGGTACGAGTCAGTCCGTGCAGCGAACGCGAGTTGCGCTCGTCGTCGGGACGGGTGACCAGAACCTGGCCATCGGTGACCTGAACCTCGATGGGGTTGGCGACGGTGAGCGCGAGCTCGCCCTTCGGACCCTTGACGCTAACGGCCTGGCCGTTAGCTTCGACCGTGACACCCGCGGGGATCTCGATCGGAAGTCTTCCAATACGTGACATTGTCGGCTACCACACGTAGGCGAGAACTTCTCCGCCTACGCCCTTCTTCTCAGCCTGGCGGTCGGTGAGCAGACCGCTGGAGGTGGACAGGATGGCAACGCCGAGGCCGCCGAGAACCGTGGGGATCTCAGTCGACTTTGCGTACACGCGCAGGCCGGGCTTGGAAACCCGCTTGATGCCGACGATGGAACGCTCGCGGTTGGGGCCGAACTTGAGGTTCAGCGTGAGGGTCTTTCCGACCTCTGCATCCTTGACATCCCAGGCAGAGATATAACCCTGTGCCTTGAGGATGTCTGCGATGTGCGCCTTGAGCTTGCTGTGCGGCATCGACACTGTGTCGTGGTACGCCGAGTTAGCGTTGCGCAGTCTGGTCAGCATATCTGCGACCGGATCTGTCATTGTCATTTTGTGGTGCCTTTCTCGCCTGGTTTCGTGCACCCGTTACACGGATGACGACCTGTGGTGGTGGAGGGGGCCGAACGGTTGTCCGGCCCCCGGGGTAAAGCTAGTTTAGGAGTTCTCGGCCGTCTTGAACGGGAAGCCGAGCGCCTTGAGCAGCGCGCGACCCTCGTCGTTGTTCTTGGCGGTCGTCACAACAGTGATGTCCATACCGCGAACACGGTCGATCCGGTCCTGGTCGATCTCGTGGAACATGACCTGCTCCGTGAGACCGAACGTGTAGTTGCCGGCGCCGTCGAACTGCTTGTCCGAGAGGCCGCGGAAGTCGCGGATACGGGGCAGGGCGAGGCTGAGCAGCCGGTCGAGGAACTCCCACATGCGGTCGCCACGAAGTGTGACGTGCGTGCCAATGGGCTGTCCTTCACGCAGTTTGAACTGCGCGATGGACTTGCGTGCCTTGGTGACCTGCGGCTTCTGGCCGGTGATCTTGGTGAGGTCGGCGACGGCGCCATCCATGATCTTGCCGTCGCGTGCTGCCTCGCCGACACCCATGTTGACGATGATCTTCGTCAGGTTGGGTACCTGGTGGACGTTGGTGAAACCCAGGTCCTTGGCGAGCTGCAGGGAGATCTCTTCGCGGTACTTCTGCTTGAGACGCGGCAGAACGACGGGCTTTGCGCCCTCGGTTGCGATGTCAGTCATTAGAGGTCCTTACCGCTCTTCTTGGCGTAACGAACGCGGACCGTCTTGGTGACGCCGTCCTTCGTTACCTCTTCGAGACGGAACCCGACCTTGGTCGGCTTCTTGGTCTCCGGGTCGACGAGCGCGACGTTGGAAGCGTGAATCGATGCTTCCACAGTCTCGATGCCGCCGGTCTTGGAACCGCGCTGGGTCTGGCCGACGCGAACGTGCTTCTTGACGAAGTTGATTCCTTCGATCAGGACGCGGTTCTTCTCGACCTGTACCTCGAGCACACGACCCTGCTTGCCACGGTCTCCGCCGCGAGCCTGGGTGCGGCCGGTGATGACCTCAACGAGGTCACCCTTCTTGATTCTGGCCATGATTTAGATAACCTCCGGTGCCAACGAAATGATCTTCATGAACTTCTTGTCGCGGAGTTCGCGACCGACCGGTCCGAAGATACGGGTACCACGAGGGTCTCCGTCAGCCTTCAAGATCACTGCGGCGTTCTCATCGAACTTGATGTACGAGCCGTCTGGACGACGGGTCTGCTTTTTGACGCGAACGATGACGGCTTTGACGACGTCACCCTTCTTGACGTTGCCGCCCGGGATGGCGTCCTTGACGGTGGCGACGATAACGTCACCCAGTCCGGCGTAACGACGGCCGGAGCCACCGAGAACACGGATCGTCAACAGGACCTTGGCACCGGTGTTGTCGGCAACTTTGAGTCGTGATTCTTGCTGAAGCACTTTCTAACTCCTTCTATCAAGTAAGCGCGAGGCTTACTTGGCCTTCTCGAGAATCTCGACCAGGCGGAAGCGCTTGGTAGCGCTCAGCGGGCGAGTTTCGCTGATCAGGACCAGGTCGCCGACTCCGGCAGCGTTCGCCTCGTCGTGAACCTTCAGCTTGGACGTACGGCGGATGACCTTGCCGTACAGGGGGTGCTTCACGCGGTCTTCGACCTCGACAACGATGGTCTTATCCATCTTGTCGCTGGTCACGTAACCACGCATCGTCTTGCGGTAGCCGCGCACGAGAGCCTCGGCGGGGACGACCGTTTCGTCAGTCTTCGCCATGATTAGGCCTCCTTCGTCTCGACGGCGTCAGCCTCGGGAGCATCCGTGGATGCGTCCTTGGCCTTGGCCTTCTTGGTCGTCTTCTTCTCAGCCTTGGCCGGAGCCTCGACTGCGACGGGAGTGGCACGAATGCCCAGCTCGCGCTCACGGAGAACCGTGTAGATGCGTGCAATGTCCCGCTTGACCGCGCGGAGGCGGCCGTGGCTTTCGAGCTGGCCGGTGGCCGACTGGAAGCGCAGGTTGAACAGCTCTTCCTTGGCCTTCTTCAGCTCGTCGAACAGTCGTTCGTTTTCAAAGGTGTCGAGCTCGACTGAGGCGAGCTCCTTGGATCCGATCGCCATTATGCGTCGCCCTCCTCGCGCTTGATGATGCGTGCCTTGAGGGGCAGCTTGTGAATTGCACGGGTGAGCGCTTCGCGAGCAACGGTGTCAGAGACACCGGAAAGCTCGAAGAGCACGCGGCCCGGCTTGACGTTCGCGACCCACCACTCGACCGAACCCTTACCGGAACCCATGCGGGTTTCGGCAGGCTTCTTGGTGAGCGGGCGGTCCGGGTAGATGTTGATCCAGACCTTGCCGCCACGCTTGATGTGACGCGTCATGGCGATACGAGCGGACTCGATCTGACGGTTGGTCACGTACGCGGGGGTGAGGGCCTGAATGCCATACTCGCCGAACGAAACAGTGGTACCACCGGTTGCGTGGCCGGTACGGCCGGGGTGGTGCTGCTTGCGGTGCTTAACTCTGCGGGGAATCAACATTATTTAGCCTCAACTCCTGCTGCAACCGGAGCCGCGCCCTCTGCGCGAGGCGCACGGCGGGGACGGTCGTCACGACGCTCGGGGCGGGACGACTTAGCGTTGGCCTGCTCGCGAGCGAGTTCCTTGTTGGTGATGTCGCCCTTGTAGATCCAGACCTTCACGCCGATGCGGCCGAAGGTGGTCTTGGCTTCGTAGAAGCCGTAGTCGATGTTCGCGCGCAGGGTGTGCAGCGGCACACGGCCTTCGCGGTAGAACTCCGAACGGCTCATCTCAGCGCCACCGAGACGACCGGACACCTGGATGCGAACACCCTTGGCGCCGGCGCGCTGGGCGCCCTGCAGGCCCTTACGCATCGCGCGGCGGAAAGCCACACGAGCGGAGAGCTGCTCTGCGATGCCCTGCGCGACGAGCTGTGCATCCTGCTCGGGGTTCTTGACCTCGAGGATGTTCAGCTGGATCTGCTTGGCGGTGAGCTTTTCAAGGTCGGACCGGATGCGCTCTGCTTCCGCGCCGCGACGACCGATCACGATGCCCGGACGGGCGGTGTGAATGTCGACACGGACACGATCGCGGGTGCGCTCGATCTCGATGCGGGAAACGCCGGCGCGGTCGAGGCTGGTGCTCAACAGGCGGCGGATCTTGACGTCTTCAGCGACGAAGTCGCTGTAACGCTGGCCCGGCTTCGTGCTGTCAGAGAACCAACGCGACACGTGGTCGGTCGTGATTCCCAGACGGAAGCCATACGGGTTTACTTTCTGACCCATTACTTCGTACCCTCCTCAGGAGTGGCGAGCACAACAGTGATGTGGCTCGTACGCTTCTTGATCTGGAATGCGCGACCCTGTGCGCGGGCCTGGAAACGCTTGAGCGTCGTGCCCTCGTCGACGAATGCCTGGGAGATGAACAGATCCTGTTCGTCCAGGAACTCGTTCGCAGCATCGGCCTTGACCCGTGCGTTCGCGATGGCCGATTCGACCAGCTTGTACACGGGGTCGGACGCGCCCTGCGGCGCGAACTTGAGAATTCCCAGCGCTTCGTGCGCCTGCTTGCCACGAATCAGGTTGACAACGCGACGGGCCTTCTGGGCGGTAACGCGGATGTGACGCACGCGTGCGATCGACTCCACCATTTCTCCTCCTTCACGTCACCGCGTTAGCGGCGACGACCCTTCTTGTCATCCTTCACGTGACCACGGAAGGTGCGGGTGGGAGCAAACTCACCGAGTTTGTGCCCAACCATGCTCTCGGTGACGAACACCGGGATGTGCTTGCGACCGTCGTGAACCGCGATGGTGTGCCCGAGCATGTCGGGGATGATCATCGAACGGCGCGACCAGGTCTTGATTACGTTCTTGCTTGAGGCTTCATTCGCCTTGACAACCTTGCGAAGCAGGTGGTCGTCAACGAAGGGGCCCTTCTTAAGACTTCTTGGCATCGTCTACTCCTACTTACGCTTCTTGCCGACGGTACGGCGACGAACAATGAGCTTGTCGCTTTCCTTGTTCGGGTGGCGGGTGCGCCCTTCCTTCTGGCCCCAGGGGCTGACGGGGTGACGTCCACCGGACGTCTTACCCTCACCACCACCGTGCGGGTGGTCGACCGGGTTCATGGCAACACCACGAACAGTCGGGCGAACGCCTTTCCAGCGCATACGGCCGGCCTTGCCCCAGTTGATGTTCGACTGCTCGGCGTTGCCGACCTCGCCGATCGTGGCACGGCAGCGGGCGTCGACGTTACGGATTTCTCCGGACGGCAGGCGCAGCTGGGCGTAGATGCCATCCTTCGCGACCAGGCGAACCGACACTCCGGCGGAGCGGGCCAGCTTGGCGCCACCACCCGGACGGATCTCGATGGCGTGAATGATGGTACCGGTGGGGATGTTCTTCAGCGGCAGGTTGTTGCCGGGCTTGATGTCAGCACCGGCACCCGACTCGACGATGTCGCCCTGGTTCAGCTTGTTCGGCGCAATGATGTAGCGCTTGGAGCCGTCCAGGAAGTGCAGCAGCGCGATGCGCGCCGTGCGGTTGGGGTCGTACTCGATGTGAGCGACCTTGGCGTTGACGCCGTCTTTGTCGTTGCGCTTGAAGTCGATCACGCGGTACTGGCGCTTGTGGCCACCACCGATGTGACGCGTCGTGATGCGACCCTGGTTGTTACGACCACCGGTCTTGGACAGCGGACGAAGCAGCGACTTCTCGGGCGTCGAACGGGTGATCTCTGCGAAGTCCGCAACAGATGAACCGCGACGACCGGGGGTCGTGGGCTTGTACTTACGAATAGCCATTTCTTATTCCTCTAGTCCTGGCCGCTTAGCCGACGGCCGTGAAGATGTCGATGGAACCGGACTTGAGCGTGACGATGGCACGCTTGGTGTCCTTGCGCTTACCCATGCCGAACTTGGTACGGCGAGTCTTGCCGATGCGGTTCATGGTGTTGATCGACGCAACCTCAACCTTGAAGATCTTCTCGATCGCCAGCTTGATTTCGGTCTTGTTCGAACGCGGGTCCACGATGAAGGTGTACTTGCCCTCGTCGATCAGGCCGTAGCTCTTTTCAGAGACGACCGGAGCGATGATGACGTCGCGGGGGTCCTTTTGAATCGGGGTAGCCATTATGCGGACACCTCTTCCTTCTTGGTCTTGTGCGCCACGAACGCGTCAAACGCGCCCTTGGTGAAGACGATGTCGTCAGAGACGAGAACGTCATAGGCATTCAGCTGGTCCCACGACAGCACGTGCACCGTCGGGAGGTTGCGGATGCTGCGGAGAGTCATCTCGTCGGTGCGCTCGAGAACGACCAGCACGTGCTTGCTGCTGGCGATCTGGGTGAGCAGCGTGATGGCGCCCTTGGTGCTGGGCGTCTCGGCCGAGAACAGCGCGGTCACCACGTGCAGACGGTCGCCACGGGCGCGGTCAGAGAGTGAACCCTTGAGCGCGGCGGCAATCATCTTCTTCGGGGTGCGCTGGTCGTAGCTGCGCGGGGTCGGTCCGTGGACGATGCCACCACCGGTCATCTGAGGGGCACGGATCGAGCCCTGACGAGCGCGACCGGTTCCCTTCTGCTTGAACGGCTTGCGACCGGCACCGGAAACTTCTCCGCGGCTCTTTACCTTGTGCGTTCCCTGGCGTGCGGCAGCGAGCTGCGCGACAACGACCTGGTGAATCAGCGGGATGTTGGTCTGGACGTCGAAGATTTCGGCGGGCAGCTCAACGGAGCCGGCCTTCTTGCCGTTGGCATCGATGAGGTCGAGTGCGGTAGCCATAGGACTACGCTCCCTTCACTGCGGTGCGGACGAATACGAGGCGGCCCTTGGCGCCGGGAACGGCACCCTTGACCAGGATGAGGCCCTTGTCGGCGTCGATCGCGTGAACCTTGAGGTTAAGCACGGTCACGCGCTCGCCACCCATACGACCGGCCATGCGCATGCCCTTGAAGACACGGCTGGGGGTCGAGGAGGCACCGATGGAACCGGGCTTGCGGTGGTTGCGGTGCGAACCGTGCGAAGCGGAAACACCCTTGAAGTTGTGACGCTTCATAACACCGGCGAAGCCCTTGCCCTTGGAAGTGCCCATGACGTCAACCTTGGTGCCGGCAACGAACACACCGTCAACGGTGAGCTCCTGGCCCAGGGTGTAGTCAGCGGCATCCGCGGTGCGGAGCTCGGTAACGTGACGGCGCGGCGTGACGCCGGCCTTCTCGAAGTGTCCTGCGGACGGCTTGTTCACCTTGCGGGGGTCGATGGCGCCAGAGGCAATCTGGACGCCGGCGTAGCCGTCGATGTCCTTCGTGCGGATCTGGGTGACGACGTTCGGCGAGATCTCGATGACGGTAACGGGAACAAGCTTGTTGTTCTCGTCCCACACCTGAGTCATGCCGAGCTTCTTGCCGAGGAGGCCCTTGGTGGTCTTGGTATCTGCGTACGACATCGCGGGCCCTAGAGCTTGATCTCGATGTTGACGTCTGCCGGGAGGTCGAGACGCATAAGCGAGTCGACGGCCTTCGGCGTCGGGTCAATGATGTCGATCAGACGCTTGTGGGTGCGCATTTCAAAGTGCTCCCGGCTGTCCTTGTACTTGTGAGGGGAACGGATGACACACACCACGTTCTTCTCGGTCGGAAGCGGCACGGGGCCGACAACGGTTGCACCCGCACGGGTGACGGTGTCGACGATCTTGCGCGCCGAGATGTCGATGACCTCGTGGTCATACGACTTAAGTCGAATGCGGATTTTCTGTCCCGCCATGTCGAACTCTCTTTCTTGTCAAGGCTTCTTACATCCCGAGGGCTGCATTGGACGCCGTAGTAGCACTGCTGCTATCGCACCACTGTTCATCTGTCAATTTCGATCCGGCCGGGGATCCGACCTTCTCGAGCCAACTCCCCCAGGCCGAAACCTGGCGGATGACATGGTTTTACCCAGGCATCCAAGAAGTTGATTTAAGCTTCGTTCTGCTACCCGCGGCCTAACTCCGACCCTCAAGGGGCGAGCTATGCACTGCCTGGTAGTGATTCCGGTCTCGCGTGCAGCGCGATCCGAAAGTGTTGAACTAGAAGAGTCTGCCACAGGAATAGGTCATTGTGCAACCCGGGCGTGTCGCGTTGGGCGTGTCGCGCGATCCGCGTCGTTCCGCGGAAGTTCAGCTACGTCGATTCGCTGGTCGAGCTTGTGGAGACCCCCGAATTTATCCCCTGCTCGAGCCTGTCCAAACCCCTCCGATGGGCGAGCTCCCCAACCGTTGGTCGAGCCTGTCGAGACCCCACCGCCAGCCGTTGGTCGAGCCTGTCGAGACCCCGCAACCCACCCGTTGGTCGAGCCTGTCGAGACCCCTCAACCCACCGATGGTCGAGCCTGTCGAGACCCGCAACCCAACCGTTGGTCGAGCCTGTCGAGACCCCCAACCCAACCGTTGGCCGAGCCTGTCGAGACCCCGCAACCCCACCGTTCGTCGAGCCTGTCGAGACCCCGCAACCCAACCGTTGGTCGAGCCTGTCGAGACCCCTCCACCATCCGCCTAAACGGCGCCCTCGGGAGTAACCACAGCACGCACCGTGCGCCACAGAATCAGGATGTCGGCCGTGAGCGACCAGTTCTCCACGTAGTACAGGTCCAGGCGGATGCTGTCTTCCCAGCTCAGGTTCGACCGGCCGCTGACCTGCCAGAGCCCGCTCATGCCCGGCTTCATGATCAGCCGGCGGTGCGCGGCATCGTCGTAGAGGGCCACCTCGGCGGCGCGCTGGGGGCGCGGGCCCACCAGGCTCATCTCACCGAACAACACGTTGAACAGCTGCGGCAGCTCGTCGATGGAGTACTTGCGCAGGATCTTGCCAACCGGGGTGATGCGCGGGTCGTTGGTGACCTTGAACAACGGGGTGTCCGAGGTGCCCTGAGCGTCGAGCAGGCTCTCCAGCTGGTCGTCGGCATCCTGCACCATCGAGCGGAACTTGTACATGCCGAACGTGGCGCCGTGCCGGCCGATGCGTTCCTGCCGGTAGACGATGTTGCCGGGGCTGGAGCGCTTCACCGCGACGGCCACCCCGATGAGCCCGGGCGAGCTGAGCAGAATGAGCAACGCCGACCCGACGATGTCGAAGGTGCGCTTGGTCACCCGCTTCGCGCCCTCGAACTGCGGGTAGCTCACATGGATGAGCGGCATGCCGGCCACGGGCCGTGAATGGATGCGGGGCCCGGCGATGTCGGTGAGTGCCGGCGCCACGATCAGCTCCACGTCGCGGGCCTCAAGCTCCCAGCCCACGCGTCGCATGTCCTCGGGGTCGATGTCATCGGCGCCGGTGAGGATCACGGTGTCGGCGTTGGTCTCGTCGACGGCGGTAAGCAGATCGGCGTAATCTCCGGCGATCGGAACCCCGTTGATCGGCCCTTTGCTGAAACTGCCTTCGCGCGTGAGAGCACCCACGAGAAGAAGCCCGGAGCCCGGCGTGCGGGCGATGGTGGTCGCCACATGGGCGGACTTGCGCCGCTCGCCCATAAGCAGGGCGCGGGAGAGATAGAAGCCTCTTACCTGGCGCCTGCGCAGCCACTTGCGCCAGCGCCAGCGGGAACCAAGCAGCAGCGCCATGCCGAGAGGCAGGGCCAAGAGGAAGTAACCCCGTGCTACTTCGATCTTAAAGAGGAAGGCGACAATGGCGAAGAGGCCGAAGAGTCGAATGGTTGCATCGGCAACCCGCTTGTATTCGAGAGTGCCACTGCCGATCACCTTGTGGTCCCGGGTAGCGAACACATCGAGCATGACCATCCAGGCAACGACAAGAACAAGTGAGACGGCCGTGTAGCTGGCGCCGAGACTGAACGGCTGCGGAGCCGCCACCTCCACAGTTTCGAGTCCAAACCAGATGAACTGAGATCCGAACACCGCAGCCAGAATCACCGCTACGTCGGTGCTGAATAGCCGCACTGCGTAAGCGCGCTGCCACGAGCGACGCCGCAACACCCCCGCGGTACGTGTATCGCCGATTGCCATTCATTTCCCCCATCAGAATGCACGCCTGACCCCAGAAACGGTGATTTCGGACGTGCCTGTTTTCATCGTTCCACAGTTTTTGGCCTCCCAGCCCTTTCTCAGCCCTCTTGTGCGTACCCCGTTGTGGGGCCATCGATGCCCCAGCGACCGCGGCTCCCGACTGTCACATCTCCCCTCCCCTAAGGTGAGACCTGTGAATCCTCGAGCCTCCCGTCGCGCTCCTGCGCGCTCCCACCGCGCAGACGCACGGCACCAACGTCGGCAGTCCAGTGCGAAACGACGGCTCAGAATTGGCTTGGTCGTTACCGGAATTCTCCTTCTTGGTTCGGTCACCTGGCTCGCAACGAGAGTCCTTGTCGTCAAGAACGACCTTGAGGCAGCCCAATCACTTGTCGCGAAGGTCCAGACGGACGCCGGCTCCTTCGACGCAGCTTCGCTAACGCAGACGGGCTCAGAGCTGGGAATGCACTCGACCAACGCGGTCGCCGGCACCAAGGATCTGACATGGCGCCTTGCTGAATTCGTGCCCGTGATTGGCGAGAACCTCAAGGGAGTGAGGGCAGCCGCAGAGAGCATCGACGAGATTATTCAGGAAGTTGCGCTTCCGTCCATTGAGCTGGTGAACATGATGACTGCTGTTTCCAGTACAGACGACGGGATTGACCTTCTCACACCACTCGCAAGCGCGGAATCCATCCTCAATTCAGCTGACGGTGCACTCAAACATTCAAAAACCCGACTCGCATCTATCAATACCGCTATGACTGTCGGGCCCGTCTCAGAGGCCGTCGTCAAGCTCACAGGATTGGTGTCAACGGCCAGCGATACCGTGTCAGAAATCGCACCGATGGTCTCCTCCTCCAGTGCTGTGCTGGGGCAGGATGCGCCTCGTAACTATCTCCTGGCGTTCCAGAACAACGCTGAATCGACTGCTCTGGGCGGCAGCGCCGCGTCGTACACCTTGATCAACGTCGATAAGGGGAAGATATCGATATCCGCACAGGCCGGCGGTAGCAACGACCTCAAGGATGGAACCCCTGTGGACGTCGAAGTGGATCAGAGCGCGCTGGATCTCTACTCCGACTACTTGATCAGGTTCCCCAACACTTCAACCAGCCGACCGGACTTCCCAACGGCGGCAAGCATCATGCAGTCATTCTGGGCACGGGACAAAGGCACCGTCGTCGATGGAGTCATTTCAATCGATCCGTTGGCTCTGGCACAGATCCTTAAGGCCACCGGTCCGATCCCTCTCAACTCGGGTGACCTACTGTCCTCCGACAACGCCGTATCACTCCTCGTGAACGAGATCTATTTCCGCTACGGCAGCTATGACGACTACCCCATTGTGGATGCGTTCTTCCAGAACGCAGCTTCAAGCATCTTGACTCGTATTACCGGCGGCGACTTCGACATAAAAACGATGCTCACCTCGATCACGGATGGGATCAACCAGGGCAGCATTATGGTTTGGAGCGCAAATCCCGCAGAGCAGAGTCTGCTCGACGGCACGCGAATCCAGGGAGTCCTTCCTAAAACAAACGATGACGCAACCGTCATCGGCACCTTTTTTCGGGACGTTTCGGCCTCGAAGATCGACTTCTACCTACAGACCTCGGCAGAGACCACCACAAACGTCTGCGAGGCACCGGAGAACCCGACCTTCACAACCTCAGTCACCCTGCACTCAAATCTCACGCAGGACCAGGCGGACGATCTGCCGGACTACATCAGCCCCCAAAACTTCGGATCCGACTACTTCGCCACTGAGGTATTCGTATACGGCCCGGTCGGCGCAACACTCGCGTCCAGCGAGATACCAATGCAGGGTGAACGAACATCGATTGACCCGGGGGCAAATGATCTCGGTCGGCCGGTCGCAAAATTCACCGCCTACCTGAAACCGGGCGAGACCAGCGTTGTAACCGCTACGTTCACTGGCGCGCCAGGCGCCTACGGACAGCTCGAGGCACGTGGTACCCCGATGGTCAACATGACGTCACACACACTGGTGCCCGGCAGTTGCGGGTAATGCCTGAATACCAGCAACACAGTGGTGTTCGGCGACAGGTTGCTGCGAATCGCGGCCATCGCCAAGCCGACGCGGTAAACATGCCGGATCCTGGCGTGTAACGAACAGGACCCGCAGGCGAGTTAGGGCAAACGGACGTGAGGAAGACTCTCCCGTATTTCCGGCTGCGCGGTCGGCGCGGCGTCCAACGAGAAAGACCTTGGCCCACAACGCACTAGAACGCCTGCCGGGCCGGTCGCGCACACACGGCGTTACCTACCAATTCCTGATGCAACCAAGGCAGCGCAACGCACCTGCCAAGTGGCTTGCCTAATTCGCTGAAGGCACCCACGCCAGCAAGGGAGCAAGACCCTCTTGACTAAGTCTGATTAGCGGATGTATTGCGCGCGCCAAGCAGCGAGGGCAATGACTTTCTGATCACGCTCGTAGACGATCGCCCGCAACATGACTGCAATCATGATGCCGATTACAGCGCCCAGCGAGTTGGAGATCACATCAGTCACTGTGGCAAATCGGGCGCTCAGCGCAAATGCCTGCGTCAGCTCGATCGCGATTGACATGGCCGGGCACAAGATCAGCGCCAGCCACCAGATCCGGCCAGGCAGCAGTAGTGCTACGAGAAATCCGAGGGGGATGAACATTAGAACGTTTGCGGAGAACTCGAGCTTGTTGTAACCGAACCACAGGGGTACCCCGTTGCGATAAAGCACGGCTAAGAGCTTGTCAATTGACGCTTGATAACCCTGGTCAAGCGGCGTGGGCCAAAGGGTCGCCACCAAGATAATGGCCGCATAGCCTGACAGGGTCAGGGCTCCGAGCCACTCTCGCGCTCGGCTCTTGGGCGGTGCGTTGGAATTCACGAACGTACTCCTTTATCAGGAACAATCGTGGACCGGGTCGCCCTTGCCCCGGCCACAATCTCCTCACTTGCGATGACGCCCAGGTACAGGTGTCGGCTGAATTCTTCTAAGCGGTTTCCGCGCCTATGCGTGCCCACTCGAGTAACCCGACAACACCGTCACGGAAGGACACCTCCGGCTCGTAACCGAGGAGCGCCTGAGCCGGTGCGATGTCAGCGTAGGCGGCCCTGACGTCACCCAGGCGGAACCGTTCGCTTATCTCTGGCGCGGGGCTGCCGGCCACCTGGGCCAATTCTTTGGCGTAGTCCAACAGCGTTCCCGCGGATCCCGACCCGATGTCGACGAGGCAGAATCCGACCGCAGCGGGAAGCGCGAGCGCGGCCGAAAGTGCGCTCACTACGTCATCAACGTGCACGAAGTCACGAACGATTCCGCCGCCTTCGTATACGTTGATCGGCTCGCCGGCAATCGCCTGGCGCGCGAAGTAGGTGAGCACACCTGTATAGCTGTTCTCGAGTGCTTGGCCCGCACCGTACACGTTTTGCAAACGCAGAATACGCAGCGGGACGTTCATCGATCCGCACCACGAGGACAGAATGTGCTCCTGAGCCAATTTCGTGGCTGCGTAAACGTTTGTGGGTCGAGGCTCAACAGACGTAGCGTTGTGCGCCACGGATCGACCTTCCTCACCGTCCGGCCCGACGGGCTCCCACTCGCCACTCACAAGCTGCTTCTCACCCCGAGGTGCCGCGTAATAGAGCTCGCCGCTGGCAGTTGCCCACTGCCCTTCGCCATAGACGGCGCGAGACGAGGCAAGCACGATTGCCTGCGGACGATGGCCGCTGGCAGAGAGTGCATCGAGCATACGAGCGGTCCCTGTAACGTTCACGGATGCGTGGCGGTAGGACTCGGTCAGCGACTGTCCGGTCCCAGTTTCCGCGGCCAGGTGCACGATGACGTCCGGACGGTGCTCAGAGATGGCCGCGTTCCACACAGCCGCCTCAGTGACGTCTCCGAAAAGCTGCACCGCCTCAGCGGGGCTGTCGATTGGCCATGCATTATTTGCGTGAACCTGCGGGTGGAGATTGTCGAGCAGCACCACCTTGTAGTCACCGACAATTCGCTTTGCAAGCCTGGTGCCGATGAATCCCGCCCCACCCGAAATCAGAACCGTCTTAGTGCGTGTCATCTGCAATGTCTTCCCCGTGAGTTATCTGAGCCGACGTTCGCATCCAGCTGTTAATGGTGCGAAGTCCATAGCCTCCGGATTCTTGATCCGTCGCCGTCAACAAGACACTATCGACAATCTGGGTGAGTCACTGGCATCACGCGGAGTTGCGTCCGTCCGACGCTGGCGCGCATGAATCCCGCCACAAAGGCGCGGCGGATGAATCTGTCGCAAACTAGCGCTGGAATCCATGCCCGTCGCTCAGCTCCCCCTGTGAGAAGCTTGAGTGGCCTCGGGCTCCCTCTGCCAAAGCGCGATGCCTAGAGCGGTCGAGACCCGGACATATCGAATGCGAGTTTCGTTCGGTCGAATGTCAGCCGGCACACATAGGAGACGGATCTCACGAATATGAAATTCCTCATTGATACCCTCGGCGCCCCCTCTCTATCTGGCGGCATGCGTCTGTACGCTGAGGAGCTCATCAATTCCTGGTCTGAAGCCTTTCCGCACGACGAGCTTGTCGTAGTTGGTGGCGCTTGGACTCGCGGGGCCCTTCAGGATCTACCTAACGTGCGCGTGGTCGTCTGGGCGAACGATTCAGCCCCTCTGCGGATGGTCGGCCAGCTCGTGGTTTCAGGGGTCCTTTTCTGGGCATTCCGAGCGAACGTTCTCGTGTCCGTGAGCTCGATCGCGAGCCCCTTGGCACCAAGAGCTCGGCGCGTGTGCGTTGTTCACGACTGGCGACACATGCGTAATGAGAGAGAGTTTGGGGCTCTTCAGCGGGCCTATCGACGCCTTTGGACGATGTCGCTGAATCGTGCCGGCGCTACCGTCTCGATTTCCGCGAAGACCGACGCCGAAACCGCCGAGTACGCACCTCGCGCCCACAGGTTTATCGTGGAAAACGGTCGCGATCATGCTCGACGCTGGGTTCCGGCCCTTGCTGGCCGCGGGAAGGCAGAATTCAAGCGTATTGTGACGTTCGGGCACCACCTCAACAAGCGTCCCGATCTGGTGATTCAGGCTCTGGCCGAGATGCCACCTCTAGCGCGTCCTCAGTTAACAGTGCTCGGAGCACGCGGTGCTACGAAAGAGACTCTGGAGAAGTTGTCCCGAGAGCTTGGCGTTGCAACGAGCTGCAACTTTCCTGGATTTGTAGAGTCGGACGAATACAACTCACTCATTCAGACCGCCGACGCTGTTGTTCTTGCTTCAAGCGATGAGGGATTTGGGCTGCCGGTGGCTGAAGCCCAGTATTTTGGCATTCCGGTGGTGTCCACTTCTGACAGCGGACTGGACGAAATCCACGCTGGTCTGTTCGTTTCCGAGCCAGACCCTGCAAATCTTGCCGTGGCGATTCAGCTGGCAGTTCAGTCGCGCGGAGCAACGCCCGCGGCCGTTGTAGGTGGCACCTGGGCTGAGACCGCGTCAGGCATACGCCGCATTGCAGTAAGGGCTTAGCCCACTCGGCTGGCACTCCCCGGTGCCGTCCAATGAGCATTGAGTCTTTGGGCACAACCAATCGCGCAGGTCAGCACCACCAATCGCGCGCGAGAGCACCACCAATTGCGCGGTTTGGTACCACCAGCACAGTCTGTGTCGGTGGCTAGCTCGCTAATCAGCGCCGTCACACCCGCTGGCACCCGCTGGCGGTCACTAGGTTGCCCGGATGCGGGACGGGAGCGACCCAACCACTACCCACCTGCTCCGCTGCTTGTTCTGTGCCGCTGCGTGCCATTTGGCGGCGCATATCGAAGCTGCCGGCCCGATTCAAGTCTTGCCTGGGCGAATCGCGCTTACGGCATATGGTGCACCCGCACCCGCAGGTGGAGCCCTTGCAATCCAATACTCAGTCCGACGCACCCGTTCTATGAGCGTGCCCTTCATCGCTGACGCTACTCGCGGCTCATTGAAAGCGTCTTTGGATGAGTGCACCAACGGCGGTCTGCGACAGGCCAAAGCACCCAGTCGCGCCAGAGTGTCCGCAGATCAGTGGCTACCCGGCTCAGGCGTCGGTAACCGCCAACCCGGACGCTTGGTTGCCTGTCCGCGCGAGGGACATTTGCCGGGCAGGCCTCTCGGATTGAATCTCAAGTGGTCGTTCCCAGAACACAAGCCCTAACAGCAGCCAGAAGAGCGGCATGGAAAGTTCAGGCGCGGAGATGAACTGAGCCAGCACGCAAGCCAACAGCGCAGAAGCTGCAGGCAGCGCGGAAGGGACCTTTAGCGCACCGAGAGCGACAAGGACGACGACGCCGACGAAACAGACCAACCCGACGATACCGACGCAACTCAGGAGTAGGAAGAAGAGGCTCGACGGGCGGTTGCTTCCTAGACCGACCCCGACTCCCCAAGTATCCAGGAAGAGCGACCAGGCGGCGTCGTTTGAGGCCGTGCGATTTGCGAACGAAAGGCTCGACAGCTTCTCGTCCAGAAGCCCGAGCACCAGACCGACAAGAAACTGGACGTTGATTGCGGCTACAAGTGCTACGACTCCGATGGCCGATACCGTTACCCACCGCACACGCGTACGGTCCCTTGTGAGAACCCAGAAGCCGACGACCATGGCCACGACAAGAACGACCGGCACCACGACCAATGCAGTCCACGCCAGGTTCAGGAGCAGCTCACCGACGATGAGGACAAGTGCCGCGATCATCAGCAATCGCCTCCGCCCGTGAGAGACGACCACATTTGCCAGCGCGTACGCCATACACACAGAAAGAAACAGGCCGAATAGCGATGGCTCACCGAAGGTTCCGCGGAGACCGTCTTGCGTGACGGAATAGGAAACGTTCGGATCGTTCTCGAACAACGCCGTCGGCCACAATGACGGTGCCACAGTGCGAGCCAGCGCCAATCCAAGTCCCACCCACATAGTGACGTCAAAAATACGTGGCGAGACTTCGCGTTCCATCCCCAAGTACAGAACGACGACGCACCCAAGCAGGACGTAAACCGGCTGCGCGAAGTTAGACACTGAGAACGAAAGCTCACTCAGGTTATTCACTTGCTGATCTAGGCCATCTCGAGGCGAGAAGACTTCAATCCCTTCAAACAGGAAGGGGCCAAGAACGCTGATCGCCGTTCCGTACGCGAGGAATACTCCGAGGAAACCCAGGGCAAGACGGCTGACTGGCCGCCCAAATACGCTGAGCAGCTTCCCGCCGCGTATGACGAGGAATACGAGACGACCGAAAGCGAGGATCGCCAACATATAAAAGATGCTGACTCCGCTGCCTCCGACCACCGCCGCAGCGGTGTGAGGGATCGCGGCGGCAACGGCCAGGAGGTATGGGAACCAAGACGGGCGCCGGAACAGGAGTAGGGCACCGACTAACAGGACGACCAAACCGAGGACTGTCAATGCGTATCCCTTACATTAAGCCAGGTCTGAAACCCAGCCCCCGGGTCGTGAACATTCGTTTCTAGCATATTGGTGATCAAGACAAACCCTGACCCGAGCCGAGTTACGGTCTCGCTCCCGCCATCGAATGAGCTTCAGCGCTCACCGGCCAACGCCTCAGGAGTATCCAAACGCCACCGGTAAAGGCCATTTCCACAAACAATGTGACGCTGGCGAGGCCCGTCGCGCCCGTGGAGTGTACAACCATTAGCGACAAAATCACCGAGGCAAGGCAAGCGATCAGCGTCAGCACGAAGCGTGAGCGGATTCGCCCGACTCCCATCAGGAAGGCTACGAGTGCGTAGTTTCCGGATTTCGGAGCGAAGGATAGAGCGACGAAAATGAAGACGAGGACGTCATCGAACTGCTGACCAAACAACAGCTCTATCAGCGGCTTTGCGAGTATTACGCAAAGTGCGACCGTTGCACCGCCAGCAAAGAACAAAGCCCAATAGGCCCAAGGGCTGGTGCCTCGTTCTCGCACGCGAGGGATCATCTGCAGCGACAAGGTACCTGGGAGCAAGTCGAGCGCCTGAATGAGACGATAGACGATCGTCAGCGTTGCTATTTGACTGAGAGGCAAGATCGCCGCGGCAATCAATAGCGGCGATTGCGAATAGAAAGCGCTCAGGGCACCCGTCACTCCGAATTCAAGAATGCGACGCGTAAGTCGTGGCTCACGCAGGTGAGCACGGGAAAGCGACCTGAATCTGATCCATAGGGCAGCCGCCGCGACCACCAGCGACGGGAGGGGCAGCAGCAGCAGCATACGAACGTCTGCTGAAAGGAATGCTCCGACGATGATCGGCAGCTTCAACAGAAATAGGATGACATCCGGTAGCGCATAGGCCGCATCCTTCTTCGCGACCATCGCCGGGATCCGGATAATCCGCCCCGTGCTGTCGACTGTTTGGGTAACAGCCAAGGCCAGCAGGAGCGCCAAGACTGTCGGAGGAATGTACCCCCCGGCGGGCCAAGCGATGAAGATAAGTGCCGCCACCGCTCCGACCGTTGCCAGTGTGAGATGAAAGCCGACCGCACGGGCGTAGACGTTTCTTGTGATCCGTCCGAGCGGGCTTGAGAGGAGAAAATTCCCGGCACCCGAGTCCGTCATCATCGCAAAGGAAGTCAGGAGTCCGAATCCTGCAACCAAGAGATCGCGATCTGTATCACTGCCGCGATTCGCTAACACCAGCATGATCGCCAACTGAAGAACTCGTACCAAACCGGTACTCACGGTCGGGAGCAAGAAAGCAGTCTTACGAATCCAGTTCATTCGGTCCTCGCGCCCGTCGCAACTGACCGCTGGAGCGAGACTGGGAGCCTCGTGTCGGTGCTATTCACTCTCGGCGACCCGTCGCGTTTGCTGGGTCTTCCGAGGCAGAGCGCTAAGCAGGTTCTTGGGGCGAGCGGGAACCGCTCCATGCGTCCTCGTCGAGTAGTCGCCCGCCGGTACCAGCTTCTTGAAGCGCGCCGGCACTCCGGCATATAGAGCGTATGGCGTGTCCAGGCCCCGTGTAACGACCGATCCCATTGCCACTACTGAGTGTGCAGGGACCGTTGCACCCATGACCAGGCTGCAACTTCCGCCAAGCATCGCGTATCTTTCGACACGAATGGGAAGGGAATCAAGGACGTTGTCAGCTACGTCAATACCGTGCGACATGAATACGGAGCGCACCCCGGCGACCGTCACAAATTCCTCAATTGCGATTCCGCCGGACGCGTCCAGGTAGTGACGGCTCGTAAGCGAAGAGTGGACTCCTAAGGAGAAGGAACCAGCGATGGTCGAGGAGGAGGCGTGCACCAGGAAAGGAGCAGCGGATATCCAGTTGAATTGGCCGATTTCAGACCAAGCGCCAAGGCTCACGACCTCAAGGCTCCGAAACACGTTGAAGGGTCCAATCCGGGCCCCGTCGCCCACGATTAGGCGCTTATTGCCGAGAAGTACGACGGGCGCGATCGATGCTGATCGGGCAACCTCATGGCCCAGCCAGCGGAGAAACATGTTCTTGAGCGTCGACGCCGGCAGGAAACCAACGACGAGTGTGATCAGTCGTTTCATCTTTACTTATTCCTTTTCTGCTGACAGGCCGGAGTTTCAGATCCGAGCGTAGTGCAGGGCACCCGAGCTTCCGCTTCTCCCGCACTCGCCAGCCTGCGATACGTTTTTGTCAGGAAAGCAGTTCTTTCACCCACGTGGTTACGGAGTATTTCTCGAACCCGCTGGGCAGACTTCCGTCTGGCTGGAGCTGCGACAGCGCCTGTCGGAGCCGCTCACTCGCTCCCTCCGAGTCGTAGTCCTCGATAACTAGGATTCGCGACGGATCATAGAAATCTGCATTACGTATCGCCTGGTTTCCAGTCACCAGAATGGCTCCTGAGGCGAGCACCTCGAAGGTGCGCATCGTTAGACCAGCCTGGTTACTACGCTGCAGGTCGAGCACCGCCTGAGAGCCTCGGAAGACGGCCGACACCTCTTCCTTGCTTAGCTTGTTGAAGCTGATTTCGGCCCATCCGACTTCGGAGAGATGGCGTGTTACGTATTTTTCCAGTGCAAAGAACCAGCGCGCAGGCGCATAGAAGAAGCTGTAGGTGTGCTCGAACGACTTGGTTAGGTTGGAAACAAACGCATACCGGTCAGAGTGCATCGTTCCCACAAACGTCAGCTCGTGAGGCCTGGCCACACCAGTCTCTGCTGCGTGAAACTGCGTTGAATAGAAGAGGGGCTTCAGATGGAGGGCGGGATACCTGGCAACGTCAGCTGCGTCAAAACTGAATGTTTTATCGTAGTGACCCAAATTCGCTTCTGACAGAGATCCCGGAGCCATCGCATCGAAGGAGTAGTACACCAGGTGTGCTTCAGGGTTCCTGGCGCGAAGTTCCAAGAGGAAGAAGGCCGGAACGACCTCGCCTTTCACCACAACGACGAAGTCATACTTGTTCGTTTTTGTCTCACGTAAGATTCGTGCGTAGTAGCTGCGCACAAAATTCTGCGAGATCCGTGTGCTTACCCGGAATAGTGCCTTGGCAAGCGACGAGTTACTTGGCCGCTCGTCATAGAAATCGACCGTGTGACCATTCGCCCGGAATGCCTCTGCGATGTCTGTCTCGTATCCGAAGAAGGCCGGTGACAAAAATAGGAGCCGGGAGTTGCCTACTGACGTCATTCTGAGACAATCCCGGTAACAGCTCCGGAAACATAGACGGGGCTTCCGGTCAGTTCCACTATCGAAGCCTTCGGATCGTCCCCGGTGGCCACCGATGCGCCATACATGTCACTTGTGCTCAATTTCCCCGAACTGCTGACGGTCACAGTCTTCGACGGTTCGGTGGTCCACATGACTCTGGTTTCCGTTCCTGCGCCGGAGAAGACATATGAATACACGCCTTCCGCGGTCTCATCAATTGACGAGAACGTGAGCCCGTCGATCTGCTTGGCCATAACCGCTTGGGCGACAGCAGCCTCCTTGGGCTCGTTTGCCACCGGCAGGAACGTCGAGGGCGCTTCAAACAACCCAAAGTTCCCTTCGATGCTGCCTTCAACTGCGTTACCGTTCGCAGCCTCGAACCAATACACGCGGCTCACACCATGACCCAACGCGATAGCCATTGTTCGGACCAGGTACTGGGCCTGAGACTCCTCTGTGACCCAGTTCGGAACGCTGGCCCAGCCCATCTCCGACAGCCAGATCGGCTTCGATTCCCCGCCGTTTGAATCACGGATCATCTGCCCGAGGCGCTCAAGTTCAGGTATCAGCATTTCCGGCGCCTCCGGCTGCACATAGGGGTGAGCGCTCACCACATCGGTGTAGTCCAAACCGCCGAGTTCAAAGAACTCGCTCAGCCAGTCCCACTGGATGCCCATGCCCGCATTTCCAGGGGCCACGATGGTCGCGTCAGGATTGGCGGCCTTCACTCCAGTCGCAGTTCCGGTGAGCATCTCCATGTAGCACTCGGGGGTGTGCCCACAAGCTCCAGTGTTGAAGGTGTGGTCGAACTCGTTGTAGACCTCGACTTCCGCGCCGTGGTGCTCGACTCCGGTGACGAGTTCCTGAGCGAACCGCGTGTATGCTGCGAGTCCCTCCGGCGAGCTTGGGGTGCGGTAATCGTCATAGAGCGGATTGGCGTATGCAGGAACCAATAGTGGGCTGATTCCTTCTTCGGAAAGCGTCTCTGTCGCGTCAAGTATTTGCTTCGGATAGGCATAAGTGCCCGGAGTCAACTCAATCCAATCCCAGTTCATTTCGATACGTGCGTGCTTGATGCCGGCGGTGCCCAATGTCGCAATGAGGTTGTTCAGCCGTTCCGTCCCGCCTGCATAGTGAAGGAACACACCAAACGGCGAAGTTGAACTCGTTGCCTTAGCTGAATCCTCGTCGAGGACTGCAATAGTCGTCGACCTGTCAACGGACCGGTCTCCCACCACCGCGTTTATTGTGGCGGTGTAGAGGCCTGGAGACAGCTCCCGCAGGTCGGCGATCGCTCGAGAGTCTTCGAAAACGGAGTCGCCGCTGTCGACGACTGCACCGGCCCGATCTGTCACCGACCAATTCAAAGTGCCTGTCGTGCTCCGTCGCGTGGCAAGCTGCAGATTCGTGCTGCCCTGGGGAAAGAGCAACGTAGGATTAATAACTGTAAGGTCGTACGAACTTGACTCAAAGCCACCGTTCATCAGTGGCAGCGCCCCACCACTCAGACCAGTGACGGATAGAGAATCGATTGTCGTTCCACCGGTGGGTCCCTCAACCGAGATTCGAAAGTGAAGCATTTCGGCGTCGGGCACGTAGTTGGTTTCGACATACGTCCAGTCGTATGTTCCTGCTGGGACCTGCACATAGGCGTCCGCAGCGGCATTCAGGGTTAGTCGAACGGCAGCCTCTGCAGCGTCGGTGCTCTTGACCCAGAATCCAATTGCGTACGTGGCGCCAGTCGCAGCCCAGAAGCTCTGCTCTAACCGTGCGGACTCACCAGAGCCGGGCGCAAGGTCGCTTGTTATCGAAACGGCCGAGGTGCCGTCGTGCAAGTCGTCGGACCCGAGGAAGCTAACGTGCTCCGAGGTGAGCTCCGGCGTCCACCATTCGAAGGAATCCGATGCCGGAGTGTCGTAGCCGATTGGAAGCACGCCAGCCGCGGTCGGTGAGGGTGAGGCAGTTGGACTCGCAGCACCGCCATCAGACCAAGGTTGGACGAGAAGGAGCGCACCGAGAGAAACCGCGAGCGTCATCGCGACTCCCGCGACCCACCAAGTCCGCTTCGTAAGCGCGGGCGACTTCCGCCGCCGCGCGTTTGTAGAAAGTCGATTGGTCATCGGCGAGTGCTCCCCAACAGAGTCAAATGTACGGTGGCACGTGCGATACGACGTACCAGCTGATCGCTCCCCCTGTGAGCCCCTGCCGCATCAGCCTATTCCACGTTCGGCTCCGATTGCGCCGACGTGTGGCCCAGTAAGGGGCGCCGCCCACCGAGCGTCAGCCGCGTCTCGCGGTTGACGCACGGCCAGAAGCCCAGGGATACCGATAGATCCATCGGATGTAGGGAACGCGGGAGACGGCTTCATAGATCCCAAGCGCAACACACACTGCAGCAGCCGTAGTAATGACGGGCATCAGGGCGATCGCCAGGGGGGAGTACGAGACGCTCATTGCCCACGCGAAAATCGCATTCGCGACGATAAGGAGCGGTAGGTGGGTCACGTAGATCGGCAACGTGCGCGTTCCAACCCAATGTCCGATCGCCCCAATCCGGGGAGATCGAGTGATGATTGCGAATCCTTGCACAACAGCACACGAGCCGATCAAAGTGAGAATCATCCAGAGGGGAGCGAACCATCCCGGGATCAGGTTCCAATGCGGGTCTACACGCTGCATAAGTAACTGAGCGGTCAAGTATCCGAGGCCTGCCAGCAGAACCCAGCGCCACTTCGCGACACGGACCACTGCTTCGAGCGCATGCGGGACAACCGCGCCGAGCAGGAAGAAGAAGAAATTCCGCATCAGTGAGCTGGCCAGCGATTGCTCTGCAATCGTCATGGCCGTTCCCACGAAGAACGTGATCGAAAGGACAATGTGCGTCGGCACTCGGCTCAAGACCTTGGCCAGAACGACGAAAACAGCCAAGGCCCATAGGTACCAAAGGTGGTTCTCTGGCCAGAGGACCTGCATGGCAGCGTTCGCCCATCCATAGTCACCAGGCAAGAACGGGTTGTGCGCTACGGTCGTATAAATTCCCGTCAGAATAACGAGCCAGACCATGTAGAAGTAACCGCTGCTGGCAACTCTTCTGCGAAAGAGTTGGCGCCAGTTGCCGCCGATGGCTCCTTTGGCGAAGTACCCAGACAGGATGAAGAACAGAGGAATCCTGACGGGAGTGAGCACCGAAACCACGTCAACCCAAGCGTAATAAACGGGCTGGGGAACGGACACCGTCGTCACGCCGTACCAGAGCACCGCATGGCCCAGGACGACCATGATGACGCAGAATGCTTTGGCGCTGTCGGCCCACACCAACCGTCTGACCTGCGAGCTCAAGGCGGGAGTCAACTCGGTCGTAGGCACGTCCGTAGCTTAACGCACACGGTCACCGCTGCTGCCAGCGTGCGGACACCCTTGAATCTGGTGGATGTGGCGGGCGGGGCGACCTAGTGCTTGTTCGATGCGACGGTCGAGCTCGTTCACCAATTCAGTTGTCTCTGGCCGACATCGGGACGCAAATGAACTGAACCTCAGCCGGCACGGAGAGCTGAAGAATATGCCCGGATCAGGTAGTCCTTGAACGGTCCGCTCGGTTAGTCCCTGCGTCTCGGCAATTCGTCTCTCTGGCGTACGACTAGCCTCACGCAGACGGTGGTTGGGGTCGTGTGCGGAATTCGGTATGCCCCAGTTCCGATAGCCGCCAGGACCGGCGCGTGCATGAGGCAAAGCGCATCAGACGAGGGAGCCGAAGGAGCCCACCCGTTCATCACGCTCAGGGAGGACGTCGCCGCCCGGGACGCCCCCTCCGCGCCTGCCTACCCGGCCAATGCCACCCACTTGAGCGGGTCTGGCTCGTTGGCGTTCAGCCACGCCCTTCTACAGCGGCTGGTGGCCGACCTGAACCGCATGATGAGTGTAAAGGACATCGATGAAACGAACACAACCTCGTTGGACCGACCCAACGTTGTCACGACGGGTGGCACCGGCGTCGGGGTCGCGGGAATGCTGAAAACCCACTGCACGCTGACCTCGGCCACAAGCGAACACGTGAGGGTCGAGGCTGAGATAGCAGTTGCGGCCTGGGATGCTACTTCGGGTCGGGGGTGCTGTCTCGGCCGACGGTGCCGTCGTCGCGTCCGATGTGCTTGTCGGCCGCATCGCGGGCGTTCTGGATCTTGTCGGCGTGCTTGTCACCGGTGACCTTGTTGGCCGCCGCGGCCGCGCCGTCGATGACCTTGTCGGAGATCTCCTCGCCCTTTTCGCTGTTGAGGAACTCCTGGGCCTTGCGGGTGATGTCGTTGAGGTTCATTTGGGTCTCCGATCTTGGGGGTGGGTGGTAACGAGATTAGTTCGGGTCGCGGGGTCTCGACAAGCTCGACCAGCGGAACGCCCTCGACCAGCGGAACGCGCTCGAACGGCGGACGGGGCGCGACGAGCGGGTTGGGTTGCGGGGTCTCGACAAGCTCGACCAGCGGACGCGCTCGTCCAGCGAAACGCGCTCGACCAGCGGACGGGGCGCGACGAGTGGGTTGGGTTGCAGGGTCTCGACAAGCTCGACCAACGGTCGCGGGGACGACAAAAGGGCCGGTCCCGAAGGACCGACCCTGTTGTTGTTGACTAGCTCAGCGAGTGAGCAGGCCTACTGAATTACTTGAGAACCTTGATGACGGTTCCGGCGCCGACGGTGCGGCCACCTTCACGAATAGCGAAGCCGAGGCCCTCTTCCATGGCGATCGGCTGGATCAGCGCGACAGTCATTTCCACGGTGTCGCCAGGCATGACCATCTCGGTGCCCTCGGGCAGCGTGATGACGCCGGTGACGTCCGTGGTGCGGAAGTAGAACTGCGGGCGGTAGTTCGCGTAGAACGGGTTGTGACGCCCACCCTCATCCTTTGACAGGATGTACGCGGTGCCCTCGAAGTCGGTGTGCGGCGTAACCGAACCCGGCTTGACGACAACCTGGCCGCGCTCAACGTCTTCGCGCTTGGTGCCACGAAGAAGAAGACCACAGTTCTCGCCGGCCCATGCCTCGTCGAGCTGCTTGTGGAACATCTCGATACCAGTGACCGTGGTCTTGATGGTCGGGCGGATGCCGACAACCTCGACCTCGGAGTTGATCTTGAGGGTTCCACGCTCGGCGCGGCCGGTGACGACGGTTCCACGACCGGTGATCGTGAAGACGTCCTCGATCGGCATCAGGAAGGGCTTGTCCTTGTCGCGGACGGGCTCCGGGAAGTAGTCATCCACTGCCTGCATGAGCTCGAGGATCTTTGCAACCCACTTGGGGTCACCCTCGAGCGCCTTGAGGGCGGAAACCTGAACGACGGGGGCGTTGTCGCCATCGAAGCCCTGGCTGGAGAGCAGTTCACGAACCTCGAGCTCAACGAGCTCAAGGATCTCTTCGTCGTCGACCGCGTCGGACTTGTTCAGCGCGACGAGCAGGGACGGCACGCCGACCTGCTTGGCGAGAAGAACGTGCTCACGGGTCTGAGCCATCGGGCCGTCAGTAGCGGCAACCACGAGGATCGCGCCGTCCATCTGAGCAGCACCGGTGATCATGTTCTTGATGTAGTCAGCGTGGCCCGGAGCGTCAACGTGTGCGTAGTGACGCTTCTCGGTCTCGTACTCAACATGCGAGATGTTGATCGTGATGCCGCGCTGGCGCTCTTCGGGAGCGGAGTCGATCGACGCGAAGTCGCGCTGAACGTTGGTCTTGGAAGGGAACGTGTCGGCAAGGACCTTCGAGATAGCTGCCGTCAGCGTGGTCTTTCCGTGGTCAACGTGACCGATCGTTCCGATGTTTACGTGCGGCTTGGTCCGCTCGAACTTGGCCTTGGCCACTGTGGGTCCTCCTCAGGACTCTCGGCTCCACCGGACGTTGGTTTACGCCCGGTGGAACTGCTGGATTTGTGTGTTTATGTTACTCGGGCCAGGAGGCCTAAGCGATTCGGCCCGAAGGCCGGGGGGTTATTCGCCCTTGTTCTTCTGGATGATCTCGTCGGCAACAGCCTTCGGGACCTCCTGGTAGCTCTCGAAAGTCATCGAGTACACCGCACGGCCCGAGGTCTTGGACCTCAGGTCGCCGATGTAACCGAACATCTCCGACAGCGGAACGTTGGCGCGGATAACCTTCACGCCCTGTGCGTCCTCCATGGTCTGGATCTGGCCACGGCGAGAGTTGAGGTCACCGATGACGTCACCCATGTATTCCTCAGGGGTGCGCACCTCGACGGCCATCAACGGCTCGAGAAGAACGGGGTTTGCCTTACGAACGGCTTCCTTGAAGCCCATCGAACCGGCAATCTTGAACGCCATCTCCGAGGAGTCGACGTCGTGAGCGGCACCGTCAAGCAGGCTCGCCTTGACGCCGACCATCGGGTAGCCGGCGAGCACGCCCACGTTGAGTGCATCCTGGATTCCGGCGTCAACCGAAGGGATGTACTCACGGGGGATGCGTCCGCCGGTGACCTTGTTCACGAACTCGTACGACTTGTCGGCAGTGATTTCAAGCGGCTCGATCGCGAACTGAATCTTCGCGAACTGGCCGGATCCACCGGTCTGCTTCTTGTGCGTGTAGTCGTGACGCTCGACGGCCTTCTTGATCGTCTCGCGGTAAGCAACCTGGGGCTTGCCGACGTTCGCCTCAACGTTGAATTCACGCTTCATGCGGTCGACGAGGATGTCCAGGTGAAGCTCGCCCATTCCCTTGATGACCGTCTGACCAGTTTCCTGGTTCTGCTCGGTACGGAAAGTGGGGTCTTCTTCGGCCAGCTTCTGGATCGCGAGACCCAGCTTTTCCTGGTCCTGCTTGGTCTTCGGCTCGATGGCGACCTCGATAACCGGGTCAGGGAACGTCATCGACTCGAGTACGACCTGCTGCTGCGGGTCGCACAGGGTGTCGCCGGTGGTGGTGTCCTTGAGCCCGATGACCGCGTAGATGTGACCGGCGGTAACGAAACCGACCGGGTTCTCCTTGTTGGCGTGCATCTGGAAGATCTTGCCGATGCGCTCCTTCTTGCCCTTGGTCGAGTTGATGACCTGGGCTCCGGAGTCGAGACGACCCGAGTAGACGCGCACGTAGGTGAGGCGACCGAAGAACGGGTGCACCGCAACCTTGAAAGCCAGAGCCGCGAACGGCTCGTCGGCGTTCGGGTGCAGCATGACGACCTTTTCTTCGTCGCGAGCGTCGTGCGCCTCAATGGCGGGCACGTCAAGCGGCGTCGGCAGGTAGTCAACAACGGCATCCAGCATCGGCTGCACACCACGGTTCTTGAACGCAGAACCGCAGAGGACCGGGTAGATCTCGCTGGCGACCGTGAGCTTGCGGATCGCGTGCTTGATCTCGGACACGGTCAGCTCTTCACCGGAGAAATACTTCTCCATGAGCTCGTCGTCGGTTTCGGCGACGGTCTCGAGGAGCAGCTTGCGGTATTCCGCAGCCTTCTCGGCGAGGTCGGCGGGGATCTCTTCGATGGCGTACTTCGCGCCCATCTCAACGTCACCCTTGGAGTCGCCACGCCAGGTCAGCGCGCGCATCTCGACGAGGTCAACGACCCCTTCGAAGTTCGACTCTTCACCGATCGGCAGCTGGATGACCAGCGGCTTGGCGCCGAGGCGCTTGATGATGGTGTCGACGGTGTAGTAGAAGTCGGCGCCGAGCTTGTCCATCTTGTTGACGAAGCAAATGCGGGGCACGTCGTACTTGTCGGCCTGGCGCCAGACGGTCTCGGACTGGGGCTCAACGCCCTCCTTGCCGTCGAACACGGCGACAGCACCGTCGAGCACGCGGAGCGAACGCTCCACCTCGACGGTGAAGTCCACGTGGCCGGGGGTGTCGATGATGTTGATCTGGTTGCCGGCCCAGAAGCACGTCGTGGCAGCGGACGTGATGGTGATGCCACGTTCCTGCTCCTGTGCCATCCAGTCCATCGTGGAGGCGCCATCGTGCGTCTCACCGATCTTGTGGTTCACACCCGTGTAAAACAGGATGCGCTCAGTGGTGGTGGTCTTGCCGGCATCAATGTGGGCCATGATGCCGATGTTGCGGACCTTGCTCAGGTCGGTGAGCACGTCAAGTGCCACGGGTGTCCTCCGGAAGTTTTGTGAAAGATGAGGTTGAACAGGCCTTGTCGGCCGGGCTTAGCCCGCCGGTCGAGCTTGTCGAGACCAGGTCTCGACGAGCTCGACCAGCGAGTAGCGACTACCAGCGGTAGTGAGCGAAAGCCTTGTTCGCTTCAGCCATCTTGTGAGTGTCCTCACGACGCTTCACAGCGGCACCGAGGCCGTTGGACGCGTCGAGGATCTCGTTGGTGAGACGCTCGGTCATGGTCTTCTCGCGACGCGCCTTGGCGTAGCTGGTCAACCAACGCAGCGCGAGAGTGTTCGCACGGTGCGGCTTGACTTCGACGGGCACCTGGTAGGTGGAACCACCGACGCGGCGCGAACGCACCTCGAGGGTCGGGCGCACGTTGTCGAGTGCCTTCTTCAGCGTGACAACAGCATCCGCACCGTTCTTGGCAACGACGCCTTCGAGTGCATCGTAAACGATGCGCTCGGCGAGGCCCTTTTTGCCGTCGAGGAGGATCTTGTTGACCAGCTGGCTAACAATGGGGGCGCCGTATACCGGGTCAGCGATAACGGGACGCTTGGGCGCTGGGCCTTTACGAGGCATTACTTCTTCTCCATCTTGGCGCCGTAGCGGCTACGAGCCTGCTTGCGGTTCTTGACTGCCTGGGTGTCCAGGGCGCCTCGAACGATCTTGTAACGAACACCGGGGAGGTCCTTAACACGACCACCGCGAACGAGCACCATCGAGTGCTCCTGCAGGTTGTGGCCTTCACCGGGGATGTAGGCGGTGACCTCGGTACCGTTGGACAGCTTGACGCGAGCAACCTTGCGGAGAGCCGAGTTCGGCTTCTTCGGGGTGGTCGTGTACACGCGCGTGCAAACGCCGCGCTGCTGGGGGTTGGACTTCAGGGCGGGAGCCTTGGTCTTGGTGACCTTGGGGCTGCGTCCCTTTCGCACCAACTGCTGAATGGTGGGCACTAATAACTCCTTGTTTTTGCTGCACGGTGACAGCTGACTGATGTCAAAGCATTCGAATCGCACTTCTCAGTGCTCATCGAGTTCATCTGGACCCGCCGGACATCACGGAATTGCTTCCGGTCATTCTGGTGGGTATGCCGTGGGGGCCGCTCGGAGAGCAAACCCTGTTTGCGTGAAGTGTCGGGGCGTCTGAAGTGCAACCCGATGTCAGACAACGAAGCGGCATAACTGAAGCGCACGACAAAGCGCACACCGGATAATTCTAAACCCCGCCGGGGCGGCGGGTCAAGCGAGCCCGGTTGGTCGAGCCTGTCGAGACCCCGCGTACCGTTCCACGGTCCCCACCAATCGTTGGTCGAGCCTGTCGAGACCCCGCGAGCCGATTCACTTACCTGCTGTGCGGGTCAAGCGTGCTGCCCAGATCGGCCAGCAGCGCCTGCACCTGCGGTTCCACGAACGTGGCGATGGCCTGCTGCAGCTCGGCGCGGTGCCCGCGGAGGTCGGCGCACACCCGTTTGCCCACCAGGCCGGCGTAGTCATCCGCCAGCCGCATCTCCACCCGCAGGGCCGCCTTCTCCTCGATGCTCAGCGGGGGCGGCACGAGTTCGGGGTCGTCGGCGGTGAGCGGCTGCACGAACTCCTCGAAGGTGAACAGGTACGGAGAGTCCGGTTCGGCGGGCGGGTCCAGGTCGATGCCGTCGAACTCCGGCTCGAGGCCCTCGAGCGGCCGGTACGCCTGCGCGGCCCGGCGCAGTTCGATGAGGCCCAGTTCACGGTTGAGCAGCGGCAGGCTCTGTGCGGTGTAGGTCTCCACCTCGTCTTCGACGAGCGTCTTCATGCGCATCGAGAGCGGATGTTGCACCGCGTGCGGCACATCCGTGTCGAGTCCGGCGGCGCGCAGCACCGGGGAGCCGAAGCACTGCTGGCAGAGTCTGGAGCGTGCCCGGTGCGTGCCGGGCCGCCATCGCGGAACCCAACGCAGCCAGGCCTCGACCTCGCGGTCGACCCGCGACTCGATGGATGCATCCATGACTGTCAAGTTTAGTCGCTGTAAGGCCCGGAGTCACCCGGTTTCGACAAGCTCAACCAACGGAACGGGGGCGACCCGCGTAACTGGCCGACCATCTCGCTGGTCGAGCTTGTCGAGACCCCATAAGCCGACCTCTGAACGCACGTCACCAGGTTTCGACAAGCTCAACCAACGGAACGGGGGCGACCATCTCGCTGGTCGAGCTTGTCGAGACCCCGTAAGCCGACCTCTGAACGCACGTCACCGGGTTTCGACAAGCTCAACCAACGGAACGGGGGCGACCATCTCGCTGGTCGAGCTTGTCGAGACCCCGTAAGCCGACCTCTGAACGCACGTCACCGGGTTTCGACAAGCTCAACCAACGGGCGGTCTCGATCCGTGGGAATGGTCACGAGATCTCGACAAGCTCGATCAGCGGGTGAGCGCGATCAGCGGGCGAGCTCGATCAGCGGAGAGGGCTCGACCAGCGGAGCGGGAGGGCCTGCTCAGCCGAAGTAGCGGTCGGGGCGGTGGTTCATGGCGATGATCATGTTGAGGATGACCGCGCCCACCACCGAGAGCAGCACCATCGGCAGCGGCAGGGTCGCGAAGGCGGCGAGCACGATGAGCACGTCCACCACGAGCTGCACGTAGCCGGCGCGCCAGCCGCGGCTCTTCTGCAGGTAGAGCGCCAGGATGTTGACCCCGCCCAGGCTGGCCTGGTGACGGAACAGCACGATCAGGCCGATGCCGGCCAGCAGACTGCCGAGCAGCGTGGCGTAGATCGGGTTCATATCCCCGATTTCGAGCATGAGCGGGTGCACCTCGGAGAACACCGAGACGAGCACCACGGCGACGAGGGTCTTGACCGTGAAGCGCCAGCCCATGCGCCAGATCGCCAGGGCGAAGAACGGCAGGTTGACCAGCACGAACCACACTCCGAACGACCAGCTGGTGGCGTAGCTGGCCAACAGGGCGATGCCGGCGGTGCCGCCTGTGGCCACGCCGACCTCTTTCAGCAGGTACAGCCCGAATGAGACCGCGAAGGTGCCGATGAGCAGCGCCACCGCGTTCTCGACCCGGCTGTGCGGCACCCGCTGCGGACGCTCGGACGGGTCGACGATCGGGGCGGAAGCGGCGCGCGTCACGCGCGCGGCTCGGGGGTGAAGATGGCGCAAGTCATTACGCCATGGTATCGAGCCGGGGGCTCAGCCCAGCGCCGCCGGCCTCTCGGGTACCGGTCCGGGCCAGGGGCCGTACCGGTCGGCCATCTCGTCCATGGACACGGCCAGGGTGGGGCCGGTCATCCCGGTCCAGCCGAGGGCGGCGGCGGCCGGCGCCAGGTCGAGGGCCGAGTCGCCGTCCCGGAACGCTACAGACGCCGTGGTGGTGGGCTCCTCCGCGGTCGCGGACCAGGCCATGGCGAGCGTGTAGTCCAGCAGCGCGGGCACATCGCCCGGGTAGCCGGCCTCGAGGTTCAGCCCGACGGTCAGTTCCAGTTGGTTGGGCAGCCCCACCGGCCCGGTCGAGACGAACGCCGCGCTCACCCCGGGCAGCTGGCTCAGTTCGTCGGTGACCTGCGCCGTAGTGCGGGTCGCGGTCGCTGAGGGGTTCGGGGCCGTGGGCTGGCCGGACCGGCCGAAACCGGCACATCCGCCCAGCGCCAGCGCGGCGCTCAGGGTCGCCGCGACGAGCAGAACCGTTCGGCGGATCGTCAACGCGTGGTGCCGGCGGTTCATGGGTTGCGTTGCGCTCCGTAGTCGGTGGTGGTGGACACGACCGCGCCGGTTTCCGTGTTGGTCGTGGTGGTCGTGGTGATGTGGGTCTGGTCGTCGGTGACCATGGTCACTGCCAACTCGGCATCCGCGTCCGGGAAGTACTCCCCCGCGGACTCGGTGAATGCGGTGACGCTCGGGTCCGACGACGCCGAAACCTCGCCGGCCGTGATTGCGTACCGTTCGGCGTTGTGCGCGCCCTGTTCGCCGGCGATGCCGACCGGCACGCCGTTGTCGCCCGGCAGTGACGGGGCGGAGGCCTGCACGGTGGTCCAGTTCGCGGCGTCGGGGTTGTTGTGGCCGTCGAGCTTGGCCACCGGGTCTTCGTCGAACTCGATCGAGAGCACCTGCACGTCGCTGGGGATGTCGAAGTTGGCCACGGGAGATCCGCCGGTGACGACGTGGGTGAAGTTGTAGTTCAGGCTCGGATCGGCGGCCATCTGCCCGGCGACGATGCCACCCAGGCTGAAGCCCTGGATCATCACCGGGTTGTCCTTGGTGATGCCGGCCTCCTGCATCGCCGCATCCACGGCGCTGGACAGCGCCGTCTGCTGGGCGAGCATGGCGTGGGTGTCGCTGGTGACGTCGTTCGGGGTGCTGCCGGCGGCCGGGTCCCACACCTGGGTGCTGGGCACCTGCACGATGAAACTCGGCGGGGTGCCGGGCACCTCGGTGATGCGGATGCGCGCCAGTGCGTCTTCGTCGCCGGTGGCGGAGGTGTCGTATTTGTCGATCTGCGCCGACCCGGTGAACAGGCCCTCGAGGCTGGTCGGGGTGGCGACGTCGGCTCCGACGATTTCGGGCGGATTGATCAGGTTGTCGCTTGTGAGCAGCGGTCCGTCGTCGAAGAAGCCGCCCTGGTTGCCCGCCCCGATGATGGCCTGCAGCGCCTGCTCGTAGCTGGTGGGCGGCCACGGCACCCCGGTGAGCTTGGCCAGCAGCGCGTTGCTGGCAACCGGGCCCAGCAGCAGCGTCAGCGGCAGGGTGAGACCGGAGAGCAGCCCCGGGGCGCCCTGGGCGATCAGGTCGACGGCCCAGGCGTTCTCCCCCGCCAGTTCGTTGAGCTGGGCCAGCTGGTCGGCGAGGGTGCCGTCCACGGTTTCCTGCGCCTCGTCGCCGTCGTAGTTCGCCGCCGCGCCGGCCAGGACCAGTCCGAGCGCGAGGGCGGGATTGGCGAGCGAGCCGGGGTGGGCGAGCACGTTCTCGACGCCCTCGCCGAGCGACTCCAGCGCCTCGCCGCCGTAGCCGGCCGCGTAGACCAGGGCCACATCGGCGGCCGCGACCAGGCCGAGGCCCACGGCGAGCGGCACGGCCATCACGCCCACGATGAAGGTGCCGGTGTTCACGGCCGCATCGGCAAGGATCGAGAGGCTGCGGTCAACGGCCTCGTAGGCATCCACGGCGCCGGCCAGGAACACCGCGGTGACACCGGCGTCGGTGGCGAAGATCAGCATCTGGCCGGTGGCGAACGCGATCTGCTGCTCGGCCGCCGCCGCGGTGATCGGCGAGAGGATGGCGGAGGCCAGCAGGTCGCCGTCCACCGCGATGCCGGCGGCGCTGCGAGCCTGGTCCACGAGCTGCTGCGCCATCGCCGCGAGCTGCCCGGACTCGGTGCGCATGTCATCGAGGTGCGCACCGATGCCGCCCGCTCCCCCGGCGACGGTGAAGGTGGGCTCAGCCACGGAGCACCCCGAGCAGCGAGCCGATGGCGGTGGTGACCTGGCCGGTGATCGCGGCCGGGCCGGTGGTATCGATGCGCACCCGGCTGGAGTCGACGACGTCGACGGTGGACTCGATGCGGCCCACCAGCGGGGTGTCGGCGCTCAGCTGGAACCAGCCGTCCGCGCTGCGGAACCAGTGCACGGCGAGGGCGTCGCCGGTGAGAGAGGTGGCGGCCACGCTGTAGCCGGCGTCGATACCGAACGAGGGCCCGGTGAGCACCTGCTCGGACTGGGGCAGCCCCACTTCGAGTGCGGCCGCGTGGATGATCTCGGGGCTGCCGGTGCGGATGGCGCCGATCATGCCCTGGGCCAGGGTGAGCGGCAGCACGACGGATGCGGGCCGGCCGCGCGGGGTCGGGGTGCTGGTCTTCGGTTCGAGGCGCACGAGCGAGCGCAGCGTTTCGCCGATCAGGGCGGAAACGGGGAACGCGGAGAGTTCGACGGCATCCTCGTTGGCGGGGTGGCTGCCGTGGTCGTCGAGTCGTTGGCCGCGCACCAGTGAGGCGGCGAAGCCGGCGCGCACGGCGATGATCTGTGCGATGGTGCGGCCTCCGCCCCAGGAGTGCACGGCGAGGAGCAGGGCGGGCTCGGTGAACAGGCCGAGGAAGCCGAGCACGGCCGGGTGCACCCGGGCGGCGAAGTCGTCGGTCGGGGCGTCGGTGGGCGCCGCCCGCAGCAGGCCCTGGTCGATGAGGCCCAGCTCGGCGACGAGCATCCGTTCGTCACGTTCGTTGTCGCCCACCTCGGCGCCCCAGGCGGAGTGGAACTCGCCCGGCAGGGTGATGCCGGGGCAGCGGCTTTGCAGCAGGTGCAGCTGGTCGACGGTGAGGCCGAACCGGGCCGGTGTGGTCGGGGAGGTGGGCGTGGTGGAGAAAGCCATGGTTACCAGCCCCGTCGGTGGAAGGTGTCGGCCAGGTCGAGCCAGTCGGGCGAGCCCGGGGTCGGCAGTTCCCGAACCGTGCGGATGAGTTCGTCGGCTTCGCTCACGAGCGCGCGGGGAACTTCGGTGCCGAAGAATTCGAAGACGTTCTCGACGCCCTCTGAAATCACCTCGACGGTGTTGCCCACCAGCCGGGCGGCGTCGTTCCAGCGGTCGGAGATCCACTGCTCGGCTTCGACGATGGCCTGTTTCACGGCTTCGACCGACCGGATGTGCGCGTCGATCGCGTCGGCCGCCTCGTCGAGCGAAGTGGCGGAGGTGTCGAGATTGGTGGCCCGCTGGCCGAGCTGCTCGATGAACGTCGCCGCGGCGGACGACACCCAGGTCGTGCCCACGGCGGAACGCAGCGTGGTGGCGCGGGTGCGGGTGTCCTCGGCGAGGGTGCGCAGCGCGGCGGATTGCCGGCCGAGTGCCGTCATATCGCCGTACATGCGGTCTCCCTGGGGTGAATGCTCTGGGTTAGGACTCAGGTGTGGCTTGGGGTGCGGTGCAGATCGACCAAAGGCGTGACCGGAAACCGGTCACGCCTTTGGTCTGAAGAAGCGGAATTAGCCGCCGATGCCGCGGGCGAGCTCGCTGTCGACGTTCTCCAGGGCGGTGGCCGCCCGGGTGAGGAACTCCGACATGCCCTGGAGGCCGTTGACTGCCTCGGTGGTGCCCTTGGTGAACTGCTCGTACGAGGTGTGGAAGGCGCCCGACGCGGCGTCGGTGACGAAGCCACCGGCGACGAGGTTGTTGACCAGGCTCTGCAGCTGCGACAGCTTGGCGGTGAGGTCGTCCTTGCCAGCGATCAGGCTGCGCGACGCATCGTTCATCTCGCCGTAAGTTACGTTCATATTCGCCATGAGTTACTGCTCCTTATTAGTAGTTCGGGGCCAACCCCCTCAGGCCGACCGACTATGTACAACCTAACGAACCCGGGTAGGAATGCGGAATGGGCAGCACTCCCCATGCACCCCATCGCTGCCGGTTGAGCCTGCCGAAACCAGGTGCACCAACCTGCGAACGCAACCGGCCCGCTGGTTGAGCTTGTCGAAACCACGTGAGGCGGGCCGGGCGGGGTGAACCACCAGAGGCCGGGTCGCGGGGTCTCGACAAGCTCGACCAACGAGGCGCCGTTGGGAGGCCGAGTCGCGGGGCTCGGAGTCAGGTGACGGACTCGGCGCTGTAGAGCGACTTGCCCGAACGCCAGGCGTTGAGGCAGCCGATCAGCGCCACGGCGGCGCAGCCGGCAGCGATCCAGAGGATCCAGGCCAGCAGAGCGGCATCGGGAACCGGGACGCACTCGGCTGTGTAGCAGCTCTGGGCACCGAGCTGATAGAGCAGCGGGATGGTGCCGAGGGCCGCCCCGCAGCAGAACGCGAACCACAACTCGAGGCGGAATTGGTAGGACAGGAAGCGCCAGAGCCGCTGGCTGACCGAACCGTAGACGATGCCGCCGCCGAACCGGGCGGTCAGGCGCTCGTAGGTCATCCGCTTGACGAAGGAGAAGACCAGCACGACGGTCATCCCGGCCGCGAAGGTGCCGTGGGCCACGAGCAGCGTCCACAGACTGGAGTCGGCGTCGGCGAAGACGTCGGTGGTGATGTCGTAGTGCACCGGCAGGGCGATCAGCACGACCCAGGCCAGGATGCTGACCAGCAGCCAGAGCGCCCGGGACCAGAGCCGGGCGGGTCGCAGCACGACCACGTTCGAGCCGCCCTGGAAGGCGCCTCGCTCACGGGTGAACCACAGGCCGCGCCGGTGATACTCGGCCAGGAACAGCGGCACCGCGGCGACCATCAGGATCAGGAACGGCGCGGTGACGAGGTTGTCTCCCCAGGTCTCCCCGCCGGCGAATTCGCGCAGGTCATCGCCGCCTGCGGTGCGCGCGGCCATCAGGGAGAGAAGCACCATCGCCGCGGCGACCAACATTCCGCCCACGATGTAGAGAGTGGATGCGCTGAACGGAGTGGGTTGGCTCGGGGTCTTGTCCGAGCCCACCGTGCGGGAACGGCTGGCGATCTCGGCCTTGCGGCGCTGCGCGGCGCTGAGGCGGCGAGGCTGGGCAGACCGGGGCACGGGCTAGGAGTAGGACTCGGCGGCGCCGAGGGGCTCGCCGGCTCGCCAGTAGTTCACCGTGAGAAGCAGGCCGCCGATGACCAGGCCCAGGCCGATGCACAGCGTGGTGACGAAAAACGGGGTGTCCTCGAAGCCGAGGGCGATCCAGCACAGGCCCACGAAGGCGCCGCCGATGCCGGCGATCCACAGGTCGAAGCGCCAGCGGAAGGTGATCCAACGCCAGAGACCCTTGCCGGCGCTGCCGTCGACGGCCTCCGGGTGCGACCGCACCCGCTGCATGTAGACGGCCTTCTTCACCAGCGACACCAGGATCACCGCGAACAGGGCGGCGGCCAGGCCACCGTAGGAGGCGAGCAGCATCCACACCGCGGTGGCGTTGTCGTCTTCCAGGCCGGCGGGCCACGCGGTGCCGCCGATGAGGTTCTGCAACGGGATGAGCACCAGCAGTACCCAGGCCGCCAGGGGCAGCAGCAGCCAGGCGGCGTGCAGGCCCAGCGGCAGCGGCTTGAACTTGGCGGTGGTGGAGCCGCCGCGCCAGAAGGTGGTGTCGCGTTCGGCCATCACGCCGCGGCGGCGCAGGTAGCCCGGAATCAGGAAGCAGGCGGCGGCGACCAGCAGCACGGCCGGGAACGCGGTCATGCCGGACAGCGACGAGAGTTCTCGTTCCACAAAGCCGAACTCGGCCCGGTACTCCAGGTTTTCCTCGCTGATGCGGGCCAGCGTCTCGGCCTGCAATGAGGAGATTCCCACGATGGTCACAATGAGCAAGCCGACCGCCGCGAGGGTGAGCACCGCCCCGATCGAGAGCAGGATCAGGCCGCGGGTGTTGCGTCCTGTCGTGGTTTCGGGCGTGGCGGTGCTGTGGCTCATATCGAGTCGGCCTTCCAGGTGATCGAGTCAACGATCGCGTCGAACAGTTCGGTGAAGAGCTCGGGGCTCTCGACCATGGGTGCGGAAATCGTGATGCGCAGCAGGTCATCGCTGTGCGGGCGCGGCACCCAGTACACGACGCGCAGCGACGGTACCTTCTCCCCGCCGACCCGTTGTTGCGCGGCCTCGGACTCCCGGGCTACCGGTCCGCTCTGGTGTTCGAGCAGCACGGCACCGGGCAGGGCGGCGCGCAGCCGGTCGGCCACGGCCAGCTCGGCGGATGCGAGCACCGGCCAGCTCTCAATCGTGGAGAGCATCGCCGCGGGGAAGGGAATGCCGGGCATGAGTTCCAGGGACAGCGCGAACGACGTGGCGCCGGCATCCCGGGCCTGCTGCGCGGTCTTCACGAACTCGTCCCGGGTCTGCCGGCGCAGGCGCGCGGCACGATCGCCGCCGCCGACCTGCTTCTTCACCATGGCCACGATGCGCTTGGTCATCGCGGCCTCGTCCTGCAACGGGATGACCGCCCACGTGCCGGGCAGGATGATCGAATAGGTCTGGTCCGGGCTGACTACCTCGCGGGTCACGCGGTCTCCTCGAGTTCGATGCGCAGGGTCGCGGCAACCTCTTCGGTCTGGCGAGGCATGTTGACGAAGGCGCCGACGCCCTCGGCGGAGAAGACCAGTTGCACGAACTGGGCGGCACCGGGCGGGAACACGGCGAAGACCGTGCGCTCCTCGATGGTGGCTTCAGCGTCGCCCGGGTCGCGGCGGGAGATGAAGTTGTGCGCGGCGACGAACGGTCCGGCGGCAACCTCACCCTGCCAGGTGGTGACGCCGAGGTACTCGGTGCCCGGGAAGCGCCGGCCCTCGTCGGCCTGCAGCTCTGCCAAGTACGTCGCGGCGGCATCCTCGCTGGAGAGGCCGGCGCCGATGTCGGTGAGTTCGAAGCCAAGGGCACAGGAGGCCCGGCCGGACTCCGGGTACGGGATCCACACGGCGCAGCTCACGCGCGGGTTACCGATACCGGCGAGCCGCACCTGCAGCGTCTTCAGCTGCTCGCCGAGCGTGCGGCGACTGACGGCATCCGTCACCACCTCGGCGGCGAGGACCTCACCCCACAGTGCGGTCTCTGGGCCGCCGAGCGGAATCGGATACCAGGTCTGGTCGGCGTTGACGCTGAGGTCGACGATGTCCCTGTTGGGAAGCGGGGTACGCGAAGTCATCGGTCTATTCTCTCCCGAATGTCTTGCCGACCTGGTCTACGACGCCGGAGTAGTCACCGAGGAACGGCTCCATCGGGTTCTCCATCAGGCCGTCGACGGCCTTGTACATGGTGTTCACCTGGTACGTCGACAGCATGACGCCCTGGATGACCATGGGCCCGTCGAGAAGGTTCGGCGCCTTCGCGGCCATCCGGTAGAAGTCCAGCAGGTCGGTGTTGAGCTTCAGCAGATTGGTGGGCGCGAAGTTGTCGAGTGTGGGAAGCGCCTTCTCGGCCGCCTCGCGCAACAACTGCGCGGGGGACGCGCCCGCGGTGAATTCGGGCTTGAAGGACTTCTTGAATGCCTCGGCCAGCGAATCCTTGAAAGGCTTCGCCACGGTGGCTGCCGCGTTGTCGACGCTCATGAACGCCGAGCTGTGCCGGCCGACGCCGCTGATCTGTCGGCTAAGGGCCGGAGCGCCGTCGAGGCTGTTCGCCGCCTTGGTGATCATCGACGCGCGCAGGTACTTGGCGCCGATCGAGAAGATCTTGCCGCCGAAGACCGACAGCACCGCGCCGACAGCAGCACCGGCAACTGCCCACCAGCTGCCGTCACCGTTGATGGCCTTGACGGTGGCCTCGATGAGGGTGAGCACCGCGCCGACGGCGGCGAGCACCAGCAGCACCTGCCCCAGGATGGGCACCCAGGCCAGGAAGATGGCGAGCACGCCGGCCCAGTCGCAGATGACCTTGAGGATGTCGAGTGCCTTGGCGCCCCAGTCATCCCACCAGGTGTCGTTGAGGTCCTGGCTCTTCTTGCCCTCGACGACCTCGAGGATCGCGGTGATGGCCGTCTCGGCCGCCTGGTTCTTCACCGCAAGAGCCGCCTGCCACTCCCCTTGGGCGGCTTGCAACGCCTTGCCGGCGGCCTGGGCGGCTTCGTCGGCCTTGTCGGCGGCGGCAGTGTCGGTGGCGCTGGTCTCCGGGGTGGCGGTCTCGGCCGTGGCGGCGGTGCGCGACGCGGTGCGGCTGGCCGTCTCGGATTCGGATTCCTTGTCGCCGATGTTCGCGATGGCGGTGTTGGCGGAGTCCTGGGCGATGCGCAGCTGAGCCGAGTAGGTGATCAGGGCCTGCGCGGTGCCGGCGTAGCGGTCCTTGGCCTTGGTGATGTCGTCGGCGACCTTGCCGGCCTCCTCGCGGATCGCGTCGATGGCCTTGGACGTCATGCCCTCAACCGACTTGATCGAGTTGAGGGTGGTCACCGAGCGGGTGATGGCGTTGGCGATCTCGGCGTAGTGCTGCGCCTTGGTGCGCAACAGGTCGGGATTACCCTCGAGTGCACGGAATTCGGTGTCGGTCATGATGATTCCTTCGGCAGGCTGCGGGAAGATCTCGGGGTGGCCCGGCGGGCGGATCGCGGCATGGGCGTCACTTCGGGGTGGCGGTCTGCTGCGGCGGGGCCGAGTCGGTGAGCGCCTTCGCGAGGCCGTCATCCACCTGGGTGAACCCGTCGGTGATGCCGTCGATCTTCTTGCGCAGCGCCTCGACGGCTTCGGTCATGGCCTTGCGCTTGTCGTTCCACTTGTGCGCGAAGTCTTCCACGTGGTTGCCGAGGTTGTCGTGGCCGGTGGCCGTGGACACATCGTTGCTGAAGTCGTCTGCATTGGTGAATTCCTTCACGACGGCGTCCAGGTCGTCCCGCAGCTGATGAAGCAGCTGCAGGTTGATGATGAGATCACTCATGATCGATTCCCCCTAAGTGTTCGGCTTGACCGGCTGCGCCGCGACGGATGCGCGTTGGCTGGCTGCCTGTTAGCACAGTACCGAACCCGGCGAATGGGTTCGATGGGCAGCGGTCCCCATCACAGTGCCCACTGCCGGTCTCGACCAACGAGATGGTCGCGACCAGCCGCTGATCGAGCCTGTCGAGATCCCGCGAGCCGGGCACGTTCGCGAGGCCAGGTCGCCAGGTCTCGACAAGCTCGACCAACGAGATGGTCGCGACCCATACGTTGATCGAGCCTGTCGAGATCCCGCGAGCCGGGCACGTCCGCGAGGCCAGGTCGCCAGGTCTCGACAAGCTCGACCAACGAGATGGTCGCGACCCACACACCGGCCCGACCAACGAGATGGTCGCGACCCACCGTTGGTCGAGCCTGTCGAGATCCCGCGAGCCGGGCACGTTCGCGAGGCCAGGTCGCCAGGTCTCGACAAGCTCGACCAACGAGATGGTCGCGACCCATACGTTGATCGAGCCTGTCGAGATCCCGCGAGCCGGGCACGTCCGCGAGGCCAGGTCGCCAGGTCTCGACAAGCTCGACCAACGAGATGGTCGCGACCCAAACACCGGCCCGACCAACGAGATGGTCGCGACCAACCGTTGATCGAGCCTGTCGAGATCCCGCGAGCCGAGAGTCCAGCGCGAGTCAGCGTCACGAGAGCAACGGCAGCTGCACGCGCACGAAGTTGCCCTTGGCGATGAGCACGCCACGGCCGGGCGGGAACTCCGCCCGGTTCATCCGCGGCAGCGCGGTCTTCAGCAGGATGTCGCCCTCCACCGATTCGGGCTGCAACAGCAGTCCGCGGCGGGCGTTCTTGATCTCGCCGAACAGCGGCCAGGACGAGTTCCAGGCGCTGGTCTCGGCCTCGGCGAGCAGGAAGTGGTCGCTGCGCTTGACCGCCCGGGTGAGCTCGAGGATGCCGCCGTCCGCCGGCGTCTGCAGGAAGTCGCCCAGACTCTCCACGAACACGGCGATGCGGCCCTCGGTGTCGGGGTCGGCCACCGCCGCCGCGAGGTCCTTGGCCAGCGCCGCGATGGCGTCGACGGTGGTCGCGGCCTCGGTCCACAGGCCCAGCCGGGAAATCGGCGAGCGGGCGTTGCCGAAGTAGTACAGCCGGGCATCCGGTTCGAACCGCTTGAACGCCAGCGCGATCGATTCGATGGCGGTGCTGCGACCACTGGCCGGCGGACCGGCCAGCAGCAGGGTGCCGGAAGGCTCGAAACCGGCCGGGCCCAAGTCGATGTCGCCGAGACCGAGTACCACTCGGTCGCCGACCCGGGCGGGCAGCTGCGCCTGCGGGAACTCCTTGGGCAGCGCACCGATCGTCGGCGCCTCGGCGACACCCGCGCGGCGCATGGCGTCGGCGAGCCGCTTGGTGGCGGCGGACTGCGCGGATTGTGCGGACAGGCCACCAAGGATGGCGATCTGGGTCTCGAAGCCGTCCACGATGGCGCGGCCGGCGGGTGACTTGATGCTGAGGATGTCGCCGGGCACGTCGAGCATGCCGTAGCCGTCGTCGGCCAGGCGCAGCACCACCTTGCGCTGGATCGCCGAGGAGATCGACGCGGGCACGGCGCCGGCCCGGTCGGCGGTGATCGCCACGTGCATGCCCAGCTGGCGGCCGTCGGAGAGGATGTCCTTGAAGACGTCGAACCACTGGGCGCGGCCGGCCATGATCTCGAAGTCGTTGCGGAAGTTGGGGAACCCGTCGATGAGCAGCAGGATGCGCGGCTCGGCCGGCTGGTTGGCCAGCTGACGGTACTCGGTGATGTTCGACGCATTCGCCTCGGCGTAGAGCGCCTTGCGGCGGTCGATCTCGCCCTGCAGGGTGCGGAACAACCGCACGACACGTTCGACGTCCTCACCCATGATGATCGAGCCCACGTGCGGCAGCTGGTCGAGCATGCGCAGGCTGCCGGCACCGAAGTCGAGCCCGTACACGTGCACCGGGCCGCCGCGCGGGGTGATCGCGGCCGCGCAGGCAAGGGTGCGTAGCACCGCGGACTTGCCGGAACCGCCGGTGCCGAAGATGGAGATGTGGCCGTCGATGTCGGGCCGGAAGTACGCGGAGACCTGCTGCTGCTGCTCGGCGATGTCGGAGACACCGAGCAGGAGTTCGGCATCCGTGCGCTGCCGCAGCAGGCTGAGGTCGTAGGCGCCGGCGAGTTCGTCGAGCCACGGCCGGCGGGGCGCGGGGATGCCGGCGCCGGCGTTGGCAGCGACGATGGTGGTGACCAGGCGCTGCTGGTCGGTGGGGCCGAGGTCGCGGTCCTCGTCGACGTAGTCGACCGCTCGGGGTTCCTCCCAGCGGCTTTCGGCGCCGAAGCGCAGCTCGTGCACGTCGATGCCGGCCCGGTCGGGTTCGCGGCTGGTCCAACCGCCGGCGTAGGCGGACTGGAACTGCGCGAGCCGGCCGGGGCCGGTCTTCGCGACGCCGCGGCCGGGGATGGCGGGGTCGAAGTGGGCGGACTCCTTGGTGCCGATCACGTCGGTGCTGTCGGACTCGTCGGCCATCCGCAGGGCGATGCGCAGCGGGGTGTTGGCGCGCAGGTTGTCTTTGATCACGCCGGCGGGGCGCTGGGTGGCCATGATCAGGTGGATGCCCAGCGACCGGCCGCGCTGGGCGATGTCGACGACACCGTCGACGAACTCGGGCACCTCGGTGGCCAGGGCGGCGAACTCGTCGATGACCAGCACCAGGGCGGGCGGGCTGTCGGGGTCGCCGCGCTTCTCCAGCTCGAGCAGGTCCTTGGCCTTCTTGCGGTTGAGCAGGTGCTCGCGGTGGTGCAGTTCGGCGCGCAGGCTGGTGAGCGCGCGGCGCACCAGGTGCGGGCTGAGGTCGGTGACCAGGCCCACGCAGTGCGGCAGGGTGACGCAGTCGGCGAACGCCGAGCCGCCCTTGTAGTCCACGAACAGGAAGGTGACCCGGTCGGGGCTGTACTCGGCGGCCATGCCGAGCACCCAGGCCTGCAGGAACTCGCTCTTGCCGGCGCCGGTGGTGCCACCGACGAGGGCGTGCGGGCCCTGGGTGCGGAGGTCCAGGTGCATGGCGTCGACACCGGCGGAGCCGATGATGGCGCGCAGTTTGCCGGCCCGGCGGGGCTTGGGGGTGCCGCCGCTTCGGTCGTGGATCGAGGTGTTCTGCTGCCACCGGTCGATGACGGCGGCGCTGGTCTCGACCATGTCGTGGCCGAGCAGGGTGACCAGGGACACCGTGCGGGGCAGGTCGCTGGCGTCGGCGACGAGGGCGCCGGCGTCGATGACCGGGGCCATCCGCTTGGCGAATTCGAGGGCGGTGGCCGAGTCGACCTGTTCGGTGGCGACGTTGTCGATGGTCTCGCCCAGGCGCACGAAGCCCACGGTGGCGATGCCGGGTTCGTCGCCCAGGTGCAGGTAGGTGCGGCAGACGGCGGGCAGCGCCGCCACGGTCGGGCCGATCCAAATGGGGTACACCCCGGCGTCGGCGGCGATCTCAGCGAGCTGCACGAGCCGGGCCCGGTCGATGGCCACGTCGTCGGAGATCAGCAGCACGATCGCGGGGATCGGGGACTTGGTGCCCTCATGGGTGCCGGATCCGCCGACCTCGCCGCCGCGCTCGAGCGCGGCATCCGTTTGCACCATGGCACCGCGGCGGCTGGCCTTGGCCTGGGCGAGGCGCTGCTCCACGACTCCCTCGATGCCGGAGAGCACCGCGCTGGCGCTGGCGGCGCTGTCGGCGAGGTGGCTGCCCTCGATGGGGCTGTGCGGGGAGGAGGTGTGCGGCATCCACTTGAGCCACTCCAGCTCACGGGACCAACGCGGTGTGACGAGGGAGGCCACGACGAGTTCCGCGGGTGAGTGCAGGGCGGTGAGCTGCACCAGGATCGAGTTGATCGACCCCATCGCCTGGGCGGGTGAGCCGGCGATGCCCAGCGCGCCGGAGTCGTAGAGGTTGTCGATCAGCGGCACGCCGTCGAGGGTGCGGTTGGCGTCGACCACTTCGGTGAGCTTGGCCTCGAACTCCGGCAGCATGTCGCCGCGGCTGGAGTCGGAGATGGTGTTGCGGGAGTTCATGGTGCCGCAGCCCAGCCGCACGTTCAGGAACGACCAGTGTTCGGGCCGGCGGGTCCAGAGCATCGGCCCGCGGTTCATGGCGTGCTCGTGCGCTTCCAGGGTGGAGGGGGATTCCTTGAGCCGCAGCTCGTGTTCGATCACCCGTTCGGTGGCCAGCCGGGCGGTGAGCACCTCGAGGCGGGCGCCGAACTTGGCCACGGCCTTGGCCATCCGGCGTTTGTCGCGGCCCTTGGTGGTCAGGAAGTTACCGATCAGCATGACCGGGGAGAGCAGGCAGAACAGCAGCGTGGTGGGGCTCTTGGTGAGCGCGAACATGGCCCCGCCCAGCAGCAGCGGGGTGATCATCGCCAGCAGCGGGAACGGTGCGTCTTCCTTCTCGGTGGGCACCTCCGGTGAGATGAACTCCTGGCCGAGGTAGCGCTTCTCCACCTTGGGCGACCGGTTGAAGAAGATCGGGCCGGGCTTGGGCGCGCTTTCGGGCGCGGCGCCGGCGACCAGGCTGATCTCCACCTCGGAGTCGCCGAGCAGCAGCCGTTCGGTCTTGGCGATGCGCAGCCGGGCCACGATGCCGCCGTCCACGACCACCCCGTTGGCGCTGCCCAGGTCGATGACCTCCACGGCCTCGCCGATCTCCAGTCGCACGTGCTTCTTCGACACCAGGCTGTCGTGCAGCACGATGTCGCAGGCGTCGTCGCGGCCCACCAGCAGGCTGCCGGGCGCCAGCGGGAACTCGCGGCCCTCGTCCGGCCCGGACAACACCTTGAGCTGCGCGACCGGGGCCACCGTCAACGTTGACGGGGCCTGGTAGAGCACGCCGGCGTCGGCGAGGCTCACGGATGCGCCGGAGCCGATCCACGCCTCCCCCACCGGGCCGTCCGGCGGCAGGGTGAGCGGCACGCTCTGGCCGGGCAGCGTCGCCCGCAGGGTGAGGAACCGGTCCGGCGAGTGCGTGGTCTGCGCATCGACCCGGCTGATGGTGCCGGCGATTTCGGAGATCGTGGCTGCCGCATCCGCGGTGACGATTATGTCGCTGGCGGCGCCGTTGGGGCGAACCAGGGTGAGCTTGAGGCGCATTCAGTTCCTATGTCAGTAGAGCTGGTGGTGCGGGGACGGGGCTATTCGCCGCGGCGTTCCCACGGCCAGAGCGGCCGGCCGTGCTCGCCGTAGTGCGAGGCCAGCAGGATCGAGTACACGAGCGCGACGAGAAACGCCAGTGCTCCCACGGTGAGGGCGAACGGGCTGGCGAGCATGCCGCCCGCGAACAGGATCACGCCGAACGGCTCACCGTTGCCGGCGGCCACGAGGATGGCGCCGGTGGCGATGAACAGGCCGTATGCGGCGATGCCGGTGGCAACGGCAAACCCCACCACGACACGTTGCTTGTCGGGTGGGGTCTTGACGCCGAGAACGATCAGCATGAGCAGCACCAGCAGAACGGCGACGATCGTCATGGTGGGGCCCACCAGCGGGCCGGCCGACCTGTCGGGGATGACCTCGAGGTTGGTGGCCAGGCTGATCAGGCCGAACGAGGCCACCAGCAGTGCGGCGTAGAGCACGGTCGCGAAAACCGCGACGATGGTCGCGTATTTCTGGTAATCGCGCATTCTGTGCTCCCCCCGCACTGCCGACGGTTAGACCGAACGGGCGAGCTGCGGTCCTTCGGCGAGCTGACGCTCGTATTCGGCCTTGGCGGCGATGTTCTTCGCGGTGATGCTGCGGCCGCGACGGGCGATCCAGGCGCCGAACCAGATCGGCACTTCGCGGGCCACGATGGCCGCGGCGATGGCGCCGGGGTTCAACCACTGGGTGCTCACGAAGCGGGCGGCTTCGGCGGGAGTGAGGTTCCACGCCTGCACGGCGAGCAGGGCGCCGCCGATGTAGGAGAAGTAGACGACCACGGCAACGAGGAAGCCGCCGAGCACGTAGGCCCACCAGCCGGCGCGGTTGAGCACCGCGACCAGCAGCGCGAAGGCGAGGAAGAAGAAGATCACCGGCACGTAGAAGACCGGCAGCACCAGGAAGTCGGTGAACCGGCTGGTGGCGTCGGCGACGGAGGCCGCGTTGGCCGCGGAGATGAAGAACGCGATGACCGCGTAAACCACGGCGAACACCGCGGTGGCGATCAGGCCGATGAGGATGCCGGCGGCCCGGTTGCCCAGGGTCTTGGGCGGGGTGGGCGCGGTGACGTACACCGGGCTCTGCGAGAACTGTTGGGTCTGCTGCTGCACCGGCTGCTCCACGGTGGCCTGCGCGACGGCGGGTGCCGTCGTGGCTGCCGGGGTAGGCACGTAGGTGGGCGTGTAGTCCTTCTGCTTCGCAACGGCTTCATCGCGGGCAACCTCGGCCGGGGTGGGCTCGGCGGTGAGTCGTTCGACCTTCTCGGTCGGCGCCTCCGACGCGTTGACCGTCGCCGGGGCGGCCGGTTCGTAGTCGATCGGCTCGCCGGGAACGTAAGCGGGCTCGGGGGTCGAGGTCTCGGCCGCATGCTCGCGCGCAGGCTCGTCGACGGTCTTGCTCGGGTCGGCCACGGTCGTGGGCTCCGGGCTCTGATCGTCGTAGATGTGCTCGGTGGGCGCATCCGCGTTGTGGTTCTTGTTGCCCTCGGGGGGCGTGGTGTCGGTCATGCTGCACTCCTCGTGAGCCTCGCGGCCGTAGCTCTGTGCTGCAACTGTAGCAATTACGGGGGTCAAGTCGACGGAAGCGCGGGGCGCGCGGCGGCTATCCTTGCGTATCGCCAGTCAGTCAGCTGGGGCTAGTTCAGCCGGCGCGTCTGGCAGGAGTACATAAACCAGTCCGGTGATGAGGGCGGTGACGTTCGATTCACCCTCCTCTACGGTCTCGGCAGTGGTGGTGACGCCCGACACGAGGACTAGGCGCTCACCGGTCTGCAGACCATTGACGAATTCGAGGGCGTTTCCGTAGCTGCCGTTGACCGTCACGGTCACAGTGAGGGAAACGAAGTTGCCGGCCGTGATCTGAGCACTTGTCACGGGGGGCACGCCGGCTAGCGGGGCATCGACGGCGCCTTCAGTCGGTGCCGTGTCTGTCGCGCTGGGCTCTGCCGTTTCACCAGCATCCTCGGCGGCGACAACCTCGACCGGCGCATAGGGCACTGCATCGGACACGGTAAATCCAGTCAGGACGACTTGGCTTCGTTCAGCAAGAGCGCCCAGCTGCTTGACGAACGCGGGCATCTGGGTTGTGTTCGGCACTGAGTCTTGCAACGGCTCCAGGTCGGCCTTTAGGTCGTCCAGTCCCTCGAAATCCTTCTCAAGCTGGGCTAAAACCGTGGCCTGGCTCGCGTTAGAGGCTGCCACTAATCCGCGCTGCTCATCGGCAGCTGCCTTGGCGGCCAACTGGGGTTGGATGCCCAGCAAAACACCGACAACCATCACAATGACCATGACAAGGACGGACCCGATCATCCAAAGCTTGTTTCTATCCACAGTTACTCCCCCTCGGTGACGAAGCGGTGCGCAAACGCGGCGTCATTTATGTGCATGGTGACTTCAGCGGTGTAGACCCCGGCGTCGTCACGGGTCACCGATCCGGGGAGAGCGTCGGCGAACCCGGGAAGTGTCGCTAGGGCGTCCAGCCAGGTCGGCACGTCGGGAAGGGTGGAACTCGTTGCGGTGAAGGTGACCGTAGCAACTCGTGCGCCTTGAAGCGGTGCGGTGGGCTGGACATATCTCGTCAGTGGTGTCGCGGAGTCGACGGCAACTGAATTTATCGTCACACTGGCCGGCAGAATGGCCTGTACGCCCTGGAGGTACTCTTTCCAATCGATCTCGGTCGAGGCGCCCACCTGCTGGGCAGCCTCGATCAAATCGACTTCACGTTGTACCGTGCGCACCTCAATAAACTCGTACTGCTTTTCCAGGAGTGCCGGAGTCAGTGCCTGCTCGCTCGTCAGTTGAGCCTGCGCCTGCAGGGCTACCGCGAACGATGCCGCCGTTCCCACGACCACGATAGCCACTACTCCAATGACAGCGAGGCCCAGCTTGCGACGGACCGCCGTGGCGGCCCGCTCCTTCTTCACTTCCGGCGGGAGCAGGTCTACGGTCGGTTCGCCTCCGACCACCAGCGAGTCGTTGTTCGCTGCCCGACTCACGCGGCACGACCGAGTGCGAGGCCGAGGGCCACCGAGTAGGCAGACACGTTGGTTAGCAGTTCTTTGGTGTCAAGCTCGTGCGCTAAAACGACGGTTGATAGCGGGTCGCCAACGACAACCGACAGGCGTGTCATTTCAGCCAGCGCCTCTGGAAGGCCGCGCAATTGTGCGCCACCGCCACTCAACACGATTAGGTGCACCGAGTCCATGGGGCGAGTGTTGACAAAATAATTGATGGTGTTACGGAGGCTCGAAAGTTGCTCTTTCGCGATTCTATAAATCACCTCGACCGCTACCTTGTCCGCGGCAGCCACCGCACCCACCGCCAGACCGAGACGTCGCTTCAGGTCGGCGGCCTGGGCGGCTTCTAGCTCGAAGTCACGCTCCAGCGCCTGGGTGATGTCATCACCGCCGGTGGCAATAATTCGGACAAACTGCGGAACGCCGTCGGTGGCAATGACGACGCTCGTAGTGCTGCCCCCGATATCGACCAGGGCGACCGTGCCCTCGACGCCGGGACGGGAGAGTAGCAATCGGCTCAGCGCGAAGGGAATAAGGTCAACGTCGATTGTGGTCAGCCCCGCGAGGGCGGTGGTCTTGATATTGGCCAGGACTGCAGCCTTAATTGCAGCGATGAGCAGGCCGCGTACCATGGGCCCATTCTCGCCTTCCACCTCCGCGATCGGGTAGAAGTCGAGGACAGCCTCAACGACGGGGATCGGCAGCATGTCCTGCACTTCGAAGGGCAGGGTTTCCCGAATGCGTGCCAGCGGCATCTTCGGCACAGACAGTTCGCGGGCGAGCACCCGCTGGTTCCCCATGCCAAGCACCACGTTCTTGCTCTTGAACCGTCCTGCCGACCACAGTTGCCTCAAGACCGCGGCCACTGCCTCGATGTCGACGACTTCGCCCCGGCTCACCGATCCCACCGGCAGTGGAACCTCGTGGTATCGCAGCAGCGTCGGCTGCGCCTTGCCCGGGTTGCTCACCTCAACAGCGCGCACCGACACCGTGCCGATGTCAATCCCTACGACGTTCGTGGCCACTTGAGTGCTCCTCTATTGCTGATGAAGTCCTTCATTGCTATACCGCTCCCAGAAGCGTCAAGTAACCGTCCCACACTCGGTCACCAAAGAAGATTCCCACCCACGCACCGGCCAGCATCCAGGGACCGAACGGAATACCGCTCTTTCGCGTCGCCCGCCGAGCGACGAGCAGTCCGACGGCGTAGAAACCGCCGAGAAGGAACGCCGCGAATGATCCAACTGCCAGCTCTCCCCAGCCCAAGTAACCCAGGAACAGCCCGAGAACTCCCGCAAGCTTAACGTCGCCGAAGCCCATACCGCCGGGGTACACCATCGCCATCAGGAAGTATGCGAACCACATCGCCGCTAGGCCAATGCCGGCGCGCAGGACCGCCCCGAGATCGCCCGATGTCAGGGCAGCCAGTGAAAGCAGGACGGTGCCGACGATATACCCGGGCAGCACGATCGAATTCGGGAGACGGTGCACGTCAACGTCGATCAGTGCCAGCGCGATGCTCACGGCTGCTAAGTAGAAAAACGCACCCAGAACCAGCAACTCGTTCGTGATTCCGTTTGCATTCGTCGGCTCGTCCGTGAACAGGTGCAATGTGACAGCAACGAACGCCGCAGCCGTTCCAGCTTCGACGAGTGGGTAGCGTACCGAGATGGCCGTGCGGCAACTACGGCATTTGCCGGCGAGCAGAATCCAGGACAGCACAGGGATGTTGTCCCGGGAGGCAATGGCCGCGCCACAGCGAGGGCAGGAGCTCGGAGGGACGACGACCGACATGCCTGCCGGCACCCGGTACACCACGACATTCAGGAACGATCCGATGGCGAGACCAAGCACGGCGCTGAGCACCGAAACGAGGACTGTAAAACTGGCCTGCAACGGCTCGATCACGGGATCGCCACTCCCTTTGCCGTAAAGGCCGGCTTCACCTCGACCACGACGTTTACGCCGTAGGTGGTCGACACTGGCGAAAGGAATTTCGGAGGCGCGACGTAACGGAATCGGTCATCGTAGCCATAGGCCTTTGTATACCCGTTGCTACCGCTGCGAACGATTCCCCGGAACTTCTGGGAGATTGCTCCTTTTACGGTCAAAATGCCCTGGCTGCCTCCGCGGTCATAGTTCTGCACCTGGAAGGTGTGCGAAACCGAAAGGATGGCCGCATTGATCGTTCGATTGTTGCCAAGGAGCGCTGAGTACGATCCGCTCGAGTATTTCACTGGGTTCCACACCCACACTGCGTTCTGGCCCACCAAGCCGAGCACGTCATCCTGCGCGGTCGCGTAGGTGACATCGCCGGTGATGTATACGTAGTTCTCCGCGGCGAGAGTCATCGCGCCGCGTAGCGTACCCTGCACGAAAAGATCGCCGTTTCTACAGCCGTAGGACGACGAGATCGAGTCGACCCACTCGCTGGCTCGCGGATACCCGATGCCGTTTCCGGCTGCACAAACCGAGTTCGAATACCCGCTGGGGTACATCAAAGTGCCGCTGGTCGGCCAAGTGTTCGGATTCCCGACGGTCGTGGGAACATTTTGCACAAAGATCAGATTGCGGTCGAGCACATCAATTGTCGCGCCGGTGGAGGAAGCCAACCCGTTGGTGCCGGCTCCCGGCGTGCCACATACGGCCGGAGTTGTACCGGACGTTGCCGGATCCCCAGCCACATTCGTCTTTTTCGTCCACGGTGATTTCACGTTCATCTTGCCATCGCTGGTGAGGGTGATGCTCGTGGGCCCCGTGTACAGGCATCCGGGCACGGCCACCACGGCGATCGGCAGGTCGGAGCGGGTCTCGTCTTTCATCTCCGAGTTCGTCTGGGGCATGGCTATTTTGGGGCTATAGGTCGGGTTGCCCTTAGAGAAGACCTGACCGGTGCAGGTGGAGCCATTCGAGTCCCGTTTGAGGTAACGCAGGCCGGCCGCGGGGTTGTTGGAGGTAGTCACGATTCCGTTGAAGGTTGCCTGGCAGACCCGGAGCGTGTCGTTGGAATGTAGCGGCCCGTTAATGACGTCACCATTGCCGAACGCAATATCACTGCACTGACTGTAGGGCGGGTTGGGTCCGGGCCGACCCTGCCAGGCGTATTTTTCGCATGTTGCCACGTCGTCACCGTTTTGATCGGGATCCTGAATTTCGTAGTCGGTGAAGTAGAGGAAGTCGATGAAACCTTGCTGTTTCAAGTTGGCGACGATAGATCGGGTGGCGTCCCCGACGCGGCCGGTGGCGCGAATGCGCAGGATGCCAGAGTCAGAGTACTGCGAGGTGTCCACCTCGTAACGGTAGGAGGCCCGCCCTCCACTGCCTTCGACTACTCCCCAAGTTCCGCTCGCCCCCACGCCGAAGGCAGGGTTGGCCTGGGTGCCAGTTGGCAGGCTTAGCGTACTGCTGGTGCTGAACGGTGCGGCCGAGTTGCCGTAGATCATGTAGGCATTGTCGTTGGCCAGCCGACTCTCGTATTCCTCAACACCCGCATAGGCAGCGGAGCCTGCTGCGCTCCAGTTCTGGTCGGAGTTGGCCTTGATGAGTCCACTCACGGACGTCGTCAAGGCCATCGTCACCAGAATCAGCATGACCATCCCGGTACCAATCACCATTGGGAGTGCGACACCGTCATCTGTGCCGGCCGCGCGGAGACGAGCGAATATGCGATTGATCGTGAGCATCAGGGCCCCGTCCGGAAGACTGGGAGGTTGGGCATGCCGACGGTGTTCTGTAGCGTCACCGCTGATCGAGAGTCGGTTGCACTGCCCTGGAGGGTCATGGTGACCTTCACAGCGGCGATCGTATCTCGCTGGTCCAGGGTGAGCCCAGCGGAAGGCGCTGTGAGTTCAGTTCCGTCCTTGAGCACGTAGGTGAAGAGGGAGGGCGCGCTGCCACTCGGTGCTGCAACCGTTCCGGCCATAATCCTGGTCGAGCTCGACGTGGGCGAAAAAGTGAAAAAACCCGAGCCGATGGGCGACTCGATGGCCGGCCACTGCGTTTCGATCAGCCGACGGCTGGTGTCCAGGGAGAGCCGAATCTTCACTGGCAGTTCAGCGGAGGACACCAAGTTGATGTAGGCATAGAGAGTGACCGACTCCGGGAGTGCAGATTCGAGCGCCGGCTGGTTGGCCGCTCCGGAGACCGGATTTTCTGTCGCGGCGCGGATGACCCGCGATACCTCGTTCATGCCGTTCGACGCCTCACGGCTGTTGGCGCTCACGATGCGCGTTTGCGACACCGTTCGCATGGTGCTCAAGTAAAGGCCGGAGATCATCGTGGCCACGATTGCGAGCAACAGCATCGCCACCAGAAGCTCTACCAGGCTCAGGCCCTGCTCGCCGCCCTTCAACCGGCGCCAGCCGGCGGTGATCACGGGGCCACCACAATTCGCGGGTCGAGAGTCAGGAGGCCAGCCGCCGACACGGTCGACGGCGGCGGCGCAGTCAGGCCGGTCGAGACCGCAATCGTCGCGGTAGCTGCGGTACTGCCTCGGTAAAGCTTCCAGACCCCGTACGGGAGAGCTATCGAGACCGAGTCGTTGGTGAGCTTGTCGAAGGTATATATCATGGTGTCCGCACAGCCGGCTGCTCCCGTTCCCGGCGCATGGGCCTGCGAGATCGCCTTGAGAAATTGCCCGTTGAGTCCGGTAACCGTGGCCAGTCCCATCGGCACCGCAGTCGCCACGCTACCTCCAGGCACCGTCGCTACGGCCGGAAAAGCAGGGCCCACCGCACCGCCTGCGCCGGGAGTGGTCCATTCGGCGGGGTCTGGCGAAAGGCACCCGGGCAAACTGGCGCTTGGCGCAACATACTTGCCACTGAAGACTCGGTAACCGGAGGGGAACGCGTGCAGCGCGAACGCCTTGGAGAGTGCGTTGGTCGCGGCCGAGGGCGTGTAGAGGGGGTAAGTGCTCTTGAACGTGGTGTCCAGATTCGTCGGAATCACGGCCGAACCCGCGGGGGCGTTGGACGCGTAATTGACGGTGTAGGCACCGGACCTGTCGTATTGAAAGGACACCGATGCTGCCGTGCCGGCAGTGACGCCAACGAAGGTCAACGGGGTGGCCTTCTGATTCACGTCGACGGAGTTGGCCGCCGTGATCGACACGTTATAGTTCCCGGGTGCAACTTTGAGAATATAGCTGCAGCCTTGAGCATCTGTCGGCTCAGGGGTCTCGGTCAGAGCCACGGCGCCCGCTGCAGGAGTGGCCGGGGCGGCCGTGACTGTCACACCAGCGTTGCCAGCTCCCGATGCGCCGCGCACGGATACCAGAATGGTCCCCAGCGTCGGGTCATTGATTCGGGTACCGGGCGCGATTACTGTGTCGGCGCGAACTGCGGGCGTGGACGCTCGCATACCGGCCCAGGTGACGGAGACGTTGACACGCTTGTACTTGAGTTGTCCACCGCCGGACCCGCAGGTGGCGTCGGCGCTAGTGCTCGTGACCCAGTTGGTTGTGCGGTGAATGTAGAAGGTCGTACCGTTCATCGTGGACGTTTTGTCGGCGTCCACCAGCGTGAAAAGATCCTCGACGGCCCGGCTGAGGTCTATTTCCTGCGCGACCAAGTTGGCTGCCGCGGTGCGGGAGCGGTTATCGCTGCCCATCGTGAGCGACAACGTAAGGGCATATGCCACCGACACCGAGATCATGGCGAACACCATCATGGCAACGATGATCTCGATGAGAGTGAGACCCGACTGCCGAATGTGACCGTCGCCGAGTCGAGCACGAATCCAACTCATGTCACAACTCCTGGCGTTGTTTAGTGCAAGGTACGGCTCTTCTCACCACGTGGGGTGCCGCATATTGCAACACCCCACATGGTGCGCCCGACGCATTTCGGGCCCTATTTTGCTACGGAGCCGTGCAGGCAGTGGGAAGAGTCGCCGGTGAGACCAGCTTTACAACCCCACCCGATTCAAGGGCGTAGAAGACGGAAGCGCCGGAGCTTGTGCTCTTTCCGGCCACACAGAATGCGCTGCCGGTGCCAGCCTTGTAGCTCAGCGCGGAGGTGTTCGCGCCCTTGGATGCGCCGGCGTTGCCCGCGTCGGTGGTCGGCGCGCCGCCAGTGATCACTGCGGCAACCGTTGGGAGTGTACCTGTGCCCGTCTGCATGCTAACGACGGCCGTCTTGAGGTTTGAGACGTCGGACTGCGCCGAACTGTCCTTGGCATTGTCCTGCACACCCAAGTACACCGGGATGGCAATGGCGGCGAGGATGCCGATGATGATCACCACGACCAGGAGTTCGATCAGGGTGAAACCTTTTTGGTTTTCATCGGGGTTGTTGCGACGGCGGTTGAGAGCGGCGAGGCTGCGAGCTAGCACGAGAGATCCTTTTCTTTGGGCGTCGGTGACCTTGCGGTCGGGCCCGTTCGGACTTGCCTAATATTCGCAGGTTATTTTCAGGTAAAAACCCAAAAGAAGAGTATTTTGTGAAGTCTTAACCCCCAGAACGGGGGGTAGGTGGAAGGGGCTACATCCATCGCACAATGCGCGACTATGGCCGCAATTAATCCAAGCCTTCTTCAACGTCCGCATCGGTACAAAGCTACTTAATGGCACCCGCGATGCTGAAGATCGGCATGTACAGCGCGATGACCATGCCACCGATGATCACACCAAGAAATGCGATCAACAGCGGTTCTATAGCCGCCGTAAGTTGCTCAGTTGAGGATTCGACTTCCTGGTCGTAGAACTGCGCAATCTTGTTGAGCATCGTCTCCAGCGAACCGGCGTCTTCTCCCACCGCGATCATCTGAGTGACCATCGGTGGGAATACGGGCTGTTGCCGTAGCGGCGCCGCGATGGACTGGCCCTGGCGAACGGATTCAGCAACCTTAGTGAGGGCGTTTTCAATCACCCAGTTGCCGGAGGTTTCGCCCACGATCTTCAGCGCCTGCAGGATGGGGACACCCGCACCAATCATGTTCGCAAAGTTCAGGCTGAACCGAGCGACCGCGATCTTCTGGAGGAGCGGGCCAAAGACCGGCAGCCGGAGCTTGAGAGGATCGAGCTTCATGCGCACTCGCAGGGTATGTTTGTTTGTTCGCCACCACAGCGCGAAACCAATACCGACGACCAGCAGGACAGGCACCACGAACACCATGGAATTTGAAACGTGCACCAAAATCATGGTGGGCAGGGGTAGCGCGCTGCCCAGCCCTGTGAACATCTCCTCGAAGATTGGGACAATGAAGATCAGCATAATCATTACTGATACCAGGGACATCAACAGCACGATGACCGGATAGGTCATCGCCGATTTGATGGTGCCTCGAAGCTTGACTTCTTTTTCGAAGTTCTCCGCAACCGATTCCAAGGCCCCATCGAGGAAACCGCCTGTTTCGCCGGCTCGCACCATGTTGATCATCAACGGGGGAAACGCCTCGGAGTGCAGCGACAGAGCATCGGAGATCGATATCCCCGTTTCGACATCATCCCTGACTTTGATCAGGATCGTTGTGAGCGGCTTGCTCTCTGTTTGATCGGCAAGAATGTTCAGGGTTCGTAGCAGCGATAGCCCCGCGCCGATCATTGTGGCCATCTGGCGACTCATGATCGCCAGGTCTTTCAGACCGACACCCTTACTCAGCCCCGGAATATTGATTTCGCGGCTGAGTCCGCTTGCCGCCGGCACTAGGGACATCGAAATCGGCGTGAGTCCCATAGTGCGCAGGCGCGCAACGGCGGCGCCTTCGGAGGACGCGTCCAGCCGGCCCTTGGTCGCTTTGCCCTCGGCATCGCGGGCCGTGTACGCGAAGGCGGATGTTGATGGCATTAGTGCCCCTTGCCGCCCGAGTAGGCGTCACCGAAGTCGATGCCGTCGGCCGACATCGGTGAGTTCGCTGTCGCCGTTGCCGCCGGGTCCACCCGCCGGATCAACTGGGTGAGGCCCTGCGGATCCTGCGCCTTTTCCTCGGCCGATGCATGGCTGATCAGACCCGCGTCGACGAGCTCAGCCAGGTGCTGGTCCATGGTGTGCATCCCCTGCGCACGACCGGCCTGCATGGCGGAGGGAATTTGGTAGGTCTTGCCCTCACGAATCAGGTTGGCGATGGCAGGGGTCGCAAACATCACCTCGGTGGCTACCACCCGGCCGTGGTCCACCCGTTTCACCAGGGTCTGGCAGACGACTCCCTGCAGGGTCGCCGCCAGCTGTGAGCGCACCTGCGCCTGCTGTTCCGGCGGGAATACGTCGATCAGGCGGTCAATGGTCTGCGCTGCGCTCTGGGTGTGCAAAGTCGCGAAAACGAGGTGACCCGTTTCCGCGGCGGTGATTGCCACCGAGATGGTTTCGAGGTCTCGGAGCTCGCCGATCAGGATCACATCGGGGTCCTGACGGAGAACGTGTTTGAGGGCTGCGGCAAAGCTTTTGGTGTCGCTGCCAACTTCACGCTGGTTCACCAGCGACATCCGGTGCTTGTGCAGAAACTCGATCGGGTCTTCCACCGTAACGATGTGGTCGGCGCGGGTGCGATTCACCTCATCCACGAGAGCGGCCAGGGTGGTGGACTTACCCGACCCCGTGGGACCGGTGACGAGCACGAGGCCACGTGGCATTGCCGCGAAACGAGACACGGCCTCGGGCATCCCCAGGTCCTTGAGCGGCTTGATATCGCGTGGGATCAACCGGAAAGCGGCACCAATCGATCCGCGCTGCTGGTAGAAATTCACCCGAAAGCGGGCACCGTTGGCCGTATAGGCGAAGTCGAGTTCCAGCTCCCGCTCAAACTCCATGCGTTGGGCAGGAGTAAGGATACTGAGCAGCGCGTTCGAGACCTTTTCGAACGCCCAAATCCTCGCGCTGTCGAACGGGCGCAGGCTGCCGTTCACCCGTAGGTTGGGTGGTGCGCCGACGGTGATGTGCAAGTCCGAGCCGTTGAGATCGAGCACCTCCTGCAGTGCGTCCAGGAGGTCCTGGTCGGGTCCTGTCGTGACTTCCGGCCGCTCGGCGCGCCTAGGTCGGGTGGCATCGGCACGTGCATCCGCCCGCGGGCGAAGGACACGCCCAGAGTCTGAACCTTCCAGTGCCGACCGGGTGAGGTCTGGCGGAGATTCCGCGCCCATCCGGGCCGGCTCAGCGTGGGTCGGAAATACCGTCACGGCCTCGGCAGGTTCACCGTACTTTGACTTGAACGGGACCGTTTCGGTGGCCGGAGAATCTGCCGGGTCGGCTAGATACCACGGCACGGGCTCGGCGGTGGGCGCCTCTGGTTCGGCCCCGGTCTCTTCATCTCCGTGAGGACGCTGCGGCGGAGTCACCGGAATGTCGTAGATGGGCTGGCTCATGTGGATGTCCCCTTTTGCACTACGCGACCACTCGTAAGATTTCTTCGATCGATGTCAAACCCAGGCGGGCCTTCGCCCAGCCGTCTTCGCGGAGGGTGATCATGCCCTGGTCGCGCGCGACGCGGGCGATTTCGGCGCTTGATGACCGGGCGACGGCGAGACGCTCGATCTCCTCGGTCACGGTCATGACCTCATGGACGGCAATTCGTCCGCGGTAGCCGGTCTTGGAACACTGTGTGCAGCCGACCGGCTCATAGATTGTCGGCAACGGCTGAGCCGGGTCGAATGCAAAACGCAATCGGGTCAGGTCCGCTGCCGTAAGTGCCGACGGTGCCTTGCATTTGTCACACAGGCGCCGGGCGAGCCGTTGTGCGACCACGCAGTCCAGGGCCGACCCGACGAGGAACGGTTCGATTCCCATTTCGGTGAGGCGGGTGATGGCACTCGGGGCGTCATTTGTGTGAAGTGTTGACAGCACGAGGTGCCCTGTGAGTGAGGCCTCAATGGCGATCTGGGCAGTTTCGTGGTCGCGGATCTCACCCAGCAGCACGACATCCGGGTCGCTTCGCAGGATGGAGCGCAACGCGCTTGCGAAGGTGAGACCCGCCTTGACGTTCACCTGCACCTGATTGATGCCCGCCATGCGGTACTCAACCGGGTCCTCGACGGTGATGACATTGATTTCGGGGCGGGCGACCGCCCCGAGGGTGGTGTACAGGGTGGTGGACTTACCCGAACCAGTGGGGCCGGTGATCAGAATCATGCCGTACGGCTTGCTGTAGGAGGTCTGATAAGCCTCGAAGTTGCGCTCGAGCAGCGCCAACGCCCGAACATCCAGGGTGGTGTTGGAATTGTCGAGAATTCGCATAACGACTTTCTCGCCCCACACGGTTGGCAGCGTCGCCACCCGCAGGTCGATCTGTCGACCGGCGTGCCGCACGGTCATTCGACCGTCCTGGGGCTTGCGGCGCTCGGCGATGTCGATGTCGCTCATGATTTTCAGTCGAGAAATGACACCGTTTTGGATGCTCTTCGGGGCCGTCTGCATCTCGTGCAGCACCCCGTCGATGCGGTAGCGCACTCGCAGGCTATGTTCGCCAGGCTCGATGTGGATGTCGGAGGCGAGGTCCTGGATGGCTTGACTGACAAGTAGGTTCACGAAGCGAACGATCGGGGCATCGATCTCCGCCGGGTCGGAGACACCGAACGTGGCACCCTCGGCGGCGGCGGCAGCGTTCTCTTCTTCGAGGGTAGAGGTCAGGTCGCTGAGTTCACCGTCGGCTCGGTGATAGCGGCTGACGGCCGCGAGCAGATCGGCACGTTCCGCCACAACCTGGGTGACCCGCATCCCGGAGGCCGCTCGAACATCGTCGACGGCGAAGACGTTTCCGGGGTCGACCATGGCGAGCACCAGCCGGTTGCCGTCGATGAGGATCGGCAGTACCTCGTGCCGTCGGCAAACTGACACCGGCACAAGGGCCACGGCCAGCCGGTCCACCGGGTAGTCAGTGAGTTCCACGAACGGCAAGTTCACTTGGGCGGCCCGGGCCTTGGCGAACTGGGCCTCGGAAATGACTCCCTCGGCGACCAGAGCGCGCACCGCGGTCTCGTCGGCGGGATCCCCGGCCATCAGCGTGTCCAGAACCTCGATGGGCAGCAAGCCGTGCAAGATCAGGATCTCCGTGAGAGTCGCCATGAGAACTTTTCCCTACGGGTGGGGCTGCGCGGAAACGGAGCGCACGCAGCTGGTGAACCAGCGCCCGAATGAAATGACGAGTCACGCTATCCCAGACCTATTCGGGTGGCGAGAACCACCTTCGGGGGCCAGGGTTTTGGCCAGCCAGCCCGGTGCCATCCGGGAAGTCGAGGCCTATCTGTACCTTAGCGGCTGAGCCACCGGATACACGCCATCAGGGGCCGTGGGCTGCCGGATTTCGGGTGATCAGGCGCCGGCCCAGATGGTGTTGACCATGTCGTGGGTGTAGCCATCCGGACCAGCGTTCACCCAGATGGTGGCCAGCCAGATGCCGCCGCGCAGAAAGTGCGACTGGCCGTACTTGCCGATGTCGGTGGTGGTTTCGGTGATGCACCGCAGCCCCCCGAGCTCTTCGTAACACTCCATGCCCAGCCCGCGGAGGCGTGCCTCGACGGCGGCGGTCTGCTCGGCGGTGACCCACACGACGCTGGTGGACACGCCGGTGTCGGACGCCCCGTCGGGCGTGACCCACCGGCAGCTGAGGTGCTCGTTGGAATTGATGATCGCGCGCAGCTCGGGGTCGTCGGCGCCGTCGCGAACGGCGGCGCCGGGCTCGGTGGTCCACGCCGGGTTGAGCGCCAGGTCGCCGAACGCGCCGACCATCGTGGGGCTGTAGATCTGCTCGCAGGACGCGGGCTTGGGCGTGCCGGGTTCGAGCACGGCGGTGGGGGCGCTGAGCGCGGCCGCGGCCGCCGGCGCGGCGGGCACCGGTCGGGCGTTGGGGTCGACTGCGGGGGCGGGCACGGGCCGGGGCAAGAGAATCACCCACACGGCGGCCACCACGACGAGCACGGTCACAATGCCGCCCAGGATCAGCAGCACCCACTGCGTGAGGGGCGTGATCGTCGGTGTTCCATGAACGGGCATGCGGCCTCCCTGAGCGCGATCCTCCCGGAGGATTTTGCGCACAGCATAGCCCGGACTGGGCGAGGAGGTGCTGCTTAGGCGCCGGCCCAGACGGTGCCGACCATGTCGTGGGTGTAGCCATCCGGGCCCGCGTTCACGTACCGGGTGGCCAGCCAGATGCCGTCGCGCAGAAAGTGCGACTGGCCCGCGATGCCTTCGGCACCCTCGGTCGATTCGGCGATGCAACGGATACCGCTGAGCTCTTCGTAGCAATTCAGGCCGTCACCGAGCAACCGCTGGTGCACCGCCTCGGACTGCTCGGCCGAGACGAAGACCACGTTGGAGGTGAGGCCGCTGCCGGAGCCGCCATCGGGGTTGCCCCACACACAGGTAAGGTGCTCCGCACCCTCGATGAGAACAATGAGCTGTTCGTCATCGGTGCCGAACAGCACCCCGGAGTTGACGTCTTTTTCGGCCCAGTCGGGGTTCAGGGTGCCGGTCTCGTTGAGGGTGGCCAGCATGGCGGGGCTGTAGATCGCTTCACAGGAGGCGGGGTGCGGCCCGGTGGCGGCTGGAGGGGCGGCGCTGGCCACCGCGAGCGGCTCCGCGGTCGCCGACGGGGTGGGGCGGGTGCCCGGCAGGGAGTCGGAGCCGGAGGGCGTGCCCGCTCCCCCGCGCCAGACCACGAGCACCACGATCAGGGCCACGACCAGCAGCACGCCGACCGCGCCGAGGGCGAACCACAGCGGGCGCCGGGACGGTGAACCAGTCGGCATCGTTGCAGCACCCATGGCGGTGACCCCCTTAGAGAATTTCCCCCAGCCTAGCTGGCCGATTGCCTCCGGGCCCGATGGGGAGCATCATGGGTCGCGAGCCACCGTGTGTTCATGACTCCTTGTTGCGCGACCTAGTCCGCACTGTCTGTCACACGGTGGCTCCTCGCATTAATCGGCCGCATCCGCTGGTTGAGCTTGTCGAAACCCCACCCCGTTGGTTGAACCTGTCGACGAGCCGCAAGACGAGCGAATCAGGTGGCGAAGATGACCGAGGGAGAAGCGCTGGGAGTCGGCTTCGAGAAGAGGTAGCCCTGGCCGTACCGGCAGCCCATCGCCTGCAGCAGGTCTCGCTGGTTAGTGGTCTCGATGCCCTCGGCCACCACATCCAAATTCAGGGAGTCCGCTAGACGGAGAATTCCCTCCACTATCGCCCGATCGTGTTCGGACCGTTCGAGGTCCCGGATGAACGACAGGTCGATCTTCAACAGGTCTACGGTGAACTCGCGCAAATGTGTGAACGACGAGTAGCCGGTGCCGAAGTCGTCGATGGCGAGCCGCACTCCGATGGCGCGCAGCTCCTGGAAGGTTCGGGCGGCGGAGTCGATCGCCTCGAGCACGGCGCTCTCGGTGAGCTCCAGCCAGAGCTGGTCAGGGGCCAGACCCGAGTCCTTGAGCGCGCGCTTAACGACCGCACCGAAGTCGTCCTGCACGAACTGCCGGGCCGACACATTGACGCTGACGGCCATGCCGCGCGCCAGGGCGGTCGCCGCATGGCAGGCCTGGCCCAGCACCGTGGCACCGATGCCCTTGATCAGGCCGACCTCTTCGGCAATCGCGATGAACTCACCCGGTGAGACCAGCCCGCGCTCGGGCCGCCGCCAGCGGGCGAGAGCCTCGGTGGCCACGACACGCTGTTCCTGCAGGTCCACGATGGGCTGGTACCACGTCTCGATCTCGCCCAGAGCGACGGCCTCCCGCAGAGCCAGCTCGGTGTCGAGACGCTGGTGAATGCGGTAACGCAGGTCGTCGTCGAAGACCTCGTAGCGGGCACGGCCTCGCCCCTTCGCCAGGTACATCGCCTGATCCGCGTTGCGCAGCATTGACTCGGCGTCGTCGTGCCCGAGTCCGAATGCAATACCGATGCTGGCGTCGACGGATGCGATCTGGTCACCGAACTGGATCGGCTCTGAGATGGCCTTCTGGAACGCCTCGGCGATCTTGTTGACATCCCCGCTGCGGCCGACATCCGGGCAGATGACCACAAATTCGTCCCCGCCGATGCGGGACACCGTGTCGGTCGCCCTGGCATGCTGGCGCAGCCGGAGTCCGACCTGCATCAGGACGGCGTCTCCGGCGTGATGGCCGAGGCTGTCGTTGACGAACTTGAAGCGGTCGAGGTCGATGAACAACACGGCGACGCCCGTACCGTGACGCGACGCCTGGAGGAGAGCCTGGTTCAGCCGGTCGAGTAGCAGCAGGCGATTGGGCAGGTTCGTCAGCGGGTCGTGGAAAGCCAGGTGCTCGACCCGGGCTTCGGCCAGGCGCCGGGCGGTGATGTCCTCGAGTTGGTACAGGAACCCGCCGGCCTGATCACCCTCGTGAATCTCGGCGATGCTGACCTTGACCCAGGTTTCCTCGCCGTCGTCGCGTCGCATCCGACGGTCCATGCGGCGGCCCGTTGGGCCGTCGACGCCGACCGTCGCGGATGCCGCGCCATCACCGGCACTCGCCGGACTGAACATCGACTCGATCGGCTGGTTCACCACCGGGGTCAACGACCCTGCCAGGTCGAAGAGCCGCTTGTTCGCCTCGACGACCACACCGTCGAGCGACACAATGGCTGTTCCGAGCGGCGACGAGGCGAAGGCGGCCTCGAAGCGGGCACTCGCCGCCGATGCCGCGTGTTCGGCAGTGCGCAGCGCGGTCACGTCGGTGACGCTGGCAAGGTGCCCGAACACATCGTTCGCATCTGTCATCGGGGCGGTGCTCACCTGCACCCAGTTGACCTGCCCGGAGGGAGTGCGGAATCGCATTGTCGTCTCGTAGGCCTCCCCGGCGTCGACGTACTGTTGCCATTCCTGACGCACTCGGTCGGCGTCGTCGGGGTGCATGGCCGCGACCCATCCGTCGCGCCGCGACTGGCGCTTCGTGAGCCCGCTCAGCTCGAGCCACTGGTCGTTAGCCGAAATGATTCCGCCCGCGGCATCCAGTTGCACGATGCCGACCGGTGCGATCTTGATCAGCGTGTGGAGCGTGTCGGCCGTCTCCGCCAGCTGCCGGGTGCGAGCGTCGACCGTCTCCTCAAGGGTGTGGTTGGCCTCGGCAAGGGCCTGCATGGCCGCGTCCCGCTGGCGATCGAGGGTGCGCAGCCGGCGCGCCGCGATCCAGGCGAGCCCGGTGCCGAGAACTGTCATTGCCGCGATCAGGATGGCGACGCCGAACACCGAGTCGTACCAGCCCAGGCGGCGGCCCGCCAGGTCGGCCAGCCCCAGTACGAACGGGCCGAGGAACAAGACAGGAATGACCGGGCGGAGCAGATGCCCCGCGCTGCCCGAGTCGCGTAACAGAGCGATCAGACCGTTGGCGGGACGCTGCAGCAGGATCGCCAACGACAAGATCGCCAGCCCAAGCGCCGAGGGCAGGGCCATGCTCGCGAACCCGCCGACACTGTAGAGGGAGGAGACCCCGTAGGCGTAGCCGAGAATCGCGATCAGGCTGATTGTGAGCGTCCCGAAGGCCAGTCCGAGCATCACGCTGGCGCGGGCGAGCCGGCTGGCGACGACGGCTGCCCCGAGCAACAGCAGCGACACCGCCGTGGCCGGCGCCATGCGCGCGGTCTGCCCGTCGAAGTCGATACCCGCAAGCTCGTCTATGCCGAGTGGTATCGCGAAGATGAACTCGGCCAGGGTGAGCGCACCGATCATGGCAACAGCGAGACCCAGACCCAGGGTGACTCGGCGCCGGTCCAGCATCGTCACGGCAGCCGAGACGAGAACGAAGCCCACTGCGGTCATCGGTTTGATCGTCCACAGGCCGGTGATGACCCCGGGGACCGCGCCGAGCCCGACGTACCATCCGATCAGGAGGACCACACCGAGCGCCCCGGCGACGGCCGCTCCAGTGAGACTGGCGAATCGCATGATGTGCCTCTGCTCCCGATGGGCAGGGGCGCCACTCGTCATGAAGATTCTACCGGGCCGCCGCTCGTCGCACCCCACCCCGTTGGTTGAGCTTGTCGAAACCCGGTGACGTGCGTTGAGAGGTCGGCTCACGGGATCTCGACAGGCTCGATCAACGCGGGGCCGGGCCCTCGACCGACCGTAAGGGCTCGAGCAGTTCAGTCCCCCGGCGCCATGGGGGGCCAGAGGTTGTTCACGATGTCGAGGGTGTAACCCTCTGGACCGGCGTTGGAGTACTCCGTGGCCACCCAGATGCCGTCACGCAGGAAGTGCGACTCACCGAAGTAGCCCTCATCGTTGGAGCTCTCCGTGGTGCAGCGCAGCCCGCCCTGCTGCTCGAAGCAACTGTCGCCGCGGTCGACCAGATGGGCCTGGATGGTGGCGCTGTCTTCGGCGTCCACCCACACCACGGTGGTCGAGACCCCGGCGCCGGAGGGTCCCTCGGGCATGGCCCACTGGCAGAGGAGGGAGTCGTTCGTCTCGATGACCTCCTGCTGCACCGGGTCATCCTCGCCGATTTTCATGTCCAGCTCCGGGTCGTCCAGCCACGCCGGGTTGAGCACCATGCTGCCGAAGGCTGCGACCATCTCGGGGCTGTACAGGTCGTCGCAGGATGCCGGCTGCGGCGTGCCCGGGGCGGCCGAACTGCCCGGGGTGGGGGTGGGTGTAGTCGGCGCGACGGTCGCTGATGGCGTGGGCCGGGCCGCTTCTGTGGCAGCCGGGGTGACCCCACCGCGGGGCCAGAACAGGCCGACGAGGATCGCCGCGACGGCCAGCAATGCAGCGAACACCCCGAGGATCACCCACAGCCGGCGTTTCGCCGGATGGGGTGCCGATGAATGCGCAGCGCCCATGAGTGACTTCCTCGCGGTTTACGCACAGCATAGTCCGGCGGCCGGGCAGCGTCTTGGGGGTCTCGACAAGCTCGACCGACGAGATGGTTGAGCCGTGTCCGTTGGTTGAGCTTGTCGAAACCCGGTGAGGTGCGTTGAGAGGGTGGGTTACGGGGTCTCGACAAGCTCGACCAACGGCGTGGGCTCGACCGGCGAGATCCGGGCGTTAACGGGGAATGGCCCCCTGCCGAAGCAGGGGGCCATCCGGGAATCACACTCGGTTAGTTGTACGTACCGGGGGTGAAGTCGTCCGACGAGAAGCTGTCGAAGTCGACGAAGCTCAGGTCACCCTCGGTGAACGCTGCATCATCGGTGAAGATGCGGTTCGGGTAACGCTCAGCCTTGGCTTCATCCGTTGCCTCGACGTTGACGTCGCGGTAGCGGGGAAGACCGGTGCCGGCCGGGATCAACTTACCGATGATCACGTTCTCCTTGAGGCCCATCAGCGGGTCGCTCTTGCCTTCCATGGCCGCCTGGGTCAGAACCCGGGTGGTCTCCTGGAAGGAAGCGGCCGACAGCCACGACTCGGTTGCCAGCGAAGCCTTGGTGATACCCATGACTTCCTGACGAGCCGAAGCCGTCTTCTTGCCCTCGGTGAGCGCGGTGCGGTTGAGTTCGTTGTACTTCAACCGGTCAACGAGCTCGCCCGGCAGCAGGCCGGTGTCGCCGTGCTCCACAACAGTCACCTTACGAAGCATCTGACGAACGATGACCTCGATGTGCTTGTCGTGAATCGGCACGCCCTGCGAACGGTAGACATCCTGCACGCCACCAACGAGGTGCTTCTGCACCGCACGGACACCCTTGACTCGAAGAACTTCCTTCGGGTCGACGGCGCCGATGATGATCTGCGTGCCGAGCTCCACGTGCTGGCCATCCTCAACGAGGAGGGTCGCGCGCTTGAGCACCGGGTAGGCGATAGCTTCGTCACCGTTGTCGGGGGTCAGGATCACCTTGCGGCTACGATCCGTGTCCTCGATGGTGATGCGGCCAGCAACGTCAACGATCGGCGATGCACCCTTGGGGGTACGCGCCTCGAAGAGCTCCTGCACCCGGGGCAGACCCTGGGTGATGTCGTCTGCGGATGCGGAACCACCGGTGTGGAAGGTACGCATGGTCAGCTGCGTGCCGGGCTCACCGATCGACTGTGCGGCGATGATGCCGACGGCCTCTCCGATGTCCACGAGCAGGCCGGTAGCGAGCGAACGGCCGTAGCAGACCGCACACACACCGACAGCAGACTCGCAGGTCAGCACCGAGCGCACCTTGATGTTCTCGACACCGGCCGCGACCAGCTTCTCGATCATCACGTCACCGACGTCGTCTCCGGCGTCAGCAACGACCTCACCCTTGGCGTTGACCGCGGGGGCGGCCAGGCTGCGGGCGTAGACCGCGTTCTCCACGTTGGGGTGGCGAACAAGCGTTCCGGCGGCGTCGACCGTAGCGATCGGCAGCTCGAGACCCTTGGTCGTACCGCAGTCGTCTTCGCGGATGATGACATCCTGCGAGACGTCGACGAGACGACGTGTGAGGTACCCGGAGTCTGCGGTACGCAGAGCGGTGTCGGCCAGACCCTTACGAGCACCGTGAGTAGCAATGAAGTACTCGGCGACGGACAGGCCTTCGCGGTAGCTCGAGATAATCGGGCGAGGGATGATCTCACCCTTCGGGTTGTTAACCAGACCACGCATACCGGCGATGTTTCGCACCTGCAGCCAGTTACCACGAGCACCAGAGGTGACCATCCGGTTGATCGTGTTGTCGGCCGGGAAGTTCGCCTGCATGGCCGCGGCGACGTCTTCGGTCGCCTTGGTCCAAATCTGGATGAGCTCCTGACGACGCTCGAGGTCGGTCGTGAGACCCTTCTCGAACTGCGACTGAACCTTCGCGGCCATCTTCTCGTAGGTACCGACGATCTCCTTCTTGTTCGGAGGCGTCAGGATGTCGGAGAGCGCGACGGTCACACCGGAACGGGTGGCCCAGTAGAAGCCGGCGTCCTTGATGCGGTCCAGCGTTGCCGCTACTTCCACCTTCGGGTACCGCTCTGCCAGGTCGTTCACGATGGCCGAGAGGGTGCCCTTGTCGGCAACCTTCTCGAAGTACGGGTAGTCGGCCGGCAGCGCCTCGTTGAAGATGGCGCGGCCCAGCGTGGTGTTCACCAGTACGGTTCCAACGGCCTGACCGTCCACCAGCTCGACACCGTCGGGCTGGGTGCCCTCGGTGAAGTACAGGTCGCTGATGCGGATGCGCACCTTGGCGTTCAGGTCGAGCGACTTCTGGTCGTGGGCCAGGATGGCCTCCGAGACAGAGGTGAACGCGCGGCCTTCGCCGGTGACACCGTCCTTGAGCGTGGTCAGGTGGTGCAGACCGATGATCATGTCCTGGGTGGGCAGGGTCACCGGGCGACCGTCAGACGGCTTCAGGATGTTGTTCGAGGCGAGCATCAGGATGCGCGCTTCGGCCTGGGCCTCCATGGACAGCGGCAGGTGCACAGCCATCTGGTCACCGTCGAAGTCGGCGTTGAACGCCGCACAGACGAGGGGGTGCAGCTGGATGGCCTTACCCTCCACGAGCTGAGGTTCGAAGGCCTGGATACCGAGGCGGTGCAGCGTGGGTGCACGGTTCAGCAGAACCGGGCGCTCACGGATGATCTCCTCGAGCACGTCCCAAACCTGCGGGCGTGAACGCTCAACCATGCGCTTGGCGGCCTTGATGTTCTGAGCGTGGCTCAGGTCGATCAGGCGCTTGATCACGAACGGCTTGAAGAGCTCCAGAGCCATCTGCTTGGGCAGACCACACTGGTGCAGCTTCAGCTGCGGGCCGACAATGATGACCGAACGGCCGGAGTAGTCAACGCGCTTACCGAGCAGGTTCTGACGGAACCGACCCTGCTTACCCTTGAGCATGTCGCTCAGGGACTTGAGGGCGCGGTTACCGGTACCCGTGACGGGACGGCCACGACGACCGTTGTCGAAGAGCGCGTCAACGGCCTCCTGCAGCATCCGCTTCTCGTTGTTCACGATGATCTCGGGGGCACCGAGGTCAAGCAGACGACGCAGACGGTTGTTGCGGTTGATCACACGACGGTAGAGGTCGTTGAGGTCGGAGGTCGCGAAACGGCCACCGTCGAGCTGCACCATCGGGCGCAGTTCCGGCGGGATGACCGGCACGACATCGAGCACCATCGCGGCCGGCGAGTTGCCGGTCATGATGAAGGCGTTGACGACGCGCAGACGCTTGATGGCGCGGATCTTCTTCTGACCCTTGCCCTCGGCGATCTGCAGGTGCAGGTTTTCGCTCTCGGTGACCAGGTCGAAGGCCTCGAGGCGCTTCTTGATGGCCTCGGCGCCCATGAAGGCCTCGAAATACATGCCGAAGCGGTCCTGAAGCTCGTGGAACACGGAGTCCTCGGGCTTGAGGTCGCCGACCTTGAGGGTGCGGAAGTCTTCCCACACACGCTCGAGGTGAGCGATCTGCTCGTCGAGGGCCTTGCGGACCTGCGACATCTCCTTCTCGGCGGCGTCCTTGGTGCGCTTCTTCTGGTCGCTCTTGGCGCCTTCGGCCTCCAGTGCTGCGAGGTCGGTTTCAAGGCGCTGCAGGCGGTCGGCGATGCGGGAGTCGCGGCTGCCTTCGAGGGTCTTGATCTCGAGGCGCAGTTCGTTCTCCAGACCAGGCATGTCCTGGTGGCGACCGTCTTCGTCAACCTCGATGACCATGTAGGCGGCGAAGTAGATGACCTTTTCGAGGTCCTTCGGAGCCATGTCCAGCAGGTAACCGAGACGCGAGGGCACACCCTTGAAGTACCAGATGTGGGTGACCGGGGCGGCGAGCTCGATGTGGCCCATGCGCTCACGGCGCACCGACGACTTCGTGACCTCTACGCCACAGCGCTCACAGACGATGCCTTTGAAGCGCACTCGCTTGTACTTGCCGCACGAGCACTCCCAGTCGCGGGACGGTCCGAAGATCTGCTCTCCGAAGAGACCGTCCTTTTCCGGCTTGAGCGTGCGGTAGTTGATGGTTTCGGGCTTCTTGACCTCACCGTGCGACCAACGACGGATGTCGTCAGCGGTGGCCAGGCCAATGCGAAGCTCGTCAAATGTTGTTACGTCGAGCAATTTCTCTCCTTGGAAAGTTTTCGAGTATTCGTCAGTGGCCAGGCTTAGATGTCGTCAATTGAAGACGACTCAAACCGGGTGGAAATGTTGATGCCCAGTTCCTCCGCTGCGCGGAAGACCTCGTCATCCGTGTCGCGCAGGCTGACTGCGGTTCCGTCGGCCGAGAGCACCTCGACGTTCAGGCACAGCGACTGCATTTCCTTGATCAGAACCTTGAAGCTCTCGGGGATACCGGGTTCCTGAATGTTCTCGCCCTTGACGATGGCTTCGTACACCTTGACGCGGCCGAGGATGTCGTCCGACTTGATGGTCAGGAGTTCCTGCAGGGCGTAAGCGGCTCCATATGCTTCGAGCGCCCACACCTCCATCTCACCGAAACGCTGTCCACCGAACTGCGCCTTACCACCCAGCGGCTGCTGCGTGATCATGGAGTACGGACCCGTCGAGCGTGCGTGGATCTTGTCATCGACAAGGTGGTGCAGCTTCAGGATGTACATGTATCCGACCGCGATGGGCATCGGGTACGGCTCACCGGAGCGGCCATCGAACAGCTGCGTCTTTCCGGTCGAGTCGATCAGGCGGTCGCCGTCACGAGTCAGAGTCGTCGAGTCGAGAAGACCGGCGATTTCCTCCTCGAGCGCGCCGTCGAACACCGGGGTCGCGACCTTGGTGTTCGGGGCTGCGCTGTGCGCCTGCTCGGGAAGACGGCCGGCCCACTTGGGCTTGCCCTCGACCTGCCAGCCCTGCTTGGCGATCCACCCGAGGTGGGTCTCCAGCACCTGACCGAAGTTCATGCGGCCCGGGATACCCAGCGGGTTGAGGATGATGTCAACCGGGGTTCCGTCGGCGAGGAACGGCATGTCCTCGACCGGCAGGATCTTCGAGATGACACCCTTGTTGCCGTGACGACCGGCGAGCTTGTCACCCTCGGTGATCTTGCGCTTCTGGGCGATGAAGACGACAACACGCTGGTTGACGCCCGAGCCGAGCTCGTCGTCGCCATCCTGCGAGTCGAAGACCTTGACACCGATGATGGTGCCACGCTCACCGTGGGGAACCTTCAGGGAAGTGTCGCGAACTTCGCGGCTCTTCTCGTTGAAGATCGCGCGCAGCAGGCGCTCCTCGGCGGACAGCTCGGTCTCGCCCTTGGGCGTGACCTTGCCCACGAGGATGTCGCCGGGGCGAACCTCGGCGCCGATGCGGATGATGCCGCGCTCGTCCAGGTCTGCAAGCAGGTCCGGGGAGACGTTGGGCAGGTCGCGAGTGATCTCTTCCTTGCCCAGCTTGGTGTCGCGTGCGTCAACTTCGTACTCTTCGATGTGAATCGAGGAGAGAACGTCGTCCTTCACCAGGTTCTGGCTCAGGATGATGGCGTCCTCGAAGTTGTGACCCTCCCATGACATGAATGCCACGAGGAGGTTCTTTCCGAGGGCGAGCTCACCGTTGTCGGTAGCGGGACCATCGGCGATGACCTCGCCGGCCTCGATACGCTCGCCGGCGTTGACGATGACGCGGTGGTTGTAGCTGGTGCCCTGGTTGGAGCGGCTGAACTTGCGCAGGTAGTAGTCCTGCGTTCCGCCCTCGTCGAGCTGGATGGTGACGACGTCAGCCGACACCTCCATGACCACACCGGCCTTCTGTGCGGTGAGCACATCACCGGCGTCGATGGCCGCGAAGCCCTCCATACCGGTTCCGACCAGCGGGCTGTCGCTGAGCAGCAGCGGCACAGCCTGACGCTGCATGTTGGCACCCATGAGTGCGCGGTTAGCATCGTCGTGCTCGAGGAAGGGGATGAGCGAGGTCGCGACGGAAACCATCTGGCGCGGCGAGACATCCATGTAGCCGATGTCTTCTGCGGGGAAGAGGTCAACCTCTCCACCCTTCTTACGCGCGAGAACACGGGTCTCGGCGAAGCGGGCGGCCTTGGTCAGCGGGGCGTTGGCCTGCGCGACGATGTACTCGTCTTCCTCACTTGCGGTGAGGTAGTCGATCGTCGTGGAGACGACACCGTCGATGACGCGACGGTACGGGGTCTCGATGAAACCGAAGGCGTTGATCCGCGCGAAGGAGGCGAGCGAACCGATCAGGCCGATGTTCGGGCCTTCCGGGGTTTCAATCGGGCACATACGGCCGTAGTGCGACGGGTGAACGTCTCGCACCTCGACACCTGCGCGGTCACGGGACAGACCACCCGGGCCCAGCGCGGACAGGCGACGCTTGTGCGTCAGTCCGGCGAGCGGGTTGTTCTGGTCCATGAACTGCGACAGCTGGCTCGTACCGAAGAACTCCTTGATCGCGGCGACGACGGGGCGCACGTTGATCAGGGTCTGCGGGGTGATCGCTTCGATGTCCTGCGTGGTCATGCGCTCGCGAACGACGCGCTCCATGCGGGACAGGCCGGTGCGAACCTGGTTCTGGATGAGCTCGCCGACGGCGCGGATACGACGGTTACCGAAGTGGTCGATGTCGTCGATGTCGATGCGGATGTCGGTCTCGACGCCGTCGCGGCTGCCGCGGATCGTGGTCTGGTTGTCGTGCAGCGCAACCAGGTACTTGATCGTGGCCAGGATGTCCTGGAGCGTGAGAACGGAGTCGGTGAGCGGCGCCTCGAGGCCCAGCTTGCGGTTGATCTTGTAACGACCAACCTTGGCCAGGTCGTAGCGCTTGGAGTTGAAGAAGAAGTTGTCCAGCAGCGCACGCGCGGCCTCGGCAGCAACCTGTTCTCCCGGGCGGAGCTTGCGGTAGATGTCCTTGAGGGCTTCTTCCTTGGTGAGGATGTTGTCCTTCTCGAGGGTGAGCTCGATGGACGCGAAGCCCTTGAACTCCTCGAGGATCTCTTCGGAGGTGAGTCCGAGAGCCTTGAGGAACACCGTGACGGACTGCTTGCGCTTGCGGTCGATGCGAACGCCGACCTGGTCGCGCTTGTCGATCTCGAATTCGAGCCAGGCACCACGGCTCGGGATGACGCGGGCGGAGTAGATGTCCTTGTCGGAGGTCTTCTCCTGTTCGCGGTTGAAGTACACACCGGGCGAACGCACCAGCTGCGACACGACGACACGCTCGGTGCCGTTGATCACGAAGGTGCCCTTGGGGGTCATCAGCGGGAAGTCGCCCATGAACACGGTCTGGGTCTTGATCTCACCGGTGAGGTGGTTCATGAACTCAGCGTTCACATACAGCGGTGCGGAATAGGTCTTGCCCTTTTCCTTGCACTCGTCGATGGTGTACTTCTCCGGCTCGAGCTCCGGGTTGGTGAAGGACAGCTGCATCGTCTCGCTGAGGTCCTCGATCGGAGAGATCTCCTCGAAGATCTCGTCGAGTCCGGTGCGAGCGTTCAGGTCGTTGCGACCGGCAGCCTGGGCCTCGGCAAGGCGAGCTTTCCAGATGTCGTTTCCGACGAGCCAGTCAAAGCTCTCGGTCTGCAAAGCGAGCAGATCGGGAACCGTGAGGTTGTCAGAAATCTTTGCGAACGAAAGACGGCCAGCAGCTCGTCCGTTCTTGGGTGAATTGGTGGTTGCGTTGCGCGCAGCAGCCAAGGAAGTAACCTCCGTGGACCCCGTCAGGTCTAATCACTGTTAGTAATTTGGTATGGACTCCGCAGATCCTGGGCGGGGATGTCCATCCGCGATATGAGGACATCCGGCTCAGAAATGTGCTGCAAGGTGGCTTGAGCACGCAAAGCCGACCGCAATATGAAGGCAGAGTTAAATCTGGGAGCGCAAAGGTCAACTATATGCCCTTGTTGCGCCCGTGTCTACTGGAATGTTGACCTTCGCCAAATTCTCAGGTATAACCCGGTTTCGCCGGCCGGCTGGAGCGGCGGGGCGACTTCCGAGTGGATGTTAAGTTGCTCCATTGTGCCCCATCGGCGCGGGGAGCTTTCGCCATTGGGCGCGTGTCGCTGCCTCCGCGACGCGAAGTCGCCAAAGCGGTCATGTGGCTGCCTCCGCGAGCTGAAGCAACCCTTGGACCGCTCTCGCGAGATGTGGCACCCGACCCCGTTCGCGAGAGCGGCGGTGTGGCTGCCTCAGGGACGGGAAGCAACCGTTGCACCGCTCTCGCGAGATGTGCCGAGGTGACCGGGCTGTCAGACTGGGGGGATGAGCAGGGGCGAGCACGAACATCCGACGATCACGCTGAAACTGAGCGGGCACCAGGCCGTCATCGAGCCTGACCGGTTCACGCCGGGCAGCTACCAGCTGGTGGTGGACGGCACGCCGCAGTCGCACGTGAACATCGACAACCCCGACGAGTTGTTCTTCGAGTACATCCAGCGCATCGGGCACGTCATCGACCTGATCGGCGACCCGGGCGAGGCCATCACCGCCGTGCACCTGGGCGCCGGCGCGCTCACCCTGCCCCGCTATGTGGAGGCGACCCGGCCCGGATCCCGGCAGCAGGTGGTGGAGATCGAGAGCGACCTCATCGACTTCGTGCGCGCCGAACTGCCCTGGGACAAGCGCGCGAACCTGCGGGTGCGGCACGGCGACGCCCGCGAGGTGCTCGGCAAGCTGCCCGCCGGGCTGCACGGCGCGGTGGACCTCGTGGTCGTCGACATCTTCTCGGGCGCCCGCACCCCCGCGCACGTGACCAGCCGGGAGTTCTACGAGCTGGCCGCTCCGCTGCTGTCGCCGCGCGGCGTGCTCGCGGTGAACGTGGCGGATGGGCCTGGCCTCGCGTTCGCCCGCAGCCAGGCCGCCACACTGTCGGCGGTGTTCGGGCACGTCATCGGCCTCGCCGAGACCCAGGTCCTCAAGGGACGCCGGTTCGGCAACATCGTCTTCGTCGCCGCGCACACCCCGCTGGACCTGCACTGGGTGCCGAGGCTGCTGGCCGGCGGCCCGCATCCGGCCAAGGTGGTCGAGGGCGCCGAACTGGCCCAGTTCATGTCGGCCGCGTCGGTGTCCACGGATGCCACGGCCACGCCGTCGCCGCTGCCCGGCCGCACGGTGTTTCAGATCGGTAACTGAGCGCTAGCGGCTGAGCCGGACGGTGTCCCCGAGCGTTGCCTTGCCCTCCGCGTCGGGCTGGTAGTACCGCAGCACGAACTGATCGGCGGTCGCCTCGATCACGCTCGCCCCGGTCCCAGCCAGACAGAGCCGGCTTCCCTCTCGCAGCTCGACGGGACACTCGCGGATGTTGGCGGTGCCACCGATCCCGGCTGTGACGTAGTGCAGGCCATCGACGATCACGTCCTCATAGATGTGCTGATGGCCCGCGATGACGATATCGGCTCCCCACCCGGCGTAGTCCCAGCCGGCGGTGGGCCGCATCTCCCGGTTGTCCTCATGGACGCCTGAGGTGTAGGCGGGGCGGTGGAACAGCACCACGTTCCAGGCATCCGGCCGGGCGGCACGCTGGTCGGAGAGCGTTTCCTTCAGCCAGCCCCGCTGGATCTCCAACTCTTCGGGAGTGGTCTCGCTGTCGAGCACGATCAGCGTGACGTCTCCGACATCCTGCGTGTACCAGCGCTGCTGCGCGTCGGCGGCCGTGCTGAGATAGGGGAAGGCAGCTCGGTAGGCGTCGAGCCCGGCACCCTCATCGGAGTAGTCGTGGTTGCCGAGCGTGGGCCACAGCGGTGGCACGCCCTGCCCGTCCCGGCCTTGCTCGAAGTAACCCCAGACCGATTCGGCATACGGAATACAGCCCACTTCGTGCTGGGTGTTGTCTCCGGCCGTCACGATGGCGTCCACTCCCCAGGCGTCGACCTGATCCGCCGTCCATTGTTCTCCGGCGTCGCACGTGCCGAAGTCGGAGATCAGCGCCAACCGGGTCGCCGGCGCCGGCGCCGGCTCAGCGCTTTCGGAAGGTCTCGGGTCGGAAACCGCAGGAGGGACGGAAACGCAACCGGCCAGGACGAGAGCAGCAGCCGCGAAGGCGACCACGCCCGCGACGCTCCGGCGGGCGCGTCGGCCTTGGGCTGCTCTCGTCATCCGAGTCCTCACGTGTGACTGACCCCCAATTTAGCTCCGCACATCCGCGTTGCCTACGGCAGCGCCGGAAGCGTCGGCGTCGCCTTGGCCAGCAGGCGCACCTGGATCGCCTCGATTTGCTTCGACTGACCCGTCGTGCCCGCTGTCGCCCCATTGCTCACCCACGGCTGCCAGCCGATGTCCTGCACATGGGTGCGGTACGAGATGTCGTACTGGGAAGCCAGCGCTCCGGTCAGGCGGAACTGAATTGCCTCCATCTGCAAGCTTCGGCCGGTCGTTCCGATGTCGGCGGTCGTGCGCCAGCCCATCCAGCCGATGTTCTGAACGTGGGCGTTGGCCTCAATGTTCGCGACCGCGGTGGATCCCGGTGTCTCGAGGATGAGCGCCTCCATCTGCCTGAACTGACCGAGCGTGCCGGCTACCTGGCCGGTGTTCACTTTGCGTTGCCAGCCGACGTCCTGCAGGTGGGCCTTGTACCGGAGCATCGGTGTCGCGCCTTGTTCCTTGATCAGCATCGTGGCGCGCGTGGCGAGCCAGTCGCGGAGGAAGCCGACCTCACCGGCGTAGGTGCTGTGATAATCCTTGCCGAAGCCGCGGATCAGCAGCGTCGGCGTGCCCAGAATGGGCCAGACGGCGAAGTTTGCAGCGGCGGAGGCTTTGATTTCGTTCTCCCAGCGGGTGATCTTGGCCGGCATCAGCCCCACCTCCTGCGAGATACCCGATTGCCACAACTGGTTGGCTCGCTGCACGAACTCCTTGGAGCGGAACAGGTCAAAGTAAAAACCGTTACCCTGCTGCCGCAGAATCTGCGCGTTCTTCGCGTAGTCAGCCTGCGGATCGGAGCCGAGGTGCGGAGCGCGGTCGTAGTTGCCCAACGCGCTGTCGAAGTCCCACACCGGTCCGGCGAACAGCTTGCTGGCAGGTCCGTTCTTGTAGAAGTACACACTTGACTGCGTGATCTCAGGATTGGCCGTCTGTTCGAACACGTAATAGAACTTGACGAACGAGTCGACGTCGATCAGAGCGCTCAGCGCAACCCAGTCGACCTGCGGTGCCGCCAGGATCGCGTCCACCCTGTCCAGGGTGCTCTGGATGTCGTTCCAGCCTGCTTGGGTCCCGGCCGGAAGTGCACCCCCATCCGGCACCCCGGCCTTCGAGTCCTTCAGCACGAACAGTGACCTGCTGGTCGCGGTGCGGAAGTTGTAGGGCTCGGCCAGACCGTAGTTGTTGTCCAACTCGACCATGACGCCCGTCGGGTCGGTGAGGTCAACGCGGTTCGTCTTGACCTCGGTCTTCTCGCTGATCAGATAGTTGCCGAGGTAGGTGCCGTTCACCCGGAGGTCGACCCATTTGGACTCCGGCGAGTAGGCCAGCCCGATTGAATTGGCCAGGTCGAAGGCCGCTTTGTTGCGCATCAGGGACGCGTCGGCGGCGTTCGCGAGAAGGATCCATGTCTTCGCGGGGGCCATGCCGAGAACGGCGGTGTTCTGCTCGAACTTGATCTGGTACGGCTTTTTGGCAAGGTTCCAGGTGTAGTTGCCCCGGCCCTTGATCTCACCGAGGGCGGGGACAGAGATGTTGCTCACCCCGGCAGGGTCCTCGATTGTCATCGTCGTCGCGACCTTATTGTCCTTGGATGCGTGCACGTAGCTCAGCGTGTTGTGCGAGGCATCTGGGTCGCTGAGGGTGATATTCAAGGTCGGCAGGTCCGGTGTCTGGGGTGCGGCGGTGGCGTGTGGCAGGTCACCGATTGTGACGAGGGTGATGGTGAGCGCGGCGGTCATGGTGACGACTAAGGCTCGCAGGGCTAGACCCTCGCGAGACAGCGTGTGCATAGGTGAGGCCTTTCGTGTGGTCCCATCTATGGGACATGTTGCCGGATAGAGAGTCGGCGTCGGCGTTGACGTCGATGCCCGTTCTGGTTGCACACAATACGCCCTAGCTGAGCATCCCTCACGTTATTTTTCGGGGTGGCGTCGCTGCTCGGGGCCGGAAAGCTCGGGACATACCCCCGATCGGGCGTCAGCGCCTCGCCGCCGGGGTTACTCTGGAGGGGAACCCGACCTCCCCGCGGCACCCCACGGCCGCCCTGTCAAGGACATCATCCTGACCATCATCACTGGCTACGACGCCGTCACCCTCCGGGAAAAAGTCGACCTTCCTGCCGCCGCAGAACGTCTCGACGACCTCGGCCAACTCCGCAGCCTCTCGGCACTGAACGAGAAGGTCACCCTGCTGCGCTTGCTCGACCGCCTCGACGAGGCCTTCGAGATCGCCAACCAGGCGTTGCGCCAGGCCCGGTTCACCGGTGACCGGCAGGACTTCGTGCTGTGCCGCATCCGTCGTGCCCAGGTGATGCAGTTTCAACGCAAGCTCGAGGAGGCCGCGTCCGAACTGACCCAGTGCGTGCTCGAGTCGGAGACGCACGAGTGGAACCTCACCGCGGCGTTCGCCCGGGAGACTCGCGGCAAGGTGCACTTCGAACAGGACGACCTCGACGGCGCCCTGGCCGACTTCACCGCTGCCGTGTTCCTGCGCGACAGGTCCGGGGCCTCACCCGACGAGCTGGAGAGCGCCTTGATCGCCGTGGCCGTCGTGGAGTCGTTCATCGGCGAGCGCCGGGCCCTGCGCTGAGGCGCTCTCCCCGGCATACTGCTGGGGTCGACGTGGTGTTATGCGGGTCAGGCGCCGCTAGGCGGGTGGCGCGCCACCCGCGCAGCGGCGCCCAGCCCGCACACCGGCATCCGATGGCATCCAGGCGGGCCCCGGGCGCCTCAGCGCGGCATCCGGAAGCTCCGTGCGGCACCCGGTGACGCGCCGGGCATTCTGGGGTCAGGAGCCGGGCACGGAAATGACCAATTCCAAGACTTTCGTGGCATTCTGCAGGAGATATGCATCACAGACGGGTTTGGTCCGGCGCGGTCGCCGCGGGCATGGCGACGCTGTTGTGCGCCTGCACGGCGAGCGCTCCCCTGCCCAGCGCCAGCACCAGCACGCCGGCGCGGCCCACGGCGGCGGCGACCGAACCGGCAACGGATGCGACGCCCGTGCCGGTGCGCCCACTGAGTGAGCCCGTCGTGATCGCGGAGGGGCTCGACGCCCCGTGGTCGATCCTGCGATTGCCCAGCGGCGCCACCCTGATCAACGAACGCGACACGGCTCTCGTGCGTGAGCTGCTGCCCGACGGCGGCCTGCGGGACGCCGGACGTGTCGACGGGGTCGAACCGCGGGGCGAGGGCGGGCTGCTCGGCCTGGCGTTCCTGGCCGCGGCCGATGCCGAGGCCGAACCGGACACCCCCGATGCCGGCTGGGTCTACGCGTACTTCACCGCCGCATCCGACAACCGCATCGTGCGGATGCCGCTGACCGGCACCGCGGGCGCCCTAGGTCTCGGCGACCCGGAGACGGTGCTCAGCGGCATCCCCTCGGCAAGCAACCACAACGGCGGACGCATCGGGTTCGGCCCGGACGGCCTGCTCTACGCCACCGCGGGTGATGCGGGCGAAGCCGGCAACGCGCAGGACCTCGGGTCGCTGGGCGGCAAGATCCTGCGGATGACCCCCACCGGCGAGGTCCCGGCCGACAACCCGTTCGGCAGCCTCGTCTACTCCTACGGCCACCGCAACCCGCAGGGCATCGCCTGGGACTCGTCCGGGGAGCTCTGGGCCAGCGAATTCGGCCAGAACACCTGGGACGAGCTGAACCTGATCACCGCCGGCGGCAATTTCGGGTGGCCCGAGGCGGAGGGCGCCGGCGGCGGCGCCGGCCTCATCGACCCCGTGCAGCAGTGGTCCACCGCCGAGGCAAGCCCGAGCGGCCTGGCCATCGTGAACGACACCCTGTTTCTCGCCGCGCTGCGCGGCGAGCGCCTGTGGCGGGTCGATCCCTCCACAGGCACCGTCGATGGCTGGTTTGTCAACAGCTTCGGGCGCCTGCGCGATGTGGTGTCCGGCCCGGATGGCACACTGTGGTTCGTGAGCAACAATACGGATGGCCGCGGCGCCCCCGCCCCCGGCGACGACCGTCTTTACCAGGTGCAGGTGGGGCCCTGATGGCCGACCTGATTCGAGTGCGGCACTGGGCCGACGCGCTGATAACCCTGCACCTTGACCCCAGCTGGTCCTTCGACTTCGACAACGCCAAGAAGCGCGCCGGGCTGTGCAACTTCACCGCCAAGAAGATCACCGTGTCCCGGTATCTGGCCGCCCGGTACGGCGACGACGAGATTCACCAGATCCTGCTGCACGAGGTGGCGCACGCCCTGGCCGGCGCCCGGGCCGGGCACGGCCCCGTGTGGCGGAGCGTGGCCCTCGGGCTCGGCTACGACGGCAAGCGCACCCACGACGGCGAGATCGCGGACGACCTGGCGCCCTGGGTGGGCACCTGCGCCGCCGGTCACACCCACTACCGGTACCGGCAGCCCACCCGCCCGCTGGCCTGCGGCCTGTGCGGCCGCGGGTTCACCGCCGCGCACGTGATCACCTGGACCCGGCGCGACATCACCCCGGCTGCCCGGCGACGAGCCGCTGCCGCCGCCCGCTGACCCTTCGCCAACCGCGGACGGGACACCACGATCCCCACCGCGGCAGGTGCAGTGGGGATCGAAGGGTTAACCGGCACCCGGCGACGGGTGCCGCCTGGTGTTACCCGATCGGACGGGGGTCGGGGGTGTCCGGAACGTCCTGGACCTGGTTCGCCGGGATGTCGGCGTACGCACCCAGTCCGTCGGTGCCGTAGCTGCGGTCGACGAGCACGTCCGCACCATTGATATCCACTCTCACCGTGGGGGACAGCGTCCCGCCGCGACGGAAGTCGTCCGAGGTCCCGATGCTGTCGATGAACGACTGGACCAAACCGTCAGGCATCACGTAGTGCGAGTACGCCTGGAACTGCCCTGGATGCTGGTTGAAGTCGGGAGCGAACGGGAATCCGACCGCATAGTTGAGGTTGGATGGGCTGCCCAGGGCCAGGCCTGAACCCCGGTTGACCGGCTCGAAGTCACTCCGAACGCCGTCGCCGACGAAGCCGTACACTCCTTCGGGGCCGTCGATGCCCGGCGCGAACGTCGAACGGTGACTGATCGTGAAGATGTAGTACTTGCCGTCCTTGATGTAGATCTGTGGACGTTCAGTCTGATCGGTCACGCAATTGGCTGACAGGATCGGTGGCAGGAAGTGCCACTTGGTCAGAGCCTTGTTGTCTGCCACCGCCAGACCGACATTGCCCATCCGCAGGTTCGCATCAGACGGGATCTCGGGCGGACCGCCCTCAACGCCCTCCCCGACAGGCACCTCACGTTGCGGATCGGCGGGATCGTAGCCGAGGTCCTCTGCGGTGCACTCGACCTCCTCGCGGTTTCCAGCCGTGTTGCCCTCGAAGACCATGAAGGTCTTGTCGGGGTGAGCGGGATCCGTGAAGGTGAACGGGTCACGGAAATTCACTGACGAGTTCTGATCCTTGGTCTGGTACAGGGTGCCGTCCGGAACCAGGAGTTGGTGCTGGTCACGGAAGCCCGTGAGCCACACTCCGGTGTCATCGGCGAAGATCCGGCCTTCCGTCTGCACGATGCGGGGATCGGCCGGCTTCACATCCTGACCGGCCGCGTCCCGATAGAAGGCGACAGCCGTGTAGAACGTGCGCAGCTTGTTGCCGGAGAAGATCCGGGTGGAACCCGACCACTCCGTCTGATGGCTGAACGACTGATCCTCATAGATCGCTCCGGAGGCACCGTCAGGGAAGACGAGTCCGCCGTAGGTCCAGCCGCCGTTCTCCGGCCTTTGCTCGACCGGAATGTCCGCCTTGCGGAAGAAGAAGCCGAGCTTGGCATACGTGTGACGCTCGTCGAAACCGAGGTTGCGGTCGGCGACCAGCGAGAAGATCACTTCCCAGCCCTTGTAGCTGAACTGATCGGCGTCACCGTTCGTCAGTGTCCAGGTGTCCCAGACCCATACCTGCCCGCCACTCATGTCGGGGAAGGTCTGCGGGATGGTCGGCATGGTGTATTCCTCGGGCATGGAGTTCTCCCGCGGGGCTGCGTTGGGATCGCTCATCGCCTTCAGCTGCCGCGCATCAGCGCGCGTCCAGCGTGAGGTAAAAGCCTCGTCAGGCGCGAAGGCCTGTTGGCTATGCGGTGTGGGATTGGGAAAGCCGGGATTGACGGGAACGAATTCCGCCGCCTGGGCAGGAAGCGAGCCGAGGGCCAGCGTTCCTGCGATGAGCATTGTGGCAGAGAGGAGACCTATGGCCGTCCTCCGCGCTGCCTGGTGTTGAGTTTTCACGATGTCCGCTTTCGATCAAAGATGGATGACCGACCGCTCAATGGCGCTTACCCCGGATCAACCATCTGCCTCCAATCGCGAAAGGTCAAGCAATATTGAGAAAAAGTCAAGACCCCAATCGAGGCTCACGGCAGTTTTGAGGAAATTTCAAAGATTGGGATCCGCGTGATACCGCGGCGGTCGCCCTCCCCGGCTCGATCCCGGCCTGTGACGCTCTTGACGGTAGTTCGGGCTCAGGCGTAACCTCCTCGGAGATCTCTCAGGTGGCGTCTCTCCCCCAAGCAACATCCACCGCGGTCGCCTTGCGACGACCCAACACCTGGAGAATCATGGAAACCAATACATCACGGCGGGTTGGCACCTTCCGACGAGGCCTTGTGGCGGGGGTGGCTGCTGCTGCCGTCGTTCTGCTCACGGCTTCGCCCGCCCTAGCCGCCCCGCCGGTGTCAGTGTCGACACTGCGCGAGGTCTCCGCAGCCCAACTGGCCGACGCACTCGCCGGCCGCGGAATCAGAGTGCAGGACGCCACCTTCACCGGCACCGACGTGCAGGGAGGTCTATTCAGGGCCCCAATGCTCGGCAAACGGCATTCACAAGGCGTCGCTCTCTCGACCGGTAGCCTCATCGACTCAGATCCACAGTCGGATGCCGACGTCGACTTCACCAAGTCCGCTCTGATCGGACCCAACACGAGCCTGACGACAACGGGCGACTTCGGCGGAGTGGGCGATGACGACCTCACCGCGCAGGCTGGAATCTCCAGCTACGACGCCGCCGTGCTCACCCTCACCGTGAAGCCGAGGCACCGGCACCTCTTCCTCGAATACGGATTCGGCAGTGAAGAGTACGCGAACTGGACCGCGCAAGGGTACAACGATGCCCTCGGCATCTGGGTGAACGGCGAACTGTGTTCCACAGTTCCCCGTACCTCGGAACCCGCGGGAACCGGCACCATCAATGAGACCGCTCATGCCGAGCACTACGTACCCAACTTCACCGACCGCACGCCGGGTATCCTGCCCACCGAGATGAACGGATTCACCAAACCGCTCCAATGCCACGCCCGAGTCACACCCGGCACCCCGGTCACGGTGAAGATCGCTGTGGCTGACACCCGTGACGGCCAGCTCGACACGACGCTGCTGCTTGCGGCGAAGTCGCTCTACTCCAGCCGGTCACGTCGCTGACGCCGATGGAGAGTTCGCCGGCCACCGCCGGAACCCCAACGGGACAAAACGATGGAAAGAAGCGGCGTGTCCGCATCATCGTGATCGCCTCCGTTGTGGTCGTGGCGGTGGTCGGCGTTCTGGCCTGGGTGCTGCTCGCGGGGCAGACCGCCCAGCCACCCGTCGCGTCGGCGCCGACGCCCTCGCCCTCGCCCTCGCCTGAGCCGACCGAGGCCCTTCAATTCGAACGGCCGAACGACTGGTCGGACTACCGCCCGGCGCTCCACCTCACGCCCGAGAAGAACTGGATGAACGACCCGCAGCGTCCGTTCTACCTCGACGGCGTGTGGCACTACTACTACCTCTACAACGCCGACTATCCCAACGGGAACGGCACCGAGTGGTACCACGTCACATCCACCGACCTCGTGCACTGGAAGGACGAGGGGGTGGCGATCGAGAAATACACCAACGGCCTCGGTGACATCGAGACGGGAAGTGCGGTCGTCGACGTGGACAACACGGCCGGCTTCGGCGCCGGTGCGGTCATCGCGATCCTGACCCAACAGGCCGACGGCATCCAGCGTCAGTCGCTGTTCTATTCGACAGACGGCGGTTTCACCTTCACCGCCTACGAGGCGAATCCGGTCATGGAAAACCCCGGAACGACGGACTTCCGGGACCCGAAGGTCAGCTGGGACGCCGCCCATGAGCGCTGGGTCATGGTGCTCGCCGAGGGAGCCAAAGTGGGCTTCTACACCTCGCCGGACCTCATCGAGTGGACCTACGTGTCCAGTTTTGAACGAGACGACCTGGGCACGCTGGAATGCCCCGATCTGTTCCAGATGTCCGTTGACGGGGATCCGGCGAACACCCGCTGGGTACTGGCCGCCAGCGCACACGGCTCGAAGTATGACAAGACCACGGGTTTGGCGTACTGGACGGGAAACTGGGACGGCACCACGTTCACGCCCGACCGCGAGGAGCCGCTGTGGCTGGATGACGGAGCGGACTTCTATGCCGCGGTCACCTGGGACGACCCCCGCGAGAGTGCCGACGAGAGGCGTGCCAGCCGGTACGTGATCGGCTGGCTGAACAACTGGGGGTACGCCGGCGACCTGCCCACGACGGACTGGAAAGGTGGGATGTTCTCGATCGTTCGCACCATCCGGCTGGTCGACGTCGACGGTGTCGCCACGCTCGTTTCGCAACCGGTGGATGCTCTCACCGAACTCAGCGGGGAGGCGATAGACGCCGAGACGACAGTGCTCCCGCCCGGCGACTCGGATTCCCTGCCGCAGCCCGACACCGGTTCGTATCGTCTTCAGGTCGCCCTGTCGCCGGACGAGGCCGATCCGGCCCGTGAGGTGCGGCTGAAGATCAAGGACGGCGGCGGCCACTTCGTCACGGTCGGGTATGACTTCGAACTCCAACGGGTGTTCATCGCCCGCGATGCCGATGCTGCGGCGGCCACCATGCCGGACCTGTATCGGGAGGTCCGCGGGGTGACCAGCCCGCTGCGGGATGGTGCCGTCGCCCTCGACATCTTCGTCGACTACGCCTCGGTCGAGGTGTTCGCCGACGGTGGACGGCAGACGCTCAGCTCGCTGGCATTCGGGGAGCCGGACGCCAACGGGTTACGGGTCGAATCCGTCGACGGCAGCACTGTCGTCGAGTCACTGACCCTGACACCCCTGGCCGTCGCGGCACCGGAGCGAGAGTAGGTCTTCTCAGGCGGGGAAGTTGAAGTCGGTGACAACGGCCACCGCGGCATCCGGTGCCGGGGCCAGTGCGGCGGCGACGGCAGCGGGCCGGCCGGCGGCGGCGAGGGCCTGACCGGTTTCGGAGGCCGTGACGAGGTGCTTCACGGCGCGTTTGAGGCCCACAAGAGTCGCGGCCGCGGCGGCGGCTTCGGGCGAGCAGTGGTCGATGCCCCGTTCGGCGAGGGCGTCGATCACGGCGCCGGCCGCGAGCAGGTCTTCCATGGCGAAGCGGATGGTGCCGTCGGCACGCCGCTCCCCCACCGCGACGACCGCCACCGAGAACCGGTCGCCCTTCTCGGTCTGCCTGGCCAGCGCCCAATCGGCCACCAGGGCGCTCGTGGCGAGGCCGGCGACGATCACGGTGTGCGCGCCGAGTGCCGTGGGGAAGCCGTGCGCGGCATCCACCGGCGGCAGGGCGTCGGCGAGCACGATGACGTCGGCATCGGCGGCGAGGGCCTGGAAGCCGGCGAGTCCCCAGTCGAATCGGACCTGGTACTTGATCTGGGGCTCGGCATCGCTCACCGGTTCAGGATACCGGGCGCACCCCTCGGTGAAGGGCGGCCGGGCGGATGCGGCTCAGCGGGCGTCGTAGCGGGCGAGGGCGTCGGCGTCGGTGGCGTGGGTCATGGCCCGGCGGGCCGCGTCGAGCGCGCTGACCGGGTCGGCTTCGGCCTCGGCGAGGGCGAGCTGGCGTTCGGCCTCGGCCAGGCGGGTGCGGGCGTCAGCGCCGACCCGGCCGCGGTTGGCGGTGATGAAGTCGCGGGCGATGCCGATCTGGCTGCGGGCGGCCAGCCGGGCGCCCACATACGCCTCGCGGGCGTTGTCGCGGCGCAATTGCCGGTTGCGGGCCTCGGAGCGGGTGACGTCGAGGCCGTCGAGGGCCTCGCGCAGCCGGGCGAGGTCGGCGGACGGGTCGCTCACCCGGCCGGGGCGGCGGAGCTCCGCGAGCACAACATCGGCGGCGGCGATCACCCGGTTGAGGTCGGCGCTGGCGTCGGACTCCTCGTGCCGGTCGCGCAGGGCGCGAGCTTCGGCGAGTTCGGCCTCGGCCGCGGCGAGGGCCGTGCCGAGGCTGGCGAAACCCACGTGCAGCTCGTCTTCGCCGGTTTCGATCGCGTCGAGCAGCGCGGTCGCGGTGAACAGGGCCTGCTCCGCGGCGCTGACCTGCTCGCCGACCGGTTCCGTGGCCCCGGCGGCCAGGCGCGCGTCGGCGGCATCCGCGGCCCGGCGGCCCGCGTCGATGGCGGTGCGGGCGCGTTCGACGTTGCCGCTTATCGAGGCGAGCGCCGCGGCGGAGTAGCTGGTGGCGAGGCGGTCGAGGGTGGCGGCGCCGCCGGCCAGCCGGTCGGTGGCGCGGTCGAGGCGGCGGCGCAGCCGTTCGAGTTGCAGCGGAGCGTTCTGCTCCACCACCCTCTTGGTGTCGAAATCGCGGGTCTGCGCCTCGAGGCGGGCGGTGGCTTCGTCGGCGAGGCGGGTGATCTGCTCGGTCCACTGATGGATCTGGCTGTCGGTGTCCGGCTCACCGTCATCGAGCTTCTGTTTCAGTGCGAACGCCTCACGCAGCTGACGCTTGGACACGGTGAGGGCCTCGGCGAAGTCGGCCGTGGCCCGCTCGCCGAACTGCGCGATCGCGAAACCGAGCTCATCGGTGGCGGCCTCGATGAGGTCATCCGCCCGCACCAGGCTGATCGCCGCGGCGCGTGCCCGCTCGGCGATCTCGGCGTTCTCGGCCGCGCGGATGCCGCGGGCCTTGCGCCGGGACGCGGCCACCAGCAGCACAATCACGCCCACGACGATGCCGAGGACCACGACGGAGGGCAGCCACCACAGAGCATCGATCATGCCGCCATCCTATTGACCGAAGCTGGCGAAACCCCCGATGGCGGGCCGGTCCGGAGCCAACCCGAGGGCAACTCGGCGTCAGGAGCGGCGGCGGTCGTCGGCGCTGGGCCGGCGCATCTGCGCGCGGATCAGCTCGAAGTCGTGCCGGCTGATCTCCAGCAGGCCCCGGCGCAGCTTCAGGCCCCAGTCGCGGTCGTCGCGGGTGAGGTCGAGCACCTTCAGCAACGGCCGGATCGACGCGGGTTCGGCAGCCGGGTCATACTGCACCCGCCGCCGCCAGGGCCGGTACTCGCTGCCGGAGTCGCCCACCTGCACCACCACGTTGTCGCTGACGTAGCCGATCGCGGTGAACTGCCGCAGCCGCTCGCCCTCGAATTCGGTCTTGGGCGAGTAGTAGACCAGCCCGTCGGACTCGTTCATGCTCTCGAGGATCTCGCGGGCGGCATAGTTCATCTGCGCCAGGCCCATCGCGACGCTGCGCAGCACATACTCCTGCTGCACCACCCCGAGCCAGTACCGAATCGCCACGTACTAGTTGTACTGCATCGCTCTGGCAGCACAGACTGAGAGCATGCGCGTACTGCTGAAAGAGATCCTCGACTGCACGCCGGATGCCGCCTGGCGGGCCCTGGCCAGCCCCACCGTGTTCCGCGAGGTGAGCGGCCCGTTGATGAGCATCGCCTCCCTCGAAACGGATGGCTTCCCCACCCGCTGGACGCCGGGCGAGCATCCCGTGACCATGAGCGGTCTGGGCCTGGTGCCGCTGGGCGAGCAGATGATCCGGCTGGAGATGCGCACCACCACCAGCGGCGTGCGCATCGTGCACGACACCGGCAACGGCGTCTCCGGCGCGATGAAAACCGTCACCCACTGGGACCACCGCATGGCCATCTCCGCCGACCCGGCCGGCACCGGCAAGACCCTGTATCGCGACCGGCTGATCTTCTCCGCCGGCCCGGCGACCCTCGCGGTGTGGCCCGGCCTCTGGGCGTTCTGGCAGCTGCGGATGCTGCGACTGAAGGCCCTGGCGCCCACCTGGCAGTACGACCTGGGCGCCGACGATCCCGCTTTTGTGGCCGCGGGCGCGGCCGAGGGCCCGGGCGGGACCGACGGGCTAGCCTGACACTATGAGCACAAGCATCGGAGCCCTGCAGATCGCCGACTGGCGCCGCCGCGTGTTCGGGCTCTACGGCGGCGTGCGCCAGCTGAGCGCGCGCAAGCCGTCCGCCGGCCACGAACTGTGGCATTCCGGGCGCGACGAGCTCTTCGCCGGGCATCCGGCGTCGCCGCTGCTGCCGGATGACCGGGCCGCGTTCACCGGCCTCACCGTCGCCGCGTACGACCCCGACTGGCGCTTCGAGGTGGAGGTGCACCGGGCCGCGGAGCCGCTGCGCATCAAGGTGGAAACCGGCACCGACGGTGTCGTGCCGTTCGACCTGGTCGGCTCCGTGCGGCTGCCCTACATCGGCTCGCTCGACGTTTGGCGCCTCGCCAGCTACGGCGGCGGCCTGTTCCTGCCGCTCAAGGACGCCCTGGCCGGCAAGTCCGGCGGCACCTACGGCGGCGGCCGCTACCTGCTGGACACCGTCAAGGGCGCCGACCTCGGCCCGGGTACCGGCGACGACAGCCTGATCCTGGACTTCAACTTCGCGTACAACCCGTCTTGCGCGTACGACCCGATGTGGGCCTGCCCGCTGCCGCAGGCCGGCAACATCGTCACCGCCGAGGTGCCGGTCGGTGAACTGTACCTGCCCAGAATCTAGAGACGAAAGTCCCGGTCACCCCTCATGAGGGTGACATTCTGGCTGCGCGCTTGACAGCATCCGCTAGAGTAGGACTACTTGTGAGTGCGTAGTTGCGCTCGCTGCGTCGTAGAACGCCCTCTTCTTATCGATGGCCACCTCGCCCGAGTTCGACTCGTTGCTGGCGGCCCACCCGATTTCCGAATGAAACTTTCTTACGGCGAACGGATGTGCCCATCGGCACCTTCGCCATGTGAATCCTCCTGGCTCCGGCCGTCGCTCAAGCGACACCGGTTCGAGCGAGGAGACTGATGCCCCGAAAGGCACCACTTTGTCTGAAACTTCCTTTGGCGCGCTTGGCGTGCCCGCTCCCCTCGTCGCCGTGCTCACCTCGCAGGGCATCGACAGCCCGTTCCCGATCCAGGTCGACACCCTGCCCGACACCCTCAAGGGCCGCGACGTCCTGGGCCGCGGTAAGACCGGCTCGGGCAAGACCCTGGCCTTCTCCATCCCGATGGTGTCCCGCCTCGGCGGCAAGCTCGCCGGTGGCAAGCGCCGCCCGGGCCGCCCGCTCGGCCTGATCCTCGCGCCGACCCGCGAACTGGCCACCCAGATCACCGCGGCGCTCACCCCGCTCGCCGAGGCCTACGGCCTGAACACCACCACCATCTTCGGCGGCGTCTCGCAGAACCGTCAGGTCGCCGCGCTCAAGGCCGGCGTCGACATCGTCGTGGCCTGCCCCGGCCGCCTCGAGGACCTCATGAAGCAGGGCTTCGTGAACCTCGACTCCGTCGAGATCACCGTGCTCGACGAGGCCGACCACATGGCCGACCTGGGCTTCCTGCCCGTCGTCACGCGCATCCTGGACAAGACCCCGTCCAGCGGCCAGCGCCTGCTGTTCTCCGCCACGCTCGACAACGGCGTGGACAAGATCGTGCGCCGCTTCCTGCACAACGAGGTTCTGCACTCCGTCGACGAGGCCACCAGCCACGTCTCCGCGATGACCCACCACGTGTTCGAGGTCGACACCGCCGAGTCGAAGAAGGAGCTCATCGAGAAGCTCGCTTCGGGCACCGGTCGCCGCATCCTCTTCATGCGCACCAAGCACCACGCCAAGAAGCTCGCCAAGGCGCTGACGGATGCGGGCATCCCCTCCGTCGACCTGCACGGCAACCTGTCGCAGGTGGCCCGTGACCGCAACCTCGCCGCGTTCAGCGCCGGCGACGTGAAGGTGCTCGTCGCCACCGACGTGGCCGCCCGTGGCGTGCACGTCGATGACATCGAACTCGTCATCCACGTGGACCCGCCCGCAGAGCACAAGGCGTACCTGCACCGCTCGGGCCGCACCGCCCGCGCCGGCAGCGCCGGTGACGTCGTCACCATCGTGCTGCCCGCGCAGAAGCGCGACACCGACCAGCTGCTGCGCAAGGCCGCCATCACGGTGACCCCGCAGCGCGTGAACGCGTCGTCGCCCGCCGTGATCACCCTCACCGGTGACGTGGCCGCATACGTCAAGCCGGTGCCGCGTGTCGAGCAGCAGCAGGGCCAGTCGCAGGGTGGCCGCTCGCAGGGCGCCAACGCCCAGCGCAAGCGCGTCAACCGTGACGACCGGGACAACGGCGGCCGCGGTTCGCGCGACTCCGGTGGCCGTGGCGGCCGCAGCGGCGATGCCGTCGCCGCCGGTGGTGCTCGTCGCGACCGCACCGAGCGTCCGGCATCCTCCGGCCGCAGCCACGCGCCCCGCACCGGCGGTTCGGGTTCGGGCACCGGCGGCTCCGGCTCCGGCCGTTCCGGCGGCCTGCAGGTCGGCGGGCTGGTTCGCGGTTCCGGTTCCACCGGTGGCGGCGCCCGCCGCTCGGCTCCGCGCCGCGCGCAGGGCTAGTCAGCCCTCAGCATCCGCTCAGCACCACCCGAAACGGGCCGGCTCCTCCAGGAGCCGGCCCGTTTCGTCGTGCCAATGGCGCCGCGGGTCGAAATGCGGGGCAGGCGCCGCTGCGCGGGTGGCGCGCCAGGCGCATAGCGGCGCCTGACCCGCACAGCTCCACGCGGGGTGGTCGGGCGGGGTCGGCGGCCGGGGTTATGGTCGAGGTATGAACACCACCGTTGTTGTTCGGCCCGTCACCGAGACGGATGCCGACAGCCTGGGCCGCATCCACGCGACCTGCTGGCACGAATCCTATGACCACATCCTGAGCCAGGCTGCGCTGTCGCAGCTGCACCCGGAACGCCTCGCCCAAATGTGGCGCCGTTTCTCGGTGCAGGGCCCCGGCTACCGCCACGTCGTGGCCGAACTGGACGGCGAGATCGTCGGTTTCGCCGGCAGCGGCCCTGGCCGCGATGCCGGCAGGCCCACCGAGCACGAGCTCTACTTCGTCTACCTGTTGCAGGCCCACCAGGGCACCGGCATCGGCCAGGCACTCTTCGACGCCGTCGTCGATCCCGGCCCCACCTACCTCTGGGTCGCCGCGGACAACCCCCGCGCACACCGTTTCTACGCCCGCAACGGCTACCTACCCGACGGCCAGGAGCGCACCGAAGAGGTGCTGGGCGAACCGTTCCGTGAGGTGCGCCTCGAGCGGTAGTACAACCCGCCGACCCCGCGCGGGCTGACGGCGGTTACTTGACCGCACCCGCCGTCAGGCCGCGCACGAAGTACCGCTGGAGCAGGAAGAAGATCAGCAGCGGCACCACCAGGACGATGAACGATCCTGCGGCCACCCGCTGCCAGCCCTGGCCGTACTGGCCCAGCAGACTGTAGAGACCCTGCTGGAGCACCTGGTTGGGGCCACTCTGAATGAACAGATACGCCACGAAGAAGTCGTTCCACACCCACAGGAACTGGAAGATCGCGAAGGACGCCAGCGCGGGCACCGACATCGGCACGACGAGCCGCCAGAAGATCTGGAAGTGGCTCGCACCATCCACCCGTGCCGCCTCGATCAGCGAATTCGGCAGCGTCTGCATGTAGTTGCGCAGAATGTAGATCGCGAGCGGCATCGCGAACGTCGCGTGCACGATCCAGGCCGCCGGATACTGTCCGATGATCGGGATGCCGGTGGCGTTTCCGAACCAGACGAACAGCTGGAGGATAGGAATGACCGCGATCTGGATGGGCACGACCATGAGGGCAAGGGTTACTGCAAAATAGATTTCCTTGCCCCGGAACTGCAGGAAGGTGAATGCATAGGCCGCCATGGCGGCAATCATCACCGGGAGGACCGTGGCCGGTATCGTTACCGCAGCCGAGTTCCAGAACGTGGTTCCGGCATCGAGTGCCACCCAGGCGTCCCCGAACGCCTGCAAGGACCAATCCTGCCCGAAGGGGTCGAGGAAGATCGTCCACCAGCCGCTCGCATCCACGTCGGCCTTGCTGCGGAAACTCGTGATGAGGATCCCCAGGAGGGGAAACAGCCAGGCTACGGCAATGATCCCCATAATGATGGTGATGAGGACGCGGGGCTTCTCCCGCACTGTGCCGTCCTTGTTGCGGTCCTTCGTCTTCCTCTTGACCTTGACGAGCGGGGTCGGTGTCGCGGTCATCGGAGTTCCTCCTGCGACTTGTAACTGCGGATTTGGTAGATGATGAGCGGCACAACGGCGATCATCAGGACGATCACGACCGCTGCGGCCTTGCCCGGATTCTGGAAGCTGAACAGCTGCGAGTAGAAGTCGACGACAAGCACGCTGGTGTTGTACTGCCCGCCGGTCATCGCGTAGATGACGTCGAAGGTCTTCATGACGAAAATGGTGACCGTGACGAAAACGGCCAGCACGGTGCCACGGATCTGCGGGACGATCACCAGGAGGAATGTCCGTCTCTCACTCGCGCCGTCGAGGCGCGCGGCCTCGATCGTCTCTTCGGGCACGCCCTTGACCGCCGCCGACAGGAGCACCATCGCGAAGCCCACCTGCAGCCAGATGCCGATGAACATCAAGAGGAAGCTGTTGAGGCGGGCCGCATCGATCGTGAGCCACGTCACAGGGTCATTGCCGGTGAGGCGCGTCCAGATGGCGTTGAGCAGGTAGATCTGCGGATTGCCTGGCGGGGCGTAAAAGTAGATGAAGCGCCAGGTGACGGCCGCTGCCACGCCGCTGATCGCCATGGGGATGAAGATCATCGCCTTGAACGACTGCTCGCGGCGGTGGCCGAGTCGGTCCGTGAGGATCGCGATGAGCAGTCCGATCAGAACTGATGCGGCCGGCACGACGAGCACCCAGAGAAAGTTGTTGATCAGAACGCTGAGGAAGTTCGGGTCAGTGAACAGTGAGATGTAATTGTCCAGCCCGACGAATTTCGCCCCTTCGCCTCGGCGCCTGCTTTGCTCCATGAAGCTTTCCACGAAGGTGCGCAACGCCGGGTAGAGGAGGAAAACCGCGACAAGGATGATCACGGGCAGCAGGAAGACGTACGGCAGTAGCCGCGCCTTCGTTTTGTCATGCGTCTTTTCAACGACCCAGTTAAGAAGCCAGAAGATCAGGAACGAGACCCCCAAGCCCAGGACCACGGATATGACTGCGCTGAAGATGGCCATCGTAACCGCCTGACGTCATTGTGCGGAAGGAGAGTTCGCCTGTCGGGCGGCGGAGAGGCCGCCCGACAGGCCGTGAGGTGGGGACTACCGAGGCCAGGCGGCGTCAATGTCCGAGAAGGCCTGCTCCATCGACTTCTGACCAGCGAACCAGCTGGTCAGCTCGGTCCACTCGGCGCCGGCACCGACCTCACCCGGCATCTGGTCGGAGGCATCGAAACCGAACACGGCGGAGTCCTTCAGCATCGTCTGTGCGTTCTTCTGGAACTCCGTGGTGTAGTTCGACGCGTCGAAGTCGTTGTGCGGGGACAGGAAGATCGCTTGGCTGGCATACCCGTTGGTGCCGAACTCCTTGCTGGTGAGGTACTCCACCACCTGCTTGGTGGCATCGGAGTCCGTGAACGCGCCGACGAGGTCGCCGCCGCCCAGCATCGAAACATCCGTACCCTCAGGGGAAGGCAGCTGGAAGAAGTTGACGTTCGACAGGTCATTCTGGGCGATCTGCGCCTTGATGTCATCCGGGAAGAAGTCCGAGATGAACGACCCCTGACGCATCATGAAGCACTGACCGTTTTCCGCTCCGGAGACGAACAGCTGGTTGCCTGCCGTCTGGAACGAGGTGGTGGCGGCTGAGGCCCCACCCCCGTTGACCTTGTTCGGCGCAAGGAGTTCGTCCGCAACCTTGGTACCGGCCTGGTTCACCAGCGGGCTCGTGAAGAGAACGTCTCCGGCGATCCAGTCGTTGTACTGATCGAGGCCACCGAAGCGCAGCACGTACTCCTCGAGCCAGTCCGTTGCCGGCCATCCTGTGGCGGCACCCGCCTCGAGACCTACGCACCAGGGGTAGCCCAGGCCGTTGTCGATGATCTGCTGCTGCACTGCGGTCAGCTCGGCATCCGTCGTGGGAACCGTCAGTCCCGCCGCCTCGAACGCGGCTGGGTTGTACCAGACAAGCGACTTCACATTGATGGAAAAGGGCAATCCGAAGGTCTGACCGTCGACTTCTGCGATCGTGCCGAGACCGTTCGCCTCATCGGCGGTGATCGCCTCAACGTCGATGCCGAGATCCTCCAGCGGGAACAGCGACTGCGTCTGGCTCTTCAACACACCCGGCTGCGGGTAGATCGCGACGTCCGGCGGGTTGCCCGCCGTCGCCCGCGCCACAACCGCGGTCTGGAAGTCGGTGTTGCCGTCGTAGGTGGCCGAGATCCCTGAGGTTTCCGACCACTTGTCCAGGTCGTCCTGGAAGGCCTTGGCCTGGGCGTCGGTGAACGCGCCCATAATCGTCACCTCTTCGCCGCCGCCCCCCTCATCGGATCCACCGGTGCACCCTGCCAGCAGGCTCACGGCCGCGACCACAACCACCACGCGAGTAATCCGGTTTCGAAGCATCGTCGCTTCATCCTCTCGTTGGGGAGACGTGATCTCCCAAAACGGTTTGTTGCCGCGACTATAGTCAAGTTGAGAAAAACTCGACATGGCTTGCGGTAACGACGAAGTAACGATGGCCAGCCGGCCGCATAAAATCGAGGGATGCCCACGATTCCTGTTCTCCTCGACGTCGACACCGGCGTCGATGACGCCCTCGCCATCCTGTTCGCCGTCGCCCACCCCGACATCGAGGTGCTCGGCATCAGCTGCGTCGCCGGCAATGCTTCGCTCGAGCGGGTCGTGGAGAACACCCTGCGGATCCTCGACGTCGCTGGCGCCCCCGACATCCCCGTGGCCGCCGGCGCCCGCCGACCGCTGATCTCGCCTGCCCGCAGCGCGTCGCACGTGCACGGCGAGGGCGGCCTGGGCACCGTGCACCTGCCGCCGGGCGAGCGCACCCCCGAGCCGGTCAGTGCGGTGGAGCTGATGCGCCGGCTCATCACCGACAGCCCCCGCCCGGTGACCGTGGTGGCCCTGGCCCCGCAGACCAACCTGGCGCTGCTGCTGCGCCAGTACCCCGACCTGGCCGAGAACATCGAGCGAATCGTGTTCATGGGAGGCTCGGCCAGCGTGGGCAACGCCACCGCCGTGGCCGAGTTCAACGTGTGGCACGACCCCGAGGCGGCGGCGATCGTGCTCGACGCGGGCATCCCCACCTTCATGTACGGGCTGGACGTCTTCAACCAGGTCAGCGTAGACCGCGACGTCGCCGCCGCGCTGGAGGCCGGCGACTCCGGCTACGGGCGGGTGGTGGGCGCGCTGCTGGCGAACCGGGTGGCCCGCAGCGAGAACAGCGCGGCCGAGTACACCGGGCTGATCGGTGACGCCGGGGCGATCTGCGCGCTGGTCGACCCGGATGCGCTGACCACCCGGCTGCTACGCGTGCGGGTGGAGCTCACCGGGTACGGTCGCGGCCAGACCATCGTGGACCAGCGCCACCGGGTGGGCGAAGACATCGTGCACGGCACCGCCGGCACCTGGGAGGTCGTGGAGGTGGCCCTGGACGTGGACGCCCCACGCTTCGCGCGCCTGTTCCTCGACACCCTGGGCCTGTCCTCCCCCCTCGCGAACTGAGAGAAAAGCCCCAAAAACTCGCCCGCGAAGGTGCTTATCTCACAGTTCGCGGATGAGGGGCGGCGGGTCAGCGCAGCGCGCCGACCGAGGCCAGGGCCATGCGGAGGAGGCCGCCGCGGCCGCCTTCCATCTCGGCCGAGACGGCGTCGGTGGCCGCCTCCTCCGGGGTCATCCAGGTGACCTCGAGGGCATCCTGGCGGGGGTCGCAGGTGCCGGTGACGGGCACGACGTAGGCCAGCGACACGGCGTGCTGGCGGTCATCCGTGAACGCGGTGATGCCGGGCATCGGGAAGTACTCGGCGACCGAGTACGGCACCGGGCTCGGCGGCAGCTGCGGGAACGCCATCGGGCCGAGGTCCTTCTCGAGGTGCCGGAACAGCGCGTCGCGCAGGGTCTCGCCGTAAAGCACGCGGCCGGAGACCAGGGTGCGGGTCATCTTGCCCTCCGGGGTGGCGCGCAGCAGCACGCCGACCTCGACGACCTGGCCCAGCCCGTCGACCCGCACGGGCACGGCCTCGACGTACAGCAGGGGCAGCCGCTGGCGGATCTCGGCGAGCTCGATGTCGCTCAGCCAACCCGGGTTCGAGTTGGGCGGTGGTGCGTCATCCCCGCCAGGCGTCCAGTCCGGATCGGGGTCAGGGGTGCGCACGCTCATAGTTCATTCTCACTCACGAGAGCGGTGGATGCACCACCGGGGTCCGCGAGTCCGGTCGCGCACACCCCGCGAACTGTGAGCTAAGCACCACCCCGGGCGCGTTTTTGGGCCTTTTCTCTCAGTTCGCGGGACCCCAGCGCACCGCGGCGCGGGCGTGGAAGGATTGAGGGAGTCGGCGCGCACCTGGGCCGACCTGAACGTGAGGAACCGACACATGGCCACCAGCATCCGCCCAGAGCCGATCGACCCGGCCGCCGTGCTGTGGTCGGCCGCCGCACCGGACCGGGTGGGCCGCCCGCTGCTGCTGGTGCTGCACGGCTACGGGTCGACCGAGGGCGACCTGTTCTCGCTCGCCCCGCACCTGCCGTTGCAGCCGACGATCGCGGCGCTGCGGGCGCCGCTGCAAGCCGGCCAGGGCTGGTCGTGGTTTCCCATCGGGGTGCCCGGCGACCCCGTCGGCGACGCTCTCGACGCGGCAGCGCTCGGCATCATCGAGTGGCTCGACGCCCTGCCGGAGCAGCCCACGTCCATCGGCCTACTCGGCTTCTCGCAGGGCGGCGCCATGACGCTGCAGCTGATGCGGCACGCGCCGGAGCGGTTCGCGTTCGCGGTGCAGCTGTCGGGGTTCATCGGCAGCGGCACGCATCCGGGTGACGCACGGCTGGCCGAGCTGGCGCCGCCGGTGTTCTGGGGCCGCGGCACCCTGGACCCCGTGATCCCCGAGGGGGCGGTCGCCCGCACCCAGGCGTGGCTGCCGACGCACTCCACGCTCACCGAGGGCATCTACGAGGGAATGGGTCACTCCATCTCGCAGGCCGAACTCGGCGAGATCGTCGCGTTCCTGCGCGAACAGTACGCGGCTCCGGCGGTGCCGACCGCCTGACCGCCTGACCGCCTGACCGCCTTGACGACGAGCTGCCCCCGAACGGACGAATTGCCCCGTCCCAACGGAGCAACTCGTCCGGGGCGGGGCAACTCGGTGAAAAAGGTCGAGCTAGGAGCGCTTGCGGGCGGCCTGCTCGTTTTGGGCGGCGAAGCGCTCGGCGTGCGCCTTCTTGCGGGCCTTCTCGGCGTCGCGGTCCTTCACGCGGATCTGCTCCTCGCGCACCTCGAACTGGGTGGCGCGCTCGGTGACGAGCCAGGCCGGCGGCTGCTGCAGCAGTGCCTGGATCTCGGCGGTGGTCAGCGGCTCGGTGACCTCGCCGCGCACCAGGCCCGAGATCGACACGCCGAGCTTGGCGGCGACGACCTGCTTGGGGTGCGGGCCGTTGGCGCGCAGCTCGGTGAGCCACTCCGGCGGGTTGGCCTCGAGGGCGGCCAGCTCGGTGCGGGACACCGGCGTGGACTGGAACTCCTCGGGTGCTGCTTCGAGCAGAATCCCGAGCTTCTGGGCAGCCGTGGCCGGCTTCATGGTCTGGGGCTTCTTCTCGCTCATGGTTCCAGCGTATAGCCTGAGAGCACTATGGTTTCGGTGTCCTGCGCCCGAACACCGCCAAAACGGCCCGTCGCCGGCACTTCACGCCTGCCCGCGCAGCCACCGCCCACACTGATTTTGCACACGAGAGGATGCCGGTGACCTTTTCCATTGCCTTCGTCGCCGGGGTCACCCCCACCAAATGGACTCGCATTTGGGCCGAGCGGCGCCCGGAGGTCGAACTCTCGGTCTTCCGCACCAGCATCGCCGATCAGGAGGCCGTGCTGCGGGACGGCCGCGCCGACGTGAGCCTGGTGCGCCTGCCCATCGATGAAGACGGCCTCAGCCTGATCAACCTGTACAACGAGATCCCCGTGGTGGTCGTGGCCAAGGATCATTTCCTGGCCGACGCCGACAGCGTGGTCGTGGCCGACCTGGTCGACGAGCACCTGCTACAGGATCCCGACGAGATCCCCGAGTGGCGCGATGCGGCCGTGGAGGTGCGCGACGGCAGCCGCCGCCCGCTGCCGCCGATGCGTGACATGGACGAGACCATGGAACTGGTCGCCGCCGGCGTGGGCATCGTCATCGTGCCGCACTCGGTGGCCCGCCTGCACAGCCGCAAAGATGTCGTCTCCAAGCCGGTGGAGGACACCGCAGAGAGCCGGATCGCGCTGGCCTGGCGCACGGTGGACACCACGCCCGACGTGGAGGAGTTCATCGGCATCGTGCGTGGCCGCACCCCGGACAGCTCGCGCACCAACGCGGTGGCGGCCGGCGACGAGCCCGTGAAGAAGGAAAAGAAGACCGCGAAGGCCAAGGCCGCCGCCAAGGCCGTGCGTGCGGCCGCGGCCGCCGCGAAACCGGCCACCGCGCGCAAGACGCAGAGCGCCGGTCGCACCCGCAACTCCCCCAGCCCGCAGGCCGGCAAGCGCCGCGGCGGTCGCTGAGCGCCCCGAACTGTGAGTTAAGCACCTATCCGGGCGTGTTTTCGGTGCTTTTCTCTCAGTTCGCGGGAAGGTTCAGACGCGGGAGACCGGCTGCCGCACCACGGTCTTGAGCTTCCCCGGCGCGGTCTTGCGCGGGTCACCCAGGTACACCTCATGGTGCCGGTCGCGCTCGCGCAGGCCCGCCTGGGGCAGCACCTCGCCGTGCAGCCGGGCCAGTGCCGGGGCCTCGTCGTCGTACGAGCCCACGTGCAGCAGTTGCGCGCAGAGGCCCTCGTCGAGCCGCTCGATACGCAGAAGGTCCAGGGCCGGCAGCGCCTTCTTCTTGGCTCGCGCCGCCGTGACGGCCTCCTCGATCTCCGCGTCGCTCACCCAGTCGGGCTGGCTGATCATCATGGTCCAGCTCCACGCTGCCTTGTTGCGCGCGCTGAACACGGATGCGTCGTCGGCGTACCAGAGCCCCTCCAGCGGTCCCACCACCAGATCGCGGCCGCCGCCGCGCTTGCTGGTGAACTTCACCGTGTACGCCACCGCGTAGAGCGCCTCGACGGCCTCGACGTACGCGGTCGCCGTGTTCGGGTTGCCCGACCCGGCCACCGCCAGGAAACGTTGCGGCGGCACCACCAGCGTCTCCCAGTCCCGGTTCTTCGGCGCGTACAGGGCCCGCAGCTCGCGCTTCACGTCGTACGGCGCGGCTCCGCCGGCTGACGCGGTGTCGACGCCCGGTGTTGTCGCGGCATCCGCCACCTTCTCGGTCACCACGGTTCAGTTCTGCAGCACGGAGAGGATGTTGCCGGCCGGGTCGGTGAACCAGGCGATCCGCGGCCCTCCGCCACCGCTCGCGATGCCGCGCGCGTCCTGCTCGAATCCGTCGTACCGGAGAAATTCGACGCCGCGTTCGGCGAGCACGTCCACGGTCTGGTCGATGTCGTCCACCTCGAGGTTGAGGATGGTGAACACCGCAGGGGTGTGGTCCTCCTTCGGGTAGACGAAGACGTCGGCCCCACCGGGCAGGGTCAGGCGCAGCGTCCCCATTCCGCCGTCGCCGATGTCGAGGCCGAGCACCTCGCGGTAGAACGTGCCGGCGGCGTCGATGTCGGGCACCGCGAATCCGGTGAAGCCGTGTTTGTACGTCACGGGGATTGTTGTGACCATGGTCGTCTCCTTCTCTGGGCTCACTCCTGCATGATGGCGATGATGTTTCCGGCCGGGTCGGCGATCCAGCCGCCGGTCGGCATCCCGCCGCCGCGCGAGATACCTCGCTCATCTTGCCCGAATCCTTCGTAGCGCAGCATGTCCACGCCACGTTCGGCCAACGCATCCACTGCCTGCTCAATGTCGGGAACCGAGAGGTTGAGGACTGTGAACACCGCGGGCTGGTGGTCTTCCTTGTCGTAGATGATCACCCCGGTGCCGCCGGGCAGGGTGAGCTGCAGCATTCCCATCACATCGGAGACGTCAAGTCCGAGCACGTCTCCGTAGAAGTTGCGAGCGACCTCCAGGTCTGGCACGGCGAATCCGCCGAATCCGCGCTGGACGCTGAGTTTCGTTGATGGTGCCATGATCGACTCCCTCTGCTCGGTGTTGCGCTCCCTGCTTCTGGACTGCGCCCAGGTCAGCGGGAGCTGATCGAGGCGAACTTACGAATGCACAATGGCACAAACACCACGAGCAGCACAACGACCCCGATGAGCACGGTCAGCACCGGATTCTGCAGCGTCCAGACATCCGGCACCGGAGCGCTGCCCTCGTTGCCGAAGAGCTCGCGGGCGGCCTGCACGAGAGCGGACACCGGGTTGAGTTCGGCGAAGACGCGCAACGGGTCCGGCAGGGTCTCGATCGGCACGAACGCGTTGGAGATGAAGGTGATCGGGAACAGGATGATGAACGACGCGTTGTTGATCACCTCGGGTGAGCGCACGCTCATGCCCAGCAGCGCCATCACCCAACTGAAGGCGTAGCTGAACAGCAGCAGCAGCCCGAGGCCGGCGAAGAATTCGCCCACCGAGGAGTTCACCCGCCAGCCGACCAGGAAGCCGGTGGCCATCATGATGATCATCGAAATGGTGTTGAGCACCAGGTCCCCGTTGGTGCGGCCGACCAGCACCGCCGAGGAGCTCATCGGCAGGCTGCGGAACCTGTCGATGATGCCGTCCTTGAGGTCCTGGGCCATGGCCGACCCCGAAAAGGTGGAACCGAACACCACGGTCTGGGCGAAGATGCCGGCCATCAGGAACTGCACGTAGTCGGTGCCCTGCACGCTGATGGCCCCGCCGTAGACCTGGCTGAACAGCAGCACGAACATGATCGGCTGGATGACCGCGAACACGAGCATGTCCGGGGTGCGCTTGATCTTGATGAGGTTGCGCTTGGTGGTCGTCCAGCCGTCCGAGTACCACAGCGACAACGGGTTCCAGGTGGGTGGTGCCGGGGCTGGCCTGGTGGCGGTGGCCGTCATTTCACCTTCTCCATCTTCTCGTCTTCGTTCTCGCCCGCCGCCATGTCGGCCTTGTGCCCGGTGAGCTTGAGGAACACGTCATCGAGGGTGGGCCGGCGCATGCCGGCGTCGTGCAGTTCGATTCCCGCGGTACGCAGGTCGGCGAGCACGTGCTGCAGCGCCGGCGGGCCGTCGGTCACGGCCACATCGATGCCGCGGCCGTCGCTGGAGACCTGCGGTTCGCCCGCGCCATACCGGGCCAGCACCTCGCGGGCGGCGTTGGCGTCGGCGGCGTCGACCAGGGCGATCACCACCCGGTGACCGCCGATCTGCGCCTTGAGCTCGTCGGAGGTGCCCTCGGCGATGACCTTGCCGTAATCGATGACCGCGATGCTGTCGGCGAGCTGGTCGGCCTCCTCGAGGTACTGGGTGGTGAGCAGCACCGTGGTGCCGTCGTCGACGAGCTTGTTGATCACGCCCCACAGCGCCATCCGGCTGCGCGGGTCGAGCCCGGTGGTCGGTTCGTCGAGGAAGAGGATCTTGGGGTTGAACACCAGGGCACCGGCCAGGTCGATGCGTCGCCGCATGCCGCCGGAGAAGCCCTTCACCGGACGGTTGCCGGCCGCGGTGAGTTCGAACAGGTCGATCAGCTCCTGCGCCCGCCGCCGGGAGGCCGCACCGCCGAGGTGGTAGAGCCGGCCCACCATTTCGAGGTTCTCGAAGCCGGTGAGGTTCTCGTCGACGGCCGCGTACTGGCCGGACACCCCGATGATGCTGCGCACGGCCTTCGGGTCGTCGAGCACGTTGATGCCGTCCACGACCGCAGTGCCGGTGTCGGGCCGGATGAGGGTGGTCAGGATCTTGACCACCGTGGTCTTGCCCGCACCGTTGGGCCCGAGGATCGCCTTGACCGTGCCGCGCGGCACGGTGAGGTCGAGTCCGGCGAGCGCGTGCACCGGTCCGGTCTTGGATTTGTAGGTCTTGGTGAGCCCTGAGGCTTCGATGATTGTCATGCCATGCCCCTGCCGTCGGATGGCTATGCTGGTATGTGTACGTTGTGCACATGTGAGCTTTTATCGTAACGAAACGGATGCGCGTTGACAACGGGTCTCGGCACTTCTCCGGCACGAACTTCGTACCGGCACGGCGACCTGCGCCGTGCCCTCATCGAAGCCGGCGTCGACCTGGCCGGCGAGGGCGGGCCATCCGCCGTCGTGCTGCGTGAGGCCACCCGGCGGGCCGGGGTGACACCCAGCGCCGCGTACCGGCACTTCGCCGACCGGCAGGCGCTGTTGGACGCGGTCTGCTCCAGCTGCCAGGCCCTGGTGGCGCGGGCGATCGAGGCCGATCAGGCGCGCATCCACTGCGACGATGCGGCCGAGGCGGCGCGGCTGCGCTTTCGTGCCGTGGGCACCGGCTACCTGCGTTTCGCCCTCGAGGAGCCCGGCCGGTTCCAGACCGCGTTCTCGGCCTCGTCGGACCTGGAGAGCGCCACCAGCTCGGCGCGCGCCGGCGAGCACGGTCTCACCCCGTTCCAGCTGCTCACCGTCGCGCTCGACGATCTTGTGACCGAGGGTCTGCTGCCCGCCCAGCGCCGGCCGGCGGCGGAGTTCCTGGCCTGGTCGGCCGTGCACGGGTTGGCGGAGCTGTTCATCGACGGGCCGCTGCGGGCCCTGCCGGACCCGGTCAAGCAGACCCTGATCACCCGGGTGATCGACATGGTGGAACAGGGGCTGTAGCCCGCTCAGCCCACCGAGCCCACCTCGACGCTCCCATCCGGACGCCAGGTGAGGTAGGTGTTCGTCGGACCCATCGCCGAGCCGTCGTCCGGCGACGAGAAGATCCCCTCCGACGCCCAGTACAGCCGCAATCCCGTGGACGGGAAGTCCTGCTCCAGGGTGCACGTCGACAGGTAGTCCATGGTCAGCGGCACCACGATCAGGCAGACCATGTTCGAGGTCGTGCGGGCGACGTAGTAGACAATCTGCGGTGCGGGGCCCGCGTCGACCGAGCCCATCGAACCCAGTTGCCGCAGGGTCGCCACATCGAACCCCTCGGGGAGCAGGATCGCGGGGAGGTCCTCTGGCGTCTGCTCCCGCTGGAAGGCCGACAGCGCGAGGGGTTGTGGCGTGCCGGCCGCGGTGGCCGAGGCTGTCGGCGCGGGCGCCGCACCCAGCCCGGTGAGGGCGGAGAGCGGGCCGCCGACGATCACGCCCAGCAGCACCGCGGCGGCGAGGCCGGCGATGAGCAGCACCCGCCGGCGCGGGGCCGCGGGACGAGGAGCATCCGCCGCCGGGCCGTCATCCGCTTCGCCGGGCCCGTCGGGTTCGGGAGTGTCCCCGGGGCCGCCCCGGTCGTCGGCTCCGGCGAGCGCCCCGCCGACCCCCGTCTGCGCGGCCGTGCGGCGTCTGAGGTCCGCGTGCGCGGCGGTGATCGCCTCCGTGGCGGCAGAGCGTTCGGCCACGATCTCGGCCTCGAGCTCCCGCACGACCTGGGCCACCGCGTGGTCGCCGGCGGCGTCGCCATCCGCCGCGAAGACCCGGCGTTGCAGCTCCCGCAGCCGGTGGATGGGCGACGGGCTCCCGCTAGGGGCCGGGTCCTCCGGGTGCCACTCCCACCAGAGCGCATCGAGCAGACTCCACCGGCCGGTATGGGCCGCGGCTGCCGCCGCCCGGAATTGCGGATCGGCCAGCGCCAGGTCATACGGGTCGTCGTACACATTCTGAGCCAATGAAACCCCCATCATTGTTGCACCCAGCCTGACACACGCCCCGCCGGCTCAGGGAATCAGCGACCGGCCAGACCCGCGCGTCTCGATCGTCGAGTCGCTCAGCCAGGCCACGGTGATGTCCATCACCATCGCCCGGCCGTCCTGTTCCATCGGCAGGAAGTCGGTGCTCTGCCAGGACAGCCGCAGCCCGGTCGACGGGAAGCCCTCCTCGCGGGCGCAGGTGGTCAGGTAGCCGGCGCCCTCCGGAACCGCTACCAGGCAGACCAGGTTCTCCGCACCTCTGGCCGCGTAGTACGGCGAGTCCGTCACCCCGTTGGCGTCGGAGTCCCGCCAGCCCGCCGCGCCCAGGTACCGGAACGAGGCCGGGTCGTAGGCCGCTGGCAGCGGTACGCGCGGGATGTCCTGGCCGGTCTGGACCCGGGCGAACACCTGCGCGGCGATCACCGGCACGGCCGACGGGGTCGCCGACCCGGTGCTGCTCGCCGCGGGCGTGGGCGCCAGGGCGCCCGGCGGGTTCGCGGCCGTGACCTGACTGCCCAGGAGCGCGCCGAGCAACAGCGCCCCGACCAGTCCTGCGCCCAACAGCAGCCGGTTGCGCTGTGGTGCGGGATCGGGAACCGGGCCGCCGTCCGACAGGTCCGGTGGCTCGGCGGCCCCGTCGGAGATCGGCGCTCGATCGGCACCAAGTGCGGTCGGCGGTGCGGTGGCGGGCCGCGTCGAATCGACTGCAGGTGTTCGTTCCCCTCTGCCAGCAACCTCCTCCCCCGCCCCCGCCGCGGCGAGGGCCGCGCCGATCGCCGCCCGCTCGGCCGCGATCTCCCCCTCCAGCTCTCGGGCAGCCGCGGCCACGGCGCCGTCGCCGGCCGCGTCGCCATCCGCGCCGAACAGCCGGCGCTGAAGCGTGCTCAACCGGGCGCTGGGAGACGGGCTGCCGCTCGGGGCAGCCTCGGACGGATGGGACCACCACCAGAGCGCGTCGAGCGCCGGCCACCGGCCCCGATGCGCCGCGCTCACAGCCCGCAGAAAGTCCGGATCGGTCAGGGCGCGCTCGTACGGGTCATCGCCACGCCGCGCCTGTGCCACGGGACTCCCCTCATTGGTGCGCACATCCTGCCACCATCCTGCCGATCCGGCCCGGGCCCGCTGCCACCCTTGCCCGGCCGGCGCCGCGGCTGCCACACTGACCTCATGGCCGAGCAACCCGACAGTGTGCAGGCGTACATCGAGGCGTTCCCTGGCGAGGTGCAGCCGGTGCTGGCCGGCATCCGCGCCGCCATTCTCGCGGCCGCGCCCGGCGCCACCGAAACCATCAGCTACGGGATGCCCACGGTGGCGCTCGACGGTCGCCTGCTGATCTACTTCGCCGGCTGGAAACGGCACGTGGCGCTGTACGCGATCGGTGGGCAGGACGCGGAGCTCGAAGCGGACCTGGCGCCGTTCCGGGCGGAGAAGGACACCGTGCGGTTTCCGCTGAATCGCCCGGTGCCCTACGACCTGGTCGAACGGCTCACCCGCGCCCTGATCGCGGCCCGCACGGCTTAGCCCCACCTGCCGCCCCGGCATTGGCTGGGCGGTGTACGGGTGGCAGGATGCCCGCATGATGGCGACCGACATCCGCATCGACGCGTGGGGCGGACCGCGTCAGGCACGCTGGCAACAGGCCGTCGACTGGCCACTCACCATCGCAGCGATCCTCTTCCTGGTCGCCTATTCGATTGCGGTGATCGCCGACGTCGATGTCGCCACCGCGGACCTCCTGCGGGCGCTGATCCTGGTCAGCTGGGCGCTCTTCCCGGTGAGCTATCTCGTGGAGATCTTCCTCGCCGACCATCGGTGGCAGTGGGTGGTGCACCATCCGGTGAACCTGCTCTTCGTGTTGATGCCCCTGCTTCGGCCACTGCGCCTGCTGCGGGTCGTCGCTCACAGCAACGTCTTCCAGAATTCCGCGGGTACGGCCTTCCGCGCCCGGGTGCTGGTCTACCTCGCCGGCGCCGCGATCCTCGTCACCTACATCGCCGCCCTCGCGGTGCTCGACGCAGAACGGGCGGCCCCGAACGCCAACATCACCTCGTTCGGCGACTCGCTCTGGTGGGCCGCCGTGACCATCACCACCGTCGGCTACGGCGATTTCACGCCGGTCACCCTCCGCGGACGCGCCGTCGCCACCCTTCTGATGCTCGGCGGCGTCGCCGTGCTCGGCGTTCTCACGGCCACGCTCTCGTCCTGGCTCGTGCAGCGGGTGTCCGAGGCCGAAGACCGCCGCAAGTAGCCTGGCGGCCGTGATAAACACGAATAGGGCCAGCGAGGCGGGAATGATACACTCTCCGAATACCCTTAACGAACCGCTGTGCCATTTTCAGTCGCGTGTTGTATCCAGTGAGTTGCCCTGGGTGCGTCGAATCGGCTGTGGCAGCACCGCGGCGGAGCACGGCTGGCGCCCCGCGCCGCCGTCCGGGTGATACGTCAACCACGCTCAACGAATTATGAGGCTGCATCAGATGATTTTCGAAGTCGGCGAGACCGTCGTCTATCCCCACCACGGCGCGGCAACGATCACCGCTGTCGAGACCCGCACGATCAAGGGTGTCGAGAAGCGTTACATCACGCTCACCGTGCACCAGAGCGACCTGGCCATCAACCTGCCCATCGACAACGCCGAGCTCGTGGGCGTGCGCGACGTCATTGACGCCGCCGGTGTCGAGGCCGTCTTCGACGTGCTCCGCAGCGACGTCGAAGAAGAGCCCAGCAACTGGTCGCGTCGTTACAAGGCCAACACCGAGAAGATGGGCAGCGGCAGCGTCTACCGCGTCAGCGAGGTCGTTCGCGACCTGTGGCGCCGCGACCGCATCTCCGGCGTCTCCGCCGGTGAGAAGCGCATGCTCATCAAGGCCCGCCAGGTTCTCGTCTCCGAGCTCGCGCTCGCGCAGAAGTCCACCGAAGAAGAGGCCTTCGTCACCCTTGACGACGTGCTGAACGCCAGCGTCGCCGAAGTCGCCTAGTTCACCACCCTTAGCGCGTCGCCGGATGAGCAGCCTGCTGGTTGCCGTCCGGCGGCGCTTTTGTGTTGCCGCGGCACTGGTGGCCCTGGCAGTGTCCGGCTGCGCGGCCGGGCCTCCGACCGCATCCGCCCCGGTGCCGCCACCGGTCGGCGGTGGCCTCGACTACCAGCTCGGCGGCGCCTACGACCCGCCCACCGGAGTGGACGTCGTGGTGCGTGACAGCACCGATGAGCCCGCCGCCGGCGTCTACTCGGTGTGTTACCTGAACGGGTTCCAGACCCAGCCGGCCGACTCCGAGCGGATGCTCGCGGACTCCCCCGAGCTGATCCTCACCGCCGGCGGCGGGCCGGTGCGCGACGAGAACTGGTCGGACGAACTGCTGTTCGATACCGGCAGCGCCGGCAAGCGCACCGCCCTGGCCGCACTGCTGCTCCCCCAGGTGACGGCCTGTGCCGCGGCCGGCTTCGACGCCGTGGAGCTCGACAACCTCGACTCGTACACCCGGTCGGCCGGACTGCTCACCGCCGAGGACAATGTCGCGTTCGCCCGCATCCTGGTCACCGGCGCGCACGGCGAGGGCCTGGCGATCGGTCAGAAGAACGCCGCCGACCTGGCCGGGCCGCTCTCCGAACTGTTCGACTTCGCGGTGGCCGAGGAGTGCGACCGCTGGCAGGAGTGCGGACTGTACCGGGCGGCCTACGGCGACCGGGTGCTGGCGATCGAGTACGCCGACGACCTGCGCGAGGACTTCGCCGCGGCCTGCGCGGTGCCGGGCCGCCCGCGGTCGATGATTCTGCGCGACCGTGACCTGACCGTGGCGGGTGCGGTCGGCTACGTCTATGAACGCTGCTGAGCGGGCGGTTCCGGGGGCGCGACCAAACCATCCGGGCGAGGGCGGCGAACCAGTGTTGTGAGGCGATCCGGCCTCCGGTCAACCACCAGGAGCTCCCCATGCGTTTCATCCCCACCAAGGTCCACGCGGTCCTCGACTACGTCGTTGCGATCGCCCTGATCCTCGCCCCCACCATCTTCATGTTCGAAGAGGTCGGCGGCGCCGCCGTCATCGTTCCCCGCGTCCTCGGCGTCGGCCTGATCCTGTACAGCCTGTTCACCCGCTACGAGCTGGGCCTGGTCAAGGTCATCGGCATGCCGGTCCACCTCATCTTCGACGTGCTGGCGTCGGTCGTGCTGATCTTGTCGCCGTTCCTGTTCGGCTTCAGCGACGAGGCGCCGAACGCCTGGCTGCCGCACATCGTCGTCGGCGTCGCCGTGATCCTCGTCGTGCTGTGCTCGAAGAGCCAGCCCGGCGCCCGCGTCTCCGGCACCCGGGCGCACGCCGGCAGCGTCGCCTGAGCCGCACTGCCCTCGATTGCGGCAGGCGCCCCCACGCGGGGCGCCTGCCGCTTTTTCGCGCATCCGGTGCGCTCGGTATCGTGCGCTCGAATCGCCGCAAAGCGCCCTCTCGAAGCACCCAAAAGAGCGTTTTTCGGCAAGTCGGCGAATCTCCTGTTCTCGACTTGCCGCGAAGTGCCCCATCAGGACGTCCCAAGGGGCGTTTTGCGGCGACTCGCGGGCGGGCGGATGCGGGGCGGCCGCGGCGGCTGTTGGTGCCGTGCGAATCAACATCAGTGGCTCAATTCTGCTGGGGATGGTGAGTTCTGACACTTCTCAGCGGCGCGCAAGTCCCCCCTGCCCCGCGACATGCCAGTTGGGGCCCCCTGCGCACCTCGGAAGGGGCCGCAACTGGCAACTCACCCCAGCACCGCCGACTGACTTGCCAGTTGTCGCCCAAAATGCTCGCTCGTGTGGGCCTCAACTGGCAAGTCGCGGGCAGCGCTAGCGGGCCGGGCGCAGCATGCGCCAGAGCACCGCGCGTTCGGTGACGGACCAGAGCGCGCTCACCGTGAGGTAGATCGCCGCTGCCAGGGGCACGAAGGCCGCGAAGACCACGCTGATCAGCGGCATCCAGCTCAGCATGCCGGTCATGGTCGCTTGGGCAGCGGGCGAGAGCGCACCCGGAGCGGGCGGTACCGCTGCTGCGGCCGGCGCGGTCGCCGCGGCACCGGGGGCCGGAGCGGCGGCCGCGGCGCCCTGGGCGAGCATCAGCCGACGGCTGAGCAGTTGGGCCACCAGCAGCACGACGAGCAACACGCCGCCGACCAGGAGCACCGTCGGGGTGGGCCCGGCGCCCCAGCCGGTGAGGATGCTGGTGCCCAGCGGGCTGCCGAACAGGCCGCCGGCGAGCAGGGCGTTGTTGTGCCCGTTGATGGTGCCCAGCACGAACAGACCGTAGACGATCGAGAGGATCGGCGCCTGCACCAGCAGGGGCAGGCAACCGGCCAGCGGGGAGGCGTTCTCGGCGGCGTAGAGGGCGGCCGTCTCGCGTTGCAGGCGCTCCGGATTTGTGCCGTGTAGCCGGCGCAGCTCGGTCAGGCGCGGGGCGAGGCGTTGGCGCTGCTGTTGCGCGCGCGCCTGCGACACCCCCACCGGGATGAGCACCAGGCGCAGGGCGAGGGTGAGCACGATGACGGCCAGGGCCGCCGCGTTCGCGGTGGCGAACGGGGTGAGGAACAGGGTGAGGTTGTGCAGAACGGCATAGGCCGCGTCGAGCACGGCCGCGATGGGGCCGAAGGCATAGATGTCCATGGAAAACTCCCGGTCGGAATACGGAAAAAGCGGAACCGTATGGTCGCGACAGGGGTGCGTGGCACCCGGCGGGTGCGGCGCGAGAGAGCTCCCTAGGCGACCGGGAGGGCGCGGCCCGGGGCGCGCGGCTGGGGCTTGCCCGGCGCATCCGGAACGCTCTGGCCGACCTGGGAGGCCAGCTCGGGGTAGGGCCGGGCGACCGGGGTGGGGGCGCCGGTGAGCACCATGACCAGCATGGCGAGCACCTGTTGGGCCGCGCCGGTGACGGCCACGGCCGAGGCGGCCAGGGTGAACAGGGCCGCCAGGGCGAGCAGCTCACCGAAGCCGCGGCCGCCGAGGGACAGCGCGCCGAGGCCGAACCCGGACCCCAGACTCAGGCCGAGCAGCACCGCCAGGCGGGACATCGGGGACGCCAGCGGCGGCAGTAACGTGCGTGCGCGCATCCGGTTCCCCTTTCTTGGGTCGATCCGGCCAGCCTAGCCGGACTCAGCGGGGATGAGCTCAGAGCGCCCGCATCGAATTGTTGCGCTTCTCGTGCGTGAGCTCGGCCAGGCCCAGGTGCTCGAGCAACGGTGGCAGGTACATGCCGAAGCGGCCACGGTAGCCCTTGCGCAGGCCGTACCAGCCGCCGACCGGATTGTCGGTGGACCGGCCCCACGCTTCGACGCTGCCCTCCGGCGCGGCCTTCTGTTCGTCACTGGCGCCGAGCGGAACCCAGTCGCCCTGCTCGACCAACCACGCGTGCAGGTCGTCGATGGCCCTGGCCTGATACTTCAGGGTCGTGGCGCCCACCTGGCAGACGAGTTCGTCGCCCTCGCGGTACATCGAGTACGTCGAGGTGCCGGGCGGGGTCGTGAGCTGCCAGGGGGCTGCGGGCGTTCCGTCGGTCATCAGGGTCTCCACTCGTCAGCGAATGCCGGGAGCCCACCGGCTCCCGTCCGCCCCAGCCTAGGCCGGGTGCCGCAAATCTCTACGGTGCCACCACCCCACCGAGTACGCTGAGCGCACGTGAATCAGGGAGGACCGCGCATGGCGAAGAAGGATGCATCCGCCACACCCCGCATGGACAAGAAACTCTACGAGGGTGAGCTGCGCACGCTGCAGTCCGACCTCGTGACCATGCAGGAGTGGGTCCGCGAGTCCGGCGCCCGGATCGTGGTGATCTTCGAGGGTCGCGATGCGGCGGGCAAGGGCTCGGCCATCAAGCGGGTCACCGAATACCTCAATCCGCGCATCGCGCGCATCGTGGCGCTGCCGGTGCCCACCGACCGCCAGCGCGGCCAGTGGTATTTCCAGCGCTACATCGAACATCTGCCCACGGCGGGCGAGATCGTGCTGATGGACCGGTCCTGGTACAACCGCGCGGGCGTCGAGAAGGTGATGGGCTACTGCACGCCCGACGAATACCGCCGGTTCCTGCACCAGGCTCCCCTGTTCGAACGGATGCTCGTCGAAGAGGGCATCATCCTGCTCAAGTACTGGTTCTCGGTGTCCGACCTGGAGCAGGAACTGCGCTTCAGGTCGCGGCTGAACGACCCGATGCGGCGCTGGAAACTGTCGGAGACGGATGTGCTCTCGATCACCAAGTGGGTGGACTACTCCAAGGCGAAGGACGAGATGTTCGTGCACACCGACATCGCCGAGGCCCCCTGGTGGGTGGTAGAGAGCGAGGACAAGCGCGCCGCACGCCTGAACATGATCAGCCACTTCCTGTCGATGGTGCCCTACGAGCAGATGGAGCCGCCGCCCGTGCACATCCCGCACCGGCCGCCGGCGTCGGACTACGAGCGGCCGCCCCGCGAGCTCACTCGCCCGGTGCCCGATCACGCGGCGCGCATCACCGAGCTGGCCGCGGAGGCGAAGGCGAAGAAAAAGAAGAAAAGCTAACCGGTCCGGCCAGAACTGTGGCCGGTGCGGACAATTGCGCCCGGCACACCGGGTGCAATTGTCCGCATCGGTAACAGTAGGGACAGCTAGGGAGTGGCGGCGGCGGGCGGAGACTCGGCCAGGAGGGTGCGGGCGGCAAGGCCGATGATGGCGCTGTAGGTGGGGTAGGCGAACCGCACGTGGGCCAGGGTGGCCACGTCCACGCCGGCGGCGATGGCCGTCGTCACCGACTGCACCACCTCGATGGCGTTCTCGCCCACGGCGTGCGCGCCGAGGATCAGCTCCCGGCGCCGGTCGGAGATCAACATCAGGAATCCGCGTTCCCTGTCGTCGATGACCGCCCGGTCCAGGCTCGCGTACGGCACCGTCGCGACCACGCAGAGCGGGTCGCGGGCGCGAGCCTGCTCCTCGGTGAGCCCCACCCCGGCGTAGTCGGGGTCGGTGAACCCGCCGGCGGGCAGCAGGTGGTGCGGGGTGCGACGGTTGGTGCCGAGCACGGCGTTCTCGGCCGCGGCCTCGCCCTCGAACTGCGCGGCCTGCACGAGCATGTCGCGGCCGTTCGCGTCGCCGACGGCGAAGATGTGCGACACCTCGCTTCGGAAGTACTGGTCGACGGGAATCGCCGACCGCGCCGTGGCCACGCCCGCGTTCGCCAGACCCAGGTCGTCGACATCCGCCGGCCAGCCCGTGGCCATGATCACGGCGTCGAACTGCCCGGAGACCGGTTCACCGGCCGTGCGCCAGGTCAGCACGATCGAGCCATCCGGCTGCTTCACCAGCGACTCGACGGTGTCGATGCCGGTGTCCACCCGGGTGCCCTGCTCGCGGAACGCCGTGGTCACGCCCGCGGAGACGGCGGCGTCCGAGGCAATCAGGATCCGCGGCGCCACGTCGAGCAACGTCACCCGTGAGCCGAACGAGCTGAAGATCGTCACCAGCTGGGCGCCGGTGTTGCCGCCGCCGATCACCGCGAGGCGTTCGGGCAGGGCGGGCAGGGCGAGTACGTGTTCGGGCACCGTGGCCAGTTCGGCGCCGGGGACCGGCAGCCGGCGCGAGTGGCCGCCGACGCAGATCAGGATGTTGTCGGCGCTGATGAGGCGGCCGCTGTCGAGCTGCACGGTGTGCGGGTCGACGAACCGGGCCCGCCCCTCCAGGACGAGATCGATGCCCGCGTCGCTGAACCGCTCGGCCTCGCGCTTGATCGACCGCACCCTGTCGACGGACTCGGTGACCCTGGCGGCCGTGGTGCGCCAGTCGAACCGCTGGATGACCGCCTCGATGCCGTAGGTCTCTGCGGTGCGCACCTCGCGCATCAGCCTGGCTGCCTTGGCGAGCGCCCGGGTGGGCACACAGCCGGTGTTGACGCAGGTGCCGCCGGTGCGGTCGGACTCGACGACGACGACCCTGGCGCCCAGTTCGGCAGCGCGGAGGGCCGCGGCGGTGCCGGCAGGACCGGCCCCGATCACGAGTATGTCGTAGTGCGATTGCGGCGCGGTGGCTGTGACGGGAACGGCGGGATCAGCGGGCATGAGAACCTCCTGGCAGCAGTACGAATCACCGACTTTGCCAGCGGGTCCTGGGAAAAGACCCTGACCAGCAGGTAGCTAGGCGGGGCCGGGCGCGCGTTTGGCTTCCTTTCCCTGGCCGGACTTTGCCGCCCGGCCGGCCTTGCGCAGGGCGCGTTGGCGGGCATCCTCGACCTTCATCAGGGTGCGGGTTTCATCGAGGTCACCGATCAGGGGGCGCCACCAGGCGGCCGCGGGGTCGGCATCCACCAGAATCGTACGGATCAGCAGGGTGAGCGGAATCGCCAGGATCGCGCCGATCGCGCCGAGCACGATGGCCCAGAACAGCACCGATGCGAAGGTGAGCGACTGGCTGAGGGCGACGGCGTTGCCCACCACGCGGGGCTGCACGATCGACTGCACGACGCCGTTGACGATCGCGTAGATCACGATCACGGGCAACGCGAGCTCCCAGCCGCCGGTGAGGAACGCGAACACCGTGGGCGGGATGATGGCGATGAAGTAGCCCACATTGGGGATGAAGCTGCAGAGGAACGACAGCAGTCCCCAGAGGAACGCGCCCGGCACCCCGAGCGCCACCAGAGCGAGGGCGTTGAGCACCCCCTGGGCGATGCCCAGGAGAGTGGTGGCCACCATGTAGCGGCGCACGCTGGACGCGAAGTTCGTCAGCGCCTCCACCAGGGTCGGTCGGGACGGCCGCAGCTGGTCGAGCAGGGTGGGCAGGTAGCCGGCGTCCGCGGCCATCAGGATCAGCATGGTGAGCACGATCACGAGGGCAACCGTGATGTTGGTGATGCTGCCGAAGAGCCCGGAGACCACCGTGACCAGGTTGCTCGGGTCGAAGCCCTCCTCGATCGCCTGCACCTGCGCGGCACCGAAACCGATGCTCGCGAGCCAGTCGGTCACCGCCGCGCCGATGTCGCTGAGTTGGCTGGCGAACTGGGGCAGCAGGGCGGCGAACTGGCCGAGGGCCAGGCCCAGCGCCGCCACGAAGGCCGCCAGAACGACGAAGACCGTTGCCACCACCGAGCCCGTGGCCAGGCCGCGGGGAACGCCGCGCCGTTCCAGGCCCCGGCGCACCGGTTGGGCGCAGATGGTCAGCACCAGCGCCAGGAGGATCGGCCCCGCGATGCCGGCGATGGCGGCCAGGCCGAACACCGCCACCGTGGCACCGCCCAGACCGATGAGGATCGAGGTGGTGCGCCGCGACGCGACCGGCGGGCCGACGATCACCGCCGTGCCTGGCGGTTGCGTCTCGTCCGGATGGGGTCGGGTCCTGGATCGGCGTCGCCACATGGGGGTCCCTTCCGCATCGGTTCGCGTCAGGCACAGTGTCCTCCCCCGCGCCCCGCCGCGGCGTCACCCGTTTCGGGTGAGCCCGGAGCCGAGGGTCAGCCGGGTGTCAGAGCCCGGGCAGGTGCCGGATGTTGGACCTCGCCATCTGCACAGCCTCACCCACCCCACCATTGAGCACGGTCTTCGACAGGGCCAGCGCGAAGCCCTTGACCTGCTTGGCGGTCACGTTCGGCGGCAGGGACAGCGCCAGCGGGTCGGTGACGATGTCGACCAGGGCGGGCCCGTCGTGGGCGAAGGCTGCCGTGAGCGCGGACCGCAGCGCGGCCGGATCCTCCACCCGCACGGCATGGAAGCCGAGCGCGGAGGCAACGGCGGCGTAATCGACGGCGGGGACATCGACCCCGAAATCGGGGTACCCGTCGACGAACATCTCCAGTTTCACCAGGCCCAGGGTGGAGTTGTTGAACACCACGACCTTCACCGGCAGCTGCTGCGCGACGATGGTGATGAGCTCGCCGAGCAGCATGGCCAGTCCCCCGTCGCCGCTGATGGTGACCACCTGGCGGTCGGGGTAGGCGCTCTGAGCGCCGATGGCCTGCGGCATGGCGTTGGCCATCGACCCGTGCAGGTACGAGCCGATCAGCCGGCGGCGCCCGTTGGGGGTGAGGTACCGGGCCTGCCAGACGTTGCCCATGCCGGTGTCGGCGGTGACGATGGCGTCGTCGGCGACGAGCTCGTCGAGCATGGCGGCAGCGAACTCGGGGTGGATGGGACGGCCGTGGCCGACATCCGTGTAGGTGCCGACGACGGAGCTGAGCAGTTTGTCGTGCTTCTTGAGAGTGCGCTCGAGGAAGGCCCGGTCGGTCTTCTTCGTCACCAGGTCGGTGAGGGCCGCCAGGGTTGCCGCCACGTCGCCGTGAACCGGATGGGTGACGCTGACCCGACGGCCCAGGTGGGACGGGTTGGTGTCGACCTGGGCGATGACCACCTTGGCGCCGTCGGGCAGGAACTGTTCGTAGGGGAAGTCGGTGCCGAGCAGCAGCACCAGGTCGGCGTCGTGGATGCCGGCGTGCGCGGCCCCGTAGCCGAGCAGCCCGGTCATGCCCACGTCGAACGGGTTGTCGTACTGGATCCACTCCTTGCCGCGCAGGCTGTGCCCGACGGGCGCGGCGACGAGGTCGGCGAAGGCGATCACCGCGTCGTGGGCGCCGGCGACGCCGGCCCCGGCGAAGATCGCGACGGTCTTGGCCCGGTTGATGGCGTCGGCCAGGGCGTGCACGTCGTCCGCTGCGGGCACCACGGTAGGTCGCCCCGGCAGCACGAAGCGGGGGACGGCGCCCTCGGCGTCGAGCTCGGCGACGTCACCGGGCAGGGTGACCACCGAGACGCCACCCAGTGCCACCGCGTGCCGCATGGCCGCGTTGATCACCTTGGGCGATTGCTCGGCGGAGGAGACCAGTTCCCGGTAGTGCGAGCACTCGGTGAAGAGCCGGTCGGGGTGGGTTTCCTGGAAGAAACCGCTGCCGATCTGACCGGTTGGGACGTGGCTGGCGATGGCCAGCACCGGCGCTCCGCTGCGATGCGCGTCGTAGAGCCCGTTGATCAGGTGCAGGTTTCCCGGCCCGCAGCTGCCCGCGCACACGGCGAGGCGCCCGGTGAGCTGGGCCTCGGCGCCGGCCGCAAACGCCGCGGCCTCCTCATTGCGCACGTGCACCCAGTCGATGCCGCCCTTGGCGGCTCCGCCGGTGCGGCGCACGGCGTCGACGACGGGGTTGAGGCTGTCCCCGACGATGCCGTAGATGCGGCGCACGCCGGCGTCCACGAGTTGGGCGATGATCTGGTCTGCGACGGTCTGAGCCATCGGTCCAGTAAACCCCGCGGCCCCGGCGCGGCGATATCGCCTACGAGCAGAATCAGCGAACTCACAGGGGCGCGCGACACCACGGCCACCTGTCGAGAATGGCTACCCGGCGTCGACGGTGATCTGGTCGAACACTGTCACCAGCGACGCTTGGCGCACCGCCAGATACCCCGGATCGGGCCGGGAGCTCTTCGATCGCTCATTCCACAGCCCTGGACCGATCCGGCTGTAGTCCAGCTCGAACGCGGTAATCTCGGCGACCTGCTCCAGGAACAGCTTGCCGGTGCGCCCATTCCCCTCCCGGCCGAAATGCGCCTGGTTGATGTTGGCGTAGACGTACGCGGCGGTGGTCACGAACTCACGTCTCGGCAGCGCCGGCAGGTCCGCGTTGCGGATCGCTTCGGTGGCGTTTCGCCAGTAGTTGTCGATCTGGTTGGGCTGGGCAAAAGCATGCGGGCCCTTGACCAGTCCGTGCGGCCGCACCGCGCCGGCCCAGTTCGGGTACAGCTCAGCGAACATCGCCGCATGCATCCGCCGCGCGTGAGCCAGGTCGTACGTTCGCTCAATCGCTATCTCACCCGTCTGGATGGAATCCCGCGCGCGCTCGGCCAGGACGTATTCGACCTGCTGCAGCATCGTGCCATCGCGGATGCCCCAGGCATTGCGCATCACCGGCACCCCGCCCTCCTCGCCGAGGGGATACAGCGTGGACGAGAAATCGGGGTACGTCGCATCGAACAGCTCCGCGCCGGTGATCAGGTCTGGGGCGTCAAAACCGAAAAGGCCGAGTTCGGCCAGAGCACGATCCTGGAACTGATGTGGCGAGATCCTCTTCGTGGCCAGGAGGACCGCCAGCTCGACGTCGCGCCGAGACGCCTGGCGTCCCTCGTGCGCATCGCTTCCGAAGTTGCTGACAACCCGCCTCGCGGAGGTCGCCTCGACCCCCTCGAAGAGATCGGGGTGCAGCGCACGAACATCGTAGCCACCGGCCATGAGGTGCCCTTTCGTGGACTGGTCTAGTCCCTGTCGGATGCCGCGACCGGCGTGACATCCCAGACCACGGGTGCGGGGTAGAACGGGTTGACGGCGGGATCCGGCTCCGAGAGGGCCAGGTCGGCCACGTTGTGCCAGCCCAGTCCGACCACGGCGGAACCGATCGGTGCCGTGTAGAGCACACAGGCGATGTACTCGTTGGGGCCCCGGTCCTCGTCGAGGTCGAAACGCCCGATCTCGAACGGGCAGGCCGTGTCGGCCGTCATCGAGCCCAGGTACTCACGCTGCACGATGCCGCCCTCGGTGCCGTCATCGAGCAGCGGGCGCAGGAGGGGCGTCGTGTAGGCGGACACATCGCCGGTGACCCAGCGGTACTGCATCACGGCGAAGAACGGGGTGTCCCCCGCGTACTCCGCACCGTTGTCGAAGCCGTCCCAATAGGAGGGATCGCCCTCGACCACACCTAAGACTGTCGTCTCGATCGCGTCTTCCGGCACGCCCTTGTAGTTCGCCTGCGGGAGCAGAGCGATCTCACCTGTCCCGAGGTGCTGTCCGGGCACTGCTGTGGGCGCCTGGTCGGCCGGCATGGTGACGGTGTCGAACGGCATCGCGGGCGGCTGGTTGTCGACCTCCGCCTCGACCGAGCAGCCCGTCAGCAGAGCGCCGACAACGAACGCTCCGGCAAGCGGCAGCACGGTCCATCGACCTGTCAGTTCACGAATTTTCATGTTTCCCCCTGCTGTAAACATTGCAGCGCGTGGGGACAAAAGCAATTTGGCTTAGGCGGCCGGTGTGGGACCCGTTCGAGTGCGCAGGCACACGGCCTGCACGGCCAGTCCGGCCAGGGGCCCGGCGGAGAGGGCCAGCGCAGCGCGGCTTTCCAGGGTCAGCGGTATGAACAGGATGGCTACCGAGATCACCGCGGCGACGATCCAGCCTGCGGCGTACCCGCGGTGCTGTCCGCGTGCCACCAGCGCGGAGCCGGTCACGCACAGGGCCCCGATGAACCCGGATGACACCACCAGCGGGACCAAGGCCGAAGCCGACAGCGCGAAGTCCCCTCGGCTGAGCATGTCGAAGAGGCGAGGTCCCCAGAGGGCGGTGGCTCCGGCCAGCGCCACCAGCACAACGGCGATGACGGCCATCGCCTGGCCGATGAGTCGCCAGGGAGTGGCGGGCGACACCGCGAACCGGGTGATGAGGTAGCTCTGCAACGCGAAGAGCGGGACGAGCACAGGCGCGCGGGTGAACGTGACGGCCAGGATGAGGGCCCCGAGCTCCTCGTTCTGGTCCGGCCTGGCGAAGAACGCCAGCACCATCGGGAATCCGTTGACGATGAGCGCCATCGCGGTGGCCGCCACGACCGTATGCGCCGAGTTGACCAGAAGCCGGCGGTAGCCGGATGACGTCCGGGAGACGGCCATCGTCGTTCGGGGCGACACCAGGAAGACTATGGCCAGCGCGAGCGGGAATGGGAGGATGACCGCCCAGGCCAGCACCTGCAGGTCACCTCCGAGCATGAGCGCGCCGGCTACGCCGGCCAACCGCAGGATGCCATCGAGTGCGATGACGGCCGCCAGGTGGCTCCACCTGTTCGCCCCGGCGAAGGCGCCGCTGAAGGTGGCCACGAAGACGTTCGCTCCCGCCCCCAGGGCGACCTGGACGACCAAGCCGGCGTGTGCCGCCCCGAGGGTCGGCGGCGCCCACCAGACGCCGGTGACCAGAACAACAGCGACCACTCCGGCCGCGATAAGGGCTGCGAACACCCAGAATGATCGTCGCCGGTCCGTGTGTGCGGCGGTTACCCGTTCAACGGCCGCCGCCCGCGTGGTTTCCTGCTGGATGCCGAAGAGGACGCCGACGATCAGGAACAACGACGACCAGTACACCCCGAAGACGGCGTACCCGGCGCTGCCCAGCGCACGAAAGGCCAGGAGCATGACGACGAATCCCGACAACCCGCTGACGGCTGTCGCCGGAAGGACCCAGCGCGCCGTGGCGGTTCGTGTCACATCAGGGGCGGCGGTGTCGGATGTCGGCAGCGAAGATGTCATCAATTCGTCAGTCTAGCCAGCGCCCCGATGCACCCCGGCAGGCGTTCCGCCCTGAGCGAAGGGCCGCACAAGAGACCTGCCAGTTCGCTTAGCTGGGGCCATGAGGCGAGTACTTGTTTTGGGTGGGACCGGCTGGCTGGGTCGGGAAATCGCGCGGACCGCGATTGCCGAGGGGGCTGCGGTCACCGCTCTGGCGCGTGGAGAATCCGGGGCGGTCCCCGACGGGGCTCGGCTTGTTCGAGCGGATCGGTTGCGGCCGGGCGCATACGACGCCCTCGCAGGCGACTGGGACGAGATCATCGAGCTTGCCGTCGAGCCGGGGCTGGTGGGCCCCGCGCTTGACGCCCTCGGTGATCGCGCCTCCCATTGGACGCTGGTCTCGAGTGTCTCGGTGTACGAGAACAACACCAGCCCGTTCGCGGACGAGTCGGCGGTCACAGTGGAGCCTCTCGACCTGGCACAGTACGCCGACGCCAAGGTGGCAGCCGAGCGGTTGAGCGCAGCACGCCTGGGAGACCGGCTGCTCATCGCCCGGCCCGGCCTCATCGTCGGGCCGGGCGACCCCAGCGACCGCTTCGGCTACTGGCCGGCCCGACTGCACCGAGGTGGGCGGGTCGTCATCCCGGCAGCGGAAGGCCGCTACGTGCAGGCCATCGATGTTGACGACCTCGCCGGGTGGATCGAGCGGGCCGGACGTGACCACCTGGTCGGAGTGGTGAACGCGGTCGGCGCGGTCCACCCGATGGATGGCTTCTTCCGCGAGCTCAGCGCGGCAACGCGGTTCCGCGGCGAGCAGGTCAGCGTCGATGACGCTGACCTGCTGGCGAGTGGTGTCCGGTACTGGGCTGGCCCCCGGTCGCTTCCACTCTGGCTCCCCCTGTCGGATGCCGCCTTCGCTCAACGCGACGGCTCCGCCTACCTCGCAGCCGGCGGCACCCTGCGTCCTCTGCGGGAGACGCTGGCTCGCACCCTGGAGGACGAGATCGCGCGCGGCCTGGACCGACCACGCCGCGCGGGCCTCACCCCGGACGAGGAAAGCGCCGTGCTCGAGAGACGATTGGGGACCGGGAGCTAAGACGCAGGACGCCGTCGAGTGTGGACTCAGGCGGCGGGGAGCACGTCGACAAGTTTGCCGTCGACCAGGTGCACAACTCCGTGCATGCGCGGGAGATGCACCAGGTCGTGGGTGACGAGCAGGGTTGACGTGCTCAACTCATCGGTGAGGCGCAGAATCAGGTCGATGATGCTGGCGCCGCGTTCTTGGTCCAGGGCGCTGGTGGGTTCGTCGACGAGAAGGACGCTGGGGTCGTTCATGAGTGCTCTGGCGATGTTGACCCGCTGGCGCTGGCCGCCGGAGAGCTGGTGCGGGCGCTTGCCACGTTGGTCGGCGAGGCCGACCGCGTCGAGGAGCGAATCGGCCCGCGTGGTGGCTTTTCCGCGGTTCCGCCGGCTGTGCCGGGCACCGAGCTCGTTCATGACGGTCAATTGTTCCCGCACGGTGAGGGAGGGGATGAGGTTGGACTGCTGGAAGACGATGCCGATCTTGTCGCGGCGCAGTTCGGTCGCTTCACCCGGAGTCAGTCCTGTGGTGTCGATGTCGTCGATGAGGACCTGGCCGGTGTCCGGCCGGATGAGGGTTGCCGCGACGGCGAGGAGGCTCGATTTTCCGGAACCGCTGGGTCCGGTGATGCCGGTGACGGTTCCGGGGTGGGCGGTGAGGGTGACGTGGTCGACGGCGGTGACGCGGCTGTCGCCGTCGGGGAAGGTCAGGGTGATGTCGTTCAGGCGGATCATCGGTTGCTCCCAAGGGCGGTGAGGGGGTCGGCGGAGGTGACGGAGCGGAGCGCGAAGGCGGCGCCCGCGAGGCCGAGCGCGATCATGATCACGCCGGGCAGAACCGTCGTGATCGGGCTGAGCAGGAAGGGCAGTGCAGTGCCGGCGAGAGTTCCCAGAACGGCGACGAGTCCTAAACCGACCCCGATGCCGACCAGCAACACGATCAAGGCTTGGCCGAGAGCGTCACGCACAAGCGATGTGGTGCTGGCGCCGAGGGCCTTGAGGACGGCGATGTCGCCTTTTCGCTGCATAGTCCAGACCGTGAAGAACGCACCGATCACCAGACCGGAGATTCCAAACAGCATGGTGACCATGAGCAGGAGCGATCCGATCTCGGAGCGGAACGCGCTGAGCGCCATCAGGGAACCCAGGGTGCTCTCGGACACTGTCGCGTTCGTCGCGTCGGCGGCAGCCCAGTCGGGGGTTCCGGCGACGGCAAGGACGGTGGCGTAGGCGTCGGGGTTCCCGGTGGCGGCGGAGTAGTCCTGCCAGTCGTGGAGGGTCATCTGCACGACGGGTGTGTGGCTGTACCAGCCGTCTCCGTCGATGGTTTCGACGGTGTAGGTGGTGCCGGCGATCGTCACGTCATCACCTTCGCTCACGCCGAGGTCTGTCGCCGCGGGATCGGACAGGCCCAGGCGGCCGTCGCGGGTGGGTGCGGCCCGGTTGAAGCCCGGTTGCACACCGAAGACGGCGATCGCGGCGCGGGTGGTGCCGGCCTCGCCGCGGGTCTGGCTGATCCCGATGGGTTCCGCGGCGGTGACCGCATCCGTTGACGCCCAATCCCTCGCCTGCTGCTCGGTGATGGTGGAGTCGGAGAAGGTGGCACTGGATTCCCCGGCAGCTGGGGCAGAGAACACGATGCGGTCGCCGGGAAGTGCGAGCACGGCCGAGATGTTCTGTGTCGCGAGCCCTCCCGTCAGCCCGCTGAGAAAACCGACGAGAACGGTGATGAGGCCGACGACGGAGCCGATGAGGAGGAACCGTCCCCTGGCGAAGCGAAGATCGCGTAACGCGACGAACATGTGGTGTGCCTTTCCTGTCACCGAATGTGATGACAGTTCCCACTTTCCCGTCTCGCTCCGGTTCGGTCATCGGCCGCCCGAACACCGTTTCGCACCCGGAGGGAGTACCCGCCCGTCGTACATTCGAACGATGATCCTCAAACGGTGGACACGTAAACTCGGCCCCATGGTCCACACTGCTCTGACCCCGGTCTTCGTGGGTCTGCGAACCGGCCTGCACGTCCTGTTCGTCGCCTTGACCGTTCTCGTCATCGTCCGCGCGGTGGTCGCCCCCACCGACGCGAGCGTCACCGTTATCGTCGTGTCGGTCGCCCTCGTGGTGACCTACGGCCTCGGAGCGGCCATCGGCCGCCCGGGTCGTTTCCGCTCTCGCTTTCCGAGGCAGAGCTGGTTGGCTCTGCTCACCCTCGAGTGGGTGGCCCTACTGTGGCTGATCCCGGAGGCCGCATACCTGGTCTTTCCCCTGTTCTTTCTCTACCTTCACCTCCTCGGCCGATGGCGGGGGGCCGCCGCGATCCTGGTTTCGACGGTCGTGGCGATCTGCACCCTCGGGGTGCACAGCGGATGGACCGTCGGCGGGGTGGTGGGCCCGTTCGTCGGCGCCGGAGTCGCACTCCTGATCGGCCTCGCCTACCAAGCGCTGGCTCGCGAGGCCGAACAGCGCGAGGCCCTGATGAGAGAACTAATCAACACCCGGGGACAACTCGCCGCGACCGAACATGAAGCCGGCGTGCTGGCAGAGCGGGCCCGTCTCGCACGAGAGATCCACGACACGCTGGCTCAGGGGCTCTCCAGCATTCAGATGCTGCTGCACGCCGCCGAACGCACCGACCCCGACCGGCCCGGCGTCGAGCACGTCCGGCTGGCACGCGAAACGGCCGCCGCGAACCTCGCCGACGCCCGCCGCTTCATCCGCGAGCTCACCCCACCGCAACTCGACGACCAGGGTCTCGGCGGAGCGCTCCGCAGGCTCGCTCAGACACAGTGGGCGACCCAGGGACTCGAAGTGACCGTTCGGGTTTCCGACAGCGTCGCGCTGCCGATGCATCTGCAGACTGCGCTGCTCCGCATCGCACAGGGCGCAATCGCGAACGTCATCCAGCACGCCCACGCCTCCACCGCCACCATCGCCCTCGCCGTCGACCGGGACGAGCTGTGCTTCACCGTCGTTGACGACGGGACCGGATTCGACCCGCTGCTCTCCACCAGGGATTCGGCAGAGAAGACGGATTCCTTCGGCCTGCAGGCCACACACGAGCGTGTGCAGCAGCTCGGCGGAACCCTCACCATCGACAGCGCACCCGGCCGCGGAACCACCCTGACCGTCAACCTATCCCGCACGGAGACCCCATGATCAAGCTCGTGATCGCGGATGATCACCCCATCGTCCGTGCCGGACTCAACGCATTGTTCAGCCTCGAGGAGGACTTCGACGTCGTCGCCGAAGCGGCCACCCCGGAGGAGGCTGTGCGGGCCGCCGAGCGCGAGAATCCGGATGTCGTGCTGATGGACCTCCAATTCGGTGCTGGTGAGGCTTCCACCGGCGCCGACGCCACCCGGCGCATCCGGGCTCTTGATGCGGCGCCGTATGTGCTGGTGTTGACGAACTACGATTCGGATGCTGACATCCTCGGCGCGGTCGAGGCGGGGGCGAGCGGATATCTCCTCAAAGACGCGCCACCGCACCAGCTGATTGCGGCGGTCCGAGCCGCGGCCGCCGGGGAGAGCGCCCTTGCACCCGTGATCGCCTCTCGCCTATTGAGCCGGATGCGCGCCCCCCAGGTCAGTCTCAGCGCCCGGGAAATGGAAGTGCTTGAGCTCGTCGCCCGCGGCAAGTCCAACACCGGGGTCGCCGCTGATCTGTTCGTCAGCGAAACGACTGTCAAGTCGCACCTCGCGCATATCTTCTCGAAACTCAACGTCACCTCGCGCACCGCCGCCGTCTCGGCCGCCCGGGACCGTGGGATTCTGCGCTGACTCGTGAACGGAAGGCTGGAGGGCGGATTTGACGGCGGCGCCCGTCTGATCGACGGAACGATTCGCCGGGTTCCCGGTATCTGGACTCCGGCGGTGAACGCCCTCCTGCAGCATCTGGCAGCCACGGGATTCGTCGGGGCGCCGCGCCCGCTCGGGACTGACATGCACGGGCGCGACATCGTGAGCTATCTCGAGGGATCGACGGTCGGTAGCGCCCGCCCCTGGCCGCAGTGGACCCACAGCGACGAAGCGCTCCTCGACGTGGGCGACTGGCTGCGGCGCTATCACGGCGCGGTCGCCGACTTCGAGCCGCCCGCAGGGTCGCTGTGGCGGGAGGGCCACGTGTGGAAGCCAGGCCTGGTCATCGGGCACAACGACGCGGCGCCCTACAACGCGGTGTGGAATGACGTCGGGCTCGTGGGTTTCGTGGACTGGGATATGGCTGGGCCGACCACGTGCGCCGAGGACCTCGCCTGGGTCGCCTTCTCCTGGGTTCCCCTCCACGCGCGTCAACTCGTACTGGACGAAGGATTCACGGCGTTCGGGGAGCGCCGGGCTCGCCTGGAAACATTTCTCCGGGCCTACGGGTGGGCCGGCACGACAAACGATGTGCTCGAGCTGGTCCGTCGACGTGTGCAGACACAAGTGAACGTCATCCGGTCCGTAGCCGCCGACGGCGACAAGACCTATCAAAGAATGCTGGCTCACGGGGTCGACCGCACTCTTCAGGCCGCCTTGGGTGAGCTCGACACCGTCTGACGCCGCGGTCGACCGCAGCGAGCGCGGATGTGGGAGGCTGACTCCCATGGAGACGCTTACGTCAGAGATCTGTCGGCTCTAGGGATGGCTGAACGCACGCGAGTCGAACTTGGTCGCCGTGAGGACCTCGGGGCCGACTGCGCCAATTGCTTCGGCCTCTGCTGCGTGGCATTGGCTTTCGCCAAGTCCGCGGACTTCCCCGTCGACAAACCGGCCGGCGAACCCTGCGTGAACTTGGACGAACGCGATGCCTGCCGGGTGCACACCGAGCTGCGGCCCCGCGGCTTCAAGGGCTGCACGGTGTTCGACTGTTTCGGCGCCGGTCAAAAGGTGTCCCGGCAGACCTTCGCTGGACGGTCGTGGCGAGACGATCCAGCCACCCGCGATGCCATGTTCCGCACCTTCCCCATCGTCCGCCGGCTTCACGAGCTGCTCTGGTATCTCGATCAGGCGCTCACCCTCGTCGAGACCACGAACGCGGATGCCCCGCTCCTGGCCGTGTTCGAAAGGGTGCTCGCTCTCAGCAACCAGCAGCCCGATGCCCTCACCGGCCTCGATGTCGACGCTGAATTCGATCGCGCCCGCCCGCTCCTCATCGAGGCGAGCGACCTCGCGCGAAGAACCCAGGGAGATCAGGGTGCCCGCGTCAGCCGGCGTACGGGCGGACGCAGCCTCGGCCCCGGTAGCGACCTCGTGGGCGCGAAGCTGGCCAATGCCGACCTCCGGGGTCTGACCCTTCGGGGTTCGCTGATGATCGGCGCGGATCTGCGGCGTGCCCGCCTGGGCCGGTGCGACCTTCTCGGCGTGGACCTGCGAGACGCGAACCTTTCCGGCGCCGACCTCACCGGGGCGATCTACCTGACCCAGATGCAGGTCAACAGCGCTCGTGGGGACGACACAACGGTGCTCCCGGCTGGATTCAGCCGGCCCTCGCACTGGCACGCGAGGTAGCGACAGCCGCGCCCCGGACGGGCGACGTCAGCTGCGGGTGCGGGGTGCCGCTGTGCTCTCGCGCACCACCAGTTCCGGTGCGATCGCGGGAATCATTTCCGCAGCCTCACCGGCCATCAGCTGCAGCAGCCGGTCGACCGCGAGGCGGCCGACCTCGTCGAAGTCGAGCCGGATGGTGGTGAGCCCGGGCTGGAAATATCGGGCCTCGCTCATGTCGTCGAAGCCCACGACGCTCACGTCGCCCGGCACCGACAGACCGCGTTCGGTCAGAGCCTTCATGATTCCCAGGGCCATGGAGTCGTTGGCGGCGAGCACCGCCGTGATCGACGGGTTATCGGCGATGAGCAGTCCGGCGCGGTAACCGGATTCGACGGTCCAGTCAGCCGTGGCGAACTCGGGGTTCACCGGGCGGTGGGCGGCGGCCAGCTCGGCCATCCAGCCGGCGCGGCGAGCATCCGACGCCATCCAGCCCCGCGGTCCGGCCACGTGCCACACGGTTTCGTGCCCGAGGTCGAGCAGGTGCCGGGTGGCCAGTCGTGCACCGAGTCCGTCATCCATCGTCACGGCGTGCGAACTGGCCGGCGCGCCCTGTTCGAAGCGCACGATGGGCACGTCCAGGTCCAGCCCGTTGAGCACCGGAGCCGCGGCGGACATCGGCGCCAGCACGACAATCCCATCCACGGAGTCACCCAGCAGGGTGTCCACAGCCGCCCGGATGCCGTCCGAATCGACGTCGGAGATGCTGACGAGGCTGGTGGCGTAGCCGTTGCGGCGCGCCTCCTCCGCGACTCCGAACAGCACCATGGTCGAGCCGTGCACCGGCAGGGAATAGCTGAGCACCCCGAGGTTCATCGAGCGATTCGTCGCCAGCGCGCGCGCCGCCGAATTGCGGTTGTACCTCAGCTGAGTGATCGCCCGTTCCACCCGCTCCCGCACCTCGGGTCCCACATTGCTGTGGCCGTTCACAACCCGCGACACGGTTTGCTGGGAGACACCGGCGAGCCTGGCCACGTCGATCATGCGCACGCTGCGGTTGGTCGGCCGCAGGCTCTCGCTCACCGGGAGCTCAGGAGAAGTCGACATTGGTCAAGAATACTCCAGTTGACCGCGATAGCGCACTATCACCACAGTTTTACCTTTCAGCCGAACCCGCCGGATGGCGCACTGCATTCGGCGTTTCATCAGCAAGAACCACCGATTTGAGCGACGTCATGGCTGGCAGATGACTCCGATAGTGCGCTAACATCGGCGGCTGATAGTGCGCTAACATTCAACCGCGGGCATCGATCCACCTCCCGCCCAACTCACCACAGCCCTGACAAGGAAGTCGATTGTGACCAACGCCTCACCCTCACGCGATTCGGAGCCGTCCACCGAGTCGTACGTCATCGGAATCGACTACGGGACCCTGTCCGGCCGTGCCGTGGTGGTGCGGGTCTCCGACGGTGTTGAGCTGGGTTCGGCCACGCTGGACTACCCGCACGCGGTGATGGACACGACGCTGGTCTCGACCGGTGCGGTGTTGCCGCCGGAGTGGGCGTTGCAGGTGCCGCAGGACTACGTGGACGTGCTCAAGAGCGCGGTGCCGGCTGCCGTGCTGGACGCCGGCATCGACCCCGCCCGGGTGATCGGTGTTGGCACCGACTTCACCGCGTGCACGATGGTGCCGACTCTGGCCGATGGCACGCCGCTGAACGAGTTGCCCGAGTATGCCGGGAACCCGCACGCGTACGTGAAGTTGTGGAAGCACCACGCGGCGCAGTCGCACGCAGACCGGATCAACGAGCTGGCCGCGGCGCGGAACGAGTCCTGGTTGCCCCGGTACGGCGGACTGATTTCCAGCGAGTGGGAGTTCGCGAAGGGCCTGCAGCTGCTTGAGGAAGCTCCCGAGCTGTACGCGCGGATGGAGCACTGGGTGGAAGCGGCGGACTGGATCGTCTGGCAGCTCACCGGCCGGTACGTGCGGAACGCCTGCACCGCCGGGTACAAGGGAATCCTGCAGGATGGCGCCTACCCGAGCGAGGAGTTCCTGGCCGCGTTGAACCCGGGCTTCGCGCAGTTCGCCAACGAGAAGGTCGCGCATCAGATCGGCCAGCTCGGTGCCGCCGCCGGCACCCTCTCCGCCGAGGCCGCCGCGTGGACCGGGCTGCCAGAGGGCATCGCGGTTGCCGTGGGCAACGTCGACGCGCATGTCACCGCCCCGGCGGCGCAGGCCGTGTTGCCGGGCCAGATGGTCGCGATCATGGGCACCTCGACCTGTCACGTGATGAACTCGGACCACCTGGCCGAGGTTCCCGGCATGTGCGGTGTCGTCGACGGTGGCATCGTGTCCGGCCTGTTCGGCTACGAGGCCGGCCAGTCCGGTGTCGGTGACATTTTCGCCTGGTACGTCAAAAACCAGGTCCCGGCCCACTACTACGACGCCGCGGCCGCGTCGGGGTTGAGCATCCACCAGCACCTGACCGAGCTGGTCAAGGACCAGCCCGTCGGCGGCCACGGCCTCGTGGCGTTGGACTGGCACTCGGGCAACCGGTCGGTGCTGGTCGACCACGAACTCTCCGGTCTCGTCGTCGGCACCACCCTGACCACCCGCACCGAGGAGGTGTACCGGGCGCTGTTCGAAGCGACCGCGTTCGGCACCCGCACCATCGTGGAGACCTTCAACGCCTCCGGGGTGCCGGTGACGGAGTTCATCGTGGCCGGTGGGCTGCTCAAGAACGCGTTCCTGATGCAGACCTACTGCGACATCCTGCGCCTGCCGATCTCGACCATCGCCAGCGACCAGGGCCGGGCGCTGGGCTCGGCGATCCACGCGGCCGTCGCCGCGGGCGCCTACCCAGACGTACGCGCCGCCGGGCAGGCAATGGGCAAGCTCAACAAAAACGTGTACACGCCCAACGAAACCGCGGCGACGGCGTACGACGCCCTGTTCGCGGAGTACTCGCTGCTGCACGACTACTTCGGCCGCGGCGCCAACGACGTCATGCACCGCCTGAAAGCCATGAAGCGCAACACAACGAAGGTGGAATCGTAATTGAGTTCCTTTGGACCCGAGATCGAGGTGGCGATCGCGAGAGTACGCGAAGACATCGCCCGCCTGCACGGTGAACTGACCAGCAACGGCCTGGTGGTGTGGACCGGCGGCAACGTGTCGGGCCGGGTGCCCGGCGCTGACCTGTTCGTGATCAAGCCGAGCGGCGTGGATTACGTCGATCTGGCGCCGGAGAACATGATTCTCTGCGACCTGGACGGCGCTGTCATCCCGGAGACGCCCGGCTCGGACCGGTCGCCGTCCAGTGACACGGCCGCGCACGCCTATGTGTACCGGAACATGCCCGAGGTCGGCGGGGTGGTGCACACGCACTCGACCTACGCCACCGCCTGGGCCGCCCGCGGCGAAGAGATCCCCTGCGTGATCACGGCGATGGCGGATGAGTTCGGTGGGCCGATTCCGGTGGGCCGGTTCGCGATCATCGGCGATGACACCATCGGCCAGGGCATCGTCGAGGCTCTGACCGGGCACCGCTCCCGGGCGGTGCTGATGCAGAACCACGGCCCGTTCACGATCGGCAAGGATGCCCGCGACGCGGTCAAGGCCGCCGTGATGGTCGAAGACGTCGCCCGCACCGTGCACCTGGCCCGCCAGGGCGGCCCGCTCATCCCGATCCCGCAAGAAGCGATCGATTCCCTCTTCAACCGCTACCAAAACGTCTACGGACAAGCACCGCAAGGAGCCCTTAAATAATGTCAACCACCACACTCAACACGAGCCTCGACCAGTACGAAGTCTGGTTCCTCACCGGCAGCCAGAACCTCTACGGCGAAGAAACCCTCCGCCAGGTCGCCGAACAGTCCCAGACGATCGCCGACGCCCTCAACGCCTCCAGCGACGTTCCGGTGAAGGTCGTCTGGAAGCCCGTGCTCAAGGACGCCGAGTCCATCCGTCGCGCCGCCCTCGACGCGAACAGTGACGACACGGTCATCGGCCTGATCGCCTGGATGCACACGTTCTCGCCGGCGAAGATGTGGATCGGCGGCCTGAACGCTTTGACCAAGCCGCTGCTGCACCTGCACACCCAGGCCAACGTCGAACTGCCCTGGGCCGAGATCGACTTCGACTTCATGAACCTGAACCAGGCCGCCCACGGCGACCGCGAGTTCGGCTACATCCAGACCCGCCTCGGTGTGTCCCGCAAGACCGTCGTCGGCCACGTCTCCAACCCCGTCGTCAGCGCCTCCATCGGCACCTGGACCCGCGCCGCCGCCGGTTGGGCTGCGTCCAACAGCATGAAACTGGCCCGGTTCGGCGACAACATGCGTTACGTCGCCGTCACCGAGGGTGACAAGACCGAAGCCGAACTGCGTTTCGGCGTGCAGGTGAACACCTGGTCGGTCAACGAACTCGCCGACGTCGTGCACGCCGCCACGGATGCCGACATCGACGCCCTCGTCGCCGAATACGAAGAGCTCTACGACGTGGCCCCGGAGCTTCGCCGCGGTGGCGACCGGCACGAGTCGCTGCGCTACGGCGCCGCGATCGAAATCGGCCTGAAGTCATTCCTCGAAGCCGGCGGCTTCAGCGCCTTCACCACCAACTTCGAAGACCTCGGCGCCCTCAAGCAGCTGCCCGGCCTGGCCGTGCAACGCCTGATGGCCCAGGGCTACGGCTTCGGCGCCGAAGGCGACTGGAAGACCGCGATCCTGGTCCGCGTGGCCAACGTGATGGGCTCCGGCCTGCCCGGCGGCGCGAGCCTGATGGAGGACTACACCTACGACCTCACCCCCGGCGCCGAGCTCATCCTCGGCGCGCACATGCTCGAGGTCAGTCCGTCCCTGGCGACCGCCAAGCCCACCCTGGAGATCCACCCGCTGGGCATCGGCGGCAAGGAGGACCCGGTGCGCCTGGTCTTCAATGCCGCCCCCGGCCCCGCCGTGGTGGTCGCGATGAGCGACATGCGCGACAGGTTCCGCCTCACGGCGAACGTGGTCGAGGTCGTCGAACCCACCGAAGCCCTGCCCAAGCTCCCCGTCGGCCGTGCCGTCTGGAAGCCCGCACCGGACTTCGCCACCTCAGCCGCCGCCTGGCTCACCGCCGGCGCCGCCCACCACACCGTCATGTCGACAGCCGTCGGCATCGAGGTGTTCCAGGATTTCGCCGAGATCGCTCACACCGAGCTTCTCGTGATCGATGAGACCACCACCCTGCGGGACTTCTCCCGCGAGGTGCGTTGGAACCAGGCGTACTACCGCCTGGCGCAAGGCCTGTAGCGCTCAGCCGCCTACCACTTGCCCTCTTCCGGACGAGTTGCCCCGCACAGCGGGGCGGCTCGTCCGGACGGGGGCACTTCGGTGTGATGGGTCAGTCGCCGACGTGCACCACGCGGTTGCGGCCGTCTCGTTTGGCCACGTACATGCGCACGTCAGCCGCCCGCAACAGCGACGAGCTCGTAGCCGCGTCGTCCGGGGCGAGCGCGACGCCCAGGCTCACGGTGACCCGCAGGCCCGCGTCGATGGGCGACCAATCGTGACCGGCCACATCCAGCCGTACCTTCTCACACAGCGCGCCCGCGGCGGCCGCGTCGTGCGCGGGCAGAATAAGAAGGAACTCCTCGCCGCCCAGTCGTGCCGCGATGCCCCCGGGAACCGTCTCGACGGCCTCCGTCAATATGCGGCCGAGCGTTCGGAGCACGTCGTCGCCGACCTCGTGCGAGAGCGTGTCATTGATGCGCTTGAAATGGTCGACATCGAGCATGGCGATGGCGACGGGCGCGCCGCCCTCGCGGAGGAGCGACAGCAGGAGACTGAGGTGCTCGTCGACGAACCGGCGGTTGTGCAACTCGGTCAGCGGATCGCGTTCGGCCATCTCGCGGTAGCGCTCGCTTTCCCGACGGGATTCAGCCGTCTGGAACATCGCCTCGAGGATGCGCCCGCGCGCCTCGTTCTCGCTCGCGCCGAGCGCGATGGACTGTTCGTGGTAGCTGCGATAGGCCTCGAACGCCGCCCGGAAGTCCTCCCGCTCGGCGTGGATCTCGGCCTGCTCGCGGATGAGCTCGGTGGCCCAGCGCACGAGTCCGTTCTCCCTTGTGAGCTCCCGGCACTGGTCGACGACGGCCTGGGCCTGATCCAGGCGTCCCAGTCTGCGACAGGTCTCGGCGAGGGTGACCTGGGCGGCGGCGATGCTGTCGGGGTGAAAGTCGACCGGCTTGGCCTCGATGGCCGCCACCAGGGTCGCTTCGGCTTCCTCAAGCCGTCCGGCAGCGAGGTAGACCCTGGCGATGGTGTCGCGGGCGTACATGCCGATCGGGCGGTTGTTGAGTTCGGACAGCGCGAGCAGACTCTCCACCGCGACCAATGCGTCGTCCTGGTTGCCGGCCAGGTACTCCGAGAAGGCGAGGTTGTTCAGGATCATGTAACGGATGCTGGTTTCCGGGTCGTCGATGACCAGACGAAGCGCCTCGTTGTACCGGCGGCGTGCCTCGTCGAACGAACCCGCAGAGCCGAGGGCATCGGCCAGGGTCAGGCGGGCTGCGGCCCGCATCAAGGGGCTCTCGGACTCGCCGAGGAGGTCGTTCGTTGCGACGGCGTGTTCCAGGGCCAGGGCCCGGTCGCCCACCATCTCGAAGACCGAGCCGAGAACGTCGTGGCAGCGAGACTGCAGGGTGGGCTCGCCGTGCCGCTCTGCCCAACGCAGAATGCGCTGCACATCGGTTGCGCCCTGGCTCGGATCGCCCTTGCGGGTCATGATCGAGGCCACCTGCACTTCCAGGCGCCGGCTCAGCGCACCGTGCTCGCCTGGTCCCAGCTCCGCCAGCCAGTCCTGGGCGGCGGCGAGCGCAACGTCCTTGTCGATCCAGTACTGGCGCTCAACCCAGGCAAGACGCTCATCGACCGTCAGTTGCTCGACTGCCGTCACCGCGCCCCCACTCCCCAACAGTCGCCTCCGTTCCCGCCGGAAGTCTTCTCGAGGGAGAGGACGCACTGTTGTGGCTCAGCATAGCCGTCCACGGCCTCCCCCGACCCAGGTTTGCCGCCGTGCTGTTCTCACCCGTTCCGGGTGATCCAGAACCGCCCTGTGTGATTACCGTGAATACCAGCCAAGGACTGTGACATGCTGCCCCATGCGGCGGCAGGGCCTCGGCCATACGCTACAGAGAAAGGTGCCGACCATGAGTTTCTGGTCTAATTTCTGGGATTTCATCGGATTCTTCTTTTGGACATTCGTGTTCGTGTCCTACCTCTTCGCACTCTTCGCTGTGATCATCGACGTGTTCCGGGATCGCACCCTGAACGGTTGGGCCAAGGCGGCGTGGCTGCTCTTCATGGTCTTCGTACCCATCCTGACCGTGCTGGTGTACGTCATCGCACGCGGCCGCAGTATGGCGGAGCGCCAGGTCAACGCTGGAATGCAAGAGAGGGCGAGTACCGACGAGTACATCCGGTCGGTCGCCGGCAGCAACCCCGCACAAGACATCGCCCAGGCCAAGCAGCTCCTGGACTCGGGAGCGATCAGCCAGGGTGAGTACGCGGTTTTGAAGGACCGGGCACTGGGCAACACCCAGGCCCGATCCGACGTCGTCTGACAACTACAGCCAGCGGGCGGTGCATCCGAGATGCCGCCGCCCGCTGTCGCTGTGTCCGTGCTCGGTCAGAACCCGCGCCCGCCGGTGACCGGCAGCACGGCACCGGACGTGTACGACGCGTCCGTCGAGGCCAGGTAGACGTATGCCGACGCCAGCTCGGCGGGTTGACCGGCCCGACCCAGCGGGGTGTCCTGGCCGAAGGTGGGCAGTTTGTCGGGCCACGACGTCGCGGGGATCAGCGGGGTCCAGATCGGCCCGGGTGCTACGGCGTTGACCCGCACCCCGGTGGACCCCAGCTGCTGGGCGAGGGCCTGGGTGAACGCGACCAGCGCCGCCTTGGTCATCGCGTAGTCGATCAGCTCCGGTGACGGGCTGGCCGCCTGGATCGAGGTGGTGGTGATGATCGACGACCCCGGCTCGAGGTGCGGAATCGCGGCGCGCGCGATCCACAGCGTGGCGTAGAGATTGGTCTTGAAAACCCTGTCGAACTCCTTCGTCGAGAGGGTCTCCAGCCCGTTGCGGTTTTCCTGGTAGGCGGCGTTCAGCACGAGGATGTCGAGGCCGCCGAGCTGAACCGTGGTGTGCTCCACGATGTCGATGCAGTGTTGTTCGTTGCGGATGTCGCCGGCCAGCAGCACCGCGGTGCGGCCGGCAGCGCGCACGAGGGCCGCGGTGTCTTCGGCGTCGGCCTGCTCGTCGGGCAGGTACGAGATGGCCACGTCTGCGCCCTCGCGGGCGAAGGCAATCGCGACGGCACGGCCGATCCCCGAGTCGCCACCGGTGATCAGCGCCCGCTTGCCCAGGAGCTTGCCGGTGCCCGCATAGGTGTCTTCGCCGTGGTCGGGGCGCGGCAGGGTCGCCCCGGTGAGGCCGGGCTGGTGCTGCTGCTGTGGTGGGAAGCCGCCGGTGTGGTAGCTGGTGACGGGGTTCCGGACGTCGGTCATGAAAGCTCCTTGCGGCACGAGGGGTCAAGCCGGAGAACGGCTTGCCAGGTTCATGACTAAGACGAGCCCAGCGGTCCAATCGTCACGGCAGGAGCGGGATTGCGTCCTGTGCGCCCGGTTCGAGTTCGTGGCGAGCCGCCAACCAGCTGTCGAATTCCCGGGCCGGAATCGGCTGCGACATGTAGAAACCCTGCGCGTGATCGCAGCCGTACCGGGCCAGCTCGTCGTACGCCACGCTGCTCTCGACACCCTCGGCCACCATGCGCAGGCCCAGGCTGTGGGCCAGCTCGATGGTGGACGCCACCAGCGAGGCCGCGCGGGCGTCGTAGGCCATCGGCAACACGAATGACCGGTCCAGCTTGAGTTCGTCGATGGGAAGGTCACGCAGGTAGGAGAGCGAGCTGTAGCCGGTGCCGAAGTCGTCGACCGCGATCTGGATTCCGGCTTCCCGCAGCCGGGTGAGCACGTCCCTGGCCCGGTCCCTGTCGCTCATCAGGAAGTCTTCGGTGATCTCCAGCATCAGCGCCGACGCCGGCAGCTTGCGTGCCGCGACCATGCTCACGATCTCCTCGGGGAGCTCGACGTTGACGAGCGAGCTTGCCGACATATTGACCGCGATGGTCATCGCGTGGCCGTCAGCCTGCCAGAGCACGGCCTGATCGAGCGCCTTGGTCAGCACGATCCGGGTGAGCGCGTGCATCAGCCCCGATTCCTCGACGAGGTCGAGGAAGTCCTCGGGCAACAGCAGCCCGCGGGTCGGATGCTGCCAGCGCACGAGCGCCTCGACGCCGGTGACCTCGCCGGTCTGCAGGCCGATCTTGGGTTGGTAGTGCACCAGGAGTTGGTCGTCGGTGACGGCCAGACGCAGTTCCTGCAGGGTACGCAGCCTGGTGTCGCCGTGGCTGTCGTCTTCGGACTGGTACACGTGGTGGCCGTGCCGGCCGGACTTGGCCTTGTACATTGCCATGTCGGCACGACGCAAGAGGTCGCTGAGGTCATGGCCCTGTTCGGGGAACAGCGCAATGCCGATGCTGACGCTGGTCTGCACGGCCAGCCCCTCAAGGGTGAAGGTCTGGGCGAGCGCGTCGCGCAGGTCCAGTGCCACGGCAGTGGCTTCGGCCTCGCCGGCGTTGCCGAGCAGGATGGCGAATTCGTCCCCGCCGAGGCGGGCCAGCCTGGCGTCCTCCGGCAGCGCCGCCGCCAGACGGGCGCTCACCTGCACCAGCAGCCTGTCGCCGACATCGTGGCCGAGGCTGTCGTTGACCTCCTTGAACCTGTCGAGGTCAAGCAACAGGAGCGCGCTGTGCCGTTGACGCCCGCTCGCACGGCTGATGGTGAGCAGAGCCGGCGCATCCGCGTAGAGCGCGCGCCGGTTAGGCAGGCCGGTCAGGTCGTCGGTTCGTGCCTGCCGGCGCAGCAGTCGCTGCCGGAACACCAGCGGGATCGCGGCCAAGGACACAGTGAGGCTGGCCAGGATGACCGCCGCAACGGGCTGGACGATTTGCGTCCCCAGGATGAGCACGCCCAGTCCTGCGGCGACAGCGACCGCGGGGACGAAGAGGGCCGGGGTCTTCCTGTCAGTGAAATAGGTGCCGGGGTGCGGGCGTCCGGCGGCGTCGACCCACACGGCCATGAGGGCGGTGCCGAGCGCCCACGCGGCGTCGAGGGGAAGGCCGACGAGGTAGGTGCCGCTCACCTCGAGAAGCGCGTATACGACGTCCGCGGCGGCGAAGACGACGAGGCCGCCGACGAGGAAGGCCCAGCGCGGGCCAATGCGCAAGCCCGGAGCGGCGGCGATGCCGGCGATCGCGGCGACGAGGAGCAGGTCGAAGACCGGGTAGGCCACCGCGACGGCCGTGGCCAGGATCGCGGACTCGTCGACCGCCTCGGTGAGCACCGGGCCGAGGAGCGCAGCGAGGACTGCAGCGGCACCGAGGGCACCGACCGCGCTATCCAGCAGGACGGACCAGGCCAGGCCGCGCATCTGGCTGCGAACCAGGGCGATCAGGGCGAGGAGCATCAGTGGGTAGAACAGCAGGTACCCGACATCGGCCGGAGACGGGAACGGCAGTTCGCCCGACGCATCCATCGCGAGCACGTAGTAGGTGTCGGCGGCGGCGTTGAACGTCAGCGCGAGCGTGGCGAACAGCACGTCGCCGCGGGCGAAGCCCGTGCGCACAGCGGCCAGCCAGAAGACCGCGGCGGGGAGCCACTGGGTGAGCTCCCCCAACCAGATGTCAACGACGGGGTTCGGGCCCTCGCCGTGCAGCAGCAGCCCGATCGTGTAGGCCGCCACGAGGATGAAGACGGCCCAGATCAGCCAGCGGTCTCCGCTGCGTCGGGAGTTCGTGTCACGCCAGTTCCGCCACACGTGACTCTCCCTCAGATCTCGGTTCAGCCTACCGCCCGGCGACCTTTGGTCCCCACCGCAGGGCGCTGGCCCGGAGACGCAGAATGGCCCCGGCGTCACGCCGGGGCCATTCTCTTAGGGCTGGAAATGCCGACTCGCCAATCGAGCGGCGGCACGGATCGGCCGGACCCGCACGCCGCACCGACGGGACTAACCCTGGCGAGCCTTGAATCGGGGGTTCAACTTATTGATGACGAATGTGCGCCCATGGCGCCGCACCGTCTGTGAACCCTGCATCTTCTTCATCGAACCCAGTGAATTACGTACCTTCATCCTGGCTCCTTTCCGTCGGTTAACCAGACCAACACAAAACAGCCGAAATTATTCCGATTCGGTGGCCTCCGGTGCGTTGAATACCCGGCGCGGGCCGGCGCCGTCGGTGCGCAGGCGGTCATCGGAGTTCACCACGGCGCACCGGGTTTGCGACAGGCAGCCGCAGCCGATGCAGCCGGTGAGCTCGGCCTGCATCCGTTCGAGCACGGCTCGTTGGCGCGCGAGGTGCTCCCCCCAGGTGGCGGAAATGGTGCTCCATTCGGCCCGGCTCGGTGGGCGGCTGTCCGGCAGGTCCTTGAGCATCTCGGCGACCTCGGCGAGTGAGATCCCGTAGCGCACCGAAACTTGAATGAGGGCGATGCGCCGCAGCACGTGCCGCGGAAAGAGGCGCGCGTTGCCGTTCGAGCGCAGCGCCGGGATCAGTCCCAGCGTCTCGTAGTAGCGCACGGTGGAGACCGGAACTCCGGCGCGGGCGGCAACCTGCCCGATCGGCAGAAGATCATTGCTGGACAAGTGCTCTGACACTGGGCCTTCTCCTTGATCTCAAGTGCACTTGAGACGATATCGTAAACAAATGACCGCATATACGCTTCCCCCGCTGACCTATGACTATGCCGCCCTCGAGCCCGCCATCAGCGGGCGCATTATGGAGCTCCACCACAGCAAGCACCACCAGGCCTACGTGACCGGTGCCAACACCGCACTCGACCAGCTCGCTGAGGCCCGCGAATCCGGCAACCTCACCTTCGTCAACAAGCTGCAGAAGGACCTCTCCTTCAACCTCGGCGGCCACGTCAACCACTCGATCTTCTGGACCAACATGTCCCCGAACGGTGGCGACAAGCCCACCGGTGAGCTCGCTGCCGCAATCGATGACACTTTCGGCTCGTTCGAGAAGTTCCAGGCGCACTTCACCGCCGTCGCCATGGGCGTTCAGGGCTCCGGCTGGTCGATCCTCGCCTGGGACACCCTGGGCCAGCAGCCGATCATCGTGCAGCTCTACGACCAGCAGGGCAACCTGCCCGCCGGCATCGTACCGCTGCTCATGCTCGACGTCTGGGAGCACGCCTACTACCTCGACTACCAGAACGTGCGCGCCGACTACGTCAAGGCGTTCTGGACCGTCACCGACTGGGAGAACGTCTCCGCTCGCTTCACGAAGGCGCGCGACACCACCTCCGGCCTCATCACGCTGTAGCACCAACCAGCGCGCCCGCCTCGCGAGCCGTGAGAAAAGCCCCGAAAACCAGCGTTTTTCGGGGCTTAGCTCACGGCTCGCGTGCGTGTGGCGGGGTCAGTCCGCCGACACGGCCTGCAGCACGGGCAACCGCGCCGCGTGGATCGCCGGCCACAGGGCAGCCAGCACTCCGACCAGGGCGGCGACCCCGAGCATCGACGCGAGCTGGCCCCAGGGTATGGCGAGCTCGGTGAGCCCGATCTCGGTGAAGACCGCGGGCATCAGCGACGCGATGCCCACCCCGACGGCCATGCCCAGGACGGTGCCGAACAGGGCCGTGAGGACCGATTCGATGGTGATGATGCCGGCCAGTTGCATCCGGCCCAGGCCCACCGCCCGCATGAGCCCGATCTCCCGGGTGCGTTCGATCACCGACAGCGCCAGGGTGTTCACGATGCCGAGGATCGCGATGATGATCGACAACGCCAGCATCGCGTAGAGGATGCCGAGGATCTGGTCGACCTGCCCCGCCAAACGGCCCGCGAACTCCTCCTTGTCGAGCACCGACAGCACGACGTATGGCGCGGCCGCCTCGGTCAGTTCGTCACGGACCTCGGCCGGCGAGGCGTTCGCCGCCGAGGTGATCAGCAGCGAGTCGATCGCGGCCTGCGACGCCGGCACGATGCGGTCGAAGACGTCGTCCGGCATGATGATCGGCGCGCCGATCATGGCGGTGTCGACGATCGCGCTGATCGGGGCGGATGCCCGCCCGGCCTCCGTCGTGAAGGTCACCTCGTCGCCCACCGACCAGCCGTGGTCGTCTGCGGCGCTTCGCTGAACGGCAACCTGCCCCGACGCGAAGCCGGCCAGCGTGCCCTCGACGGCGTCGATGTCGAGGGTCTGCCCGAGCGCGGCGGGCGGCAGTGCCACCACGATGAGAGACCGCTCGGCGACGGCGTCACCGGCGGCCGGAGCCAGCATCGCCGGGCCGTAGCGCAGCTCCTCGACGGAGTCCACCGCACCCAGGGCGCGCAGGTCGGCCACCACACCGGCCGGCACCACCCCGGCGGCGGACTGCACCGAGAAGTCCGCGATCCAGCCGTCGTCCACAATCGCGCGGGTCGAGACCGTCGCCGAGGCGGCGAGCACCGAGGCCGCTCCCACCAGGGCCATGCCGATCATGAGCGCCCCCGCGGTGTTCGCGGTGCGGCGGGGGTTGCGGATCACATTGCCGCGAGCCAGCCGGCCCAGCGGTGCGACGGCCACGACGAAGACCGCGGCCAGGGCGCTGAGCGAGTAGCGGGCGATCACCGGGGCCAGGACCAGCACCCCGACGACGACCCCGGCGGCGCCGAGGCCCAGCAGTGCCGGGCCGTCGGGGTCGGGCCGGGACCACGCGGCGACCAGGCCGGCCAGGCCGGCGACGGTGAGGGCGGATCCGACGATGGCCCGCAGCCGAAGCGACTTGGACCTGGCACCACCGGCCTCGCGCATGGCCTCCACCGGCGGGGTGAGCGCCGCCCGGCGGGCGGGCAGCGCCGCCGCCGCGATGCTCACCAGGGTGCCCACCAGCAGCGAGATCACCACGGTGGCGGGGTCGAGCGGGATGCTGCCGGACAGGTCCATGCCGATCTGGCCGACCGCCATGCGCACAAGCGACACCAGGCCGAGGCCGGCGGCGATGCCGAGTGCGGAGCCGGCCAGACCCACCACCGCGGCCTGGATGAGGATGGAAGCGAACACCTGGCCGGGCGAAGCGCCGACGGCGCGCAGGAGGGCGAATTCACGCATCCGCTGCTGCACCGACATCGCGAAGGTGTTGGAGATGATGAAAGCACCGACGAACAGCGAGATCCCGGCGAAGACCAGCATGAACGTCTGAACGAATCCGAGCATGTCGTTGATCTCTGACGTGACCTCGGTGCGCATGGCGGTGCCGCTGACGGTCTCGAGCCCGGTGGCGTCGGCGGCGGCCAGGGCCGCCTCGATCCGGTCGACGAGGGTCTGCTCGTCCACCCCGGCGTCCCCGTAGACGTCGATGCTCGCCACCAGGCCGTCGGCCGCGTAGACGGCGGTGGAGGTGGGCACATCCAGGAAGACGATGGTGGCGCCGGCCATCGGCGCACCGAGCGACACCTCCCCCACAACCGAGACGGTCTGCACCTCACCGGCGAGCACGACCGAGGTCTCGTCGCCGACGGTCAGGCCCGACGACTCGAGGGTGGCCGATTCCAGCGCGATCTCCGTCGGGCCGACCGGTGTCTGCCCGGCGACGATGTCGAGGGTGTCGTCGTCGGGGTAAAGCGCCATCCCGAAGCTGGGTGCCTGCGAGCTCACCACGGCCGTGCCGTCGGCGCCGACAAGAACGATGGGTCCGGAGACCGCGGGCAGGGCGTGCCGCACACCATCGACGGTGTTGAGGGTCTGGGCAAGGTCGGCCGGGATGGCCTCCCGCACCTCAGCGGCCGAGCTTCCGGGCTGGGCGGCACTGGCGGCGGGCTCGCTGCCGCGCACGTAGACATCCGCCTGCATCGAGCTGGCCACGATGCCGGAGAAGGTGGATCCCATCATGGTGCGAAGCGACAGGGTGCCCGCCACGAACGCGACCCCGAGGGTCACCGCCAGCAGCGACAACAGAAAGCGCACCAGGTGGGCGCGGATGCCGCGCAACGCGACCCTGGTCATCGCCGGGCGCCGTCGTGCTCGTGCTCGGCCTCGGTCTCGTCGCCCATCGACCGCATGACGTCGAGCACCGACGCCTGGGTGGGGTCGGTGAGTTCGTGCACGAGCCGGCCGTCGGCGAGGAACAGCACCCGGTGGGCGTAGGCCGCCGCCCGGGCGTCGTGGGTCACCATGACGACCGTCTGGCCGAGGTCGTCGACCGACCCGCGCAGGAAACGCAGCAGGTCACCGGCGGATTTCGAGTCGAGGTTGCCGGTGGGCTCGTCGGCGAACACCACCGCCGGCCGGGCCACCAGGGCTCGGGCGCAGGCCACGCGCTGCTGCTGACCACCGGAGAGTTCGCTGGGCCGGTGGTGCAGGCGGTCCTCGAGCCCGACGGCCGCGACGATCGCGGCAAAATGCGCCCGGTCTACCGGGCGCCGGGCGATGTCCAGCGGCAGGGTGATGTTCTCGGCGGCAGTGAGCGTGGGAATCAGGTTGAACGACTGGAAGATGAAGCCGAGCCGGGTGCGGCGAAGCGCCGTGAGCTGACGCTGTGACATCCGCCCCACGTTCATGTCGTCCACGATCACGGTGCCGGCGGTGACGGTGTCCAGTCCCGCCATGCAGTGCATCAGCGACGACTTGCCCGACCCGGACGGGCCCATGATCGCCGTCAGTTCGCCTCGGGCGAAGTCCACGTCGATGCCGTCCAGGGCGCGCACCTCGGTCTCGCCGGTGCCGTAGGTCTTGACCAGGCCCCTGGCGTACGCGATCACGGATGCCGGCGGTGCTGAAAGCGAGCGCGCCGGGTGGTTCGAGGTGAGCGTGTGGGCGGTCATGTACGGTCCTTCACTGTCGGAGCGCGGGCGCGCTGGGGTCGATCCCCAGTGTTGCCCTCTGGCCGCATCGCGGCATCGGGACAAACCCTGACTCGACCCTGAGCGAACCCTGAGTGCCGCCTTCGGGCTACCCGGGAAGGTCGTAACGGTGGCGGATGTGCCGGCGGTCGGCGCTGGCCTGCCAGAACTCGATCTCGGAGGGCCGCAGCGCGTAGAGCTGCCAGGCCGGGTTCGGTGCCGCATCGGCGGCGGGCCGTGCGGCCCAGTCCTGGGCGGAGGCTTCGGCCGAGAGCTCGACGACCGGGCCGACCAGTCGCACCTGACGGCCGAGCTGGGACCAGTAGAAGTTCATGGCTGCCTGCGGGTTGGCCGCCAGCTCACGGCCCTTGCGGGAGGTGCGCGCGGTGGCGAACTGCCAACCGTCGTCGTCGAGGTCTTTGAGGATGAGCATCCGCGACGACGGCGCCCCCGCCCCGGGCCCGGCGCCGACGGTGGCGAGGCTGAAAGCGTGCGGCTGCCGCACCCCGGCGGCCAGCGCCGCCTCGAACCAGCTGAGGAACAGCTCCACCGGGTCGGCCGGGGCGGTAGCCGGGTCGAACTTCGGCAGGTCATCGGGAAAGTCGGGCAGGGCACGCAGCCGCGCTCTCAAGGTGTCACTCACGGTCGCGAGCCTACCCATCCGCCCGCGAACCGTGAGCAAAGCACCTAAAACTTGAGATTTCTGGGGCTTAGCTCACAGTTCGCGAGACCCAGACGCCCTCGAGGAGGGTCGCGTGCACGTGCAGGCCGGCGTCGAGCAGCACCAGGTCGGCGCGGAGGCCCGGCCGGATGCGGCCCCGGTCAGTGAGGGCGAGCAGGTCGGCGGGGTTCTGGGTGCCGGCCCGGATCGCGAGCGGCAGCGGCACCCCGGCGGTGAGCACCGCGTAGCGCACCGCGTGGCTGATGGTAAGCACGCTGCCGGCGATGGTGCCGTCGACCAGCCGTGCCTCGCCGTTGACCACCCGTACGTCCAGGGCGCCCAGTTTGTAGTCGCCGTCCTCGGCGCCGGCCGCGGCCATCGCATCCGACACGAACACCGTGCGGGCCGGACTCTCGGTGATCAGGCGCAGGACGGCCGGATGCAGGTGCACCCCATCGGCGACCAGCTCGGCGAACACCGTCGGGTCCTCGAGCAGCGCGAGGGCGGCGCCCGGCTGGCGGTGGTGCAGCGGCCGCATGGCGTTGAAGACATGGGTGCCCGCGGTGGCCCCGGCCGCGATCGCGGCCTGCGTGAGGTCGTAGTCCGCGTCGGTGTGGCCGACGGCGGCCACGGCGCCGTGCTCCACGATGCGTGCCACGGCGGCCAACCCGCCCTCCAGCTCCGGGGCGATGGTGACCATGCGCACCGCGCCGCCGCCGGCTCCCATCAGCCGCTCGACGCTCGCCGGGTCGGGCAGCAGCAACAGGTGCTCGGCATGCGCGCCCCGGTGCGCGGGGCTCAGCCACGGGCCCTCCAGGTGGATGCCGGCCAGCAGGCCGTCGTGCACCAGCTCGGCGAGCGCCCGCACCAGGCGCTCCATCTCGTCGATGGGCGAGGTCACCAGGCTGGCCATCAGGGTGGTGGTGCCGTGGTCGCGGTGGGTCTGGGTGATACGCCTGGCGACGGCGTGAGTGTCCGCATCGTTGAAGCTGACCCCACCGCCACCGTGGTTGTGGGCGTCGATGAAGCCCGGCGCGAGCACCCCGGCCGGCAGTGAGACATCCGCGGGCCGGGGTGGTTCGCCGGCTCCGCAGTCAACGATCAGGCCGCCGCGCACCTCGACCCAGCCGGGTGAGTACTCCCGGTCGGGCAGGATCACCGTGCCGGCGGCGAGAAGCAGCGGCGTCTCGGTGCCCGGTCCGGCATCGCCCGGCAGCGCGGGCGCGTGCCCGGGCTCTGCAGTGTCGGGTCGGGAAAAGGGCGGTGTCATGACGGGGTCTCCAGGAATGTCGGTGGCGGGCTGCGGGGTCAGCCGCGGACGGTGAGGAAGGTGTCTCCGGCCGCGAGCTCCAGACCGGCGGCCACGGCGTCGGCCAGGGTGATGTTCTCCGCCTGGCGCTCCAGGATGATCACCGGCACGATCGGGTCGCGGCCGCTCGCGACGATGGCGGGAACGTCATAGCTGACGATCACGTCACCGGCGGTGACGGTGTCGCCCTGCTGGGCGCGCAGGGTGAACCCCGCACCCTTCAGCTGCACGGTGTCGATACCGAGGTGCACGAGCACCCCGACACCCTCCGGCGCCACGATCACGTAGGCGTGCGGGAAAACCTTGAGCAGTTTGCCGCTGATCGGCGCGATCGCGTCGACGACCTCGCGAGGAGGGTCGATCGCCCCGCCGGGCCCGACGATCGCCTGGGCGAAGGTGGGGTCGGGTACCAGGCCGAGCTCGACGGCCCGGCCGGCAACGGGCGCGAGCACGGTCAGGGCGGCGTTGCTCACCTGAGGTCCTCGATGTCGTCGGCGAGGTTCTCGGCTTCGGGGCCGACGATGACCTGCACGATGGTGCCGGACCTGAACACGCCGTGCGCGCCGGCGGCCTTGAGTGCGGGCTCGTCGACCAGCGTGGGGTCGGTCACTTCGGTGCGCAGCCGGGTGATGCACGCCTCGATGTCGACGACGTTATCGGCGCCGCCGAGGCCGGCCAGGATCTGCTCTGCCTTGCTACTCATTCGTTACTCCTCGGAAATGTTCACGGATCTGTGGGATGGATCGGTCGACAAGGAGGCTCTCATCTACGAGACGCCCATGCGGGCCGGCCCTTGACAAACCGACCGCCGCACCTCCATTATCGAGTAATTGGACCGTACCAGTACGGACCACAAAGCGGAAGTGGTCTGGTTGGTTGTCAGCTGGATCACAGAAAGCCCGCTCCCCCGAATGCCAACACCCCGGAAAGGTGACGAAGTCGTGACACACCTCGACGGCCCGCTCCTCGCCAACGGCGCCGTGCCCAAGCACGTGCAGTTGCGGTCTATCCTGCTCGAACGAGTCGAGACCACCCTGGCACCGCATGCCGCGATCCCGCCCGAACGAAAGCTCATGACCAAGTACGGCGTGAGCCGGTCAACGGTGCGGGAGGCGATCCGCCAACTGGTCGACGAGGGTGTGCTGTACCGCATCCAGGGCAAGGGCACCTTCGTCGCCGGCGAGCGCGTGCAGAGCGACCTGCACCTCGCCTCGTTCACCGAAGACATGCGCCGGCGCGGCCTCGTGCCCGCCACCGTCGTGATGAGCTCCAGGTTGATCGACGCACCCCTCGAGGTGCGGGCGGCGCTGGGACTGAAGGCCGGGGCGCAGGTGCAGCGGGTCGAGCGCCTGCGGCTCGCCGGCGGCATCCCGATGGCCTTCGAACGCGGCTACTACCCTGCCGGCCTGCTGCCCGACCTCGGCGGCCAGGACCTCACCCGTTCGCTCTACGCCACCTTCGCCACCGAGTACGGCCTGCGCATCGATCACGCCGAACAGACCGCGTGGGCCGAGACCGCGAATGCCGAACTGGCCGAACCACTCGGCATCGACGTGGGCGTTCCCCTTCTCGTCTTCCTCCGCACCTCGTCGGCGGGGTCCACCCCCGTTGAACACGTCACCTCGTGGTACCGGGGCGACCGCTACCAGATCCACATGACCCTCGACCTCAACCACGAACTGTAAGTCAGCCTGCCGCGCCCCACCCGGGTGGCCTGCCGAGCTCATCGGCAGCGCCAGCATGCCGTCCCGCAGCCTCTGGCCGCACATCGTTCACCCGTCCACAAGACACACCCACGAGCACCAACACAGGAGGAATCCATGTCCAGCACCACCGTAGATGCCGGAACGGGACGAAAAATCCCGGGCCTCGCCCAACTCCAGCGCATCGGCCGCAGCCTCATGCTGCCGATCGCCGCCCTGCCCGCCGCCGGCCTGTTACTGCGCCTGGGTCAACCCGACCTGCTGGGCGCCATCCCGGGCTTCGAGACCGGGGCGGCCGTGATCGCCGCTGCCGGCGGCGCGCTGTTCGACAACCTCCCCCTGCTCTTCGCGGTGGGCGTGGCGATCGGCTTCGCCAAGAAGGCGGATGGCTCGACCGCCCTGGCCGCAGTGGTGGGTTACCTCGTCTTCAGCAACGTCGGCAAGGCGATGTCTCCGCTCGTGATGGGCCTGCCCGAAAAGGGCGCCGACCAGGTTCTGGTGAACTACAACGTGCTTGCCGGCGTGCTCATGGGCGTCGTCTCCGCCGTCCTGTGGCAGAAGTACCACCGCATCAAACTGCCCAGCTATCTGGCCTTCTTCGGCGGACGCCGGTTCGTGCCGATCGTCACCGCCATTGCGGCACTGGTGCTCGGTGTTCTGCTCAGCTTCCTCTACCCGGCGTTCAGCAGCGGCCTCACCTCGTTCGGTGCGTTCGTCAGCTCCAACGACATCTGGGGCGGGTTCCTCTACGGCACCGCGAACCGCCTGCTCATCCCCGTCGGCCTGCACCACATCCTCAACTCGATGATGTGGTTCGTGATCGGCGACTACAACGGCGCCACCGGCGACCTGCACCGCTTCTTCGCCGGCGACCCCACCGCGGGTTCGTTCATGACCGGGTTCTTCCCCATCATGATGTTCGCCCTCCCTGCCGGCGCCCTGGCCATCTGGCACGAAGCCAAGAAGTCGCAGAAGAAGATCGTCGGTGGCATCATGCTCACCGGCGCCCTCACGGCGATGCTCACCGGCGTCACCGAGCCGCTGGAATTCTCGTTCATGTTCGTCGCCTTCCCGCTCTACGTCATCCATGCTGTGCTCACCGGCACCTCGCACGCCCTGGTGAACTTCCTGGAGATCCGGGACGGCTTCAGCTTCAGCGCCGGCGCCTTCGACTACATCCTCAACTTCGGCCTCGCCGAGAAGCCGTTGCTGCTCATCCCCATCGGGCTGGCCTACGCGGCGCTGTACTACTTCCTGTTCCGGTTCGTCATCCGCCGCTGGAACCTGAAGACACCGGGCCGCGGCGACGACATCGTGGAGGAGGGCGCCCCCGACTCCACCTCGAAGGCCGCGGTCTAGCCTGACCGGCCGGTGTCGCGAGCCTCGCTCGCGGCACCGGTCGGCACCATCGTTTCTCGCACCATCCTCTCTTCTCAATCGCACCTGGAGCACCCCTTGGCTGAAGTAGTCGTCCTCGAATCCGAGACCAACGCCGGCATCATCGCCGCCGCATCGATCAGAGCACTGATCAGCCAGAAACCGGATGCCGTCCTCGGCCTCGCCACCGGTTCCACACCGATGTCGCTGTACAGCGCCCTCGCCGAGTCGCTGCGGAGCGACCCGCTGGACGTCAGCCGGGTGCGCGGTTTCGCGCTCGACGAATACGTGGGCCTGCCCAGCGGACACCCGGAGAGCTATCGGGCCGTTATCACCCGCGACGCGGTGCTGCCCCTGGGCCTCACCCCCGACAACATCCGGGTGCCGAACGGCGACCTGGCCACCCTCGAGTCCGCGGGCAGCGAGTACGAGGCCGCCATCCGCGCCGCCGGCGGCGTCGACGTGCAGATCCTCGGCATCGGCCGCACCGGCCACGTCGGCTTCAACGAGCCCGGCTCCTCGTTCGCCTCGCTGACCAGGGTCAAGACCCTCACCGAGAAGACCCGGATCGACAACGCCAGGTTCTTCAGCTCCCCCGACGACGTTCCCGTGCACTGCATCACCCAGGGCCTGGGCACCATCCGCCGGGCACGGCACCTGATCCTGCTGGCCTTCGGCGAGGAGAAGGCCGAGGCCATCGCCGCGGCGGTGGAGGGTCCGGTCACCTCCAGCAGCCCGGGCTCCGTCATCCAGCTGCACCCGCACGTGACCGTGCTCGTCGACGAGGCCGCGGCCTCGCGCCTGGCCAACCTCGACTACTACCGGTACACCTACGCGAACAAGCCTGCCTGGCAGGTCATCTAACCGGCCACCAGACCCCGCAGCGCCACGACGACGGCGGCCGCACCGAGCAGCATCACCAGGCCGTACCCGCAGGTACTGAGCACGGCCTGGCCGCGCACGCCGATCCGGCCGCCGGCGAAGGCCCCCACCGTAACCAGAACCAGTTGCCAGGCCAGGGAGGCCACCAGGGCGCCGGCCACGAACACGGCCGGCGCCCGGTCCAGGCCGAGGGACGGCGGCAACGCCGCCGTGAGTGCACCGAAGTAGAGCAGTGTCGCCGGGTTGATCGCGGTGAGCCCGGCGAACATCGCAAAGACCCGGCCCGGCGACGGCGGTCGCGGCCTGTCGCGCGGCACCGCCGCCGCGGGCCGGCGGCGCAGCCCAAGACCGCCCAGCAGCAGCAGGATCAGCCCGGCGCCCACGGCCGGTGCCGCTCCCCACGAGGCGAGAACCGGGGCGGCGGCCGCACCGATCGCCAGCGCTGCCACGCAGTAGAGTCCGTCCACCAGGGCCACCGCCAGCGCGGCCACGGCCCCGACGCCGAAGCCGCCCGTCAGAGCCTCCCGCATCAGGAGCACGCCGATGGCGCCAAGCGGCACCGCCACGCCCCACCCGGCCAGCAGCCCGCCGACGAGCAGTGGCCCCAGCTCGATCTCCATGCCCACGATCCTGCCCTGGCCGGCGACCCGGCCCCTAGATTTTCGCAGCGGCACGGCTACAATCGCGGCATGGACGATCTCGACGGCGAAATCATCGGCATTCTGCGCACCGATGGGCGCATTTCCTTCAGTGCTCTCGGGGCCGCGGTGGGTCTGAGCACGAACGCGGCTGCCGCCAGGGTGCGGAAGCTCGAAGCAACCGGGGTCATCGTGGGATATCGGGCCGTGCTGGCCGATGACGCCCCGTTGGGCCCACTCGGGCTGGAGGCTTTCATCGACGTTCGGCTCCGCGCCGACACGGACTCCGACTCCTTCCTCCGCGCCGCGCTGGCCGAGCCCGAGGTGCGCGACGCCGCGCATGTGACAGGTCCGTACGACTACCTGCTGCACGTCTGGGTCAACGACACCACGCACCTGAACGAGTTGCTGCACCGCCTGAAGAAGCAGGCCGGGGCCGGCCAGACCCAAACCCGGCTCGCCCTGCGCCCACCCGCCACCGCCAGAGAGTGATCCGCGCCAGGCGCCGCTTCGGCTAAAATCGCCCGGTGACCACGTCTTTGCGCCAGTCCCCCGGAGCCCGGGTCGGCCTGTCCATCGCCGTGGCCACCGGCCTGTACGGCGTCTCGTTCGGCGCGCTGTCCGTCGCGTCCGGGTTGACCGTGTGGCAGACCCAGGCGCTGAGCCTGCTGTTGTTCTCCGGCGGCTCACAGTTCGCGTTCATCGGGGTCATCGCCGGTGGCGGCACGCCGGTGGCCGCCGCGAGCGCGGCGGCGCTGCTGGGCATCCGCAACGCCGTGTACGGGATGCAGATCAACGTTCTGCTGCACCCGCGCGGATGGCGGCGCCTCGCGGCCGCCCAGGTGACCATCGACGAGTCGCTGGCCACGAGCACCGGTCAGACCGACCCTCTCGAGCAGAGGCGCGGTTTCTGGGTGGCCGGGATCGGCATCTTCGTGCTGTGGAACGTGTTCACCCTGGTCGGGTCCCTGGCTGGTGACGCGCTGGGCGACCCCAAGCGGTGGGGCCTGGACGGCGCCGCCGTCGCCGCGTTCCTGGCGCTGCTCTGGCCGCGGCTGCGGTCCAGGGACGCCGGCGCGATCGCGGCGGCCTGCGCGCTCGCCACCATCCTCGCCGTGCCGTTCGTGCCGCCGGGCGTGCCGATTCTGGTGGCGGCGGTCGTCGCCGCCGCGGTCGGCTGGTTCGGGTACCGGGCCGGACCCGACGGTGAAGGCCTGGAGCCCGACATCGACCCCTATCCCGACACCGTGCAGACCGACCGGACGGACCCCTCGTGACCCTGTGGTTCTGGATCGTCGTCGCCTGCGTCGTGGGCTTTCTCACCAAGCTTCTCGGCTACCTCGTGCCCAAGAAGTGGCTGGCGAATCCGCGGGTGGCCCGGGTCGCCGGCACCCTCACCATCGGCCTGCTGGCCTCCCTCACCGTGGCCAACACGGTAGCGACTGGGCAGCTGCTGGTGCTCGACGCCAGGCTGGGGGCGCTGGTGGCCGCCGCCGTGGCCCTCTGGCTGAAGGCGCCCTTCCTGGTCGTGGTGATCGTGGGAGCGGCCGCGGCGGCCGGGCTCCGGCTGCTCGGACTCCCGTAGCGACGGGCGGGACCGGTCCTGCCCGTGTGGTAGTGTAGGAAGTTGCGCGTCGATCTTTACCACGATCCGACCACTCCGCTGCCCCAATCCATGGCCGGAGTCACGCACCGCTCGAACGGGTCAACACCCGCTCGGACGCACTCGACCGGGACTTACGGTCGATCACCCACGCTGTTCGAATTCCGGCGCACGCAATGTTGCGCGCCGCCTTCACACGTCATAACGAAAAGTACGATTCATGTTTACTGCCACCCATACCCTCGACCACGCCACGGAAGCCATCGACACCCTGTCACCCGAGCACCGCCAGGCCATTCACCTCGCCTATTACTCGGGCTTCAGCAACAACCAGGTCGCCGATCTGCTCGGCGTGAGCGTCGACGTCGCCGATTCTCGCCTGAGCGAGGGACTCACGCACCTGCGTTCGGCGCTGCGCGTCGCCGCCTGACCCGATACCCCTAAAACGAAGCCGCCGACGCCCCGTGGGGCGTCGGCGGCTTCGTTTATCGGCCGGGCAACCGCTCGCCGCATACGAGCCGAGCTGTCAGGACGACGGAGCGAGGACCGCACTCATGGTGTGGGTCTCCCCCGGCGCCAGAGTGATCCGGTCGCTCTGCAGATTGGCGCTCTCCAGACAGACCATGCCCGTCCATTCGTCGGCGCCGAAATCGGCCATCGCTTCGGCCTTCCGGCGCCACGGATTCCAGATCACCCGGCTCTGCGAGCCCTCGGTGGAGACTGACACCGTGCGCCCCGTGCCATCTGAGATGAGCGCGTCAGCGCTCGTGCCGAGATAGATCCGATCGGTTTCGCCCGTCAGCGTCACCGGGCGTTCCTCGCCGTCCTGCGCCTCCGGGCCGGCTAACCGGTCGATGAACCGCAGACCCTCGAACCCGGAGATCTGCACGGCCTGCGCGTCCGGCACGCTCAGATAGGTGTGGAAGGCCTCCTCGAACGCCACCGGGGCATCGTCGAGGTTGCGAATCTGCAGAGCGAGGCCCAGCCGGGCGCCGATGGTGACGGTGTAGCGCGCCTCGAACCGGTGCGGCCAGGCGGAGGACCGCGTCTGCTCGCTGTCGGTCAAGCTGAAGACGAGAACAACATCGCCTGCGGACTCGTGCGCCTGCGTCAGCTTCCACTTGGCCAGCCGGGCGAACCCGTGCGCCGGAGCGGTGGGGTCGGTCGCGAGTGGCCCGAACCACGGGAAGCAGACCGGCACCCCGCCGCGCATCGGGTGGCCCGGGGCGAACTCGCTCGAGCCGCTCATCCACAACACCGGCGCGTGACCGGTCGGCGTCCAGGCGGTGACGTGGGCACCGTGCAGGTAGACCTCCGCGGTGCCGGCGGCACCGGCGACCCTGACGACGGGCAGGCCACCCTGGCCGATGCCGATCGTCACGGATGCCGGCAGCGCGGGTGCGTCCAGCCTGGCCACGGATTCCGTCACGACGTCCAGCACCGGCTGGTCGATGTCGACGGCGAAGCCCGGCTCGTCGTCGTGCAGTTCTTCGAGGGTCGCCAGCTGCGACTCGAGCAGCGCGGGCGGCATGAAGTGCTCGCTGCGGCCCTCGAGCCGATTCGAGAGCACCTCGAGCGAGCCGGCCAGGTGCACGAACCGCACATTGGGCGCGGCCTGGCTGATCGCCTCGCGGTAGACCCGCTTGAGCGCCGAGCACGCGACGACGAGTCCGCGTCCCTCGGCTCCCGCGTCGGCCAGGGCCTGGCCGACCAGCGCCAGCCACGGCCACCTGTCGGCATCCGTCAGCGGCACACCGCCGGCCATCTTGACGATGTTGGCCTGCGGATGCAAACCGTCGGCGTCGGTGAACTGCACATCGAGAGAGTGTGCGATAAGCGCCCCGATGGTGCTCTTCCCCGACCCCGACACCCCCATGACGACTACCTGCACGGCCGCGGCGGCTACCCCTGTTGCCGCACCGCGCAGCTCCCCGACGGAGCTCTGCAGCGCCGCGCTCACCAGTCGTGGACCGTTCCATCGGCCAGCCGGTTGTACGGCAGGTAGGCCGTGGCGTACGGGTACTTGCCCGCTTCGTCCACGTTCATTTCGACGCCCAGGCCGGGGTTGTCGCCGGGGTGCAGCATGCCGTTGTTCCAGGTGTAGGACTGCTCGAAGACCGCGTTGGTCTTGTCGCCGTGCTTCATGTACTCCTGGATACCGAAGTTATGGATGGCCATGCCGAGATGCATTGCCGCGGCCATGCCCACCGGGGAGATGTCGGTCGGCCCGTGCATGCCCGACTTGATCTGGTACTGGGATGCGTACTCGAGGATCTTCTTGAGGTGAGTGATGCCACCGGTGTGGGTGACGGCGCTGCGCACGTAGTCGATGAGCTGCTCGCGGATGATCTGCTGGTAGTCCCAGATCGAGTTGAAGATCTCGCCGATCGCCAGCGGCGTCGTCGTGTGCTGCCGCACCAGCCGCAGGGCCTCCTGGTTTTCGGCTGGCGTGCAGTCCTCGAGCCAGAACAGGTCGTACGGCTCCAGCGACTTGCCCAGCGATGCCGCCTGGATGGGCGTCATCCGGTGGTGGCCGTCGTGCAGCAGCGGGATTTCGGGGCCGAACTCGTTGCGCACGGCCTCGAAGACCGTGGGCACGTGGCGCAGGTACGCGCGGGTGTCCCAGTCTTCCTCGGCGGGCAGAGCGCCGCGCTGGGCGGGTTCATGGTCGTAGCGCACGCCCTCGTTGCCGGGCAGGCCCTTGTTCGACGCGATCCCGTAGATCGATTCGAGGCCGGGAACACCGGTCTGCACGCGGATGGCCTTGTAGCCCTGCTCCAAGTGCGAGTTGACGCTGTCGAACACCTCGGGGAGCGACTTGCCCGACGCGTGGCCGTAGGCGAGCAGGCCGGTGCGGGACGCGCCGCCGAGCAGCTGGTAGAGCGGCATGCCGGCGGCCTTGGCCTTGATGTCCCAGAGGGCGACATCCACGGCGGAGATCGCGGCCATGGTGACCGGGCCGCGACGCCAGTAGGCGCTGCGGTACAGGAACTGCCAGGTGTCCTCGATGTTGTGAGCATCCCGGCCGAGGAGCAGCGGCACGACGTGCTCGGTGAGGTAGGCCACGACGGCCAGTTCACGGCCGTTCAGGGTGGCGTCACCGAGGCCGGTGAGGCCGTCATCGGTCGTGAGCTTGAGAGTGACGAAGTTACGGTCGGGGCTGGTGACGATGACTTCAGCCTTGTCGATTTTCACGTGTGTGTCCTTCTGTTCTGCGGGATTCTTGCGGGATGAATTGTGGCTAGTCGAGCGGCGGGAGGGTGTTGCCCACCCGCTGCGCCCGGAAGGAGGCTGTCGACAGGGCCGGGTCGACGGGCGGCTCGCCCTGCTCGGCGCGGATGCGGCGTTCGGCGATCTCGGCGACGATCACGGCGTGACGCTTGTCGGTCAGCGGGTAGAAGATCATCACGGCGATGGCGATCACGGATGCCACGAGGGGGACCAGCCCGGCGCCGGCGCGAATGCCGAGTTCGGCGGAGGCGGTCTGCACGGATTCGCCGGCGGCGTAGCCACCCCAGGCCAGGGAGAAGGCCGCGAGGGCGCCACCCACGGCCTGGCCGGTCTTGCGGGTGAAGGAGAACAGCGCGTAGGTCATGCCTTCGGCACGGACCCCGGTCTTCCACTCGCCGTACTCAACGGTGTCGGCCTCCAGCGCCCACACGATCATGTTCACGAGGATGATGCCGATCAAGCAGATGGCGAGGCCGGAGAAGCCCAACCAGACCATGCTTGCGGGGGCCAAGAATACGATGAGCCCGCCGACGGCCATGATGCCGCCGCCGGCCATGTAGGCCGTGCGCTTGCCGAACTTGCGCACGATGGCCGGAATGAAGGCTGCCAGGCCGAAGGTGGCCACAATCTGGAAGATGGAGAGTGCGGCGTAGAGGGGCAGGGCGTGCAGCACGTCGCGCAGGTAGTACAGCTGCACTGTGCTCAGCGCGAGCATTCCGGTGAGGAAGATGAACGAGCTGATGCAGAGCATGAACAGGGGCTTGTTGCCCTTGAGGGTGGCCAGGCTCTGTTTCAGCGACACATTGGTGACCGTCCGAACGACCCTTTCCTTGGCCGTGAAGACAGTGAACATGTACAGCGCGGTGCCGACGACGACGAAGCTGAGGGTCATGATCGTGAAGGTGGCCTGAAGGTCGGCGCCGGGCACGATCAGCGGGGCCACGAAGATGCCGAGCCCGGCACCCACGATCATGCCGCCAATGGTGCGCGCACTGGCCAGCTTGGCCCGTCCGGTGGGGGTCTGGGTCATCGCGCCGGCCATCGAGCCGAACGGGATGTTCACCAGGCTGTAGGCCAGTCCGAGGGCGGCGTAGGTGCAGTATGCGTAGATCAGCATGCCGGACTCGCCGATCTGCGGCACCGAGAAGGTGGCTGCAGAGAGCAGCAGCAGGGGGACGGAGCCGAACATGATGAACGGGCGGAACTTGCCGAACCGCTTGCTGTAGGCCCGGTCGACGATGCGGCCGGCGAAGACGTCGGCGAACGCGTCGAAGACGCGCACCACCAGCAGGAGCGTGCCCGCTGCTGCGGCCGAGATGCCGGCGACATCCGTGTAGTAGACCAGGAGGAACATCGTGGCTGTGGTGAAAGCCAGGTTGTTCGCGGCGTCTCCGGCGCCATAACCGAGAATGCTGAGTTTGCTCAGACCGGTCACGGGCTCTTTCGTTGCTGCGGGATTGTCCGCATTCACGATCGTTGTGCTTGACATGGGGCTCCTTTACCCGTTGTACGCATGTTCTGCTGGGTGGCGGTGGCTGTCGAGTTCTCGCGAATCCTGCGAGCGAACCCCGTTACGAACCTTCCCTGCGTGTGTTCTGAATTCAGTGAATCACGTCATTCGCCATTTGGCAAGCGGTTGCCAACATTGCCGGGAAACACCACACCCCCGAGGCCGGAATCAGAAGGATTCACCGGGCATCGGGGGCGGAGTAAGGCGGGCGGAGTTTTGGCCGGTCGGCCTGAGGATTGCTTAGCTATTGTCGGCCACGACGGCACGGATGCCGGCCAGGATGGCGTCGTCGGCGGCGAGGGCGGGGTCGATCAGCTCGACGAGCCGTTCGAGCGCCCTTTCCTGCCCCTCGGCCAGCGCCGCGGCCACGGCCCGCGAGTCGGCGTCGACAAGCGGATAGTCCCGAAGAACCAGGGTGACCCACGAGCCGATCGCGCGGATGCCGGCGGCCGAGGTACGACCGGCCGTGCGCTCGGCGAGCATCGTCGGCACAATCCGCACGCGCAGCTTCGTGACGGCTTCGCCCGAGATCTGGCCGAGCCGGTGCTCGATGCGGGCGTTGTCGAAGCGTTCGAGCAGGGCAGCGCGGTAGTCATCGAGCGCCAGCCCGTCCGCGGGCAGGTGCCGGATGACGTCGTCCCACCAGTCGTTGACCCAGCCGCGGCACACAGGGTCGGCCATGGCCTGGGCTACGCTATCGTGGCCGCGGACCAGGCCGGCGTAGGCCAGCAGGCTGTGGGCGCCGTTGAGCATCCAGAGCTTGCGCCGTTCGAACGGTTCGATGTCGTCGACGAAGCGGGCGCCGGCTCGCTCCCAGGCCGGACGTCCGCCCGGGAAGGACCCGCTGAGCACCCAGTCCCTGAACGGCTCGGTGACCACTGCCGCGTCGTCGTGCCAGCCGGTCAGGGCGGCGGCGGCGGCCAGGTCGGCCGGTGTCGTGCGCGGGGTGATCCGGTCGACGGAGGTGGAGACGAACGACGCCTCGGTGTCGATCCAGTCGGCCAGGGCCGGGCTGGTCAACCGGGCCAGCGCCCCGAGCCCCTTGGCGAGGAAGTCCCCGTTGTCGGGGATGTTGTCGCAGGACACTATCGCGAGCGGCCCGGCGCCGGCCCGGCACCTGGCCTCGAGTCCGAGCAAGAGCCGGCCCAACGTGGTGGTGGGCCCGTCCGTACGGGCATCCGGCAGCGTGTCTGCGGCGAAGGCCTCGCGCAGCCAGGCCACGTCGGCCGCTACGGCGGGGTCGGTCAGGTTGGGCAGCCCGTCGGCCCTCAGCCTGTAGCCGGCCTCGGTGATGGTCAACGTCACGACGCTCGTGGTCGGCGCCGCGAGCAGGTCGCAAAGCCTGGGCAGGTCGGCCCCGTCCACGGCTTCCACGATGCTCGTCACGATCGTCGCCGAGTCGCCGGCCTCCGAACGCTCGACGAGGGTGAATAGCCCATCCTGGGGCGCCAGCTCCAGTGCGGCCTGGGGGTTGCGGCCGGTGAAGGCGGCGATGCCCCACTCGGCGTCGTCGTCGACCTGGTCGGTGAACCAAGCTTGGTGCGCACGGTGGAACGCGCCCAGCCCGAGGTGCACGATGCGCACAGGAGCCTTCTTCTGCGGCTGACGGGTGCGCGCCGCGTACGCTGCGCGGGAGAGCACTCTGGCCTGGTCGGTGTCGGCCAGCAGGGTGTCAGTGGTGGCATTCACAGCTTGAAGACCTTTCGGGGAAGGGTGTCGACGAGGTCGACGATGATGCGTTCTGCGGTACGCAGGTCGATGCGACCCTCGCGCACCAGGCGGGCCAGGAAGGCCGCGTCCAGGCGCCGGGACATCTCGTGGCGCGCCGGGATCGAGAGGAAGGCGCGGGTGTCGTCGATGAACCCGGAGCCGCGGTAGAAGCCGGCGGTCTCGGTGACGGATGCCCGGAACCTGAGCACGGCATCCGGAGCATCGAGGAACCACCAGGGCGCCCCGATGTACACGCTCGGGTAGAACCCGGCCAGCGGGGCGACCTCCCGCGAGTAGACCGTCTCGTCGACGGCGAAGAGAACCAGGTGGAAGTCGGGCAGGTTGCCGTACTTCTCCAGCAGCGGGCGCAGCGGGTCGACGTAGGTCGTGGTGACCGGGATGTCGTGGCCGGTGTCGGCGCCGAACCGCCGGAAGGTGTCGGTGTTGTGGTTGCGGTAGACGCCGGGGTGCACCGTCATGACGAGTCCGTCGTCCACGCTCATCCGGGCCATCTCGAGCAGCATGTGGCCCGCGAAGGTCTGCTGCTCGGCGGCCGAGAGCGAACCGGCCCTGGCGCCCTCGAACAGGCTCGCGGCTTCGGAGGCGGGCAGATCGATCGCGAGCGGCTGGAGGACGCCGTGGTCGGCGGACACGGCACCGTGCTCCACGAAGTAGCGTCGGCGCCCGGCCAGCGCCTCGATGTAGCCGGCGTAGCTGGACGGCGCGGTTCCGTTCCACTCCGCGAGGCGGGCCACGTTGTCGGCGAATCCGGTCGCGGCCGGGTTCAGGTAGGCGTCGGGGCGGAAGGTGGGCAGCACCCGGCCGGAGAAGGTGGGGTCTTCGGCCAGGGCCTTGTGCACCGCGAGGTCGTCCATCGGGTCGTCGGTGGTGGCGAGCACCTCGATCCCGAACCGGTTGAACAGGGCCCGTGGGCGGAAGGCATCGGTGGCAAGCGCGGCCTGGATCAGGTCGAAAAGCGCATCCGCGTTGCGGGCATCCGGGTGCTCGGTGATGCCGAAGAGCTCGCTGAACTCGTGCTGCAGCCAGTAGCCGGAGGCCGTGCCGGCGTAATGGTGCCAGTGCGCGCAGAATGTGCGCCAGGCCTCGCGCGGCGAGGCCACCGGAGCGTTTCCGACCCGGTCGGGGATGCCCAGTTCGGTCAGTTGCACGCCGGCGGCGTGCATCAGCCGGGTGACGTAGTGGTCGTACCGGATCAGCAGCTCTGCGGGGTCCGGGAACGGCACGTTGCCGAGCAGGATCGCCGGGTCGACGTGTCCGTGCGGCGACAGGATGGGGAGCGCGGCTACATCCGTGTAGAGCGCCCTGGCCACCTCGCGCGTCGCAGGATCGACGGGGAACAGCCGGTCTGGGTCAAGGTCAAGTTTCATGGTCACTCCTTCATCGAACACGGGGAAACCCGGTTTGTCAACCGGTTGCCAAAATTGGCGAAAAGATATCTCGGGGCCACCCGAGCCCGACGGATGCCGCCCGGTCAGCGGGCGGCGGGACCCGTCGATCCGCGCACCACGAACTCGGTGACCAGGGGCTGGTCCGATTCGAGAGGCGGCGGTCCGCCGGCCTCCTCGTCGATCAGCCGCATGATCAGCCGCACGGCCTGGTCACCGATCGCGCCCAGCGGTGTGCGCACCGTGCTCAGCTGCGGCGAGGTGAAGTCGGACCCGAAGATGTCGTCGAAGCCGATGATGCTCAGCTCCCCCGGCACGTCGAGCCCGCTCTCCTGAGCCGCGCGCATGAGCCCGATCGCCATGAGGTCGTTGTAGGCGAGCACCGCGGTCACGCCGGCGGCCACGACGCGGGCCAGGGTCGTGGCGCCGCCCTCCAGCGTCGGTTTGCCCGGACCGATCTCGACGATGGTCATGCCGAGGGCGGGAGCACGGTCGAGCAGTGCCGCCCAGCGCGCCCGGTTCATCCACGAGTTCTCCGGGCCGGACACGAAGGCTATCGAGGTGTGTCCCAGCCCGCCGAGGTGCGCCAGCGCCTGTTCGATGCCGGGCTCGATGTCGGGCACGATGCCCGGCACGCCGTGCACCTTGCGGTTGATCACCACGAGCGGGCGCTGGGCGGCGAGGTCCACGATTTGTTCGTCGGACAGCCGCGACGTCACCAGCACCAGGCCGTCGACGGACGGCGACAGCCGCTCGGCCGCGGCGGCCTCGCGCTCCGACGACTCCTGCGACTCAGCCAGAAGCAGGGTGTAGCCGCGCATCGATGCGGCGGACTCGGCGCCGCGAACCACGTTGAAGAACATCGGGTTCGTGATGTCGGCCAGCAGCAGTCCAAGGGAGCTGGTGCGCCCGGTCGGTAGCGCCCTGGCCATGGGGTTCAACCGGTAGTTCAGTTCCTTGGCGGCGGCGTGGATGCGTTCCTCGGTCTTGACGTTGATGCGGCCGGGCTTGCTCAGGGCGCGTGACACCGTCGACGGGTTGACCCCGGCGAGCTTGGCGATGTCGTAGATGGTGGCCGCTGGCCGGCCCCGGCGGCCACCGCGAGGGGCCACCGGCGGAGCGGACTCCGTTGCCTCAGGGTTCTGAGCATCCTGGACGTGCTGTGCTTCGGTCACGATCTACTCATCCCTGGAGCAACCGGTTGCGCGCATCCCGCGCGACGCCCCGAGTTCATGTTGCCACAGGTTGCGCAGAGACACTCGCCCGCACGCTCACACGGCGATGCCGGCGGCATCCCGTGCCTGCTGCGTTGCGATCAGGCGGCGCCGGTTGCTCCGGCGCACCTCCTGGCGATCGGGGTCCGGCACCGGGGAGGCCAGCAGCAGGCGCTGGGTATACGGATGCTCCGGCACCTCGGTGACCTGGGTCGCGACGCCCTGCTCCACGATCTCGCCGTGGTACATCACGGCCACCCGGTGGCTGATGTGCCGAACCACGTCGAGGTCGTGCGACACGAAGAGGTAGGAGACGCCGGTGTCCCGCTGGATCTGCAGGAACAGGTCGAGCACCCGTGCCTGGGTGGTGAGGTCAAGGGCGCTGACCGGTTCGTCGCAGACTATGAGCTTGGGCGAGAGCGCCAGCGCCCGCGCGATGGCGACCCGCTGGCGCTGGCCTCCGCTGAACTCGCGGGGCAGCCGGCCGATGGTGTCCTGCGGCAGGCCCACCTGGTCAAGCACTTCCCGCACCCGCTTGCGGGCGTCGGATCGACTGCGACCCTGCACGGTCAGCGGCTCTGAGAGGATGTCGCCGACCGTCATCGACGGGTTCAGCGAGGTGTACGGGTCCTGGAAGACGACCTGCAGGTCGCGGCTGAGGGCACGGCGCTTGCCACGGCCGGCATGGCCGATGTCGTCGCCGTTGAACCGGATGGTGCCCTCGGTGACCGGGGCGAGTCCGAGCAGGGCGCGGCCAAGTGTGGTCTTGCCCGAGCCGGACTCGCCGACCAGGCCCAGGGTCTCCCCGTGGCCGATCCGGATCGACACGTTGTCGAGGGCCCGGAACGGCTTGGCCCGAAGGCCCTTGCCCGGGTACTCCACAACGAGGTTGTCGACGGTGAGGAGGTCGCCGCTGGCGGGGGTCGTGGTGGTCATCACAGGCCGGCTTTCGTGGTCGGGGCGGCGGCGGGTGCAGCCACGGTGAGCATGCTCATCGGCGTCTTGCCCTCGAGCATCGCGCTCAGCAGGGTCTGGGTGTAGCGGTCCGCGGGTTCCCGCAGGATGGTGCGCACGTCGCCGGATTCGACGACCCGGCCGTTCTGCATGACGACCACTCGGTCGCAGAGGTCGGCTACGACGCCGAAGTTGTGCGTGACCAGCACAACACCCATGTTGAACCTGGCCTGCAGGTCGCGGAGCAGATCGAGCACCTCGGCCTGCACGGTGACGTCGAGCGCGGTGGTGGGTTCGTCGGCGATCAGCAGGTCGGGGTTGCAACTGACCGCGCCGGCGATGAGCACCCGCTGGGCCATGCCGCCGGAGACCTCGTGCGGGTAGGCGTCGAAGGTGCGCTGCGGGTTGGTGATGCCCACGATGGTGAGCAGCTCCAGGGCGCGCTTCCGGGCGTCGGCCTTGGACAGGCCGAGCACCTTCACCAGCGGGCGCACCAGCTGGTAGCCGATGGTGAAGTTGGGGTCGAGATTGCTCATCGGTTCCTGCGGGATGTACGCGATCCGGGACCCGCGAAGCTGGGCCAGGCGGCCCTGTGACAGGCGGTGCCCGGACGCAGAGACCAGCGGCACCCCGTCGAAGGTGATGCTGCCGCCGGTGATCTCGGCCTCAGCGGGCAGCAGTCCGAGGATCGAGAACGCCGTCTGCGACTTGCCGGAGCCGGATTCACCGACGATGCCCAGCACCTCTCCCCTGTCCAGGTGGAACGAGACGTCGGACACGACGGTCTTCGTCTTGCCGTTCGGCTGCGGGTATCCCACCCCGAGACCGTCCACTGTCAGCAGGTGCTCGGATTCTTCGAGCTCCACCGTGCTGATCAACTCGGTCTTGGGTGGGGTGAGCTTGATCGGCTTGGCCCGCTTGTGCTTCGGGGAGTCTTCCAGGGCGTCGCGGAGCGCGTTGCCCAGGACCACGAAGGAGCCCACGGTCAGCGAGATCGCCACGCCGGGCCAGACCGCCAGGATCGGCGAGCCGTAGATGTTGATGAAACCTTCGTTGAGCATGACGCCCCAGGTCGGGGTGAGCGGGTCGCCCAGGCCGAGGAACTCGAGGGCCGCCTGGATGGCGATGGCGATGCCGCAGACGATGGAGGTCTGGATGATCAGCGGCGCCCGCACCACGAACAGGATGTGCTTGCCGATGATGCTGCCGGTGCTGAGGCCGGCGACGCGGGCCGCATCCACGTACAGTTCATTGCGCACGGCCTGCACCGAGGTGCGGGTCAGCCGGAAGATGCCCGGGGACATCAGCACGCCGAACACCGTCATCGAGATCCACACCGAGCGGCCGAGGGCGGCGCTGGCGGCCAACAGGATGATGATCGCGGGCAGCGACATCAGCACGTTGGTGCACCAGCTGGCCACGGAGTCGAACCAACCGCCGAAGTAGCCGGCCATCAGACCGGACGGGAGCCCGATGATCAAGGCGACACCGGCGGCGAGCGCGGCTGCGAGGAGGGTGCTCTGCGCCCCGATCAGAAGCCGGCTGAGCACATCCCGGCCGGCGCTGTCGGTGCCGAGCAGGTGACCGTTGGTTCCCGGCCCGACCAGGGCGTTAACGAGGTCGGCCTTGTTGGGGTCGAACGGCGCGACCAGCGGGCCGATGACGCCGGCGACAACGACGAGCGCGAGCACGATGAGCGCGACCAGGCCGAGCGGGTTCTTCAGCAGTCGCTTGAACACGCCGGAGCGTACGGCGTCTTCGGGCTTGTCGATTTGAGCAAGTGTTTCGGTCATGACACACGCGCCTTGGGGTTGAGCCAGCCGACGGCGAGGTCGACGAGCAGGTTGACGATGACAACGATGATGACGATGTAGACGACGACGCCCATCAGGACGGGCATGTCACCCTGGGTCGTGGACTGCAGGGCGAGGAAGCCCATGCCGGGCAGTGCGAAGATCTGCTCGATGACCACGACGCCGCCGAGCATTCCGATGAACTGCAGCGAGAGCACGGTGAGGCCGGCGGGGGCGGCGCCGCGCAGCACGTGCCGGAAGAGGATCTCCCGGGGGGCGAGCCCCCGGCTGCGCAGGGTGCGCACGTAATCCCGGCTGAGCACGTTGATCACCGCGCTCCGCACCTGCTGGGCGGTCGAGGCGACGGCCCCGATCGCCAGGGCGAGGATCGGGAGGGCGATGGAGGCCAGCCAGCCGCCGAAGTCCTGATTCATCGGAACGTAGCCGGTGGCGGGGAAGATGCGCAGCTGGATGGCGAGCACCGTGACCAGCACGATCGCCACGACGAACTGCGGCACCGCGGAGGCGCCGATCGAGACGATCTGCAACAGCCGGTCGATCCAGCCGCGGCGGACCGCTGCGGCCACACCGAGCAGGGTGGCCAGCACGGCGGCGATGACGATCGTGGCGAGCACTATCGAGAGGGTGGTGGGGAGCCGGCCGAGGATGCTGCCGACCACCGGCTGGCTGGTGAACCAGGAGACACCGAAGTCGCCCTGCACAACTCCGCCAAGCCACGAGAGGTAGCGGGACACGAGGGGCTGGTCGAGACCGAGTTCGGTCTCTTTGAGCTGCACCTGCGCCTGCGTGGCCGATTCGCCCAGGATGTTGCGGGCGACGCTTGTCGCCGAGAAATACAAGAGGAAGAACGTCAGCGTCGAAACGACGAACAGCACCACGACGCCGGATACCAGGCGTCGGAAGATGAAGGAAACCATATCTGCTCCATTGTCAGTTGGTTAGGTGTTTCGTAGGGGCCCCCGCCGCGCGGCGGGGGCCCCGGGGGAAAGCTACTTCGCCGGAGCGTAGGAGTAGATCGACGGCACGGCCTGCTGCAGCTGCGGCTCGGTCGTGGTCTTCGCGTCGGTGAAGAGCACCTGCGACGGACGGTAGAACGGCGCGAACCAGGCCTGGTCGACGACGTATTCGTTCAGCGACTTGGCCGCGGTCGTCTGCTCCTCTTCGGAGCCGAACTGGATCTGCTTCACGAGCTCGTCCACCTTCGGGTCCGTGGTGTGGAACGGGTTGTAGGTGGCGTTGGGCGTGATGATCTGGTTGGCCGCGACCCAGGGCGAACCCTGGAAGAGCGAGAACCAGCTCATGGCGTACTTGCCCTGCACCATGCTGGAGACGAGGTCGGTCCCGGCCACGTTCTCCCAGTTCACAGTGATTCCGATGTCGGCGAGGTTCTGGCCGATGCCCGCGGTCAGTGCCGGGTCGAAGAACCCTGACACCGTCGGCATGGTGACGGAGAATTCGCCCACACCGGCCTCCTTCATCAGCTTCTTGGCCTTGGCCGGGTCGTACGGGTAGGCACTCTCGAGGTCCTTCTCGAAAGCGTCGGTGCCCTCGCCGAACGGCTGGCTGGTGACGGTGCCGAGTCCCTTGCCGACCTGCGCCAGCAGGGTGTCCTTGTCGATCGCGTAGTTGATGGCCTGGCGCACCTTGACGTCGGCGAGTTCCGGCACCATGGCGCCGTCCCGGTCGAAGATCAGCAGTCCCTGCCAGTCGGTGGGGTACTGGTATTCAGTGAGGTTGGCAGCCGCCGCCTGCGCCTGCGTCTTGGGGGTCAGCAGGGCCGCGTTGACCTGGCCGGACACGATGGCGTTCAGCATGGCCGTGGTGTCGAGGATCGGCTTGAGGACGATCGTGTCGTACACCTGCAGGGACGGGTCCCAGTAGTCGGGGTTCTTGACGAAGGTGTACTGCGAGGCCGCAACCGTAGCGGTCTTGTCCAGTGTGTACGGCCCGCTGCCGATCGGATCGGTGGCGATGGCGCCGCCTTCGATGGCCGTGGGGCTGGCGATGAAGCCGGCGGCGGTGCCGAGGTAGTCCAGCAGGGCGGGGTCGGGTGCGTTGAGGGTGATCACCACGGTGGTCGGGTCCTCGACAACAACCTCGGCGACCTGCGCCAGGGTGGATGCCTGCGGGCCGTTACCGGTGGGGAAGCGGTCGAGGTTCGTCTTCACGGCGGCGGCGTCGAGCGGGGTGCCGTCGGTGAAGGTCACGTCGTCGCGCAGGGTGAGCGTCAGGACTGTGTTGTCGTCGTTGTACGCCCACTTGGTGGCGAGCATGGGAACCAGCGTGCCGTCGGCCTCGCGACGGAGCAGGGAGTCGTAGACCGGCTGGTAGTACTGCACGTAGTGGCCGATGTGGGCCTGGGCCGGGTCGAACGACTTGATGTCGGCCAGTGCCCCGATGGTGAGAGTGCCGCCAGAGGCGGAGGCCTCCGACGACGTGGGCTCGGGGCCGGTGCCGCTGGAGGCACAGCCCGACAGCGCGAGCGCTGAGGCGGTGAGGATGGCGACAGCTGTCGCCACGGAGCGAAACTTCATTGTTATCTCCTGGTTTGTTGAAGGTCTCGACACTGAGAAAAGCAATCGGTTGCCAATACTGCCGAAGCAGGGCCCGGGCCGATTGATTGGTAACGCTATATCAGCGCAGCCACACATGGCAACCGATTGTCAGATTTGTTCCTGAAATGTTTTCAACTTGTGATTTGCCGCCTCGGGGACACGAACGACGGCCTTCCCACACCCGCTGAAAAGAGAAGGTGGAAAGGCCGTCGATAGTGTCTGGTGGGCTAGCCGCGCTCGGGGAAGGTGCCTTCCGACCGGATGCGCTCGTTGAGGGCGGTGAGGAATTCGTCCTCGTCGAAGTCCAGGGAGACTTCCTTGCCGCTCCAGCTGGAGAGGTGGATGGCGTTCGCGAGGCGCACGCCCTTGATGCCGTCAGAGCCCGGTGCCAGCAGCGGGGTGCCGTCGAGGATGTTGGCCGCGAAGTTCTCGAGGACTCCGGCGTGCTGCGCGCCCCAGGGAGAATCGAATTCGATGGTCTCCTGGCTGTAGAGCTCGTCCTTGTCCAGCTGGCCCATGAACAGCTTCATGACGTCGCCCATGTCCATGCTCTCGCTGAGTTCGCGCTCGGGGCGCTTCAGACGGGAGACCGTGGCCGTCTTGGAGTTTTCGACGACGATCTTGCCCTGGTCGCCGAGAATCTCGAAGCGGTCGGTGCCGATCAGGTCGTGGGTGGCGGTGACGAACACGCCGGTGACGCCGTTGCCGAAGTCGGCGAGAGCCGTCACCTCGTCTTCCACCGCGATGTTGCGGCGGAAGCCGTAGGCCACCTTCGAGTAGACCGACTGGGGGACACCGCAGATCCACTGCCAGAGGTCGAGCTGGTGCGGCGCCTGGTTGACCAGGACTCCCCCGCCCTCGCCACCCCAGGTGGCACGCCAGGCGCTCTGGTCGTAGTAGCCCTGCGGTCGCCACCAGTTGGTGATGATCCAGTTCGAGCGCAGGATGTTGCCGATCTCGCCGTTGTCGACGATCTCCTTGAGGCGGATGTAGAGGAGGTTGTTTCGCTGGTTGAACATGATTCCGAAGCTGAGGTTCGGCTTGGTCTCGGCGAAGGCGTTGAGCTCGGCGACCTGCTTGGTGTACACGCCGGCCGGCTTCTCCACCAGGGCGTGGATGTCGCGGGTGAGGGCGTCGATGCCCATCTGCGGGTGCAGGAAGTGCGGCACGCAGGTGACGATCGCGTCGACCTCGCCGCTGTCGAGCAGCTCGAGGTAGTCCGCGAAGAACCGCGCCTGGGGGTACTCGGCGGCGGCAACAGCGGCCTTGGCCGGGTCGATGTCGGCGATTGCGCTGACCACCATGTTGGGCACCAGGCCGTCCTTGATGAACTTCGCGTACATCGAGCCCTGGGCGCCCAGCCCGACAATGCCCAACCGAACTGTCTTCGTCATATCGTTGTTGCCTTTCGCTTGTCTTCTTCTGTGTTGTCTGAGTTGTCTATCGGCGTGCTGTCCAGCGCCCGCTCCGGATAGGTCTGGTCGTACACGTCCTGGATGATGTTCAACGACCGCTGGGCCTCGACCGGGCTGATCCAGAACGGCTCAGGCTCCTCCAGCCGCGCGTAGAAATCCTCGATCAAGAGCTGGTGGGAGACGCCCCAATAGGAACGTGCGCCGGCGGCGACCGCCCGCTCCTCGACGACCTCGACGCGGCCATCCGCGTGGCTGACGGTGAGTGAGCCGCGCAGGCTCAGGGTGGCCTTCTCCGTAACGATGTCGATGGTGACCGGCGCGTTGACGGCATTGGCCAGGGTGGCGTAGAAGACGCTGCGGGCACCGTTGAGGTGCTCGAGCACCATCTCCGCGGTGTCCTCGACCTCGATGGTGTCGCCGAGCGTGCGGGTGCTGGCGTTGCCGCGCACCTCGCCGACCTCGCCCACCAGCCACTGCACGAGGTCCAGTGTGTGGATCGCCTGGTTCATCAGCAGCCCGCCACCTCCGGTGGCCCACCGGCCCCGCCAGGGTCGGTCGAGGTAGTACTCGGCGGCGCGGTACCACATCACGGTGGCCGATGCCCCGGACACCGCGCCCAGCTCGCCTGAGGCCAGCAGCGCCGCCGCCGCCTGCACCGGGGCGTTGTACCGGTTCTGGAAGCAGACCGCGATCTTTGCGTATCCCTGCTCCGCCGCGGCGACGATCAGGTCGCCCTCGGCGCGGGAGTGCGCCAACGGCTTCTCCATCACCACGTGGATGCCACGTTCGAGGGCGTCGATCGCTATGGACGCGTGCAGGTGGTGGGGCGTGCAGATGTGGATGGCATCGGGCCGCACAGTGTCGAACAGCTCGGCGTGAGTGGCAAAACCGGGCACCCCGTGTTCGGCGGCCGCGGTCGCCAGGCGCTCCGGATGCACATCGCAGACCGCCACCAGCTCGGCGCCGGTCAGCTCGGAGATGGCGTCGAAATGCAGCGCGGAGATGTCGCCGCAGCCGATCACAGCCACGCGCCGGGTTGGGCCGGCGGCGGGAGCGGCGGGGATCACTTGGTGGTCACGCCGATGTCGGCCAGCAGCCCGGCGAAGGCGCGCCCGGCCTCGCCGAATGCCGTGGGGCCGGAGAAGCCACCGAGTTCGTGCTGGGTGGCCAGGTGCGGTTCGAGGGAGGCGTAGCCGGTGTAGCCGTCGTCGCGGAGCGCCGTGAGGGTTTCGCGCAGTTCGCCGTCCCCCTGGCCGGCCGGAACGACAGCGCCGGTGGCGGCCACCGCATCCTTCACCTGCAGGTAGTCCAGGTACGGACGCAGCATGGCGTAGCCGTCGGTGAACGGTTTGACCCCGACCTGCACGAAGTTGGCGTTGTCCCAGGCCAGGCGGAGGGCGGGCGAGCCGACACTCTCCACCAGATCGAGCACGCGCTCGGGGGTGTCGCCGTAGATGTCCTTCTCGTTCTCGTGCAGAAGAACAACACCTTCCTTTTCGGCGAGGTCGGCGAGCAGGCGCATCCGGGTCATCACGTCGTCGCGGATGCTCTCGACGGGCACGCCGGCAGCGCGGAAGAAGGAGAAGACCCGGATGTTCGGGGTCTGCAGAGCGTGGGCGACGCGGATGATGCGACGCAGCCTGGCGACCTCGAGATCCGCGTCGAGCGCGACGTCGACCTTGCCGATCGGTGAGGCGACGGCGGAGACCGCCATGCCTTCGCGGGTGAGCAGGGCGGCGAGAGTGTTCAGCTGCTCGTCGTCGAGGTCGACGACGTTGGTGCCCCAGGCGCTACGCACCTCGATGTGGCTGGCGCCCAGGGCCTTGAGCACGGCGATCTGCACGGCCGGGTCTGGGTCGATCTCGTCGCCGAAGCCGGACAGGGTCCACGCTACAGATTGCAGTTTTGACACGATGAGATGGCCTCCGTCGTAATTCGCTTCGTTGGGAACTCCACGACCCTCCGGTCGCGGTGTCAGCCCACTCTATGCTGAGCTCCCCCGATTTGGCAACCGGTTGACAAGACCGGGCGGGATAGTGTGACATAGACCCTGAGGCACCTCCCCCGCGCCTTACCCCCAGCTCGTTTTCACACACAAGGATGTGGCATGGTCGACCTCAGCGCGAAGCCGTTCAATCTCGATTCCGACGCGATCGCGTGGGTGCACTCCACCATTGCGACCCTGAACCCTGATGAGAAGATCGGCCAGCTCTTCATCAACCTCAACACCAACTTCGCCCCGGAATACCTCGATGGCGTGCTGGACAGGTACCACGTGGGCGGCATGCGCTACATGGGGTCGGACTCCGCCTCCGTGCAGGAGCACATCCGGCACGTGCAGTCCAGGTCGAAGGTTCCGCTGCTGGTCGCGTCCAACCCCGAGATGGGCGGTTTCGGCAGCATCGACGACGGCACCCTGGTGTCCACGCACCTGCAGGCCGGCTCGCACCCGGACGCCTCGATCGCCCGCGACATGGGCCGGGTCGGCGGTGCCGAGACCGCGGCGCTCGGCTGCAACTGGGCCTTCGCGCCGATCGTGGACATCCACTACAACTGGCGCAACACCGTGATCAGCACCCGGGCCTTCGGCAACACCCCCGAGATCGTGATCGAACGGGCCAAGGCGTACTTCGACGGTCTGTCCGAATCCAACATGGTCGCCGCGATGAAGCACTTCCCCGGCGATGGCATCGACGAGCGCGACCAGCACGTGGTGACCAGCTACAACACCCTCGGTGTCGACGAGTGGGACGCCAGCTACGGCCGGGTCTACCGCGAGCTGATCGACTACGGCGTGCAGTCCATCATGATCGGCCACATCGGCGCCCCCGAGCTGAGCCGCAAGTTCCGCCCCGGCATCACGGATGCCGAGATCCTGCCGGCCACCCTCGCCCCCGAGCTGCTGCAGGATCTGCTCCGCGGCGAGCTGGGCTTCAACGGCCTGATCCTCACGGATGCCTCGATGATGGTCGGGATGACCCAGGCGATGCCTCGCCGCGATGCCGTGCCCGCCGCGGTGGCCGCCGGCTGCGATATGTTCCTCTTCTTCCGCGACCCCGCCGAGGACACCGAGTACATGCGCGAGGGCATCCGCACCGGGGTGATCACCCCGGAGCGCCTGCAGGAGGCGCTCGAGCGCATCCTGGGACTGAAGGCTTCGCTCGGACTGCACACCATCCCCCGCGACGAACTGGTTCCGGGCCCGGCGGCGCTCGACGTGATCGGCTCCCCCGCTCACCACGCCGTCGCCGCCGCGATCGCGGACAAGACCGTCACCCTGGTCAAGGACACCCAGGGCAACCTGCCGTTGCGGCCCGAAACGCACCGGCGCATCCGCCTGTACGGCGTCTCGGGGGCGGCTGACTTCACCGGCACCGACCCCAACTCCTACCTGCAGATCGCCCGCGACGAACTGGAACAGGCCGGCTTCGAGGTGCACGTGTTCAAGGACGCCGCACAGCGCAAGGCCGAGGGTGAAGAGCACGTGTACTTCCACACCGTGATGGCCGAAGAGGCCAACGGGCAGTACGCCGACAAGTACGACGCGGCCATCATCTTCGCCAACGTCGCCGGTTTCGCCCAGGAGGCCAGCGTGCGCATCAAGTGGTCGACCCCGATGGCGTCCGAGATCCCCTGGTACGTCACCGAGGTGCCCACGGTTTTCGTGTCGCTGAATCAGCCCAACCACCTGATCGACGTGCCCATGGTCAAGACCGTGGTGCACGCGCACAATCCCAGCCGGGAGGCGATCCACGCCGCGGTGCAGAAGATCATCGGCGCCTCCGAGTTCCAGGGCACCTTCAACGAGAACGTCTGGTGCGACACCTGGGGCACCCGCCTCTAGCCCCGACTTTTCTCGCCCGCTCGCCCCCTCGCCCGCTCGCCCCCGCCCATCCGCCTCACCCGCACCATCCGCCGGCAACTGTTGCCCGTGCGGACAACTGCACCCGGCACACCGGGACCAGTTGTCCGTAGCGGGAACAGTTGTTCCGCACAACTGAAGGAGTTCGACAGTCATGGCCACAATCGGCGTTCAAGCAATGATGCTCAAGGACAATTTCGCGAAGGACGGCCCTTTCGAGACCCTCCGCCAGGTGAGCGAGATCGGCTATCACGCCGTCGAAATCTCGCAGATCCCGATGACGCCGGAGAATGTGGCCGAACTCGTCAGGGCCCGCGACGAACTGGGCATGGACATCGCCTCCCTGTCCGCGGGGCTGAAGCCGGCCCCGATGGGCGGCGAATCCCTCACCGGAGACTTCGACAAGATCGTGGCGGACGCGAAGACCCTCGACTCCTCCATGATCCGCATGGGCATGCTGCCGTTCGACGCGATGGCGTCGCTCGATGCCGTTCTCGAGTTCTGTGACGCGAGCAACGAGATGGCCGCCCGCCTGCAGGACCACGGCATCTCGCTGTATTACCACAACCACCACATCGAGTTCGCGAAGTACGATGGCAAATTCCTGCTCGACATCATCGCCGACCGCGCCCCGCTGATGGGCCTCGAGGTGGACGTGCACTGGGTGCAGCGCGGCGGACTCGACCCGGTCACCACCCTGAAGAAGTACAGCGACCGCGTCGCCATGGTGCACCTCAAGGACTACCGAATCGGCCAGATCGCCCCCGAGGGCTTCGATGCGCTGACCAAGGGTGATTTCCCGGCGTTCATGGCCGCGTTCAAGGATGTCGTGCGGTTCGCCGAGGTCGGCGAGGGCAACCTGGACTTCCCCGCGATCATCGATGCCAGCGAGGAGATCGGTGCGCGCTACCTGCTCGTGGAGCAGGACGAGCAGTACGGGCGCACGCCGTTGGAGTGCCTGCAGACCTCCTACGACAACCTCGTCGCGCTCGGCTACGGGCACCTCTTCTAACCCGCGCCCCCCTCGCCGGTCGAGCTTGTCGAGACCCCGTGACGTGCTTGCGCGTCGTCACCGCGGCAGCCGAGATGGTGTCCCGGCGAGCGGGGTTGATCGCTTCTCGAACACCCACAGGCCGTTCGTAGCCGGGAACCACGGTCGGTCGTCGCTCGTGACTCTGAGGTGGGAGAGGGCGTCGACGTATCCCTGTTGGGTAACCGTCTCGCTGTGTACGAGATCGAAGCCCAGGTCAGCTGCGAACCGGCTGTACCCGCCAAGGGTGAAGAGCTGATAACGCTCCAGGGCTTCCCGCGGGAAGGTCTCGATGCCCCAGGTGAGCGTGAACATGAACTCGGCGACGGCATGCCGGCTACCGGTAAGCTTCCGCCCGCGCAGGTGCAGCGCCCGCAGCCGTTGGTGGGGGCTGCGCCGCAGGTAGTCGTGGAACGCCTCGATGTCGTCGGTCGACAGGCCATCCACGACCGCCGGCTCCATGGGCCGGTCCGGCATAACACCGTCGCGGATGATCAGCCGGCCCCGGTCGCGCAGGCTCTCGCGGAACCGGGCCACAGTGAGTGCCAGCGCGTCGTACCCGCGCAGGAAAGGTGTGGCGTTCGGCGACGTTCCGTAGGAGTACACCTCGTGCAGCAGGGCGCTCACGACGATGGTGTCGAACGGCTCGTCGAAGAGCTGCGGCACCTGCTCGGCGTAGCCGCGTCGTACCTCGTGCAGCACCCCGAGCGCGGTCAGCCGGGTGATGGCGTCCGGTGCGGCGTCCAGGGCGGATGTCCGGAAGCCGGCGCCCGCGATCGCGGCGGTGAGTTCGCCACCGCCGGCGCCGACATCCAGCACCCGTGGTCCGCGCAGATGCGGCAGCACCATCCGCGCCTTGTCGCCGAGCGCGGAGCCCATCCGGTCGAAATAGCGAGGCTCCAGCGCAATTGTCGGCATGGGTATGCGTGCTCCTCGCGGGCAGTGGTCGGGAAGGCTCAAGGTTAGCGAAAACGACGGGTCCACGTCTGGTTCCGGCGCCGAGGCCGGCTCACCATCTGCCGCGCGAACGCGGTAAGGAATGCGACTCAGCTGCCCAGCTGGGCGCTGCCCTGGGCAAAGGCCGATACCAGCATGGACTTCGGCCAGAGCGTGAAGAGAGGGTGGTCGCCGGGGAGTTCGTCCAGCGACGTGCGCGCGGCCGCACACGAGCGGATGGTGTCGGCCACCTTCTGCAGGGATTCCATCTGGCGCGCGACGAAGTCCCGGCCTACCACCGCCCCGTGACCCGGCACGATGACGTCTCCCGGCTGGATCTCCCGCAACAGGCCCTCGAGCACGGTGGGCCAGCCCAGCGGGAAGCTGCCGGAGCCGAACATGGGCGGGCCGGACTCCTCGATGACGTCGCCGAGCAGCCACACCCGGCCATCCGGGATGAAGACCGCCAGGTCGGTGTCGGTGTGGCCGGGGTCGAGCGGAATCAGCACGATCGTGCGCCCACCGACCACCATGGTGTGGACGGTGTGCACCAGCACGCCGGGCGGGGTGAGCACAACGTCCGCCCACCGTTTGTCCGGTTCACGGTTGGGGTCGGCCTGTTGAGCGGCGAGCCTCGGAGCCTCGTATTCGGCGAAGTGCACGGGAATGAGGTGGTGGCCGTAGATCAGGACCGACGGGAGAGCCGCAAACGATTGGTTCCCGAAGGTGTGGTCGTAGTGCGCGTGGGTGTTCACCACCGCGACGATCGGCAGGTCGAACCGACGGGCGATATCGCGGATGACCTCGTCGGCCTCGGCCGGGTTGTTGCGCGTATCGACGACCGTGAGACCGGTGGGCCCGACCACCACGACCACGGAGACATCCATCGGGTCGTAGCGCCGTTGGAAGACGCCAGAACCTACCTCGAGCCAGCCGGATTCGGTCATTGCTCGGGGCTAGTCCGATTGAGCGTCGACCAGGCCTCGTCGAGGGGGAACCCGGGCAGGCCGTCTATGCTTCGTGCGTTGCGCTCGGCCCGATACTGTTCCATGCCGTCCGCGCCCTTCTTCTCGGCCTGCAAGCGGATAAGGTCACGCTCGCCAGTCATCTCCATAATGGGGACGCCCCAGCCGCAGGAGTCGCTGATGCGGGTCACGTCTACGGTGATGACCGCTCGGGTGCTTGGGTGCTCGGGGTGCAGCGCAACCACTTCGTTGAACGTCTGCTCTCCAGGGAGTGACACTGAGCCGCGGCCGTGCAGGCGGACGATGCGGGGCCGGTTGCCGAACGAGTTGAACATGAGGCACACGCGACCGTTCTCTCGTATGTGCGCGATGGTTTCCACGCCGCTGCCGGTGTAGTCGACCCAGGCGACTCGGTGGGGACCGAGGACGGAGAAGGAGTCGTGGCCGCGAGGTGACATGTTCACGTGCCCGTCTGCTCCGAGGGGTGCGGTCGCGACGAACCACATCGGCTGCTCCTCGATCCACGATCGCAGGTTCTGGTCGATTGCATCGAAGATCTTGGCCATGGTCAGAGTTTAGATCGCGTTGGGATCGGCACTTTCGAGATTGTGAATCACGAGCGATTCCACGGATCCTGTGCCGTTGTGGGCGTACAGTGCGACTTCGCAGCTCGAAGGCTTCGGAAAAATCTGGTCGGTAATTGTGATGATGCCGCCCTGTGCGAAGACCTCGACAGACGAGCGGTCAACATAGATTCGGAGTCGAAGTGCGCCGTCGATGAGCTCGACGGGCGCAGTCTCGACGGAGGCGAAGCTGTGGTGAAAGTCCACATATCCGGATTTCACCCGGTTCACGACGAGACAGCGGCTGAAGGAGTTGTACCCGATGAACGTGCCTTCATCCTGACCCCCGCGTACAACCAGTCCGATTTCGTCGGCGGTCCCCGGCCTGAGTTCCGCATCGATCTTGAGAACCTGGCCCCAGGCTTCGTCCGGGAGCAGTTCGGTTCCCCTGTCGATGGTCTTCCGGCCTATTGCGTAGCTTGCGGACACTAGCCGATCAGTAGGTTCGACGGCTTCCTGTACAAGTCGGGGCTCTCCCTCAATAGTGGCGAGCGTGACATGGCGGGGAAGTGACATTGCGCTCTTCCAGGGGCTCGTGGGGATGTCATTGGCATAGTCCCAGTTGTTCATCCAGGCGATCATGATCCGCTTGGCCCCGGGCACATCGCTGAAAGACACCGCGGCATAGTAGTCACGGCCCCAGTCAAGCCAGGAGTACTCCCTCAGGCTCAGCGCCTGCCCATCCTCGGAGATCGTGTTTTCGGACGTGAACGTGGTTCCGTCGAAGGTTCCGACGAAGTATTGGCCACCTGATCCACCGGCTACGCCGCCTGGGTTCACACTGACGATGAGGACCCATTTGAGTTGGTCCGTCCGCCCGTCCAGCGGGAGGGGGAATAAGTCGGGGCACTCCCATTCGCCGTCGTTCGCATTCGCCGGACCGAAACTACTGAGGTAAGTCCAGTCCTTAAGGTTGGCCGATTTGTAGAGAACAACCAAGTGGTCTTGGGCTTCGACGGCAACCATTACCCAGTACGCCTCGGATGGCCCGTTGAAGCGGAACACTTTGGGGTCACGGAACTCGGCGGACTCCCGGTTCAGGACCGGGTTTCCTTCGTGCTTTGTCCAGGTGAAGCCGTCGTCGAGGCTGTAGGCCAGCGACTGCGCCTGGAGTCCAGCGAACGCGGAGAGCTCCGTGAAGGCGCTGGTGTAGATAGCAACCAGCGGCGGTGTAAGGGTTGATCCGAAACCGCTTGTGTTCTCCAGGTCGGCGACGATGCTGCCGGAGAAAATGTCCTCGTAAACGTCACCGGCGATGGCCAGCGGGTGCTCGGTCCAGGTGGCCAGGTCCGGGGATGAAGCATGACCCCAAGACATGTTGCCCCAAACATTGCCATCAGGGTTGTATTGGTAAAACAGATGATAGAGACCCTTGTAGTGCACCAGACCGTTGGGGTCGTTCAACCAGTTCCTCTCCGCGGTGTAATGAATTGCTGGTCGATACGCTGCACGATCTCGGTCTGCGTCCGCGGCGACACCGTTCACCCTGTCGGATGCTGTTGTTGAGGTCATGGTCGGTCTGGTCTCCTATCGGGGTGCGTCACTTGGGAGCTCAAGGTCATCCGCGTGGCGCGGCGATCGATTCGCGGGTAACCAGCGGGCACGGCAACACCGTGGGGTAATGAGTCGGAAGCGCGTGCTCCTCATGTCCCTGGATGAGTTCAACCAGGGTTTCAACAGCCCACGCGCCCATTTCGTAGTGAGGAAGAGCGACCGTGGTCAATCCGGGATGAAGGTTCTCAGCGATGATCTGCTGATTGTCGAATCCGACTATGGATAGATCCCGGGGTATCGTCAATCCGAGTTCCGCGGCGGCGCGGTAGGCGCCCATGGCCATGCGGTCGTTGTAGCAAAAAAGTGCAGTCGGCGGATTGTCTGCGGAAAGGATACGCAGCGCCGCCGCATAACCCTCGGCCGGCTCTGATACCGCCGAAAGGACCAGCGACTCATCGAACTGGACTCCGGTCGCGTCGAGCACTTCCCGGTATCCCTGCAGCCGCCCGCGCGTAGCGGGAACGTCATCACTGTTATTGAGGAAGCCGATCCTTCGATGTCCAGCATCGAGGAGCGCCTGAACGGCTGTCCTGGCACCTCCTACCTCGTCGGGCACGACAGAGGCGACAAGCCCCGCCCGGTCGACTGCGTCAATGAGGACCGCAGGTGTCCCGCTCAAGTTGGCGGGCAACGAGATCTCCCGGTGGTACATCGTCGCGTAGAGGATGCCGTCAACCTGGCGATCCACGAGGGCGTCCACATCAGCTCGGTGAGTGCTGTCGGAGGCGTCCCGCTCGGAATTGATGATGACCAATGTGAGGTCGTGTCTGCGCGCTGTCTCCTGCGCGCCCAGGATGATGCGCCCCGCATGCGGTGTCGTCGCGATTTCCTCGCTCAAGAGACCGATCATGCCCGAACGCTTCGTCCGCAGGCTCTGCGCCATCCGGTTGGGCCCGTAGCCCAGCGCCTTGGCTGCTTCTTTCACTTTCCGACGCGTGTCCGCACTCGTGCGCGCGTATGGAGTTTCGTTGAGGACGTGGGAGACAGTGGTAACGGAAACCCCCGCTGCTTTGGCAACATCCCGAATTCCAACATGTTTCTGTTCCATCTGTCTCCCCGTCTCACTTCGTGCTTATTCTGTTGCGGTCTTCAACAAACCGATTCACTCAGTCTTCCGTGCCTGTTCCAATTCCATGCAGAGGTGGAGGCCACACGAGTCACCCTTTGACCGCGCCGAGAGTGAGGCCAGCGACAATGTGGCGCTGGAGAACGAGGGTGAGCAGGATGACGGGCACTGAGTAGAGCACGGCCAGGGCGGTCATCGCTCCCCAGTCGAGACCGAACTGCGTTTGGAGGTTGGCGATCACAATGGGGGTAGTTTGCGCTCTCACCGCGGTCAACAGCAGCGCGAAGAGGAACTCGTTCCAGGAAGCTAAGAAGGCGAAGATCGCGGTCACCGCGACGCCCCCGGAGGTAACGGGAAGAACGACCCGCCAGAGCGCGCCCAGCCTGCTGCATCCGTCGATCTTGGCGGCTTCTTCCAGTTCGTCCGGAACGGATTCAAAGAAACTGGCCATGAGCCATATCGAAAGCGGGAGTGAAATCGTCGTGTGAGCGATCGCGAGGGCAATTGACGTGTCAGCTATACCTATATTCCGGAAGGTCGCGATCAGAGGGACTCCGACCACGATCGCCGGGACCATGCGGGTGATGAGCGCGACAAGGATGAAGGCTCGGCCAAGGCCCGTGCGATAGCGGGTAATCGCGTACGCAGCGGGGACGGCCAGCAAGAGCGAGATGAGGGTGCTCAACACTGCCGTGACGATGCTGTTGATGAACGACGCTCCAACTCCCGATCGCGTCACGGCGTCGGCGTAGTTGTCAAAGGTCCACGTTGTGGGCCAGACCTGCGCGGGAACGGCGATGGTTTCAAGCGGAGTCTTGAAAGAGGTGAGCACCATATAGAGAAAAGGGAAGCCGTACATGACGACGATTCCCGCGAGGGCTGTCCAGACAAGGGCCCGGCTACTGAAGCGTCGGGTTTCCAAACCGTTCATCGTGCATCACTCCCCGGTCGCCAGATGGCGAGTACAGCCACGATCGCCACAGCCAGCATGACAATCAGATACATGGTTCCCATTGCGCTTGCCAGGCCCGGTTCTCCGAACCTCACCATGGTGCGATAGATCAGCAACGAGAGCGTCTCCGTACTGCCCTGGGGGCCACCGTTTGTCTGAATCAGGATGATGTCGAATGCCCGTGCTGCGTCGATGCCGCGCACGATAAGCGCCACAGCGATCACCGGCCTAAGGAGAGGAATCACGATTCGGATCAAGAGGGTCGGATATCGCGCACCGTCCATCCGGGCCGCTTCGATGATGTCTCCCGGAATGTTCTGAAGTCCCGCGAAAAGCACGAGGGTGATGAACGATGTCGTCAACCAGATATCGGGGATCGCAACCGAGAACAGCGCGATGTTCGGATCGCTGAGCCATTGGATTTGATCTGTCGAGCGGAGGATTCCCACCTGGCGGAGGAGCTCGTTGACGATTCCGAAGTTGTCGATGAGCAAGAACCGCCAGAGCAACCCAGCAACGATGGGGGCGATCATCAGCGGGTACATGAATATGGTGCGGAAAACCCGGGAACGGTCACCGAGCGCCGTAAACAGAAGAGCAACTGTCAATCCGAGAGCGAATTCGAAGCCTACGACGATGATCGTGTAGGCGGCCGTCCGCCAGGAAGCGTTGAGAAACTCAGGCGACGAGAGCGCCTCTGCGTAGTTCGCGAAGCCGACGAAGGAGCGGGGCCCACCAGCCATCGGACTTATGTTGAAGAAGCTATCTCCAACGAACTGGGCCAGTGGCCAGCCGACGAATGCGCCCAGGAACAGCGCTGCCGGCAGCATCATGAGTGCCGCGAACCGGCGGTCTGTCAGTCCAGCCGCCTTGCGCCGGCCTGGGGAACGCCTCGGGTTGCGCCGGCTATCGGAGCGGCGATACTCACCCCGGCCTTCTTTGGTCTCGGGAGATACAGCACTAATGGTCGACACGGGTGCGGCTTTCTTTCGTTGCGGAGGAGTGCGTGGTCGTCGACGAAGGACGACGACCACGCATGGAGCGGATGCTCCTACTTCGTTATGGCGTCGACCTGCTTCTTGGCGTCATCCAGAAGCTGCTGATTGTCTGCGCCGGGCTCGAGCGACTTCTGGATCATCGGGACGAGTACCGAGTCCACGATCTGCTGCCACTTCGGAGTGGCCGGCCGCGGAATGGTCGCTGACGCCGACAGAGTCTCGACCAGTGGCTTGAACGCGGCGTACTTGGGGTCATCCTGGTACTTCTCAAACGCCGAGATACGGGCGGCGAGACCCAGCGACGTCTGAATACTCAGATCGTTGTGGTCGTAGGCGAACTGCAGGAAGTCGAGGCCCTGCTCCTGCTTCTCGCTCGCCTTTGCGAGCGACAGGTACCACGGTCCGGGAACCCCTGCGATCCCCGCCGATCCTCCGATCATCGGAGCGGCTCCGACATTGCCGAAGGCCACGGAATCCTCCGGCGTTTGCGGGAACGCGTGCCCCCAGAACCGCATCATCGCCGTCTGACCTTGGTAGAACAGGTTCTGCGCACCTGCCCAGTCGACCTGAGCGGCGCCGGGAGGAGCAAACTCCTGCAACCCGGAGTAGAAGTTCAACGCGTCAAGGCTGGCTTTGTCACCCAGAGTGGACACTCCATCCTCGTCGATGACCATGTCCTTCTCGCCCGCCTGGGACAGCGTGGCGAGCCATTCGGTCTCAACCGCGCCCTTCACATCGGTGCCATAGAGGTCCGTCTGACCGTCGCCGTCGATATCGCGGGTGAAGAACTCCGCTACATCCGCGTACTGCTGCCAGGTCGTGGGAGGGATGAGGTCGTAGCCGAACTGCGCTTTGAACGCCAGCTGCTCATCAGGATCCCCGAACAGGTCAGTCCGATAGAACAGAATCTCGGAGTTCGTCCACGCCGGCATTCCGACGTAGTTTCCATCGAGTTGAGCCTCCTGCACCAGCGCTGGGAACAGGTCGCTCTTCACCTCATCGGTGAACAACTCGTTCAGTGGAGTCACGGCGTCCTTGAACGCTGGCAGCCAGATCGAGTCAAGGGCTGCGATGTCGAAGGAAACGGAACCTGCACTGAACTCGCTGTTCAGGCGATTGTAGAGACCGTCATAAGGGAGCTCAACGAAAGTAATCTTCGTTCCGGACTCTTTCTCGTACAAGTCGGCGATGGGCTGCAACTCGGCGTGACCGCCGGCCTCGACCATAACGGTGAGCTCGTCACTGTCCCCGCTGGTAGCAGTGTCGGATCCGCCGGCCCCGCAGGCGCTCAGCGCCAGCACTGACGCGGTAGCTACCGCGAGCCCCACGGTCGACTTGGCATAGACGGCGGATCGTTTCCGCGAATTCCTCAGATTATTGCGAAGCATCATCACTCCGAATCCCATTCTCTTCGTAGCCACATCGCTACCACTGTGATTAGTCACCATCCTGGATGACAAAACGTTTTGACAAAACGTCTTGGCATCAAGCTAGAGCGGGGCCCCAATCGTGTCAAGTGACAAAAAATGCCAAAATAACGACCTTTCAATTCGCCCCCCGGGCCGTACCGCAGCCCGGGCGACGGTGACTTGACGGAAGCGCTTCAGGAGACGTATCTTTCTGCCAAGACGTTTTGTCAGCCCGTAAACACACGTGTCGTTGCCTCCCGCCCGGGCGCAGCGGCCAGCCGGTGCCGATCACATATGTTAAGGATCTGGCTACCGACTGATCCTTCAACGTGCATCTCGTCCCGTCCTGCCTTGTTCCAATCACAGTCCTGGCCCGCTGCCCACAGCGCCGTCGAGGCTGCAAAACCACGACTCGAAGGTGAGTACCTATGCTGAGCGCAAACCGCTACGACGTGACGACATGGCCTGTCGGTAATCCGGCCGACGATATCGGTGCGGTTTTCAACAGCATCATCGCTGACATCAAGAGCCGGCAGGCGGGCGCCGATGAGGACAAGGGCGGAAAGCCGGGTGCGGTGATCTACATTCCGCCCGGGGACTACCAACTTCGTACGCAGGTCGTGATCGACATCAGCTTCCTCAGGATCGAGGGCTCGGGACACGGCTTTACATCGTCGAGCATCCGGTTCAACGTTCCCGAAGATGAGTGGCCCGACTTACATGAGCTGTGGCCCGGAGGCAGTCGCATTCTCGTGAACATCCCCCTCGGCGAAGGCGAGGAGGAGTCCCAGGGCGCCGCCTTCTACATTGAAAGAAGCGGGAGCCCGCGGATCAGCTCGGTCGAGTTCCTCAACTTCTGCATCGACGGGTTGCACTTCAACCCGGATGGCTCGGAGATGCATCCAGAGAACACCTACGTCAACGGCAAGACGGGTATCTATATCGCGAACGCCAATGACTCGTTCCGCATTAACGGCATGGGGTTCGTCTACCTCGAGCATGCTCTCACGATCTACAACGCAGACGCGCTGTCCATTCACGACAACTTCATTGCTGAATGCGGAAGCTGCGTGGAGCTGCGCGGGTGGGGACAGGCATCAAAGATCACCGACAACCTGATCGGTGCGGGCTTCAAGGGTCACTCGATTTACGCCGAGAACCATGGCGGGCTCTTGATCACCGCGAACAACGTCTTTCCCCGTGGGGCAAGCAGCGTCCATCTCAACGGCGTCACGCGTTCAAGCATCACCAACAACCGCCTGCATTCGTTCTACCCCGGGATGGTGGTTCTCGAAGCGAATAGTTCGGAGAACCTGGTGGCCTCGAATCATTTCTTGCGCGACCTTGAGCCCTGGACGCCCTTCCTGGGAGTCGACAACGGTCTGGACGACCTTTACGGACTCCTCCGAGTCAGCGGCAGCAACAATTCCATCATCGGTAACCACTTCTCCGAGGTCATCGACTCACAGAGCATCCGTCCAACTGGTGCGACGCCTGTCATCATCCGACTGAGTGCGGGGGGAGGTAACTTCGTCTCCAGCAACCACGTCGTGGCGATGGACGTTCACGCCAAGTCGAGTGGCTCCGCCTTCGCAGCTCAGGTGGACGCTTTGCTGACGACGGAGGCCTCGGACGGCCTCACCGTGACGGCCGTCATGGTCGATTCCGAATCAGCGAGAAACACAATCCTTGATTCCGGAAGCGAGGCTCAGGTTGTCGGAGACAGGGCTGCTAACGCCTTCAGGGCCACACCCGCGGTCGGTTTCTAATCGGCTGGAGCGAGCGACTCCCCCGCAATCGTGAACTACGGGGCGACACCCTCGAGCAGGATCGCGAGCTCGTCGAGTTCGACGTCCCAGCCCTCTCGGTTCTGCTCAAGACGTTCGCGACGGTAGCGGGTGCCGCCGGGGAGCGTGTCGAAGCCCGATTCGATCACCGTGACATCCGTCCCGGTACCAGCATCGGCGATGGCAAAGCGCACGTGCGTCGAGTACTCGTCGAGCTGTTCGGCGGGGATTCCCGACCAACGGAAGCCGAACGAATCCTCGGGCACCACCTCGGTGATTTCGATCGGGAAGCTGCCGTAGTCATCCCAGTCGATGCTGCCCGTAGCCCCGGGCTCGAGCGCGGCGAACCTCACACCGTCTCCGAACCACTTGACCATCACCTCGGGGTCGGTCAGCGCCTTCCAGACACTCGCGCGCGAGGCCTCGATGTGCACGGTGCGGGTCACGGTGTGGCCCTTGATTCTTGCGTGATCAGACACGGTGTTTCCTTCACGTTCGAGCTGAGCGCGACGGAACATTGCCCGCCGAGCGGCGCGTCAACTAGGTCTGCAAACGCGCCTCATCGAGCGTACCCATGATTGCGAATCTGCCGCACGAACAAAAAACCCCGCAATCACTGGGATTGACGGGGTTTTTCATGGCGGTACCGGTGGGATTTGAACCCACGGTGGAGTCTCCCCCACACAACTTTTCGAGAGTTGCACCTTCGGCCGCTCGGACACGGTACCGAGAGCGATTCTAGTTGAGAGAGGGGGCCGGCGCGAATCCGGGTAATTGTCAGAGGCCGGCGGTACTCTCGCGACGTGACAAACGACAGTTCCACTCCCCGTACTCTGGCCCTCGCCGCCGGCGCCCTGGCCACCACCGCCGGCATCACAGCGGCGGCGGTCGTCAACTATCGGCGCTTCACGGTGCGTCTGGCCGCCAACGCCGCCGAGCTCAATGAGACCCTGCCGATCAATTCGCTCTGGTGGCGCACCCACGCCAAGGAGAAGGGTGACCTGCTCTACGTGGCCATCGGTGACAGCGCCGCGCAGGGCATCGGCGCCAGCGCGCCCAACCGCGGCTATGTCGGCATCCTGGCCGACCACATCCGCCTGGCCACCGGCCGCACCCTGCGGGTGATCAACCTCAGCGTCTCCGGAGCCACCGTGGAGCTGGCCGTGCGTGACCAGCTGCCGCGCTTCGCCAAGCTGCAGCCCGACTTCGTCACCGTCGCCATCGGCGCCAACGACATCGCCTCGTGGGATGCGGAACGCTTCGAATCCGGCATCCGCACCGTGTTCGCGGCCCTGCCGCCGCACGCGCTGGTGGCCGACCTGCCGTGCTTCCACCTGCCGCACAACGAGCGCAAGGTGGCCGTGGCCAACCAGATCGTGCGCGACGTGGCCGCTGAGCACGGCCTCACCGTGGTGCCGCTGCACGCCACCACCAAACGGCAGGGCTGGCGCAGCGTGCTGACGCAGGTGGCCAACGACATGTTCCACCCGAACGACCGCGGCTACCGCACCTGGGCGGAGGCCTTCCTGCCCCTGCTCAGCTCGGCCGTGGCCCGACGCGTGCCCCAGGAGGCCCTGACCGAGTGAGGCGTGTCGCCGGCCGCAGCTAGGCTCGCAGCATGGCTAAACCCGTCTCCAACTTCCGCTGCACCGAGTGCGGCTGGACCACACTGAAATGGGCGGGCCGCTGCGGCGAATGCCAGCAGTGGGGCACCGTGGTCGAAACCGCGGAGAAGACCGGCATCAGCCGGTCGGTCGCTCCCTCCATCGTCAGCGGCACCGGCGTCGCCCGGCCGATCACCCACGTCGACACGACGGCGGTGGCGCACTGGCCCACCGGCATCAACGAGTTCGACAGGGTGCTCGGCGGCGGAATCGTGCCCGGCTCGGTGATCCTGCTCAGCGGTGAGCCCGGAGTGGGCAAGTCCACTCTCTTGCTCGAGGTGGCGTCCAAGGCGGCCGTGGCCAAGTCCCGGGTACTCTACGTGAGCGCAGAGGAGTCGGTGGCGCAAGTGCGGTTGCGTGCCGAACGCACCGGGGCGTTGCAGCCCGAGCTCTTCATCGCCGCAGAGACCGACCTGGCCACCATCCTCGGCCAGATCGACGCGGTCAAACCCGACCTGGTCATCATCGACTCGGTGCAGACCGTGTCCAGCTCCCTCAACGACGGTCAGGCCGGGCAGCCCGGCCAGGTACGCGAGGTAGCGTCCACGCTCATCCGGCTCGCGAAGGACCGCAACCTGCCGGTGCTGCTGGTGGGGCACGTCACCAAGGACGGCACCATTGCCGGCCCCCGGCTGCTCGAGCACCTGGTGGACGTGGTCTGCCAGTTCGAGGGCGACCGGCACACCGCGCTGCGGTTCGTGCGGGCCCTGAAGAACCGGTTCGGCTCCACCGACGAAGTCGGCTGTTTCGAAATGACCGGTGATGGCATCAGCGAGGTCGCCGACCCCAGCGGGTTGTTCCTCAGCCGCGGCACCGCTGCGGTCTCCGGCACCTGCGTGACGGTGGCGATGGAGGGCCGGCGTGCCCTGCCGGTTGAGGTGCAGGCACTCGTGATCGACAGCGCCATGCCCAACCCGCGCCGGGTCACCAACGGCGTGGAGAGCTCCCGGGTGGCCATGCTGCTGGCCGTGCTGGAGAAGCGGGTGGGCCACCAGTTCTCGAAGAAGGATGTCTATGTGTCGACGGTGGGTGGCGTGCGGTTGGTGGAACCCGCGGCGGATCTCGCCATCGCGATTGCGCTGACGTCGGCGATCCTGGATGAACCCATCGCCCACAACGTGGTGGCGTTCGGCGAGATCAGCCTGGCCGGCGAGATCCGCCCGGTGAGCGCCGCCAAGCAGCGCGCCGCCGAGGCCGCCCGGATGGGGTTCAGCACCCGCATCGACGCGTCCAGCAGCACCGTGCAGACCGCGGTGAACCGGGCGCTGGGCACGGGCATCTCCCGGCGCGACGCCGAGCTGGACGACGCGTTCCGGTAGCCCGGCGGGCCCCGTTGGCTACGGGGCGGGGTCGGGCTCGACCGCGTCGGTGCTGACCTCGCCGATCGGTCCGAGCGCGCGCAGCAGGTCGGCCGGAGCCGCCTGCATCACGGCGGGCCCGGCCACGTCGAAGAACACCATTTCCAGGGTCTCGCTGTGCACGGTGAGGAACTCCCTCAGCCACTGACCGTCGGCCACCATCACCTGCGGATTGACCTCGTCGGGGATCATGCGGGCGTAGTTCTCGCCGGAGGAGAAGAGCAGCAGGGTGCGCTTGTCGCTGCCCTCCCGCCCGAAGACCCGCACCTGCTCGGCGGAGCCCTTCACCACGAGCAGCGGCGCGATCACCACATCGTTGCGGAGCGCGTACGCCACCGCCGCCACATCCTGCTTGGCCAGGGCGCTGGCCAGGGCATCTGATCGGGTGTCTGAAGTCGCGTCTGTCACGTGCTCCATTCAATCATTCGGGGCCGGAGCGGGGCCACTCGAGGCGTCAGCCCGGAGCGAACACCACGGGCAGGGCCGGCCGGGCGTCAGTTGAGCAGGAACTGGGTGGGGCCGGCCGATTCGACGCCGCCCACGCTCACCGAGAGGTAGTACGACGCGCCCTCGCCGGGCACGGCCTCCCGGTCGGTGATCTCGCAGGTCTCCGGGCTGGACCTGGTGCGGTCCCAGGTGAGCGGGGTCTTGGTGCTCACGGCGACGCCGGGCTCCAGGGTGACCTCGGCGTCTGCCGGGTCGGTCTGGCAGTCGGTGGAGGTCCAGTACACATCGGCGCCGCTGGTGATCGTGAACACCTGCGTGGAGGTGCCGGCATTCAGCACGCAGGGTGTGCTGCCGGTGTTGGTGACGCTCAGGGAGAGCTCGGGTTCGTCGCCCGCGTCGTAGGCGCCCTGGTCGGTGATGGCCTCGACCTGCACGGCCGCCGGGTCGCACGCGGGGGCCGCGGTGGCGGCCGGATCGGCGCTGGATGCCGGGTCGGCCGCGTTACCGGTCGGTGCCGGCGCCGCCGTGGAGGCTGGGTCGCCGCCGCCGCCGGGGCGTACCACGATCAGGATGATGATCAGGAGCACGGCGAACACGCCGAGGCCGACCACCAGACGGCGGCGCCGGTAGACGGTGCTGGCCTGGGGACCGACGGGGTGCTTGATCGTCGACATGGTCCAAGGCTAGCGAGGTCTACCGGCGCCGCCGGTAATGTTCTGCGTGTCGGTTACGATTCCGTCGAAACCCGGCGACGACGCATCAGGACCGCGCCGAGCAGCAGCATCAGCAGGCCACCGGCCAGCCACGGGGTGGTGTCGACTCCGGTGTCAGCGAGTCCGGCCGCCGTGGTCGTGACCCGTGGCGCCGGCGTCGGTGTGGTCGTCGGAACGACCGACCCCGGCTGGGGAGCCGCGGTCGGCGGCGCCGTCGTCGGCGGCGTGGTCGGCTCCATTGCCGCGGCGACCATCAGCGGCACGCGCACGACGGTGCCGGATTCAAGGGCGGTCAGCGTGATCTCGCTGCTGGCCGCTGCATCGGCGGGCACGGTGACGGTGACCGTCGCGGCGCCGTTGGCGTCGACGGATACCGGAGCGAAGACCGTGCTGCTGCCACCCCAGGTCACCGCGAGCGCGGTGTTCTTCGGTGCGCCGAGCGAGGTGAGGTTGAGCTGCGACACGACAAAGCTCACCGAGTCGCCGCGCTTCACTTCCGTGGCCGGCACACCGGTCACGGACGCCTGGCGCGCCGCGAACGACGGCGACAGCGGGCTCTTGGCCGTGATGTAGGAGATCCAGGCGTCCCGGTCGACGAGACCGGAGTCGCGGGTGCCGGTGCCCTCGGTGAAGATGCGGAAGTTGTCGCCGCCGGTGAGCAGGAAGTTGAACGAGCCGATCCGGTAGCCGCGGGCCGGGTCGATGGGTGCGCCATCGATCCAGATGCCGGTGATCCGGTCGCCCTGGGCGCGGGTCGCGTCGAACGTGTAGTTCACGTTGTCGGAGAGTCCCAGCTGCAGGTACGGGCGGCTGGGCACGGCGCCCTTGCTGTCGAGCTGCCACTGCTGTTCGAGGGCGACCTTGAACTGCGCCCCGGTGAGGGTGGTGGTCCACAGGTTGTTCAGGAACGGCAGGACGGCGTTGGCTTCCGAGAAGCTGATGTCGGAGTCCGGTGTGGTGGTGAGCTCGGCGCGCATGCCGCCGGGGTTGACGATGCCGATCTCGGCGCCGCCCTTGGCCGGGTCGGCCAGGGACTCGCGCAGGGAGTTGGCGACCAGGGTACCCATGGTCGACGGTGCGGCACGGTCTTCGACCACGGGGTTGGCCCCGCCGATGGAGGCGCGGCTGATGGGGGCGGTAAGAGAGCCGACCTTCACGTTTCCGGTGACGGCCGCCTGGGCCAGCGCCGCATCCGTGATGGACTTGACCGCGGCGACCCGCGGGAACGCGCTCACCAGATCGGCGTCAGCCGTTGTGCTGCGCTTGACGTTCTGGTTGAGGACCGTGGTGGTGGCTTTGGTGACGGAGTCGTAGCTGAGCACGACCTGGCCGATGTTCTCGCCGTAGCTGCCGGTCTGCAGGACCGGGCGGGTCACGCCCGTCGCCGCGCCGGGCACCTGGGCGTTCCAGGCGTAGAGCTTGTGGGTGTGGCCGGTGAAGATGGCATCCACGGCCGGCGACGTCTCGGTGACGATCTTGGCGAAGGCGCTGTCGGTGAGGGCGAGTTCCTGCTCGAGGGTGGCGTTCTCCACGGTTCCGGCGCCGGCGCCCTCGTGGTATTCGGCGATGATGACGTCGGCCTCGCCGTTGGCGGGGTCGCCGTCGGTGAGCTGGCCGGCAACGCGGTTGACCGCGTCAACGGGGTCGCCGAAGCTGACCGAGGAGATGCCGTTGGGCGAGACCAGGGTCGGGGTCTCCTCGGTCACGGTGCCGATGACGGCGACCGTGACGCCCTGCACGACCTGGAGCGAGTATTCCTTGAGGGCGGGCGTCTGGGTTCCGGCCTGGTAGACGTTGGCGCCGAGGTAGTCGAAGTCGGCTTCGTCGGTGACCCGGCCGGTGAGGTCGGCCATGCCCTGGTCGAACTCGTGGTTGCCGACCGCCGAGGCGGACAGCTCGAGGGCGTTGAGTACGTCGAGGGTCGGGGTGTCCTTCTGCGAGGCGGATGCGTAGAGCGAGGCGCCGATGTTGTCCCCGTCGGAGAGGAACAGGGTGCTGTCCGGGAACTGGGCGCGGAGGGTTTCCACGGTTCCGGCGAATTTCACGGTGTTCGCGTCGATCCGCCCATGGAAGTCGTTGATGTTCAGCAGGTTGAGCTGCACCGGGAGCGGGGCCGCGAAGGCCGGGACGGCGACGACGGGAGCGCCCACCAGGCACGCTCCGATCACTGCAGCGAAGGCCAGCCGGAGCGGGCGGGACGGGTTGAGCGACATTGTTCTCCTCAAGGGACGTACCGTGTGGTGACGGGGATTCAGGTGAAGGGGCCGGTGGTGCCGCGCGCGAGTCGACGACGACACCTGACGGTCAGTGCTGTGGGGGCAGCCTAACGACGCCGGATGTCCGGTGGGTTACGGCCGGGCAACATGCTCAGATGAGCAGGAAACAGCCGACCAGACCAACTTCTGAGCAGTGGTGAGCGGGCGTCCCCCGGCTGGGGGACGCCCGCTCTGCGCGGAGTGCGGTTAGGCGCCCGGCAGGGTGGAGCGGCGACGACGGGCGAGCAACACGCCGAGCAGCAGCAGGAGCAGGGCCCCGGCGAGTGCCGGCGCGCTTTCGATGCCGGTGCTGGCGAGCGTGCCGGTCGCCGCAGAACCGGCGGCGACGACCGTGATCTCGGTCCAGCCGATGACCGCGCCCGCGGCATCCTGCAGGATGATGCGGTGCGTGCCCGCGGCCAGGTCGGTCGGCAGCGCCGTGGTCACGGTGCCCGCGGCACTGGCCTGCAGCCAACCGCCGAGGTTGACCGGGGTGGAGCGCACCCAGGCCGACACGATCTCACCGGCGTGCGGGGTGCCGGCCGTGATGGTGATCGCCGACCCCGCCGTGTAGCGCGACGCGTTGGTGCTGATCTTGTCGCGGAGCGCGGCGGTGAGGGCGCTCTCCGGTGCCGCGGTCGGGGCCGCTGCCGGCACCGTGGTTGCCGGAACAGTGGGCACCGTCGTCGGGACCGGGGTCGGCGCCGTCGTCGGGACCGGGGTGGGCGCCGTCGTCGGGACCGGGCTCGGTTCGGTCGTCGGGACCGGCGTGGGTCCCGTTGTCGGAACCGGGGTCGGCTCGGTCGTCGGGGTGGCCAGGTTCAGGCCCAGGATCGCGGGGTCGTGGTCGGAGGACCTGTAGGCGTCCGCGACGTAGAAGTCGGTGACGTTGGCGTTGTAGCGGCTGTATTCCAGTGCCACGGATTCGACCGAGTTGATGTTCCAGACATCCACATCGGTCACGACGGCATCCGCTTCGGGCGAGGCGAAGACGTGGTCGAGCGACCCGACCGACCCGCCGAACGCGTAGGTGTACTCACCGCTCTTGGCTTCCTGGTTCAGGTAGCCGGCGTCGGTGATCACCTTGATCGGGTCTTCCTGGTCGTAGGCGTTGAAGTCGCCGGTGAGGAAGACCCTGTCGATGCCGGACTGTGCCGACATCGTGTCGGCGAACGCGACCAGGGCGGTGGCCTGGTTGACGCGGGAGGCGTTCGAGGCGCCCTGGCCGTCGCCCATGTCGGCGTCGACGCCGGTGCCGGACCCCTTGGACTTGAAGTGGTTGACGATGGTGAGGAAGCGGCTGCCGGTGTCGCCGACCAGCTGGAAGGCCTGGGCGAGCGGCTGGCGGGCGTTGCTGAACGCTGCGGAGCCGGTGAGGATCGTGGAGCCGCCCACGGTTTCGACAGTCTTCTTCTGGTAGATGAAGGCGGTGCGGATGACGTCTTCATTGGCCGGCAGCGCGGCCGGGGACGGCACGAACGCCCAGGCATCCTGGCCGAGGTCGGCGTTCAACGCGGCGACCAGGGTGGCCAGCGCGGTGTCACGGTCGACGCCGAACACTGCCGAATTCTCGATCTCTTCGAGCGAGATGACCTGGGCGTCGAGGGCGTTGATGGCCGCGACGATCTTGGCCTGCTGGCGCAGGAAGTTCGCCTGGTCGGCCGCGCCGCGGGCGTCGCAGCCGCCGCTGACGGTGGTCTTGGCGCCGGCACGGTCGGTGTAGTACTGGCAGCCGGTGAGAGTGTCGCCGGTGGTGGAGAAGTAGTTCAGCACGTTGAAGGTGCCCAGGCGGATGTCCCCGCCCACCTTCTCCGGTGCCACGCTGCGGGTGTTCTCGAAGGTGGCCGGCTGCACGCTGGCGGCGTTGTCGGGCACCAGGGCTTCGCGCGGCTGCAGCTTCCAGGCGCTGTTGCGGTAGTCCAGGATCATCGGCTTGGTGAAGGTGACCGCGGCGCCGATCCGCACCGGGGCGGTGGTCGAGAGGTACGGCACCGGCTTGCCCTGGTTGGACGAGCTGAGGTAGTTGGTGCTCGCGCCGTCGTCGAGGGTGATCGCCCGCGCGGCGTTGGCGGCAATGGCGGCCGTGTATCCGGCGCTGCCGGGGCGGTCAGTGACGGTGGGGTTCACCAGGGGCGTGGTGCCGGCGGCGAGGCCGATCTCGGCGTACTGGTTGGTGGTGTAGTTGTTCGTCACCGTGAAGTCGCCCGCGGGAGCGACGAGCATGCCCTCGAGCCGTTCCCGGTCGGCGTCGGTGGCCGGCATCCGGAGTTCGGTGGCGATCGGAGCGGTGATTCCGGTGCCGTCGAGCTGGGCGATGTCGCCGAGAGCGGTGACGGTCAGCTGGGTGAGCCCGTAGTACTCGCTGACGGCGCCGGTGACGCTCACGTAGTCGCCGATGGCCACGGTGCCGGCGAGGGTCTTGGTGTAGACGAAGATGCCATTCGAGGCCGCATCGGCGGACCCGCCGGTGCCGGGGGTCTGCAGGTAGAAGCCCGCGAATCCGCCGGTGGGGTAGGCGGCGGTGACAACGCCGACGGTCTTCACGGTGGTGCCGGCGAGGGGGCTGGCATCCGCGGTGCCCTGGATGGCGCTGATCGCGGTGGTGTCGGTCGGCGGTGCCGTGGTGGGAGTCGGGGTCGGCGTATCCGTCGGAACCGGGGTGGGTGTTCCGCCGGTCGAGCCGGCGGAACCGGTCGGGGTGATCGTGGCCGACAGGCTGATGTCCGTGGCGTTGTTGTCGGTGTCGGCGGCGTTGCTGCGGTTGAGTGACCTGACGTCCGTATTGGAGCTCGGCGCCGGCGCGACGGCGCCTTCGAAGGTGAGGGAGGCCCCGTAGCCGAGCAGGTCGATCACCGTCGGGTTGCCGGCGGCGTCGCCGGCCTCGAGGCTGAGCGGAGCGGTGGAGTTGGCCAGGATCAGGGTCCCGGTGGTGCCGCTCGGGTTGAGTGTGGACGTCTGGTCGGGGGTGGGCAGCGCCGCGCCGTTCGCGCCGTTCGCATTCGACCCGCCGGAGATGAGGTAGTACCCGTTGGCCGGGATCGTCCCGGTGAGGGCGACGACGCTGGGGGCGTCCGCGACGGTGCCGGTGGCCTTGCGGTACTGCAGCGACCAGGCGGAGAGGTCGATCGGAGCGCTGGTGGGGTTGTACAGCTCGATGAATTTGGTCGTGAACGCGGCGCCGGCGCTACCGCCGCTGAGGTAGGCCTCGTTGATGACGACGCCGGTGCCGGCGGTGTTGGCCTGGGCGGGGAACGCCACGACCGGGGCGACGGCGAGGCACGCGCCGATCAGCGAAGCGAGGGCCAGCCTAAGCGGGCGGGGTGGGGCGAGCGACATGGAGTCTCCTGGGTGGGTGCGATGAACTTCTCTGGCGGAACAGGGTGCAGGGCAGGGCAGGGTGGAGCTCGGGTTTTGGGCACGTCGAACGTGCGAGTGGGCACGCCACGAACCCCGCGGGGCGGGTGGCGCACGAACCGTGCAGGTCGGCCGGAGTGCTTTGGGGGCAGCCTAACGACCGTCTATGTCCGGTTGGTTACGGCGCAGACAACATGCTCAGATGAGCACGGAAATGCCGGCGGCGCCCACATCTGAGCGGGCCGGGTCGGCTCAGACCAGGCGCTTGAGCATCCGGGTGTTGCCGAGGGTGTTGGGCTTGACGCGGGCGAGGTCGAGGAACTCCGCGACGCCCTCGTCCGGTGAGCGCACCAGCTCGGCGTAGATGGCGGGGTCCACGGTTTCGGTGCCCATGTCGACGAACCCGTGCCGGGTGAAGAAGTCCACCTCGAAGGTGAGGCAGAACAGGCGGGTCAGGCCCAGCTCCCGGGCATCCGCTTCGAGGCGGCCGATGAGCGCGTGCCCGACGCCGTGCCCGAGCCAGTCTTCCGACACGGCGAGAGTGCGTACCTCGCCGAGGTCCTCCCACATCACGTGCAGGGCGCCGCAGCCGACGAGGTTCCCGTCCAGGTCCTCGACCACCCGGAACTCCTGCACGGCCTCGTAGAAGACCACGCGGTCCTTGCCGAGCAGGATGCGCTGCTGCACGAGCGGTTCGACGAGTGTCTGGATGAGCGGCACATCGCGGGTCTGCGCCCGGCGCACGATGAACTCCTGGTGTGTCACGTCCGCCCGCTCTCCTGGCCGCCGAAGCCGCCGATTCTGTTCCGCCGAAAGCCCAAGTCTAGGGGCGCACGACAAACGGCCCGGCGGGAGTCCGCCGGGCCGTTCGTGGAATGCTGGTTGGTGCCTACTCGCTGGTGATGGCCAGGTCGGGCGTGCCCGGTCCGGTGCCGACACCCGCGGCGGTGTTGATGCCCACCGAGACGGCCTCGTTACGGTTCGTCGTGGTGAACACGTACTCCCCGTCGACGAAGTCCACGTGCACGTGGTCGCCGGCGTTCAGTTCGCCGTGCAGGATCTTCTCGCTCAGACGGTCCTCCACCTCGCGCTGGATCGCGCGGCGCAACGGCCGGGCGCCGAGTGCGGGGTCGAAGCCCACCTCGATGAGGTGCTCCTTGACCGCCAGGGTGAGGTCGATGGTCATGTCACGGTCGAGCAGGCGGTCGCCCAGGCGCTTGATGAACAGGTCCACGATCTGCAGCAGTTCCGGCTTGGACAGCTGCGGGAAGACGATGATCTCGTCGACGCGGTTGAGGAACTCGGGCTTGAAGTGCTTCTTCAGCTCTTCGTTCACCTTTCCGCGCATCCGGTCGTAGCTGGTGGCCGTGTCGCCCTCGAGCTGGAAACCGACGGGCGAGCCGCTGATGTCCCTGGTACCGAGGTTGGTGGTCATGATGATGACGGTGTTCTTGAAGTCGATCACGCGACCCTGGCCATCCGTCAACCGGCCCTCTTCCAGAATCTGGAGAAGCGAGTTGAAGATGTCGGGGTGGGCCTTCTCGATCTCGTCGAACAGCACCACGGAGAACGGCTTGCGGCGCACCTTCTCGGTGAGCTGGCCGCCCTCTTCGAAGCCGACGAACCCGGGAGGGGCACCGAACAGGCGCGAGACGGTGTGCTTCTCGCCGTACTCGCTCATGTCCAGCGAGATCATGGCGGCCTCGTCGTCGAAGAGGAACTCCGCGAGCGCCTTGGCCAGCTCGGTCTTGCCGACGCCGGTGGGGCCGGCGAAGATGAACGAACCGCTCGGACGCTTCGGGTCCTTCAGGCCCGCACGCGTGCGGCGAATGGTCTTGGCGAGCGCCGAGATGGCCTCTTCCTGACCGATGACGCGCTGGTGCAGTGCCTTCTCCATGAAGACGAGCCGCGAGGACTCCTCCTCGGTGAGCTTGAACACGGGGATGCCGGTGGCCTGCGCCAGGACCTCGGCGATCAGGCCCTCGTCGACCACAGCGGTGGTCTTGACGTCGCCGGACTTCCACTTCTTCTCCAGGCGCAGACGCTCGCCGAGGAGGTTCTTCTCCTCGTCGCGCAGGCCCGCGGCCTTCTCGAAGTCCTGGTCCTCGATCGCGGTCTCCTTGGCGGCACGGACCACGGCGATCTTCTCGTCGAATTCGCGCAGCTCCGGCGGGCTGGACAGGATCGACAGTCGCAGGCGTGCGCCGGCCTCGTCGATCAGGTCGATGGCCTTGTCCGGCAGGAAGCGGTCGGAGACGTAGCGGTCGGCGAGGTTGGCCGCGGCCACGAGCGCGCCATCGGTGATGGAGACCTTGTGGTGCGCCTCGTAGCGGTCGCGCAGGCCCTTGAGGATGTTGATGGTGTGCGGCAGCGACGGCTCGTTCACCTGGATGGGCTGGAAGCGGCGCTCGAGCGCGGCATCCTTCTCGAAGTGCTTGCGGTACTCATCCAGCGTGGTGGCACCGATGGTCTGCAGCTCACCGCGGGCCAGCAGGGGCTTGAGGATCGAGGCCGCGTCGATGGCGCCCTCGGCGGCACCGGCTCCGACGAGGGTGTGGATCTCGTCGATGAACACGATGATGTCGCCGCGGGTGCGGATCTCCTTGGTGACCTTCTTCAGGCGTTCTTCGAAGTCACCGCGGTAGCGGCTGCCGGCGATGAGCGAGCCGAGGTCGAGCGAGTAGAGCTGCTTGTCCTTCAGCGTCTCGGGCACATCGCCCTTGACGATCGCCTGGGCGAGGCCCTCAACGACGGCAGTCTTGCCGACGCCGGGTTCACCGATCAGCACGGGGTTGTTCTTGGAGCGGCGGGAGAGGATCTGCATGACCCGCTCGATCTCCTTCTCGCGCCCGATGACCGGGTCGAGTTTGTTGTCGCGCGCCGCCTGGGTGAGGTTGCGCCCGAACTGGTCGAGAATCTGGCTGCCCGCGGGGTTGGCCGCGGTCTCGTTCGCACCCACCTGCACCTGCTCCTTCCCCTGGTAGCCGGAAAGGAGCTGGATGACCTGCTGGCGCACCCGGTTGAGGTCGGCGCCGAGCTTGACCAGCACCTGGGCGGCAACGCCCTCGCCCTCGCGGATGAGCCCGAGCAGGATGTGCTCGGTTCCGATGTAGTTGTGGCCGAGCTGCAGGGCTTCGCGCAGGCTCAGCTCGAGGACCTTCTTGGCGCGCGGCGTGAACGGGATGTGCCCGGTCGGCTGCTGCTGACCCTGGCCGATGATGTCCTGCACCTGTTCGCGCACGGCATCCAGCGAGATGCCGAGGCTCTCCAGGGCCTTGGCGGCCACGCCTTCACCCTCGTGGATGAGCCCGAGCAGAATGTGCTCGGTTCCGATGTAGTTGTGGTTGAGCATCTTGGCCTCTTCCTGGGCCAGGACGACGACACGACGAGCTCGGTCGGTAAATCTCTCAAACATATGAACACTCCCTTGGCGCCAGGGCGGTTATGGCACCGATACAACGAGAGTAACCAGCGCAGCCCCGGATGCGTGCCTCTGTTCGCCGTGGGCGTGACGGATGTGACTCGTCGTGCAACATTCGGCCGGAGGGACCTTGCGCGACCCAACGATAATCGATAGGTTCATCGGGACCACATATCGACAATCGTTAGGGACCACGATGACACCCACACCATCCGCCACGGCAGACCGGGACGCCCGCCTCGAACGCCAACTCGGCCGGGTGCTCACCTGGATGGTGCTGGCCGGCGCGGTGGTCTTCGGAGCCCTCTCGGTCGGGATCGGTGCCTTCTCCCTGATCGACCAGCTGATCAGGGATCGGTTCGCCGTGACCCTGCTGGTGGATGTCCCGCTGCCGGCCGCGGCATCGGCCGGCACTGCCCACCTCGCCGACGGCGCCTTCAACACCGCGCAGGTCACCGTCTCCGGTCTCAGCACCCTCCCCCGGTTCCTGCTCACCCTCGAGGGCGCAACCGCCCTGGTGACCGGCCTGCTGGTCTCGGTCACGATCGCCTACTTCTGCTGGAGCGTGCTGCGCCGGCGCCCGTTCAGCCGCCCGGTCTTCTGGCTCGTCGCCCTGGTGGGTTACGCGCTCCTCCTCGGCACCGTGCTCGGCCAGGGCTTCGGCGGGCTGGGCCGCATGATGGCGGCCGGCGAGCTCAGCGCCAGCCCCATCGACGGGTTCTGGCCGGCGGCCGCCCACATCGACCCCGCCCCCGCCGTGACGGGACTGGTGCTCCTCGTCGCGGCCGGCGCCATCCGCCTCGGTCAGCGTTTACAGCAGGACACCGTGGGGCTGGTCTGATGGTGCCGGACGAGGAGGCAACGGGCATCCACTGCCGGCTCGACGAGTTGCTGCTCGACCGCGGGATGACTCTCACTCGGCTCAGCGAGCTGGTCGGGATCAGCGTGGTCAATCTGTCAGTTCTCAAGAACGACCGGGCCCGGGCCATCCGGTATTCGACCCTGGCCGCGGTCTGTGTCGCCCTGGACTGTGAGGTCGGCGAGCTCCTCGTGCGCGCCGACTGAACCCGACCGTCCGCGTGGTGCCCTTGCGAGGGCACCCGACTGCGCAAATACTGTCACCACTCAGGCTCCACGATTTCGCGACCTGCACCGGCAGGCGAAAGGCGGCGGCACATGGACGGCACCCCGAACCTCGCCAAACCGGCTCGCTCGAACGGCTCCGATCCCGCCGCCGAGATCGCCCGGCTCTCCGCCGAGAACGCCCGGCTGCGCGGACAGCTCGGCCCTGTCGCCGAACACCGCGCGTCCGCCAGGTGGCGGGCGTTTTTCGCGGCGCTGCTCATCACCATCGGGGTGCTCCTGGCCCCGGTGAGCGTGGTGGCGTACTGGACCAAGGGCTACGTCAATGACACCGACAGGTTCGTCGCGTCGCTCGCCCCGCTCGCCGACGACCCCGCGGTGCAGGCGTACCTGGTTGACGAGATCGTCACCGTGGTCAACGACAACGTCGACATCAGCGGCATCACCAAGGACCTCTTCGACGGGCTGGCCAACCTCGACCTCCCGCAGACGGCCAAGGACGCCCTGGGGCTACTGGAACAGCCCGCGACGCAGGGAGTGCAGAGCCTGATCCGCTCCGCCGCCACCAACATCGTCGCCTCGGATGCCTTCGCCCAGCTCTGGGAGCAGGCGCTGCGGACCAGCCAAACCCAGGTCATCGCGGCGCTGGAGGGTGACACCTCCACGGCGCTGGTGATCAGCGACACCGGCGAGCTCGGCATCCAGCTCGGGCCGATCATCGAAGAAGTGAAGAAGGAACTGGTCAACCGGGGCTTTGCTCTGGCGCAGAACATCCCCGAGGTCGATCGCACCATCGTGGTGGCCCAGTCCGACTCCCTCGTGCAGGCGCGCACCGGTTATCAGCTGCTGAACGTGCTCGGTTTCATCCTGCCGCTGGTGAGCCTGGGCCTGATCGTCCTCGGCGTGCTGGTGGCCAAACGACGCTCACGCACCATGATCTGGGCCGGAGTCGCCCTGGCCCTGTCCATGGCCCTGCTCGCCGCCGGGATCGCGGTGGGCCGGATCCTCTTCATCAGCGCCCTGTCGCCGACATACCTCCCCAACAACGTGGCCCAGGCGCTCTATGACGCCGTGGTGCCGTTCATCAACACCACGGCCCTGTCGGTGGGGCTGGTCGGCTTCACCGTGGCCGTGGTGGCGTACCTGGCCGGGCCGTTCCGCGGGTCGACGATCGTGCGGCGGGCCACCATCGGCACGGCCGCGCGGCTCCGGGCGGCGGCGACGAACGCCGGGGTCACGACGGGCCGCTTCGGGGACTTCCTGTATCACTACCGGCGTCTGGCCCACGTGCTGATCGGGCTGGCTGCCGCCGCGGTCGCGATCTTCTGGCGGCCCCTTGCCGTACCGGTGATCATCTGGACGGCAGTCCTCGCGCTGATCGCCGTGCTGCTCGTCGAGCTGCTGCAGCGCCCGCCGGTCGCCCCCGGGGTTCCGCCGGTCCCCGGGACCACGCCGGGCACGTCTCCAGGGCCGCGGCCCCCGACGGCGGCGGCCGGCACCGAACCGGTCAACTCCACCCTCCCCTTGCCGCCGGCGGACCCCGACGATCTGCGCGGGCAGACCGGCCCGACCGAGCCCCTCGAACCGCTCCGCACCCCGGCACGCCCGGATTAGGCTCGCAGTGTGAGCAACCTCGAAACCGAACCTGCCGAACTCGTCTGCGACTCCAGCACTACCGCCGAGGCCGGCGTCGTCATCCTGCAACCGCGGGACGTTCCCCTGGGCGGCGTGCGCGCGATGGGTGTGCGTCGCACGCTCCCCCAGCGCGCACGAAGCCTGATCGGCGCCTGGTGCTTCGTGGATCACTACGGCCCCGACGACGTGTCGGTCACCGGCGGGATGGTGGTGCCGCCGCATCCGCACACCGGGTTGCAGACGGCGAGCTGGCTGTTCGCCGGCGAGGTCGAGCATCGCGACAGCGTCGGCAGCCTCGCCCTGGTGCGGCCGGGCGAGCTGAACCTGATGACAGCGGGCGCCGGCATCAGCCACTCGGAGGTGTCCACGCCCGACACTACCGCGCTGCACGGGGTGCAGCTGTGGATTGCCCTGCCCGAGCTCACCCGGCACCAGGCGCCGCACTTCGAGAACCACGTCATCACGCCCGTCGTACAGAGCGGGGTCACCCTGCACGTGTTCCTGGGCACCCTGGCCGGGCAGACCGCCGTCGCCACCGGTGACACCCCGTTGGTCGGCGCGCAGATCGACCTTCCGGTGGGGTCGTCGATCGACCTCGACGTCGAGAGCTCCTTCGAACATGGGGTGCTCGTCGACGCCGGCACTGTGCGGTTCGCCGGCACCACGGTTCAGCGGAACGAGTTGGGCGTCGCCCTGCCCGGTCGCACGGGCATCCGTCTGGAGAACACCGGCGACGGGCCGGCCCGGGTGCTGCTGCTGGGCGGCGAGCCGCTCGGCGAGCAGATCGTGATGTGGTGGAACTTCATCGGCCGCAGCCACGAGGAGATCATGGCCTGGCGGGCCCAGTGGCAGGCGGAGGTGATCGACGGCACGGATACCGCCGGCCGGTTCGGCGATGTCGCGTACCACGGTGCGCCGCTGCCAGCGCCGATGCTGCCCACCGTGCGGCTCAAGCCCCGCCGCTGAACCGCCGCTGAACTGGGGTTCGCCCGCCGCGGTTACTGCACGGCTGAGGTCAGCCTGGCGAGGTTGTCGAGGATCGTGGAGCGCAACGGCTGCGTCATCCACTCCTCGAGGGTGAGCTCGCGGCTGTCGGCCCGGTAGCCGTCCTCCACCGCCCGCAGCGCCTGCACGAACGAGGCCCCGCGCACCATCAGGGACACCTCGAAGTTGAGGCTGAAGGAGCGCATGTCCATGTTGCTCGAGCCGATCACGGCCACGTCGTCGTCGATGGTGAAGTGCTTGGCGTGCAGAACGTACGGCGCCTTGTACATGTAGATCTTCACGCCCGCCCGCAGCAGTTCCTCGTAGTAGGAGCGTTGTGCGTGGTAGACGAGGGCCTGGTCGCCGATCTCGGAGACGAAGAGCTCCACGTGCAGGCCGCGCTGAACGGCCGTCGTGACCGCGTACATGATCGACTCGTCCGGCACGAAGTATGGGCTGGTGATCACGATGCGTTCCTGGGCGTAATAGAGCAGCGCGAGGAACAGGCGTAGGTTGTTCTCGCCCTCGAAACCGGGCCCGCTGGGCACGACCTGGCAGTCGATGGCATCCGAGATGTCCTCGGGGTGCACAGGCTCGATGTCGCGGGTGAGGAGCTCGTTGGTCTCGCTGTACCAGTCGGTGATGAAGATCGCGTTGAGGCCGGAGACGATGGGACCCTCGAGCCGCACCATCAGGTCTTTCCACTTGAGGCCGCGGCGGATGTTGCGCTTCATGTTGTACGTGCGGTCGATCACGTTCTGCGACCCCATGAAGCCGATCCGGCCGTCGACGATCACCAGCTTGCGGTGATTGCGCAGGTCGGGCCGCTGCCACTGGCCCTTGAACGGCTGCAACGGCAGCATCAGCTGCCACTGCACCCCGGATTCGGTGAGCCGTTTCTTGGTCTGGGCGAAGCCCGGCTTCCGCATCGACTGGATGTGGTCCATCAGCACGCGCACCGTCACGCCGCGCTTGACCGCGTTTTCCAGAGCGTCGAAGAAGGGCGTGGTAGTGGGGTCGAGGGAGAGGATGTAGAACTCGACATGCACGTACTTCCTGGCCTTGTCGATGTCGGCGACCATCGCGGCGAGGGTCTCCTCGTAGTTGCCGTGCAGCCGCGCCCGGTTGTCGCCGACGAGAGGCATCGAGCCGAGATTGCGGTTGAGCGCGACCACGGATTCGAGCCACGCCGGCCACGGGTGGTCGCGTTGCACACGTTCCATGCCGGCGGTGCTGTCGAGGATGAACTGGTTGATCTCGGCCTGCATCTCCACCCGGCGTTTGGGCAGGGTGCGGTAACCGATCAGCAGGAAGAGCAGGAAGCCGAAGTAGGGAATCAGGAAGATCGCCAGCAACCACGCCATGCCGGAGGTCGGCCGGCGGTTGCGCGGCACGACGATGATCGCGATCACGCGGATGGCGAAGTCAACAAGAAATGCCACCACGAGAAGGATGGTGGATAGGTCAATACCGAACACAGTTAGCCGGCCGGTTTGTCGAGGCCGAGTCTGGCCCGTTCCTCGGCTTCGACCCGCGCGTAGGCGTTTCGTTCGGTGCGGTCGGAACGGATGATGGCGCGCATGATGATCCAGAAGATCACGCCGACCAAAACCGTGGGCGCGAGCGAGTACAAAGCGTTGGCCCAGAAGTCATCCATAGTGCCTTCAGCCTACGCGATCTCGCCGCGCCCCCCGCCGGGTTATTTGGTGAGGATGCCGAAGATGCCGGAACCGAGCAGGTACAGGCCCACGCCGCCCACCACGATCCAGATCATGATCCGGTTCGTCGACGGGCCCTTCTTCTTGCCGTCGTCATCCGGCTTCAGCTCGTCCTTGGGCAGAAAAGTCATCATGCGGGTTACTTTACCAACGGGAACAGAATGGTCTCCCGGATACCGAGGCCGGTAAGGGCCATCAACAGCCGGTCGATGCCCATTCCCATGCCGCCGGTGGGCGGCATGCCGTGCTCGAGGGCCCGCAGGAACTCCTCGTCCAGGCGCATCGCCTCCGGGTCGCCGCCGGCGGCGAGCCGGGCCTGCTCCACGAAGCGTTCGCGCTGCACGACGGGGTCGACGAGCTCGGAGTAGCCGGTGGCCAGTTCGAAGCCGCGGATGTAGAGGTCCCACTTCTCCACGACGCCGTCGATCGAGCGGTGGCCGCGCACCAGCGGACTGGTGTCCACCGGGAAGTCGAGCACGAAGGTGGGCCGCACCAGGTCACCCTTGACGAAGTGCTCCCAGAGCTCCTCGACGTACTTGCCGTGGATGGGGTGGTCGACCTCGACGCCCTCGGCGGCGGCGAGGGCCTGCAGTTCGGCCAGCGGGGTTGCCGGGCTGATGGTGCGGCCCACGGCGGCGGAGAGGCTGTCGTACATGCTGATGCGGTCCCACTGACCGCCCAGGTCGAATTCGGTGCCGTCGGCCCAGGTCACCACGTGGGAACCACCGGTGATGGCGGCGGCGGCATCCTGGATCAGGGTCTGGGTGAGCTCGGCGATGGTGGTGTAGTCGCCGTAGGCCTCGTAGGCCTCGAGCATCGCGAATTCGGGCGAGTGGGTGGAGTCGGCGCCCTCGTTGCGGAAGTTGCGGTTGATCTCGTAGACCCTGTCGATGCCGCCGACGACGGCGCGCTTGAGGAACAGCTCCGGGGCGATGCGCAGGAACAGTTCGGTGTCGAACGCGTTGCTGTGGGTGGAGAACGGCCGGGCAGAGGCGCCGCCGTGCAGAGTCTGCAGCATCGGCGTCTCGATTTCGAGGAAGCCGCGGGCGGTGAAGGTGGCGCGCAGGCTCGCCACGGCCTGGGAGCGCTGCACGACGGTGCGGCGGGCCTGCTCGCGGGCGATGAGATCGAGGTAGCGGCTGCGCACCCTGGTCTCCTCGCTGAGTTCGGAGTGCAGGTTGGGCAGCGGCAGCAGCGCCTTGGCGGCGATCTGCCACTCGGTGACCATCACGGACAGTTCGCCGCGGCGGGAGGAGATGACCTCACCGGCAACGAAGACGTGGTCGCCGAGGTCGACGAGGTCCTTCCAGGCGGCGAGCGACTCCTCGCCGACGGCGGCGAGCGAGACCATGGCCTGGATGCGGCTGCCGTCGCCGGACTGCAGGCTCGCGAAGCAGAGCTTGCCGGTGTTGCGCAGGTGCACCACACGGCCGGCCAGGCCCACGGTGTCGCCGGTGGCGGCGTCGGCTTCGAGCTCGCCGTACGTGGCGCGCACGGCCGGGATGGTGTGGGTGACGGGCACCGACACCGGGTAGGCGCCGCCGGCCGCGCTGGTCGCGGCCGCGTTCAGGCGGTCCCGCTTGGCCAGGCGCACGGCCTTCTGCTCGGTCAGTTCGGCCGCGGCCTGTGCGTCGTCGTGGCTGGTCGTGTCGCCGGGCACGGCGTCGGGGGTGGTGCTCATGCGGTTCTCCGTCGGTGGGCGTACACGGGCCAGGCCCGGCGCCCCGTTGAAAAGCGGTTAGGGGATGTCCAGTGAAATGTTGTCGATCAACCGGGTGCTGCCGACCACCGCGGCGACCAGCATCCTGGCCTGGCCGCGGTAGTCGTCGTCGACCGGCAGGAAGGTGTGCGGATGCACGACAACCAGATAGTCCAGTTTAACCAGAGGCGCGGCACCGATCACCGCGTGGGCGGCCACGATCGCGGCGGGAACCCCGGAGTGGGCGGCGGCCGCGGCGGCGGTCAGCCCCACGTACAGCGACCTGGCCGCGGTGCGGGCGGGCTCGTCGAGGTTGCGGTTGCGGCTCGAACGGGCCAGGCCATTGTCTTCCCGTACCGTGGGCACGACCTCGAGGCGCACCCGCAGGTTGAGGTCGGTGACCATCCGCTCCACCAGGAAGACCTGTTGGGCGTCCTTCTGGCCGAAGACGGCGATGTCGGGCTCGACGATGTTGAACAGCTTCGCCACCACGGTGAGCATGCCGTCGAAGTGGCCGGGCCTGGCGGCACCCTCGTAGAGGCCGCCGACCGCGCCGGCGGTCAGCCGGGTCGTCGAGGCGCCGTCCGGGTACATCTCGGAAGCGTGCGGAGCGAAGACGAACGCGGCGCCCTCCTCGGCCAGCGCCGCCACGTCGGTGTCGAGGGTGCGCGGGTAGGTGTCGAGGTCTTCGTTCACGCCGAACTGCAGCGGGTTGACGAACACCGACACGACCACGATGTCGCCGACGGCGACGGCACGCCGCACGAGCTCCAGGTGGCCGGCGTGCAAGGCGCCCATGGTGGGCACGAGCACAACGTGCGCATCGCCGCCCTTGGCCGCAGCGTTCTGCTTGGCGAGGCAGAGACGGTCGCGCAGCTCGTCTATCGTGTCAAGAACTTCTGGCTTGGTGAGCACGGTCACTGGTCCTCCGGGTCGAACGGGTGCGGCGGGTACGGCGGGTCGAGCAGGTGGTTCGCCTCACCCAGGTCGGCGAGATCGTCGAGCGGATGCCGGGCGCCGGTGCGGGTGAGGGCGTTCTCGATGGCCGAACGCACCAGCGGGGCGATGACGGCCCCCGGCGTCTCGATGCCGATTTCGCCGAGCAGCCGGGTGGCCTGGTCGACGATCGAACTGGAGAACGCCGTGGCCGTCTCGATGGCCTCGGCGTAGACCTCCCGGTCGCCCTCGGCCACGATCACCGGCTCACCGCCCATCTCCACCACGAGAGCCTGCGCGATCGGCAGCACCGGGGCGGGGGCGGTCACGGCGAAGTAGCTGTCGGCCAGACGGGTGATGTCCAGGCTGGTGCCCGTGAATGCCATGGCCGGGTGGATGGCCAGCGGGATCGCGCCGGCTCGTTGGGCGGGCAGGAGCACGGCGGTGCCGTAGCGGGCGGAGGTGTGCAGCACGAGCTGGCCCGGCTGCCAGGTGGCCGTGGCCGCGAGGCCGGTCACGAGGCTGTCCAGCTGGTCGTCAGGCACCGCGATGATCACCAGTTCGCTGCGCTCCACCACCTCGGGCACCGTGAGCACGGGAACATTGGGCAGGATCGCTTCAGCGCGGTCGAGGCTGGCCTGCGAGATCGCGGAGATGCCGATCAGGGCGTGCCCGGCGCCGGCGAGGGCGGCGGCAAGGATGGGTCCGACATGGCCGGCGCCGATGACGCCGATGCCCAGACGCCCCGGACGCGGCGTCACGGGGTCACCTCGGTGACGGTGGGACCGACCGGGTCGACCGGTCGCGGGGCCGGGGCGGGGGCGGGGTCCTGCCCGGTGCGGCTCCAGTGGTGGCTGGTGTCGGACTCCGCCGAGGCGACGGCGGCGGCGGTGACGGTCTCCAGCAGGCGCGCGGCCTCCCCCACGTCGATCACGCCGAGGGTGGCGGTGACCGGTCCGGTCACGGTGTGCAGCCGGGCGGTGGCCAGCCGCAGACGGCGGCGAACGGGTCCCTGGTTGATGCCGACGCTTTGCAGGCGGGCCAGGGGAACCAGCACGAGCTCCCTGGACAGCACGCCGCGGCGGAGCAGCACGGCGCCGGCGGAAATGGCGTAGCCGGTACGGCGCCAGGAGAAGGGCCGTAGCCAGGCCGCCCGGCGCGGCGCGTTGTGGAAGCCGTCGTCGCCGCCGCGGGAGGTGAGTCCGTGCTGGATCAGGACCCGCTGCTCGTCGAGCGCGAACCCGGGCAGGATCAGTTCGAGGACCTTGGCCACGTCGGCCAGCGACCCGACCGGCAGCACGGTGGTCGCCGCCTGGCCGGCGGCGCCGTCGTTGGTGGAATGGCCGGCCTTGTTGATGCTGATCTGCCACCAGCCGAACGGCCGCCAGGCCAGCGGCTGGGTCACCCCGACGGCGTGGATGCGGCCGGGCGGCAGGGTTTCGTTGCTTGTGGTGAGCAGCCCGAAGCCCACCCGCACGCCGTCCCTGGTGCCGGCGATGCTGTACCGCAGCGACTTGGTGAACCTGGAGATGTAGTACCCCACGCTGGCGATCAGGCCGGGGAAGATCGCGATCAGCAGCCATTCACTGCCGCCGACGATGACGCTCACGATGAGGGCGACGATGGCCACGGCGACGAAGACCGTGAAGCCGCTGAACACTATCGACCCGATCAGCCGCAGCACCGGGATCCGCACGACCGACTCCGGCGGGGCCGCATCCGGGTCCAGCTCGGGGGCGAGGAATTCGCCCACCCGGGTGTTGGCGTAGTCGTTCAGTGCCTGGCGGCGGCCGGCGTGCCCGGCGCTCGCTGGTCCGGCGGGCATCAGGGTGGGGTCGCCGTCCGGCAGCGGGGCCTCCGGAAGACTCTCGCCCGCGGCGGGCCGCGGCTGGCGGGCGCCGGAGGCCAGCTGCAGGATGTCGCGGCGCAGCCCGTCGGCCAGCGCGGAGCCGAGATAGGCGAGCTGCACGTTGGCGTCCTGCCCGGCCACACTCACCTCGAGCTTGGCCGCACCGAACAGCCTGGGGATGAGGGGGCGCACGATGTTCACGCCCTGGATGCGGTCGAGGCGGGCCTGCCGGTGGCTGCGGAACAGGATGCCGCTGCGCACCTCGACGGATTCGTCGCTGACCCTGAAGGTGTGCATCCGCCAGGACAGGGTGAACGCGACCAGGATGACGATCAGGATCGCGGCGGCAATCAGCAGCGCCCAGCCCACGGCGCCGCGTTCGTAGATCTCGTCGAGAGGGTCACCGGACTGCCGCGGAATGCCGAAGACCACGTCGACGAAGCGCTCGCGCAGGTTGGCGATGACAAAACCGAGCAGGGCGAAGACGAAGATGCCGCCGCGCAACACCGGGCTCGCTGGATGCAGGCGGTGCCAATCCCCGTCAGCGAGAGAGGTCACAACCCGGCCCGCCGGCTCTCGGCCAGTTCCACGAGGCGGTCGCGGAGGGCATCCGCATCGGCCTCGGCGAGGCCGGGGATGGCGACGCCGGAGGACGCCGCGGCCGTGACGAATTTCAGGTCGGCGAGGCCGAGCAGGCGCGCGATGGGGCCGCGGGTGATGTCGACCAGTTGCATGCGTCCGTAGGGCACTGACACGAACCGCTGGTACATGATGCCGCGCCGGAAGAGCAGGTCGTCGGCGCGCAGCTGGTACCCGATCGAGCGCACCCGGCGGGGTTCGAAGGCCAGGGAGACCAGGGTGATCAGCGCGATCAGCGCGCCCACCCAGGCGGCCCAGACCTGGTCAAGCAACAGCCAGAGCGCCCCGGCGGCGGCGCAGACTATGAGCAGGAAGATCACGGTTCCCACGATTTCGACCATGACGTACTTCGGCGACACGCGCTTCCATTCGCCGGCCTCCGGCAGGTCGAGACGCGCGCCGACCGGCGCCACGGACTCGGTGGGTTCGGTGCCGGGGTAATCAGGCACGGGCTGCTCCGCCATCGTTGGGTCCCCCATTGTCGTGATCGTGGTCGTCCGGCGGCAGTGTGCAGAAATGCTCCGCGACGAGACCGCCCGCGAGGAGGATCACGGCGCCGAGCGCCATCCCGATTGCGAGCCACAACGATGTTACCGCCGGTACCACCGACCGGGTGAGGATGAATGCCACGATGCCGAGGCCGCCGCCGAGCAGAAGCGCGCTGGCCAGGCTGGACGCCTTGGCGAGCAGGGCGATCCGCATGGCCCGGAACGGGTCGACGCGTTTCGTCGCACGACCTCTGGTGGCCTGGCGGATCGGCCAAGCCAGGCCGACGAGGATCACCGCGATCAGGATCAGGGCCAGGGGCAGGGTGAACGGCGGAACTATGATCGGCGCGCTCCAGGCCGTCGCCGCCAGTTCGACCAGAACCCCGATGACGAGCCCGGCCAGGCCCAGCGCGATCAGCTGTGTGGGATGGGTGCGCTTCATCGGTCGGTGATTTCGGTGTGCGCGGGGTCGGTGCTCGCGGTCACCGGGTGCGCCCTGGCGGTTCGTGCGGCGACGGCGAGGAGTTCGCGCACCCGGCCCCGGCCGGGCAGCTCGGCGTCAGGGTCGATGTCGAGCCAGGGGGCCAATACGAAGTCGCGTTCCGCCGCACGCGGGTGCGGGAGGGTGAGCCTGTCGTCGCTCTGACGGAGGTCGCCCAGGCAGATCAGGTCGATGTCCAGGGTGCGATCGCCCCAGCGTTCCTCCCGGACCCGGCCGTGGTCATTTTCGATGGCGTTGACGGCGTCGAGCAGGGCGTGCGGCTCGCCGGTCCAGAGCAGACTCACCACGAGGTTGAGGTAGCCGGGCGCGGTGAGGTCCACCCCGTCCGGCTTCACGGCGTCGGAGGCGTACACCGGTGAGATGGCGGTGAGCTGCGCCCCCGGCAGGTCGGCGATGGCGCGCACGGCGGCGGCCAGGGTGCCCTCGCGGTCACCGAGGTTGCTGCCCAGGGCGAGCACGGCCGTGCGTGCCGGCGTCGGTGCGGTGTCGGTCATGCGCGGCTCCGTTCGGTCTGCGTTCTGTCAATCTGCGTGCGTTCGATTTGCACCGACACGTCCGCGAAGGGGATCTCGATGGGAGCCTGCGGCTTGTGCACCGTCACCTGCACCCGTTCGGCGGCGTCGTGCGCGAGCACCACGTCGGCGATGCGCTCGGCGAGGGTCTCGATGAGATCGACGGGGTCGCGGCGCACGGCGTCGGCGACCTCCACGGCGAGCTCGCCGTAGTGGATGGTGCGGGCCAGGTCGTCGCCGGACGCCGCTGCCCGGAAGTCCAGCCAGACCGTCACGTCGATGACGAACTCCTGGCCGTTCTCGCGTTCGAAGTCGAAGACACCGTGGTGCGCGGTGATCCGCAGCCCGGTGAGGGTGATCGAGTCGGTGCTCATGTCCCTATTCTGGCCGAATCGACCCGGGCCAGCACGTTGAGGGCGGCTCGGGTGCCGGCCACGTCGTGCACGCGAACGGCCCAGGCGCCCGCCTGGGCGGCGAGCACGCTGAGCACGGCGGTCGGCAGATCCCGGTCGAGGATGGCGGCGTCCGCAGGCAGCACGCCGGCCAGGAAGCGTTTGCGGGAGGCACCGACCATGACCGGCAGGCCGAGCGGAGCGAAGGCGTCGAGCCTTGCGAACACCCGCCAGTTCTGCTCGGCGTCCTTGCTGAAGCCGAGGCCGGGGTCCAGCACGATCTGGCTGCGCGCCACCCCGGCGGCCTCGAGCACGGCCACGCGTTCGCTCAGTTCGGCGACCACGGTGGCGACCACGTCGTCGTAGTCGGCGAGGGTGTCCATGGTGCGGGCGTGGCCGCGCCAGTGCATGGCGATGTAGGTGAGGCCGGTGCGGGCGACCACGGCGGCCATGCCGGCGTCGGCGAGACCGCCGGACACGTCGTTGATGATGTCGACGCCGGCGTCGGCCGCCCGCTCGGCGGTCTGGGCGTTGAGGGTGTCGACGCTGGTCATGATGCCCAGTCGGCGCAGTTCGGTGATCACGGGCAGCACCCGGTCCTGCTCCACCTGGGGTGACACCCGGTCGGCGCCGGGCCGGGTGGATTCGCCGCCGACGTCGATGAGGTCGGCGCCAGAGGCGTGCAGGTCCACGGCGTGCCGCACAGCAGCGTCGGTGCTCGCCCACCGGCCGCCGTCGCTGAACGAGTCCGGCGTGACGTTAAGCACACCCATCACCAGGGTCACCGCACGACCTGCGTCCCGCCGATGAGGGCGATGATCTCCGATCGTGCCACGGGAAGCGCCAGGTCCCCGCGGCTGGCCATGGTCACGGTGGAGCTGCGGGTCTGGCGGGGACCCCTGGTGGTGACGCAGCCGTGGCTGGCATCGAGGACCACAAGGATCCCGCGCGGCGCCAGCCCGGTCTCGAGCGCGTCGGCGATCTCTTCGGTGAGCCGCTCCTGGAGTTGGGGTCTGGCGGCCAGGGTCGTCACGACGCTGGCCAGCTTGCCCAGGCCCACGATGCGTTCTCCGGGTAGGTAGGCCAGGTGGGCCGTGCCGAGGAAGGGCAGCAGGTGGTGTTCGCAGATGGAGCGGAACTCGATGTCGCGCAGCAGCACCAGTTCGCCGGTCCGGTCGCCGACCGGCACGGTGTCGCGCAGGTGGTCGAGCGGGTCCTGGCCGAGACCGGCGAAGAACTCGGCGTACGCCGACGCCACCCGCTGCGGGGTCGACTCCAGGCCGGCCCGGCCGGGATCCTCGCCGATGGCGGCGAGGATCTCAGCGACGGCCGCTTCGATGCGTGGCTGGTCGACTCCCACGAGCGCCGGTCTACGCGGTTGCGGGACGCGGTTTGCGTGCGGGGGCGCGCTTGGGCTTGTCGGCATCGACGCCGCCGCTGGTCACGCCGCCGTCGACCGCCGCGCCGTCGATGGGCGCCTTCGGTGTCGGCATCGCGATGGGAGGCAGGTCCGAGACCGGGCGCTTGTCGCTGGAGAGCCACTGCGGGCGCGGCGGCAACTTCTGCACGTCGGCGAAGATCTCCACGAGCGCGGTCTGGTCCAAGGTCTCGTGTTCGAGCAGCTTCGCAGCCAGGTCGTCCAGGATCGCCCGGTTGGCGTTGATCACGGTGTACGCCTCGTCGTGCGCGTTCTCGAGCAGCTGGCGCACCTCGGTGTCCACCCGCTCGGCGAGCCGCTCCGAGTAGTCCCGCTGGTGGCCCATGTCGCGGCCGAACATCATCTCGCCGGAGGCCGAACCGAGCTTGAGCGGTCCGACATCCGAACTCATGCCGAACTCGGTGACCATCTTGCGGGCCGTGGCGGTGGCCTTCTCGATATCGTTCGACGCCCCGGTGGTGGGGTCGTGGAAGATGATCTCCTCGGCGACCCGGCCGCCCATGGCGTAGGCGAGCTGGTCGAGAAGCTCGTTGCGCGACACCGAGTAGCGGTCCTCGAGCGGCATCACCATGGTGTACCCCAGGGCACGGCCGCGGGGCAGGATGGTGATCTTGGTGACGGGGTCGGTGTTGCGCATGGCCGTGGCCACGAGAGCATGCCCGCCCTCGTGGTACGCGGTGATGAGCTTCTCCTGGTCGCGCATCACGCGGGTGCGGCGCTGTGGACCGGCCATGACCCTGTCGACGGCTTCGTCGAGGGCGCGGTTGTCGATCAGCTGGGCGTTGGAGCGCGCGGTGAGCAGTGCGGCCTCGTTGAGCACGTTCGCCAGGTCGGCGCCGGTGAAGCCCGGCGTCTTGCGGGCGAGCACTTCGAGGTCGACTCCGGCGGCCATCGGCTTGCCCTTGGCGTGCACCTCGAGGATGCGCTTGCGGCCGAGCATGTCGGGAGCGTCGACGCCGATCTGCCGGTCGAACCGGCCGGGGCGCAGAAGCGCCGGGTCGAGGATGTCGGGCCGGTTGGTGGCCGCGATGAGGATCACGTTGGTCTTGACGTCGAAGCCGTCCATCTCCACCAGGAGCTGGTTGAGGGTCTGCTCACGCTCGTCGTGGCCGCCGCCCATGCCGGCGCCGCGGTGGCGACCGACGGCGTCGATCTCGTCGACGAAGATGATCGCCGGGGAGTTCTCCTTGGCCTGCTGGAACAGGTCACGCACGCGGCTGGCGCCGACACCGACGAACATCTCGACGAAGTCGGAACCGGAGATCGAATAGAAGGGCACACCGGCCTCGCCGGCGACGGCGCGGGCCAGGAGGGTCTTTCCGGTTCCGGGAGGGCCGTACAGCAGCACGCCCTTCGGGATCCGGGCGCCCACGGCCTGGAACTTGGCCGGTTCCTTGAGGAAGTCCTTGATCTCCTGCAGTTCCTCGATGGCCTCGTCGGCGCCGGCAACGTCGGTGAAGCTCACCTGCGGGGTCTCCTTGGAGACCAGCTTGGCCTTCGACTTGCCGAACTGCATGACCTTGTTGCCGCCGCCCTGCATGCCGGAGAGCATCAGCCAGAAGAACGCACCGATCAACAGGACCGGCAGGAGGATGCCCAGCAGCGACAGGAACCAGCTTGCCTGGGGAACCTCGTCTGTGAAGCCGTCCTTCGGGTCGGCGTCGGTGACGGCGGCGACGACCTCTTCGCCGCGGGGAGCGACGTAGTAGAACTGCACCTGCTCGCCGTAAGTCGAATCGGCCTTGCTGAGGGTGAGGTCGACGCGCTGGTCGCCGTCGACGATCTTCGCCTCAGACACCTTCCCGTCCTTCAGGAAATCCAGACCCTGCTGGGTGGAGATTTCGCGGAAGCCAGACATGGTCAAAAGACTCGACCCCACCCAGACGGCGATGACAGCCAGGATGATGTAGAGGAGCGGTCCGCGCAGCAGTTTCTTCACGTTCATGGTGGTCACAGGCTACCGCTCTCGTACTGGGGGAACACCGAGTGTTCGCCCAAAGGTGAACTGGAGGACGTCGTGCAGCGGAGCCTACTCGCCGGTGGAGTACACGTGCGGAGCCAGCACCCCGACGCTGCGCAGGTTGCGGTACTTCTCGGCGTAGTCCAGACCGTATCCGACGACGAACTGGTTGGGGATGTCGAAGCCCAGGTATTTGACGTCGATCTCGACGCGCGCGGCGGCGGGCTTCCGCAGCAGGGCGCAGATCTCCAGCGAGGCCGGCCCGCGGGACTTGAGGTTGGCCATCAGCCAGGACAGGGTCAGGCCGGAGTCGATGATGTCCTCGACGATGAGCACGTGGCGGCCGTGCAGGTCGGTGTCGAGGTCCTTGAGGATCCGCACGACGCCGCTGGACTGGGTGCCTGACCCGTAGGAGCTGACGGCCATCCAGTCCATCGTGACGGGGTGCACGAGTTCGCGGGCCAGGTCGGCCATGACCATGACCGCGCCCTTGAGCACGCCCACCAGAAGCAGGTCCTTGCCGGCGTAGTCCGCTTCGATCTGCCGCGACATCTCGGCCAGGCGAGCACGAATCTCGGTCTCTTCGATCAGGATTTCGGTGAGGTCGCCGTCAATGTCACGAGGTTCCATGGGAGCGGAAGAGTCCTTTGTTCGGGGTGTGTCGAGGAGCAGAAAACAGAAGCATCCCCCCCTGCCGTTCCACTCTAACGCCTGGCAGGTCGAGCGCATTCTGCCCGTGCCAGTCGGTCACGAGCCTGGCCACGGCCAACGTGTGGCTGCGTTCCAGGGCCACACCGAACTCCCTGGCCACCACATGGCGGATCATTCGCTGGCGGAGGGCCGCCGGCTGCACGGCCAACGCGCCGACCGACACGCCGATGCCGGCTTCGGCCGGTTCGCCGATCTCCCCGACGAGGCCCTGCACCAGGGCGTCGAGGGCGTCGGCGTCCTCCCGCAGCGCCTCGGCGGTGCGGGCGAGCGCTTCCGCGATGCCCGGCCCGAGCTCGGCTTCGAGCACGGGCAGCACCCGCTGGCGCACCCGCACCCTGGCGTAGCGGGTGTCGGCGTTCTGCGGGTCGGACCAGGCCGGCAGACCCGCATCCAGGCAGGCCTGCCGGGTCACGGCGCGGCGGATGCCCAGCAGCGGCCGCCGGTATCGCCCGCTGATCGGCGCCATGCCCTGCAGGCTCGTCGCACCCGACCCGCGGGCCAGGCCCAGCAGCACGGTCTCGGCCTGGTCGTCGAGGGTGTGGCCCAGCAGCACCGCGGTCGCACCCGTGCCGGCCAGCGCCTGTTCGAACGCGGCGTACCGCGCGGTCCGCGCGGCGGCTTCCGGGCCGTCGCCGGCGTTGCTCGGCACCGCAACCGGCACGATCAGCACCGGATCCAGTCCGAGCTGCCTGGCCTGACCGGCCGCGACGGCGGCGGTGTCGGCCGAGCTGGCCTGCAGGCCGTGGTCGACGATCACGGCACCGGCGGTGAGGCCGGCCCGCGGTGCCTCGAACGCCGTAGCGGCGGCCAACGCCAGCGAATCCGCTCCCCCGCTCAGCCCCACCAGGACCAGACCGGTCTCGGGCAGCAGCTCGCGCACGGCACGGCGCAGGTCGGCGATGGCCGGCGACAGTCGCGGGCGGCGGGTGGACTCCATCCAGTAACGTTATCCGCAGACTTCGAATAAGGGAGATACCAGGCCATGGCCGAATACGACGCAGTCATTGAAATCCCACGCGGTAGCCGCAACAAGTACGAGGTGGACCACGAAACCGGTCGGGTCTACCTCGACCGGGTGCTGTACACGAGCTTCGTGTACCCCACCGACTACGGGTTCTTCGAGAACACCCTGGGCCTGGACGGCGACCCCGTCGACGTCCTGGTGCTGCTCGACTTCCCGTTGTTCCCCGGCGTGGGCGTGTCCGTGCGCCCCGTCGGCGTGTTCAACATGACCGACGACGGCGGCTCAGACGCCAAGGTCATCGGGGTTCCGGCCGGCGACCCGCGTTGGGACCACATCCAGGACGTCACCGACATCCCGGAGTACACCCGCAAGGAGATCGAGCACTTCTTCGAGCACTACAAGGACCTCGAGCCCAACAAGTGGGTCAAGACCGAGGGCTGGGGCGACGCCGCAGAGGCCGACCAGATCGTGCGCGACGGCCTCAAGAAGCTCGTCGACGAAGGTCACTGACCGGCAGCGACACGCTGAACGACAGAAGCCGCTTCCCTTCGGGGAGGCGGCTTCTGTCGTTGGTGCTGGGGTTTACGGGCTAGGACGGTCGGCCGACGTACGGCGCGACCTGGCCGGGCGACCAGATGCTGTGCACCCGCACGGGCTTGCCCACGTCCGGCGCCTCGAGGATCTGTCCGCCGCCGACGTAGATGGCCACGTGATAATAGTTGCCCGGCGAGCCCCAGAAGACGAGGTCGCCCATCTGCACCTGCGAGAACGAGACGAGTTTGCCCTGACCGGCCATGGTGTTGTACTGGTTGGTCGCCGAGTGGGTGCCGATGTAGATACCCGCGGCCGCGTAGGCGGCCTTGGTCAGGCCGGAGCAGTCCCAGACGTCGGGGCCGGAACCGCCGAGCTTGTAGGCGTCGCCGAGCTGCGCGCGCGCGAAGGCAAGTGCGGTCTCGACGGCTGACGCGTTGGGCGCGGCCGGGGCCGACACCACGGGTGGCGGAGCGGGAGCAACAGGAGCCGGGGCCGCGGGGGCCGGGGCTGGAGCGGC
>NZ_PJJP01000026.1 GCF_002929555.1 Cryobacterium sp. N22
TCCCGCACCCGCATCCCGCATCCGGCACCCCGCATCCCGCACCCCGCATCCCGCTCCCGAATCCCGCACCCGCGTCCCTCGCCCCAAGCGGCCCAGCACGCGAGAGCGGCCGTGTGGTTGCCTCGAGTCACTCGAAGCAGCCATGTGCCCGCTCTCGTGAGCGGCCCCGTCCCCTCCCAACATCCGAATCGGAGGATTAGGCTCGAAGGAGGCTCAGGTGCCCCCGCGCGGGCACACCTGACGCACTCTCGAGGAGGGCACCCATGAGCAGAGTCACGGCACGGCGCAAGATCACCCGGCTCACGGTGGGCCGGCCACCCATCCGCCGCGAAGACGTGCTCGCGGTCGAGGAGCCGCTCGAGATGCGGGTGAACGGCCGGTCCCTGGCCGTCACCATGCGCACCCCCGGCCACGACGTCGATCTCGCCGCCGGGTTCCTGGTCTCCGAGGGCATCATCACCCAAGGCGAGCACCTCGCCACCGCCCGCTACTGCGCCGGCGCCACCGCCGAGGGCGTGAACACCTACAACGTGCTCGACCTGCGTCTGGCCCCCGGCGTCGCCGCCCCCACTCCCGGCATGGAGCGCAACTTCCTCACCACCAGCTCCTGCGGCCTGTGCGGCAAGGAGAGCATCGACGCCGTGCGCACCAAGTCCACCTGGGACGTGCGCACGGATGCCGTGCGGGTCGACGCCGAACTGCTCACGACGTTTCCCGAGGCGCTGCGTCAGGCACAGGCGGTGTTCGAGAAGACCGGGGGCCTGCACGCCGCCGCCCTGTTCGACGGCGGCACGGGCGAGATGCTCGTACTCCGCGAGGACGTGGGCCGGCACAACGCCGTCGACAAGGTGATCGGCTGGGCGGTCAAGGAGAACCTGCTGCCGCTCCAGGGCACCGTGCTGATGGTCTCCAGCCGGGCCAGCTTCGAGCTCGCCCAGAAGGCACTGATGGCCGGCATCCCCATGCTCGCCGCGGTGTCGGCGCCGTCGTCGCTCTCCGCCGAGTTCGCGCACGAGGTGGGCCTGACCCTGGTCGGCTTCCTCCGCGGTGACTCGATGGTGATCTACGCCGGCGAGGAGCGCATCGTGCAGGGCGCGCTCGCCGCGGTGTAGCCGGGTCTGTCGAAGCAGTAACTGTTCCCGAAGCGGACAATTGCACCCGGTGTGCCTGGTGCAATTGTCCGCACCGGGACCAGTTGGCGTCAGTTCGGGACCGGCACCCGAGCCTCGTGCGGGATGAACCGCACGCTCATGGCCTTGTAGCCGGGCGTGTTCGACTCCCGGGCCACCAGCTCCCGGTGCATGAGCTGGTTGGCTTCGGGGAAGTACGCCGCCGCGCAGCCGCGCGGGGTGGGGTACACCACGAGCCGGAACTTGTCGGCCCGGCGCTCCTGACCGCCGAACGTGCTGATCACGTCGACGAGGTCGCGGTCCGCAAAGCCCAGTTCGGTGACGTCGTCGGCGTGGATGAGGATCACCCGGCGGCCGTCTTTGATGCCGCGGTAGCGGTCATCCAGCCCGTAGAAGGTGGTGTTGTACTGGTCGTGGCTGCGCATGGTCTGCAGAATCAGGTGCCCGGGCGGCGGGGTGAGGTACTCCAGCGGGCTCACCGTGAACCGGGCCCGGCCGATGTCGGTGGCGAAGCTGCGGGTGTCGCGCGGCGGGTTGGGCAGCACAAAGCCGTTCTTGTCGCGCAGCCGACGGTTGAAGTCCTCAAAGCCGGGCAGTACCCGGGCGATGTGGTCGCGGATGACGTCGTAGTCCTCCGCCATCGCCTTCCAGTTGACCGGGTGGTTGTCGCCGAGCGTGGCCCGAGCCATCCGCGCCACGATCACCGGCTCGGCCAGCAGGTGCTCGGACACCGGCGTGAGCCGGCCCTGGGTGGAGTGCACCATCGACATCGAGTCCTCCACCGACAGAACCTGCCGGCCGGCCGGATGCTTGTCATCGGTGTCGGTGCGGCCCAGCGTCGGCAGAATCAGCGAGGTGACCCCGTGCATCACGTGCGACCGGTTGGGCTTGGTGGAGATGTGCACGGTCAGGCCGACCCGCTGCATGGCGGCCTCGAGCAGGTCGGTGTCGCTGCAGGCGAGCGCGAAGTTGCCGCCCATCGACACGAACACGTCAACGTCGTCGTTCTCGAACGCCTCGACGGTGTTCACCGAGTCCAGGCCGTGCTCGCGGGGTGAGACGATGCCGAACTCGGCGTCGAGGGCGGCGAGCATGGCCTCCTTGGGCTTCTCCCACACGCCCATGGTGCGGTCGCCCTGCACGTTGGAGTGCCCGCGCACCGGGCAGGCGCCGGCACCGGGCTTGCCGAAGTTGCCCTGCAGCAGGAGCAGGTTGATGATCTCCTTGAGAGTGTTCACCGAGTGCGGCTGCTGGGTCAGGCCCAGCGCCCAGCAGATGATGGTGGCCTTCGAGGCGGCCAGCATCTTTGCCACCACGCTGATGTCCAGGCGCGACAGCCCGGTGGCCTTCTCGGTTTCGACCCAGTCGATCTCGGTGCGCGCGGCCTTGTATGCCTCGATCCCGTCGGTGTTCGCGTCGATGAACTCCTGGTCCACGACCGAGCCGGGCACCCGGGCCTCCTCCTCGAGCAGCAGGTGGCCGAGCGCCTGGAACAGGGCGAGGTCACCGCCGACCTTGATCTGCAGGTACTCGTCGGCCAGCGGCACCCCGTGGCCCACCAGCCCGGTGGGGGTCTGCGGGTCCTTGAAGTTGAACAACCCGGCCTCTGGCAGCGGGTTCACGGCGACGACCTTGCCGCCGTTGGCCTTGCAGTCCGCCAGCGCCGACAGCATCCGCGGGTGGTTGGTGCCCGGATTCTGGCCCACCACCAGAATCAGCTCGGCCACGTGGATGTCGTCCAGCGAGACGGTGCCCTTGCCGATGCCGATCGTGGGGTTCAGGGCCGATCCGGAGGATTCGTGACACATGTTCGAGCAGTCCGGCAGGTTGTTGGTGCCGATCGACCGGGCGAACAGCTGGTACAGGAACGCGGTCTCGTTGGCGGTGCGGCCGGAGGTGTAGAACACCGTGCGGTCCGCCGTGCTGGCGCGGATCTTCTCGCCGATCAGCGCGAACGCGTCTTCCCAAGCGATGGGGGAGTAGTGCGTGTCGCCGGGGCGCACCACCACGGGCTGCGAGATTCGGCCCTGGTTGCCCAGCCAGTACTCGGTCTTGCCGGCCAGGTCAGCCAGCGAGTGTTCGGCCCAGAATTCCGGGCCGACGGTGCGGAGGGTGTTCTCTTCGGCCACGGCCTTGGCGCCGTTCTCACAGAACTCGGCTGTCTTGCGGTGCCCGGTCGACTCAGGCCAGGCGCAGCCCGGGCAGTCGGTGCCGTTCCGCTGGTTGAGCCGCAGCAGCGCCCGCGCGGTGCGGCCCACCCCGGCCTGCGCGATGCCGCGGTCCAGCGCCACCACCACCGCCTCGAGGCCGGCGGCGGCCTTCTTCGGGGTGCCGACGACGAGGTCGTCTTCGTTGATGTCCTTGACCGGTGCGCGACGTGTCATGAGTCCATCCTGCTCCTGTCGGAGTCGGATCCTGACCGCTGCGAGCGCGCGTTTTACGGTATTACCGGCCCAAACGGATGCTCACGCTGCCAACCCGTGCGAGCGCCGGCCGTCCGCGCCCACATTGCCGGTGGCCACGTCGGTGCCGTCGGGCACCCGGGTGTCCCGGTCCAGGCGCACGCCGGCGGCGATGCGCACGTTGCGGCCGATGCGCACGTGGCTGCCCAGGTGGGCGCCGCCCGAGACAAGGCTGCCCTCGCCGATGTGCACGTTCTGGCCGATGAACACCTTGTCGCCGATGGCGACGTCGTGGTCGATCCAACTGCCCGGCCCGACCCACGACTCCCGGCCCACCTGCGCGCCGGACTCGATGTAGGCGGACTCGGAGATGAACGCGCTCGGTTGCACGGTCGACTTGCCAGACACCCACCCGTTGCCGTTGGGGTGCCGGCGGTATTTCTCGATCACGCCGGTCTCAACCTCGACGTCGATGTTCTTGCGCACTGGGGCTCCTCTCGTGACGCGCGGTATGTGCGTCGCCCTGCGGCGAAGCGCCGATTGAGCGCTCGCGGCCGGAGTCCAGCACACCAGATTGCGCGTCTACTGCGTTGGAAACACCGCATACTCGCAGGACATTCCGGGTGCCCGCTCAGCCCCAGTGAAATGGCAGCTACCGTCGTGCCGCTGCGCTGGGCGGCAGACGGCTCTATGCTGCCCCTATCTACGGATTGGGGAGCGGATGACCATCGAATCGGGTGCACTGACAACCGAACAGCGCACCGAGCTGCTCAACCACGAGGTCGCCCGGTTCGCGGCGGAGGGATGGACGGTCAGCAGCGTGGTCGGCAACCAGGCCGTGCTGCAGAGGAAGAAACGGATCCGGTTCTGGCTGAACGTGTTCCTGACGTTCTTCACCTGGGGCCTGTGGCTGTTCGTCGTGCTGCTGAGCATCCTCAATCGCAAGGTCGAATCGCTGATCCTGACCATCGACCACTACGGCAAGGTCGACCGGCAGTTTCCCGTCTCACGGAAACTCTGCCGGCGTTAAGAAAGTGGGCCCCGTCGGGCTCGAACCGACGACCCAAGGATTAAAAGTCCTTTGCTCTACCAACTGAGCTAGAGGCCCGCGGTTAATAACTTAGCGTGGATTGGCGGACGGTTTTTGTGACTAGCGTGGATGCATCCGCCAGAGACGCCGGCCGGCAACACCCAATACCAACCGGCGACGTACCCGACTACGCTGCCCTGAAAGCCAGGAGGAGAGCGATGGCCGACGATTTTCACAAGCCCACCCAGTTCTCGGGCGCCAAGTTCGAATCGATGATGGGCGGCGAAGACCCCGCCCAGATCAGCCGGATCGCCCACGAGACCGCGCAGGCGTTGATCGCCCGGGTGCGCGACAGCCCCGACCCCGAGGTTGTGGAGCGCCTGGTGGCGTACACCGACGAGCACGGCATCGACGCCGTGGCGGAGCTGTGGTCGCGGGCCACGCCGCGTAGCCTGCCCGGCGCGCTGTGGCGCATCTACCTCGTGCGGTTGCTGATCCGGCAGGATGCCGATGGCACGGCGTTCCTGTACCAGCGCGGAATCGACGTGGCCGTCACCATCGACCCCCTCGTCGCGGGCGCGGCGGTGCCGACCGGTCCGGCCGAGATCATCCTGCTCGCCGACGAGATCCTCCGGGGCGTGTTCACCGGCGATTTCGCCGTCGCCCTGGACCGGGCGGCGGCCTTCTGCCGGGTGATCGGCGCTGGCTGTGCGAGCGTGGCCGACGACCTGGACAGCACCGAACCCGGCCGCTCCTCCGAGCTGACCACCCGCGCCCTGCGGTTCTCCACCACCGCGCAGGAGTTCACCTCCTGCGCCCGGCTGTGGCGCACCGACTCCCTCGAATAGAGCTCCCAGGCATCCGGGAATGAACTCTCAGCCGATGTCGTTTACACTTGATGCTGGCCGGACCGTAGTAACCCCGGGCTCCAATATTCGCCGTCTAGAACGGCCTCACGCCGAGAGGCGTTCTGCGGTCCGGCCTTCACTCTGCCCGGCGGCGCCGGACGGACCGTTTCGCTCCAGACCAATCCAGCAGGGACTCGGTACCGAACCCTAAGCATGGAAGGGGACTGGACCTGACATGCTGGATCTCATGACTGCTGAGTTCGACCTCGACGCCTCGTCGACAGCGCCTTCGAAAGAAGAGCTGCTCGCTCGGGTTGCCGACGGGGACCAATCGGCCTTCGGTGAGCTTTACGACCAGATCGCTCCGCGGGTGCTTGGCCTTGTCAAGCGCGTGCTGATCGATCACGCACAGTCGGAAGAAGTGACCCAGGAGATTTTCCTGGAGATCTGGCAGACGGCCTCGCGGTACGAGTCACAGCGTGGCGGGGCTTCGACCTGGATCATGACCATGGCGCACCGACGTGCGATCGACCGGATTCGGTCGTCGCAGGCCGGCCGCGACCGGGACACCAAGATCGGCATCCGCGACTTCGCGGTGCCCTATGACCACGTCGCCGAAACCGTCGAGGTGAAAATCGAGCATGAAAGGGTGGAAAAGGCGATGTCCAGACTGACCGAACTGCAACGGCAGGCCGTGAGCCTGTCGTACTTCAGCGGTTACAGTCACCGTGAGGTCGCCGACCACCTGCACATTCCGCTCGGCACCGTGAAAACCCGGCTCCGCGACGGGTTGATTCGTCTGCGCGATGAACTGGGGGTGGTCTCATGACCGGCACCGACAAGCCCGGCAACGACCTGACCGGCAACGGTTCCGCCGACAACCCGGCCGACCTGGCCGGCGCGTACGCCCTGCACGCCCTCAGCGCCGACGAGGCCGCCGAATACGAGCGGTACCTGGCTCGGTCGGAGCAGGCCCGCATCGAAGCCGCCGAGCTCAGCGATACCGCCGTGGCCCTCGGCCTGTCGGTGGCGCCCGTGCAGCCCTCCAGCCCGCTCAAGGCCAGCCTGATGGCCCAGCTCGCCACCACCCCGCAGCTGGCCCCGCTCACGCCCGCGGCCGACGCGGTGACACCCGCCGAGACCGCAGCCACGACGGATGCGCCGCCCGCGGCCATCCCGATCGGCTCCGCGTCCGCTCGGGGCAGCGTCACAGCCGCGTCGGCTCCGGTGTCCTCGGTCGACCCGGGTGCCGGTGTCGAGCAGGGTTCCGCCGGCGACCCGAGTGCAGCCGTTAAGGGTTCCGCCGGCGGTGCTGCCGCCGCGCGGGCCCAACGCCGCTGGTTCCAGCGTCCCGCCGGGTACCTCGTCGCGGCCGCGGCCGCCGTCGCGCTCTTCGTCGGCGGCACCTTCGCCGGCCAGGCGCTCTACGGCGATCCCAGCCAGGACTTCGCCCAGGAGCAGGCCGCCAGCCTCGCCGAGATCAACGCGGCCCCCGACAGCCAGCGGGCGTCGACGCAGACCGCCGACGGCCAGGCCGCCACCCTCGTCTGGTCCGGTGAGCTCGGCCTGTCCGCGATCATCGTCGACGAGCTGCCCGCCCTCGGCGACGACCAGGACTACCAGCTCTGGTACATCGGCGCCGCCGGGCCCGTCTCGGCCGGCACCTTCGACTCCGACGGCTCCGGCACCGCCTGGCGGGTGCTCGACGGCACCATGTCCGCCGGCGACACCGTCGGTGTCACCGTGGAACCCGCGGGCGGCTCCGAGCAGCCCACCTCCGACCCGATCGTGGCCATCCAGAGCTAGCCCGCCGCAGCACCCGCCCGCACCGGTCCGCGTGGCGCTCGGCCGACATGCCGACGATCCCGACGTGCCGCAAAGACCCCCTTCCGAGCCGCCTAAGAGGTGCTTTGCCCGAAGTCGCGGGCGGGCTGCATCCCGACATGCCGCAAAGACCCCCTTCCGGAGCGGCGAAGGGGTTCTTTGCCGCAACTCGAAGAGCCACCGCGACAGCGAGTTGCCAGTTCGGGCCCCTCCTGCCCGCCTGAAGAGCGCCAACTGCCCTGTCGGCAGCGCGCCCAACGGTGAGCTGCCAGTTCGGGCCCCTTCGAGGAGCCGGAATGGGCATCAAATGGCAACTCGCCGGCGTCCGTCCGCCGCGGCCGGACCGGGCTCCGGGCGCGCATCCGGCGGGTGGGTAGGCTCGAGACATGACCCTGCCCTTCACCCTGCTCATCGACCCGGAGCCTGCCGACTCCACCCGCACCGACTTCGTGGACACGTTCCACGAAATCGACTCCGGTGCCCCGGCGCTGCGGGTCGCCGAGCTGAGCACCCAGCGCGGCGACGGCATCTTCGAGACCCTCAGCGTGGTCAACGGGCACCCGCAGGAGGTCGAGCCGCACATCAGCCGGCTCATCAACTCCGCCCAGATCTGCGACCTGCCGGTGCCCAACCCCGCCCAGTGGCGCGCCGCGATCGCCTACGCGGTGGCCCGCATTCCCGGCGAGGGCGAACTGGCACTGAAGTTCGTGCTCAGCCGCGGCGTCGAGCACGGACCAGCGCCCACCGCCTGGCTGCACGCCACCCGCGCGGCGGACTTCAGCGCTGTGCGCGAGAACGGCATCAGGGTGATCACCCTCGACCGCGGCTACCCGCGCGGCGTCGCCGAGCAGGCGCCCTGGTTGCTGATGGGTGCCAAGACCCTCAGCTACGCGATCAACATGGCCGCCCTGCGCGAGGCCAAGCGCCGCGGCGCCGACGACACCATCTTCCGCACCCACGACGGCTACGTCATGGAGGGCCCCACCTCGAGCGTGATCCTGCGCATCGACGGCCGCTACATCACCCCGGCGCCGAGCGGCGCCATCCTGCACGGCACCACCCAGCAGAGCGTGTTCGAGTACCTCACCGCGCATGGCGAGAGTGTTGAGTACCGCGATGTCACGGTCGACGAGCTGCGGGCGGCGGATGCGGCGTGGCTGGTATCCAGCGTGCGTCTCGCGGTCGCCGTGATCGCCCTGGACGGCGTGGAGTTCCCGCACGACACCGAGCTCACCCGCGCCCTGAACGCGTCCCTGCTGGCCCGCACCGGCTCCTGACAGCTCTCCCATCCGCGAGAGCGGCCGTGTGGCTGCTTCGCGGGTGCTGTGGTGACCGTTTGGCCGCTTTCGCGAGGCGTCACATCCGCGAGAGCGGCCATGTGGCTGCTTCGCGGGTCCTGTGGTGACCGTTTGGCCGCTTTCGCGAGGTGACGCATCCGCGAGAGCGAGGACGTGACACATCCGCGAGAGCGGGGATGTGGCTGCTTCGCGGGTGCTGTGGTGACCGTTGGGCCGCTTTCGCGAGGTGACACGTCCGCGAGAGCGAGGACGTGACACATCCGCGAGAGCGGCCGTGTGGCTGCTTCGCGGGCGCTGTGGTGACCGTTTGGCCGCTTTCGCGACACGAGGGACACGTGGGACACGAGGGGGACGAGGGGCGCGATCACGGGCACGGTGGGGACGCAAAACCGCCCGGGCGACCGTGGAGTCGACCGGGCGGCGGATGTAGTTGGTGCGGGTTTAGCCGAAGCGGCCGGAGACGTAGTCCTCGGTGGCCTGCACGGTGGGGTTGGAGAAGATCGTGGTGGTGTCGTCGTACTCGATGAGCTTGCCCGGCTTGCCGGTGCCCGCGATGTTGAAGAACGCGGTGCGGTCCGAGACCCTGGAGGCCTGCTGCATGTTGTGGGTGACGATGACGATCGTGTAGTCGGTCTTCATCTCTTCGATGAGGTCCTCGATCGCGAGGGTGGAGATCGGGTCCAGGGCCGAGCAGGGCTCGTCCATCAGGATCACGTCGGGCTGCACGGCGATGGCGCGGGCGATGCACAGGCGCTGCTGCTGGCCACCGGAGAGGCTCGAGCCGGGCTTGTCCAGACGGTCCTTCACCTCGTTCCAGAGGTTCGCGCCGCGCAGTGACTTCTCGGTCAGCGCATCCGCGTCGCTCTTGGGCATCCGGCGGTTGTTCAGCTTGACGCCGGCGAGCACGTTGTCGCCGATCGACATGGTGGGGAACGGGTTGGGCCGCTGGAACACCATGCCCACCTGGCGGCGCACGAGCACCGGGTCGACGCCGGGTCCGTAGAGGTTGTTGCCGTCGATGAGCACCTCGCCATCGACGCGGGCGCCGGGGATGACCTCGTGCATGCGGTTCAGGGTGCGCAGGAAGGTGGACTTGCCGCAGCCGCTGGGGCCGATCAGCGCCGTCACCGTGCGCGGTTCAATGGTCAGCGACACGCCCTCAACGGCGAGGAATTTGCTGTAGTAGACGTCGAGGTCGTTGACTTCAATGCGCTTGGACATGTGTTCCTTCGAATCTTGGAGTGCAGGAGAATCTGGGGCGGCGGCGGCGTCAGCGGCCGAGCTTGGGGGAGAAGGTGCGGGCGATGAGCCTGGCCACGAGGTTGAGCAGCATCACGATCACGATCAGGGTCAGCGCCCCGGCCCAGGCCCGGTCGATGTAGGCCTGCGAGTCGGCGCCCTGGCTGGCGTACTGGTTGTACACGAACACCGGCAGGGTCATCATCCGTTCGTTGAACAGGTCGTAGTTCATGCTGGCTGTGAAGCCGGCGACGATCAGCAGCGGAGCGGTCTCGCCGATCACGCGGGAGATCGAGATCATCACACCCGTGACGATGCCGGCCAGCGAGGTCGGCAGCACCACCTTGACGATGGTGAGCCATTTGGGCACGCCGAGCGCGTAGGCGGCCTCGCGCAGCTCGTTGGGAACCAGCTTGAGCATTTCCTCGCTGGAGCGCACCACCACCGGGATCATCAGCACCGACAGGGCCACCGACCCGCCGAAGCCGAACCGGATGCCCGGGTCGTTGAACAGCAGCGAGAACAGGGCGTAGGCGAACAGGCCGGCCACGATCGAGGGGATGCCGGTCATCACGTCGACGAAGAAGGTGATGCCGCGGGCGAGCCGGCCGCGGCCGTACTCGGTGAGGTAGATCGCCGTGAGCAGCCCGATCGGCACCGAGATGAGAGTGGCCAGCCCGGTGACGAAGAGCGTGCCGACGATCGCGTGCAGGGCCCCGCCGCCGGCGCCCACGACGTTGCGCTGGGACTCGGTGAAGAAGGTGGGGGTGAGGAACGCGGGGAGGCCGTTGATGATCGTCGTGCCGACCAGGGAGATCAGCGGGATCATCGCCACCACGAACGCGATGGCGACCAGGGCGGTGACCAGACGGTCCTTGGCCCGGCGGATGCCCTCGACGAAGTACGAGAACAGGAACAGGGCGATGCAGTACAGCACGGTGCCGAAGAACAGCGTGCCGGCCCAGTTGAAGCTCTCCGTGGCGCCGGAAAGGAAGATCACCGCGAAGAACGCGCCCACGACCAGCCAGCTGGCGGCAAGCACCAGCATGGGGGCGTTCTTGGGCAGTTTGCCGGCGGTGAGGGAGTTCGTGACGGGAGAGGAGATGGTCATGGTGCTCATCAATTCGCTCCTGAGAAGGCCTTGCGGCGGTTGATGATCACGCGCGCGATCATGTTGACGATCAGCGTGATGACGAAGAGCACGAGGCCGGTGGCGAGCAGGATGTTGACCCCGACGCCGTGTGCCTCGGGGAAGTTCAGCGCGATGTTCGCGGCGATGGTGTTGGAGTTCTGCGAGGTGAGCAGCTGGAAGATCACCTGGGGGTTGGGGGAGAGCACCATGGCCACGGCCATGGTCTCGCCGAGCGCGCGGCCCAGGCCCAGCATCGAGGCTGAGATGATACCGGCGCGGCCGAACGGCAGCACGGCCATGGTGATCATTTCCCAGCGGGTGGCGCCGAGCGCCAGTGACGCTTCCTCGTAGAGCACCGGGGTCTGCAGGAAGATCTCCCGGCAGATCGCCGTGATGATCGGCAGCACCATCACGGCGAGCACGATGGCCACGGTGAGGATGGTGCGGCCGGTGCCCGAGACGGGGCCGGCGAACAGCGGGAACCAGCCGAACCACTCGACCAGGTTGGCGTAGAACGGCTGCACCATCGGGGCGAGCACCCCGATGCCCCAGAGGCCGAAGACCACTGACGGCACGGCGGCGAGCAGGTCCACGAGGTAGCCCAGGCCCTGCGCGAGCTTGCGCGGCGCGTAGTGCGAGATGAACAGGGCCACGGCGATGGCGACGGGAACAGCCATCAGGAGGGCGAGGAATGCCGACCAGGCCGTGCCGAAGGCCAGCGGCGCCACATAGGACCAGAAGTTGCTGAACTCGCCCTTGAACGCATCCGCGGGCGCCACGAAGGCGGGGATGCTCTGCACCAGCAGGAACAGGGCCACGGCGGCCAGCACGGCCAGGATCAGGCTGCCGGCCACCACCGTTGCGGTGGAGAAGATGCGGTCGCCCGGTCGTTCCTTGGCCTTGATCGCAATACGGTCTGCGGTCGTCATTCCGAGCGTCTCCCTGAAGGGGTGAGGTGGTACCGGTAAGGGTGGAGCTTGAGCCGGACCCCAATCCTCAGTGTGCCCGACAGGCCGACCGCGTGCAACGCGGGCGCCCTGCCGGGCAGTGTTACTGAAGCTGGAAGCTCAGCGGGTGTTGAGTTACTTGACGGTCTCGAGGACCGCGGCGACCTTGGACTGCAGGTCGGCGGACAGCGGAGCGGCGCCGGCGGATGCCGCAGCCTCGGCCTGGCCGGCCTCGCTGGCCATGAAGCTGACGTACTCCTTGACGAGGGCGCCCTGTGCGGGGTCCGCGTACTCGGTGCAGACCAGCGCGTAGCTCACCAGAACGAGCGGGTAGTGCGTCGCGTCGGTGGTGAGGCGGTCCAGCTTGATCGCCAGGTCGTTGTCGGCGCGGCCTTCGACGAGCGGCGAACCGTCGACGACTGCTGCGGCGGCCTCGGCCGTGTACTCGACGAACTCGTCGCCGACCTTGATCTTGGCGACACCGAGGTCACCGGCGCGCGAGGCGTCGGCGTAGCCGATGGTGCCGGTGCCGCTGGTGACGGCGTCGACGACACCGGAGGTGCCCTGGGCGCCCTCACCGGTCTGGTACGGGAACGGGTCGGCCGGCTTCTCGGTCCACACGTCGGGTGCGGCCTGGAAGAGGTAGTCGGCGAAGTTCTTGGTGGTGCCCGAGTCGTCCGAACGGTGCACGGCGGTGATCGCGGTGGCGGGCAGTTCGGCGTCGGCGTTCAGCGCGACGATGGCCGGGTCGTTCCAGGTGGTGATGGCGCCGGTGAAGATCTTGGCGAGCGTGTCGGCATCCAGGTTGAGGTCGGTAACGCCCTCGACGTTGAAGATGACGGCGATCGGGGAGATGTAGACCGGCAGGTCCACGGCGAGGGTGTCGGGGGCGCAGGCGGCGAACGCGCCGGCCAGCTCCTCGTCGTTCAGGTAGGAGTCAGAACCGGCGAAGTCGGTGCCGCCGGCGATGAAGGTTTCGCGGCCGGCGCCGGAGCCCGACGGGTCGTAGTTGATGGTGACTTTCGGGTTGGCCGTCTGGAACGCGGAGATCCACGATTCCTGGGCCGAGCCCTGCGAGGAGGCGCCCGCGGCGTTGATCGTGCCGGAGAGGGTGCTCTCGGCGGCGTCGTCGGTGGCCGTGCTGCCGGCTTCGTTCGAGGCGCAGGAGGAGAGAACGAGTGCTGCGGCAATTGCAATGACCGCGGGGCGGCCATAACGCTTGAGATTCACAAGGATCCTTTTCAGGTCGAATACAGGGAATGCGATCACAGGAGAATCCTGCGAACTTCGGGCCGGTGCTGGCCCTCGGTAGACGCTAATCCGTGTGGTTAACGACACTCCCCCTCCTTGGTGAACGGGAGGTAAACGACATCCGTCCAGTCGACCTCGCTCCACCTGCTCTGCCGGGCGCACAACAGCGCCCGCAGTCCCGGTCGGGTCTGCGGGCGCTGTCGGGTGTCTAGAGGCGCGGCGGGTGGGTCTCGATGGCGAGGATGCCCGCGCTCGGGTTGTCGCTGGAGAGGTGCACGACGGAGAACCCGCTGGGCGACAACGCCGCGGCATTGCCCAGCCGCTGGGTCATCGGCGAGCCTGTCGCCAGGGCGATCTCCCGCAGGATGTCGGGCAGCACCGGGCCGTGGCTGCAGAGCACCGCGGTCTTGCGGGCGCGGATGCGTTTGCCCACGTTGTGGCGAACATCGGAGGTGCCCTGCTCCCAGGCGTCCTGGCTGATCAGGTCGGTGCGCTTGAACGGCACCCCGGTCGCGGCCGACAGCGGGGCCACGGTGGTCACGCAGCGGGTGGCGGTGCTGGTGAAGATGCGCTGCGGCTTCCAGGCGCTCACCGCGGGGACCAGGGCGGCGGCCTGGGTCACGCCGCGTTCGCTGAGCGGGCGGGTGGCATCCGGGCCCGACCAGTCGTGCGGCGGGGTGGCCTTGGCGTGGCGCAGCGCGATGATCGCGAAGGTACTCGTGATGCCCTGGGTCACCAGGCGGGCGAACGCGTCGATGATCTCCACGTCCGGGGCGTAGCTGAGGTAGGTCCTGGCCTTCTTGATGGTCACCCATTCCAGGGCGGCGACCTCACCGTTGGGCACGAACGTGGAGCGCAGAATGTGCTCAGGCAACACCTCGGCGGCCCAGTAGTGCACGATCTTGACCTTGCCGTTGGGCATCGGGTACTCCGACACGCCCAGCGGCACGCCCAGCGCGATGGCCAGGCCGGTCTCCTCCTCGATCTCCCGCACGGCCGTGACCGGCAGCGTCTCGCCGGGGTCGACCTTGCCCTTGGGGATGGTGATGTCGCCGTGCACGGTGCGGTGGATCAGCAGCACATGCATCCGGCCGTCGATCAGGCGCCAGCAGACGGCTCCGGCCGCGTAAACGGGTCCGGGGTCACTCATCGGCGGCTCACCGGTCGCTTGCGCTGGCCGATCTGCTGCATCAACCGGTTCTGCATGTCATCCAGCGGCTTACCGTCGGCGTCCAGGTGGTGCCGGGTCCACTCACCGTTCTCGTCGAGCCACCACGACGAGGTGCGCTCGTCCATGGCCCGGGTGAACAGGGCGTCGACCTCGGCCAGGTGCCGCGGGTCGACCAGGCGCACCAGCGCCTCCACCCGGCGGTCGAGGTTGCGGTGCATCATGTCGGCGCTGCCGATGAAGACCTGGGTCTCGCCCAGGGTGTGGAAGCAGAAGATCCGCGAGTGCTCGAGGTAGCGCCCCAGGATCGAGCGCACCCGGATGTTCTCGCTCATGCCGGGCACGCCGGGCTTGAGGCTGCAGATACCGCGCACCCACACGTCAACGGGCACACCGGCCTGACTGGCCCGGTACAGCGCGTCGATGATGTCCTCGTCCACCATCGAGTTCACCTTGATGCGGATGCCGGCGGGCTTGCCGGCCAGCGCGTTCGCGGTTTCGTCGGCGATGCGCTTGAGCAGGGCCTTGCGCAGGTGCAGGGGAGCCACCAGCAGACGCTTGAACTTCTTCTCGATCGCGTAGCCGGAGAGCTCGTTGAACAGCCGGGTCAGGTCCTTGCCGACCTGGTCATCCGCGGTCAGCAGCCCCATGTCTTCGTAGATGCGGCTGGTCTTGGGGTTGTAATTGCCGGTGCCGATGTGGCTGTAGTGCCGCAGCACGCCCTTCTCGTAGCGCACCACCAGGGCCAGCTTGCAGTGGGTCTTCAGGCCCACGAGGCCGTAGACCACGTGCACGCCGGCCTTTTCCAGCTTGCGGGCCCAGGAGATGTTGGCCTGCTCGTCGAAGCGGGCCTTGATCTCCACCAGGGCGAGAACCTGCTTGCCCGATTCCGCGGCGGCGATCAGCGCCTCCACGATCGGGCTGTCACCGGAGGTGCGGTACAGGGTCTGCTTGATGGCCAGCACGTTCGGGTCGGCGGCGGCCTGCTCGAGGAAGGCCTGCACGCTGGTCGCGAAGGATTCGTACGGGTGGTGCAGCAGCACGTCTCCGCGGCTGATGGCGCGGAAGATGTCGGGTTCGTCGTTGGGTTCGCCGGTGAGCAGCTGCGCGGCCGTGGTGGGCACGTGCTTCGTGTAGTGCAGGTCGGGACGGTCGATGCGCAGGTCGAACAGGCCGCCGAGGTCCAGGGGAGCCGGCAGTCTGTACACCTCCTGCTCGGTCACGTCGAGCTCACGCACGAGCAGGCCCAGGGTCACCTCGTCCATGTCCTCGGTGACCTCGAGGCGGATGGGCGGGCCGAACCGGCGGCGCAGCAGCTCCTTCTCGAGGGCCTTGATCAGGTTCTCGGTGTCGTCTTCCTCGATGACGACGTCCTCGTTGCGGGTGACCCTGAACACGTGGTGTTCGAGGATGTCCATGCCGGGGAACAGGTCTTCGAGGTGGTTGGCGATGAGGTCCTCGAGGGTGATGAAGCGCACCTTGTCGACCGACTCGGTGCGGTCCACCCGCACGAAACGCGGCAGCATGGAGGGCACCTTGAGCCGGGCGAATTCCTGCTTGCCGGTCTTGGAGCTGTGCAGCCGCACGGCCAGGTTCAGCGAGAGGCCGGAGATGTAGGGGAACGGGTGGGCCGGGTCGACGGCCAGCGGCATCAGCACCGGGAAGATCTGGTTGCCGAAGTAGCCGCGCAGCGACCGGCGGTCGACGTCGCTCAGGCTGTCCCAGGTGACGATGTTGACGCCGTGTTCGGACAGCGCCGGGCGCACCAGCTCCTGGAACGCGTGCGCGTGCCGGTCCTGCAGCACGTGCGCGGCCTGGGAGATGTCGGTGAGCACGTCCTGCGGGGCACGGCCGACGTTGGTCGGCACGGCCAGTCCGGTGAGGATGCGGCGCTTGAGGCCGGCGACGCGCACCATGAAGAACTCGTCGAGGTTGCTCGCGAAGATGGCCAGGAAGTTCGCCCGTTCCAGCACCGGCAGGGCCGGGTCCTCGGCGAGTTCGAGCACCCGCTGGTTGAAGGCCAGCCAACTCAGCTCCCGGTCGAGGTACCGCTCGATCGGTAGTGCCGGATCGTTTTTGCCGATCTGGGGGTCAAAATCGTCGTCGAGTTCGCTCTCGAGCCCTGAGGTGCCTGGGATGTTGTCGCCGTCCATCTGTCCATCTTGACACCCGCCGCCGAGCGGGCGCGACGTTCACGGTGAACGAAACGTTAACGAGGCGAACGGTGGTACTGCACATCCACCGTGCGGTCGGTGAATCCGAGGCTGCGGTACAGGCGAACCGGCCCGGTGCTCTCGGCCTCCACATACAGTTCCACGCTCGAGCAGCCGCGCGAGCGGAGGCGCGCGAGACCCGCCACCATGAGGGCGCGACCGAGGCCGGCGCCGGCGGCATCCGGGTGCACGCCGAGCACGTAGATTTCGCCCTGCGCGGAGCCCGGTTCGATCTTGACCCAGTTGTAACCCAGGATGCGGCCGGGCTCGGCGCCCTCCGTGCTCTCCCGCGCCAGCAGCAGGTCGCCGGCGTCGAACCAGGGTTCGGCCTGGCGGGCGGCCAGGTCGGCTTCGGTGACGGCGCCCTGCTCCGGATGGGTGGCGAAAACCAGCGCGTTCAGGCTCACCCAGTCGCTGTTGTCGCCGGGCTCGTCGGCGGTGGCCGGACGGAAGGCGGTGATGATGACCCCGTCTGGCAGCACCGGGGAGGCCTCGGCGTCGGCGTCGGAAAGCGGCCGCTCCAGCTGCAGCAGGGTGCGCACGGCGCTGAAACCGAACCTGTCGGCCAGGGCGCGCGCACCGGGCAGGTCGCCGTGTGCCCAGGCGGTGAGGTCGCCGGACATGCCGCCCTCGTCCTCGAACAGACGGCGGAGCGCGGCGGTGGCGTGGCCGCGCCGGCGGTAGCGCGGATGCACGACGAGGGCGATCTGACCGAGCCCGACGATCGCGGCACCGACGGCGTCTTCGCCCTCGAGCAGCAGCTGCGGCCTGCGCCGACCCGACCGCGCATCGAGCAGGGCCTGTTCGTTGAACGGGCGGTAGCCATCCGTGTGCGCCGCCGCGTCGGCCACATCGTGGAAACGCGCCGCGAAGGCGGCGTCGGACAGGTCAGGTGCCGACAGAGTGAGGGACACGGTCGCCTTCTTCCTCGTACACGTTGAACCGATAGCCGACGTTGCGCACGGTTCCGATCAGCGACTCCTGGTCGCCGAGCTTGGCGCGCAGGCGCCGCACGTGCACGTCGACGGTGCGGGTGCCGCCGAAGTAGTCGTAGCCCCACACCTCGCTGAGCAGCTGCTCGCGGGTGAAAACCCGCGACGGGTGCGCGGCCAGGAACCGGAGCAGCTCGAACTCCTTATAAGTGAGGTCGAGCGGTTTGCCGTGCACCTTGGCGGAATAGCTGGCCTCGTCGATGACGACACCGGCGGCACGGATGGTGGGGGAGGGCGAGTTGTGCGGGGTGCGGCCGGCTGCAAGCCGGATGCGCGCGTCCACCTCGGCGGGGCCGGCGGTGTCCAGCACCACGTCGTCGACGCCCCAGTCCGGGCTGACCGCGGTCAGACCACCCTCGGTGATCACCAGCAGCAGCGGAACACTGCTTCCCGTGGTGCGCAGAATCTGGCACAGCGACTTGGCGGCCATCAGATTGGACCGGGCATCGACCAGGATCAGGTCGGAATCGGGCGCTGCGATGAGCTGGTCCGCCTGTGCCGGAATGAGTCGTGTGCTGTGGGACAGCAACGCCAAGGCTGGAAGAACGTCATCATTCAGGGCCGAGGTCAGGATCAACAGCTGCGCCACGCAGGTCCTCCAAGTATCGTGCGGCCCATACTAGCGTGCCACGGAAAGGGACTCGGGCGTGCACAATGGGACAGTGAGCTGGAAGCGTTTGAGTGTAGTGATGATTTGGCTGGTCGCCGTCGTCTGTGCGGTACTGACCGGCGTCCTCGTCGCCCCCGCGGACCGTCTGGTGTGGGTCAGCCTGTCCCTGGCCGGCTGCACCATCCTCACCCTCGCCGCCCAGTTGTCCACCGGGCAGAAGGAAGGCTACGTGCACAGGGTCACGCTCAGCCTGGTGGGCGCCGTGCTCGTTCTCGGTGCCGCGACGGGATTGTTCGCCCTGATCGGCCTCGGATAACACTTCGTCGCACCTGGCGGCTTCCGGCCGGTCAGCGGCTAGAGTTGGGGCATGTCAACGCTCGCACTCGAAATCCTGTTCCTGGGCCTCCTCGCGCTGGCCAGCCTGTCGATCGCCTGGGTATCCGGCATCGTGCTGTTCAAGCTGTTCCGGGGCCAGCGGTAACCGAACGTGTACGAACTTCCGGTCGGCCTGCCGTCCGAACTTGTTCCGCTGTCGTGGCTGATCGGCGTCTGGGAAGGGTCGGGGATCCTCGACTACACCGTCGACGGCGAGAAGGTCACCCGTGAGTTCGGGCACCGGATCAGCTTCAGCCACGACGGTCTGCCGCACCTGAACTACAGCTCGTACACCTGGCTCGAGCCCGAGGCAGCCGCCCCGGATGCCGACGGCACCGTCGCCCCGGCCGGCGCGCCGGTCCCGTTGATGACCGAGACTGGCTACTGGCGGCTCAGCCGCCCGCAGGAGCCCGGCGACCCGGGCCCCGGCCTGCTGCCCGGTGTCGGTCCGGTACCGTTCCAGACCGCGGAAGCCGTGGAGACGCTGCGGAACACCGACGGGGGCTTCGACATCGAGGTCAGCCTGGTGCATCCGGGCGGCATCATCGAGCTCTACCTCGGCCAGGTGAAGGGCCCGCGCATCGATCTCGCCACCGACGCCATCGTGCAGTCCAGCGGTGCCAAGCCGTACGCGGCCGCGACCCGGCTCTACGGCCTCGTCGATTCTCACCTGCTCTGGGCGTGGGACATCGCCGCGCTCGGCCAGGACCTGCAAACGCACGCGTCCGGCCGGCTCAGCCGCGCGTCGTAGCCTGTTCCGCGGGCCGCGCCGTGACGGGACCCACCGTTACGGGCCGTAGCCGGCTGAGGCCGAAAACCGCGGCCCCGGCGACGATGACGGTCACGGCGATCAGCAGCACGTACCCGAACACCGAGCCGTACCCGGTGGCCGGGTCGAGGAAGGGATACGGCACCCAGCCGTCCGTCGCGCCGCGAACGAGCACCACGGCGCACCAGAGCACCGGGTAGATCAGCACCACCCACAGGCGCCGCCACGGCTGCGGGGCCCGGTCGGCGAACAACACCCAGTCGAGCAGGCAATAAAGGGGGAACAATACGTGCAGCACGGTGTTGGCCCAGGGCAGCTCGACGCCGCCGGCCAGGCCGGTGAGCAGGGTGTTGTAGACCAGGCCCACCACGATCATGTAGCCGGTGGTTGCCGCCCGCGCGAGCTCTAGCCAGGCCGGCGCCGGGCGGCCGAGCAGGCACAGTGCGGCGGTCAGGACGAGCGCCGCGGCCGCGAGCAGGTTGCTCTGGATCGTGAAGAAGCCGAAGAAGTTGACCGGGTTGATGGTGGTGCGTGCGGCCGTGGACAGGAACGTGGCGGTGACGGCGACACCGGTCAGCCCCGCCGCGAAAAGGCGAAGCACCGCAACGGAGGGGGCGGGGACGGTCATCGGGAACTCCTTGCCTCGACGGGGTGGCCGCCGACGGGAATACGGGGTGCCGGTCAGGCCGTTGGGCTAGCATATGGGCCGGAGTTCCCCGTTGTCGACAGCGCCCCCGTCGGCCCCGAACCGGCAGCAGCCAGGGGATTTCACAAAGGAGAGCCCGATGACCAACCCCGCTGACTCGTTCGGTGCCGCCGCAGTGTCACCGCTGCTCGAACTCGACGGCGCCGTGCAGGCCGACGGCATCGATGCCGGCGTGGCCGCTCACTACGGCAGCCCGAACACCGAACAGCGCCGGCTGCTGGCCGGAGCGGCCGTCGTGGACCTGTCGCACCGGGGGGTGCTCTCCATCGTCGGGCCCGACCGGCTCACCTGGCTGAACTCAATGTCCAGCCAGGAACTGCGTGGCCTGACCCCCGGCCAGTCCACCGAAACCCTGTTGCTCGACCCGGCCGGCCACCTCGAATACGCCATCGCCCTGATCGACGACGGCGTCGAAAGCTGGCTGCTGGTCGAGGCCGCCGAACTGCCCGGCCTGCAGACCTGGCTCGACCGGATGCGGTTCACCCTGCGTGTGCAGGTCGTGGACCACACCCTCGCCTACGCCACCGTCGGCACCATGGCCGCGGACCCCGCGGCACTCCCGCTCAGCCCGGCGAGCCCGAACGGGGTGCCGTTGGTCTGGCACGACCCGTGGTCGGAGGTCGCGCCGGGCGGCTGGCAGTACGCCGCTGACACCGCCCACCCCGGCGCCGCCTGGCACTGGAGTGAGGTCCTGATCCCGCGGGCGGCGTTGCCCGACCTGCGAGACGCCGTCGCGGCCGGCACCGTGCAGGCCGCCGGGCTCCTGGCCCTCGAGGCGCTGCGCATCGCCGCCTGGCGTCCCCGCGGCGCCCTGGACGCCGACGAACGCACCATTCCGCACGAACTGGACTGGCTGCGCACCGCGGTGCACCTGAACAAGGGGTGCTACCGCGGCCAGGAAACCGTCGCGAAGGTGCACAACCTCGGCCACCCGCCGCGCCGGCTGGTGCTGCTGCACCTGGACGGCTCCGACTCGGTGCTGCCCGCGCACGGTGACGAGGTGCAGGGCGACAGGTTCGTCGCCAACGCCGAACCCGAGCGCCGCACCGTGGGCAGCATCACCTCCAGCGCCATTCACTACGAGCTCGGACCGATCGCCCTCGCCGTGGTCAAGCGCACGGTGCCGGGCACGGTGACCCTGCACGTGCTCTCCCAGGGCCTCTCGATCACCGCCAGCCAGGAGGTCATCGTGCCGGAGTCGGCCGGGTCGGTGGCGGAGATCCCGCGGTTGCCGCGGTTGGGCGTACGGGTTCCGCGCGGCTGAAAGCGGCGCATCCGGCGGGACTTTCGTCACGCACACGGGTGCGGTGTGCCCGCGTGCGCCTCGCTAGAGTTGGAGCATGTCTGCTCCCTATACCCTCATCCTTCTCCGCCACGGCAACAGCACCTGGAACCAGCAAAACCTCTTCACCGGTTGGGTGGATGTGCGTCTGAGCGACCAGGGCCGGGCCGAGGCGCTGCGCGCCGGCGAGCTGCTGGCCGAGTCCGGCCTGCTGCCGGACATCCTGCACACCTCGGTGCTCACCCGCGCCATCCAGACCGCGAACATCGCCCTCGAAGAGGCCGACCGCCTCTGGATCGACGTCAAGCGCTCCTGGCGCCTCAACGAGCGCCACTACGGCGCCCTGCAGGGCCTGGACAAGGCCGAGACCCTCGCCACCTACGGTCCGGAGCAGTTCCAGACCTGGCGTCGTTCGTTCGACGTGCCGCCGCCCGTGCTCGACGACTCCTCCGAGTGGTCCCAGGCCAACGACGCCCGTTACGCGGACCTCGGTGACGACCTGCCCCGCACCGAAAGCCTCAAGGACGTCATCGCGCGAATGCTGCCGTACTGGGAGTCCGACATCGCCGCTGACCTCCGCACCGGCAAGACCGTGCTCGTCACCGCGCACGGCAACTCGCTGCGCGCCCTGGTCAAGCACCTCGACGGTGTCTCCGACGCCGACATCGCCGACCTGAACATCCCCACCGGCATCCCGTTGGTCTACCGCCTCGACGAAGACCTCAAGCCGATCGGAGCCGGCGAGTACCTCGACCCCGCCGCTGCCGCTGCCGGCGCCGCCGCCGTCGCGGCCCAGGGCAAGAAGTAACCCACCAGCCCTACGAAAAAGCCCCCGTCACTGACGGGGGCTTTTTCGTTGGTCGAGCTTCACTGCCGTTGTTCGAGCTTCACAGCCGTAGATCGAGCTTGTCGAGATCCCGTGCGAGGTCTCGACAGGCTCGACCAGTGGGGTGTCGAGATCTACGCGTCGGTCGGCGTCGGCTGTTGCCAGTCGCCGGTGCCCAGGTACTGCACCTTCTTGGCGATCGACACCGCGTGGTCGGCGAACCGCTCGTGGTAGCGGCTGGCGAGGGTGGCGTCGACGGTGTCGGCGGCCTGGCCCTTCCAGGTCTCGCCGAGCACGGCGTCGAACACGCTCAGGTGCAACGCGTCCACCTTGTCGTCCTCATTGCGGATGGCCTCGGCCAGCGCCATGTCCTCGGTGGTGAGCAGCTCGGCGAGCATCTTCGCGATCTTCACGTCGAGAGCGCCCATCTCGGCGAACGTCGGGCGCAGGCTCTTGGGGATCACCTTGTCGGGGAACCGGTACCTGGCCAGCTGCGAGATGTGCGTTGACATGTCGCCCATTCGCTCGAGCGACGCGCTGATCCGCAGCGCGCTCACGACGATGCGCAGGTCCCTGGCCACCGGCTGCTGCCGGGCCAGGATGGTGATGGCCAGCTCATCGAGCTCAACGGTGAGAGCGTCGATCTTGTCGTCGTCGGCGATGACCTCTTCGGCCAGCGCCACATCGGACTTGTTGAAAGCCTTGGTGGCCTTCTCGATGGAGATGGCCACGAGGCGCGCGATCTCGGCGAGGCGGTCCTGCACCTCGGCGAGCTCTTGCTGAAATACTTCACGCATTGTGTCTGTGGTCCTTCCTGGTCGCGCCAAAGCGCGCGAACGCATGAGACCCGCCTGGCCCCCGATCAATACTGCCGAACGCGGGTTAACGGCAGGTGCCGTGCGACTGAACAGTAACCAAAGTAGCGTGTGACCACCCTTGCCGTCGTGATCGACCCGTGCCAGAGTCACTAATCTGGTGAAATGGAATCGACCTGGCTTGTGTTGCTGTCCCTGGCACTGGGCCTCACCGTCGGCGGCGGGTTCGTGACCCTGCTGTATGTCGCGGAGCGACACGGCAAACGGGCCGCCGAGGTGGTCAACCCGGCGGTTCCGGACGGCATCGACCAGGTGCTCGACGCCCTGGAGAGTGCCGGAGCCGTGCTGGACCCGTCGAACAACGTCATCAAGTCCTCGCCGGGAGCGCTGAGCATGGGACTGGTCGTGAACCAGCAGCTGGCGCATCCGGAGCTGCTGGACCTGGCCCGCGGTGTGCGCCGCACCGGCGAGGCCGTGTCGGAGGATTTGGTGCTCTCCCGGGGCCCGTTCGGTGACGCGAGCATGCACGTGCGGGTGCGGCTGGCCCGGCTGGGCTCCCGCTACGTGCTGCTGCTCGCCGAGGACCGCACCGAGGCGTTCAGGCTCGACGAGGTGCGCCGGGACTTCGTCGCCAACATCAGCCACGAACTGAAGACCCCGATCGCCGCCGTCGGGCTGCTCGCCGAGGCCCTCGGCCACGCGGCCGACGAGCCCGTGCAGGTGCGCCGTTTCGCCGACCGGCTCACCACCGAGGCCGGCCGGCTGGCCCGGCTCACCCAGGAGATCATCGAACTCTCCAGGCTGCAGGCCCAGGACGCGCTCCGGGAACCGGAGCTGCTCGACATCGACGACATCGTGGCCGCCGGCATCGACCAGAACCGGGTCGTGGCGGATGCCGACCGCATCACCATCGCGGTGGGCAAGAAGTCCCGCGCCAGGGTCTACGGCGACGAGAGACTGCTCGTGATGGCCGTGCACAACCTGGTCGCCAACGCCGTGCACTACTCCGCGCCGGGCTCCAGGGTCGGTGTGGGAGCGCGGGTGTCGGACGGGGTGATCCAGATCACCGTCACCGACCAGGGCGTCGGCATCCCGGAGGGCGACCTGGACCGGATCTTCGAGAGGTTCTTCCGCGTCGACCAGGCCCGGTCCCGCAACACCGGCGGCACCGGCCTGGGCCTGGCCATCGTCAAACACGTCGTGCAGATCCATGGCGGCGACATCCGGGTCTGGTCACAGCCCGGCCACGGTTCGACCTTCACCATCCGCCTGCCAGAGGCGACCCACCCCGCACCAGCGGCGACAGGAGACACCCCATGACCCGAATCCTTCTTGTTGAAGACGAGCAGGCACTGAGCGAGCCGCTGAGCTTCCTGCTCGAACGGGAGGGCTACGAGGTGACCGTGGCGGAGGACGGCCCGAGCGCCCTGGCCGAATTCGACAAGGCCGGCGCCGACCTGGTGCTGCTGGACCTCATGCTGCCCGGCCTCCCCGGCACCGAGGTGTGCCGGGAGATCCGCACCCGGTCCGCGGTGCCGATCATCATGCTCACCGCCAAGGATTCCGAGGTCGACATCGTCGTGGGGCTCGAGCTGGGCGCCGACGACTACGTCACCAAGCCGTACTCGACCCGGGAACTGCTCGCGCGCATCCGGGCCGTGTCGCGCCGGCACACCGACCCGGCTGAAGAGGATGACGGGGTCCTCGCCGCCGGCACCGTGCGGATGGACATCGAACGGCACACGGTGTCGGTGTCCGGCAGCGTGGTGAACATGCCGCTGAAGGAATTCGAACTGCTCGAGTTCCTGCTGCGCAACGCCGGCCGGGTACTCACCCGCGGTCAGCTGATCGACCGGGTCTGGGGCACCGACTACTTCGGCGACACCAAGACCCTCGACGTGCACATCAAACGGATCCGCTCGCGCATCGAGGCGACCCCGTCGGAGCCGACGATGCTCGTCACCGTGCGCGGACTGGGCTACCGCTTCGAGGCCTGACCCGCCCGGGGGGCGGTGATTCGCCCCAGATACGTCAAAATGCCCCTTGGCTTTCGCTCAAGGGGCATTTTGCGCGTAGTCGCGGACCGGTTACGGGGCCGGGGTGGCTTCCGGGGTGGCTTCCGGCGCCGGGACCTCGGCGGCAGGTACCGTGGGCGTCACCGTGGGAACCGGAGGTTCGGTGGGAACCAGGGTGGAGTACTCCGCGAGGGTGCCGTCGAGCACGGGAACGAGCAGCTCGATGCCGGTCAGGTCGCCGTACTGGAAGTACACCGGGAACAGCGAACCGGCCGACGCGTTGAGGTTCTGGACGGGGACACTCTCGCCACCGGGGATCCCGATCTCGGTGGTCGCGTTCGCGTCGATCGTCAGGGTCTTGTCGACCTTCTCGTCGACCCCCTCGTACTGCACGAGCAGCTCGATGTCTTCGTCGGCGCTGTTCACCACGTGCACGACGAGGTTGGCGTTCTCACCGTCGTCGGTGATCAGCATCGCATTGCGGATCGCCAGGTCGCCCAGGTCCCCGCTGACGCCGTCGCTGGCGTCGTAATGGATGGTCGTCGCCTGGGGGGCGAACAGATTGCATCCGCTGGTGCCCAACAGGATGCCGGCCGCCACTACGACGGTTGCCATGGTTCGCGCTCTCACAAGACCTCCACAAGAGTTCAGCGTTCAGCCCAAGTGGCGTGAACGCTGCAGATTTGGATCGAGTTTACCTTACGGAACCGGGCCGGGCAGGGCGCACCCTGATGAGCCGCGAATATCCCCTCAAAAGGGTGTCGGGGAGGGGTGGTATCATAGACGTTGCTGAAGGGATATCAATACATGTTATTTGAAGTCGGCGAAACAGTCGTTTATCCCCACCACGGCGCTGCGACGATCACCGAGGTGAAAACTCGCATCATCAAGGGTGAAGAAAAACTGTATTTGAAGCTCAACGTCACCCAGGGGGACCTCACCATCGAGGTGCCCGCCGAGAACGTCGATCTTGTCGGTGTGCGCGACGTGATCGGCCAGGACGGCCTCGACCGGGTGTTCGAAGTCCTGCGGGCACCGTTCACCGAGGAACCCACCAACTGGTCACGCCGGTACAAGGCCAACCTGGAGAAACTCGCCAGCGGCGACGTCATCAAGGTGTCCGAGGTCGTGCGCGACTTGTGGCGCCGGGACCAGGACCGCGGCCTGTCGGCCGGGGAGAAGCGGATGCTCGCGAAGGCGCGGCAGATCCTCATCTCCGAACTGGCCCTGGCCGAGAAGACCGACGAGGACCAGGCGTCAACTGTGCTCGATGAGGTGCTCGCCTCGTAGTATTACCTGTTCGTACGACAGGCGGCGCCCCGCGGTGCCGCCTTTCGCACGTCCAGCCCAACCTCGCGTCACCCCTTCCCACCCTGCGTCACCGCGCCCCACCAGATAGCCTCCAGACATGACTGAATTCCCGGTTGCCGCCGTCGCGGTCATCGTCGTCGCCGCCGGAAGCGGCAGCAGGCTCGGCCGAGACCAGCCCAAGGCGTTCGTGCCGCTGCACGACCGCAGCATCCTCGAACACGCCCTCACCGGGGTGTTCGGCCTGAACGAACCGGCCCAGGTCATCGTGATGGCCCCCGAAGCCCAACTGGCCGACGCCAGGGACATCGCCGGTCGAGTCGCCGGCCCCGCCGCCGGCTACCTCGACGTCGTCGCCGGCGGCGACACCCGCCAGGCGTCCGTGGCCCGCGGGCTCGCCCGGGTGCGCGCCGGCGTCACCGTGGTGCTCGTGCACGACGCCGCCAGGGCGCTCGCCCCCGCCGCCCAGCTCGACGCCGTCGTGGCCGCCGTGCGCGCCACCGGGCACGGCATCGTGCCCGGCCTGCCCGTGGTCGACACCATCAAGAGCGTCGACGCGGCCGCCACCATCCTGGGCACCGTCGACAGGTCGCAGCTCTCCGCCGTGCAGACCCCGCAGGGTTTTCCCCGCAGCATGCTCGACGGCGCCTTCGCCTGGGCGGCCACGCTGCCGGCCGCGGATGCGCAGGATCTCACCGACGACGCGGCGCTGGTCGCCGCGGCCGGCAACACCGTCAGCGTCATCCCCGGCGACCCGCTGGCGTTCAAGGTCACCACGGCGTGGGACCTGCGCCGCGCGGAACTCCTGCTCGGCGACGCCGCCGGCGCACCGGCATCCGCCGACCCGCGGGTGGGCACGGGCCTGGACGTGCACGCCTTCGACGACACCAGCGACCTGTGGCTGGCCGGCCTGCACTGGCCGGGGGAGCGGGGCCTGTCCGGGCACAGTGACGGTGACGCCGCCGTGCACGCCATCTGCGATGCCCTGCTCGCCGCCGCGGGTCTGGGCGACATCGGCCAGGTCTTCGGCACCGCAGACCCCCGCCTCACCGACGCGCACGGAGAGGTGTTCCTCACCGAGACCCTGCGCCTGGTCACCGAGGCCGGCTACAGGGTCGGCAACGTCACCGTGCAGATCATCGGCAACCGTCCCAAGCTCGCCCCGCGCCGGGTCGAAGCGCAGGAACTGCTCGCCGGCATCCTGCACGCCCCGGTGTCGGTGTCGGCGACCACCACCGACGCCCTGGGCTTCACCGGACGCGGCGAGGGCATCGCCGCCCTGGCCACCGCACTGCTCATGCCGCAAGCAGCTCCACCCGAGCATCCGACCGACCCTCGCCTAAACTGAACCAGTGAGCATGCGACTATACGACTCGAAGGCCCAGACCCTTCGCGATTTCCTGCCGATCGTTCCGGGCAAGGTGGGAATCTACGTCTGCGGACCCACCGTGCAGTCGTCGCCGCACATCGGCCACTTGCGCAGCGCCCTGGTCTACGACCAGCTGCGCCGCTGGCTCAGCTACCGCGGCAATGACGTCACCTTCATTCGCAACGTCACCGACATCGACGACAAGATCCTCCTGAACGCTGCGGGCACCACCGAACAGTGGTGGGCGCTCGCGTACCGCTTCGAACTCGAGTTCACCGCCGGCTACCAGCGGTTGGGCATCCTCGCGCCCACCTACGAACCCCGCGCCACCGCGAGCGTGCAGGAGATGCAGGACATCATCGGCCGTCTCATCGCCAACGGGCACGCCTACCCGGCCGCGGATGACTCGGGTGACGTGTACTTCGACACCCGCAGCTGGCCCGCGTACGGCGAGCTGACCCGCCAGAATCCCGACAACATGGAGGCGGCCACCGACGCCGACCCGCGCGGCAAGCGCGACGCGCGCGACTTCGCCCTCTGGAAGGGCCACAAGGCCGACGAACCGGCCACGTCGGCCTGGGTCTCCCCCTGGGGGGCCGGCCGGCCCGGCTGGCACATCGAATGCTCCGCCATGGCCGCCCGCTACCTCGGCCCGCAATTCGACATCCACGGCGGCGGCCTCGACCTGCGCTTCCCGCACCACGAGAACGAGCTGGCCCAGTCCAATGCGGCCGGTGACGCCTTCGCGAACTTCTGGGTGCACAACGGCCTGGTCAACACCAACGGCCAGAAGATGTCCAAGTCGCTGGGCAACTCCGTCTACGCGGCGGAACTGCTCGACCAGGCCCGCGCCATCGTGGTGCGCTACTACCTCGGCGCCGCGCACTATAGATCCACCCTCGACTTCCACGAGGGGTCGCTGGCCGAGGCCGAGGCCGCCCTGGAACGCATCGAGAGTTTCCTCGACCGCGCCGACCGGCGCCTGGCCGACACCCGCTTCGCCGGCTCCGGCGTCGAGATCGTGCCGGATGACTTCGCCACGGCCATGGACGACGACCTTGCGGTGCCGCAGGCGCTCGGCGTGCTGCACGACACCGTGCGCGCCGGCAACGCGGCCCTCGACGCCGAAGACCTGCACGCGGCCGCGGCCGCGCGCGGCCAGGTTCTCGCGATGAGCGAGGTCCTCGGCATCAACCCCCTGTCGCCCGGCTGGGCCGTCGCGACCGATGAACCCGCCATGGTGGCCCTCACCGCCCTCGTCGAGCGCCTGCTCGACGACCGGGAGACCGCCAGGCAGAGCCGCGATTACGCGGCCGCAGACCGTATCCGGGACGAGCTCGTCGCCGCCGGCATTACCATCGAAGACACCCCGTCGGGTGCACATTGGAGTTTTGACTGATGAAGAACACAGATCGCAAGTCGCGCACCGGCGCGGTGCGCAAGGGCAGCAGGGGACCGCAGGTCGGTTCCGGCGGCCAGGGCCGTCAGGCTCTCGAGGGCAAGAAGCCCACCCCCAAGGCCGAAGACCGTCCGTACCACCCCGCTGGCAAGGCCAAGGCAGCCAAGGACCGCTTCGCCGCGGCCGGCGGCGGCCGCAGCCGTGCCCCGGGCGGTTCCGGTGCCCCGCGCACCGGCCGCAGCACCGGCACCGGCAACACCGGCGGCGGCGGTTCGTCCACCCGCAAGGCCAAGTCGGATGCCGAGTTCGAGGTCGTCACCGGCCGCAACTCGGTGCTCGAGGCGCTGCGCGCCAAGATCCCCGCGTCGGCGCTGTACGTGGCCACCCGCATTGAAATGGATGACCGGGTCAAGGAAGTCCTCAAGCTCGCCACGACCCGCAACATCCCGGTTCTTGAGGTCATGCGCCCCGAGATCGACCGGCTCTCCGGTAAGGACGCCGTGCACCAGGGCCTCGCGCTCAAGGTGCCCGCGTACGAGTACGCGCACCCGATCGAGCTGCTCGACCTCACCATCAGCCGCGGCCACAAGCCGCTGTTCGTGGCGCTGGACGGCATCACCGACCCGCGCAACCTGGGTGCGATCATCCGCTCCACCGCGGCGTTCGGCGGCCACGGCGTCATCGTGCCGCAGCGCCGCTCCGTTGGCGTCACCGCCTCGGCCTGGAAGACCTCGGCCGGTGCGGCCGCGCGTCTGCCCGTGGCCATGGCTCCCAACCTCACCCAGACGCTCAAGGCGCTCAAGGAGCGCGGCATGCTCGTGATCGGCCTCGACGGCGGCGGCGACACCGTGCTGCCCGAGCTCGGCCTCGGTTACGCCGAGCGTCCCATCGTCGTGGTCGTCGGCAGCGAGGGCAAGGGCCTGTCCCGCCTCGTCACCGAAACCTGCGACGCCATCGTGTCGATCCCGATCAACGCGAACACCGAGTCGCTGAACGCCGGAATCGCCGCCGGTGTCACCCTGTACGAGATCTCCAAGCTGCGCGCCGAGGCCCTCGCGGCCAAGGTCGCCAAGGCCGCTGCGCAGGCCGCGCAGGCCTAAACCGCGCCCGCGCTTGTGATGCGGCGCAGATCGTCCCTTCGGGGTCGGTCTGCGCCGTTTCTTGTGTGTGGCGGGGTGCTGTGGTCTGGTTCAGGGCGTGCTGGTGATGGGATGCGGGTGCCTCGGGTGGTGCCGCACGTCCCGTCCCCGAGACCCCCCCCCGGGCGCCCCTGCGGACCCGGGGCCCGGTTGCGTGAGATGGCAGTTGAGGCCCGTTGCCACGCGGAGAGAGGGCCTCAACTGGCAACTCGCTGGTGGCGCCGATGGTGAGGTGACAGTTGGGGCCCAGTGAGGGCGCCTGAGGGGGCCTCAAGTGTCAACTCGGTGCATCCGATTCTCTTGAGAACGCGCAAAATGCCCCTTCGAACCTGCCGAAGGGGCATTTTGGCGCAACTCGGGGAGGGGTTAGACGTTCAGGCGCCAGTCGTCGGCGCCGACCTCGTCAGACTCGAGGTCTTCGTCGTCGCTTTCCTGCACTTCGATCGGCGTGGTGGGCGGGTCGATGACGGTGGCCTCGTCGCGGCGGTGACGAAGCACATCCTGAACGTACGAGGTGACCGCCTCGGCCAGGGGGATGTCCCGGCTCGCGTTCTGCGCCATGTACCAGCGGTGGTCGAGCAGCTGGTGGAACACCTCGGCGGGCTCGAGCTTGCCCTTGAGCTCACGCGGAATGGCGCGCACGACGGGCTCGAAGACCCGCACCAGCCACTCGTGCGCCATCATCTCCTCGTCGGCGTCGGGGTTGCCGTACGCGACCCCGTAGGAGTCGAGGTCGTTGAGCAGGCGGCGGGCCTGGTTCTCCTCGGCGTCGAGGCCGGTGAGGCGCAGCAGCCGGCGCTGGTGGTGGCCGGCGTCGACGACCTTGGGCTGGATGCGCACCGTCGTGCCGTTCTCGTCGGTCTTGATCGCGAGTTCCTCGATGTCGAAGCCGAGGTGGTTGAGGCGTTCGACGCGCTCGGTGATGCGCCAGCGCTCGCTGCTCGCGAAGGACTCGGAGCCGGTGAGTTCCTTCCACAGCAGCCGGTAGGCCGCGACGATGCCGTTGCTCACGTTGACCGGGTCGAGTTCGTCGGCGACACGGCCGCCGGCCTCGAGGTCCATCAGCTCGCCGGCGATGTTCACCCGGGCGATTTCCAGGTCGTTCTCGCGCTGCCCGTTCGACAGGCCGCCGGGGTAGAGCTGGCCGGTCTCGGCGTCGACGAGGTACGCGGCGAACGCGCCGGCATCGCGGCGGAACAGCGTGTTCGAGAGTGACACGTCGCCCCAGAACAGGCCCACCATGTGCACACGCACCAGCAGCAGGGCGAGGGCGTCGACCAGGCGGGTGGCCGTATCCGGGCGCAGGGCCTGGGAGTACAGCGCCCGGTAGGGCAGCGAGAACTTCAGGTGCCGGGTCACCAGCACCGAGTTGAGCGGGTCACCGTCTTCGTCGGTGCGGTTCGTGATCACCGCGAGCGGTTCGACGCAGGGAATCTCCAGGCTCTGCAGGGTGCGGAGCATCTCGTACTCGCGCTTGGCCATCTCGCTGGTGGTCTCCTTGATGGCCACGACACGGCCACTGAGGTGGGCGAAGCGCACGAGGTGCCGGGAGAGGCCCTTGGGCAGCGAGGCGATGTTCTCGTTCGGCCAGGCGTCCAGCGGCACGTTCCAGGGAAGGTCGAGCAGGGCCGGGTCGGCCGTTGCGGAGGTGATGTTCAGAGAACCGCTCATGAGGAGCCTAACTATCGAAAGGGCCCGTCAGGGCCGCAAGCCGCCCCGGCCGGAATCGGCTCGGAGACGCGGGACCGGCGGCGGGGAAATCGCACGCCGAAATGACAAACTCGACCGCCGAAACTGCCGGCGGTCGAGTTTGTCGAACAGTGCTTAGTCGGTGACGGCGCCGCCGAGACGGAGGCCGGACTCGGCGTTGAACACGTGCAGGTGGTTCGGCGTCGTCGTCAGGTAGACGGTGTCGCCGGCCGACGGGTGCGAACGGCCATCGACGCGGGCGACGATGTCGGTGCGCTTGCCCTCGACGGTGGAGTGGCCGTACAGGTAACCGTCGGCGCCGAGCTCCTCGACCAGGTCGACGTCAACGGCGAGGCCTTCGCCGATCGTGGTCGACAGCTGGATGTCCTCGGGGCGAACTCCGATGGTGACCTTGGGGCCGTTGGCGCCGGACAGGGTCTCGCGGGACACGGGAACCGTGGCCGTACCGAACTTGACGCCACCGTCGACGGCGTCGGCCAGGAACAGGTTCATGGCCGGGCTGCCGATGAAGCCGGCAACGAAGACGTTGTTCGGCTTTGCGTACAGGTCGCGCGGGGTGCCGACCTGCTGCAGGACGCCATCCTTGAGAACGGCGATGCGGTCACCCATGGTGAGCGCCTCGGTCTGGTCGTGGGTGACGTAGACGGTGGTGACGCCCAGGCGACGCTGCAGCGACGCGATCTGGGTGCGGGTCTGGACGCGCAGCTTGGCGTCGAGGTTCGACAGCGGCTCGTCCATGAGGAACACCTGGGGCTGACGCACGATGGCGCGACCCATGGCAACACGCTGACGCTGACCACCGGAGAGGGCCTTCGGCTTGCGGCTGAGGTAGGGCTCGAGGTCGAGCAGCTTGGCGGCTTCGAGAACGCGGGTGGCGCGCTCGTCCTTGTTGACTCCGGCGATCTTGAGCGCGAAGCCCATGTTCTCGGCGACGGTCATGTGCGGGTACAGCGCGTAGTTCTGGAACACCATCGCGATGTCGCGGTCCTTCGGGGGAACGTCGGTGACGTTGCGCTCACCGATGAAGATGTCGCCGTCGTTGACCTCTTCGAGGCCGGCGAGCATGCGCAGCGAGGTGGACTTTCCACAGCCGGACGGGCCGACCAGGACGAGGAACTCACCATCGGCGACCGACAGGTCGAGGTGATCGACCGCGGGGCGGGTGGAACCGGGGTACAGACGGGTGGCCTTGTCAAAGGTTACTGAAGCCATTATTTCGTTATTCTCCTTCACCGGCAGGTACGTGCCGGACGATCCGTTGTGATGGGATTTATCTGTCCGGCCGACGTAGCGCCAGCGCAAGACCTTCCTAGTATGGCATGCCCCGGATGCGTGTCCGCTGAATTGGCAGCTCACCGCGTGCCGGTGGTACCCGGTGAGCCCGCAGTGAGCCCGCTGTGAGGCACCGGTTGGTTATTTCCCAGACTGGGGTCCTACTATTTGGAGTGCTACCGCGCACATCCGCGAGCGCACCCCCTCAACTCGGAGCGATCATCCATGACAACTGGCGGCCCAGGCGACCCTCGTCCCTCGAAGAATCAGCGTCGCGACGCAGCGCGCACGAAGGCAGCACAGATTCGAGTGGAGCAGAAGAAGCGGGATCGCCGGAACCGGGTGTTCCTGCAGGGCGGAATCGCCATTGCCGCCATCGCCGTCGTGACCGCCATCGTCCTGATCATCGTCAACTCCGTGCAGCCCGCCGGCCCCGGCCCGCGCAACATGGCCAGTGACGGGCTCCTCGTCGGCGAGGGCCTGACCGCCGTGACCACTCCGGCGCTGCAGCCGGATGCCGACCCGGTGCCGTCCACCCCCGACAAGACCGGAACCATCGCCGACATTCGCGTTTACGTCGACTACCTCTGCCCGTTCTGCGGCACCTTCGAGAACACCAACGCCGAGCAGATCTCCCAGTGGGTCGACTCGGGCGCCGCGACCGTGGAGATCCACCCGATCTCAATCCTGACCAGCAAGTCCGCGGGAACCCAGTATTCGCTGCGCGCCGCGAACGCGGCCGCGTGTGTGGCGGATTCCGCCCCGGACGACTTCCTGGCGTTCAACTCGGCGCTCTTCGCGGCGCAGCCCGTCGAAGGCACCGCCGGCCTCAGCGACGAGGAGATCAAGAAGATCGTGAAGAGCTCCGGGGTGTCGGAGAACCTCACCGCGATCAACGAGTGCATCGACGAGACCACCTTCAAGTCCTGGGTCCTCGCCTCCACGGATCGGGCCCTGAGCGGACCGATCCCGAACTCGTCCTCCCTTGAAGCGATCACGGGAACCCCGACGGTGCTCGTGAACGGCAAGCAGTACGTGGGCGCTCTGGACGACCCCAAGGAATTCGCGGCCTTCGTGCTGCAGGCCGCGAGCGAGGCGTACTCCACCGCGACGCCGACGCCCACCCCGACGACGGCCGGATAGCCCGTCGTTTCCCGGGCCGGATGCCGGCCGACCCACGATTGGGTCGGCATCCGCTCGCCGGGTGATTTAGGATGAATGCTCGAGGCAGTTCGACGGCCTCATGCCGGCCTGGCGCAATTGGTAGCGCACCACTCTTGTAAAGTGGGGGTTACGGGTTCAAGTCCCGTGGCCGGCCCCATCTCTTCAGCCCCTCCGGGCGGCGCCACCAGGGCTACGATGTCCGCGTGCCGGCCAGTCGCAGCGCCGGCGGAATCGAGGGTTTCCATGTTCACCCTGCACATCGAACACGCCGTTGGGGACTACGAGGCGTGGAAGCAGATGTTTGACTCGGATCCGCTCGGCCGCAAGACCGCCGGCGTCACCGCTTTTCGAGTCATGCGCCCGGTCGACGACGGCAACGCGGTGCGGATCGATCTCGACTTCGACTCCCGCACGGATGCCGAGAAGATGAAGGTGGCTCTCGAGGAGCTCTGGAAGGGCCCGGGTGCTGCCCTGATGCGTAATCCCCGTGCTCTCCTCACCGAAACCGTGGAGGACGTCGCCCTGTGAACGCACCTCGCCCGGACCCCGTGGCGGACCTGACGCTGATTTCGGCGTCCGACGAGACGCACCTCACCCGGGCCATCGACGTGGCCCGTCTGTCCCGCGCGAACGGGAATCATCCGTTCGGCGCGATCTTGGTGACCGGTGACGGCACGATCATCGAGGGCCAGAACAGCGTGGTGACGGCGGGCGACCCGACCGGCCACGCCGAGACCAACCTCGTTCGCCTCGCCAGCGCCCGGCTGTCCAAGGACGAACTGCGCGCGAGCACCCTGTACACCAGCACCGAACCCTGCGTCATGTGTTCCGGCGCCATCTACTGGGCCGGGATCGGCCGGGTCGCCTACGCGCTGCCCGAACGGATGCTCGGCGAGATGGTGCCCGAGCAAGACGGGGAGCCGACGCTCGACCTGCCCTGCCGGGAAGTCTTCGCCCGCGGCGGCAACGCCGTGGTCGTCGCCGGCCCCGCCCTGATCGATGAAGCGGCCGACGTGCACGCGGGATTCTGGGACGCCGCACCCTGACTTTCGGCCCGGCCGGGTCAGTCCGTCGACGGGCCGGCGGAGGGGAGCGCGCCGCTCAACCGCCGGCCCGGCGGCTCGGGCAACCGGCCGGTGATCACGTGCGCGACGACCACCGCCACGATCACCAGCGGCATCACGGCATACGCGTCGCTGGTGAGCAGCACCGTGGCCAGCAGCACGCTGGTGAGCGGCAGGCGCAGCATCGACACGCACATGGCGCCGATGCCCACCCCCACCGCCGGTACCAGCGCCATGCCGGGCAGGTGCGAGGCCGCGATCCCCAGGGCGGCACCGACGAACATCGCCGGGAAGACCGGACCGCCCCGGAACGCGCTCAGCGACAGGCCATAGGCGAGGGCCTTGCACAGGATCAGCAGCGCGACGGCGCCGAGCGGCCAGGCGGCGCCGTCGGAGATCAGCGACGGCAGGGCCGACTGGCCGGAGAAGAGCACCTCGGCGGTGTCCTCCCCGGTAACCTGCGCGAACAGCACGGCCAGGCCCGCGATCGCCAGGCCGAGGACGGGGGTCACGATAAGCCGGCGGCGGTGCACGAACGGGCGCACGATGCGGGCCAGGGCCCGGATGCCCCAGGCCAACAGCGGGCAGGCGACCCCGATCCCGAGCGCCCAGAGGAACATGGCCACGGTGGGGGTGGAAAACGCCGGCAGGTCGGGAAGCGCGAGGGAGAACGTGCCCAGTCCGGTCCAGGAGTCCAGGCCCACGAAGACCAGCGAGCCGATGCCCGCGGCGAGCAGGCCGGGCAGCAGGCCCACACCCAGCATCGCGCCGGCCAGCCCGGAGGCCTCCATCAACAGGAACGCGCCGAGCAGGGGAGAGCCGAGGAGGGTGCTCACCGCGGCGAAACTTCCGGCGGCGGCGATCACCGAGACGGCCGTCGGCGGCGAGTCCTTCTTGATCAGCCGAATCGCCAGGGCACCCAGACCGCCGCCGAGCGCGATCAGCGGTGCCTCCGGACCGAGCACGGCGCCGAGCGCCAGGGTGGCCAGAGCAGCGAGCACGACACCGGGCAGCTCCCGCGGTTGCGGGAAGCCGCCGGCCTTGAACCCCTCAGACGGCGGATGCCCGCTGGTGCCCGGCAGGCGCTGGATGCACAGCGCTACCAGCAGCCCCGACAGCGCCAGCAGCGGGAACGGCCACCAGACCGGCACGTCGGCGAAGCCCAGGACGCCGGGCAGCTCGGTGAAGAGGTACTTCTGCAGCCAGTCGACCAGCGCCAGGAAGCCGTAGGCGGCGATCGACACCGGCACCCCGATGAGGCCGGCCAGCAGCAGGATGCGCAGGTAGCCGCGGGAGCGGATCACCGCCAGCGGATCGGGTGACGGCTTCACCGGCGCCGACGGATCGGGGTGCGCGTCCATGTCGCGGTCCTCCTCGTCGGGCGGTGGGCGTGCGGAGTCCCAGCCCACGCTGGCCCTGGCGGATCAACCGCGCAAGCCCCCCGGCGCCGGCCAAGAGTCATCGCTGACTCGCCGACCCATCCGGGCACCAATGGGGGGCTGGTCGACCGGGGGCCCTGTTCACTAGGCTGACCGGCATGTATGCGCTGTTCTCCGTCGTGCTCCTGGTGCTCGTCGTCGCCGCCCTCGTGGATATCATCACCCGGCAGGACGGCCAGGTGAAGCACCTGCCCAAGGTGCTCTGGGTGCTGCTGGTGATCTTTCTCCCGGTGATCGGCAGCCTGCTCTGGTTCGCCATCGGCCGGGAGTATCCCGTCAGGGCCGAGCGGCCGAGCGTCGGTGTGCCGCATCGCAACGCCGCGTGGTCCGGGGCGCCCGCGATGCAGCCGACGCGTCGGCTGAGGACCACCGAGGAGGAACTGGCCGACCTCGACCGCGAGATCGACTTCCACACCGAACAGGCCCGCATCCGTCGTCTCGAGGCGGAGCTGGCCGAACGGCGCCGGCCGGTGGACGAATCCTGAGCGGTCGGTCTGACGATCGACGCGCGCCGGTGCCGCGCGTCGCCGGCAAGCCCGCCAACGGTCTACGCTGAGTTTTGTGGTCATAGACAACAAAACACCCCAGGAACCCGTTCGCTCCGAATTCGACAAGATGGTGGCGGGGGAGTGGTACCGCTACCGCTCCGGGCCCGAGCTGGCCGAGATGACGACGAGCACGCAACGCACGTGCCGGAAGATCACCGCGCTCTACGACGATGACCAGCCCGCGGCGCATGCGCTGTTCGCCGAGATGCTCGGCAGCGTGGGCGTCGGCGCCGACTTCCGGCCGCCGCTGTACCTGGACTACGGATCCCGGCTGCACGTGGGCGCCAACACGTTCATCAACGCGGACTTCCTCACGCTGGGCGGCGGAGAGATCACCATCGGCGCCAACGTGCTGGTGGGACCCAGCGCCCGCCTGTACACCCCGACCCACGCCCTCGACGTGGAGGAGCGCCGCGCCGGCTTCGAGCGCGTCTCGCCCATCACCATCGAAGACGACGTCTGGCTGGGCGGCAACGTCGTGGTCTGCCCCGGCGTGACCATCGGCGCGGGCAGCATCATCGGCGCCGGCTCCGTCGTGACCAAGGACGTTCCGGCCGGGGTCATCGCGGCCGGCAATCCGGCTCGCGTGGTGCGCGAGATCGGGCCGGGCGACCGGATCGGTCTGGCCGCGGCCTGACCGGCGTCGACCGGGAGTTCATGCGGGACCGCAGTGCTCGGCGCGTCAGAGCAGCCCGAGGATCTCCTGGCGCTTGGCTTCGTATTCGGCGTCGGACACCAGTCCCTTGGCGTGCAACTGCTCCAGCTGCACCAAACGGTCAGCCTCATCGCCCGCCCGTCGACGGCGTGCGACGTGAACGGCCAAGAATACGATCGCGAGAGCGACCAGGACCATCGCGCTGAGCACGCCCAGGATGATGAGCGCGTGCCAGCCAGTCAGATTGCTGAGCATCAGTTTCCCCCAAATGCCGGCCTTCCGGGCCGGTCGGAGGAAGTCTATCCGTGCCGGCGGCCCGGTCTGCTGACCTCGCGGGATCCCGCAGGGGGCGAGCGTACGCTGGAGCGATGACCCTCACGCCCCAGCACGCCCTGTCCACCGGATTCACTGCCCAGTCCACCGCGACGGAGGTGCTCGCGGGCATCGACCTGAGCGGCAAGACGGCGATCGTCACCGGCGGCTACTCCGGCCTCGGCATCGAAACCGTCGCCGCGCTCGCCGCGGCCGGCGCCGAGGTGATCGTGCCGGCCCGGCGTCCGGAGGCGGCCTGGGCCGCCCTGGATGCGCGCGGCCTGAACGCCGTGGCGGTCGAGCCCCTCGACCTGGCCGATCTGGTCAGCGTGCGCGCCTTCGCCGAACGCTTCGTGGCCACCGGACGAAGCCTGGACATCCTGATCAACAATGCCGCCATCATGGCGTCCGCCGAGGCCAGGGTCGGTGACGACTGGGAGTCCCAGTTCGCTACCAACCACCTCGGCCACTACGTGCTCACCAACCTGCTCTGGCCCGCGCTCACGGCCGAAGGTGGCGCTCGGGTCGTTGCCCTCTCCTCCACGGGCCACAAGCTGAGCGGCATCCGCTTCGACGACCCCAACTTCAGCACCGGCTACGACAAGTGGCAGGCGTACGGGCAGGCGAAGACCGCCAACAGCCTCTTCGCGGTGCACCTGGATGCCCTCGGCGCCAACAGTGGTGTGCGGGCGCTCGCGGTGCACCCCGGCGGCATCATGACCGAGCTGCAGCGTCACCTGCCCCGGGAGGAGATGGTCGCCGCGGGCTGGATGGCCGAGGACGGTACCGTCAACTCGCTGTTCAAGTCACCGGAGCAGGGTGCGGCGACCTCTACCTGGGCGGCGACTTCGCCGATGCTCGACGGGATGGGCGGCGTCTACTGCGAGGACTGCGACATCGCCGAACGCACGGTGGCCGGCAGCCCAACGGCCCGGATCAGCGGGGTCGACCCCCACGCCATCGATCCGGATGCGGCGGCCCGGCTCTGGGCGTTCTCGGCCGAGCTCACCGGAGTGAACGCCTTCGCCTGAGCCGGACGTGGGCGCGGCCGTCAGGGACCGCCCAACTGTGCCCGCTACGGACAATTGCGCCCGGTGTGCCGGGTGCAATTGTCCGCACGGGCAACAGTTGCCGGTGCGGGGCGGGCCGTGGCGGCCGGCCCGGGTTAGTCGACGGGGGTGAAGTTGAGCGAGATCGAGTTCATGCAGTACCGGTCACCGGTGGGGGTGCCGAAACCGTCGTCGAACACGTGGCCCAGGTGCGACCCGCACGCTGCACAGCGCACCTCGGTGCGCACGACGCCGAGCGACCGGTCTTCGATGAGCTCCACGGCCTCGGGGCGCACCGACTCGTAGAAGCTCGGCCAGCCGCAGCCGGAGTCGAACTTCGTGCCGCTCTTGAACAGTTCGGCGTTACAGGCTCCGCAGGTATAGACACCCGAGCGGCCCTCGTCGAGGAGTTCGCCGGTCCAGGCGCGTTCCGTGGCCGCACCGCGCAACACGGCGTACTGCTCGGCGGTGAGCTCCGCCTTCCATTCGGCGTCAGACTTGGTGACCTCGTAGTCCATGGTGCGTCCTTTCGATGCTGTCTCGGCAGAGAGCTGCCTCAAGCGTAAACTCGGCCGGGGTCCCCGGCATTCCCCCGAGTGGCGCACCCGGTGATTCCCCAGCCGATTCCCATCCTCGATGGCGGCGGACCCGTCTTGCGCGACAGGCGGGACCGGTCAGCGAAAACCCAGTCCGTGCCAAATAGGATGACGCGTATGGCGACCAGCGGGCAGGACGAGAGTAACCGGGGCGCCGAAGGCTCCGTCGGACTCAGTCCTCGGGACGAAAACCTGCTCGCGTTCGAGCGGCGTGGGTGGTCACACCCCGGCGCCAAGGAACAGGCCATTCGCGCCGAATTCGGCCTGTCGGCCGCCCGGTACTATCAATTGTTGGGTGCCCTGCTCGACTCCCCGCTTGCCCTCGCCCACGATCCCATGCTGGTCAACCGACTGCAACGGATGCGTGACGCGCGGTCGCAGGCCCGGTCGGCCCGAGCCATCCGCCCCATCGAGTAGGGAACCTCCTACCGTGTGTTCAGCCAAACGAGGATCGAACCAGACAGACGATGCCCACTTCGTACCCGAAAGACCGCTTCGATGACCTCCCGCACAAGATTGACCGCGTGGGGGCGCACCGTGCACCAGCCAAGAAGGGGCGGCGCTGGGTGGCCGTCTGGTGGGCGCTCGCCGCGACCGCTGTTCTCGTCGCGGTCGGCGCCATCGGACTGACGGTCCTGAACAACCGGCTGAACATCACCATCCCCGGCATCGAGGCCGAAACCACCCCCGCGGAGCCGACACCAGAGCCGGTGCCCACCGCGGAGCCGACCACTGACCCCAGTGCGAGTGTCACGGTGCTCAACGGGACCCCGACGACCGGCGTGGCCCGGTCGGTCGGCGACCTGCTCGCGACCGGCGGCTGGACCGTCGGCAGTACCAGCGACGCCGACACCGAAGACGTCGTCACGACGACCGTCTACTACGCGGATGCGTCCCTGGAGGGCGCTGCCCGCGGTGTGGCGGCCCTGCTGCCCGGTTCCGGGGTGTTGCTCTCAGACGACTTCGCCGGCTCAGATGCAACTCTGACCGTCGTCGTGGGCAGCGACTACGCGATGCCCGTCGGCTGACCCGGCCTGACGAGTCCCCGCACTACTGGGGTTGCCTTCCTCAGTCAACCCCCTATTGAGTTCCGCTCCCGTCACTAGTGTCTGCAGTGGTCGCTCATTTTCTTGCGGAGCGCTCTCTTCCCGAGGGCGCCCTTCTCGAGACGGTGGACGCAGCTTCTGCGCCAGGCCCGGTAGCACCAACGGGTGAGTGCCGAAATACAACACTGCAACAGGGGAGTTTCACATGGCGAACGGAACCGTCAAATGGTTCAACGCTGAAAAGGGTTTCGGCTTCATCACTGTCGATGGAGGTGGGCAGGACGTTTTCGTTCACTACTCCGCCATCGACATGCACGGCTACAAGGTTCTCGAAGAAGGTCAGCACGTCATCTTCGAACTCGGTACCGGAGCCAAGGGTCCGCAGGCCGAGTCGGTCCGCCCGGCCTAACCGCCAGGCGTCGAACACCACCCAGCCTCAACCAGCTGAGAACACTATCGACGTGCTCGATCGCTGATCACCGGATCATCGATCGGCCACCGAGTGCCAGTCACGCCACCACCCTGACCGCCAGGCAGACATACCAGGCGCAGCTAGGGTGTGTGGCGTGACTGCGTTTCGGATGCCCCCTCCTTCTGCCCGGCGATTCCGATCCGGACTGCGGGCGCCTGGCGTCCTCATTCTGCTCGGCGCGGGCCTGTGCCTGGGTGTGGGGCTGGTCGGCTGCGCGGAACCGCTGCCCGAGGCGACAGCCTCGGCCGACCCGACGCCGCCGCAACCGGGCGTCGCGCCGCTGCGCGGCACACCGGTGGACCCGGCCGGCGCCGAGTATCCGTCGCTGGCCGTGAAGATCGACAACCACCCCGCCGCCAGGCCCCAGATCGGTCTCGAGCGCGCCGACCTGGTCTTCGAAGAGCTGGTGGAAGGCGGCCTCACCCGCTACGCCGCGCTCTGGCACTCCGACGTACCCGACGCTGTCGGCCCGGTGCGGTCCATCCGTCCGATGGACCCCGAGATCCTGAGCTCCTTCGGTGGCATCGTGGCGTATTCCGGCGGCCAGCCGCAGTTCGTCGACCTGATGAAGGCCGCCCCGCTGCTGAACGTGGTCTTCGACGACGACGCCGGGGGACTGTTCGTGCGGGCCGGCGACCGGGAGTCCCCCCACGACCTGGTGCTCGCCGCGGCCGAAACCGTCACGCTGCACTCCGAGCTCGCGCCGCCGCGGGGCCAGTTCGACTACGCCGACAGCGCAGCGGAGGCCACGGCGGTGCTCGCCGGCGATCCGACGAACACCCTCGTCACCCGGTTCTCCGAGTCCGGCGGGCGGGCGTGGGCCTGGGACCCGGCGGACCCGGCGTACCTGCGCAGCCAGGACGGCGGCGCGGACCTCGACAGCACCGGCGCCCAGCTGCGGGCCACCAACGTCGTGGTGCTGCGGGTGGAGGTCGATCGCGGCAGCGAGGTGCCCCGCACGATCCTGACCGGATCCGGCCCGGCCTGGGTGTCGACCGGCGGGTCGACGATGCCGGCCACCTGGTTCAAGGACGCCGCGGTGGCACCGATCCGGCTGGCCGACGCGGCCGGGGCCACGATCGAGCTGGCACCGGGCAACACCTGGATCGAACTGGTTCCCACCGACGACGGCAGCGTGGAACTGGTGCCGTAGGTCACCCGGAACCCGGGGCCGGCCCCCGCCGTTCAGTTGCACTCTCGACCCCAGAGTGCCAGAATCGGTTTAGCACTCTGCTGTTCGGAGTGCTAACCCATCATCGTTTTGGTAACGTCCGGGAGGGACGAGAAACACATATGGCAAAGATCATTGCTTTCAATGAAGAGGCCCGTCGCGGCCTTGAGCGCGGCCTCAACATCCTCGCTGACACGGTCAAGGTGACCCTCGGCCCGCGCGGACGCAACGTCGTGCTGGAGAAGAAGTGGGGCGCCCCCACGATCACCAACGACGGCGTGTCCATCGCCAAGGAGATCGAGCTCGACGACCCGTACGAGAAGATCGGTGCGGAGCTCGTCAAGGAGGTCGCCAAGAAGACCGATGACGTCGCCGGCGACGGTACCACCACCGCCACCGTCCTCGCTCAGGCCCTGGTCCGCGAAGGCCTGCGCAACGTCGCAGCCGGCGCCGACCCGATCAGCCTCAAGCGTGGCATCGAGAAGGCGACCGCTGCGGTCATCGCCGAGCTCATCGCCAGCGCCAAGGAGATCGAGACCAAGGAAGAGATCGCGGCCACGGCCTCCATCTCTGCCGGCGACGCCGAAATCGGCGCGATCATCGCCGAGGCCATCGACAAGGTCGGCAAGGAAGGTGTTGTCACCGTTGAGGAGTCGAACACCTTCGGCACCGAGCTGGAGCTCACCGAGGGCATGCGCTTCGACAAGGGCTTCCTGTCGGCGTACTTCGTCACCGACCCCGACCGTCAGGAAGCGGTCTTCGAAGACCCGTACATCCTGATCGTCAACTCCAAGGTCTCCAACATCAAGGACCTGCTGCCGATCGTCGACAAGGTCATCCAGAGTGGCAAGCAGCTGCTCATCATTGCCGAGGACGTCGACGGTGAGGCCCTGGCCACGCTCGTCGTGAACAAGATCCGCGGCATCTTCAAGTCGGTTGCCGTCAAGGCTCCCGGCTTCGGCGACCGCCGCAAGGCGCAGCTGCAGGACATCGCCATCCTCACCGGTGGCCAGGTCATCTCCGAGGAGGTCGGCCTCAAGCTCGAGAACGTCACCCTCGACCTGCTCGGTAACGCCCGCAAGGTCGTCATCACCAAGGACGAGACCACCATCGTCGAGGGTGCCGGCGACGCCGAGGCCATCGCCGGTCGCGTTCAGCAGATCCGCAACGAGATCGAGAACACCGACTCGGACTACGACCGCGAGAAGCTGCAGGAACGCCTGGCGAAGCTCGCCGGTGGCGTTGCCGTCATCAAGGCCGGCGCCGCGACGGAGGTTGAGCTCAAGGAGCGCAAGCACCGTATCGAGGACGCCGTTCGCAACGCGAAGGCAGCCGTCGAAGAGGGCATCGTCGCCGGTGGTGGCGTTGCGCTCATCCAGGCTGGCAAGACCGCATTCGAGAGCAAGGCAATCCTTGACCTCGTCGGCGACGAGGCAACCGGCGCGAACATCGTGCGTGTTGCCATCGACGCTCCGCTCAAGCAGATCGCGCTCAACGCCGGCATGGAGCCTGGCGTTGTCGCCGACAAGGTGCGCAACCTGCCCGTCGGATTCGGCCTCAACGCCGCAACCGGCGAGTACGTCGACATGATCGCTGCCGGCATCAATGACCCGGTGAAGGTCACCCGCTCCGCGCTGCTGAACGCATCGTCGATCGCGGGCCTGTTCCTCACCACCGAGGCCGTTGTCGCCGACAAGCCCGAGAAGAACTCGGCTCCGGCCGGCGACCCCTCGGGCGGCATGGACTTCTAAGTCCCGCCACTCCAGCACCACCGCACCACCTCAGGCTGGGCGTCTCCTTCGGGAGGCGCCCAGCCTTTTGCGTCGGCTACCTGTTGAACAGCCGGGCGTTGGCCTGCTCCACCTCGGCGTACTGCTGGCCGGCCTGTCCGAGCGCCTGGTTGAGCGCATCGGCGCTCTGCTCGACGTGCAGCTGGGTGCTGCGCCACGCCGCGACGGCCCCCTGGAACTGGGCCGACGCCTGCCCGGTCCAGGAGCCCTCCAGCCCGGTGAGCTGCTCGAGCAACGCCGCCACCTCGGCCTGGATGCGGGCCATGGTGGCGCGTGCCGCGCCGGTGGTGGTGATCAGTGCATCGCTGTCGACCTGGAACTGGGTCATCAAAAAGGCTCCGTCCGCTCGTGTGCGACGTCGGGGTGACGCCCACGGGCGACGCTACGACGTGCGGGATTCCGCAGGCGGCCCGCTCAGCGCACGGGGGGACAACCCGGCGCCCACCGGGCTGGGGAGGAGCGGGACGGCCGGGTGGCGCCGGTCAGGCCAGGGTGGGCGACGTGAGCGACTGTGGGGCGGCCGGTGACTCGGCCAGCGGGAACCAGACGCGGAAGGTGGCTCCGCCGCCGGGAGTCTCGACGACCTCGATCGAGCCGTTGTGGCTGGCCACGATGGAGGCCACGATCGCCAGGCCGAGGCCGCTGCCGCCGGTTTCCCTGGCGCGGGAGGTGTCGGCCCGCCAGAAACGCTGGAAGATTTTGTCGCGGATCTGCGGGGGGATGCCTTCGCCGTGGTCGATGATCGAGATCGAGGCCCGCTGGTTGCGGCGGTCGACGGAGACCTCGAGTTCCACCGGGCTGTCAGCCGGGCTGAACCGCAGGGCGTTGCCCATCAGGTTGGTGATGACCTGGCGCACCTTGTTCTCTTCGGCCATGATCACCGCGTCCAGCTCCGGCGGAGCCTCGTCGATCGCGGGCGTCTCGGCGGCGGGAGCGGCCGCATCCGTGCGCTTGGGCCGGCGGGTGCGGAGGCGGGCGAGGGTGGCGCCGGCGAACGAGATGGTGCCCGTGCCGGATTGTTCGCCCTTGGCCGCGGCGGTTTTGGCGGCCGTGGGCTTGGCCGGTGTCGGCTCGGCGGCCGCGCTCGGCGGCGGCGTCAGCGGGGCCGGGGCGACCTCGCCGGTGGAATGCGCCAGGTCGATGGACGACGCCGGGGTCTCGGCGTCGAACTCGGCGGGGTGACTCGTCAGCACCGTGACGTGCCGGCCGGGGGAGGAGGCCATGGCGTCGAGCGCGGCGTCCTGGGCCAGGGGCAGCAGGTCCACCCGGGTGAGCGCGAGCGGTTTGGTCTCATCCAACCTGGCGAGCTCGAGCAGGTCCTCGACGAGCCCACCCATCCGGATCGCTTCCTTCTCGATGCGCTCCATGGCCTGGGCCACGTCTTCGGGGGTCTGCAATGCGCCCATCCGGTAGAGCTCGGCGTAGCCGCGCACCGAGACCAGCGGGGTGCGCAGCTCGTGGCTGGCGTCGCCGACGAAGCGGCGCATCTGGTCGATCGTGCGGGCCCGGTCCTTGAAGGCCCGGTCGATGCGGCTGAGCATGGTGTTGAGGGACCGGTTGAGCCGGCCGACCTCTGTGTTGGGCGTGGCGCCGCCCAGCCGTTGGCTGAAGTCACCGTCGGCGATGGCCGCGGCCGTGCGCTCGGCCTCACGCAGCGGTGCGAAGGTCGTGGTGACGAGCAGACGGGTGAGCATGGCACCGACCAGCACCACACCCACCCCGAAGCCGAGGAAGATGCTGAGGTAGGTGTTGACGGTGTTCTGCGCCGACTGCAGCGACACGGCCATCAGCAGGGTGCCGTAGGTGCCGGTGGAGTTGATCACGAACGGCACAGCGACCGCGTGGAATTCGGTATTGCCATCCGCGTCGGAGAGCTTCTGCACGGCGCCGTTCATGGCGATCACGCTGGGCAGGTCCAGCGCCATGGTCACCGCGGGCAGGCTGGAGTGCGGCCGGTCCCGCCAGGTGCGGTCCTTCAGAACACCGTTCTGGTCGTAGAGCGCCACGAAGTAGTCGGAGTCCACCCCGGCGGCGTTGCCGTTCGCCATCGAGTTCCGGTAGTCCATCAGGGTGGTCTGCGCCTCGGTCTGCAGGCTGGAATCCACCTGTTGCACGACGTAGTTGCGCAGGATGACCATGGTGCCCACCCCGGAAACGAGCAGGCCGAGGGTGAGCATCAGCACGGTCACACCGGTGATCTTGGAGCGGAGCGAAATCCGGCTCCAACGGTCCATCAGGGCCACATGCATGGTTCCAGTCTAAGGAAGGGAAACTGGGTCTACGCCTTGGCGGCCTTGAGCATGTAGCCGAAGCCGCGCTTGGTCTGGATCAGCGGCTCGCTGGAGTGCATGTCCACCTTGCGGCGCAGGTAGGAGATATAGGACTCCACGATGCCCGCATCGCCGTTGAAGTCATACTCCCAGACGTGGTCGAGGATCTGCGCCTTGGAGAGCACCCGGTTCGGGTTGAGCATCAGGTAGCGCAGCAGCTTGAACTCGGTGGGGCTGAGCTCAATGGGCTGGTCGCCGACGAGGACCTCGTGGGTGTCCTGGTCCATGGTGAGCTCACCGGCGCGGATGACCGCGTCTTCGTCGGCGTGCATGGTTCGGCGCAGGATGGCCTTGATGCGGGCCACGATCTCGTCGAGGCTGAACGGCTTGGTGACGTAGTCGTCGCCGCCGACGGTGAGACCGGTGATCTTGTCTTCGGTGTCGTCCTTGGCCGTGAGGAAGAGAATCGGTGCGGTGTACCCGGCCGAACGCAGGCGCTTGGTGACGCCGAAGCCGTTCATGTCGGGCAGCATCACGTCGAGGATGATGAGGTCGGGCTCTTCCTCGAGCACGGCGGAAATCGCCTGGGCACCGTTTCCCACGGCGCGCACGGCGAAGCCGGCGAAGCGGAGGCTGGTGGTGAGGAGATCCCGGATGTTGGGTTCGTCGTCAACGATAAGGATGCGGGGGCCGTCAGTCATGCACCCAGTATCTGCGCGTTAGCTGGTGCTTTCCTGTGAGTCGGCGGTATGTGCGCAGGCGACCCGGTGACAGCGCTTCGGTGCGGTTCTGACGGGCGGGATGTCAGGGTGGACCTGCCCCGTCTCGCGGATAAGCGCATAGCCTTGGAAGACCTGCTCGACCCGTCACCGGGCACCGCCTGAACACACATCCGTCGCGTCGCACCGCGGCCCAGCAGCACGAGGAGTCAGATGGTCAGCTCGACCGGCGCAACCGGGGTCATCCTGCCCCGACTGGACGTGCCCCTGCGCCGCATCAACGGACGCGACTTCGACTTCGCCCGCGAGGTGGCGGTGATGGCGGTGATCAACCGCACGCCGGACTCGTTCTACGATCGCGGGGCCACCTTCGCGCTCGATTCGGCCGTGGCCGCCGCGCGCCAGGCCATCGACGACGGTGCCGACTGGGTCGACATCGGCGGGGCCAAGTTCGCCCCGGGACCGGCCGTTCCGGTCGCGGAGGAGATCGACAGGGTGGTGCCCGTCGTCGCCGCTCTGCAGGGCTCCGGCGTCGTGATCTCCGTCGACACCTTCGACCCCGACGTGGCCAGGGCCAGCATCAACGCCGGCGCGCACGTGATCAACGACACCACTGGCGTGCACGACCCCCGGATGGCCGAGGTCGTCGCGGACAGCGACGCCACCCTGGTGATCACGCACAGCCTGGCCCGGCCCCGCACGCCGTACCCGGCGCCGCAGTACGACGACGTCGTCGCCGAGGTGGCCGACTTCCTGCAGGCCAGGGTGCAACGCGCCCTCGACCACGGGATGCCGGCCGACCGGCTGGTGATCGATCCCGGGCACGACCTGAACAAGAACACCAGGCACTCCCTCGAGCTGACCCGCCGGCTGGCGGAGATCACCTCGCTCGGCCTGCCCACGCTGGTGGCGGTCTCGAACAAGGACTTCATCGGCGAGACCCTCAACCGTGACCGCGACAGCCGGGTGGAGGGCACCCTCGCCGCCGCCGTCTACTGCATCCTGCAGGGCGCCCGCATCGTGCGGGTGCACAACGTCTCGGCAGCGGTGGACGCCGTGCGAATGACCGAGGCGATTCTCGGCTGGCGCGAACCGGCCTATCTGCGCCACAACCTCTCCTGATGAACGCCGCCACCCTCGATCCCGATGACGTGCTGGCCCGCTACACGGTGCCGGACCGCACGACCCCGCACCTGCGAGTGAACTTCATCAGCAGCCTGGACGGTGCGGCCACCCACGACGGCCTGAGCGGCGGGCTCGGCGACGACGCCGACAGACTGGTGTTCGACACCCTTCGGATGCTCACCGACGTGATCCTCGTTGGTGCGGGCACCGTGCGCGCCGAGGGCTACGGCGGGATCCGGTTCACCGACGAGGCGGTGTCCTGGCGGGTCGCCCACTCGCTGCCCGAACACCCGCCGGTGGCGATCGTGTCCGGCCGGCTCGACCTGGACCCGGCACACCCGGTGTTCACCGAGGCGGCCACCCGGCCGATCGTGATCACCCACGCCCAGGCCCCCGCGGAACGGCGCGCGGAGCTCGCCGAAGTGGCCGACGTGCTGGTCTGCGGGGAGGCATCCGTCGACCACGCGCTGCTGGTGCGCACCCTCACCGCGCGGGGCTATCCGCAGATGCTCTGCGAGGGCGGCCCCAGCCTGTTCGGCTCGCTGCTGACCGCGGACGCCGTGGACGAACTCTGCCTCACCCTGGCCCCGCTGCTCGAGTCCGGCCGGGCACCGCGCATCGCCGGCGCGCCGGAGGCGGCGCCGCGCCGGATGCACCTCGCCCACGCCCTCCCCGCCGGCGACACCCTCCTCCTGCGCTACCTCCGAGCCCGCGAACTGTGAGCTAAGCCCCGAAAACTCGTGCGTTCTGGGGCTTTTCTCTCAGTTCGCGGCCACGGCGGGGCGGGTGAGGGAGTGTGCGTCGAGGATCGTGTAGGCGTAGCCCTGCTCGGCCAGGAAGCGCTGGCGGTTCTGGGCGAAGTCCTGGTCGACGGTGTCGCGGGCCACGAGGGTGTAAAAACTCGCGGTGAGGCCGGACTCCTTCGGGCGCAGCAGCCGGCCGAGGCGCTGGGCCTCCTCCTGCCGGGACCCGTACGACCCCGACACCTGGATGGCGACGGAGGCTTCGGGCAGGTCGATGGAGAAGTTGGCCACCTTCGACACCACGAGCAGGTTCTCCTCGCCCACCCTGAACGCCTGGTACAGCCGTTCGCGTTCGTCCACCGGGGTGGCCCCGGTGAGCTTGGGCGCCTGCAGGGCCTCGGCGAGCTCGTCGATCTGGTCGAGGTACTGGCCGATCACGAGGATGCGTTCGCCGGGATGCATCCCCACCAGCTCCTTCACGATGTCCAGCTTCGCGGGCGCGGTGGCGGCCATCCGGTAACGCTCGTCGTCGGGCGCGGCGGCGTACCTGAGCCGCTCGTCGTGGGGCAGGTCGATGCGCACCTCGAAGCAGGCGGCGGGGGAGATGAAGCCCTGGGCCTCGATCTCCTTCCACGGGGCGTCGAACCGCTTGGGGCCGATCAGGCTGAACACGTCGCCCTCGCGGCCGTCTTCGCGCACCAGGGTGGCGGTCAGGCCGAGCCGACGGCGGGCCTGCAACTCGGCGGTGAGCTTGAACACCGGGGCGGGCAGCAGGTGCACCTCGTCGTAGATCACCAGGCCCCAGTCCATCGCGTCGAGCAGCTCGAGGTGCGCGTACTCGCCCTTCCGCTTGGCCGTGAGGATCTGGTACGTCGCGATGGTGACGGGTTTGACCTCCTTGACCTGGCCGGAGTACTCGCCGATCTCCTCCGCCGTGAGGGTGGTGCGCTTCTGCAACTCGTCGCGCCACTGCCGCGCGGAGACGGTGTTGGTGACCAGGATCAGGGTGTTGGTCTTGGCGGTGGCCATCGCGCCGGCGCCCACGAGGGTCTTGCCGGCGCCGCAGGGCAGCACCACGACACCGGAGCCGGCCTCGAAGAAGTTCGACACGGCCTTGTGCTGGTAGTCACGCAGCGCCCAGCCGTCTTCGAGCAGCGCGATGTCGTGCGGGGTGCCCGGCGTGTAGCCGGCGAGATCCTCAGCGGGCCAGCCGAGCTTGACCAGTTCCTGCTTGAGCTGCCCACGGGCCCACGGCGCCACCAGGAACGAGTCCGGGGTGGGCTGGCCGATCAGCAGCGGGGCGATGCGCCGGGCGCCGGCCACCTCGGTCAGCACCGGGGCGTCAAGACTGCGCAGCACCAGCTGGCCCTCGGCGTCACGGTCGATGACCAGGCGGCCGTAGCGGCCTACGGTTTCTTCGAGGTCGACGGTGACGGTCTGCGGAATCGCGAACTTGGAGTATTTCTCCAGCGTGGCCAGCATGTTAGCCGCGTCGTGCCCGGCGGCACGGGCGTTCCAAAGGCCGAGCCGGGTGATGCGGTAGGTGTGGATGTGTTCCGGCGCGCGTTCCAGTTCGGCGAAGACGGCCAGGTCGTGCCGGGCATCCTCGGCCAGAGGGTGCGCGACTTCGAGCAGAACCGTGCGGTCACTTTGGACGATCAGCGGGCCATCGGACATAAGCAACAATGCTACGCCCGTGGGCTGCGGCCGTGCCCACCCGCGTCCGGGGGTGCACCCGACCGGCCCCGGCCGCCGGGTCAGGGAGCGGGGACGATGCTGACGACGCTGGAGAGCGGCAGCGTGCGTTCGATATCGGCCCGACGGTCCCGGGCGCGGAACCGGCCGCCGCCGACGCTGGCCGGTTCGAGGAGGTAGTCCACCACGGCGCCGCCGGGCATCTGCACGCTCACCAGCACCGTCTGCCGGTGCTTGATGGCGGAATCCAGTTGCCGGGCCAGCCAGGCGTGCGCGGCCTTCGCCTCGCCGCCGTCGGTGGCGCGCAGCTCCTCGACAAGCGCGACCGTGGGGTCCGGTACGACCACGCGAGTCGGGCGGACGACGGGATGCCGCCGCGGATGCACCACCTCGCCGGCCGCGTTCTCGGCGGCGACGGGGTACCGGGCGTCGGTGAGCGCCCAGAACACGGTGTCGGCGGGCTGGGGGCTGCTGAGGCGGGTGGGGGAGACCGGTGTCAGCGCGAGCGCCGTGAGCGTCTGGTCCACGGCGATGGCTCCGAGAACCGCGGCGTCCGTGGACGCGACATAACTGTGCCCGGCCGGGTTCTCGGGGTCGATGCGGCCCACCCGCACCGTCCCGTACCGGTTGGCGGCGTCACGGATGAGGTAGTCCACCGGCTGGGGGACGCCGGTGAGCGAAATCGTGGCCAGGAAGTGCAGGATGGACTCCGCGTCGTCGCCGGCGGCGAGGGCGCGGTTGACCGACGCACCGCTCAACCGGTAGCTGGACGCCAGCTCGCGGCTCTCGACATCCGCGAAGGTGCGCAGCCGGGCGTCGATCGAGGCCGACAACGGGCCGGGCGCCACGATGGAGAGGTCGTGCTGCAGGTGGACGGTACCCACCTCGGCGGGCAGCGACGCGGCGATGATGGCGATGGCGGCGTCGATGTCGCCGCGGAGCACGGCGGCGCCGGCCGGGCTGGTGGACTGGCGAGCGGTGATGCCGATCAGCTCGCCCTCATGGGCGAAGGCGGCGATGCGGTCGTCCATCCAGGTGCCGCCGGCCGGGTACAGCCAGGCCACGAACCTGTGCAGGGCATCACCCCAGGCCACGCCGGGCCGTTCGGCGACGATCTGCCTCACGTCGGCGGGCAGGGCACCGAGCCAGGATGCGGCCAGTGCGCCCCAGCGCGCCGGTGCGCTCTCGAGCAGCCAGGCCGCTCCCTCGGCGGACTCCGACCAGTAACCGGAGCCCAGGGTGACCAGGTCGGCACGGGCGGCGATGCCCACGAGTGGGGCGACGGCGTCCAGGTCGACCCGCATGGCGACGGAGAGGCGTTTGGTGTCCGGCAGGCCGAGGCCGCCTCGGCTGAGTTCGCGGGCCGGCTCCTGGCCGAGTTCGGTGAGGAGTTCGGCGATCGAGGAGACGGCGGTGACGGCCCGTTCGGCGGCCAGCCGCTCGGTGAAGCGGCTGTCGGTGGCCGAGAGCGGGGCCAGCGGGGTGGGGGCGGGCACACCGGACAGGTCGGCGGCGCTGGGCAGGCCCTCCTCCGGCCAGGCTCGCAGCCGTTCGACGACGGCGGCATACGGCCGCACGGTGTCGTCGGTGCGCACCAGGAGCATCAGCTCGTCGAGGCGATCGACGCGAGCGGAGATGTCGTCGGCGTTCAGGGTGTCGTGCCCGAGGTCGGCCAGCCGTTCGACCAGGTCACCCACCGGGGCAACGCCCAGTTCGCTGGCCACGGCCAGAACGGCGAGGGTGCTGCGGTCCAGGTGCGCGAGCGTCGACTGGATGGCTGCGGGCTCGAGGAGCGCTTCGGCGAGGTCGAAGAAGTCGTGGATGCCGTGCGGGGAGATCGACCGGAGCGTGATCGTGCGGCGCAGTGCTGCGTCGTTCAGTGCACGGAGGCGTGAGGCGAGCGTCAGCATGTGGGTTACTCCTGCTTCTGTCGAGCCTCGCGAGCACGGCGGACTCCGCTGACGATCATCAACGCGATGATCAACAGGAAGCCGAGGGGAAGACCGAACAGGGGCAGGGTGAGCACGGCGGGCCAGACGCCGTGACTGAACCCGTCGTTGTCGCCGGCCCCGGCCGCGGTGCCGAGGATCACGGCGAGGAAGGCCAGGATGGACAGCCCGACGACGCCCGCAACCATGTAGGCCAGGATCTTCTCGAGCCGGCCGGGGTCGTGTGGAGTTTGAGTGGTCACAGACCTAAGGATACGGGGCATAGTCAGCTACAACGGAATATGCTGAGGGAAGCGGCGCGCATTCTGCGCGCCTCAAAATCACAGCGAGGTTCAGATGCCCACCGGCAAAGTCAAGTTCTACGACGAGGAGAAGGGTTTTGGCTTCATCACGTCCGATGAAGGCCACGAAGTCTTCCTGCACGCGTCTGCAGTGCCCGCCGGAGTGACGGTGAAGGCCGGGATGAAGCTCGAGTTCGGCATCGCCGACGGCAAGCGGGGCGCCCAGGCGCTGTCCGTGCGCGTGATCGAGGCTCCGCCGAGCCTGGCCAAGCTGAGCCGCAAGCCTGCCGACGACATGGCCATCATCGTCGAGGACCTGGTGAAGTTGCTCGACGGCATCGGGTCGAGCCTCCGCCGCGGGCGGTACCCCGACTCCGCGCACAGCAAGAAGATCGCGGCAGTGCTGCGCAAGGTCGCCGAGGAACTGGATGCTTAATCCCTTCGATCCGACCCCGCCCAAGGCCCCGCCTGTCGCCGAGACCGACGCCCCGGTGACCGAGCCGGTCGACGAGTCCGCGGCCACCGAGTCCGCTGTCGACTCGACCACGGCCGACGCCGACGGCCGGGCGGATGCGGCTGGGGCCGCGCCCGCTGAGGATGCCGACGACGTGGCCGACGACGAGGCCGACGAAGAGGTCTTCGAGGCCGATGAGGTGCTCGTGGCCGCTGTCGACCAGGCCAGGACCGCTCTGGAACTGATCACCCCGGCCGACACGATCGGTGAACCGCTCGGCTACATCGTCGAGGGTGAGCACGTGTTGTCGCTGCTCTTCGACTGCCTGATGACCGGTTACCCGGGTTGGCGCTGGACGGTCAGCCTGTCCCGCGTCGACGGCGACTCCGCGCCGCAGGTGCTGGAAACCGAGCTCATGCCCGGCGACGATTCCCTGCTCGCCCCGGAATGGGTGCCGTGGAGCGACCGGCTCGCTGACTCCAAGGTTGCCGAGGAGCTGGCTGCCGCCGGGTTCGGCGGGTCCGACGACGACAGCGACGACGACAGCGACGACGATGATGACGACGAAGATGCCGACGACAGCGATGACGACGACGACAGCGATGATGACGACGACGACGCCGACCAGAGCGCCGAGTCCGACGACGCCGTCGACAACGGCGTCGACGTCCTCGATGGAATCGACGTGGACGAGGCGCTAATGGCGTCTGAACAGCACGAAGCCGAGTCCGCAGAGGCCCAGGCCCAGACCGATGACGGCGCACCACAGCCACCAGCCCAGGCCGGCGTCGTTCAATTCAGCTCGGAAGACGACGGCCAGCACCAGCAGCACTAGCCAGCCGGCCGAACCCGCTGCCACCGCTTTCCGCGCATTCGCGCGGGCGGGCAGCGGGTCGGGCCGTCTTTCGCTGTCTTTCAGCCAGAAACGCATGGGCGACTATCCCAGGTTGGCTACTACGTACTCGATCGACGAGACGAGCTTCCGCACATCCGCCGGGTCAATGGCCGTGAAGGTGGCGACGCGCAGCTGGTTGCGACCGAGCTTGCGGTACGGCTCGGTGTCGACGATTCCGTTGGCGCGCAGGATCTTGGCGATGGCCGCGGCGTCGATTGCGTCGTCGAAGTCGATCGTGGCGACGACCTGCGAGCGGTGGCTCGGGTCGGTCACGAACGGCGTGGCGTAGTCCACGGTCGCGGCCCAGTCGTAGAGCACCGAGGAAGACTCCGCGGTGCGCGCCGACGCCCAGGCCAACCCGCCGTTGCCGTTGATCCATTCGAGCTGGTTCTCCATCAGCAGCAGCGTCGACACGGCGGGCGTGTTGAGCGTCTGGTTGAGACGGGAGTTGTCGATGGCGTTCTTGAGGCTGAGGAACTCGGGGATGTACCGGCCGCTGGCGGCGATGCGTTCGACCCGCTCGATTGCCGCGGGGGAGAACAGGGCCAGCCAGATGCCACCGTCGGAGGCGAGGTTCTTCTGCGGAGCGAAGTAGTAGACATCCGCCTGGTCGGCCTCGAAGTCGATGCCGGCGGCGGCGCTGGTGGCGTCGATGACGGTCAGGGCGCCCGCGTCTCCGTGCACCCGGGTGACCGGGGCCATGACGCCGGTGGAGGTTTCGTTCTGCGGCCAGGCGTACACGTCGACGCCCTCGGTGGGAACGGCGGCGGCGCGCGAGCCGGGGGCGGACTTGATGACGTCGGGAGCGGTGAGGAACGGAGCGGCGGCGGCGGCGGCGAACTTACCGCCGAACTCGCCGAAGACGAGGTTCTGGGCGCGGGTTTCGATGAGCGAGAACGCGGCGGCGTCCCAGAACGCGGTCGAGCCGCCGTTGCCCATGATGAGCTCGTAGCCCTCCGGGGCGCGGAAGAGGTCGCTGAGGCCGGTGCGGACGCGCCCGACCAGGTTCTTCACCGGTGCCTGGCGGTGGGAGGTGCCCAGGATGCTCGCGCCGGCGCCGGAGAGGTAGTCCAGCTGCTCCTGACGGATCTTGGACGGGCCGCAGCCAAAACGTCCGTCGGCGGGCAGCAATTCTGTGGGGATCTGTAGGTCCGGCATAACAGGATTCTAGTTGCCCGCTTCGCACGGGTAGTGTTGTGGCGTTGCACATATGGCCGAGCGGGAGGCTGCGGATGACTGACCTTATCGACACGACCGAAATGTATCTCCGCACCATCCTCGACCTCGAGGAGGAGAACATTGTTCCCCTCCGCGCCCGCATCTCCGAGCGGTTGGGCCACTCCGGACCGACAGTGTCCCAAACCGTGGCCAGAATGGAGCGCGACGGTCTCGTCGTCGTCTCCGGCGACCGGCACCTCGAGCTGACCCTCAGCGGCCGCACCAAGGCCGTGCACGTGATGCGCAAGCACCGCCTCGCGGAACGCCTGCTCAGCGACGTCATCGGTCTCGAGTGGGAGTTCGTCCACGACGAAGCCTGCCGGTGGGAACACGTGATGAGCGAACAGGTCGAGCGCAAGATCCTCGAAATCCTCGGTCACCCCACCGAATCCCCGTACGGCAACCCGATCCCCGGCCTCGACGAGCTGGGCGACTCCCCGGCCGTGGCGTTCATGGCGGGCGTCACCAACCTGCTCGACGTCGTCGCGGCGTCCGATGCACCCGTGAGCGCCGTCATCCGCCGGCTGGGAGAGCCCGTGCAGTTCGACCCTGAGCTTCTTGCCCAGCTCAAGCAGTCCGGCGTTCTGCCGGGCAACACCGGAGTGTTCTCGGCCGTGGGCTCCTACGTTCTGGTGCAGGTTGAGGGCTTCGGCGACGGACTGGAGCTGCCCAACGAGGTCGCCGGCCATATCTTCGTGACCACGCCCGCCACCGACTCCTAGCCGGACCTGGGTTTTCAACAGAAATTCACAGCCTTGTTACCAATTCGTTAGATTTCGCCCATTTGGGGTGACAAAACGAATTCGATCACGTAGCCTCGACCTGCCCACAGATCAGAGACCGATCGTCGGGCCCGCGCAAGACGTCTCTACCCTTCCCGTCGCTTGCTGCGGAAATTCCATGCGTTCACGCGCACCTGGACGGGGCAACTCCCTAGTGTTGTCGAGGCGCCGGAGGTCCGATTTGACTCTATTAGGCAGAAGACTGTCCCGAAGCGGTCGACGTTCCACAGCGGTGGCGATACGCCCCGCTCCCGCCGACCCGATGCGCGCGACGCAATCCGAGGTGGGCCCGCGCATCGTCATGCCGCCCGGGTCACCCGTCAAGAGATCCAAACTCCGAAGCACCGTGGGTCCCGTCGTGATGATGACCCTGGCCACCGGACTCGTCGCCACCATGGCGCTACCGGCCTACGCGTTCGCCCCGGCGGACGCCGAGGGCACCTTCGTAGCCACGGATGCCACCGAACTGACCAAGGCGGGCGCCCAGGCGGTGGCCGTCGATGAGACGGCAGCGACCGTCTCGGTCGCCCAGGATGCCTTCGCAGCCACGCCGCAGGCCGAGATCGACGCCGCGGACGCCGCGGACGCCGCCGAGGCCGCGGCAGCCGCGGAAGCCGCGCGGGCGGCCGCCGCGACCTCGATGACCACCTATGCGGAGTCGTTCACCGGCCCCTCGGCGGCCGACTACCTGGCCAGCTCGGCGTACCCGAGCTTCAGTCTCTCGTCGGTGTACAGCGTCGCGCTGCAATATCAGGGCGTCCCCTACGTCTACGGCGGTGCCACTCCGGCCGGGTTCGACTGCTCGGGCTTCGTGATGTACGTGTACGCGCAGTTCGGCATCTCGCTGCCGCACTCCTCCACCGGACAGGGCGCCGCCGGCACCCGGATCGCCCTGGCGGATGCCCAACCGGGCGACCTGGTGATCATGGACGGCCACGACGGGTTCTACGCCGGCAACGGCAACATCCTGCACGCGCCCTACGAAGGAGCATCGGTGCGGGTGCAGCCGATCTGGACCAGCGACTACTTCATCGTGCGGCTGGGCATCTGAGCGGGTTCGAGCGAGCCGCCCGCGACACCGCCCGGGTAAACACTGGGTAACGCATAGCACAAATGGTGCGCCACGTTATCGTGGTGCACCATTTGTGGGTTAACCTGATCCCCTGATGTTCTGCGGGATTTTGGGAGAGCCAATGCGCAAGCTACGCACGATCCACACCATGGATGTGCGCGGACACTTCGCGCTGCGGCACAGCAGTCAAATCTGTCTGGGTGTCGTGTGCCCCGAGCACACCGAAGCCCATGGGGCGTTGTCATGATGACGACGCCCTTTTTGTTTGCCCGCATCTCCTCCCCGTCGACGCCAGACAGCAGTTCGAATGGCTGGAAGCCGTCCAGCCTTTTTCGAAAGGGAGCGCATGCGCACACTGGTCCTCAACGCGGGATATGAACCCCTCGCGGTCGTGTCGTTCAAGCGGGCACTCGTGCTCGTCATGAACCAGAAGGCAACAATCATTCAGGCGGACCAGGGTCACCCGGTCTGGGCGGCGACGGAGTCGTGGGAGCGGCCCAGCGTGATCCTGCTCACCCGTTACGTGCGCCTGCCGCGGTCGCGGGCCGTGCCGGTGAGCAGGCGCGGAGTGCTGCGGCGCGACGACCACCGCTGCTGCTACTGCGGCAAAAGTGCCAGCACGATCGATCACGTGCAGCCGCGGTCCCGCGGCGGCCGCGACACCTGGGACAACCTCGTGGCCTGCTGCCTGCGCTGCAACAACCTCAAGAGCGACCGGACGCCCGCCGAGATGGGCTGGGACCTGCGCTTTCACCCCCGGATGCCGCAGGGCACCACCTGGGTGGTCAGCGGCGTGGAACGACCGTTGCCGCAGTGGGACGAGTTCCTCGCGACGGCCGCCGCGTAGTCTCATCGATCGGCACGGATTTGTGGATGGTCACCCCTTTGTAGTGCCATTGTCACGAAAACGTAACGTTCGAGGTGACAGCGGACCCACCCATCACCTACAGTTGTGAAGTCCCCCTCCGGTAGCGGCTGTATGTAGAGGTTTATCTGTGACTCATTCCGGCCCCGCCGGCTCGCCTGAGGGCGACGGCGCGTTACCCACGCGTCGCGAGGCCCGAGCCCAGCGCGTCGCCGCTGAGGCATCCGATTCCCCCGCCATCATCGTCCCCGTTGAGTCCGTTGTCGTGCCCGCTGAGGTCGCCGTCGTTCCAACTGACACCGTCGTTGTTCCCGCTGAGGTCGCCGTCGTCCCCGTTGAGTCGGCCGCCGTTGTCACCGCCGTTCCCGTACCGCCGGTCGCGATCCTGTCGGTGTCGCCGGACCTCGCCGTCATCGTCGGCAGCACCACCACATCGGCCGTCGAACCGTCCGCGCCGAGCGCCCCCGTGGCCCCGCGTCCGGGGCGCCCGGGCCGGTACCGGCCCTTCTCGGCGGCATCCGCACCGGCCACAGCGCCCGCCGGCGCTCGCACCAGCCCGGCCAAGCGACCCGTCAAGCGCCGCAAGCAGTTCGCCAAGATGGTGACTCTCCTGGCCATCCCGGCCATCTTCCTCACCGCCGCGCTGCCCGCCTACGCCTTCAGCCCGCAGGGTGGCTCGGCCGGGATCAGCGCCAAGGCCCCCCGGGATACCCAGGACCTCACCGTGGCCGCCGCTGCCGCCGCCGTGAGCATTTCCACCGACGGCTTCACCGCGACGAGCCAGGCCGAACTCGACGAGATCGAGGCGAACATCGAAGCGGACCTCGTGCAGAAGCAGGCCGCCGAAGACGTGCGCACCTCTGCGGCCGAGTACGCCGTGGTGGGCATCCGCGCCGAGGGCGACGACTACCCCTGGCGGGACGCTGCCACGGAATCCCAGGGCGGCGGGTTCTCCCCGCTCGGCTACTACTACCGCGAGTGCGTGGACTTCGTGGCCTGGCGGCTCAACCGCGACGCCGGCGCCACCGGCCCGTTCAAGTGGACCTGGTCGACCATGACGCCCGGCGGCGGCAACGCATCCGCCTGGGCCAACGCCTGGTCGAGCAAGGGCTGGGCCAGCAGCAAGTCGCCCGTCGTGGGTGCCGTGGCCTGGTTCACCTACAACCACGTCGCCTACGTGCAGTCGGTGCCGGGAGACGGCACCGTCGTGCTCGAGGAATACAACTGGAACGGCTCCCACGCGTATCACACGCGTACCGTGCCGATCAGCGAGGTTCCGGTTTACCTCTACCCGCCGACCTAGTTTCGCGACGTGCCCTCCTGCGGACGAGTTGCCCCCGCGCACCGGAGCAACTGGTCCGCACCGGGGTAACTCGGCGAAGACGGGCACCCCGTGTGTCGCGTGGGCTCAACCGGTGCGGATAGCGGCTAAACTTTCCCGGTCAGCCTCTGTAGCTCAATGGAAGAGCAGTTCCGTCCTAAGGAAAGGGTTGGGGGTTCGAGTCCCTCCAGGGGCACCCGTACCACCGCATCAGATTCCGCTCCCTCACCGGGAAATGTTCGTCGCCGAAGGTTGATACCTTCAGGGAATGAAGACTACGCGGTGGGCGATCCTGGGACCTGGCGATATCGGCGGCTGGTTCGCGCGGGCGTTGCCCGGGTCGGCGCACGGCACACTGCACGCGGTCGGCAGCACGAACCCCGACCGGGCGGCCGCGTTCGCGGCAACACACGGGGCGCCCGTCACCGGATCCTACGAGGAGCTCCTCGCCCGGGACGACATCGACGCCGTCTACATCTCCACGGTGAACACGACCCACGCGGATCTCGCCGTGGCCGCGCTGAAGGCCGGCAAGGCGGTGCTGTGCGAGAAGCCTGTCGCGCCGAGCACGGCGGAGCTGGAGCGGGTCCTCGGCCAGGCCGCGGCCTCCGGACTGCCGTTCGTCGAGGCGTACAAACACCGGTTCGGACCGTTCGCACGGGCCCTGGATGCCGCCGTCGCCAGCCGCGAGGTGGGAACCGCGTTGCAGCTGGTGGCCTCGTTCGGCTTCGCGGCCGGGGAACGGACGGGCCGCCTGTTCGATCCGGAGCTGGCCGGCGGGGCGATCCTCGACGTGGGCGGCTACCCGGTGGCGCTCGCGGTGGGCCTCGCCGCCGCCGCCGGTGTGGACCCGACCGGCCTGCGTGTCACCGTCGCCGCGGGCCACATCGGCGACACCGGAGTCGACGAGCACGCCAGCGCCACGATCGCCGGCGCGGGCTTCTCCGCGGACGTAGAGTGCTCCATCGTCGCCGAGCTGCCCCGATCCGCGACGCTCAGCGGGAGCACCGGGATCATCGAGCTGGCCGACGTGTTCGGCAGCCGGAGCGCCTCGGCCGCGTCGTTCATCGTGCGCAAGGATGGCCGTGACCGACTCGTCGAGGTGCCGACGGTGGACCCGTTCGCCGCGGAGGCCGACGCCGTGTCGCAGGCTCTTCTGGACGGCCGAACCGAGGCGCCCGAGGTGCCGTGGGCGCACAGCCGCAGCGTGGCGCGCCTGCTCGAGCAATGGCGGGGCGCCTTGGACGCGGCGCCGCGCGGCTGAACGCATCCGGAACCGGTCCGGACCCGTTAGGCGGGTCAGGCGCCGCTATGCGGGTGGCGCGCCACCCGCATAGCGGCGCCGCGCCCGCATACCGGCTCCGTCATCGGAACTGAGTCAGCGTCAGGGCCAGATGCTCGTCCCGAACCCGGTCCAGTTCCCGGCGTGCCGCGATCGACTGGGGGGCGANGTTCCCGGCGTGCCGCGATCGACTGGGGGGCGACAGTGAGGCGTGCCCGGCGGCGACCGCGCACGGGCCGGCGGCCCCAGCGGATCAGTGCGACGCCAAGGTGCATGGCGGCGCGATCGACCAGGCCCACGCGGCGCACGGGGTGCGTCGCGGGCGAGCCAACGGGTTGGGGTGGGTGATCGTGGCTGCCCGGAACGGGCGCCAGTCGGGTATTCATGAGGATGCATTCCTTAAAGAGGACGGTTCTAAGAATCCGGGCGCTCGTGCGGAGCGTTCGGGCTCGCCGAATGAAGGGTGGCCGCGCATGGCGGCACGAGGGCGTCGCGCGGAGTGCACGCGCTCTCACGGGGTGAGTGACCCGGGCAGACGGATGCGAACGAGTGCGGATGCACACGGATGCCGTCGCCGCGCCCCGTGCGGCCGGTCGCGCGCGCTATAGCGGGTGCGATCAACCACAAACGGTGCGGATGCTGCCTGGTCGGGCTTCGAGAGCGTCACCACCGTCTGGACCGGTGGGGTTACCTACTGGCCGATCAGGCGGTGAAGACGCCGACGAAGCCGGCGGTAGTGCTGAATGCGGATGCAATTCTCTGAGTAATCACGCTGGGCTCCTTTCGTCGTAGTGGCGTAGGCATCACCGTAGTGGGCAACCCGGCCGCCGCGCAAGACTTTTTCGTACTTCCGTGGCTCGGCCCGGCTGGGTACCCTCGAAGTATGTGCCGGAACATTCATCAGCTTCACAATTTTGAACCTGCCGCCACCGACGACGAGGTGTACGCGGCGTCGCTGCAGTTCGTGCGCAAGATCAGCGGTTCCACGAAGCCGTCGAAGGCCAACGAGGAGGCCTTCAACCGTGCGGTCGCCGAAATCGCCCACATCTCGCGGCACCTGCTCGAGGACCTGGTCACGACCGCTCCGCCGAAGAACCGCGAGGTCGAGGCTGAGAAGGCCAAGGAACGCTCGGCGAGGCGGTTCGCCGCGGCCTGATCGATCGGCCGTGGCGGGCCGACGTCAGGACTCCTGGAGTTCCCGCGGAACGGTGATGGCGTCGACCAGGGCGCCGTTGCGCCAGACCGTGATCTCGATGGGCTTGTCGATCGCGTCCTCGACCATCAGCTGCTGAACGGCCGTGGCCGTGACCACGGGCTGCCCGGCGAGTTCGACCACGATGTCGCCGCGGTGCAGCCCGGCCTCCGCCGCCGGGCTGCCCGGGGAGACGGCGGCGACCTGCAGGCCGGTCGGCGAGCCGATCCGGGCCGCCAGCGCCGGCGGCAGCGGCACCTGGGCGCCGGCGATGCCCAGCCACGCGCGCCGCATCCGCCCGGTGGTCATCAGTGCGGTGATGATCGCCCGGGTGGTCGCATTGATCGGCACCGCCAGGCCCACCCCGATGCCCGCCACCGCGGTGTTGACCCCGACCATGCGCCCCACGCTGTCGGCCAGCACCCCGCCGCTGTTGCCCGGGTTGAGGGCGGCGTCGGTTTGGATCACCTCGTCGATCACCCGCCCGGACCGGGTGGGCAGCGACCGGCCGAGCGCCGAGACGATACCGGCGGTGACGCTGCCGGCCAGGCCCAGCGGGTTGCCCAGCGCCACGACCAACTGGCCGACACGCAGCTGCGCGGCATCGCCGAACTGCACCGGCGGCGGGGTGGCGCCGCGCGCGTGCAGCACGGCCAGATCGGAGAGGGTGTCGCGGCCGACCACGTCGACCCGGCTGCCGGTACCGTCGGCGAAGCCGACCTCGGCCACGCCGGCGCCGGCGACGACATGGGCGCTGGTGAGGAGGAAACCATCGTCGGTGATGACGCTCGCGCTCCCCGCACCGGCTCCCTGCGTGCTGCGCACCGCGACACTGGCCACGCTGGGCAGCACCCGTGTGGCCACGGCCATGACGGTCTTCGAATACGCGTCGAGCAGCCCGTCGTCATCCATCGCCGGGATATCGTTCATGGCACCAGAGCGTACGTCCGTCGGGTTCGCCTGTGGGCGCCGTTCGCTGCCAGCAGACGGGGACGTTCGGGCCACGGGACGACGCCTGCCGCGGAGACCACAGGTGGGCTGCGAGGGTCAGCGGCGCCGGCGGCGGGTGCCGAAGATGCCGGTGACGATGCCGGTGAGGATCGTTTTGGTGGCGGGGGAGCCCAGCACCTCCTCGAGCACCGACTTCTGCGTTTTGGTGCGGGTACGGGACCCGGTTTCGGCCTGGCGCCGGAGCCGCTCGTAGTCGGCGTCGGCCTTCTTCTGGGCCTTGGCCTGCTGCGCATCCGCGGCCGCCTGCTGTTTCGCGAGCTCGGCGGCCGCCTTGGCCTGGTCGATCGCCCGCTGTTCGGCTTCGGCGACCCTGGTGGCGGCCTCCAGCCGGGTGGCCAGCATCTCCCGGGCGGAATCCCGGTCGACCGGCTCGCCGTAGCGGGCGAGCAGCGGGGACGCGGCGATGCCGGCCTCGATCTGTGCGGCCGGGGTGGGCGCCATCGACCCCAGCGGCGCCCGCAGCCGGGTCCACGCGACCGGACTCGGTGCGCCCTTCTCGTTCATCACCGTGACGACGGCCTCGCCGATGCCGAGCCCGGTGAGCACCTCGTCGAGGTCATAGCCGGAGGTGGGGAAGGTCGACACCGTCGCCCGCAGCGCCTTGGCGTCATCCGGGGTGAACGCCCGCAGTTGGTGCTGCACCCGCGAGCCCAGCTGGGCGAGCACGTCGCCGGGCACGTCCTTCGGCGTCTGGGTGACAAAAAAGATGCCCACCCCCTTCGAGCGGATGAGCCGCACGGTCTGGGTGATCGCGGCCAGGAAGTCCTTGGACGCGTCCCGGAACAGCAGGTGCGCCTCGTCGAAGAAGAACACCAGCTTCGGTTTGTCCAGGTCGCCCACCTCAGGCAAGTCGTTGAACAGGTCGGCGAGCAGCCACATCAGGAACGTTGAATACAGGGCGGGCCGGTCCTGCACCCCGGGCACCTCGAGCAGGCTCACCAGGCCGCGGCCGTCGGCGGTGACGGAGAGGAACTCGGTGGTGTCGATCTCGGGTTCACCGAAGAAGACGTCGGCACCCTGGTCGGCGAAGGTGATGAGTTCGCGCAGGATGACGCCGACGGTGGCGCTGGAGAGCCCGCCGAGGCCGGTGAGTTCGCCCTTGCCGTCGTCGCTGATCAGGAAGCTGAGCACCGCCCGCAGGTCGGTCAGATCCAGCAGCGGCAGGCCGGCCTCATCGGCATAGTGGAAGACCAGGCCCAGGCTGGACTCCTGGGTGTCGTTGAGCCCGAGGACCTTGCTCAGCAGCAGCGGGCCGAACCCGGCGACGGTGGCCCGGATCGGGATGCCGTGGCCGATGCCGCCGAGGCAGAAGAACTCCGTGGGGGAGGCGGCGCCGGCCCAGTCCTGGCCCAGCGCGGAGGTGCGGGCGAGCAGTTTGTCGCTGGGCGTGCCGGTGCTGGCGATGCCGGAGAGGTCACCCTTGATGTCGGCGGCGAACACCGGCACCCCGTGCGCGGACAGCTGTTCGGCGAGCACCTGCAGCGTCTTGGTCTTTCCGGTTCCGGTTGCTCCGGCGACCAACCCGTGCCGGTTCGTCATGGCCAGCGGGATGCGGATCTGCACGTCGGGACGGGCCTCGCCGTTGACGAGGGCGCCGAGCTCGAGCGCCGGCCCGTCGAAGGCGTAGCCGGACCGGATCGCCTCGACCTCGGTCTCGTCGAGGGGGCTGGTGGCGGGCCCGGCGGGTTGCGCGGGCGACCCGGCCGGGGCGGCGGCTGCGGATTGTGCCTCATCCTCCGCCTGGCGCAGCCGGGTTTCGGCCTCCTCCGCGTCGGCCTGGGCGCGCAGCGCAGCGGCCCGGGCCGCCTCCGCTTTGGCCTTGAGCTGGCTAACCGCGTTGACCGCATCGCTGGGAGTCATGGCGGTATCCTAGCCGCCGTCAATCGGCTGGTGGACTGGCCGGATTTCTCGGCGGCGTCGGCGGCGTCGCGGGCGTCGCGGGCGCGGTTTCTGGCGTCGTCCGCCGCGCGGGTGGCGTGGGTGCGGGCATCGGCCAGGGCGCTGTCGTCGTCGGTGACGGCCGCGAGCGCCGCCTCGGCCGTGGCGAGTTGCTCCCGAAGCTCCGTGATCTCCGCCTCCAGGCTGGCCCGGCGAAGCTCGAGCCGGTGGGCGCGACGCTCCAGGGCATCCACTTCCACGGCGGCGGCGTCAGCATCGCGCTCCTGCCGTTCCGCTTCCGCCCTGGCCTCCTTGCGGCGGCGTACGTCGGCCAGTTGCACGGGGTCCGGCGGTGCGGGGCTGCGGGAGCCGCCGGGCGACGCGGCCCACGACGCCGTATCCGGCACGGCGACGGCGCCGTCCAGGTCGACGGGTTCGAAGCCGCCGGCCCACAACGGCTTGACCAGCAGCCCGCTGGCGACGGCGCCGGCGGCGGCGGGATCCGACGTGCCGGCCAACAGGGTCTGCTCGACCTCGCCGAGCACGGCCGGGGTGGGCGGGTTCCCGAGTCCGGCGGCTCGCGCGGCACCCGCCTGGGCGAGCGCGGTGACGGCGGCCCGGCGCTCGCCGCTGAGTCGCCGCAACGCGTCCCGGTCCAGCTGCTCCTGGGCGGTGCGCATGTGCTCGCCGAGGTCGAGGAGCGCGGTGAGATCGTCGGTCTTCTCCCGGGCGAGGAGGTTCACCACCCAGGCCGCAGGGGAGGGCTTCTTCAGCGCTGCGACCTGCTTGGAGAGAGCGGCCTCCGAAGATTTCAGCTCCTGCGCCGTGATGTTGCGCGCGGCTGTGAAGTCCTGTGGCCGGAGGCCGTACAGTTCGCGGGCGACATCCGTGAGAGTTGCGGCCATGGAACCATCCTCGCCCGCACCGGCCGCGGCCGCCAGCACCACGCGGTACCGGGCACGCGCGTCAGCGGATGCGCACCCCCGAGGCCTTGAGCTCCAGCGCGGCGAGTGAACGCATCACCTCGGCGTCGCCCCGACGCCACGCGGACACGGGGTCGGCGTCGACCGCGGCAAACACCGACAGCTTCTGATTCGTCAGGGCCCGCAGCGCGAGCAGGTCCACGGTGATGCCTGCACGAACCAGCCGCCGTGTCGTGGCCGCCCGGCGCGTGAACCGCAGGCGCGGTACAAGCCAGAACAGCAGGATCGTTGCGATAGGCACGACGGCGATTCCCCACCCCAGGCCGACGGCGAGATTCAGCACGGCCTCCTGCTGGCTGCGGCCGGCCGCCTCCAGGCTGTGGCCCGCGCCACTGGCGGCCTCGAACGGTGCGCTGATGCCGGCGCCGATGAGCGGCATACCGCCGAACCTGTCGCCGATGTCACTCATCGTGGTGGAGAAGCCGGACCCGGCGGACTCCATCTGCTCGCCGAACCGGGCGAGGTCGATCACGAGCGAGTAGACGAAAGCTCCGAGGCCGATCCATGCGGCGATGGCGGCGACGGCGATCACATCGACGGCGACCTGACGGGAGCGGTGGGCGGCGTAGTCGGAGTAGATCTGCATACCCTCACTATCGCGTAAACGGCGATGTCGTCTTGCGGGCTCACTTTCGACGGCTGCCCACCGGTTTCGCTCCGCGGGCAGCACGGTTACCCTGTGTGCCATCGGGTAGGCAGGTAGTTCTCACCGAAAGTGGAGGGTCTGATGGCATCGGATGGCCGAAGCAGCGTGATCGTGCGGGACGGGTCGTGGGGGTTCTTCTTCCTGCTCGCCTACGTCGGAGCGGCGATCTACTTCATCTCCACCTCGGACGGATCGTTCTGGGCCTTCATCCTGGGGCTGCTCCAGGCGGTCGTCTGGCCCGCCTACGTCACCTATCACGTGCTGGTGCTGCTGGTCGGGCCCTGATCGCGGGAGCCCGGCGGGCGCACCTGGCTGGGCTACGCCGCCCGGTCGATCCCGGCGGGCTGGGCCGCCCAGAGCGCGATCCGGTCGAGGTAGTGCGCGGGCGCCCGGTCAACGGCGACGGGCAGGTCTGCGGGCCCGTGGGAGCCGGCCGACACCGTAACGAGGCTCGCCGTCATGACGATGGGGCGCAGGGACCGGTGGGCCGGACGGGTGTGCAGGATCGTGGTCACGGGGATTCCTCTCGACGGGCGGGTGCCGATCGGGTCAACGGGATCGGTACCTCCATCGTCGCCAAACGCCGGTGCGCAGGCATCCCCTGAACGGATGAACCTGGGTACTCCGTGCGGTGTAGTCGGCCGCTGGTTAGCCGCGGGACTGCAGGAAGACCATGACGATGGTGCCCGCGCCGTACAGCAGCAGCTTGCCCTTGTAGCCGGCCCACCACTGGCGCGGCGCCGGCGTGGCGTCGTCGGGGTTCTCGGGGCTGTCGGCATCCGTGTCGCCGTCGGCATTCTGGCCTGCGGTGGGCTGCCCGTTCGGGGTACGGCTGTCGGCCGGGCGCACGGTCGGGCCGCCGGCGAGACGCTCGAACGGCCGGGCCAGAAACTCAGGAATCTGGATGCGGTCGAACTCGTCGCGCGGTTCGTCGCTCTTGTTCTTGCTCATCCGAAAAATGCCCCCTTCGCACTCAGTCTAGGCAATCGGCGGGGTCCCCACGACGACGCGGGGCCGCGGCCGTGGACCGGGGAGGGGACGCACCAGTATCCTCAACCCGAGCACAGGAGTCCTGATGACCACGCACGAAACGTTCACGCGCAGCGTCCGCGAGCGGATGACCACGGCCGGGGCGGGCTACGCAGCCGCCCGGCGGGTGCGACCCGAGCCGCCCACCGCACCCGGGCGCCCCCGCGGCCGGGTCTGGGCGGCCGAGCCCGTGCAGACCGACGACGCGATCCTCCAGAACACCGGACATGCCTGGGAGGAGTGGGCGGATCTGATCGACGCCGGACCCGGCCGCGAGGCGGGGCACACCGCCATCGCGGCCTGGGTGCACGCCGAGCACGGCGTGGACGGTTGGTGGGCGCAGGGCGTGACCGTGGGCTACGAACGTATCACCGGCCTCAGGCTGCCCGGCCAGATGCCCGACGGCAGTTTCAGCGTGAGCCGCACCCGGGTGCTGGCCCTGGACCGGGACACGGTGCGTGCGCTGCTGCTCGACGAGGGCGCCCGCGCCGACCTGTTTCCCGGTCTCGACCTGGCGCTGCGCTCGAAGCCGGCCTCGAAGGCACTGCGATTCGCCCTCGCCCGCGCCGGCGAGCCGCTGGGGTCGATCCTGTTCTCCACCGACCCGCTGCCCGACGGACGACTCCGGCTGGGCGTGACCCACGACAAGGTCGCGTCGTTCGACGAGGGCGAGCAGTGGAAGCTGTTCTGGGCCGAGTGGCTCACCGCCGTCGACGCCGCCGCGACGACGCCGGCCGGTTCGCGCGAGGACTAGGGGAGCAGGCCGGCGATGGTCGCCACGGCTGCCCCGAAGAGCTCGGGGCGGGCCCGCGAGTAGTTCAGCCGGAAGAAGGAGCCGGTCGGTTCGGCGGGGAACCAGTCGCCGCCGGGGGAGAACAGCACACCCTCCGCGCGGCTGCGCCGGGCCAGGTCGGCCACGTCCACGCCGTCGGCGGCGCGCACCCAGAGGTTCAGCCCGCCCCGGGGCACCAGCTCCAGGGCATCCGCACCCAGCTGTCCGCGCACCTGCCGGGCCAGCTCGTCGCGGCGGGCCCGCAGCGACCCACGCAGCCGGGTGAGGTGGCTGCGCCAGCCCGGGTCGGTGAGCACGTCGACCGCCGCCGCCTGCAGGATCCCGCTGACATACAGGTCGTCCACGGTGCGGTCCACCTGGATGCGGGCCAGGGCGGGGCCGCGGGCCACAACGGCCGCGACCCGGATGGCGGGGGAGAGGCTCTTGGTGAGCGAGCGCACGTAGACGATGTGGCCATCGGCGTCGTCGGCGGCGAGGGTGGCCACATCCGCCTCGATGCCGAAATCGTGCGCCCAGTCGTCTTCGATCAGGTACACCCCGCGGGCCCGGATGACCGCGGTGATGGCGCTCTGTTCGGCACTCGTCCACACCGCCCCGGTGGGATTGGCGAAGTGCGGCTGCGCGTAGAACAGGCGCGCCCCGCTGGCACCGAGGGCATCGTCGAGGTCGGCGGCCGAGGGGGCCCCGGCGCCCCGGGCAATCGGCACGATGCGCAGCCCGGCCTGCCGGGCGGCGGCCATGGCGCCCCAGTAGGTGGGGGACTCCATCACGATCGCATCGCCCGGAACGGCCAGTGCCCGGAAGATCGACGACAGCGCGCTCTGACCGCCCGGGGTGATGACGACGTCGTCGGCGGCCGGCGGGGCGGCGGCGGATGCGCCGACCGGCGTCAGCTCCGCCGCGAACCAGCTGCGTAGCTCCGGCAACCCGGAAATGGGGGCGCGGTCGACGGCGGTGCCGGTGCGGGCCGCGCGGACCAGGGCGGTGCGCACCAGCCGGGCGGGCAGCAGCTCCTCGGCCGGGTACCCGGAGTGCAGCGCGATCATGCCCGGTCCGGCGCTCGCCATGGCGGTGCCGATCGCGTCGGCGCCGGTGCGGGCCGCGCCGAGCGCCGTGGTCTGCCAGCCGAAGTCGGCCCGGTGCACGGCGTGCGGCCGGGCCACGAAGCTTCCCGCGCCCGGCCTGGTCTCCACCAGGCCCTCGAGCACCAGCCGTTGCAGCGCGCGCTGCACGGTGAGCGGGCTGGCCGCGTGGTCGAGCACCAGGGTGCGGGTAGAAGGCAGCCGGTCGCCGGCCGGCCGGGTGGCGACCAGGGCACGTAGCCGGCGTTCGATGGCCAGGTGCGCCGATTCGTCTGCGGAACCCGGGCGAGTGCTATCCTCTTTCATGAAAATACAGAATAGCGCTATCGTCCAGTCGCCGCCAGCGCTATCGGCACCGCGGGCGGCCGCATCGCCCGCCGCCGGCCTGGTCTTCGGACTGCTGGGCGTGCTGGCTTTTTCGTTCACCCTTCCGCTGACCCGGGTGGCCGTCGCCCAGCTCGACCCCCTGTTCGTCGGCGCCGGCCGGGCCGTCGGAGCCGGGATTCTCGCCCTTGTTGTGCTCGCCGTGCTCCGGCAGCGTCTTCCGCGCGGCGGCCAATGGTGGCGGCTGGCCGTGGTGGGGGCCGGCGTCATCGCAGGCTTCCCCATCCTCACCTCCTTCGCCCTGCAGAGCGTGCCGGCCGCACACGGCGCCGTTGTGATCGGGCTGCTCCCCGCCGCCACCGCGGTGGTCGCCGTTGTCCGGGCCAGGGAACGACCCACGCCGCGCTTCTGGCTGGCCAGCGGGCTCGGCGTGGTGGCCGTGGTGGGGTTCGTGGCGCTCACCGCGGGCGGGCTCAGCAGCCTGCGGCCGGCCGACCTGCTGCTGGTGGCTGCTGTGGTGCTCGCGGCGATCGGCTACGGAGAGGGCGCGCTGCTCTCCCGGGAGTTGGGCTCCTGGCAGACCATCTGCTGGGCGTTGATCGTGGCGCTGCCGGTGATGGTGCCGCTGATGCTGGCCGGACTCGTTTCCGGCCGGCCCACGGCGGATGCGTCAGCCTGGCTGGCCTTCGCCTACCTCACCGGAGTGAGCATGTTCCTGGGCTTCTTCGCCTGGTACCGGGGCCTGGCCATCGGGCCGATCGCCCGGGTGAGCCAGATCCAGCTTCTGCAACCGGTGCTCACCATCGCGTGGGCGGCGCTGCTCCTCGGTGAAAGTCTGGACCCCGTCGTGCTGATCGGCGCCCTCGCCGTGATCCTCTGCGCGGCCGGTGCCGTGCGCGCCCGCATCCGCTGACCGGCCGCCGGGCGCGGCGCCGTCGGTGGGTGGGGTCACCCCTCGCGGGCGGCCCGCTGCACGGATGCGTCGTGCTCGAGGTGAGCCCGGCGGAGCAGATCAGCGAGCTCAGCGTCGTCCCGGACCGCCTGCCGGTACTTCGGGCCGAGCTTGTGGATGGAGTCCTCCTCCTCGCGCAAGGCCGTGTACACCCGGATGCGTTCGGTGTGGTCCGCGGTGTAGCCGAGGTCCAGGTAGTCGGTTGCGTAGCGCCTGGCGTTGGCGATGGCGGCTTGGGCCCGGCCCGCCGGGCTGAACAGCGACGCCAGGATCGTGACCACGAGCACGCCGATGATGACCGTCAACGAGACGCCCGTGCTGATTTCGAACACCGGCACCGGCTCGCCGCCGTTGATGAACGGCAGGTTGTTCTCGTGCAGGGCGTGCAGGATCAGCTTCACGCCGATGAAGGCGAGGATCGCCGCCAGCCCGAAGGAGAGGTAGATCAGCCGGTCCAGCAGGCCGTCGAGCAGGAAGTACAGCTGACGCAGGCCCAGGAGCGAGAACGCCGTCGCCGTGAACACGATGTAGACATCCTGGGTGAGGCCGAAGATGGCGGGGATCGAATCGAGCGCGAACAGGAGGTCGGTGCCACCGATCGCGACCATCACCAGGAGCATCGGGGTCAGCGCACGCTTGCCGTCGTAGATGGTGAACAGTTTGTCGCCGTCGTATTCCGGGCTGGTGTGGAAGACCTTGCGCGCGACCCGCACGATGAAGTTGTCCGCCGATTTGGACTCCGAGCTCTCCGGTTTGAGCATGTTGCCCGCGGTGATCAGCAGGATCAGGCCGAAGAAGTAGAACACCCAGGCGAAGGTGTTGATCAGGGCGGCGCCGAGGAAGATGAAGCCGGTGCGCGCGATGAGCGAGAACGTGATGCCGAACAGCAGCACCTTCTGCTGGTCCTCCCGGGGCACGCGGAAGCTTGTCATGATGATGAGGAAAACGAACAGGTTGTCCACCGAGAGCGCTTTTTCGGTGATGTACCCCGCGAAATACTCGGAACCGGGGGTGCTGCCGCCGATGATCAAGACGCCCAGGCCGAACAGGATGGCGATCCCGACGTAGATCGATGACCAGATTGCCGCTTCCTTCAGCGTGGGGGCGTGAGCCTTCCGCACGTGGAAGAAGTAGTCGAACGCGAGAAGCCCGACGATTCCCAAGACGGTCAGGGTCCAGACGAGCGGTGAGGTATCCATTCGGTCGGCTTTCGGTCGAGGAGGTGGGGCGCCCGCTGAAGCCGCCAGGAGCACATCCGGTATCAAAAGGCTACGCGGACAGGGTGCAGAGGGAACAGGGGTAACGGAGAAAAACGCGCACAAGTTGTGCGGCCACCCGCCGAGATGCGGCCGGCGACGGGGATTCGGGTGGAAAAAATGTGCTCATGTGACGCGTGTTCACCCGCCGGTTACCCGGGCGTTCTAGGCTGGCGCCATCGCGGACCGTCGCGAGCCCGGACAGGAGTATGCGTGACCTCGATCCACCCAGACCCCAGCACACGGTCCGCCGGCTCGTCCGTCGCACGAGCGGCCATCCCGCCGCTGCCGGCCACGCCGACGCCCGACCACGAGCAGGGCGTGCTGGATGCCGGCCATCTGGTGCACCCCGAACGCACGCTGGTCGACATCCTGCTGGCCACCGCCGAGGAGCACCCCACCGCCCTGGCCCTCGAAGATGCCGCCGGGGCCCTGAGCTACCGGCGGCTGGTGCGCCTGGTCAACGACCAGGCCGTGCGGCTGAGCCGGGCCGGGGTGCGCCGCGGCGACACCGTCGGAATCCGCATCCCGTCGGGCACCCGCGAGCTCTACCTGTCGATTCTGGCCACCCTCGCCGTCGGCGCCGCCTACGTGCCCGTCGACGCCGACGACCCTGAGGAACGGGCCCGCCTGGTCTTCGGCGAGGCCAGGGTCGTGGGTGTCATCGGCGCCGGCGGCGTGTTCGCGGTGCGCGAGGGTCTGGACGCCGGGGTGCTCACCGAGCGCCCCCTGTCGGCGGAGGAGGACCCGTCGCTGGCACACTGGGGCGAGCCGATGCCCGGCCCGCACGACGACGCCTGGATCATCTTCACCTCCGGCTCCACCGGAGTGCCCAAGGGGGTCGCCGTGACCCACCGCTCGGCGGCGGCGTTCGTCGACGCCGAGGCCGGCCTGTTCCTGGCCGGCGAACCCATCGCGCCCGGCGACCGGGTGCTGGCCGGCCTGTCGGTGGCGTTCGACGCCTCCTGCGAGGAGATGTGGCTGGCCTGGCGCAACGGCGCCTGCCTGGTGCCCGCCCCGCGCTCGCTCGTCCGCAGCGGCGCCGACCTCGGCCCGTGGCTCATCGCGCACGGCATCACCGTGGTCTCCACAGTGCCCACCCTCGCCGCGCTCTGGCCGGAGGAGGCGCTGGAGAATGTGCGCCTGGTGATCTTCGGCGGCGAGGCCTGCCCGCCGGAACTCGCCGCCCGCATCAGCGCCCGCGGCCGTGAGGTGTGGAACACCTACGGCCCGACCGAGGCGACGGTCGTGGCCTGCGGCGCCCTGCTCGACGGCAGCGACCCCGTGCGCATCGGCCTGCCGCTGGATGGCTGGAGCCTGGCCGTGGTCGACCCGGCCGGCCGGCGGGTGCGTGCCGGCGAGACCGGCGAACTGATCATCGGCGGTGTCGGCCTGGCCCGCTACCTCGACGCGGCCCAGGATGCGGTGAAGTACGCCCCGCACGCCGGGCTCGGCTGGGAGCGCGCCTACCGCAGCGGCGACCTCGTGCGCTTCGACCCCGCCGGGCTGGTGTTCGTGGGCCGCGCCGACGACCAGATCAAGCTCGGTGGCCGGCGCATCGAACTCGGCGAGATCGACGCCGCCCTGCAGGCACTGCCCGGTGTGGCCGGGGCCGCCGCCGTCGTGCAGACCACCCCGGCGGGCAACCAGGTTCTGGTGGGTTACCTCTCCGTGGTGGACCCGGCCGACACCTTCGACCTGCCCGCGGCCACCGCGGCCCTCCGGGTGGCGCTGCCCGCCGCCCTCGTTCCGCTGCTGACCGTCGTGGATTCCATTCCCACCCGCACCTCCGGCAAGGTCGACCGCGCCGCCCTGCCCTGGCCGCTGGCCGGCCTGGCCGGCGCGGGGACGGCCGGCGCGGATGCGCTCAGTGCGACCGCCGCCTGGCTCGCCGGGCACTGGGCGGCGATCCTCGGTGTGCCCGTCGTCGACGCCGACAGCGACTTCTTCGCCTACGGCGGCGGTTCCCTCTCGGCCGCCCAGTTCGTCTCCGCGATTCGCGAGCGCCACCCGAACACCCGCATCAGCGACATCTACGACCATCCCCGGATCGGCTCCCTCGCCGACGAACTCGACGGCCGAACCCCGACGGTGGCCCGCGCCAGCCGGCCGGTGCTGCCCACCCCCGCCCGCACCGGGCTGCTGCAGGGCCTCTTCAGCGTGCCGCTGCACCTGCTTGTTGGCGCCAGGTGGCTGGTGTACCTGGCCGCGGCCAACAACCTGCTCGCCGCCGCCGGCGCATCCTTCGCCCCCACCGTGTCGTGGTGGGCGGTGCTGGCCGGCTTTGTGTTGCTGGTCACCCCGCTGGGCAAAATGGGCATCTCCGTCGCTGCCGCCCGGTTGCTGCTCAAGGGCGTGAAACCGGGTGATTACCCGCGCGGCGGCTCGGTGCACCTGCGTCTGTGGCTGGCCGAACAGGTGGCCACCTTCGTCGACGCGGCCAGCCTGGCCGGGGCTCCGTGGATCAGTTACTACGCCCGGCTGCTCGGCGCCACCATCGCACCCGGCGTGGACCTGCACTCGGTGCCGCCGGTGACCGGGCTGCTCAGCATCGGTGAGCGCGCCGCCATCGAACCCGAGGTGGACCTGGCCGGCTACTGGCTCGACGGCGACACCCTGCGGATCGGCCGGGTGCGCGTCGGCGCGGAGGCCGTGATCGGCTCCCGCAGCACCCTGCTCGGCGGCGCCAAGATCGGCGACGGCGCCGAGATCGAACCGGGCTCCGCCGTCTCCGGCCGGGTGCCGCGCGGCGAGCGCTGGGCCGGCTCACCGGCCACCCGGGTGGGCTCGGCCCGCCGCGCCTGGCCCGCCGAACGGCCGGCGAACGCCCGCCGCTGGCTGTTCGCCTACGGCGCCGGCTCGGTGGGCCTCACCGCCATTCCCGCCGCCGCGGTGCTGCTGGGCGTGTTCGTCGTGGGCGTGTTCATCGGCGACGCCGGCACCCTCGGCGCCGCGGTCGCCCGCGCCGCGCTGGCCGTGCCGCCGGCCGTGCTCGCCGCCGGAGCGCTCTACGCCGGCGCCGTGATCGGCGCCGTGCGCCTGCTGGGCCTGCGCCTGACCGAGGGACACCATCCGGTGCGCAGCCGGGTGGGCTGGCAGGTGTGGATGACCGAACGGCTGCTCGACGGCGCCCGCACCCTGCTGTTCCCGCTCTACGCCAGCCTGCTCACCCCGGTCTGGCTGCGGCTGCTCGGCGCCAAGGTCGGTCCGGGCGTCGAGGCGTCCACGGTGCTGCTGGTGCCCTCGCTCACCACCATCGCGCCCGGCGCGTTCCTCGCCGACGACACCATGGTCGCCTGCTACGAACTCGGCGGCGGCTGGATGCGCATCGGCCGCGCCAAGATCGGCCGCCGGGCGTTCCTGGGCAACAGCGGCATCGCCGGCCCCGGCCGCACCGTGCCGCGGGACGGCCTCGTGGCCGTGCTCTCGTCCACCCCGAAGAAGGCCAAGCGCGGCTCCTCCTGGCTGGGCAACCCGCCGGCGCGCCTGCGCCGCCGGGTCACCGACAGCGACGAGGCCCGCACCTTCCACCCGCCGGCCCGGCTGGTCTTGGCCCGGTCGCTCTGGGAGGTGCTGCGCCTGGTGCCGGTGTTCGCCTCCGCGTGGATCGCCCTCGGCGTGCTCGTCGCCCTCGAGGCCCTCTGGCTGCTCGGCGGTCCCGGCCTGGCTCTGCTGGTCTCCGGGTTCGTGCTGATCGGCGCTGGGGCGGTGGCGGCGGCGCTGACCACGGCTGCGAAATGGCTGCTGGTGGGGCGCATCCGCGCCACCGAGCATCCGCTCTGGTCGTCGTTCATCTGGCGCAACGAGGTCTCGGACACCTTCGTGGAGATGGTGGCACGGCCGTGGTTCGCGCAGAACGCCGCCGGCACACCCTGGTTGGCCCTGTGGCTGCGGTCGCTGGGCGCCACAATCGGCCGCGGCGTCTGGTGCGAGTCGTACTGGCTGCCGGAGGCGGACCTGGTCACCCTCGCCGCGGGCAGCAGCATCAACCGTGGCTGCGTCGTGCAGACCCACCTCTTCCACGACCGGATCATGCAACTGGACACCGTGCACATCGGCGCCGGCGGCACGCTCGGCCCCAACAGCGTGATCCTGCCGGCGGCGCGCATCGACGACAACGCCACCGTCGGACCGGGTTCGCTGGTGATGCGCGGGGAACGGGTGCCCACCGATTCGCTCTGGTCGGGCAACCCGATTGCGCCGTGGCACCGGCCGCCATGGAAGACTTGACCCCTATGTTGCAGCCCACGCCCACCATTCTGGGGTCCGCGTCCGCGGGTGACCCCTACCTCCCCGCGAGTGGCAATGGTGGCTATGCGGTGGCGCACTACGACCTCGAACTCGACTACCGGGTCGCCACGAACCGGCTGACCGCGACCGCCGCGATCACGGCGCGGGCCCTCACCGCGCTCGGCCGGTTCAGCCTGGACCTGGCCGGCTTGAGCGTCGACAAGGTCACCGTCAACGGCCGGACACCCGCCAAGACCGTGCATGCCGCCCGCAAGCTGGTGATCACCCCCGCCGTGCCGCTGGCCGCGGGGGAGACGTTCGAGGTGCTGGTGCGCTATCGCGGGGCGCCGCATCCGGTGCGCAGCCACTGGGGCGAGCTGGGCTGGGAGGAGCTCACCGACGGTGTGCTCGTGGCCGGTCAGCCCAGCGGGGCGCCGTCGTGGTTTCCCTGCAACGACCACCCGAGCGACAAGGCCACCTTCCGCATCCAGCTCACCTGCGAGGCCCCGTACACGGTGGTCAGCAACGGTCCGCTCGTGGCCAGGAGCACCAGGTCCGGCCGCACCTCCTGGACCTTCGACGTGCGCGAGCCGATGGCCGCGTACCTGGCCAGCGTGCAGATCGGCCGGTATCGCCGGCACGACATCGCCGCCACCCCGGTGGCGCACAGCCTGTTCTTCCCGCCCGCACTGGCCCGGCCGGTGGCGGTGGACTTCGCCCGGCTCGGCGAGATGCTCACGGTGTTCAGCGAGGTCTTCGGACCGTACCCGTTCCCCGCGTTCTCCGTGATCGTGACCGCCGACGACCTCGAGATCCCGCTCGAGGCGCACGGCCTGGCCGTGTTCGGCCGCAACCACGTGGACGGCCTGCACGGCAGCGACCGGCTGATCGCACACGAGCTGGCGCACCAGTGGTTCGGCAACAGCCTCACCCTCACCCGGTGGGCCGACATCTGGCTGCACGAGGGCTTCGCCTGCTACGCCGAGTGGATCTGGGCCGAGGCCAGCGGTGGCCTGACCGCGCACGCGAACGCCCTGCTGCACCGCGCCGAGCTGGACCTGCTGCCCAAGAACATCGTCGTGGCCGACCCCGGGCCGCACGACATGTTCGACGACAGGGTCTACAAGCGCGGTGCGCTCGCCCTGCACGCGGTGCGCCAGGCGATCGGCGACGAGGCCTTCTTCACCGCCCTGCGTGCCTACACGCGCACGCACCGGCACGGCAGCGTCACCACCGACGACCTGCTCGGCTGCTTCCGCATCGCCTCCGGCACCGGTGTCGCCGACAAGATCATCGCCCGCTGGGTCTCGAGTAAGAGCCTGCCGCGGCTGCAGCCCGCCGTCGCGCCCCTGGTCTGATCACGCGAGCCTCGCCGAGCTAATTGACCCGCGAGTTGCCGCAACACCCCTTGGGGCGGCTCCGGAAGGGCAGTTTTGCGGCGACTCGCGTGAGGTGCCCTCCGCGAGTTGCCGCGAGTCGTCCCAGGGGCGCGGCTCAGGGGGCAGCTTGCGGCGAGTCGGCGGGGGTCAGTCCACCATGCGCCCGAGCGGCGGGCGCGGCCGCCGGCGCCGGCACTGGCTGCTTCGTCACCAGTTGTCCAGCGGCTCCGAGCCGGGCGACAGGATGCGCAGCGCGGGCTGCCTGGCGCACACGACGGCGACGGTGGCAGCGAATTCCGGGGGAGTGGCTACGCGCATCAGGTGCAGCTCCTTCAGGAGGAACGGGGCGTTCGGCCAGCCCGCGAGCCCGGGCTGAGCGGCGTCGGCAGCGGGGTCGCCCCCGGGCGCGACGGGCGTTTCACGAGCGATGGTGAGGTCACGCGGATCGACCCGGAGGCCCAGGCCGGCGGCCTTGAGCACCGCCTCCTTCGCGGTCCAGACGGCGGCCACAGCGGCCGTGGCGGCCCGCGGATGCAGGGCGGCCACGGCATCCGCTTCGGCCGCGGAGAGCAGCACGTCATCCAGGGGCGCCCGGGCGAGCGCGGCGACGGATTCGAGGTCGATGCCCACCGGGCCGGCCGCCGTGACCGCCAGGGCCAGCCGGCCGTCGGCCCGGGCGAGGCTCACGTGCACGGTGGGGGAGCCATCCGCCTCGTCGCCGAGCTGCACCCGGAGGGGGCCGTGGCCGGGCAGCCCGCAGTTCGGGCAGAGCTGGGTGAGGGTCACGGATGCGGCGTCCACGCCGGTCAGCCGGGCCACCAGATCCACGAGCGCGTGGTGGTCGCCTGCCTTCGTGGCCGCCCGGTGGCCCAGCGCCACCACCACGACGGTGGCTAGGTCGACCGCGTGCAGATCGTCGTGGGGGGACAGGGCATCGGGCACGCCATCACCCTAGCGCCGGAGGCCCTCCGGCCGAGCCGACAGTTGAGGCCCCTTCGGGCGCCGGGAGCGGGCCGGAACTGTCGTCTCGCGGGAAGGCTCCTGCCCGAGGCGGCAGGTGGGGCCCCTTCGGGCGCCGGGAGTGGGCCGGAAGTGTCGTCTCGCGGGTCGGCGGGGAGGTCCGCAACCGGGCGGGCGCGATAGGGGCGGCTGGGCGGGCCTTGTCCGGGCGCACCGCCGGTGCGAGAATCGACGGGATCAGCCTTAACGCCCGCACATCGGCGAGCGCGGCTGTCGAGGTTCCAGGCGCGGTGGGTGAGGTTCCAGTGAAGAGGTTCGAAGGTCTGGCGAAGCCATCCACTCTCGCCGCCGGGGCCGCTTTCCTGATCGGCGGCATCCTGGACCAGGCGCTGCGCCTCACTGGCGAACCGGTCAGCGACCTCGTGCAGACCCCGCTGTACGCCCTGCGGTCCATGGCCCTCCTCGGCGCAGCGCTGCTGCTGATCCTCTCGTTGGTGGCGATCTACGAGCGCCGCGCCAAGCAGATCGGCCCGTTCGGCTTCTCCGCCGCGATCATGGCCGGAACCGGCACCATCCTGATCAGCGGCCAGTTCTGGGCTGAGGCCTTCCTCTACCCGACCCTGGGCCGTGTCGTACCCGACCTCCTCGACGGCACCGAACGGCCCGGCTCCTTTGCGTTCGGCCTGCTGCTGACCGCCGCGGTGTTCGGGGTCGGCTGGATCCTGTTGGGCGCCGCCATCCTGCGCGCCCGCATCTACAGGGTGCTGCCCGCCGTCTTCATCCTGGCCGGCGGCGCCATCTCGCTGCTCCCCGGCCAGGCTCTGGGTCAACTGGTGCTCGGAGTCGGCCTGGTGCTGCTCGCCTTCAGCCCCACCTACCGCAAACACGAGGGCCCGCAGCGAGCGGGCAGCCAGCCGCACTGAAACTCCGGTGCGCCACGCCGGTGCGCACCGCACCCATCCGCCGGTGCCACACTTGAACGGCGAGTGAGGAGCAGGCGTGGCGCTGATTGATGACGCGATCTATGTGGATGGCCGTCGGGTGGCAACCCCGGAAACGTTGCAGGACGTGTTCGAAGTGCTCAAGGAGAAGGCCGGGTTCGCCTGGATCGGACTGTACCGGCCGACCGATGACGAGATCAGGAGCGTGGCCGACGAGTTCACCCTGCACCACCTCGCCATCGAGGATGCGCTCAAGGGGCACCAACGGGCCAAGATCGAACGCTACGCCGACACCCTGTTCCTGGTGCTGCGCCCCGCCAGGTACCTCGATGAAGAGGAACGTGTCGAGTTCGGCGAGCTGCACGTCTTCGTGGGTCCCGACTTCGTCGTGACCATTCGGCACGCCGAGTCGCCCGACCTCGCCTCGGTGCGCCGCCGGCTGGAAAGCACGCCGGACCTTCTCGCGTTCGGGCCGCAGGCGGTGCTCTACGCGATCCTCGACCAGGTGATCGACGAGTACGCGCCGGTGGTCGCCGGCCTCGAGAACGACATCGACGAGATCGAGGACCAGCTCTTCGACGGTGACCAGGCCGTGTCCCGGCGCATCTACGACCTCTCCCGGGAGGTCATCGAGTTCCAGCGGGCCACCCAGCCGCTGATCGGCATGCTCGAGTCGCTGCAGGAGGGCTTCGAGAAGCACGGCGTGGACGTGGAACTGCACCGGCACCTGCGCGACGTGCTCGACCACACCATCCGGGTCGTGGAACGCGTCGACGCGTTCCGCCAGCTTCTGCAGAACGCCCTCACCGTGCACAGCACCCTCGTCGCGCAACGGCAGAACGATGAGACCCGTCGGTTGAGCGAAACCGGGCTGGCGCAGAGCGAGGAAGTGAAGAAGATCTCCAGCTGGGCGGCGATCCTGTTCGCCCCCACCCTGGTCGGCACTATCTACGGCATGAACTTCACTCATATGCCTGAGCTAAAATGGCAGTTCGGTTACCCCTTCGCGATCACCCTGATGGTGGCGATGGGATTCGGGCTCTACGCCGTGTTCAAACGCAAGGACTGGCTCTAGAGCCCGCGAAAACGGCTGTATCCGCAGAGAATCCTGCGAATGCGGGAAATTACCGGGTGGCCTAACCGAGAACCGGCCGGTGGAGAAATAGGGTGTGGGTGTGTGGCGCCTCGATAGAAAACCAGAAGATGACGACTTCGCGTCGGATTACTCCGACGCGCCGTCTGCCGACTCGCGTCTTGCGACCTCCCCGGACTCGGTGAGCCTGGGAGACCCGGCGCTGGTCGCCGGGAACATCGCCGAACCCACCTGGCAACGCTGGCGTGACGAACTCGCCGACGTCGGTGGCCACTCTCCGCTGCTGCACTTCGGTGACAGCCCGCGCTCCCGCATCGAGCTGTCCGCCACCCACCCGGGCGGCCTGCCGCAGTTCATCACCGGCAAGACCACCCTGCTCTCCAACCTCATCCGTGACGAGCTGGCGCTGCGCAACGCCCGCCTGGCCGCCAACGAGATCACCCAGAAGGGCATCGAGCTGCGGTCGATGCGCGGCATCGAGTCGGTGCACCTCGCGATCGGGCTGGCCCAGTGGCGCTACGGCGACGTGGAGTTCACCGCGCCGGTGCTGCTGCGGCCCCTGGCCATCCGCCGGTACGGTCGCGACTTCGAGCTCAAGCTCAAGGGAGCGCCGTTCCTCAACCCCGAGTTGGCGCGGGCGTTGCACGACCAGTTCCAGATCACCCTCGACGCCGACGCGTTCGTGGCGCTCGCCGTGACCAACGGGGCGTTCAAGCCGCAACCGGTGATCGACCGGCTGCGCGGCCTGACCTCGCACCTGCCCTGGTTCAACGTGGTGCCGCGCCTGGTGGCGTCCTCCTTCGCCGACGTCGGCCGGGCCATGGCCACCGACGCGCAGAAGCTCACGCACCCGGTGCTCGACGCCGTCGCCGGCAACCCCACCGCCAAGCGCGCCATCGAGATGGCCTACAACCCGGTGCTGCCGATCGCTCAGGACGTACGCCCGCCCGGCACCGACACCCTGCTGCTGGATGCCGACGCCGAGCAGGAGAACGTCGTCGCGCAGATCAGCGCCGGCAACTCCCTCGTCGTGAAGACCCTGCCCGGCACCGGCGGCACCCAGACCATCGTGAACGCCATCGGTTCGCTCATCGCCCAGCACAAGCGGGTGCTCGTGGTCAGCGCCCGCCGCTCCAGCCTCGATGGCATTGCCCACCGCCTCGTGCAGGTGGGCCTGCCCGGCGTCGCCGTCACCCCGCGCACCCTGCGCCGCGACCTGATCCAGTCGATCACCCGCAACGAGAAGTGCGCCCAACCGCGCGTCGGCGACGTCGACGACGCCCTCGTGCGCCTGCGCAAGGTTCTGCTGGACTACCGCTCGGCGCTCACCCGCAAGGATTCCGTGCTCGGCGTGTCGGTGCTCGACGCTCTCGGCGAGCTCGCCAGGCTCGCCCAGCTGCCGGCGCCGCCGTCGACGACCGCTCGGCTGGACAGGGTCGCCCTGGAACGCCTGGCCCACGACCGGTCCAGCGCCGCAGCGGTCCTGATCAAGGCCGCCGTGCTCGGCCAGTTCCGCTACGGACCCGGCGACTCGCCCTGGTACGGCGCCTCCTTCACCTCCACCGCCGACGCCGGCGCATCCCACGAGCTGGCCAAACGCCTGAGCAAGACCGACCTGCCCCGGCTGCTGGAGCGCGCCGGTCACCTCGTTGGCCAGACCCGGTTGCGCCCGTTCGAGACCGTGCACGAGCTGGGCGTCTACCTGCGCCTGCTGTTGGACATCCGCGAGACGCTGGACAAGTTCCAGCCCGCCGTGTTCGACAGGTCGCTCACCGAGCTGATCGCCGCCACCTCCGCCCGCCGCGATTCGCCGGAGATGACCAGCGCCAACCGGCGAAGGCTGCGGAAGCTCGCCGACGAGTACCTGCGACCCGGCGTGCACGTGAGCGACATGAACGAGAGCCTGCGGCGCATCCAGCAGCAGCGCACCCTGTGGCAGCGCTACGCCGCCGCCGGCGTCACCCCGGAGGTGCCGGTCGGCATCAACGACGTGCACGTCGCCTTCCAGCGTGTCGCGGAAGACCTGGGCAGGCTCGACGTGCCGCTGGGCAACTCCGGCACCCCGCGTCAGCTGGTCTCCCGGCCCCTCCGCGAACTCGTCACCACGATGGCCGGCCTCGCCGCCGAGAGCGAGGTGCTCGCGAACCTGCACGAGCGCACCGCCCTGCTCGCCACCCTGCGCGAGCACAACCTCGACCCGCTGATGACCGACCTCTCCCAGCGCCACGTGTCGGAGAAGGATGTCGCCGCGGAGCTTGAACTCGCCTGGTGGCAGTCCGTGCTCGAGGTGATGCTGGGCGGCGACAAGGCCCTGCTCAACGCCAACACCCAGGTGCTCGACCGGCTCGAAGCCGACTTCAAGCTCGTCGACGAGGCCCACGCCTCCACCACCGGGCAGATCCTGGCCTGGCTGCTCGCCGAGACCTGGAAGATCGGCGTGGTCGACTGGCCCGAGGAAGCCGACCAGCTGCGCCGGCTGCTCCGCGCCGACCGGGCCACCCCGGCCCGCATCAACGAGGTCTCCCCGCACCTGGGCCGGGTACTCGCCCCGGTCTGGCTGGCCTCGCCGTACGAAGTCGCCGCTCTGGACGACAAGATGACCTTCGACGCCGTGCTGCTCGTCGACGCCGGCGCGACCACCCTCGCCGAGAACGTCGGCGCCATCCGCCGCGCCAAGCAGGTCGTGGCGTTCGGTGACCCGGTCACCCAGACGCCGTCCGGCTTCGAGACCGGCATCATCGAGCCCTCGGAGGTGCCGACCCCGCAGGAGACCAACGTCGACGCCCTGCACGCCGACTCCGCCCTGGCCCGTCTGGGCGAACTGCTGCCCACCCTCACCCTCACCCGCAGCTACCGGGCCGGCGGCGAAGACCTCGCCGAGCTGGTCAACCACCGCTTCTACGGCGGCCGGATCGACTCGCTGCCCTGGGCGGGCAGCTTCCTCGGTCACGGCAGCCTCACCCTCAACTACGTCAAGGGCGGCCACGGCATGCCCGACGTCGACAGCGGCGCCGTGGAGAGCGTTGATGCCGAGGTGGCGAAGGTCGTCGACCTGGTCATGGACCACGCCGTCAAGCGGCCCCGCGAATCGCTCATGGTCATCACCGCGAGCGCCCGCCACGCCGTGCGGGTGCACCAGGCCGTGCTGGCCGCGTTCTCCAAGCGCACCGACCTGAGCGACTTCATCCTCAAGGACCGCGCCGAACCGTTCACGGTGCTCACCCTCGAGCAGGCCGTTGCGCAGAGCCGCGACCGGGTGATCTTCTCGATCGGCTACGGCCGCACCCCGCACGGGCGGCTGCTGAGCAACTTCGGCTCGCTCGGCGAACCCGGCGGCGAACGCCTGCTCGCGATCGGCATGACCCGCGCCCGACGGGCGATGGACATCGTCTCCTGCTTCCGCCCGATCGACATCGACGCCGACCGGCAGCGGCACGGCATCCTGGCCCTGTCGCAGGTGCTCACCGAGACCGAAGCCCGCCGCAACGAGGTGGCCGTACCGGATGCCCGCGAGGCCATGCTCGTCGACCTGGGCCGCCGCCTCGAACGCAAGGGCCTCACCGTCTCCCTCGGGCACCGCGGCAAACTGGCGCTGGCGGCCTCGCACGCCGGCCGCGCCGTGGTCGTGGAGACCGACGCCGTGGTCAACCGGGCCAGCCTGCGCGAGTCCCTGCGGCTGCGCCCCGAGGTGCTGCGGCGCCTGGGCTGGCACTACCTTCGCGTGCACAGCTTCGAGCTGTTCAGCAACCCGGATGCCGTCGCCGCCCGCGTCGCCGCCCTCGCGGGCCTCACGGGCGTCGTGCCGACCGAAGGGTCGGACGGTCCGGCGCACCGTGCCTGACCCCGCAGCGGCGCCGGAGGGCGCCGCTGGGGCTGCCCAGCCGCGCCAGTCTGTGGTCAAGTCGGCCGGCGCCCGCCGGGCCCGCCTGACGCCGGCACCGGACACCGACACCAGCCCGGAGCCGCCCTCCCGCGAAGAGGGCGGGCAGACCGCCGGGAACGGCTCCTCCACCAGCGCGAACGACGCCCGCCTGCGTCAGGACAAGCCGCCGCACTGGTAGCCCGTCGTCGCTGCGCCCTGGTGCCCCGTCGGCGCGGATCTCGTCGAGATGCCGCAAAGCTCCCCTTCACGAGCGCTGAAGGGGCATCCTGAGCGAAGTCGGCGAGCATCCATACCGCGAGATGCCGCAATGTGCCCCTTGACGAGCGCCGAAGGGGCCGATTGGCGCAAGTCGGAGACCCCCTGACTCGGTGAGTTGCCAGTTGAGGCCCGCCGGGCGCTGCCGAATGGGCGTCAACTGGCAAGTGACCTGGGCTCGGTGGGGTGAGTTGCCATTTTCGGCCCCGTCAGGGGCGACTATGGGGCCCTAACTGGCCTGTCGCGAGGGTGCCCGCCCGGGAGCGACGTCCGGCGAGATGCCGCAAAGCTCCCCTTCACGAGCGCTGAAAGGGCATCCTGAGGGAAGTCGGCGAGCATCCGTACCGCGAGATGCCGCGAAAGGCCCCTTGGAGCGCATCCAAGGGGCCTTTCGCCGTATGTCGGCGGGCTGTGCCGCGCCTGCGGGGCGGGTTAGATCGTGTGCTTGGCTGCACCGGCGTCGGCAAACGGCGCGCCGACGGCCGCGCTGGAGGACACCGTCGGGGCTCCGGTCGACGCGGCGAGCAGGTCGCGGATCTCGGTGAGCAGGTCGAGGTCGGTGACCGGGTTCTTCTTCGGGTCCAGCGGCACACCGGCCTGACGGCGACGTGCCTGGTTCTCCTTGAGCTTGTTCAGCGGCATCACGAACGCGAAGTACACCACGGCCGCGACCAGGAGGAACTGGATGAGGGCCGCGAGAACCAGGCCGAAGGACAGCTCGGCGTCGCCCAGCGGAACGGTCAGCGAGTTCTTCAGGGTGTCGGCGTTGAAGATCGCGGCGATCAGCGGGTTGAAGATCCCCGTGACGATCGCGTTGACCAGACCGGTGAACGCGGCGCCGATGACGACGGCAACGGCCAGTTCGATGACGTTGCCGCGCATGATGAATTCTTTGAAACCGTTGATCATGGCTGGGATCTTTCTGGTGCGGTGCTGCGAATACGAAAGGGGAGGGTTAGGACGCCTTCGGCGCCGGCGTGGGCGTCGAGCCCGAGGAGGAGCCCGAGCCGCTCGAGGACGACCCGCTGGTCGACGCGGCGGGCGTGCTGCTCTTCTCGGCCGGCTTGGCCGACGACGATTCGGACGAGGACGAGTCCGTCTTCTTGGCGCCCTTCTCGGCGGAGAGCGAGGACTTGCCGCCGGACTCGGCGCGCGAGTCGTTGCGGTAGAAGCCGGAGCCGGTGAAGCTCACGCCGATCGACGAGTAGACCTTGCGCAGCTTGCCGCCGCAAGCGGGGCACTCCGTGAGCGTGTTGTCGGTGAACGCCTGCTGGATGTCGAAGGCGGTGTCGCACTCGGTGCAACGGTAGGAATAGGTAGGCACTGCGTCTTTTCGGTTTGGGGTGTGCGGGGCTGAACGGCAGGTGCCGGTCGGGAAAGTCTAGAAGACGACGATGCGAGTGGGGGTGACGAGGCCGTTCACCGGCTGGTCGTGCACCTCCCGGGGCACATCGTCGACATATTCATTGTCGTAGACCACGGCGTACACCGGGGGGCATTTCTCCATCGACCCGAGGGTCTTGTCGAAGTAGCCGCGGCCCCACCCCATCCGCAGGCCGGTCTTGTCGATGGCGGCCGCGGGCACGATGATCAGGTCAACATCGTTGATCGCGATCGGGCCCAGCAACTCGCCCTGGGGCTCCGGGGCGCCCGAGATGCCCTGCACCTCGGTCTCCTCCTCGCCCACGGTCCAGTCGAGCAGGCCGTCGTCACGCGACACCGGGAACAACACCCGGATGCCCCTGGCCTCGGCCCAGTTGACGAACGGGCGGGTGTTCGGCTCGGTGGGGCTGGAGAGATAGCAGGTGATCGACCGGGCGGAGAGGTCGGTGACGATGCTCTGCAGATTCTCAGTGAACCCCGCGGTGGCGGCTTCGCGCTCTGCGGCGGTCATGGTGTGGCGGCGCTCCCGGAGGTCTGCGCGGAGCGCCCGCTTGCGGTGCTCGATGTCAGAATCCATACAAGTCATCCTAGGTGCGTAACCAATACGGGTTGCCGCTAACCTGATCCCATGGTTATTCACATAACAAAGGCCGTTATTCCCGCTGCCGGTATGGGAACCCGGTTTCTGCCGGCAACCAAGGCGATGCCCAAGGAAATGCTGCCGGTTGTCGACAAGCCCGCGATCCAGTACGTCGTCGAGGAAGCCGTTGCCGCAGGCCTGACCGACGTGCTCATGATCACCGGCCGCAACAAGAACGCCCTGGAGAACCACTTCGACCGGGTCACCGAGCTTGAGGCGGTGCTCATCCAGAAGGGTGATCGCGACCGCCTGGCCAAGGTTAACGAGTCCACCGACCTCGCCGACATGCACTACGTGCGCCAGGGTGACCCGCTGGGCCTCGGCCACGCGGTGCTCCGCGCCAAGATGCACGTGGGCCGCGAACCGTTCGCCGTGCTGCTCGGTGACGACATCATCGACGCCCGCGACCCGCTGCTGGACAAGATGCTCTCCGAGCAGATCACCCGCAATACCAGCGTTGTCGCCCTGCTCGAGGTCGACCCGTCGCAGATCCACCTCTACGGGGCGGCCGCGATCGAGAAGACCGACGACCCCGACGTGGTGCGCATCACCGGTCTGGTCGAGAAGCCGGCGGCAGAGGATGCCCCGTCGAACCTGGCCATCATCGGCCGCTACGTACTGCGCCCCGAGGTCTTCGACGTGCTCGAGCACACCAAGCCGGGCAAGGGCAACGAGATCCAGCTCACCGACGCCCTGCAGGAGATGGCCGTGAACCCCGAGACCACCGGTGGCGTCTACGGTGTCATCTTCCGCGGCCGCCGCTACGACACCGGCGACCGGCTCGACTACATCAAGGCGATCATCCAGCTGGCCGTCGACCGCGACGACCTCGGTGTGGAGCTGCGTCCCTGGCTGAAAGACTTCACCTCTACTCTCGAGTAGCGCGCACGTTCATCAGGTCGGCGCCGGACTAAGATTCGGTCATCATCGGGCTTCGGCCCCCAAGTAGACGGGTACATCGTGCCGACCGCGATTCCTACGCTCCGTGAGGGGGCCGTGACCCTGCGCCCGATCCGGTTGCGCGATGCCAGGGCCCTCGAGCGTGAGCTGATGGAGAACCGGTCCTGGCTGCGCACCTGGGAGGCCACCAGCCCGTATGCGCCGATGTCCTTCGACACCCGGGCCAGCATCCGCAGCCTGCTCGCGCACTCGCGCACGGGCAGCGGACTGCCGTTCCTGGTGGAGTACAACGGCGAACTCGCCGGCCAGCTGAACGTGTCGTCGGTCACCTGGGGGTCGCTCTCCAGCGCGTCGATCGGCTACTGGGTCGGCGAGAAGTTCGCCGGCCGGTCGATCACCCCGATCGCGGTGGCCCTGGCCACCGACTACTGCTTCGGCCAGCTCGGCCTGCACCGGATGGAGATCTGCATCCGGCCGGAGAACGCGCCGTCGCTGCGGGTCGTCGAAAAGCTGGGCTTCCGGTACGAGGGGCTGCGCCGCCGGTTCATCCACATCAACGGCGCCTGGCGCGACCACTTCGCCTTCGGCATGGTGGCCGAGGAGGTGCGCGGTGGGGTGCTGCGCCGCTGGCAGGACGGCCTGGTTCCGCCCGGCCTGGCGTCGGTGAACGAGTTCGACAGGGCCGCCGCCGCGCATCCGCTGCAGGTGGCCGACAAGTGACACACCCCCCGGTAATCAGGCACGGAAGGTCCCGCGACTCATACGTTAGGGAGCATGAGTAGCGAAGTCCTGGGTGGGGGAGTGATGGTGGCCGTTGCCGCCGCGCTCTGGGTGACGTATCTCATGCCGACATGGGCGAGACGCCGGCAGTATCTCGCCACCGAACGTAACGCCGTGCGCCTGCAGCAGACCCTGCGGATCCTCGCCGAGACGTCGGAAATCCCCCAGGAGGTACGCGTGGAAACCAACGCGCGCGGTGTATCCGCCCAACGCAAACTTCTCGCCCAGGCCGAGGAAGACGCGCGGATCGCGTCGAAGGCCGCTGGTGACGCCGCCACGGCCGCCCGTCGCGCCGCGGTACTGCGCGCCGCCGCCGCCCGGCCCAAGACGCTGACCCCGGCCGGCAAGGCCAAGCGCCTGCGCAGCATGCGTGCCCTCTCCACCCTGCTGCTGCTCATCGGCCTGGTGTTCACCGTCGTGGGCGCCACGATGCTCTCCGCGGGCGTGTGGACGCTCCTGGCCGGCGGCCTGGTCGCCGCGGCGACCGCCGTCGCCACCCTCGGCCGGCTCGCCACCGTCAGCCGGTCCGCCCGCGCCCCGCGCGCCGCAGCGGATGCCGACGCCTCCG
>NZ_PJJP01000034.1 GCF_002929555.1 Cryobacterium sp. N22
ACGGGCGCGGCGGGTGTGACCGGCGTGACGGGGGCGGCCTGGGCCGGCGGGGTGCGGCGCACGGCGTCAACGGCCGGATCGGGCTCGACGCTCGGGGTGAGGCCCCAGCGGAAGCCGCCGGAGGCCGGCTCTGCCGGGGCAGTCGCGGCGGGAGCGGTGTCGCCGCCGGCCGGAACCGAATCCGCCGATGGAACCTGCGCGGCGGGCCGCTCGGGAACGGCCCGCTCGGCGGCGGGCGCGGGCGGAGCGGTGGGAGGGTCTGCGGGCGGTGCGACCGGAGGCACGACAACCGGCGCGACGGGGAGGGCGACGGTCGGGGCGGAGTCGGGACGAGCATCCGCTTCGGTGCCCGCGGCGGTATCGTCCGCGGCATCCTCGTCGGGCTCGGCGGCGGCCTCGTCGTCGTCGGCGTTCAGCTGAGCCGCGAGCCAGTCCAGGCCGAGGTCCTTGTCGTCGTTTCCGCCCTGCTCCGGCATCAGCTCAGTCCCAGGTCCTCGAGTCCGATGGCCGCGTAGTACGGGTAGCCGGCCGCTTCGATGATCTCGCGGGCCCCGGTGCTGCGGTCCACGACCACGGCGACGCCGGCGATGACGGCGCCCACCTTGAGCAGCGCCTCGATGGCGGCCAGCGGCGAGCCGCCGGTGGTGGAGGTGTCTTCGAGGACGATGACCCGCTTGCCGGCGAGCTCCGGGCCCTCGACCTGGCGGCCGCGGCCGTGGTCCTTGGGCTCCTTGCGCACGACGAAGGCGTCGTAGGCCAGCCCGCGGGCGGCACCCTGGTGCAGGATCGCCGTGGCGACGGGGTCGGCGCCCATGGTCATGCCGCCGACGGCCACGACATCGGGGATGTCCTTGATGAGGTCGATCATGACCTGGCCGATCAGCGGGGCGACCCTGTGGTCGAGGCTGACCTTGCGGAGGTCCACGTAGTACGTGGCCTTCTTGCCGCTGGTAAGGGTGAAGTCACCGTGGAAGACGGCGTCGGCCGAGATATAGTCGATGAGTTTTCTGCGGGTATCCATCACAGGGCTACTTTAGGCCAACACGCGCCCGCGCGCCCGGTGCACGATGCAGGCGTGCGCCGGACGGCGTGTTTTAGAAGCTGCGAACGAACTTCCGCACGGGAACACGACCGTAGCCATCCTTGTTCACGGCGACGACGGTGCCGACGACGGAGCCCACGGCGACCAGGGAGATGAGGAGCATGAAAACGAACACTGACGTGCCTTTCGAAGGAAGTGGATGGCCGGGTCACCCGGGCAGGAGCCCGGTAACCGACGTCTTCATCAGACCACCAACAACCATTCAGCACAATCACATTGTTTAGCAGTGACCATGTAGTCTGGCTTCATGGATGTTCAGCGCCTCGAACTGCTCCGCGAACTGGCCGAACGCGGCAGCGTGACCGCCGTGGCCCGGGCCACCCACCGCACCCCCTCGGCGGTTTCGCAGCAGCTGAAGGTCCTCGAGCGCGAGGCCGGCCTGCCGCTCACCGAACGCAGCGGGCGCGGGCTCGTGCTCACCGACGCGGGCCGCGCGCTGGCCGCGAGCGCGACGGACATCGCGGTGGCCCTGGAGCGCGCCACCGCGGTCTGGGACACCTTCCGCAACCGGGCCACCGGCGACGTGAGCCTGGTCACGTTTCCCACCGCCGGGCAGATGCTGCTGCCGGGGGCGCTGCAGGACCTCGCCGACCACGACGGCCTGGCGGTGCACTGCACCGACATGGACCCGGAACTCAGCGATTTTCCCGCACTCACGAGCGAATACGACATCGTGCTCGCCCACAGCATGCGCGGGCAGCACACCTGGGGCGGACGCGGCCTCACCTCGGTGCCCCTGATGACGGAGCCGCTGGACGTCGGCCTGCCCACCGGCCACCGGCTGGCCGGCCGGGTGTCCCTCGGCGCGAGCGACGTGGTCGGCGAGACCTGGATCGGCGTGCCGGTCGGCTACCCGTTCGGACGCATCCTGCACGACATCGAGCTGCAGACCGGCAGCCGCGCCCGGGTGACCCAGCGGTTCGCGGACATGCGGCTGATCGAATCGTTCATCATGGCCGGTCTCGGCATCGCCCTCGTCCCCCGGTACACGTCCAGCGGCGATCAGCCGGGCCGGATGGTGCTCAAGCCATTGCGGGGACTCGACGCCGAACGGCAGATCGTGGCGCTGATGCGCCCCGACCGGGCCGAGCGCCTGGCCGTGCGCACCGTCGTCGAGGCGTTGCGCGCCCGGGCGGCTCAGGTGCAGGCCGAGCACGCGGCGGCGGCGGCTGAGCCGGAAATCACCGCCAGATAGGGTGTGGGGAATGACGCGACGATCACGCCGAGCCGACCGGGGCACTGTCGCCGCGCGTTCGAAGACCGCCCGCCAGGGGCTCTCCCCTTCCGAGCTCAGGGCTCTTCGCCGGAGTCACCGGAACGGTTCCCGCCCGGTTTCCCTGCCCGCCGCTCCCATCATTGTGGCGAGCGCCTCCGCCCTCGCGGTGATCGCGGCATGGGTGGTGCTCGTCATCCGGCCTGGGGCGCCGGACTTTGCTGTCTTCACCCCCGTCGCTGCGGCGATCCTGCTCCTGGGCTACCTGTTCCAGATCTGCTGGGCGGTCTATGCGCTGCCCACGGCGCCGCTCTACACCCGGCTGACGATCACCGGCCATACTCCACCCCGGCATTCCTGGACCGTCTGGGTACTGCCGGCGACAGTGCCGCTTCTCGTGCTTGCGGTGATCACCCCGTGGAGCCTCCCCACCGATTCGTTCGTGCCGGGCATGCCCGTGGCGGGCGTGCTGGGCATGCACCTGCTGATCTTCACGATCGCCGCATTGACCTCCGTGCTCGTCTGGATGCTCCTGATCGCACCCATCGGGCTTTTTGCGGCGTCGTTGCTGCCGCACCGCTCGCCCGGCGGAAGCGTGTTCGGCCGACTGTCACCGGGCGAACAGCGCTGGACTGCGGCGATCCCCTTCAGCATCGTGGGATTTGCCGTGTCGATGCCCAACGTCTCCGACGAGGGCGGTAACCGGATCAGCCGGATGGTCTACGACTTCTGGGAGCTCATCACCCTGACCGGGGAACCACGGGCCGTCATCGCCAGCTGGGTCTTCATCGGCCTGGTGGTGTTCTTCGTCGCCGGACTCGCCAGGTCCACGCGTCGCGCTGCCGGTTAGGCTGACCGGATGGCTGACATCGAATGGACCCTACGCTGGGAGGCCGATCTCTCGGCCGACGACCACACCGCCCTCGCGGCCCTGTTCGCGCGTTACTTCCCGGAGGATCACGCCACCTTCACCGGCGCCCGCAGCTGGATGGGTGCCCGCCCTGAGGCCCGGGTGATCGCCTACGACAAGGGCCGGCCGGTCGCCCACCTCGGCTTCGTGCGGCGGATGCTGCGCCTGGAGTCCGGCGGGTCGCAACTGGTCGGCGATGTGGGCCTGGTCGGTGTCGATCCCGACTACCAGGGCACGGGCCTCGGTCGCCGGCTGCTCACCGAGGCGGCCGCGGCCCTGACCGGCCAGGGTCTGCCGTTCGGCTACCTCACCTGCGCCCCCGAGCTCGTCGCCTACTATGTCGGCGGCGGCTGGCAGCAGTCGCCCGGACAGGTGACCCGCATGATCGATACCAAGATGCGCCCGGAGACCTTCACCGGCCCCGCGATGGTGCTCCCGGTGTCGGCGCCGTTCAGCGAGTGGCCGACCGGGCACACGATCATCCGCGACGGCCTCGAGGTGTAGGCCCCGCCGACTGCCGACGGCTGCGACGTCAGAGCGCGCGCAGGGCGGTCAGGTACCGGTCCACCACCACGTCGACGAGCGCGGCCGGGGGGTCTTCGCCCTCGACAAGGAGGGGCGCGCTGACCACGTCCGCGCCCGCGTCGAGCGACCATCTGGCGAAGGTGCCCGGTGCCAGGAGATAGCTCGCGACGACCACGCGGGCATCCGGTGACTCGGTCCGCGCGGCGGCCACGGCATCCGCCAGGCTCGGCGTCGCGGCGGCGATGAAGGCGACGGTGACCGGCCGGCCCAGCAGGGCGGCGAGCTGCTCGCCCGCGGCGCGGCAGTCGGCCACGGCGTTCGCGTCGCTCGATCCGGCGGCGGCGAGGATCACCCGGTCTCCCGCGCCCAGGCCGCTCTGGGCCAGCCTGTCGGCGAGGATGCCGGTCAGCCGGCTGTCGGGTCCGAGCGCGGCGGTGACGGCGACCTGGCGCGGCTGGGCCTGGGCAACGGCGTTGGCGAGGTCGAACCGCACGTGATAGCCGGCGGACACCAGCAGCGGCACGAGAACGGCGGCCCGGCCGGGCTCGGCCGCGGCGAGGCAGTGCGGCACATCCGGCTGCTGCACGTCGATGAAACCGGCCGTGACGAGGGTGGCCGGGCTGATCGTGGTCAGCGCCAGGGTCACCGCGTCGACGAGGGCCAGCACCGCGCGCTGGGCAGCGGGATCCCGGGAGCCGTGGGAGGCGAGGAGGAGCAGCGGCGCGATCTCGCTCTGGGGTGCGTCGCTCATCACGCCGCGGCGCGGGCCGAGGCTTCCGGGACCAGCCGCACCCACACGGAGCCGGATTCGACCCGGGTCTCGAAGGTGCGCAGCGTGAGGTCGGCGGAGCTGAAGCACTCGCCGCTGGCCAGGTCGTACACCTGCTTGTGCAGCGGAGAGGCCAGCGTGTCCCGGTCGCCGTGCGAACCGACGATGCCCCGGCACATCACGAACGAGCCTGTCGCGGGGTCCTGGTTGGAGACGGCGTACACGGTTCCGTTGGGCATCCGCACCAGCGCGAGCTGCTCGCCGTCGACCATGGCCGCTTCTGCCCAAAGGGGTTCGAGCTGGGCGAGCTCGCAGACGGTCGCCCATCCGCTGGTCGCGTCGGCGCTTCGTGGTGCCGTGGTGTCTTGAGCTGTCAGCATGATGTCCTCGATTCCTGCGCCGGGCCAGTGGATGCGTTCGGCACCCCCTCAGATTACCCAAGCCGAGGGCGCGTTTTTCGGGACTAAGGACCCTCTTTAGGCGCGCGCGGGTATGGCTTACTTGAGAGACGCCATGAGGCGGCGCGACGGCGGACGACGCCGTCGGGAATATGCCACCTGATTGACCCCCGAGAGATGCCGTAATGACACTGAACACCCCCCTGCCGAAGACGATCGAATCAAACGGCACGCGCCGGGTCATCGTGATCGGAGGCGGTCCCGCCGCGCACAGGTTTGCCGAAGCCATGGTCGCCCGCGCCGAGGCCAACGGCGATTCCGCCCGGCCCGTGGACATCACCGTCATCGGCGAGGAGAATCACCTGCCCTACGACAGGGTGTCGCTCTCGCACCGCCTGAACGGTCCGGAGGACCTGACCCTGGGCGACCCGGTGTTCTGGCAGTCCGAGACCGTGCACTACCGCGGCGGCCGCCGCGTCACCGCCGTCGACCCCGCGGCCCAGACCGTCACCCTCGACAACGGTGACGCCCTCGTCTACGACGACCTGGTCTTCGCCACCGGATCGAGCGCCTTCGTTCCCCCGGTTCCCGGGGCCGACAAGGGGGTCGTCTACCGCACCATCGAAGACGTGGACTTCCTGGTCAGCGAGACCGCACGCCTGAAGGCGAAGTTCGGCCGGCCCGCGAACGTCACCGTGATCGGTGGCGGGTTGCTCGGACTCGAGGCCGCTGGTGGAGTGCAACGCCTCGGCGCGAACACCACGATCGTGGATGGCGCCACCTGGCTGATGCCCACCCAGCTCGACCAGGGTGCCGGCATGGCCCTCGGCCGCCTCATCGACGGCCAGGGCATCCACCTCGAACTCGGCCACCGCCCCACCGAGATCCTCACCGCCGAGACCGGCCAGGTGCTCGGGCTGACCCTCGACGACGGCCGCTCGCTCAATGCCGACCTGATCGTCTGGTCCATCGGCATCCGGGCCCGCGACGAACTCGCCCGCACCGCAGGCCTGGAGATCGGCCCGCGCGGCGGCATCGTGATCGGTGACGACTGCTCCAGCTCGGTGCCCGGCATCTGGGCCATCGGCGAGGTCGCCAGCTACGACGGCCAGTGCATCGGGCTCGTCGCACCGGCGAATGCGATGGCCGAGGTCGTCGCCGACAGGCTCAACGGCGGCCAGGCCCTGTTCCCCGGCATCGACGACGCCACCAAGCTCAAGCTGTCCGGAGTGGAAGTGGCCAGCTTCGGCGACGCCTTCGCCACCGGCGAGAGGGCCCTCGAGGTCGTCTATGCCGACCCGGCCCGCGGCCTGTACCAGAAGGTCGTCGTCTCCAGCGATGCGAAAACCCTGCTCGGCGGCATCTTCGTCGGCGACGCGTCCCCGTTCCTGTCGCTGCGTCCGCTGCTCGGCCGCGAGCTGCCCGCCGAGCCCGGAGCGTACCTGTCCGCCTCCGGCGCCGAGCTGCCGTCCAGCTCTGACATGCCCGACGACGCCCAGCTGTGCTCGTGCAACGACGTGTCGTTCGGCACCGTGCGCGCGGCCATCCGTGGTGACCATGGCGACCCGGTAACCGAGCTCGGCGCCCTGAAGGCCTGCACCAGGGCCGGTACCCAGTGCGGCTCCTGCGTGCCGCTGCTCAAGAAGGTGCTCGAAACCGAGCTGACCGCTGCCGGCCTCGAGATCTCCAAGGCGCTCTGCGAGCACATCTCCATCAGCCGCAGCGAACTCTTCGAATCGGTGCGGGTGCTGCAGCTCACCTCGTTCGACCAGATCATGGACCGCTTCGGCACCGGCCTCGGCTGCGACGTCTGCAAGCCCACCATCGCCTCGATCCTGGCCTCGCAGTCCTCCGCGTATATTCTGGATGCCGGCCGTGGCGGCCTGCAGGACACCAACGACCGTGCCCTCGGGAACATGCAGAAGGACGGCAGCTACTCGGTGATCCCCCGCATCCCCGGCGGTGAGATCACCCCGGAGAAGCTCATCGTGATCGGCGAGGTCGCCGCCGAATTCAACCTGTACACCAAGATCACCGGCGGCCAGCGGATCGCCCTGTTCGGCGCCCGGCTCGACCAGCTGCCCGACATCTGGCGCACCCTCGTGGATGCCGGCTTCGAATCCGGCCAGGCCTACGGCAAGAGCCTGCGCACGGCGAAGTCGTGTGTCGGATCGGCCTGGTGCCGCTTCGGCGTGCAGGATTCCGTGGCGCTGGCGATCACGCTGGAAAACCGGTACCGCGGGTTGCGTTCGCCGCACAAATTCAAGATCGGGGTCTCCGGCTGCGCTCGCGAGTGCGCCGAAGCCCGCGCCAAGGACATCGGCGTCATCGCCACCGAACTCGGCTGGAACCTCTACGTCGGCGGCAACGGCGGCTTCCAGCCTGTTCACGCCGTGCTGCTCGCGAAGGACCTCGACGAGGACACCCTCGTGACGTACATCGACCGGTACCTGATGTACTACATCCGCACCGCCGACCGGGTGCAGCGCACCGCTCGCTGGCAGGAAGAGATCGCGGGCGGCATCGACCACGTGCGCGACGTGGTCGTGAACGACTCGCTGGGCATCGCCGCCGACCTCGAAGCGGCCATGGCCTCGCACATCGACGTGTACGAAGACGAGTGGGCGGCGACCCTCGCCGACCCGGAGCGGCTGCGCCGGTTCCGGCCGTTCGTGAACGCCGACACCCCCGACCCGTCGCTCCTGCAGGTCATCGAGCGCGGCCAGCCGCGTCCGGCCCGGCCCGACGAGCGCGACGGCACCAGCGCCGCCGGCCCCGTGCACCTGGCCGGCGTCACCATCCCGGTGCGGCGCGTCGGCGACGACATCCCGGTCGCCTCGGCGATGGGCGCGGAGTAGCCCGTGACTCTCAACCTCGACTTCTCGGGGAAACGGGTGCTCGTCGTGGGCGGCGCCCACGCGTCACGCCGCGTCCTCGCGCGGTACCTGGCCTCGGGTGCGACGGTGTACCACCTGGCCGGGCCCGGCCCGCATTCGCCGGCCGGCCAGCCGGCGCCCGGGGTGCACACCCCGGTGTTTCCCCGGTCAGTGGGCGCGTGGGATGCACTCATCGGCGCGGTCGACCTGGTCGCCCTCGTGGAGACCACACCGCCCACCGACGCCGTGATCACCGCGGCGTGCGCCACGCACCGCACCTGGCTGAGCCGGGAAACCGCGGCGGCGACTGCACCCATCGGGTCGGTCACGCTCGTCGGCGGCGGCCCCGGCCTCGAACGCCTGCTCACGGTCGGCGCGCTCGCGGCACTGAACGCCGCCGACATCGTGTACTACGACCGACTGGGTCCCACCGACCGGCTCGAGGAGTGGGCGCCGGGCGCCGAGCACGTGGACGTCGGCAAAGCGCCGGGGCACCACGCGGTTCCGCAGCGTGACGCCGAACGGATGATGGTGGCCTCGGCCCTGGCCGGCCGCACCGTGGTGCGACTCAAGGGCGGCGACCCGTTCGTCTTCGGGCGCGGCGGCGAAGAGGTTCTCGCCTGCCGTGCCGCCGGCGTGCCCGTGACCGTGATCTCGGGCGTGACGAGCGCGATCGCCGTGCCGGCCGCCGCGGGCATCCCCGTGACGCACCGGGAGGTCAGTCACCTGTTCACGGTGATCTCCGGTCACGCACCGATCACCGATTCGGAGCTGACCCATCTGATCGGCCTCGGCGGCACCATCGTGGTGTTGATGGGCATCGGCACCCTGCAGCAGATGGCCGCGGGGCTTTCCAGGCTCGGGATGCGCACCGACATGCCCGTAGCGATCATCGAACGGGGATTCGCGCACGACCAGCGCTCGACCTTCGGCCGCCTCGACACCATCGGTGAGCTCGCGGCGCATGCCGGGGTGCGCTCCCCCGCCGTTGTGGTGATCGGCGACGTGGTGAGCCTGGCCGCGAACGGGGATGACGCTGCCGCCGACCTCCTGCGCGAGGCCGCCACCCTGACAGCCTGAGTTCGCCTCCTCCACTACCGGACGGGTTGCATAACTCCTGCAATTCGGCCGGTCGGTGCCGGTCGGGCAGCCCGGCCGGCGCAACGCGAAGGCGGCGATCCTGCCCTCGCCGGCTGCGCTGCCGTCGTGGGGCGAGAACCGCCGCCTTCCTCTGCCGCCTCCGCCCGGCCCCGGGCGGGAGGCGGTCAGGCTCTACCGTGCGACGCCCGGGTGCGACGCGACAGGGAGTCGACGATGACCGCGAGCAGCAGCACCGCGCCGGTGATCATGTACCGGATCGACGAGTCCAGGTTGAGCAGGGTGAGACCGCTGGAGATCGACTGGATCACCAGGATGCCCAGCAAGGCGGAGAACGCACTGCCGCGGCCGCCGAAGAGGCTGGCGCCGCCGATCACCGCCGCGGCGATGGCGTTGAGGTTGGTGTCGCCGCCGCCCGAGCCCTGGTTGGCCGCCGCCAGCCGCCCCGCGGCGAGGATGCCGCCGAGGGCCGCGAAGGTTGAGCAGAGCATGAACACCGAGAGGTACACCCCGGTGACGTTGATGCCCGAACGGCGGGCGGCCTCGACGTTGCCGCCGACGGCGTAGACGGACCGGCCCCAGCGGGTGCGGGTGAGGAAGAAGTTCACCACCACCACAATCACCAGGAACAACAGGAACATGGCGCCGACCCCGCGGGTCTGATTGAGGTACCAGGTCGGCACCCCGAGCACCAGCAGCAGGAACACGCTGCGCACCACGATCGACGTGGCCGGCACGGCGGAGAGCCCCGCCGCGGCCCGACGGTTCGCGGTGACGAACAGTTGCGCCGCATAGACCAGCGCCGTGAGCACCACCAGCACGTAGGAGAGCCAGTCGGGCAGGAACCACTGCTGGGCGAACTGCACGATCCAGGAGTCGAACGGGATGTTGATCGACCCCGTTGAGCCGAGCACCCACAACTGCAACCCCAGGAAGCCAAGCAAACCGGCCAGGGTGATCACGAAGCTCGGTACCCCGAACCGGGTGTACAGGAAGCCGTAGAGCAGCCCGATCGCCATACCCGTCAGCAATGAGGCCAGCAGGGACACCGGCAGGGGCCAACCCAGGTTGACGAAGCTGACCGCGAGGATGGCCGCCGACAGGCCGCTGACCGAACCGACCGACAGGTCGATCTCGCCCAACAGGAGCACCAGCACGATGCCGACGGAGATGGTGCCGACCGCCGCGCATTGCAGGGTGAGGTTGACCAGGTTGGTGCTTGAGAGGAAATTCGGGTTGAGCAGGGAGAACACCACCCAGATCACGATCAGGCCGATCACGACGGGCAGCGAACCGATGTCACCGGAACGCACCCGCCTGCCGAAGGCGCGCACCGTGCCGCCGATGCCGTGCGGCTGGATCAGGCGTTCGTCCTGCAGGTCGGCCGCAACGGCGGCCAGCCGAACCGTTTCGGTGGGCGGGGCGGTGTCGTCGGCTCCGGCCGACGGCGGGGTCGAAGTCGGGGTCGTCATGGCCGATCCTCCTCGGGGAGTGCGGTGTCGATAGGTTCGCTCGCCGCGGCCGCGGCGTCGGCGGAGTCCACCCGCGCCTGGGCGCGCCGCGTGACGGCGTTGTCGCTTGCGCCGGTGATCGCCGCGATGATGTCCTCATAGCTGACGTCGGCGACCCTGAACTCGCCGTTGTTTCTGCCCAGCCGCAGCACCACGATGCGGTCGGCGACGGCCTGCACATCCGCCATATTGTGACTGATCAGCACCACGGCCAGGCCGCGTTCGCGCAACCGTTCGATGAGGTTGAGCACCTCGGCCGTCTGGGCCACACCCAGGGCGGCGGTGGGTTCGTCGAGGATGACGATGCGCGGTTCGCCGATCAGCGACCGGGCGATCGCCACGGTCTGCCGCTGCCCGCCGGAGAGGGATGCGACCGGGATACGCACCGACGGGATCCGGGCGGAGAGCTGACGGAGCAGCCCCCAGGAGCGTTTCTCCATCTCGACCTCGTTGATGGTGCCGCGCCCGAGCTCGTGCCCGAGGTACAGGTTGGCGACCACGTCGAGGTTGTCGCAGAGCGCGAGGTCCTGGTAGACGGTTGCGATACCGAGGTTGTTGGAGTCCGCGGGGTTGTTGATCGATACCCGCTTGTCGCCCGACGTGATCGTGCCGCCGTCTTGTGGGTGCACCCCGGCCAGGATCTTGATCAGCGTGGACTTTCCGGCGCCGTTGTCACCGACCAGGGCGACCACCTCGCCGCTGTAAATGTCGAGGTCGATGGCAGTGAGAGCCTGCACGGCTCCGAAGTTCTTGTCGATTCCGCGAAGCGACAGCACCAGCTCGCTGGTATGTGTCTCGGGGGTGGAAAGCACAGTCATTGTGATTCCTCCTGCTGGGTGGAGCCGGCCGGGACCCGCAATCGTGGGTAGCGGTGCCCCGGCCGGCCGTTCGTGACTGTTCAGTTATGGCTATTCCGTGCGGCCGGGCGCAGTCGCACGTGCTATTGCAGCCCGGCGGCGGCGCACGCGTCGGCGTAGTCGGCCGTGCAGATCTGGTCGACCGTCCAGAAGCCGTCGTCGATCACGGTCTCCTGGATGTTGTCGACCGTGACCACCACCGGGGTGAGCAGGGTTGACGGGATGTCCTGAACAGTGGTGTCGGGTTCCGGCGTCTTACCCTGGGCCAGCTGATGGGCGACCTCTGCCGCAAGCTCGGCCTGCAGCTTGATCGCCTTGTAGACGGTCATGAACTGGTCCCCGGCGACGATGCGCTGGATGCCGGCGAGCTCAGCGTCCTGACCGGTGACCGGCGGCCATGGGTCGGTTCCGGCGGCCTTCATCGCGGCGATGGCGCCACCGGCGGTGCCGTCGTTGGCCGCGTACACGCCGGACATCTCGGTGCCGAACTGGGTGACCTGGCCGGCCGCCCACTCTTGGGCCTTGTCCGGACTCCAGTCTGGCGTGTCGAATTCGGCGAGAATCGGGATGCCGCTCGGGTCGATAACCGAGTGCGCGGCCTTCTTGAAGTCGGCTGCGTTGGCGTCGGTGGGCGACCCGTTGATCATGATCAGGCCCGTGGTTGTGCCGTCTGCCTTGAGCTTGTCGACAAGTGCCGTGGCCTGCAGAACCCCCACCTTCTCGTTGTCGAACGAGATGTAGTAGGAGACTTTGTCGCTCTTGATGAAGCGGTCGTAGGCGATCACGGGCACATCCTGCGCGGCGGCAGCCTCGACGATGGTTACGGCGGCCGTGCCGTCAACGGGGTCGAGCACCAGCACCTTGATCCCCTCGGTGAGCGCCGATTCAGCCTGCTGTAGCTGTTTGTCGGCATCCTGGGCGGCGTTGGCGTAGACAACCTCGTAGTTGCCGAGCGAGGTGATCTTGTCTTCAAACAAGGGTCGGTCGAACGCTTCGTACCGGGCGGTCTTGGTTTCGGGTAGAAGTAGGCCGATTTTGATAGTGTCGCCGGAGCCGTCGGTGCTGTCGGAGTCGGAACCGGACGGGGAACAGGCGGCAAGGGCGCCTGATATCGCGAGTGCTGCAATTGCCAGGAGCGCGAACCTCTTCCTGGGTTTGCTCATGATGAATGCCTCCTACTGTGACCACCCTCGTTGGCGGTGTAACGAGCATGGCCCCGGTGCCAAATGCCGTCAAGGCTTGAACTCAAGAGGCCAGACCGCCCCTTTCGGGCGATATTTGCGGGGCCAAACCGGGCAGGATTCCACCGATCCCCGGCAGGATATCGGGGGCCGGGGCGGCCGCCACGGTGCGGACGGTGTCTTCGGCCCGGCCCGCCGTGATCTGGGCCCGATCGATGGCGAAAAGCACCGCACCGAGCAGCTCGGCCCGCTCGCCCAGCTCGCCCTTGACCACCTCGGGAACCCCGGATGGCGTGGCCAGGGTGGACCTTTCCAGAGCGTGCCGCAGCGGGCTGAGCAGCATCTCGCCGGCTTCGGCCAGCTCGCCGCCGACCACGATGCGGTGCGGGTCGACGAGGTTGCTCAGGCCCGCGAGCGCGATACCCAGGTGCCGGCCGGCGTCGGCGATCACCCGGCGGGCCAGGGCCTCGCCGGCGTCGGCGCGCAGCACGATGTCGCGCAGCTTCACCTCGCCGTGGCTGCCGGGGAACTTCGCGGCCAGCGCGGGGGCCCCCACCAGGGTTTCCAGGCAGCCGCGGTTGCCGCACCGGCAGACCAGTCCCTGCTCGTCGAGGGTGAGGTGGCCGATCTCGCCGGCCTTGCCGCTGCCGCCGCGGTAGACCCGGCCGTCCACGATCAGCCCGGCGCCCACGCCGTGCGACAGGCGCAGGTAGGCCGCCTGCCGGATGCCCTGGGCCGCGCCAATACGGTACTCGGCGAGCGCACCGAGGTTGGCCTCGTTGTCGACGAACACCGGGCGGTGCAGCCGGGACTCGAGTTCCTCAGCGACGGGCACCCCGTCCCAGCCGCGCAGCAGGCCGGGGGTGGCGATGAGGCCGGTGCGCGGGTCGACCGGAGCGGCCAGGCCCACCCCCACCGCGAGCACTTCGTCGAGGCCGGCACCGACCGACTCGGTCATGTCCCGGATGAGCAGCATCACCCTGTCGAGTTCGCTGTCGGCGCGGTGGTCGCGGGCCAGCGGCAGCATCCGCTCGGCCAGCACCTGGTGGCCGGCATCGGCCAGCGCCAGCCGCAGCTGCCGGTTCGCCACGTGCAGGCCCACCACCAGGCCCACCTCCCGGGCGAGGGTGACCCGCACCGCGCGGCGGCCGCTGCGCGAGGTCGGGGTGGTCGCCAGCACCCCGGCGGCGGCCTGCTCCTTGACGATGTTGGACACCGTGGCCGGCGACAGCCCGGTGACCGCGGCCAGTTCCACCTGGGTGAGGGCGCCATGGTGCGTGATCGCGTCAAGAATGCGGGCGCGGTTGGCCTCACGCAGGGACGACTGCGACCCGGGATTGCGGCGGCTGCTCACAGGACACACGATAGTGCCGGGCGAGGTGTTCGCGAGGAACTGCACCTCGTTATAAGGAAAAAGTGACCTTACAAGGACGGGATTGGACACCGGGTCCTTGTTTGCGGCCCTTGTCCTTATAGACGCGCGTCGCTGGTCAGTTCAGACGTAGTCGCCGGAGCCCTGCTCGGGGACTTCCCAACGACCTTCGGGGGTCCGCACGCCCCGCATGGAGCCGAACATCATGTCGGTCATCCCGGTCGGGTCACCGCCGCACCGCACGAAGTCCTCCCGCCGCCGCCGTCCGGACCGCAACGTGCTGCGAACACTCCACAGGAGCGCCAGGGACGCTCCGATCAGAGCGGCAACCAGGTAAATCCAGTCCTCGGCCGGGTCGAACAAGACGACAACGAAGGCAGCGGCGCTGGCCCCGGCCCCGATGGCGAGCACAAAGCCCACGACCATCGCTCCGCGCAGCGACGCGTCGCTCGGCCGGTCGATGTGCACGAACTTGTCCGGGTCGACGGGTGTGTACCCGCCCCTCACGCGGCGCCCGGTGGGCTCGGTCATCTCGTCACGGCCTTTCGAATGGAGGGACCACCCCATCCAAGCAGGAAACACGACGCAATCAGGTCCAGCGTTAGCGCACGGCGTGAGCGAGAGCCCCGCCCAGCCACTGCTCGACCTCACGCTGCGATCGCAGCCTCACCACGACGAGGTGCGGATGCTGGAGTTCCACCAGCGGCACCCGCTCCTCGTAGTTCCGCCGGGTCGAGATCGCCCATCGCACGATGTGCTCACGGTTGGTGAGCAGCGTGCGGAACGGTGGCTCGACGTTGCCGTTCCACAACTCCTCCCGGCGAACCCGGCGACGGACGGTACGGCGGATCACCCGGGGAAGCGTCACTCGCAGGAATGGCAGATCGAGCCACACGAGCAGATCGGCACGCTCGGCAAGCACCTCACGGGCGGCGCTGTACTGCCATTCGGTCGTCCACGACTCCGCGGCGATGAAGGCTCGTACATCGTCGGCGAATTCTGGCCGAGGAACCCAATTCGGGCCGTGGAACAGCCCGTCGATCTCCGTGTGCGGACCCCCGGTGAGCACGGCGATTCGCGCGGCCAGGGTGGTCTTGCCCGTGCCGGACACCCCAGCGACAAGGACGCGGCGGGGACGATGAGGAAGGGCGCCGTCGGAGGAGAGCATCGACCCAGTGTAAACACGGCCGGTCACGCCCGAGGCTAATCTGCCACGGCGCTTAGACCGCGTCGCTCACGAGCTGCCCGAGGCGCGCGATTGTCTCCTCATTGCGACGGTAGTGCGACCACTGCCCAACCCGGGTGCACGTCACGAGGTTCGCTCGCTGCAGAGTCGCCATGAACTGAGAGGCGGTTGATTGGGAAACGTTCGCGCGGGCCTGAATGTGCTTCAGGCACACCCCGACGTCCTCGGCCGGCTGGTCCTGCGGAGGAAACGAAGCCGGGTCCTTGAGCCAGCCGAGGATCGCGAGACGCGTGGGGTGCCCCAACGCCTTGAACGCTGGAACGAGGTCATCGAGAGGGTCTGGCACTCCACCAGAGTACAGCTAAATCGTAAAATCGCGATGATGTGCTAAACATGCATCGGTAAATAACGATTTAACGATTGGAAGCGATATGACCCAGAGGACAGCGCTCGTTGTCGGGGCCCACGGAGTCATCGGCGGGAACCTCATCACCCACCTTCAGAGCCTCGGCGGCTGGGACGTCATCGGGCTCTCCCGACGCGGCGGAGTCGATGGTGGAGCCGTGCGGCACGTCGCCGTCGATCTCCTGCAGGCTGACGAAACTGCTGGCGCCCTGGCCCGCGTCCCGGGCATCTCGGCCGTCACCCACATCTTTTATGCGGCCTATCAGGACCGAGCCACGTGGGCCGAGCTGGTGCCGCCCAACCTGGCGATGCTGACCAACATCGTCGACGCCGTGGAGCCCCTCGCACCGCACCTCGAACACATCAGCCTCATGCAGGGCTACAAGGTCTATGGCGCTCACCTGGGCCCCTTCCCGACACCCGCACGCGAGGATGACCCGCCCCACATGCCGCCCGAGTTCAACGTCGACCAGCAGCAATTCCTCGAGCGGCGGCAGGTGGGCTCCTCCTGGACCTGGTCCGCACTCCGACCCTCGGTTGTGGCCGGCATCGGCCTCGGCAACCCGATGAACCTGGCCATGGTTATCGCCATCTACGCCTCGATGAGCAAGGAGCTCGGCATCCCGCTGCGGTTCCCCGGCAAGCCCGGCGCCTACACGGCCCTGATCGAGATGACCGACGCCGACCTTCTGGCGGCCGCGACGGTGTGGGCCGCCACCAACACTGGCAGTGCCAATCAGGCCTACAACATCACCAACGGCGATGTTTTCCGGTGGAGCCGGATGTGGCCCAAGATCGCGGCGTTCTTCGAACTCGATGTGGCCCCGCCCCTGCCCATGCAGCTCACCGAGATCATGGCCGACAAGAACGACCTGTGGGACAACCTGGTAGCGGCCCACGGACTCCAGCCCACGCCGTACTCGGTAGTCTCGTCCTGGCAGTTCGGCGACTTCGTGTTCGGCTGGGACTACGACGTCATCGCCGACAGCTCCAAGGCGCGGCGAGCCGGCTTCCACCAGTACGTCGAGACCGAGGAGATGTTCCTCCGAATCTTCCAGAGCCTCCGCGATCAGAGGCTCATCCCCTAAGGGCGGGCACCACACGACCCAGGGTGACGGCATTCGCTGCGGCTTCCGTTCCGTCCTGCACAGATCTGCCGAGCACTGTTCGAAGGTCATCGTTGCCTTGAGCGAGAAAGCCGTGTCGCACTGCCGTGTAGATGGACATCAGCATCGAGGGCTGAAATGGTTTCAGTCCGGCTCCGAGAAGCTCGGCACGGCGGTCCTCGAGCGACGTCGTCACCACGGCAACGCCCAGGCGCTGGGCCACTGCGGCTGCGCTGACGGGAGTCCCGACCAGATCGTACGTTCGGCTGGAGTGCCGTGCAGCGTCGGCGGCAACGATTGCGGCGGCATCTGCCAGATCGTGGCGAGTGGCCGCGGCGAGGGATCCTGGCCCGAACGCCGATAACAGCCCCTCGGGCGACCAGGTGAGGAGCGAACCGAACAGCTCGGCGTAGAGACCATTTCGGAGCACGGTCCACGACATCGAGCTGTTCCGGAGGCGGCGTTCGGTCCACCGGTGAGCCAGCGCAAACGCGAGATGATCCCCCGCGGTTGTGACGCTGGTGTAGATGACATGCTGAACGCCGTCCCGCTCCGCCGCCGCAATGGCCGCGTCATGCCGGGCAATCACCACGTCGTCCTCGGCTTCCCCAGCCGAGACCAAGACCAGGGTGTCCACCTGAGAGAAATCGATAGTTGCGGGTTGGTCGAAGTCGATCCGCCGGCCGGGCGCCCCTCCGGCGCGGCTGCTACCGACCGCCTCGTGGCCCGAATTGATGAGTGAGGCAAGGATCGCCCCACCGAGTTGACCCGATGCGCCGGTCACGAGAATCATGTGTGCCTTTCGTGGTTCTGTTCAGTAACTACGATTGATCGTGTCCGACCGGCGGGGAGCCCACAAGGAGGCAGTTTCGTGTCAGTGACGCACACCGAAGTAACCGCATTGCTGGATCCCTGCGGCAAGGCGGAGCATCCCGACTGCGGAATCCGCGATGTCCTCGACCGCGTCGGTGACAAGTGGTCGGTGCTTGTGATCGTTCAGCTCGCAAGCGGCGTCCACCGGTTCCGCGAGTTGCAGAGAGCCATCGACGGCATTTCGCAAAGGATGCTGACCCTCACCGTGCGCCGGCTGGAGCGCGACGGTCTCGTCACCCGCACCGTCTACGCCACAGTTCCGGCCCAGGTCTCCTACGAGCTCACGCGGACCGGCGAGAGCCTGACCCACCTCGTGAAGGCCTTGGCCGACTGGTCACTCGAACAACGCCCGGCCATTGCCGAAGCCCGCCACCACTACGACACAGCTCACCCCGGCCACGAGATCCGATAGGAGATCTGAGCTAGCGGCCTCCGGCTATGTCCAGGATGCTTCCGGTGCAGTAGCTTGCATCGTCGCCGAGCAGCCAGATGATCGCGGCTGCGACTTCCGCGGGATGTCCGGCTCGTTGCATCGGAATGGCAGGGGCCATGTCCTGCGCCCGGTCCGGTCGACCGTTTCGACCGTGCATTTCCGTGTCGATGATTCCGGGCCGAACGACGTTCACCCGAATGCCCTCATTGGCGACTTCACGTGACAAGCCGATGCCGAGAGTGTCGATTGCACCTTTCGATGCGGCGTAGTCCACGTACTCGCCGGGCGCCCCCAGCCGACTCGCCGCTGATGACACCAGAACGATGCCTCCGCCCGCGCCCCCGTGGAGTGTGGACATCCGCCGTACCGCATGCCCGCAAGCAAGCAATGGGCCCGCGACGTTGACCGCGAGTATTTCGGCGATGCGTGCAGCGGTGAGCTCATCAACTCTGGACTGTGAGGCTGCGACTCCGGCATTGGCGACGAACGCCGTTACCCTGCCGAGTTTGTCGGCGGCCTCGAACATCGCCGCTATGTCGTCCTCGCTCGCCATGTCTGCTCGGATGGAGGACGCCAGACGGCCGGCCGTCTGAATCGTCTCGACGACTGTGGCGGCTGCCTGCTCATCTCGTTGATAGGTGAGGAGCACTGACCAGCCCGCATGTGCCGCGGCAATCGCGGCGGCGGCACCGATTCCACGGCTCCCACCCGTGATGACTGCAACGCCGCGGGCCCCTGGGTCTGTATTCATCCCACCAGTATGACCGTGAGCCGGATGCCGATCACAACTCGTGCGCGAGCGCTCGTACCTGCTCAACGACCAGGTCGGGACGGGTGATGAACGGGTGGTGCCCGGTCGGAAGCTCGACGACGCGCGTCGCTCGCTCGGCGTGGAATCGCTGCAGATCCACCGACGTGCTGCGGTCCTGCCCGCAGACGATGTACGTCGAATCGACCCCGTGCCAGCCGGCAGCGCTGGTCGGCGTCATGAACGCTCCGGCGGCCTGCGCGGTCACTCGCTCCCAGGCCTGTTGCTGGGTGGCGGCGTCCGCGTCCTGCAGGAATCGGGCTCCAAACGAGGCGGCGTCGTAGCCCGAAACGCCGAGCGTGCCATCGCCGTTGACTCCGATCGACACCGGGTTGCTCTCACCGCTCATGATCGCGCCCTGCGACTGCCCGATCTCGGGCAGATACGACGACACGTAAAGCAGGTGCGCGACGGCGGGATGTGCGCCGGCCTCGGCTATGACGGTGCCGCCATACGAATGGCCGACCACGATCGCTGAATCCACATCATCGAGGTCCTGGCGGAGGGCCGCGGCGTCGGCAATCAGGCCGCCCGCAACCTGCTCGGGCGTAGTCTCGCCACAGGACGGCAGCGCCAGGGCTCGGCTGCGGATGCCCGTGCGTTCGCGGAGAAGGTCAGCGCTTCGCTGCCACCACCACTGCCCGTCTCGCACGAGAGCGCCGTGGACGAAGATCAGTTCCATGTCGGTCCTTCCTGCACGGTTGGGAAGTGGTGGTGGAGCTCGGATCAGAGCGTGTCGACGGCAGCCCGCTCGACGGCGAGGCCCGCGTGGTAGCGGTCGAGGTAGCTGGAGAAGCCGGCGACGTCGACAGGGTCGGGTGCGACGGTCTCGAATTCCTGCCCCGCGAAGACTCGCTCCCGCAGGTAGCCGTCAAGATCGAGGTCGACGCCGGATGCTGCGGCCGCCGTGAAGGACGCCAGGACCGCGATGCCCCAGGCACCGCCTTCCGAGGCCGTCTCGGCGACGGAGACCGGGGCGTCCAGGGCACCGGCGAGGAATCTCTGGGCCACACCGGCGGTGCGGAAGAGCCCACCGTGCGCGAACATCGCGTCGAGCTCGACGCCCTCCTCGGCGAGCACGCGCATACCGAGGCTCAGCGTGCCGAACACTCCGTAGAGCTGTGCGCGCATGAAGTTCGCGAGGGTGAGCCGGCTGTCGGGGGTGCGCACGAAGAGCGGCCGGCCCTCGGTGAGGCCGGCGATGGGCTCGCCAGCCAGGTGGTTGTAGGCCAACAGGCCGCCGGCATCCGCGTCACCGTCGAGCGCCTCGCGGAACAGAGCGTCGAAGACCGCGTCGCTGGTGACGGGGTTTCCGCTGGCCGCGGCGAAGCGGCCGAACATCCCGGCCCACGCGGCGAGCTCACTTGCCCCGTTGTTGCAGTGCACCATCGCGACGGGATCGCCGGCCGGTGTGGTGACCAGGTCGAGTTCGTGGTGCACCTTCTTGAGGGGGCGTTCGAGCACGACCATCGCGAAGATGCTGGTGCCGGCGCTGACATTGCCGGTGCGTGGGGCGACGGAACAGGTGGCGACCATGCCGGTGCCGGCGTCGCCTTCCGGCGGGCACAGCACGGCGCCGGGCCGGAGGGCTCCGGTCGGGTCCAGGAGGGCCGCGCCCGCTGCGGTGAGCTCGCCAGCCGGCTGTCCGGCCACGAGCACCGTCGGCAGCAGCGCGGCAAGGTTGAGGTCGGGAGCGGATTCGGCGACCAGGCCGTCGTACCGGGCGAGGAGTTCGGCGTCGTAGTCGGCGGTGGCGGCGTCGATGGGGAACATGCCCGATGCGTCGCCGACGCCGAGGACCTTGCGGCCGGTGAGTCGCCAGTGCACGTAGCCGGCGAGGGTCGTGATGAAATCGAGCTGCGACACGTGCGGCTCGTGGTCGACAACCGCCTGGTGCAGGTGGGCGATCGACCAGCGCAGCGGAATGTTCACGCCGAACAGCTCGGTCAGCTCGGCCGCCGCTGGACCGGTCGTGGTGTTGCGCCAGGTGCGGAACGGCACCAGTTGTTCGCCGGCGGCGTCGAACGCGAGATAGCCGTGCATCATGGCCGAAACGCCGACCGCACCGTAGCTCTCGAGGCGCACACCGTACTGCTTTTCGACGTCGGCGACGAGGGCAGCGTGTGCGGCCTGGATGCCCGTCCAGACGTCTGCTAACGAGTACGTCCAGACGCGATCGACGAACTGGTTTTCCCACTCGTGGCTGCCGACGGAAAGCACGTCAGCCGGGTCCTCGCCGATCAGGCAGGCCTTGATGCGGGTCGACCCCAGCTCGATTCCCAGGGACGTCCGTCCGCTGAGAATTGCGGTCCGGGCGGCCTCGAGTGCATCGTTGCTAGTCATATGTCGATTATGGCGGTGATTTCACCGCCCCACTGTCAAGGTCCGCCGAGCCAGTTGTCGATCCGATGGTGGTCGGGGGTGAATCCGTTGCCGACGCCCCACAGGACGGCCTGGGTGCGGCTGGCAACGCCGATCTTGCCGTAGACACTACGTATATAGGACTTCACGGTATTGGGACTGAGATAGGTGAGCGCGGCCACTTCGGCGTTGCTCTTGCCCTGGGTGATCAACGCCAGAATCTCGGACTCGCGATCCGTGATCCCTTCGCGACGCCCGGGCCAGTCCAGCCCCGGAGCGCTGCCCGCCCGCTTCGGCGGATCACTCACCACGATCTCGCCGGCCTGCACCGATTCCAGGGCCGCCACGAGGTCGCGGGCGGGCAACGTCTTCGACAGGTAGCCGCTGACACCCCGATCCAAAGCATCGGCGATGAGCGCGGGCTGGAAGTTCCAGGTGTACACAACGACGCGACCGGCTCGTGGATTCCGGACGAGAGCCGAGAGCTCAGACAGATCGGATTCGGGTTGGGCGAAGGAGTCATACAGCACGATGTCGGTCGTGTCGGAGAGAGCCGTGTTCGCATCGATCTCCACAACAAGCACACGATCCCGGTAGTGATCGAACATGTGCGCCAGGCCCTTGAGCACAATGTCGTAGTCATCGACAAGGGCGACAGTCACGGGCTGGGACGGGGACATAGTAGGACGTTACTGCCAGTGTCGGTCGAGTGGCTACACCCCTAAGGGTGTACCGCCGCCTCCGTCAGGGTGTTTTGCTGTTCATCGTCCAGCAATCGCTGGTCACATCGAAGGCTCAGCCACACCCAACAGGAAGGAGACCACAATGCTTGGTCTCATCATCAGCCTCATCGTCGTCGGCATCATCGCCGGCGCCGTCGCTCGCCTCGTCGTGCCCGGTCGGCAGAACATCAGCATCCCGATGACCATTGTGCTGGGCATCCTCGGATCCTTCGTCGGTGGATTCCTCGGCTTCCTGATCTTCCAGCACGACCCGATGGACGGCTTCTTCCAGCCAGCCGGCATCATCGGATCCATCATCGGCGCGATCATCGTGCTCTTGGTTTACATCCGCGTCAGCGGCCGGCGCAGCGTTCAGCACTAGCCGGCTCCCCCGGTGACCGCTGTTCGTCGGTCACCGGGCCAACTGCGCCCTGAGTGCTTCCGTCAGGAGACGGCCTTCTTCAGCAGCTCGACCAGCTGCTTCTGGTCCGCGTCGGTGAGCCTTTCTACCGCGAACGACGTCGGCCACAAATTGCCCTCGTCGAGGTGCGCGTCCGGCTGGAAACCGATGGTGGCGTAGCGCACCTTGAACTTGGCGGCGCTCTGGAAAAAGACCACCACCTTGCCGTCCGCGTTGGCGTAGGCAGGCATGCCGTACCAGGTCTTGGCGCCCAGGTCGGTGTTGTCCTTGACCAGCCGGTGCAGCGTCTCGGCCAGTTCCTGGTCCGTGCCGGACATCTCGGCGATTGCGGCGAGGCACGCCGCTTCCAGGTCGGCGCCGACTTGTGCAGCCTTTGCTTCGGCCACCACCGCCCGCATCGCGGCCTTCTCCTCTTTGCTGAATGCTGTGCTCATCATCTACTCCTCAGGGTTGCGCTTATGGCACCTACTGTAAGAGGAACCCGGCGATCGTGCTTCTTTGATCCTGCTCGACTACGCCGGTGGCTGCCCGCCGAACCCGGCGGGCGGGCAGCCGCGTCGCTAGGTGTTCTGCGGGAAGCCCAGGTTGATGCCGCCGTGGCTGGGGTCGAGCCAACGGGCGGTGACGGCCTTCTCCCGGGTGTAGAAGTTGATGCCGGCGGGGCCGTAGGCCTTGGCGTCACCGAACAGGGAATCCTTCCAGCCGCCGAACGAGTGGTACGCCACCGGCACCGGGATCGGCACGTTGATGCCGACCATGCCCACCTGCACCTCGTGTTGGAAGCGCCTGGCTGCGCCACCGTCGTTGGTGAAGATCGCGGTGCCGTTGCCGTAGCGGCTGGCGTTGATGACGGCCACGCCGTCGGTGTAGCTGGCCACCCGCAGCACGCTGAGCACCGGGCCGAAGATCTCGTCCTTATATACGGCGGAGTCCAGGCTGACCTTGTCGAACAGGGTCGGGCCGAGCCAGAAACCGGATGCGTCACCGTCGACCTCGATGCCGCGTCCGTCGATCACGACCTCCGCGCCATCCTTCTGGGCGATGTCGATGTAGCCGGCGACCTTGTCGCGGTGCGCTTGGGTGATCAGCGGGCCCATGTCGCAGCCGCGCATGCCGTCGCCCACGGTGAGGCGCTTGACCCGGTCGGCGATCTTGGCGATGAGCTCGTCGGCGACGGGCTCGACGGCCACGATGACGCTGATGGCCATGCAGCGCTCCCCCGCCGAACCGAAGCCGGCGTTGACCGCGGCATCCGCGGCGAGGTCGAGGTCGGCATCCGGCAGCACCAGCATGTGGTTCTTGGCGCCGCCGAGGGCCTGCACCCGCTTGCCGTGCTGCGCGGCGGTCTCGTAGATGTACTTGGCGATCGGGGTGGAGCCGACGAAGGAGATGGCCTGCACGTCGGGGTGCACCAGCAGGGCGTCCACGGCTTCTTTGTCGCCATGCACGACGTTGAGCACGCCGTCGGGCAGACCGGCCTCGGTCATGAGGGCCGCGAGCCAGTTCGCGGCGGACGGGTCCTTCTCGCTGGGCTTGAGCACGACACAGTTGCCGGCGGCGATGGCGATGGGGAAGAACCAGAGCGGCACCATGGCGGGGAAGTTGAACGGACTGATGATGCCGACCACGCCGAGCGGCTGGCGCAGGGTGTAGACGTCGACGCCCGTGGAGACGTTCTCGGAGAACTCGCCCTTGGCCAGGTGCGGCAGGCCGAGGGCGAACTCGACGACCTCGAGGCCGCGGGCGATCTCGCCGAGGGCGTCGGAGGTGACCTTGCCGTGCTCGCTGGTGAGAATGTCGGCGAGCTCGCCCTTGCGGGCGTTGAGCAGCTCGCGGAAGTTGAACATGACGCCCTGGCGTTTGGCGAGGGAGGCGTCGCGCCAGGCGGGGTAGGCGGCCTGGGCCGAGGCGACAGCGGTGTCGACGTCGGCAGCGGAGGCCAGCGAGACCAGGCGCTGCACTCTGCCGGTGGCCGGGTTGTAGACGGGGGCGGAACGAGCAGAGCTTCCGGTGCCGGGAGCGCCGTCGATCCAGTGGGTGAGGACGGGAAGGTCGTTCATGTCAGTCGATTCTGTTGGGGTTGTCCGTTGATCGAGCTTGTCGAGATCTGGTGACCCTGTCTAGGTTCAGAGATCGGGTCACGGGGTCTCGACAAGCTCGACCAGCGGGCGGGGCAAGTTTTTGAGTTCGGGTTGCGGGGTCTCGACAAGCTCGACCAGCGCTGGGCGGCTAGAGGAGGTCGAGGGAGAGGACCTCGTCGTAGATGGCGAGGGCCTCGGCCACCTCGGAGTCGGTGACGACGCAGGGCGGCACCACGTGGATGCGGTTGTCCATGATGAAGGGCAGCAGGTTGCGGGCCAGCAGCTCGGTCTTGATGTGGGCCATCACGGCCGGCGACACGGGCTCCCGGCTCTCCCGGTCGGCCACAAGCTCGATCGCCCAGAAGACGCCCTCGCCGCGCACCTCCCCGATGATCGGGTGCTTGGCCTTGAGCGCTTCCAGCCCGGGGCCGATGGCGTCGGTGCCGACCCTGGCGGCGTTGTCGACGATGCCCTCGTTCTCCATGGCATCGAGCGCGGCAACGATCGAGGCCATCGCCAGCGGATGCCCGCTATAGGTAAGCCCTCCGGGGAACACAGTGTTGTGGAAGTCGGCGGCGATGGCGTCGGAGATGATCACGCCACCGACGGGCACGTATCCGGAGTTGACGCCCTTGGCGAAGGTGATCAGGTCGGGCACGACGCCGGTGCCGTCGAAGGCGAACCAGCGCCCCGTGCGGCCGAAGCCCACCATCACCTCGTCGAGGATCAGCATGATGCCGTAGCGGTCACAGAGCTCGCGCACCCCGGCGAGGTAGCCGGGCGGCGGCATCAGCACCCCGGCGGTGCCGGGGATGGTTTCGAGCAGCACCGCCGCGATGGAGGTGGCGCCCTCGCTCTGGATGACCCGTTCCAAGTGGTGCAGGGCCCGTTCGGTTTCCTGCTCGGGCGTCGTCGCCCAGAACTCGCTGCGATAGAGGTACGGCCCGAAGAAGTGCACGTGGCCGCGGGCGAACTCGTTGGGGATGCGCCGCCAGTCGCCGGTGGCGACGATGGCCGCACCGGTGTTGCCGTGGTACGAGCGGTAGGTGGAGAGCACGGTGTCGCGGCCGGTGTGCAGGCGGGCCATCCGGATGGCGTTCTCGTTGGCATCCGCACCGCCGTTGGTGAAGAAGACCTTGTTGAAGCCGTCGGGTGCCCGGTCGACGATGCGTTTGGCGGCCTCGCCGCGGGCCAGGTTGGCAGTGGACGGAGCGATGGTGGTGAGCAACTGCGCCTGGTCGATGATGCCCTTGATCACAGCCGGATGCTGGTGGCCGATGTTGACGTTGACCAGCTGGCTGGAGAAGTCGAGGTAGCTGCGCCCGTCGTGGTCCCAGACCCGGCAGCCCAGACCGCCGGCGATGACCAGGGGCACCAGCTTGGCCTGGGCGGACCAGGAGTGGAAGATGTGGGCCTTGTCGAGCTGAGTGGTGCGGTCGTTCAGGCCGAGCTCGGTAGTGGTGTCGGTGTCGGTCACGATGTGTGTCCTTCTCTTCTGCTCTGTACGCCCCGGTGCACGGGGCGGTGGTGACCGGGCGGCGACGCGAGGCCGCCGCCCGGTCTGGGTTGTCTACTCGCCGCCCTCCTTCAGGGTGACCTCGATCGGACCCCAGTCGGCGCCCATCACGTCGACGCCATCGGCGGTGAGCTCATCCAGGGCCTGCTGCACGTACTCGTTGGAGTACGCGGTTTCGGGCGGCTCTGTGGTGATGATGGTGCCACCGGTTTCGTTCTTCGTGTTCATCGCGATATCGACGGTGTTGGCCCAGGCGGCCTCGTCGATCAGGCCGACACCGTTCGTGGACGGAAAGATCAGCTTGCTGACCTCGTTGGTCATCCACAGCTGGTGGCCGGCGGGCAGGGCCGAGCCGGCGTCGGCCACGATGGCTGCGGCCTCGTCGGGGTTACCGGCGGCGTAGATCCACCCCTTGATGGAGGCCTTGATGAACTTCACGGTCTGGTCGGCGTAGGCCTCGTCGTCGGCGAGCTTGTCGGTGTTGGCCCAGATGGCGTCCTGGAGCATCGCGGTGCCCTCCTCGTTCCAGTCGATGACGTTGAGGTCCTCGGGCTGGTAGAGCTCGCCGGTGTCGGGGTTGATGGTTTCGAGCACCTGGGCGTACTCGTTGTAGGTCATCGCCTGGGCCGCGTCGATGTCGCCGGCCAGGAAGGCGTTCATGTCGAACGCCTGCTGCACCAGGCTGATGTCGCCCACCTCCACGCCGGCCTGCTGCATGCCGGCGAAGAGCTCCCACTCGTTGCCGTAGCCCCAGCTGCCCACGTTCTTGCCGGCCAGGTCGGCCGGGCTGGTGATGTTCTTGTCAACGAACGAGATCTGGGTGGTGGCGCTGCGTTCGAAGATCTGGGCGACGTTGGTGATGTTGGCGCCCTGTTCGATGGATCCGAGCACCTTGGGCACCCAGGAGATGGCGTAGTCCACGTCGCCGGAGGCGAGCACGTCCTGCGGCACGATGTCGGCGCCGCCCTCCGCGATGGTCACGTCGAGGCCTTCGTCTTCGTAGTAACCCTGCTCGACGGCCGCGTAGTAGCCGGCGAACTGGGCCTGCGCCACCCACTGCAACTGCAGGGTGACGGGGGTGAGGCCGCCGGTGGCGGAGTCCTCGGTCGGGTCGGCATCGCTGGCGGCGCTGCATCCGGAAAGGACGAGGGCGCCGGCCGCCGCGACGGCGCCTGCCGTCGTCAGCCATCGTGTGCTGTGTTTCATGAGTTCCTCCTTATATGTACTGCTGCGGGGGTGCTGTTGCGGGGGGTGCTGCGGGGATGGTTTCAGGCGGTGGGGGCGCGGCGGCTGACCAGCTTCTCGAGGCCGAGCGCTGCGCAGTAGAAGAGGAGACCGAGGATTATCGAGCCGAGCACGTAGGCCCAGGCGAGGCCGTAGTTGCTGCTGGACGCGGCGGAGGTGATCGACTTGCCCAGGCCCCCGACCGGGCCGCCGAAGTACTCGGCGATCAGGGCGGAGATCACGGCGAGCGAGGACGCGATGCGAAGGCCCGTGAACACGAACGGCACCGCGGTGGGCAGGGTCACGGTCTTGGTGGCCTGCCAGGCGGAGGCTGCGTAGGAACGCATCAGGTCGCGGTGCACCGGCCGCACCATGCGGAGGCCCTTGAGGGTGTTGAAGTACACCGGCACGAACACCGCCAGCGCGGCCACAAGCTGTCGGGCGGTCTCGGCGTTGGCGCCGAACATCGTGCACAGCACGGGCGCCAGGGCCACGATCGGCACCACGGCGACGGCTGCCACAACCGGTGCGGCCATCCCGTCGAAGATCCGCACGAGGGCCGAGAGGATGGCCAGCAGCACGCCGACGATCGCGCCGATCACCAGGCCGATCAGGGCGTTGCGGCCGGTGACGACGGAGCCGCTGACGACGTTCTGCAGGTTGGCGACGAACTGCTCGCCGATCGCGAACGGGCCGGGCAGGATGAACGGCTTGATCGCCAGCACCGTGACGAAGCCCTGCCAGAGCAGGATCGCCAGGACCCCGAGCAGTACCGGTGGCAGCACGGTGCGGGCCAGGCCGGAGCCGGCCGGGTTCGCGCGCGCCGACCCGGCCGGAGCCGGTGCGGCCTCGCGCACGCCCGCGCCGGCGCTCATCGCGTCTCGACCCCGCGCGCCCCGGTGGGGGTGTCGCCGTGCAGCAACTCCCGCACCCGGCTGACCGAGTGGAAGAACTCCGCGTCTTCGCGCAGGTTCTCGCCGCGGTCGCTCATTCGGCCGAGGTTCACGCCCAGCACGTCGCGGATGCGGCCGGGCCGCGGCGACATCACCACCACCCGGTTGGAGAGGAACACCGCCTCGGGGATGGAGTGGGTGACGAAGACCACGGCGGCGCTGGTCTCGGCGCAGATGCGCACGAGCTCGTTCTGCATGCGCTCCCTGGTCATCTCGTCGAGAGCACCGAACGGTTCGTCCATCAACAGCAGGCTCGGGCTCTCGGCCAGCGACCGGGCGATCGCCACCCGCTGCTGCATGCCGCCGGAGAGCTGGTCGGGGTAGTGCCCGGCGAAGTCGGTCAGGCCCACGAGCTCGATCAGCTCTGCGGCCCGCTCGCGGCGGGCGGCCTTGCCGGCGCCGTGCAGTTCCAGGGGCAGTTCGATGTTGCCGGTCACCGTGCGCCAGGGCAGCAGGCCGGCCTGCTGGAACGCGATGCCGTAGTCCTGGTCGATGCGCGCCTGACTGGCGGTTTTGCCGAACACCTCGATCGACCCGCTGGTGGGGGTGTCGAGGTCGGCGATCAGCCGCAGCAGGGTGCTCTTGCCGCAGCCGCTAGGCCCGATCAGCGAGACGAATTCGCCGGGGGCGACGGTGAGGCTCACCGCATCCAGGGCCGTGACGGATGCGCCCTTGCGGCCGGCGAAGACGCGGCTGACCTCGGTCACCTCCACGGCGTGCTGTACCGGTCGTGCTGCCGTGGTCATGCGGCCACCTCTCCCCTGCGGAATCGACGTAGGAACAGTGAGATCAGGCCGACAAAACCGGCGGCGACGAGGCCCACCAGGATCGACCCGAAGATGGGGGCCCAGGGCTTGCCCGGGTCGCTGCCGGCGGCGCCGGCGTATTCGACGATGAGGCGGCCGATGCCGCCGCGCAGCCCGATCGACACCTCGGCGACGACGCTGCCGATCACGGCGCTGGCCGCCGCGAGGCGGAGGGCCGGCAGCAGGTAGCCCACGCTGGCGGGCAGCCGCAGCCGCCAGAGCGTCTTCCACCAGCCCACGGCGTAGCAGTGCATCAGGTCGATGTGGTTGGTGTCGGGCGAGCCGAGGCCCTTGAGCGCACCGATCGAGACCGGGAAGAAGGCGAGGTAGGAGGCGATCAGCGCCACCGACATCCAGTTCTCCCAGGTGAAGGCGCCGAATTCGAGCTGCGCGCCCCAGCGCCGCACCAGCGGGGCCAGCGCAATCAGCGGCACGGTCTGGCTGAGGATGACCCAGGGCAGGATGGCCGATTCGGCCAGCTTGAAGCGCTGCATCACCAACGCCAGGGCCAGGCCCACCGTGACGCCCACGATCCAGCCGACGGCCGAGATGCCGAGGGTGAACAGGGACGCCTCGAGCACCGCCTGCCACATCGGGATGGCGCTGGCGCTGCCGGTGACGGGTTCGAGGATGCGTTCGAACATCACCCACAGGTGCGGCATGGCCATCTCGCTGGCCCGCGGCAGCACGGTGACACCGCCGACGACCACGCCGTCTTCGGGGCCGAGGAGGATGTAGAGCTCCCAGAGCAGCGCGAGCACCAGCACGCCGAGGGCACCCACCAGGATGCGCCGCGGCATCCCCTGGCTCAGCCGCGCCCGGCCCCGCGCCGCAGCGCCCGCTTTCGCGGGGGCGGTGCGCACGGAGCCGGCCGGAGTCATGCCTTGGCCGTGATGTGGTTGGCGAGGGCGGGGATCACGGTCTCGCCGTAGACCCGCAGCGTCTCCTCTTTATTGTCGTGCTGCAGGTAGCCGGCGAACTGGTCGACACCGAGCGCCTTGAGCGCGGTGAGCTTCTCGATGTGCGCCTCGGCCGGCCCCAACAGGCAGAACCTATCGACGATCTCGTCGGGCACGAAGTCGGCGTGGGTGTTGCCCGCGCGGCCGTGCTCGTTGTAGTCATAGCCCTCGCGGCCCTTGATGTAGTCGGTCAGGGCCTTCGGAACCGCGGCTTGCCCTGAGCCTGTCGAAGGGTCAGAGCCGTACTTGGCGACGATGTCGGCCACGTGGTTGCCGACCATGCCGCCGAACCAGCGGCACTGATCACGCATGTGCTGGAGGTCGTCGCCGATGTACATCGGCGCCGCGACGCAGAACTTGATCGCGTCGGGGTCGCGGCCGGCGTCGCTGGCGGCGGTGCGCACGGTCTTGATCATCCACTCGGCCACGTCGAGGTCGGCCATCTGCAGGATGAAACCATCGCCGACCTCGCCGGCGAGCTTGAGCGCGAGCGGGCCGTACGCGGCCACCCACACATCCAGGGTGGACCCCTGACTCCAGGGGAACTGCAGGGTGGCCCCGTTGTACTCCACCGACCGGGAGTTGGCGAGCTCGCGGATCACGTGGATCGCCTCGCGCAGGGTCTTCAGCGTGCTGGGCCTGCCGTTGGTCACCCGCACGGCCGAGTCGCCGCGGCCGATGCCGCAAATCGTGCGGTTGCCGTACATCTCGTTGAGGGTGGCGTAGGTGGAGGCCGTGACGGTCCAGTCCCTGGTGGCCGGGTTGGTGACCATCGGGCCCACGATCACCTTGCGGGTTCGCTCGAGGATCTGGCTGTAGATCACGTAGGGCTCCTGCCAGAGCAGGTGCGAGTCGAAGGTCCACACGTGGCTGAAACCGTGGTTCTCGGCCAACTGGGCCAGTTGCACGGTGCGCGCCGACGGCGGATTGGTCTGGAGTACTGCGCCGAAGTCCATGGGGTTCCCGCCTAGATCAGGTACTGGCTGAGGCCGCGTTTGATGTACTTGCCATCACCCTTGGCGCCGAGGTACCGGTTGTTGTCGATGACGACCTTGCCGCGGGAGAGCACGGTGTCGACGTGGCCGTCGATCTCGAAGCCCTCGTACGCGGAGTAGTCCATGTTCATGTGGTGGGTTTTCTCCACACCGATCGAGGTGTGCCCCTGGGGGTCGTAGACCACCACGTCGCCGTCGGCGCCGGGCTGGATGACCCCCTTGGTGCCGTACATGCCGAACATGCGCGCCGGGGTGGTGGACGTGACCTCCACCCAGCGCTCGAGGGAGATCTGCTTGTCGACAACGCCCTGGAACAGCAGGTCCATGCGGTGTTCGACCGAGCCGATGCCGTTGGGGATCTTGGAGAAGTCGGTCAGCCCCATGTCTTTCTGGCCCTTCATGCAGAACGGGCAGTGGTCGGTGGAGACCATCTGGATGTCGTTCGTGCGCAGGCTCTGCCACATGTGGTGCTGGTGCCCCTCGGCCTTGGACCGCAAGGGGGTGGAGCACACCCACTTGGCGCCCTCGAAGTCGCCCCACTCCTCGCTCTGGGCGCCGAGCTGGTCTTCCAGCGAGAGATAGAGGTACTGCGGGCAGGTCTCGCCGAAGACGTTCTGGCCGCGGTCACGGGCGATCATGATCTGCTCCACGGCCTGCTTGGCGGAGACGTGAACCACGTACAGCGGCGCCCCGGTGAGGTCGGCGAGCATGATCGCCCGGTGGGTGGCCTCCTCCTCGGCCTGCCACGGCCGGGTCAGGCCGTGATAGTACGGCGTGGTGTTGCCGGCGGCGACGGCCTGCTGCACGAGCAGGTCGATGACGCTGCCGTTCTCGGCGTGCATCATGATCATGCTGCCGTTGCCGGCCGCCTTCTGCATGGCCTTGACGATCTGGCCGTCGTCGGAGAGGAACACCCCCTTGTAGGCCATGAACAGCTTGAAGCTGGAGACGCCCTCGTTGACGAGTTCGTCCATCGCGACGAGAGAGGAATCCTGCACGTCGGAGAGGATCTGGTGGAAGCCGTAGTCGATGGCGCACTCGCCGCGGGCCTTCTCCTGCCAGTGGTGATACTGGTCGAGCACGTTCTCGCCGGCGTACTGCACCACGAAGTCGACGATGCTCGTGGTGCCGCCCCAGGCCGCAGCCCGGGTGCCGGTCTCGAAGGTGTCGCTGGCCTCGGTACCGCCGAACGGCATCTGCATGTGGGTGTGCGCGTCGATGCCGCCGGGGATGACGTATTTGCCGGCGGCGTCGATCACGGTGTCGACGTTCCGCTCGATGTCGAAGCCGAGCAGGGTGGAACCGGGGGCGAGCACCGCGGCGATCTTCTCGCCGTCGATCAGCACATCCGCTGTGGCCGTTCCCGTGGAATTGACCACGGTGCCGTTCTTGATCAGGGTCTTCATGAGTGGTTCTCCTGTTCGTTACTGCGCTACTTCGCTGCTTCGTCTGCGGGTCGAGCCGTCTCGTTGGTTGAGCCTGTCGAAACCTGGTTCCCTGTCCTCGGAACCTAGGCCGGGTTGCGGGGTCTCGACAAGCTCGACCAACGGATGGCCGGGTTGCGGGGTCTCGACAAGCTCGACCAACGGATGGCCGGGTTGCGGGGTCTCGACAAGCTCGACCAACGGAACTTCAGTTCCGCAGGTCGGCCTACGGCTTCGGGATCGAGGTGTAGGAGTCCGGGCGGCGGTCCCGGTAGAACTGCCAGTTGTTGCGTACCTGGCGGATCATGCCGAGGTCGAGGTCGCGGATCACGACCTCCTCGGCATCCGCGCTGCCCAGCTCACCCACGTAGTTGCCCTGCGGGTCGACGAACTGGCTGGTGCCGTAGAACGTCACAGCGAGCTCGCCGTATTCGTTGTCCTCCCGGCCCACCCGGTTGGGCGCGGCCACGAAGTATCCGTTCGCGGCGGCGGCGGCCGGTTGCTCGATCTCCCAGAGCCGGTTCGACAGCCCGGGCTTGGTGGCGTTGGGGTTGAAGACGATCTGCGCGCCGTTCAGGCCCAGCTCCCGCCAGCCCTCTGGGAAGTGCCGGTCGTAGCAGATGTACACGCCGATCGGGCCGACCGCGGTGTTGAAAACCGGGTAGCCGAGGTTGCCGGGGCGGAAGTAGAACTTCTCCCAGAACTTGTCGAGGTGGGGGATGTGGTGCTTGCGGTACTTGCCGAGGATGGTGCCGTCGGCATCAACCACCACGGCGGTGTTGTAGTACACGCCAGGCTGCTCCTCCTCGTAGATGGGGAGCACCATGACCATGTTCAGTTCCTTGGCCAGGGCGGCGAAGCGCTGCACGATGGGGCCGTCGGCCGCCTCGGCGTAGTCGTAGTACTTGGCGTCTTCGGTGATGCCGAAGTACGGGCCGTAGAACAGCTCCTGGAAGCAGATCACCTGAGCCCCGTCGGCGGCCGCGTCACGGGCGAACTGCTCGTGCTTGGCGATCATCGATTCGATATCCCCCGTCCACGTGGTCTGGGTGATCGCCGCTCGCACGATGTTGGCTGTGCCGGTGCTGGTTGTGTCAACGCTCATACTGTCTGCCTCCACTGGGTCTCACACTGTGGAACCTCGTCAGCGGGGGTCGGACGGCAACGCGATGTTCTGCGAGCTGAACGGTGAGAGAGCCTGTCGAGATCGAGCCACGTTACGGTGTCCGGTTTTGTTATTATTCGACGTAAACATTTCTGTTCTGTTTCTTCACATGACGCATGCGTAAATCATCATCCTGTCGTTAGCGGATGCTGCTGGCAAGCATTTGCCCAGGAAGGACCCCGTGCAGCTGTATCTGGACGAGATCGAACAGGCCACGCCGGCCGGAATCGCTGCCGCCCTCGGCCGGCTGATCAGCACCGGCCGGATCGCCCCCGGCGAGCGCCTGCCCACCGTGCGGGACCTCGCCGGGGAGCTCGGGGTGAGCCCCGCCACGGTCAGCCACGCCTGGCAGGCGCTGTCCTCGGCGGGCTTGATCGTCTCGCGCGGCCGCAGCGGCACGTTCGTTCGGGAGCAGTCCACGAACTGGCTGCCCGCCCGCTCCCAGTCGTTGGCCGGCCATCTGAGCGACACCCGCATCGACCTGTCCCGGGGCACGCCGGACCCGCTGTTGTTGCCCGCCCTCGGCCCCGCGCTCTCCAGGGTCTCCCAGCGCGCGATGACACCCAGCTACCAGGCGCCGCCGGTGATCCCGGAGCTGCTCACCGTGCTGACCGGCTCCTGGCCGTACCGGTGCGAGTCGATCACGGTGGTCGACGGGGCCCTCGACGCGATCTCGCGCAGCCTCGAGCAGGTGGCCAGGTTCGGCGACAGGGTCATCGTCGAACACCCGGGCTTCCCGCCGTTCTTCGACCTGCTCGAACAGATGGGCATCGAGCGGCTACCCGTGGCGGTGGATGCGGAGGGCATCGACCCGGCCGCCTTCCAGGCGGCGCTGGCGCAGTCGCCGGCCGCGGTCATCCTGCAGCCGCGGGCGCACAACCCCACCGGGGCATCGATGTCGCCGGACCGGGCTGCCGAGCTGGCCCGGCTGCTGGCCACCAGCAAACGGGCCGCGCACACCGTAGTGATCGAGGACGACCACTCCGGTGCGATCAGCACTTCCCCCGATGTGTCGCTGGGCCGCTGGCTGCCCGAGCGGGTCTTGCACGTGCGCAGCTACTCCAAGTCGCACGGGCCCGACCTGCGCATCGCAGCTCTCGGCGGGCCGGCCGCGTTGGTGGACCGGATCGTGGCCCGGCGGATGCTGGGACCGGGCTGGACCAGCCGGATGCTGCAGACGATCCTGCACGAGCTGCTCACCGACAGCGCCAGCATGGCGCTGGTGTTCGAGGCCCGGCACGTGTACTTCGCCCGGCAGAAGGCGCTGGCGGATGCCCTCACCGGGTTCGGCGTGCCCCTGCCGCGTGCCGACGGCATCAACGCCTGGGTGCCGGTGGCTGATGAGCGCGACGCCATCGTGCGGCTGGCGGCGTCGGGCATCCGGGTGGCCGGCGGCAGCCCGTTTCTCGCGCTGGACCGGCCCGAGGCGTTCATTCGGGTGACCGCCGGGGCGTTGGTCGACGACGTGGTGCCGGTCGCCCGGGCGATCGCGGCGGCAGGGGTGCTCGCGACCTGAGGGGCGCGTCTGGCGCGCATCAGCGGGGTCGCGGGCAACGAGGCCGAGGGGCATGCTGGGCGCAGACAGTGACTCGCCAGTGCGGTCCGGCGGATGCGACTCGGGGACGATCGACGCCGCACGCGACAGGTGCGGAGGAACCATGATCGACGGTTTTGCGGGCACGATACTCCTGCCCAGTTCGGACGAATACCTGATGGCGGCCACCGCCTACGGGAAGGTCGGCAGGCCCGTGCTGGCGGCCCGACCGACCAACGCGGCGGATGTCGCGGCGGCGATCGCCTACGCCAGGGCCCAGGGTCTCGTGTTGTCTGTGCGGAGCGGCGGGCACAGCCCGCTGAACACCAACGACGGCGGCATGGTGCTCGACCTGTCCCGCATCCGCGACGTCGAGGTGCAGGGCGGCAACCGGGTTCGGCTGGGCAGCGGCGCCACCTGGGGCAGTGTGGCGCAGGAGCTGCTCGAGTACGACCTGGCGGTCTCCAGCGGCGACACCTACTCGGTGGGCGTTGGCGGTCTCACCCTGGGCGGCGGCATCGGGTGGCTGGTGCGACAACACGGGCTGGCGATCGACAGCCTGCGCGAGGCGGAGGTGGTGTTACCCAGCGGCGCCATCGTGACGGCCAGCGACACCAGTGAGCCTGAGCTGTTCTGGGCGCTGCGCGGCGGCGGCGGCAACTTCGGCGTCGTCACGAGGTTCACCTTCCAGGCGCATCCGCTGCGGGGTGTGGTCTTCGGCACCATCGACGTGCACCCGGCGCACCTGGCCGAGACGCTGCGCGGCTGGCGGGACGTGATGCGCGCCTCGCCGGAGCGGCTCAATTCGACGGTCTACTCGACGCCGGAGTTCGGTCCCGAGCTGCCCGCGACGACGAAGGTGCTGGTCTGCTACGGCAGCGCCGATCAGGACGAAGCAATGTCGGCCATCCGGCCCCTGCTCGCTCTGCCGGGGGTGACCGGCAACGACGTGGAACTCAAACTCTTCGTGGAGGTCTTCGACGAACCGTCGGCGCCGCCGGGGTCGATCCGGATCATTGACCGCAACGGCTTCGCCCGTGACCTCGACGACACTCTCATCGAACGGGTCACCACCGTGACCTCCTCGCTCGATTCGGCGGTGCTGATGGTGCGTTACGTGCGCGGGGCGATGAACCGGGTGCCCACCGATGCCACGGCATTTCCGCACCGGGATGTGGAGGCCTTCGTGATGTCGGCGGCATTCCTGCCGCCGGATGCCCCCGACGAGGACGAGCGGCGCATCCTGGACGGGTGGTCGCCCGTGGCCGAGAGATTGACGGGCACCTACGGCAACTTCAATTTGCGCGCGTATCCCGACGTGCTCGACCTGATGTACCCGCCGGCCACCATGGAACGGCTGCGGGCGGCGAAACGGCGCTACGACCCCGAGAACGTGCTGGCCCACAACCTCAACATCGTGCCCTGAGCCCGGTCCCGGGGTCGCGGCCCGGGTGCACGAGGGGCATGCTGGGCGTCGACGGCTACTCAGCCCGTGCGGGCCGGCGGATGCGACCGTGAGCTATCGGCGCCGCACGCGACAGGCGTGGGAGGAACGATGATCGACGGATTCGCGGGCACCATCCTGATGCCCGGCTCGGAGGAATACCCGGCGGCGGCCACCGCCTACGGCGTACTCGGCAGCCCGGCGCTGGTTGCCCGGCCGTCGTCCGCGGCGGATATCGCGTTGGCGATCGGCTATGCCAGGGCGCACGGTTTGCCGTTGTCGGTGAGGAGCGGCGGGCACACTCTGTTCAGCACCAATGACGGCGGGATGGTGCTCGACCTACGCGCCATCCACGACGTGGAACTGCTCGGCAACGACCTGGTGCGCGTCGGCGGTGGCGCGGTGTGGGGCGATGTCGCCCGGGCGCTGCAGCCGCATGGGCTGGCGCTGTCATCGGGCGACACCTACTCGGTCGGCGTGGGCGGGCTCACCCTGGGCGGCGGCATCGGCTGGATGGTGCGCCAACACGGTCTGGCGTTCGACAGCCTGCGCGAGGCCGAGGTGGTGCTGCCCAGCGGCGACATCGTGACGGCCAGCGCGACCGTTGAGCCGGAGCTGTTCTGGGCGCTGCGCGGCGGCGGCGGCAACTTCGGCGTGGTGACCCGGTTCACGTTCCAGGCGCATCCGCTGCCCGGGGTGGTCGCCGGCTCCATCACCGTCGACCCAGCGCGGCTGGCGGACACCCTGCGCGGATGGCGCGACGTGATGCGGCACTCACCGGAGGAGCTCAACTCCACCGTGATCGCGATGCCTGCATTCGGTCCCGAGATGCCGGCCGCAACCCAGGTACTGGTCTGCTTCGGCGGCAACGACGTCGACGCGGCGATGAAGGCAATCCGGCCGTTGCTGGCCCTGCCCGGCGTGACCGGAAACGATGTGGCGCCCAAGGCCTACGTGGACGTGCTCGAGGAACCGGAGCTGCCTCCGGCCGAGATACGGCTGGTCGACCACAACGGCTTCGCCCGCGACGTCGACGACGGCCTGATCAGCCGGCTCACCACCGCGCACGAAGCCTTCGGGGCGGCCGTGCTCATGGTGCGCTACTTGCGCGGGGCGTTCAACCGGGTGCCGGCGGATGCCACGGCGCTGGCCTACCGGGACGCCGAGGCCTTCGTCGTGTCGGCGGCGTTTCTGCCGCCGGATGCCCCGGCTGAGGCCGAGCGCCGCATCCACGACGGCTGGGCCGCCCTGGCCGGCGACGTGACCGGCGAGTACGGCAATTTCAGCATGCACCCGGATGCGACGACGATCACCCGGATCTATCCGCCGGCCACCGTGGAGCGACTGCGGGCGGCCAAACGCCGCTACGACCCGGAGAACGTGCTCGCCTTCAACCACAACATCGTGCCCTGAGCGGGACCGCTCGCCGGAGTGACTCGGGGGCGGGTCGCGGGCCAGGCGGGGCGCCCGTGGCGCAACTGTTGCCCGTGCGGACAATTGTTACCGGCACACCGGGCGCACTTGTCCGCACCGGCAACAGTTGGGCGGGGGCCGGCCCGGGCATCCGCCGCGAACACCAGGGGTTTAGGCTGGTTGTGACCCCCGGTTCGATCTGACCGGTTGCGCCGGCCCGGATTTGGGCGGCAGGTCGGGGCTTTGCCTTCTGTTTCACCCCACCTCGTTTGAGCCCTGCTCCCTCGCGTACGCCTGCGGTGCCGGCCGGCGCCGGTGTCGCCCGCGACACCGTGTTTCGGTCCGTTGCCTGGCGACCACGCCGACGGATGCACGGCTCCCGCCGCTCAGATTGGTCCCATGAAGATTCGCTACCCCGCCATCGCCGCCACCGCGGCCGTGCTGCTGCTGGCCGGCTGCGCCTCCGGTTCGACGGCCGCCGCGCCAGCCCCGACAGCCTCAGCCGGTGGTGGCGCCGGCGCGTTCCCGGTGTCGTTCGAGAACTGCGACACCTCGGTCACCCTTCAGGCCGCCCCCGAACGCATCGTCACGATCAAGTCGAACACCACCGAGCTGCTGCTCGCCCTGGGACTCGGCGAGCGCATCGTCGGCTCGGCGTTCCTCGACGGCCCGCTGCCGGCATCCCTCGCCGACGCCGGTGCCGATCTCAACGTGATCAGCGACTTCGTACCCGGCCAGGAGGCCGTGCTGGCGCTCACCCCCGACTTCGTCTACGGCGGCTGGGAGTCGAACTTCTCCGCCGAGGGCGTGGGTGAGCGCAGCGTGCTGGCCGGCCTGGGCATCGGCAGCTATGTGTCGCCGGCCGCGTGCAAGGGCGACGCCATGCCCGACCCGCTCACCTTCGACACCGTGTTCGCCGAGATCGACGAGGCCGGCGCCCTGTTCGGCGTGCCGGATGCCGCCGACGCGCTCGTCGCCGAGCAGGAGGCCGAACTGGCCGCGCTTGAGCCCGCCACCGGCGACACGACGGCGCTCTGGTACTCCAGCGGCACCGACACCCCATACGTGGGCGCCGGCATCGGCGCGCCGCAGATGATCATGGATGCCGCGGGCCTGACGAACATCTTCGCCGACGTGCAGGACACCTGGACCTCGGCCGGCTGGGAGTCGGTCGTGGAGGCCAACCCGAGCGTGATCGTGCTCGTGGACGCCACCTGGAACACCGCGGACTCGAAGATCGCCAATCTCAAGGCCAACGCGGCGACCGCCGGGCTCGACGCCGTGCTGAACGACCGCTACATCGTGGTGCCGTTCGCGGCCTCAGAGGCGGGCATCCGCAACGTGGAGGCCGCCGCGTCGATCATCGACCAGCTCGCCGCGCTCGAGGCCGAGTAGGCCCGGGGCAGGCAGTCCGACCTCACACCAACACCGATTCGAAGGACCGCGGATGACCGTCACCCCGAGCAGGCAGGGCCACGGCACCGCCGCGCCCGGCGGGCCCGCGGCGCACGGTGCGCCCGGCACGCCCGCGTCATCCGCTCGCGCCCGGCACGGCGGGCCCGGCCGGTACCTGATCTGGCTGCTCGCGGCGGTGGTGGCGCTGGTGCTCGGCAGCGCGGTGGCCGTGACGATCGGCCCGGCCGACGTGAGCCTGGCGCAGGTCTGGGGCAGTGTGGCCGGCCATCTCGGCCTGCCCGGGCTCGCCGGCGACACCCCGGTGCCGCCGCTGACCGACGCGATCGTGTGGCAGCTGCGGATGCCGCGGGTGCTCACCGCCGCCATGGTGGGCGCGGGCCTGGCGCTGAGCGGCGCGGTCATGCAGAGCGTCACCCGCAACCCGTTGGCCGACCCCTACCTGCTCGGCCTGTCGTCCGGGGCGTCGCTCGGCGCGGTCTGCGTGGTGATCCTCGGCATCGGTTTCGCGCTGCCGGCGGCCGCGTTCGCCGGGGCGTTGATCGCCCTGTTCGCCACCCTCAACATCGCCCGCGTCGGCGGCAGCATCACCCCGGGCCGGGCCGTGCTGGCCGGGCTGGCGATCGCCCAGCTGGGCTCCGCGGGCACCTCGTTCATCATCTTCTGGGCCGCCAAGGGCGACTCCTACCGGGAGATCCTCAACTGGCTGCTCGGCTCGCTGGCGGGCAGCTCGTGGAGCAGTGTGCTGATCTCCTCGGTCGCGCTGGTTGTGGTGGGCACCGGCATCCTGCTCGCCGCCAGCCGGCTGGATGCGTTCACCTTCGGCGACACGAACGCCGCGTCGCTGGGCATCAACGTGAACGCCACCCGTTGGGGATTCCTCGTGGCGGTGGCGCTGCTCACGGGCGCGATGGTGGCCGTGAGCGGGGCGATCGGCTTCGTGGGGCTGATCCTGCCGCACCTGGTGCGCGGGCTCAGCGGCCCGGGGCACCGGCGCCTGCTGCCGCTGGTCGGGGTGGTGGGGGCGCTGTTCCTGGTGCTCGCCGACACCCTCGCCCGCACGGTCTTCGACCCGCGCGAGCTGCCGGTGGGCATCATCACCGCGTTCATCGGGGTGCCCGTGTTCATCCTGCTGATCAAGCGCAAGCGAAGCGCGGCCTGGGCATGAGTCCCGAGCGCGGCGGCGCATCCGCATCCGCACCCGAATCCGCACCGCGAGTTGCCGCAGATACCCCCATCGATCGCTCTGAAGGGGCGCTTTCCCGCAACTCGCGAGATTCCCGCCCACGAGATGACACTTCCCGCCCGTTCGGGAGCGCTCAAGGGGCCGCAACGGGCAACTCGGGCGCGCCTGGCGACGCGGGGGCGGCGCTCACGGCCGGCGTGGTGCTCGACGGGGTGTCCCTCAGCATCGACGGCATCAGCATCCTGCAGGGTGTCTCGGCGACCCTGCCGCCCGGTACCGTCACCGGGCTGCTCGGGCCGAACGGGGCGGGCAAGTCCAGCCTGCTGCGCATCATCGCCGGCATCGACCGGGCGGATGCCGGCACCGTCGCCCTGGACGGCGCGGTCGTGGGGCAGCTGCGCCGGCGCGAGGCCGCCCGGCGCATCGCCCTGCTCGAGCAGAACGTGGCGCCCAGCGTCGACCTGTCCGTGCGCGACGTCGTGCTGCTCGGCCGCATCCCGCACCGCAGCCGGCTGCTGGGCAGCTTCGGCGGTGACGACGACCTTGCCGTGGCCACCGAGGCGCTGGCGATGGTGGGCGCCGCCGACCTCCTCGACCGGCGCTGGCACACCCTCAGCGGCGGGCAGCAACAGCGGGTGCAGATCGCCAGGGCCCTGGCCCAGCGGCCGAGTCTGCTGCTGCTGGACGAACCCACCAACCACCTTGACGTGAGCGCGCAACTGTCGCTGCTGCACCAGGTGCGCGGGCTCGGCCTCACCTCGGTGCTCGCCCTGCACGACCTCAACCTCGCCGCGGCGTACTGCGACCACATCGTGCTGCTGCAGGCCGGCCGGCTGGCCGCGTTCGGCACGCCCGCCCAGGTGCTGCGTCCCGAGATCATCCAGGCCGTGTACGGGGTCGACTGCGACATCGTGCCGCACCCCCGCACCGGCCGGCCGGTGATCGTGTTCTCCGGGCCGGATGAGCAGCCCGAGCCGCTCGCATCCGCCTCGCCAGGTGCGCGAGATGACACTTCGGGCCCCCTCAGCACTCCGTAAACGGCCGCAATCGGCAACTCGCACGACACCTAGACCTGCAGAAGGAACCCCCATGACCCGAGTCACAGTTCTCGCCGGCGGCGTCGGCGGCGCCCGCTTCACCCGCGGGTTGCTGCAGCAGCTGGCCTCCGTGGACGCTCGAGTTGCGGCAAATGACCCCTTCGGCGGGCGTGAAGGGGCGGTTTCCGGCGGCTCGGCGCAGGAAACCACCGCGGGGGCCGCCAGCGAGGTCACCGTGATCGTCAACACCGGCGACGACATGTGGCTCGACGGGCTGCGCATCTGCCCCGACCTCGACACCGTGATGTACACCCTCGGCGGCGGCATCAGCGAGGAGCAGGGCTGGGGCCGGCCCGACGAGTCCCGGCGCACCTCCGCCGAGATCGCCGCATACGGGCGCGGCTGGTCGTGGTTCACCCTCGGCGACCTCGACCTGGCCACCCACATCGTGCGCACCGACCTGCTCCGAAACGGCGCCACCCTCAGCGCCGCCACGGAGTTCCTCTGCCGGCGCTGGCAGCCCGGCGCCCGGCTGCTGCCGATGAGCGACCAGTTCGTGGAGACGCACGTGCGGCTGGCCGAGGATGCCGACGAGCACCGTGCGGGCGACCTCATCCACTTCGAGGAGTGGTGGGTGCGCTACCGCGCGACCACGCCCATCACCGAGTTCGTGCAGCTGGGCCTGGCCGACGCCGTCGCGGCGCCCGGGGTGATCGACGCCATCCTCACCGCCGACCTGGTGATCCTGCCACCGTCGAACCCCGTCGTGTCGGTGGGCACGATCCTGAGCATCCCCGGCATCCGCGAGGCCTTGCGCGCCACCACGGCCCGGGTCGTGGGTATCTCGCCGATCATCTCCGGTTCCGCCGTGCGCGGCATGGCCGACACCTGCCTGAGCACCATCGGCGTGGAGACCTCCGCCCTCGCGGTGGGCCTGCACTACGGCTCCCGCCGGGGCGACGGGGTGCTCGACGCCTGGCTCGTCGACGAGACGGATGCCGACGCGGTGCCCGCGCTCGAGGCCGCCGGCATCCGCGCGGCCGCCGTGCCGCTCTGGATGAGCGATGTGGCCGCGACGGCGCAGATCGCCGCCGAGGCCCTGAGGATCGCCGCCGACCTGACAGACGCCGCGCACCCGGCGCAGCACGACCTGCCGGTCGTGGAGTTCGCCTTTCCCGGGCCGCTGCGCGACCGGCTGGTCGCCGCGATCCTGAACGGCTCGAAGACCTCGACGACGTCCACGCTCATCGAGTACGGCATCGAGGACGAGCCGCTGCCCGTGGTCGGCAGCCGGCAGGTCGTGATCGATTCGGCGGGGCGCCCGGTGGCGATCATCGAGACCACGGGGATGCGCGTTGTGCGCCTCGGCGCCGTGGATCTGGACCACGCCCTCGACGAAGGTGAAGGCTACGACTCCGTGGCCGCCTGGCGGGCCGGCCACGAGCGCTTCTGGCACAGCGACGACATGCGCGCCTACCTCGGCGACCCTGCCTTCACCGTGACCGACGACACCGAGGTCGTGCTCGAGCGGCTGCGGGTCGTGCGGGTGCTGCCCCGCGCCTGACCCGCCCGGGCAAGCAGAACCCCGCCGAGCGGCCTACTATCGCCGGTGAATCGGTTCGAGCGTGCGGAAGGTGGAACTGCCATGGACACGGCCACAGTCATCTGGATCATCGTGGGCATCGTCGTCGTGATCGCCATCATCGGCGTGATCGCCGTCGTCGCCGCCCGGCGCGGCCGGGAGCAGCGCGAGAAGAAACACCGCGAAGACCAGCAGCGAGCCGAGGAGATGCGCCGGGATGCCGAGGCCCGCGCCATCGACGCGCGCGAGAACGAGGCCAAGGCCACCCGGGCGCAGGCGGATGCCCAACAGGCGCAGGTGGACGCCGACCGGCTGCGCCAGGAAGCCGATCAGCGCCAAGCCGAAGCGCAGGACCTCCGCGCCCACTCCGAGGAGCAGAGCCGGCACGCCGACGAGATCGATCCGACCGTGGACACGCGCCACGGCGGACGCCACGACGACACCGCAACGGGTGCCGGAACGGTGGACGAGCGCCCGGCGGCCACCGAGCCGCGCCACACCGATCAGCCGCCGCCGCAGGACACCGACAACCGAACCTGAGACGACCGGGTACCCAACCGGACGCCTCGAGCCCTGCCGGGGACTACGGGGCCGCGCTACTCTCGGCTACGTCGAAGCGCCACGCGCCGACCCGCCCCCGAGCGAAGGGCCACCGTCATGTCTCCTGTTCCCACGCCGCCCCGCGTCTACGGCACCTGGCCCGGCGGGATGCCCTACCTTGCCGTCGGCTCCGGCCCGCCGCTGGTCTTCCTACCCGGCACCACCCCGAACCACGACGCGCCCACGGGTACCGAGCGTCGTTTCCAGGCCCGGCAGATTCTGCCGTACGCCGCGTCGCGCCGGGTGTGGTGGGTGAACCGGCGGCCGGGACTCGACCCCGCCGCCACCATGGCCGACATCGCCGCCGACTACGCCAGCGCGATGCTGCGGCGCTTCGACGAACCCGTCGACGTGATCGGCGAGTCCACCGGCGGCAGCGTGGCTCTGCAGCTCGCCGCCGACCACCCGGCCGTCGTGAAGCGGCTCGTGATCGTGTCGGCCGCCTACCGGCTCAGCGAGGAGGGCCGCGACACCATGCTGCGGGTGGCCGACGACGTTCTCGACGGCCGTCCGCGCGCCGCCGGGGCGGAGCTGATGCGGATGACGGGCTCCGGCGCCCTCTCCAATCGGCTGTTGGCGGCTCTGGGCTGGCTGATCGGCAAACCCTTCTTCGCCCGTGCGAGCGCCGACCTGATGACCACCATCCGGGCCGAGGATGCCTTCAACCTGCGCACCGGGTTGGCTGACATCGTGGCCCCAACGCTGGTGATCGGAGGGGACAGGGATGCCTTCTATTCGGCCGAGCTTTTCCGCCAGACGGCGGAGGGTATCCCCCGCGCCGACCTGGCCCTCTACTCCGGCCGAGGCCACATGAGCACCGGGCTGGATCCCCGGTTCCTGCCCGACATCCTCTCGTTCCTCGACCCGCCCGACGACACCGGCTCGCCGGCCGGCCGGGCCGAGCCTGGGGCCGGCCGGGGTGACATCTCAGTACAGTGAGTGAGACATCCGGCCCCCATCGAAGTGAGCACAGTGCACGAATCCCGTATTGCGGTCCGACCGGCGTCTTCCGTCGTACAGTTTCTGCCGCTCCTCGTGGTCGCCGTGATCCACCTGGGTGCCATCCTGCTGTCGCTGCCCGTCGCGGCGGAGTGGACGAAGCCGCTGCTCATGCCGGCCCTGGCGACCGGGCTCATCTGGGGCGCGCCCGAGCGTCGCTCGCCGGCAGTGGTGCTCGGGGTAGTCGCGTTGTTCCTCTCGTGGGTGGGAGACGTCACGATCCCGTGGTGGTTCGTCGTCGGCCTGGTGTTCTTCCTGCTGGCGCACATCGCCTACCTCGTGCTTTTCGTCACCCGGCTCGCCGTGCGGCGCCGGCTGCAATGGTGGGCCGCCGCCTATGCGGCCTGGCTCATCGTCTTGCTCACGATTCTGGGCCCCCACACCGGCTCCCTGCTGATTCCGGTCATCGCCTACGGCATCGTGCTCTCCGCGATGGCCGCATTCGCGTCACGGTGCAACCGCTGGGTCGCGTGGGGCGGGGCGCTCTTCGTCGTCTCCGACTCGCTCCTGGCGATCAACAGGTTCCTGCCGGACGCCGGCATACCCCTGGCGGATTTCCTGATCATGGTCACCTATATCGCGGCCCAGACGCTCATCGTGTGGGGGCTGCTGCGGCACGAGCGGGCGCGGGTGGCTTCGGCGTAACAGCCGCATCGCGTTGACGATCACGAGCAGAACGGATGCCTCGTGCACGAGCATCCCCACGGCCATGGTCACACCGCCCAGCAGCACCCCGGCCAGCAGCAGCACCACCGTTATCACGGCGACGGCAACGTTCTGGTGCATGGTGCGCACGGTGCGCCGGGCCAGGTCGATGGCCACGGGCAGCATCAGCAGGTTGTCACCCATCAGGGCGATGTCGGCGGTTTCGACCGCCACCGCCGACCCGGCCGCGCCCATCGCGATGCCGATGTCGGCCGTGGCCAGCGCCGGGGCATCGTTCACGCCGTCGCCCACCATCGCCACAACGTGGCCCTCGTGTTGCAGCCGCGTCACCACGTCGAGCTTGTCCTCGGGCAGCAGCGATGCCCGGATCTCGTCGATACCGACGGCGGCACCGACCATGGATGCCACCAGCGGGCCGTCGCCGGTGAGCATGATGACCCTGTGCACCCCGGCGGCGCGCAGCCCCGCCAGCATGCGGGCGGCGTCGGGACGCACCTCGTCGGCAACCGCGAGAACCCCGGCCACGATGCCGTCGATCACGACGATCAGCGGCGTGCGACCGCGGGCGGCGAGGCCGGCGGCCACCGTGACGGCCGCATCCGGGTCGTCGATGGCGTGAGCGGCCAGCAGCGCCGGGTTGCCGATCAGCACGGTGCGACCGGCCACGGTGGCGGTTATGCCCTGGCCGGGGATTGACGTGATGGTGTCGGGCAGGTGGGTTCCGCCGGCACCGCGAGCTTCGGCCACGGCCGTCCCCGTGGCGCTGTCCGCGGCGGCCAACACGATCGCTCCGGCCAGCGGATGCCCGGAGCCGGCCTCGGCCCTGGCGGCCCAGCCGAGCACGTCGGCGCGGGTCAGTTCGGGGTTCAGCACCACCACGTCGGTCAGTTGCGGGCGACCCCGGGTGAGGGTTCCGGTCTTGTCGACGGCGACGACGGTGATCCTTGATGCGGTCTCGAGGAACTCGCCGCCCTTGATCAGGATTCCGGACCGGGCGGCACGGCCGATCCCGGCGACGATCGCGACGGGAATCGAGATGACCAGGGCGCCGGGGCAGCCGATCACCAGCAGCGTCAGCGCCAGGAACAGGTCGCCGGTGGCAAGACCGACGACGACGGCGAGCACCAGGATACCGGGGGTGTACCAGGCGGAGAACCTGTCCATGAAGACCTGGGTCGGGGCGGTGGCGTCCTGGGCCTCCTCCACCCTGTGCACGATGCGGGCCAGAGTGGTGGCCGCGCCGACCTCGGTGGCCTCGACCTGCAGCAACCCGCCGGTGCACATCGTGCCGGCGAAGACGCTGTCGCCGGGCCCCTTGGCCACCGGGAGGGATTCGCCCGTGATCGAGGACTCGTCGAGGGCGCCGGTGCCCTGCGTCACGATGCCGTCCACCGGCACCCGCGCGCCGGACTTGACCAGCACGGTCTCGCCGCTGAGCACGGCGGCGGCCGGCACCTCGGCCTGCGCGCCGCCGCGCAGCACCACGGCCACGTCGGGCGCCAGCGCCACGAGGGCGGTCAGGGCGGACCGGGTGCGATTCAGGGTCGCCGTTTCGAGGGCGTGGCCGACGGCGAACAGAAAGGTCACCGCGGCGGCCTCCCAGTACTCGCCGAGTACGACAGCACCCACCGTGGCCACGGTGACAAGCAGGTCGATGCCGACCACACGCCCCGACAGGCCACGCAGGGCCGCCCGGGCGATCGGGGCGCCGGCCACGATGGCGGCCGCCCCCATCGCCGTGTCCGAGGCCAGGCTCAACGCTGGCGCCAGACCGGCCAGCCAAGCCGCCGCGATCAGCGTCCCGGACACGGCCGGTATCGTCCAACGGGTGTTCAGCCGGCGGCCGAGGCCGGCCGCGGTGCGCATGTCACTCCCCCGACCTGGGCGTCAGAACGCGGCCAGCCGGGCGGTGTAGCCGGCCTTGCCGACCGCGGCGATGAGGGCATCCGTCGTAACCAGGGCCGGGTCGTGGTCGATCTCGATGCGGGCGGAGGAGAAGAACACGGCGACCCCGGTGACGCCGGGCAGCCGGCCGACCAGCTTCTCGATCTTGGCGACGCACGAGGGGCAGGAGAAGCCGTCGGCCCGCAGGATGGTGTGGGTGGTGGTGAGGGTGGTCATGGTGTGTCCTTTCGTAGGTGCCGCGCACCCCGGCTGACCGGGGCATTCACGACGTTACGGAAGCCGCCGGCCGGCGACCATGACGGCCGTCATTTTGCCGCGAGCAGGCCGGTCCGGTCGAGCACCGCGGTCCAGCGGCGGCCCGAGTCGATGAGTCCGTCGCGGCGGAGCCGGCTCATCGTGCGGGACACCGACTCGGCGCTGGTGCCCGCCATGGCGGCCAGGTCGGCGCGGGTCAGGGGCAGCTGGATGAGGGTCGTGCCGGGGGCGTCGCCCGGCACGCCGAAGCTGTCGGCCAGGCGGAGCAGGCCGGCCGCCACCCGTTCGGTGACGGTCGTGGAGGCCTGCTCCTGCTCGGTGGAGCGGGCGCGGGCCAGACGGTCGGAGACCACGTCGAGCACGCCGAGCGCCACCGACGGATGCGCGAGCATCACCTCGCGGAAGGCGCCGGCGTCGATGCGGAGGGCGCAGGTGGTGACCAGGGCCACGGCCGTCTCGGCGTAGCCGCTGCGGCCCGCCCAGGTGAGGCCGCCGAGCACGTCTCCCGGCCCGAAGAAGTCGAGGCTGGTGCGCTGGCCGGCGGGGGTGGTGCGGAAGGCCTTCGCCTGGCCGGCCGCGAGCAGATAGACGTGCTCGGCGGGGTCGCCGGCGGTGAACATGGCCTCGCCGGCGGACCAGGCCAGCGATTCCATCCGTCTGCCGATCGAGGCCAGCTCGACGCCGGGCAGGTCGTGGAAGAGGCCGATCTGCCCGAGGATCCGCAGTTGCATCTCGGGCGGACACGGGTGCGGGCTTCCACAGGTGCTGCGGAGCGGCACCGTGCGCCGGGGCTCACTCACGGCAGCACCTCGATGACGCCGCGGGCGCCCTTCTCGGCATCCGACATGATGTGGCTCACGAACGGGTAGTGGCCGGCCTGACTGAAGCTGAGCTCCACAAAACCGCCCTGCGCCGCGGCGAGGTCGAGCACCTGGGAGCCGCCGGTTCCGGTACTGCCGCCGTCTTTGAGCGTGTAGTCACCCTCCCTGTAGACGGTGTGGAACTGTCCGCCGACGACGTGGAAGGCGCTGCCCACATTGGGGCCGGCATCCAGGACCCAGACCCGCACGGTCTCGCCCACCCGGGCCGCGAGCGGGCGGGCGGCGTACTGGTTGGCGTAGCCGTTGAAGACGACGAGGTCGGGGGTCTGCGCCTCGACCTTGCGGTCGTCGACCTCGCCGCCCTGCGCGCCGAGGTAGAGCTCGGACTGCACGACGAGGTACTCCCGATCGACCTCGGCCAGGCCGGGCGGGTCGATGATGACGGCGCCGAACATGCCGTTGGCGATGTGCACCGACATCGGCATGGTGGAGCAGTGGTAGAGCCAGATGCCCGACCGGGTGGCGGTGAACGTGTAGACCAGGCTCTCGCCGGGCTGGATGGTGCGCATCACGTCATCGGGGGCGATGTCTCCGGCGTGGAAGTCGATGGAATGGCCCATCGTGCCCTCGTTGACCAGGGTGATCTCGAACACGTCGCCGACCGTGCCGCGCAGGGTGGGCCCGGGAGCGGTGCCGTTGAAAGTCCACAGCATCTGGGTGACGCCAGGGGCCACTTCGGTCTCCACATTGCGCACGGTCAGGGTCTGCCGGTGCACGGTGTCGGACGGGGCGGGCGGCAGTGTGGCGTCCCTCGCCTCGAATGCGGCGCCGGGTTCTGCCATGGGGTCGAGGTCGTCGGCGGCGGACGCCCCGGTCGCAGCAGCGCCGTGGCCGGTGTGGCTGCCGTCTGCGGACATGCCCGCCATACCGTCCATCGACGTGCCATCGCCGGCATCGGCGGCGCTGTCGCCGCCCACGGCGACGATGCTGATCTCCATGCCCAGGAGCCGGTGTCCGGCGATCGAGCACCAGCCGTCCACGCTCGCGCCGATCACGCCCACGGCCACGGCTTCGGTGGCGCCAGGGTCGAGCGAGCCGGACACCAACCCGGACTCCAGCACCAGGTTGTGCACCATGTCATCGCTGTTGGTGAGTTCGATCACCAGTTCGTCGCCGGCCGGCACCTCGATGCGGTCGGGCACGAACCGGGTGTCCACCATGTCCACCGCCACCGTGGTGGTGTGCCCGGTCGCGGCACCAGCGACGGAGCCGGCGGCCGAGGTCGACACCGTCGACAGGCCGACAGAGGCCGGGTCGGCCACGATGCCCACGGTCACCGTGAGCAGCAGCACGGTCGCGGCCGCGAGCATCCGCCCGGTGCTGCGGGGTCGCTCGGCCGGCACCGCGCGTTCGCCCGGTGCGATGCGCGCCAGTGGGAGGGCGCGCACCCTTCGGTTGGTGCGGAGCGCCAGGGTGAACAGCACCAGGAAACTGGCCAGAATGCCCACGATCAGCAGCGACAGCAGCACGGTGAGGGTGCTGGACACCGGCAGCAGCGTGAGGGCGAGGCCGCCGTTGACGACCACGACCCTGAACAGGCCGCCCCGGTCGAGTTCGGCCGCGGTGGCCTTGAGGGTGGCCGGGCCGCCGCCGAGCACCACGGGCACCAGGTGGCTCAGGGCGCCGAGCAGGATCTGGGCGGCGAAGCCGACCGCGAAGTACGGCACCAGGGTTTCCACACCGGCGGCGGCGGCCGTCCAGCTGGGGGCGAGGGCCAGCTGCAGTCCGAAACCGAGGGTGCAGAGCGCGAACCAGGCCAGCGCGGCGCCGAGGCTCCAGGCGGCGAAGGTGACGGCTGGCGCGCGGCGCAGGTGGCCGACGGCCTCCCAGAGCACCCGGCCCAGCCCGGCCAGGTAGACCAGCACGCCCAGGGCCACGATCAGGCGCAGGTCGGCCAGGCAGCCCAGTGCGAGCAGACCGAGTGCGCCCACGAGCAGCATCAGGGTGTGCCCGCCGGCGAGAGTGGCGCCCTCCACCCGGGTGTGCAGCACCGTGGGCCAGAGCAGGGCGATGGTGCCGATCACGGTCAGGCCCACCCAGCCGAGCAGGTTGAGGCCGAGGTGTCCGATGAAGAGGCGTTCATAGTCTTCGCCGCCACCGTCGAGCCTGGCCATCAGGATGCCCAGAACCACCCCGGCGGCCAGCATCAGCGCGCTGGCCACGTAGTAGCGCACCAGCGGGGCGAACCGGCCCGGCATCGCGCCGCGGGACTGGCCCACGATCACGACGGCGTGAAGGATCGCGTTCAGGCCCACCAGGACGCCGCCGACCAGCACCAGCGGGTACGCGTCGACGACCATGCCCGTCATCACCAGGATGGCGCCCACGGTGTGCGCGCTCAGCCGCAGCCCGAGCGAGAAGCGGTGGCCGAGGGCCTTGCGTCGCAGCAGGGTGTCGGCGAAGTGCTGGCTCCAGATCAGGATGGCAGTGCTCACCGCGCCGAGCAGCAGCAGGTGCACGAGCAACCAGCCCGACGACGGAACGAGGCGGTGCAGGACGGTGAAGACCACCGCGGCGGCCAGCCAGGCGGGCACCAGGATGCCCGAGACAATGTGCCAGAGCCGGTTCTTCATAGGAGCGAGCCTCGCAGGGGTGTGGGCGTGGGCACGGCGGCGCCGCGTGATGCTGGGCGCGCAGGTCGCACGGTGGCGCCGCGCAGCACCGAGATCACGGCGACAGCCACGAACAGCAGCACCGCGACGATGTTGAACACGCCGCCCCACTGCACCAGCACCGGCCAACCGTAGGCGTCGCCGAGCAGCACCCGGGCCAGCAGCGAGGCGTGCAGCAGCGCGGCCGGCAGATACATGACCGGCCGGTAGGGCAGCGGCCGGCGCAGCACGGCCGGCAGGATGGTGGGCGCATGCGCCATGATCATCGACATCACGAAGCCGAGGAACACGGCGTGCATCATGGCGTCGTAGGCGGGGCCGGAGTAGACCGGGCCCCGCAGTAGCCAGATACCGCCCACCACGACCAGCCAGCCGTAGCCGGCCAGGAGGCAGCAGGCCATGTAGCGGGGCAGCCCGACCGAGCGCACCATGCGGGTGGCGATGTCGTGGCGGAAGAGCCAGGCCACCAGCGCCAGCATCCCGGCACCCAGCAGCGGGTAGCCGGCGACCGGCCAGACCAGGCCGATGACCGAGCCGAAGCTGAGGGCGAGGCTGAGGGCGAGCATCCACTGTTCGGCCCGGCGGTTCACGGTGGGCGAGATGCGGGACAGCTCGAGGCGTTCGCCGGCGATGGTGAGTACCAGATAGAGGATCAGCAGGGGCGCGAGTTGCGGGATGCCGATGCCGCGCAGCCACAACACCGTGGCCATCAGCCCGGCGACGGCGCCGAGCACCTGCACCGCGGTGGACACCGACCCCTGCCGGCGCCAGATCTCGGCGTAGATGGCCAGCAGCATGGCGCAGCCGGCGACGAGGGCGACCTGGCCCACGACCACCGGCAGCGGTGAGATGAGGGCGAGACCGCCGGCGCCGAGCAGCCCCGGGGACAGGTAGGCCCAGCCGCGGCGCACCGCCACCGCCCGTTCGAGCACGACGACGGTACCGACGAAGCCGAACACCATCAGCGGCCCGTGCACCGCGCTGAGCCGCGCGTTGTCGACCGGGGCCGCCAGGCCGAGGAGCAGCAGGGCGCCGTCGAGTCCGGCGAGCAGGGCGATGCCGCCCAGGAGCAGGAACACCAGCCGGCCGGTGACCTTCGGCCGCGCCGCCGGACCGGTGCCGCGCGCTGCGCTGCCGGTGCGGCGGAGGGGACTGAGCGTGGTCATCGGCGGCGGCTGGTCAGGCAGGCGGGCGCTGGCTAGTTGGCGCGGGTGAGGCGGATGGTCCAGGTTTCGGGTCCGTTCTCGAGGTAGGAGACGATGAAGTCGCCGGGGCGGCTGCTTTCGAGCTGGCCGAGCAACGGCAGCGGGTTGTGCGAGGCGATCAGGTCGAGGGCGAAGCCGGGCTTGATGGCTCCGAGGGCTCCGAAAATCGTGGCGTGGCGAATGGCGTGCGGGATGGTGCGGGAGTCGAGGACGATCTTCTCGGTGTCTTCGTGGCCGCAGGCGCAGGCATGTCCAGCGGGGGCTTCGACATCCACGGCACCGGGACGGCTGGATGAGAGGTTGATCGGTTCGACAGTCACAAGAATTCTCCTTCGCCGGGTCGTATGACCCTAGTGAGTCACTTTAGAGGATGCCTATCCTTTTAATCGGGACGTTCGTCCCATCGGCCCAGGCCGCAAGAAGAATCGGCAGGAACGAGAAGCAGATGGCAACCAGGGTGTGCGCGGAATCCGAACTCGAGCTCGGCGAAGCGATCAAGGTGATGGTCGACGGCGTGGCTGTGGCACTGGTGAAGGACAGCGCCGGCAACTGCTTCGCGCTCGGCGATATGTGCTCACACGCCGACATCTCCCTCTCCGACGGCTTCGTCGAGGGCGACGACCTCGAGTGCTGGGCGCACGGCGGACGGTTCGAGCTGTCCACCGGGCGGGCCCGCACCCTGCCGGCCTCCGAGCCGGTGCCGGTCTACCCGCTCACCATCATCGACGGCGACGTCTACGTCGACGTCAGCACGCAGGTCGACGTGTCCTCCTACGTGGCCTAACGCCCCGCGAACTGTGAGTTAAGCACCAGTTTGCGGCGCGACGTGGGGCTTTTCTCTCAGTTCGCGAGACCTGGCGGCAACTCCACGAGACAGAGGTGGGGCTGCACGAAGGGCAGCAGGCGGATGCCGGAGGCGTCGTGGCCCCGCTCCCGCACCAGGCCCTTGATCAGGCCCAGGTGCACCGAGCAGACCACGTCGGGATTCTGCCGCGCCTCGGCGCGGAACGGGCAGGCGGGCAGCGCGATGGTGTTCTCGTCGGCGCGCAGCTGAGGCTCGAAACCGATCTCGGTGAGCACCCGCAGCAACGGGGGCACGATGCCGGTGCCGGGTTCCCCGGTGGCCGACGCCCCACCCGTCGCGCCGGGTGGGGCGTCGGCATCCGCCACGGCCGGGTACTGCGCCGACCAACGCTCGCCGGCGCGCACCGAGCGGGCGCGGCCGCCATCGGCGTCCTCGCCGATCACGGAGGCGAGGGCCTGGGTGAGCTGCTGCTGGGCGTCTTCTGCGGGCAGCGGCGCCGCCACCGGGCTGAACAGCACGTGCGGGCGGCCACGCTGGCCGGCCCTGGCCACCCGGCGCTCGACGAGTCCGGCGGCCTCGAGTTGCTCCAGGTGGAACCGGGCCGTGGTGACGTGCAGGCCGATGCCCGCGGCTACGGTGACGGCATCCAGCGGCCCGGCGGCGGCGGTGAGCAGGCCCAGCACCCGACGGCGCGGCTCGCTGGCCAGGGCCGCGTGCCTGGCGTCACTCTGATCGGTCGAAACCATGATTTTAGAGTAGCAGCGTGCGGTTAAACCGGGCCGGTGGTCAGCCGCCGATGTAGGACATCTCGATCTTCTTGCCGCCGGGAGCGCGCACCGCACCGGTCTGGGCGCTGCGCAGCTGGGAGGCCCGGTCGTTGCGGGTGCGCCAGATGGAGCCCATCGCGGCCGAGAGCTGCTCGTCGCTGCTGCCGTCGCGGAGCAGCTTGCGCAGGTCGTGACCCTCGCTGGCGAACAGGCAGGTGAACAGCTTGCCGTCGGTGGAGACGCGGGCCCGCGAGCAGGTGTGGCAGAAGGACTGGGTGACGCTGGAGATCAGGCCGATCTCGCCCTCGCCGTCGGCGTAGCGCCAGCGCCTACTGGTCTCGCCGGTGTAGTTGGGCGCCACTTCTTCCAGCGGCAGTTCGGCGTGGATGCGATCGCGCACCTCGCTGGACGGCAGCACGGCGGCCATGTCCCAGCCGTTGCTGGTGCCCACGTCCATGAACTCGATGAACCGCAGGATGTACGGGGTGCCCTTGAAATGCCGGGCCATGTTGACGATGTCGTGGTCGTTCTGGCCGCGCTTGACGACCATGTTGATCTTGATCGGGCCCAGGCCCACGGCGTGGGCGGCGTCGAGGCCGGCCAGGATGCGGGCGACCGGGAAGTTGACGTCGTTCATGGTGCGGAAGGTGGTGTCGTCCAGGGAATCCAGGGACACTGTCACCCGCGCCAGGCCGGCGTCCTTGAGCGCCTGGGCCTTCATCGCCAGGGCGGAGCCGTTGGTGGTGAGGGCGATGTCCACGGGCCGGCCGTCGGGGGTGCGCAGGGCGGCGAGCATCTCGATGAGTTCTTCGAGGCCCTTGCGCAGCAGCGGTTCACCGCCGGTGAGCCGGATCTTTTCCACACCGTGCGCCACCGAGATGCGCGCCAGCCGGGTCATCTCCTCGAACGAGAGCATCTCATCGCGCGGCATGAACGCGAAGTCCTTGCCGAAGACCTCCTTGGGCATGCAGTACACGCAGCGGAAGTTGCACCGGTCGGTGACCGACAGGCGCAGGTCGTGCAGTGGGCGACCGAGGGTGTCGACGAGGGAGACATCCGGGGCCGGGGCAGGCCGGAGCGGCACGCCACCGGCCAGCGGCTCGATGACGCGCACGGGGATCGGTGCGCCGGACATACACCGACCCTAACCCCGAACGGTTCGGGTTCGCCGCATCGCCCGCGAAGACAACCGCCTCTGTCGGGCCGAATCATTTTTCACGGTGTTCGCTCGTTGTCGCACGCCGCGGCGACGGTCAGGCTGACCTTGAGCACACCATCAGGGTGCACTCTCATCCGACCGGAAACCAGGAGCTTTCATGTCAGCCGCCGCTTCCACCGCCGTCAGCAGCCGCCTCGAACCGGACCTGTCCAATTGGGACCCGGAAAACGAAGAGACCTGGGATTCCAAGCTCGCTTGGCGCACCCTCTGGATCACCACCTTCAGCCTCACCCTCGCGTTCGCCTCCTGGTACCTGGTGAGCGCGATCGCGCCGCGACTCAACGACATCGGCTACTCGCTCGCACCCGAGCAGCTCTACTGGCTGGTGGCCCTGCCCGGCCTGGCCGCCGGCATCCTGCGGTTGGTCTTCATGTTCCTGCCGCCGATCATGGGCACCCGCAACCTGGTCGCGATGTCGTCCGGGCTGTTGATCCTGCCGATGCTCGGCTGGACCCTCGCCGTGCGGGACACCTCGACGCCGTTCTGGGTGCTGCTCTGCCTGTCGTTCTCGGCCGGCATCGGCGGCGGCGCGTTCTCCGGCCTGATGGCCTCCACCAGCTACTTCTTTCCCAAGCGCCTGGCCGGCACCGCACTCGGACTGCAGGCGGGCCTGGGCAACTTCGGTATCGGCCTGATCCAGCTGCTGCTGCCCTGGGTGGTCGGATTCGGCCTGCTCGGCACGGCCGCGCTCACCCCGCAGTCCAGCGCCAACGGCGAGCTGGTCTGGCTGCACAACGGCGGACTCGTGCTCATTCCCTGGGCCCTGCTCGCGATGGTGCTCTCGATCGTCTACCTGCGCAGGGTGCCGATCACGGCCAACTTCGCGCAGCAGGTGGACATCTTCAAGGTCAAGCACACCTGGATCATGACCGCGATCTACCTGATGAGCTTCGGCGCCTACAGCGGCCTGGCCGCCCAGATGGGCCTGATCATCCTCAACGTCTACGGCGACTTCCCGGATGCGCCCAACCCCCTGGCGTTCGCCTTCATCGGCCCCGTCGTCGGTGCCGCCGTGCGCGCGGCGAGCGGCCCGTTCTGCGACAAGTTCGGCGGCGCGATCTTCACCTTCGTCGGCGGCGCCGGCATGGTGGTGGGCACGGTCCTGACCGCGTTCTTCCTCACCCCGTCGAGCGTCGGCGAGTTCTGGGGCTTCCTCACCGGGATGCTGATCATCTTCTTCTTCGCGGGCCTGGCCAACGGCGGCACGTTCAAGCAGATGCCGATGATCTTCCCCAAGCGCCAGGCCGGCGGCGCCATCGCCTGGACCTCCGCCATCGCGGCGTTCGGCCCGTTCATCGTGGGCATCTCGCTCACGGCGATCAGCCCGACCGCGTTCTTCATCGGCTGCGCCGTGTTCTGCGTCTTCTGCACCGTCCTGGCCTGGGTCTTCTACGCCCGGCCGAACGCCCCGTACCCCGGCTAGATCCAGCCCTGCTGCCAGGCGATCTCGGCAGCCTCGTGCCGGGACCGTGCGTTGAGCTTCGTCATCGCCGATGACAGGTAATTGCGCACGGTCCCGGCCGCGAGATGGAGCCTGTCGGCGATCTCCTGCACGCTCATCGTCGACCGGCTGAACCGCAGAGCGTCGAGTTCGCGGTCGGTGAGCGGGCAGCGTTCCGCCGTCAGCGCCGTCGCCGCGATCTCGGGGTCGATGTACCGCTTGCCCGCCGCCACGGCGCGGATCACGTCGGCGAGGTCCTCAGCCGCCGTCGACTTCGGCACGAATCCCGACACCCGTGCTCCCAGCGCGCGCCGCAGCACACCGGGGCGGGCATGCCGCGTCACGATCACGACCTTCGTCGCCACCGTCGAGAGGATGCGTGTGGCCGCCTCGATGCCATCGGCCTCGGGCATCTCGAGGTCGAGCAGGCACACGTCGGGCTTCGTCTCCAGCGCCCGCTCCGCCGCCGCGACGCCGTTTCCGACGCTGGCCACGACCTCGATGTCGGCAGGGCGCTGAGCGCGCCGCGGATCAGGTGCTCATCATCGGCGATCAACAGCCGGATGACACGGGGCGCCGCGCTCACGCGTCAACCCCTGCCCTGACGGCGACGAATACCCGCAGCACAAAGGTGTCGCCATCGCTTTCGGTGTCCAGGTGCCCGCCGATCGCCGCGACCCGGTCGCGCAAACCGGTCAGGCCGCTGCTGGGGGCGTGTCCCAGGGCATCCGTCGCGGGCGATGCCGCGTTGTTGACGACCTCGAGGGTGCTGCCGGCGGCGCTTGTGGCGAGGGTGATCGCCGCCCGGCTCGCGGTGCTGTGCCGCAGGATGTTCGTCGTCGCCTCCCGCACGACCAGGGCGAGCACTCTGCGCACCTCGATATCCGTGGGCAGGGCGCCGAGTTCGAGTGCGCAGTCCGCCCCGGACGCGGTCAGCACCTCCCGGGCGTTCTCGAGCTCCGTCGCCAGATCCACTTCGCGGTAGCCGGCAACGAGGGAGCGGGTCTCCTCGAGCGCCCGCTTGGCGATGAGCCGGGTCTCGTGCAGGTGCTCCCTGGCGGCATCCGGATCGATGGAAAGGAGGCGTTCGGCCAGTTCGGACTTGAGCGCGATCACCTGCAGGTGATGGCCCTGGATGTCGTGCAGGTCGGAGGCGAAGCGCAGTCGCTCGTGCGCGACCGCGAGCTCGGCGGCGACCGACCGGTGCCGATCGAGGGTCACCACGATCTCCCACCACCACAGGCTCGAGAGCACCATCATCGGCAGCATCGCACCGTAGGCGAACAACAGCCAGACGCCCGAGGGACCCGATGCCTCGAGCGGATGGCCGAAGGCCGACGACGCCAGCAGCGGGTGGGCCAGGGTTACGGCGGCACCGGCGACGAGCACCGTCCACCGGCGCGCCCTGGGCAGTAGGGGTGCGATGGCGTTGACACTCATCCACAGTGGGAAGGCGGCGAACAGGCCGGCGCCCGGGGTGACGAGGCCGAGCAGCCACACGGCGACCGCGGGAACGATCAGGGCGACGGTCCAGGCGAGCCTCGGCATCCCGCCGCCCCGACCGACCCGGAGGAACCAGCAGTAGCGCACGTGTATCGCCGCGCACACGAGAATCAGCACGATGAGGGCGGCGTCGCGGGGGTCTTCGGCTGCCGCGAAGTTCGCGGCAGCCACGCTCAGCAGGATCGAATCGAGCACGACGAAGAAGAAGACGATCGATCCGAGGGTGTAGGTCCAGGTCGTGTGCACGCTGCGCGCCTGCCCGTGCGGGCGCGGCGATTCGCGGGTAGGGGCGTCAGGCATGCTGCCAGCGTAGAGCAGTGACATTTGTCACTGTCCGACGTGCAGAAGTGCCCGGCATGCGGTGACACGGCGACACTTCAGCGGGGAGCAGCCGACCCGGAGGGTTGAGTCATGGCTTGGAGAAACCGGGCCAACCGAAGAAAGGCTTCACCTTGATTGACGCGCTGCGCGACTTCACCGCCTCCCTGCCCGAGCTCCTGCAGTGGTTGGGAATCGTCCTCGCCGCCGCGATCCCGTTCGTGGAGTCGTACTTCGGCGCTGCCATCGGCATTCTCGCCGGCGTCAATCCGGTCGTCGCCATCCTCGCCGCCATCGTCGGCAACGTGCTCTCGATGCTCGCGTTCGTTCTCAGCGCCCACGGGGTACGGTCACGGGTTCGCCTCGGCAAAGTCGCCAAGCCCGACTCGCCCCGCCGGGCGAAGCTGCGAGAGCGCTTCGACAGGTACGGCGTCGCCGGTGTCAGCCTCCTCGGCCAGACGATCCTGCCGAGCCAGATCACCTCGGCCGCCATGGTGTCGTTCGGCGCCTCGAAGAACGTCGTCATCCTCTGGCAGATCATCTCGATCATCATCTGGGGCGTGGTCTTCGGCGTGCTCGCCACCCTCGGCGTCACGGTCCTCCGCTAGGGAGCTGCCGTCCGGGCAGGGTGCGGTCGGTGGGCAAAAAGGTTATCCACAAGTTGACATTTACTCACACAAAGCTTCGTAATCGGGCTAGATTCGGGGCATGACAAACCAGTCGAGTCTCGCAGATACATTCGTCGCTCCTCGCGACGATGCGCTGGTGGGTGCGGCCCTCGACGTGGCCCGGCTGGGCTCCTGCAGCACCGACTACGACACGTTGTCGGATGCCGCTGTATTGGCCGGTCAGCGCACTCTCGCGCAGGCGCAGCGCGAGCTCGATACCCGCAAGGCCTGGATGGCGAAGACCCTCGCCCAGCGTTCCCGGTGGGAGCTGGGCCAGTCCGGCCTGGCTGCGCAGCAGGGTTTCCTCAACCCCGAGGCCCTGATCCAGGAGCTGACCGGCACGAGCAAGGTCGAGTCGCGGAAGCTCGTCGGTGTGGGCCGGATGCTCGCCGAGACCGAAGACGCCGAAGCGCAGGCGGCCGCGTTCCGGGCGGCCGAGGACGAGGCGGCCCGCTGGTTGCTCGACGGTGCGCTGGATGGCGCGCTCAACCCGGACTCCCCCGACGCCCAGGACTCCGCCGTTCCGCTGCTGCTGCCGCCGGCACCGGCGCCGTGGCACGCACCGATCTCGCACGCCGTGACCGGAGGCGCCCTCTCCATCGATGCCGCCCACGCCCTGCGCACCGGCCTGGGCGACATCGACACCGTCGTCACCGGTGCGGCCCTCGCCGACGCCCTGGCCGGGCTGCTCGTTGACGCCGAAGCGATGAACGTGGACCAGCTGCTCAAACGAGCCCGCCAAGTACGTGACACCCTCGACGAGGCCGGCATCCGGGTGCGCGAACAGAAGGCCTGGGACGACCGCTACCTGCGCATCTGGACCCTGAACACCGGCCAGGTCCGCGTCGACGGCCTCTTCCCGCCGGAACAGGGCGAGTTCATCAAATCCGCCTTCGACAGCTTCACCAGCCCCCGCCGCGGCGGCGTGCGCTTCGTCGACACCGACCGGGCCGCCTGGGCCAAACGAGTCAAAGACGACCCCCGCACAACCACCCAGATCACCTGCGACGGCTTCATCGACCTGCTCAAAGCCGGCACCACCATCAACCCCAACAACATGCTCGGCGGCCGACGCCCCGCCGTGCAGATCCTCACCACCCACACCCCGGCCGCCCGGCCCGCCGCCGCAGAGCCCACCGATACCAACGAACTCCACGCCGCCGACGCACTGGCTGCACCGGCTACACCGGCTACACCCGACGACATCCTGATCTGCCTACCCGGGCAGGCCGGCCACGGCTACATCGAAGGCAACAACGCCCCGGTCTCCGCCGAAACCATCGAACGCCTGATCTGCGACTCCGGCACCGTCGAGATCAGGGTCGACGAGTTCGACCGGCCACTGGACCTGGGCCACGAACAACGCCTGTTCACCCGGGCCCAACGCCGCGCCCTCGCCGCCCGCGACGGCGGCTGCCGATGGCCCGGCTGCGACCGGCCACCAGCCTTCACCGAAGCCCACCACATCGACCACTGGCTTCGGGACCACGGCAGAACCGACATCAACCAGGGCATCCTGCTCTGCCCCGGCCACCACATGCTGCTGCACAACCAACGCTGGCAAATCTTCGAAAACACCGGCCGCTACTGGCTCCGGCCACCCGCCACCATCGACCCCGGGCAGACCCTCATCGAGATGCCCAACCACAACCAACCGCGACACACCTAAGCCCCCATCCGTTGATCGAGCCTGTCGAGATCCCCCGACCCGGTGCGCGATCGCGACACAGCTCACCAGGTCTAATTCGACAAGCTCAGCACGGCGTCGACAAGCTCGACCAACGAGGTGGGAACCGACCTCGGATACGTCACGTGGTCTCGACAAGCTCGACCAACGAGGTGGGAACCGACCTCGGATACGTCACGTGGTCTCGACAAGCTCGACCGACGAGCGGGTCGGCACCATGCGTTGATCGAGCTTGTCGAGATCCAGCGGGACGACCGCGTTCGCGAGGCGGCGTTAGCGGCGGATGTTGGTGCGGGAGCGGGAGGGGCGAGCGGGCTCGTCGGCGCGCGGGGAGACCCGCACGTTGGGGAGCTCCGCCTTTTCCCAGCCGCGCTGCACCGGGCGGGCGCCGGAGCCCTTGTGGGTGTCGCGCGAGCGGTAGATCACGTAGGGCCGCCAGATGTAACCGATCGGGGCGGAGAACACGTGCACCAGCCGGGTAAACGGCCAGAGCAGGAACAGCGCCGTGGCAGTGAGCACGTGCAGCTGGAAGAAGAACGGCACGTCACTCATCAGCGACGGGTCGGGCTGCAGGCCCCAGAGGCTGCGGATCCACGGGGAGATCGAGCCGCGGTAGTCGTAGCCGGCGCCGAGCACCTGGTGCAGCACGGTGGCGATGGTGCCGAACAGGATGGTGCCGCCGAGGAAGATGTACATCACCTTGTCCATCACCGTGGTGGCCAGGTGCACCCGGGTGACCAGTCGCCGGCGGATGATCAGGATGACCAGCCCCGCGATGGTCAGCACCGCCGCGACGCTTCCCATCCAGGTGGCGCCGAGGTGGTAGATGTGCTCGGTGACGCCGAAGAATTCCAGCCAGGGCTTGGGGATGAACAGGCCCACGACGTGGCCGCCGATCACCATGATCATGCCGTAGTGGAACATCGGCGACCCCCAGCGCAGCAGCCGGTTCTCATAGGTCTGACTGGAGCGGCTCGTCCAGCCGAACTGGTCGAACCGGTACCGCAGGATGTGGCCGACCACGAAGGTGGCCGCGGCGAAGTAGGGGAACGCCACCCACAACAGGAAATCGAGCGGGGTCATCGGCGTACTTCCTCACTGGACGCGCCATGCGCGGAGAACGGTTTCAGGTTGCCGAGGTAGGTCATACCGACGGTCTCGGTGGGCGGGCCCTCATTGACGAGGTCCAGGTAACGCTTGCGGGTCTCGTCGTCGATCGGCGGCAGCGACAGGCAGACCGCTTCGACGAGGTGCGCGTACGGGCTGTTGACCTTCTCCAGGGCCGCGCGCAACACCTCGATGCCGTCCCGGTGGGACGAGAGCAGCTGACCGGCGATCGGGGAATCGGAGAGCGCGGAGAATTCGAGAACCATCGGCAGGTAGTCGGGCAGCTCGTCGGCGTCGACCTCCCAGCCGGCGGCCCGGTAGGCCTCGACGAAGCGCACCAGGGCCATGCCGCGCCGACGGGTGTCGCCGGCGGCGTAGTAGCTCAGGTACGGGCAGCACTTGCGCTTGAGGTCGAAGGTGGCCGTGAAGTGCACCTCGAGCTCCTGCTGGCTGAGCTCGCCGGCGGCGTCGAGGAACGCGCCGAACGCCGACTGCAGCGCCTCCGGCAGCTCGCCCAGCGATGCGGCGACGACGGCGAACTTGGCCCGGCGCTCCTCGTCGGGGTAGTCCAGCAGCAGGGAGGCCGCCATGTGCGCGATCCGGCGGTGCTGGTCGTCGAGCGCGAGAGCGGTCACCCGCCGGGGGGCGAGCTTGGGCATTCTCATGCGGGCGCTCCCGGGCTCTGCTTCGGCGGGAACATGCCCGGAGGCACATTGCCACCGGTCCAGTTGAGCAGGTTGACCCGGCCCGGGGTGGTGGGCTTGGTCTTCTCGCCGCCCTTGCCGGTCATCTCGTTGTAGTTGGACACGGTGCCGGCCAGCGGCATGCCGGGCTCCTGGCCGAACGGTCCGGCGTTCTGGCCGGGTCCGCCCATGCCGGGTCCGCCGTCGGTTTCGAGCGAGCAGGCCAGCTCGTCCAGTTCGCGGGCGGTCTCCACGTGAGCCTTGGGGATCACGTAGCGGTCCTCGTACTTGGCGATGGCGAGCAACCGGTACATGGCTTCCATCGTCGTGCCGGTCATGCCGACGGCGCGGGCGATGCGCTCGTCGGCCGGCTTGCCGAGGTTGATGTCGCGCATGTAGGAGCGCATCGCCGCGAGCTTCTTCAGCGACGCCTCCACCGGTCGCACGTCGCCGGCCGAGAACAGCCCGGCCAGGTACTCCACCGGGATTCGCAGCCGGTCGATGGCGGCGAACAGGGTGCGGGCATCCTCACTGTCTGCTTGTGTGGTGGAGACCACGTCGACCACCGGGGACAGCGGCGGGATGTACCAGACCATGGGCATGGTGCGGTACTCGGGGTGCAGCGGCAGCGCGATCTTGTACTCGGCGATGAGCTTGTAGATCGGGCTGTTCTGAGCCGCGAGGATCCAGTCGTCCTCCATGCCCTCAGCCTTGGCCGCGGCGATGACCTCGGGATCGAACGGGTCGAGGAAGACCCCGCGCTGGGCATCCAGCAGGTCCTGGTCGTTCTCGATCGACGCTGCGGCGAGCACGGCGTCGGCGTCGTAAAGCATCAGGCCGAGGTAGCGCAGGCGTCCCACGCAGGTCTCGGAGCAGATGGTGGGCTTGCCCTGTTCGATCAGCGGGTAGCAGAGCGTGCACTTCTCGGCCTTGCCGGTCTTGTGGTTGAAGTACACCTTCTTGTAGGGGCAGGCGGAGACGCACATGCGCCAGCCGCGGCAGCCGTCCTCGTCGACGAGGACGATGCCGTCTTCCTCGCGCTTGTACATGGCGCCGGACGGGCACGCCGCGACGCAGGCGGGGTTGAGGCAGTGCTCGCAGATGCGCGGCAGGTAGAACATGAAGGTGTTCTCGAACTCCATCTTCACGTGCTCGCTCATGGTGGCGAGGATGGGGTCGTCAGCGGCGGTCTCCTGCGAGCCACCGAGGTTGTCGTCCCAGTTACCCGACCACTTGATGTCCATGTTCTTGCCGGTCAGCAGCGACTTGGGCCGAGCGACCGGGCTTTGGGTGCCGGCCGGAGCGGTGGTGAGCATGTCGTAGTCGTAGGTCCACGGCTCGTAGTAGTCGTCGATCACGGGCAGGTCGGGGTTGTCGAAGATGTGCAGCAGCTTGCTCAGCCGGCCGCCGGCGCGCAGCTTCAGGCGGCCGCGCTTGGTGCGCACCCAGCCGCCCTTCCACTTCTCCTGGTCTTCGTACTGGCGCGGGTAGCCCACGCCGGGCTTGGTCTCCACGTTGTTGAACCAGGCGTACTCGACGCCGGTGCGGTTGGTCCAGACCTGCTTGCAGGTCACCGAGCAGGTGTGACAGCCGATGCATTTGTCGAGATTCATGATCATCGACATTTGAGCCATAACGCGCATTTAGTACTCAACCTCCTGGCTGCGTCGACGGATCACGGTGACCTCGTCGCGTTGGTTCCCGGTCGGGCCGAGGTAGTTGAAAGCGAATGAAAGTTGGGCATAGCCGCCGATCAGGTGGCTGGGTTTGAGCAGGATGCGGGTGAGCGAGTTGTTGGTGCCACCGCGCAGTCCGCTGGTCTCCGCGACGGGCACGTTGATGGTGCGGTCCTTCGCGTGGTACATGTACACGGTGCCCTCAGGCATCCGGTGCGAGACGATCGCCCGGGCCACGACGACGCCGTTGCGGTTGTAGGACTCGATCCACTCGTTGTCGCGCACGCCGATCTTGTCGGCGTCCTGCGGCGACATCCAGATGGTGGGTCCGCCGCGGGAAAGCGAGAGCATCAACAGGTTGTCCTGGTATTCGGAGTGGATCGACCACTTGGAGTGCGGGGTGAGGTAACGCACGGCCACCTCGGCACGGCCCTTCGAGCCGGGCGCCCCCGTCGACTTCGTCGACCCGACGATCGAGTCGTCGAAGAGACGGTGCATGTCCAGCGGTGGCCGGTAGATCGGCAGCTGCTCGCCGAGCTCGATCATCCAGTCGTGGTCGAGGTAGAAGTGTTGCCGCCCGGTGAGGGTGTGCCACGGTTTGAGGTGTTCGACGTTGATGGTGAAGGCGCTGTACCGGCGACCGCCGTGCTCGCTGCCCGACCATTCCGGCGAGGTGAGCACCGGAACCGGCGCGCCCTGCACATCCTTGAAGGTGAACCGGCGGCCCTCGTTGTCGCTGGCCAGGTGCGCGAGCTTCTGCCCGGTGCGCTCCTCGAGCTGGCGGAAGCCCTGGGTGCCGAGGCGGCCGTTGGTGGTGCCGGAGAACGCGAGCACCATCTCGCAGGCGTGGATGTCGGTGGCCAGCTTGGGCCGGCCGGCCGCGGGTCCGGACTCGACGAGGCCGTTCTTGGTGCCGAGGTACTCGATCTCCTTGTCGGGGTCGTACTTGACGCCCTTGATGGTCATGCCGAGCTTGGCGGTGAGCGGGCCGAGCGCGCCCAGCTGCGCGGCGAAGGCGGGGTAGTCACGTTCCACCACGACCAGCCTGGGCATGGTGATGCCGGGGATCAGGTCGGGGTTCTCCACCACGATGCCGTGCGGGGTGGCCATGGCGTCGGGGGTGTCGTGCATCAGCGGGGTGGCGACGAGGTCGCGGCGCACACCGAGGTGCGTCTCGGAGAACTCGGAGACCTTCTGGGCCAGCAGGTGGAAGATGTCGAAGTCGGTCTTGGACTGGAACGGCGGGTCGATCGCCGGGTTGAACGAGTGGATGAACGGGTGCATGTCCGTGGTCGACAGGTCGTGCTTCTCGTACCAGGTGGCCGGCGGCAGCACCACGTCGCTGTAGATGGTGGTGGAGGTCATCCGGAAGTCGCTGGTGACCATAAGGTCGAGCTTGCCCTCCGGGGCAGACTCGTGCCACTTCATGGTCTGCGGGCGCTTCTCCTCCGGGGATTCCGGCGCGCGCACGGCGCTCTGGGCGCCGAGCAGGTGCTTGAGGAAGTACTCGTTGCCCTTGCCCGAGGAGCCGAGGATGTTGGCCCGCCAGACAACGAGCACCCGGGGGAAGTTCTCCGGTGCGTCAGGGTCTTCGCAGGCGTAGCCGAGGCTGCCGTCCTTGAGCGAATCGACCACGTACTGGGCCGGCGCGACCCCGGCCTTGTCGGCGTCGTCGACGATGTCGAGCGAGTTGCGGTTGAAGGTGGGGTAGCTGGGCATCCAGCCGCGCTTGGCCGATTCGACCAGGCAGTCGGCCGTGGTTCGGCCGGTGAAGGTGCCGGTGGCCAGCGGGCTGGCGAGGGTGTCGGCGCTGAGGCCGTCGTAGCGCCACTGGTCGGTGGCGAGGTACCAGAACGCGGTGCCGATCATGGCGCGCGGCGGGCGCACCCAGTCCAGCGCGAACGCGTACTGCGCTTGGCCGGTGACCGGGCGCACCTTCTCCTGGCCCACGTAGTGTGCCCAGCCGCCGCCGTTCACGCCCTGGCAGCCGGTCATTGTGGTCAGCGCGAGGAACGCGCGGTAGATGGTGTCGGAGTGGAACCAGTGGTTGGTGCCGGCACCCATCAGGATCATCGAGCGACCGCCGGAGTCCTCGGCGTTCTGCGCGAACTCCCGGCCGATCCGGGCCGCGGCCGACGCCGGCACCGAGGTGATCTCTTCCTGCCAGGCGGGGGTGCCGGGCGAGGAGGCGTCGTCGTAGCCGGTGGGCCAGACGCCGGGCAGGTTCAGCTCATCGCGGCTCACGCCGTACTGGGCGAGCAGCAGGTCGAAGACCGTGGTGACCAGCTGGCCGGCCACCGTGCGCACGGGCACGCCGCGGCGGATGACGCCGGCGCCGCCGGTGTGCTCCTCGCCTTCCTCGCCGGTGAGGGCGGAGACGTCGAAGCGGGGCATGTCGATGGCGGCGCTCCGGCCGTCGTGGTCGGGGCTGTCCGCGATGGAGAGCAGCGGGTCGACGCCCTCCAGGTCGAGGTTCCACTTGCCGGCGTCGGTTTCGCTGAACCGGTGGCCGAGCGAGCCGTTGGGCACAACCGCGTGGCCGTCCTGGTCGAGCAGCACCGGCTTGAAGGTGGCGCTGGCGACGGTGGAGGCCGTGTCGGGCAGGGCATCCGCGGTGAGGAACTTGCCGGGCACGTAGGCGTCACCACGCGGGGTGAGGGTGATCAGGTAGGCGGAGTCGCTGAACTTCTTCATGTAGTCCACGAACTGCGGGGTGCGCCGGTCGACCAGGAATTCCTTGAGCACGACGTGGCCCATGGCCAGGGCGAGGGCGCCGTCGGTGCCGGGGTGCACGGCCAGCCACTCGTCGGCGAACTTGGAGTTGTCGGCGTAGTCGGGCGAGACGGTGATGACCTTCTGGCCGCGGTAGCGGGCCTCGACCATGAAGTGCGCGTCGGGGGTGCGGGTCACGGGAACGTTCGAGCCCCACATGATCAGGTAGCTGGAGTTCCACCAGTCGGCGGATTCGGGCACATCCGTCTGGTCGCCGAACACCTGCGGACTGGCGACGGGCAGGTCGGCGTACCAGTCGTAGAACGAGAGCATGGTGCCGCCGAGCAGGGTGATGAACCGGTTGCCCACCCCGTGCGAGACGATCGACATGGCCGGGATCGGCGAGAAACCGGCGATGCGGTCCGGCCCGTACTCCTTGATGGTGTGCACCTGGGCGGCGGCGACGATCTCCGCGGCCTCGTCCCAGCTGGCGCGCACCAGGCCACCCTGACCGCGTGCGCTCTTGTACGCCTTGGCGCTCTCCGGGTTGCCGGTGACCTCGGCCCAGGCGAGCACCGGGTCGCCGGTGCGAGCCTTGGCGGCGCGGTACAGCTCGAGCAGCACACCGCGCACATAGGGGTAGCGCACCCGGTTGGGCGAGTAGGTGTACCAGCTGAACGCGGCGCCGCGGGGGCAGCCGCGGGGTTCGTACTCGGGCGAGTCCGGGCCGACGGACGGGTAGTCGGTCTGCTGGGTCTCCCAGGTGATGATGCCGTCCTTGACGTACACCTTCCAGGAGCAGGAGCCCGTGCAGTTCACGCCGTGGGTGGACCGCACCTCCTTGTCGTGGGTCCAACGGTCGCGGTAGAACGAGTCGGCGTCGCGGCCGCCCTCGAGGAACAACGAGCGCAGGTCGGGTGAGGTTTCACCGCGACGCAGGAACCTGCCGAGGTTGAGGATCGAGTCGGTGAGGGGGCCGTCGCTGCCTGCCTTGGCGGACGCCGCCCCGCCAGCTCGGCCGTTTCGTGAAAAGACAGAATCCTTGAGTGACTTCACGAAAATCTCCTAGCGCTGCCGGCGCCGCCACGGTCAGCGATGCCCTCTGCGCAAGTCTCGCGAGTGCGGAAAACCGCTACAACCGCGAAACGCCGTTAATAATCGGCGGGAGCGTAAATGACCACCGGGGGCGACGTGTCCGCAGCCAGCGCCGGTTCGAGAACCCGCACCAGCAGGTCGAGGGTGCAGGTGTCCGGCCCGGCCAGCGGATGCATCCGTTCGGCCCGCAGCGGGCCTTCCGTCTGTTCCAGCAGCGATTTGATCAGGCCGAAGTGCACCGTGCACACCTCGGGGTGCAGTTTCACCATCTCGCTGTACGGGCAGTCGTGCAGGTGCACGTGGGTGCCGTCAGGGTCGTGGTCGGAGTCGAAGCCGCTCGCGTCGAGGTGGTCGTCGAGCGCGTCCATCTGGCATTGGCGCGGGGAGGTGTCGACCGCCTCCAGAGGCAGGAGCTTTCGTACGAGGTCGCCGCGGCGCTGCGCGGCCTCGGCCTTGGCCGCGCGCACCGAGCCCGGCTCTGCGGTGCCGGCCGCCGCGCTGTAGAGCATGCGGGGACGGCCCTTGGTCTCGCGGGTCTCCGGCTGGCAGGTGATGAAGCCGTCGTCGACCAGGCGCTGCAGGTGCTCCCTGGCGGTGTTCGGATGCAAACCGGCCGCCTCGGCAAGGTCGCCGACGGTCATGGTTCCGCGACGCTGCAGGTGCAGGAGCAGCGTGATCCTGCTGATCGAGGCGAGCGTGCGATAACTCGGGGCGGAGCGGGGAACCATGGAGCCAAGTATGCGCCCCCGTGCAGCCTGGCGGTACCCCCTACCCCTGATCGGGGGCCAGTTTTCGCGCACCCGCGGCCGTCGCCCGCCGCCACGACGGGCCGGTTTTCGTCACGCCGGCCGGGTGGTCGCGGGGCGGGAGGCGCGCTAGGGTCTGCGCGTGACGACGGATGAGCACGGGTGCTGCGCGCCCGCACACGAGGTGATGCACCCGGCCCGGCCGACCGTGGGTGGACACGAGACCCTGGCGCACCCGGGCGCGGCCCCGTCCCACCACGACCCGGCACCGGTTGCTCCCGATTCACACCGTCGGCATGACCACGACCAGGCGGTGGTCCCGGCGCAGGCCTTCTCAATGGGCGACGCCGACGGCGCGGGCAACCTCGGCGACGGCGAGACCCCCGTGCACGAGGTGCGGCTGGCTGCCTTCTCCATCGACGCGACGACGGTCACCAACGCCGCCTTCGCCCGGTTCGTGGCCGACACCGGGTATCGCACCGAGTCGGAGCGGTTCGGCTACTCCGCGGTGTTCCACCTCTTATTGCGGGCCGACCTCGACGACGTTGTCGGCCAACCCCCGCAGACACCCTGGTGGTTGGGGGTGCGGGGCGCCGACTGGGCGCATCCGGCTGGCCCCCGTTCGTCGCTCGACGGGCTGGCCGAGCATCCGGTGGTGCAGGTGAGCTGGAACGACGCGTTGGCCTACTGCGCCTGGGCGGGGAGGCGGCTGCCGACCGAGGCCGAATGGGAGTGCGCGTCGCGCGGCGGGCTGGCCGGCCGGCGCTACCCGTGGGGCGACGAATGGCACGAGGGACAGCGCTGCAACATCTGGCAGGGCCGGTTTCCCGCGGTGAACACCCTGGCCGACGGCTGGCTCGGCACGGCCCCGGTGCGGGAGTTCGCGCCGAACGGGTACGGCCTCTGGCAGAGCGTCGGCAACGTGTGGGAGTGGTGCTCCGACTGGTGGGCGGAGGGCTACTACGCCAGCTCCCCCGCCGACAACCCGACCGGGCCGGTGACCGGTGAGCAGCGCTCCATGCGCGGCGGCTCGTACCTCTGCCACGACTCCTATTGCAACCGGTACCGCAACTCAGCCCGGGCCTCCAACACCGCGGACTCCGCCGCCGGCAACGTGGGCTTTCGCACCGTCGCCCTGACCTGAGAGCCGGGGCCGTCGGCCTTGACTCCCCGGGGTGCGGTAATACAGTCGGTCGCGTCAGCGCTCGCTGGCCCAGCGGCCGTGGCGGGGACGGCCCGATTCCAGTGTGTGGAAACAGAATTGGAAACGGAGAACCCCATGCCCGCACCGTTCAGAGGAACCATCAACGTCGACATCCGCGACTCCGAACCGGACTGGGCGCCGTTCGAACCGCCGCAGGCCGCCGCCGGGTCGCCCAATGTGGTCTACATCGTGCTCGACGACGTGGGTTTCTCGGCCATGTCCAGCTACGGCGGGCCCATCCAGACCCCGAATATCGACAGGGTCGCGGGTGCGGGGGTGCGGTACACCCAGTGGCACACGACGGCGCTGTGCTCACCGACCCGCTCCTGCCTGCTCACCGGCCGCAACCACACCCGCAACAGCATGGCCTGCATCACCGAGGCCGCGATCGGGTTTCCCAACGCCAGCGGCACCATCCCACCGGAGAACGGGATGCTGCCGGAGATCCTCGGCGAGCTCGGCTGGAACACCTACATGGTCGGCAAGTGGCACCTCTGCCCCGACGACGAGATGAACGTGGCGTCCACCCGGCGCAACTGGCCAACGGGGCGCGGTTTCGAGCGCTGGTACGGCTTCCTCGGCGCCGAGACCAACCAGTGGTACCCCGAGCTGGTCTATGACAACCACCCCGTCGACCAGCCCGCACTGCCCGAAGACGGCTACCACTTCTCGGTGGACATCACCGACAAAGCCATCGAGTTCATCAAGGACTCCAAGGTCATCGCCCCGGAGAAGCCGTTCTTCCTCTATTACGCGCCCGGCGCCGCGCACGCGCCGCACCACGCGCCGAAGGAGTGGGCCGACAAGTACGCGGGCCGGTTCGACATGGGCTACGAGGCCATCCGCGAGGAGACCCTGAAACGGCAGAAGGAGATGGGCATCGTGCCGGCCGACACCGAGCTGCCGCCGATGAATCCGCTCGGCACCCCGGAGACCCGTTCGGGTCCCGACGGGCAGCCTTTTCCGCTGATGGACATGACCCGGCCCTGGGATTCGCTCTCCGCCGACGAGCAGCACCTGTTCAGCCGCATGGCCGAGGTGTACGCGGGATTCCTCTCCCATGCCGACCACCAGATCGGCCGGCTGTTGGACTACCTCGACGAGCTCGGCGAACGCGAGAACACCCTGGTCGTGGTGGTCTCCGACAACGGCGCCAGTGGTGAGGGCGGGCCGAACGGGTCGGTCAACGAGATGAAGTTCGTCAACGGCGTTCCGGACGAGATGGCTGACAACCTCAAGATGCTCGACGAGCTCGGCGGCCCGGCCACCTACAACCACTACCCGAACGGTTGGGCGATGGCGTTCAACACCCCGTTCAAGATGTGGAAGCGGTACGAGTTCAACGGTGGCACCTGCGACCCCTGCATCATGTCCTGGCCGGCCGGGCTGCCCGCCCGCGGTGAGCTGCGTGAGCAGTATCACCACGCGGTGGACATCGCCCCGACCATCCTCGACGTGCTCGGCGTGCAACCGCCCGAGCGCATCAAGGGGCACGTGCAGAGCCGCTTCGACGGGGTCAGCATGCGGTACGGATTCGCGGATGCCGACGCACCGACAACCCGACGCACCCAGTTCTACTCGATGCTGGGCTCCCGGGCGATCTGGCACGACGGCTGGAAGGCCATCACCACGCACCCCACGCTCAGCGGCTGGAGCCACTTCAACGACGACGAATGGGAGCTTTACCACACCGATGTGGACCGCGGTGAGCTGCACAACCTGGCGGCCGAGCATCCGGAGAAGGTGCGCGAACTCGTCAACCTGTGGTTCGCTGAGGCCGGCGCGAACCAGGCCTTCCCCCTCGACGACAGGTCGGCCTTCGAGATCTTCGTCACACCCCGGCCGGTGCTGTCGCCGCCGCGCAACCGGTACGTCTACTACCCGGGCACCTCCGAGGTGCCCGAGTCGCAGGCGGTGAACCTGCGCAACCGGTCATTCGTGATCGGCGCCCTGGTGGACCTGCCCGCGCCCGGCGCCCAGGGTGTGCTCTTCGCGCAGGGCTCCAGGTTCGGCGGGCACGCGCTCTACGTAAAGGACAACCGGCTGCACTACGTGAACAACTTCGTCGGGTTGATCGAGCAGAAAATCGACGCCGACACCGACCTGCCGCGGGGCGAGAACCTGATCCTCTCGGCCTCGTTCGACAAGGACGGCGAGGATCCGCAGCACGTCTCCACCGGTATCCTCAGCCTCTACTACGGCGAGTCGAAGGTGGGCGAGGGCCGCATCAGGACCCAGCCGGGCAAGTTCTCGATTGCCGGCGAGGGGCTCAGCATCGGCCGGGACAGCGGTGAGGCCGTCACCGACTACGCCGGCACCGCGCCGTGGACCTTCACGGGCGGCACGATCCACCGGGTGGGCGTGGACGTGAGCGGCGAACCGTATGTGGACCTCGAGCGGGAGGCCCAGGCCATGCTGATGCGCGAATAGGGCGGCCGGCCGCCGGCTATCCCGGCGCGTGCAGCCGGGGCGCGTCGAAGAAGAGCAACTCGAGGGCCGCCGACCGGGCGAACACGGCGCGCATCAGCGCCCGGTCCACGGTCGTCGCGGTGGCCGCCGCGGCGTCGGTGAGCAGGATGGCCTGCCGGGTCGCGGCCGCGAACGCCTCGTCGGCGTAGGTCTCCAGCCAGTCGGCGTACGGATGCGCCGCCTCGCGCCGGCCGGCCAGGTAGCCGGCGTGCAGGCGCTCGCCGACGTCGGCATAGAGCCAGTAGCAGGGCAGCACCGCGGCCAGCAGCACCGCGTAGTTGCCCGCCGCGCTGACCGCGACCAGATGGTCGACGTAGGCCCGGGTCACCGGGCCGGGCGCCGGCCGGGTGTCGTCGCCGGCCAGCCAGCTGCGGTGCAGCTCGAGTTCCACCTCGATGCAGCTGGCCGCGCCGGCCGCCCAGAACTCCCGTTCGGCGGGGGTGGGCGCCAGGACGCTCGCCTCGGCCAACACCCGGGAGTACGCCGCGAGGTAGAGGGCATCCTGGGCCAGGTAGTAGGCGAAGTGGCCGGCGGCCAGGCCGCCGTCGCCGAGAGCCGCGATGAAGGGCAACTCGTCGATGGCGGTGCGGGTGGCCGCGATGTCGGCCCAGAGCAGGCCGCTGAACGGCTCGGTGCTGCCCGGCTGCGGCTGTGCATCCGGGCGCGGGTCCGGGCGCGGATCGGCGTGGACGGTCATGGCGACATCCCTTCGCTAGTGCTAACTAGTCAGGTTCGACGGGTCTGGATCTCAGCTTCCGCATCCGGCGGAGGCACCCCGTGTCGCGTCCCACCCTAGCGGCCGGCAGGGCCCAAAGACTCTCGAATGCCTCGGGGCCGAACTGTACGCTGGACAGGCTGCTGCATCCTTCACCCGGTGAGCACGCGCTCCACGGCCGACGGGCCACCGTTCGGCGGCGCCGTCCTGGAAGGACACCGCACCATGCCTGACACTCCGACCGACACCACCATCGCACCGCCCACGGTGCTGATCCTGGCGATCACGGCCTGCCCAACGGGCATCGCCCACACCTACATGGCCGCCGAGAAGCTCGACGCCGCCGCCACCGAACTCGGCTATGAGATCCGGGTCGAGACGCACGGGTCCGTCGGCGTCGAAGGCACCTTCAGCCAGGCCGACATCGACCGCGCCGACGCCGTCGTGGTCGCCGCCGACACCCAGATCGACCTGTCCCGTTTCGGCGGCAAGCGCATCGTCTCCACCCGCGTCGCCGACGGCATCCACCGCCCGGCCGCGCTGATCGCCGAGGCCATGGCCGCCTCCCCCACCGGCAGCGCCGCCGAGCGCACGGATGCCCCGGCGAGCGCCGGCACACGCGACATCGGCGGCTTCATCTACCGCGCGCTGATGAACGGTGTGTCGTACATGATCCCGTTCGTCGTCGTCGGCGGGTTGCTCATCGCGATCTCGCTGTCGATCGGCGGCGAGGCCACCCCGCAGGGACTCGTGATCCCCGAGGACAGCTTCTGGTTCACCATCAACCAGATCGGCGTGCTCGGCTTCACTCTGATGGTGCCGATCCTCTCCGGTTTCATCGCCTACGCGATCGCCGACCGGCCCGGGCTCGCACCGGGCATGATCTGCGGTTGGATCGCCACCACCGGCTCGTTCTACAACTCCGAATCGGGCGCCGGCTTCATCGGCGGCATCGTCACCGGCTTCCTGGTGGGCTTCGTGGCGCTGGGCATCAAGAAGATCCCCGTGCACCGCTTCATCAAGCCGATCATGCCGATCCTGGTCATCCCCGTGATCACCACCCTCGTCGTCGGCGGACTGTTCGTGCTCGCCCTCGGCCAGCCGATCGCATGGGTGTTCTCCTCGATGACCGACTTCCTCGCCAGCCTCGACGGCGGCAGCGTCGTCGTGCTCGGCCTGATCCTGGGCGCGATGGTCGCGTTCGACATGGGCGGCCCGATCAACAAGACCGCGTTCCTGTTCGGCTCCGCCCTGATCGCCTCCGGCAACCCGGGCCCGATGGGCATGGTCGCCGCGGCCATCGCCGTGCCGCCGCTGGGCATGGGACTGGCCACGGTCATCCGTCGCCGCTTCTTCACCCCGGTGGAACGCGAGGCCGGCATCGCCGCGCTGTTCATGGGCTTCTTCGGCATCACCGAGGGCGCGATCCCGCTCGCCGCGGCCCGTCCGCTGCAGGTCATCCCCGCGAACGTGCTCGGTGGCGCCGTCGCCGGCGCGATCGCTGCGATCGCCGGCGTCACCAACGCCGTGCCGCACGGCGGCCCGATCGTGGCCGTCTTCGGTGCGGTGAGCGGCGTGCCGATGTACTTCGTCGCGATCCTCGCAGGTGTGGCCGTCACTGCTCTGGTGTCGGTGCTGCTGATCGGCATCTCCGTGCGCAAGGTCGCGCCGGTGGATGCTGCTGCGGTGGGTGCCGAGGCGGCGCCGGTCGGTGCTGCGGATGGTGCTGCGCCGGTTGCTGCGGCGCCGGTTCTTGCCGCGCCGGCTACTGCGGCCGCCGCTCAGACGGCCGTGGCTCCGACGGTCGCCGAGCCCGTGACCCCCGCCCCGAAGACCGTGCTCGACTACATCGACGAACGCACCATCGTGCTCGACATCGACGAGACCGACCGGGACAGCGTCATCCGCCGCCTGGCCGGACTGATGCAGACCACCGGCCGGGTGCTCGACGTCGACGCCGTCGTGCAGGCCGCACTGGACCGTGAACTAATCAGCACCACCGGCATCGGCGAGGGCATCGCGATCCCGCACGCCAAGTCCGACGGCGCCACCTCCCCCGTGCTCGCGTTCGCGCGCAGCCGGGGCGGCGTCGACTGGAACTCGCTCGACGAGGCCCCCGCGCACCTGATCTTCATGATCGCCGTGCCGGAGGCCGCCGCCGGCACCGAGCACCTCAAGGTGCTCGCCCAGCTGAGCCGCAGCCTGATGAAGCCGTCGTTCCGCGCCTCGATCGAGATGGCGGCCACCCCGGCCGACGTGCTCGCGGCGCTGGCCTCCTCGGTGCGGCCGGCGGCTCCCGCGCACTAGCGCCCGCCCCGGGCCGCGCACGTAAAGGCGGACTTTTTCAGGAAACGCCGCCGCGCGAGCCTGCGCGACCCGGCGTTTCCCGAATTTCTCCGCCTTTGCGTACTTTACGTACCGAGTTCGGCCGCGGTCGGCCGTGTTCGCAGGCCGATGCCCGCCGCGGCGACCCCGAGCAACACCGCGACAAACACGGTGTTGCCCCAGCCCGAAGTGGCCAACACAGTGCCGCTTCCGCTGGCCGCGTCCCAGGTGCAGGTCCGGCCGAGCGGCCACCACGAGAAGCTGCCGCTGACGACGCCGGCGCGCTCGGACACCGCGCCGAGCGGGGAGAACGGCCCCTCCACGGAGCAGGCGTAGCCCAGGCCACCGTGCACGGCCACGAGGTACGCCCCGGCGGTGACGAGCGCGGCCGCGCCGAGCCCCGCCACGATAAGGACGGTGCCGAATCGGGTGCGTTGGGCGGCGGAGAGCCGCTGCTTCCCGATGCCGGCCGGCAGGAGCGCCGTGCGGCCGAGGAGCACGGCGATGAGGCCGATCCAGAGCGGGCCACCGGCCAGGGTGAAGCCGAGCATCGCGGCAGCGATGACCGCAGCACCACCGGCGGCGCCCGGTTGGCCGGGCAGCCACTCGGTCAGAAGCAGCAGCGACAGCGCCGCGGCGATCAGGCCGGCATAACCGGCGAGCGCGCTGCGCCAGCCGAGGCCCCAGCGGCCGGCCGGTGGCGAGAACACCAGAAGCAGGGTGAGCGTGCCGGCGCCGATGACAACGGCGACGGCAGCCAGGCCGGGGTAGGCCCCCGCGACTTCCGCCCAGGCCTCCCCCAGCGATGCACCCCGGCGCAGGGCGATCACCAGGACGGCCGTCGCGGCAACCGCGACCGCCGCGAGCATGACCGTGAGGGCGAACCGCGCGGCGACTACCGGGCGGATCCGGCGTGCGGTGTTCCCCATGCCTGCACGCTAGCGCAACGGCGATGGCCTCCGCGCGGTGGTCGCGCGGCTCAGCCCAGAGCCGTCGCCCCGGTCTGGTGAGCCGTCCTGCGAGCCCGGCTACTGCTGCGAGCGGGCGATGAGCGCGCTGGTGTGCGCCCCGACGCCGCGGTGCAGCACCTCGGCGAGGTTGTCGACGGTGTCGACGTCGCGGCGGATCGAGGCCGTGGCGGGCAGGTCGAGCGGCACATGGCCGGCCGCCTCGTGCGCGGCGCGCGAGCCGAGGCCGAACCTGGGCGTGAGTGCGATGCCGGCGCGGGCGAGCAACGTGGTGGTGCCGGTGCCCTCTTCGTCGGCGACCATGGCCAGGTCGTGGGCGGTTGCGGCGGTGAGGGTCGTCTCGACGTCGGCGACGGTGAGCGCGGGCAGGTCTCCCGTGAGCACGGCCACGTTGCAGAGCGGGTAGGTGTGGTGCGCCACCCGGATGCCCTCGGCGATCGCCGCATTGAGCGGGTCGCGAGGTGCCGCAATGTCCCCGGTGGGAGGCGCTGACGGGTCCTTCTGCGGCACGTCGACAGACCCGATCTCACGGGTTGCCGCAACATGCCCCTTCGCGGGCCCGGAAGGGTCTTTGTGCGGCAACTCGGGCACGATCTGGGCGCCCAGGGCCGCGAGCGGCGCGGCGGCAGCGGGGTCGGCGGTCACCACGAGCACCCGCTCCACCATGGCGGCGGCCAGCAGCGCGGCCACGGTGTCGAGCGCGAAAACCTCGGCGAGCTCGCCGCGCGCCGGGAAGGTCTCCGGCAGGGCGCCCAGGCGGCTCTTGGCGCCGGCGCTGCCCTTGACGGGCACCACGCACACCCAGCTCACGCCGTTGCGGTTCCGCGAGAGGTCACTTCAGGCCCATTGGCGCGCAATGAAGTGGCCTCAACTGACAACTCGGCAACGGGCACCTCACGAGATGACACTTCAGGCCCATTGGGGCGCTCCACAGGGGCCGCAACTGGCAACTCACCGGACTGCATCTCGTGAAAAGCCACTTCGGGCCCCTTGCCGGGCCCAGGAGCGGCCGCAACTGGCAACTCACCGGACTGCATCTCGTGAGAAGCCACTTCAGGCCCATTGGGGCGCTCCGAAGGGACCCCAACTGGCAACTCAGCAGCCGCTCTCTCGCGAGATGACACTTCAGGCCCATTGGGGCGCTCCACAGGGGCCGCAACTTGCAACTCACTCCCGGGCGCACCGTCACCAGCCGCAGGCGTCCCGCGAGTTGCCGCAATGTGCCCTCTCGGGAGCGCCGAAGGGGGACTTCCCAGCAAGTCGTCACCAGGAATCCCGCGAGTTGCCGCAAAGTCCCTCTTCCGGAGCGCCGAAGGGGCACTTTTCGGTAAGTCGGCGGACACGGACATGTCATCAGCCGCCCTGGTCGTTCCCACCTCATCATCGTTCGCCGGCGCACCATCCGCACCCGGGTCCATAGGCGCAACGAATGCCACAGCCCCACCGGATTCGGACGCCGTCCCAGCACCAGCCGCACCCGCCGCCAGCCCCGCCGCATACCCCTCCGCGTACGCCTCGGCGCTGCCCACCCGGAACATGTCGTTCGCACTGTCGCGCAACAACCGCCGCGCGCCGCGATCCCCCGCGTCGATCGCGCCCACCAGGTGGCCCAGGCCGCGCAGCACGGCGACGGGGTTGCCGCTGGTCTTGCCCTTGATGAGGTCGGTGGCGCCGGCGATCTCGTCCGCCACCGCGGCGACGGTGACGTCGAGGCGGCGACCGTGCGCATCCGCCGTGCCGCGCAGGTCATCGAGCACGGCCACGCCGGCGGCGCCGATGGCGATGTCGGTCTGGCCGTCGCGCCACGGGCGGCCCACGGTGTCGGTGATCAGCACCCCGAGGTGCAGGCCGGTTGCCGCGCGGAGGGCGGTGCAGAGGGCGCGGGCGGAGGCATCCGGGTCGACGGGTAGCAGCAGCACCGTGCCGTGTTCGACGTTGCTGGCGTCGACGCCGGCGGCGGCCATCACCAGGCCCTGCCGGTTCTCGACGATGCGGGTGACCCCGCCCGGATGCGCCCGGGTCGCGACGACCCGCACGGTCTCGTCGGCGATGGCCTGTTCCCGGTCGGTCGCGGCCATCTGCCTGCCCTCGGCCTTGGACACGATCTTGCTGGTCACGGCCAGGATGTCTCCGTCGGCCAGGCGGGACGCCGCCGGTCCGGCGGCGGCCGCGATGATCGCGGCCAGGTCGTCGCCGGCCCGCACCTCGCCGATTCCGGGCAGCACGAACACCTCGAGCCGGAGGCGCGCACCGTCCGCCGCGGAGTGCATCGCTACCGGGCGAGCTTCGGCAGCACGTCGCGGCCGAAGACGTCGATCCACTGGCGCTGGTTGCGGCCCACGTTGTGCAGGTAGATCTTGTCGAAGCCGAGGTCGACGAACTTCTGGATGTAGGCGCGGTGGTCGTCGGGATCGGCGGAGATGATCATGCGGCCCTCGAAGTCCTCTGGGCGCACGAGTTTGGCCATCTGCTCGAACTCGAACGGCGAACGGATGTCGCCCTTGGGGAACTTCATGCCGCCGTTGGGCCACTCGTGCAGCGCGTTGGCCATGGCCTCCTCGTCGGTCTCGGCCCAGCTCATGTGCAGCTGCAGCACCTTGGGCATGGTCGACGGGTCCTTGCCGGCTTCGCGGGCGCCGTCGTCGAACTTGCCGAACAGCATCGAGATCTTCTCCAGCGGAGCGCCGACCGTGATGAGGCCGTCGGCGTGCCGGCCGGCGCGTTTGGCGGTGACCGGGCCGGCGGTGGCGACGAGGATCTCGGGCGCGACCTCCGGCATGGTCCACAGCCGGGTGGACTCGAGCTTGAAGAACTGGCCGGAGTGCTTGACGTCCTTGCCGGCAATGGATGCGGTGAACAGCTTCGAGATGATCTCGATGGCCTCGAACATACGGTTGATGCGCTCGGGCGCCTCGGGCCAGTAGCCGCCGACGATGTGCTCGTTCAGCGCCTCACCGGAACCCAGGCCCAGCCAGTGCCGGCCCGGGTACATCGAGGCGAGCGTGGCGGAGGCCTGCGCCACCATCGCGGGGTGCCAACGGAAAGTGGGCGCGGTGACGCCGGGACCCATGTCGCCCTTGGTGCGCTCACCGATCGCGGCGAGCACGCTCCACACGAACGAGGATTCGCCCTGGGCGGGCACCCACGGTTGGAAGTGGTCGGCCGCCATGACCCCGGAGAAGCCGTGCTCCTCCGCGTAGGCCGACAGGGCCACCGCCTCGGCGGGGGCGAACTGCTCCAACATGGCCGCGTAACCGATCTGCAATTCCGACATACAGCCATCCTGCCACTCACGTGTGTCAGCGAGGTTTCTTAGGCGTCCGTGCCAAATAGGCTTAGGCGCATGCGCATCGCCACCTGGAACGTCAACTCCATCCGTGCCCGCGTCGACCGGGTGGTCGACTGGATGGTGCGGGAGGACATCGACGTGCTCGCCATGCAGGAGATCAAATGCAAGCCTGAGCAGTTCCCCGCGCAGGCCTTCGAGGACGCCGGCTACGAGCTGGCCATCCACGGCCTCAGCCAGTGGAACGGCGTCGCGTTCGCCAGCCGCCACGAGATGACGGATGTCGTCACCGCGTTCCCCGAGATGCCCGGCTTCCTCAAGGGCGAAGAGGGCCCCGGCCTGCCGTTGGAGGCCCGCGCGCTCGGCGTGACCGTGAACGAGATGCGCCTATGGAGCCTGTACGTGCCCAACGGCCGCACCCTCGACGACCCGCACTACGTCTACAAGCTGGACTGGCTGACCCGCCTCAACACCCACGCCGCCGCTGAGCTGGCCAAGAACCCCCGGCTGGCGATGGCGCTGATGGGCGACTGGAACGTGGCGCCACTGGACTCCGACGTGGGCGACCCCACCCTGGTTCCGGGCGTCTCCACCCACATCTCCGAGGCGGAGCGCAGCGCCTTCGAGGCGTTCGAGGCGGCGGGCTTCACCGACGTGGTGCGCCCGATCGTGCCGGAGGGCTTCACCTACTGGGACTACAAGCAGCTGCGGTTCCCGCGCAACGAGGGCCTGCGCATCGACTTCATCCTCGGCTCGCCGGCGTTCGCCGAGCTCGTGACGGATGCGAGCATCCACCGCAACGAACGCAAGGGTGACGCCCCGAGCGACCACGTGCCCGTGCTGGTGGACATCGAGACCGAGGACGAGGACGACGACCGCCCGATGATCTTCTAACGGGGTCTCGACAAGCTCGACCAACGGCTCGTCGCCCATACTTAACGCATGTCCCCTGCTGCATCCGGAAACGACGCGGCGCCACAAGCAGCCGCCGAGGCTCCCGTCACCGTCTCCATCCGCCGTCGCGTCGACCCCGACAGGTTCGACGAGGCCACCCACTGGGTGCAGACCGGGATAGACCTGGCCAACGAGTACCCGGGATTCCTCGGGTCCGGCTGGGTGCGCGCGCACGCCGGTTCCGCCCACTGGCACATGCTCTACAAGTTCAAGGATGCGGCCTCGCTGGATGCCTGGGAGCACTCGATCGCCCGCACCAGCTGGCTGCACGAGGGTGAGGGCCTGGTGCTCGAGTCCCACGCGGTGCGGCGCACCGGCATCGAAGGCTGGTTCGACGAGTCCCAGACCAACGCCGGCCCGTCGGCGCCGATCCAGCCGCCGCGCTGGAAGCAGGCCGTGGCCATCGGGCTGGGCTTCTTCCCGCTGAACGTGATCTTCACCTACCTGGTCACCGGGGTGGACCCGCACTGGAACGACATCCCGACGGTGCTCCGCATCCTGCTGACCACCTTCGTGATGGCGCCCACGATGACCTACCTGGTGATGCCCTTCATCACCCGCCGGTTGCGGCCCTGGCTGCAGAAGCCACCCAGGAAGAAAGCCTGACCGTCCGGCGGCTCAGGCGAGCAGCGCCGCGACGATCACCAGCGCCGGGATCGCACCGATCGTGGTGACCAGCACGGTGTCCCGCGCCACCACCACGCCCCGGTCGTACCGGGACGCGAAGTTGAAGATGTTCTGCGCGGTCGGCAGCGCGCTCACGGTCACCACGGCGAACAGCTCGGCGCCGGCCAGCCCGAACACGAACCGGCCGAACAGGTACGCGATGACGGGCATCAGCACCACCTTGATCGCCGACGCCGCGACCACCTGCTTGCGCCCGGTGCCGGCCTGCAGCAGCCGCTGGCCGTGCAGGGACATGCCGAATGACATCAGCACCAGCGGGATCGCGGCGCCGCCGATGATATCCAGCGGCGCGATCACGGCGTCGGGCACCGGGATGCCGAAGGCGGCCACGAGCACGCCGAGCACGGAGGCGATGATCATCGGGTTCCGCAGCGGCTGGGTGAGGATGCTGCGCACCGACACCCGGCCGCGGGTGGAGGCGTCGAGGATGCTCAGGGTGATCGGCGCGAGAACGAGCAGCTGCAGCAGCAACACCGGCGCCACGTACTGGGCGCTGCCGAGCACGTAGATGGCCACCGGCAGGCCGATGTTGTTGGCGTTCACGTAGGTGGCGCTGGTGGCGCCGAGCACGGTCTCCGGCAGCGGGTTCCGGAAGAAAATCCTGGCCAGCACGATATACAGCAGCATGCCGACGATCACGCTGCACAGCACCGTGGCGAGGAACGCGGAGAACAACACGTGCACATCCGCGTGCGAGAGAACGGTGAACAGCAGCGCCGGGGTGGCCACGAAGAACGCGATGCGGTTGAGCACCCGGCCGGCGTCCTCGCCGGCCACGCCGGTGCGCTCGACGAGGTAACCCACCAGGATCACAAACCCGATGATCGAAAACCCGACCAGTACACCGCCCACTCTTCGAGCCTACGGCCACCGCCGATGCCGGATTCGCACCCGGCTGGGCCACGGCTTCAGCAGCCGGCTCGTTATTTAGCCTTGTCTTTAATTAACCACAAGGTTTATTATTGGTGCATGGCAACGGATCAACTCAGCAGGACCTTCGCGGCGCTCTCCGACCCCACCCGTCGGGCTATTCTCGCGATGCTGTCGCAGGGCGAGGCTACGGTGAACGACATCGCGGCACCGTTCGAGATGAGCCTGCCGGCAATTTCGAAGCACCTTCAGGTGCTCGAGAGGGCGGCGCTGATCTCCCGCGGCCGCGACGCCCAGTGGCGGCCGGCGCGGCTGAACGCCGTGACGCTCGCCCCCGCGGCCGACTGGATCGACGGCTACCGCCGGTTCTGGGACAGAAGTTTCGATGCGCTTGACGACCAGCTCACCTCCGAAGAGAAAGGCACGACCAATGACTGAGACACACGGCTCCCACATCACCCGCACGTTCGCGGCACCACCAGAAGCCGTCTTCGATGCCTGGGTGACCCCGGCAACCTTCGCCGCGTGGTGGGGCGGCAGCGCGGCCGAGGTCCCCCTCGACTCCGTCTCGCTGGACGTCCGCCCAGGGGGCACCTGGAAGGCCACCATGATTCTCAGTCCGGACCTGCAGTTCCATTGGCGGGGCGAGTACCTCGAGGTCGACCGCCCGAACAAGCTGGTGCTGACCACGACGTTCCAACCCGGTGACGCCCGCGAACTGCTCACCGTGGTGCTCACCGCAGTGGACGGCGGCACCGAGATGCGCTTCAGCCAGACCGGCGGCAACCTCTCTGCCGAGGAGTACGAAGGCACGACGGTGGGCTGGCGGGCCGTGTTCGACGCAATGGACACCACCCTCGCTGCCAGGGTCTAAGAGCCGCGCCGCTCTTTCGCCGCGGACGCCGCTCCCCTACGCTCGACTCATGCCTCACCTCACCGTGCCGGGCGCGAGCCTGTACTACGAAACCGACGGACATGCCTCGAAGCCGGCGCTTCTGCTGCTTCATGCGGGTATCGCGAACCTACGCATGTGGGATCCGCAGATCGAGGCGTTGGCCGCGGACCACTTCGTCATCCGCTTCGACACCCGCGGCTTCGGCCAGACCAGCACCGACGATGTCGAGTTCTCCAACCGGGCGGATGCGCTGGCCGTGCTCGACCATCTCGGCGTGGCCCGCGCCACCCTGATCGGCTGCTCCCGCGGCGGCGGCATCGCCATCGACCTCGCGGTGGAGAGCCCGGACCGGGTGGCCGGGCTGATCGTGATCGGCTCGGGACCGAGCGGGTTCCCCGACACGGAGCTGACCGAGGTGGAGGACGCCAGGTTCGACGAGATCGACCAGGCCTTCGAAGCCCAGGACTGGCACAGGCTGGCCCGGCTCGAGGCCGCGATCTGGGATTTCGGCCCGCTGCGCCGCGAGGAGGACCTCGACCCCGAGTTCGTCGAGGCCGCCTACGCGCTCAACCGGGTGAATGTCATCCACGCCGAGGAGCACCCCGTGTCGCTTCCCCTCGAACCGCCCGCCTACGACAGGGTCGTCGACATCGAGGTGCCCACCCTGGTGACGGTGGGCGAGTACGACATGTCGGAGGTGCTCGCGGCCTACGAGTACCTGGTCTCCACGGTGCCCGACGCCAGCGGATGTGTGTTTCGCGACACCGCACACCTGCCGAACGTGGAACGCCCCGAAGATGTGCAGCGAGTGCTGCTCGGCTGGCTCGCCGAGAACAACCTGTAGCGCCCCTTAACTGCCGCGAAAGCGGCCATGTGGTTGCTTCGAGAGGCTCGAGGCAACCACACGACCGCTCTCGCGGGATGGTGCTGCGCGGAACGCGGGATGGTGCTGCGCGGAACGCGGGATGGTGTGGTGCGGAGCTAGACGCGGGAGGCGACCGGCGCGGCGGGAGCGCTCGTGCCGGGTTCGGCATCCAGCGGCCGGTTGTCGGCCAGCACCTTCTGGTAGGCGGGCAGCTCCACGAACAGCTCGTCCTTCAGCGGGTTGCGCTTGGTGCGCACGATGACGCGCACCTGGTAGACGACCACGGCGATGTTGGCGGCCAGCGAGATCGCGCTGACGATGAACAGCGCGGTGGGGTTGTGCGAGGACTCGACCGCGAACTTCGAGCTGGTCACGAACGTGGGCACGGCCATGGTGAACATCATCCAGAACGCCAGGGTCTGCGCCCGGTGCTGCAGCCAGGCACCACGCTTGATGAAGAACGCGGGGATGGTGCAGGAGATCAGCAGGGCGGCGCCGGCATAGAAGGAGTGGTCACCGACGGCGTTGTAGACGTAGGCGAAGTTCCACAGGTCGTACGCGATGATCCAGAACCAGAGCATGTCGGGCCAGATCATGTCCTTCTTCTTGCCGCGGCTGATGATGATGCCCGCCCAGCCGCAGATGGTGACCAGGTTGAGCAGGCCGGCTATGCCGTTCATGATGTTCCACGGGCCGCCCACCATGAAGACGCCGTCAACCATGCCCTGCATGCCGTACACCTGGAAGTCGCGGATGACCGCCTCGAAGATGTTCAGCGCGAGGATCGCCGCCGGGAACATCAGCCAGTACCTGTTTTTCTGCAGCTTCGGGATGAAGCGGATGGCCATGAAGCCCAGGCAGCCGGCCAGCGCGGAGTACACCTTGACCCAGTGGAACCAGGTTCCGGTGCTGGAGTCGGCGCCCGCGGTGTGCGGCCAGACGAAGATGGTGAGCACCACCGGCAACCCGATGAACAACACGAGCGCGGCCCACTTGCTGGCTCGGGCGATCTCGTTGGCAAGCATCAGGCCCGCCACCACCGCAACCCACATCAGCGTGGAGTACCAGGGGATTGACTCGTACAGGAACATCTTCGTTTCTCCTTATTCGGTTTTCTTTATGGGGTGGTGCGGCGGTGTTGGTTATAGGGCTGGTTCGGGCGGAGTGCCCATGTCCAGGTGCAGCGTCTGCCGCACGATGGCGACCAGAACCTCGTCGTCGACATCTGGCGACGAGCGCACCAGGCCGATCAGGCCGTAGACCAACACGTAGAAGACCTCGCCGACGTGGTCGATCTCGATGTGGTGCGCCCGGGCGTAGGCCTCGACCGTGGTCACCCGCAGGCGCTCGACGATGGCGCGCACGGCGCGGTCCACGAACCGGTTGTAGAGGCCGGCGTTCTCGGGGTGGCCGAGGTCCTCGCGGAACATGTCCTTGGCGTGCAGGTGGTGGCGGAACAGCACGACGCAGTCCAGCAGCGCCTTCGACACGTTGCCGGGCTCCCGGTCGGCGTCCCAGCGGGAGACGGCCTCGACGAACTCAGCGATGTGGTCCTCGAAGATCAGGTCGATCAACGCGTCCCGGTCGGGAAAGTAGTGGTAGATCAGGCCCCGCGTGACGCCGACGCGCTTGGCGATCTCGGTGACGGAGACCTTGGCCACGCCCCGTTCGGCGAAGAGCTGCCGGGTGGCGGCGACGATCTCGTCGTGGCGCTCGTCGGGCTGTTTGCTCAGCCGCGGGGAGGTCTTCGTGGTGCTCATGATCGCACGGTACTCCCGCGGTTGACACAGCGTCAATGACACCGCGTCAATCGCCCCGAAGTGGGGTGTCCCCTGTGGGCAACTCGCTCCGCCGCGCCGCCGAACCACTAGCCTGTGGAAGCCGCACCATTCATCAGGGGGATTGATGTCACCGAGCAGCTCCATTCGCGACTTCGCGCAGTACGTCGGGCGCTTTCATTGGCCGCTCAACGCGGCCGAACTCACCGATACGTCCCGGTGCCCGGCCTGCCTGACCGCGCTGCCGAGCCCGGTCTGCCCGTCCTGCGGGCTCGACCTGCGCCATCCGGCCGCCCGCGAACTGCTCACCGCGTCGACGGATGCCGCCACCGCCCTCGAGCGGCGGGTGCAGCTGATCGGTCAGATCCGCTTCGAGGTCGCCGAGGCCCAGACGGCGCTGGCGGCCGAGAAGGTGGCGGCGCAACAGGCGGCGGCGCAAGCCGCCGAAGCCGAACGGCGGGTCGCGAGCGAGCGCGAGGCACAGGCCCACGCGCAGGTCCAAGCCCAGCAGGCCGCCGAGGCCGACGCGGCCCGGGCCGCGCAGGCTGCCGCCCAGCTTTCCGCACAGGCCACGGCCGAAACCCGGGCCGCGGCGCAGGTCACCGCGCAGTCGCCCATCAGCATCGCCTCCGCAGCGCCGGCCTCCCCTACCGTCGCCGCACCCGCCGCCGCAGCTGCCGAACCTGCCCGGTTCGCTCCTCCGATTCCTCCGTTCGCAACGCCCGACGCCGGTCGCCCGGCCGCTCACACGCCGCCGACACCGCCGAGCACGCCCGCCCCGGCAACGCCGACCGGCCCGGCCCCCCACAAGCGCTCGAGCGTGCAGGTCGTGCTGCTGCTCGTGGGCGTCACCCTCGTCTCGGTCGCGGCGATCGTCTTCCTCACCGTGGCCTTCGTCGTCGCCGGCCTGGCCGTTCGTTCGGCCATCGTGGGGCTCTTCACCCTGGCCATGCTGGCCACAGCGGGGCTGCTGCGGCGCAAGGGACTGGTCAGCACCGCGGAAGGCATCGGCGCCCTCGCCGTGGTGCTGGTGCTCCTGGACGCCTGGGCGTTGCGGCAGAACAACCTGTTCGGCCTCGGCGACGCCGACGGACTCCTCTTCTGGGGCGCGACGCTGACGGTGTGCACGGCACTGTTCCTGCTCTGGCACGCGGTGTCGTCGCTGCGGGTGGCCAGCGTGGCCGGATTCGCCGCGGCCGCACCGGCCGTGGGCCTGCTGGCCGCCGGGCTGGCGGCGGACGCCGAGCCGCTCACCCGGGTGTTCCTGGCCGCCCTGGGCGTCGCCACCGGCGCGCTCCTGCACAGATTCACCCGGCCGGGCACGGCCTCGTTCTGGCCCGCCGTGGACCGCGCCGCCGAGAGGATCGCCCTGCTCGCCCTGGCCGCTCTCGCCCTGGCGACCGCCACGGTGACCGCCGGATTCGTGGCTCCCGCCGAAACGGCCGTTCCGCTGCTCACCTTCGGCGCCGTGGCCGCCATCTCGCTCGCGCACGCCGTCGTCGCGTTGACCGGGCGCACACCGGATGCCCTCTACAGGGTTTTCGCTTACGCATCCGCGAGCCTGGCCACCTTGACGGTGGTGTTCGGCATCGAGGTGTTCGTCTGGCGCACCGAGGACAACACCCTGCTCGTGACCGTTCCGTTGCTGGCCGCCACCGCTCTGGCGCTGAGCCTCGAACTGGCCTTGCGGCGGCGCGCGGCCGGCTCCGCCCGCATCGCCCTGCTCACTGCCACGCTCACCGCCGCGGCGTTCGTGGCCATGATCGGTGCGGTTGCACTGGCCACGGCCGCCGCACCGCTGGCGCTCGCCCTGCTCTCGGCGTTCGGCCCGTCGGGGGATCCGATTGTCTCGGTCAACGACATGAGCGTCTGGGCCCTGGCCACGCTGGCCGGCGTGGGCGTGCTGGTGGCCGGGTTCTGGCGGGCCGGTGCGGTGCTCGTCCCACGCCTGCGGATGCTCGCCTGGTTCGGTCTCGTCATGGTGCTGCTCGCCGTGCCGTTCACCGAGGCGCTCTGGCTGGTGCTGCCGCTGTACCTGCTGCTGGGCGCCGCCACCCTCACCGTGCTCCTGCTCGCCCGCGCCCGGCGTGTGCCCCTGGGCGGCTATCGCCCGATTCTGGTGACCTTCTTCATCTCCGCCGAGGCGCTCGGCTACGCCGTGAGCTGGGCCGGCAGCACCAGCTGGTGGCTCGGCACGCTGTCGGCGGTGCTGGCCGTGTTCCTCGCCCGCCTGCTGCTGCACCGCGAGTCCCAGGCCGGCGGCCGCGGGGTGCTGCTCTCCGGTGCGATTGTGCTCACCCTCATCGGCGCCGTCGCGGCGCCGGAGTCGCTCACCCTCGCCGCGCCGCCCACCACGGCCGTGCTCTGGCTGCTGGTGGTCCTCGCCGTGGCGCTGGTCACCGGTCTGCTCCAGCTGCTCCTGGCCCAGGGCCGGATCGGCGGTTTCACCGTCGTCGAACGCCGAGCAGCGTTCTGGACCCTGCTCGCCCCGACCCTGCTGGGCGTGGTGCTGCCCACCGGGCGCATCATCGACGGCCTGGGCGTTGCCGACCGGGCGACGCTCCCGCTGGGCGTGCCCGTCGCCGGAATCCTGGCCGCTGCGCTGATCGTGGCCGCGACGCTGCTCTGGACTCTGAGCCCCGGCAGCGACCTGCGTTGTGAACGGTTCGCCGGCGCGCTCCTCGTGGCCCCGGCCGTGCTCGCACTCACCGTGAACCTCATCTCGATCACGGAGGCGCCCGCCACGGTGTCGGTGCTCGCCGCGCCGATCGCCGCCCTGGTCACGGTGGCGCTGGCCCTCGTGCTCCGCACCCTCGCCGGCACCCCCACCGACACGAACGGCGCCACGCCCGGCGCCACTACCAGTGGCAGGACCAGCGCCTGGGCGGATTCCTCGGCCGGTCTGGAGATCGGCGCCGCCGTGGTGCTCGCCTCGGTCTTCCTGCAGCCCGGACTCAGCGAGCTCGGCTGGCTGGTGCTGCTGCTCACCGCAGTGGCCCTGCTGCTCACCGCCATCGACGCCGACGGCCTGTTCGCCTCGACCTCCTGGCGCCGCCACGTCGGCTGGCTCTCGCTCGTCTCGGCCACCGGCGGCCTCTGGTGGGGCCTGGCCCGCGCCGGCACCACCCCGGTGGAGGCCTACGTGCTCCCCCTGGCCGGCCTACTGCTGCTCCTGGCCGCGCTGCTCTGGCGCTACGGCCGCGTCGACCGCGCCGTCACCGCGAGCCCGGGCGCCGCGTTGCTCACCCTGGCCGGCCTCTCGGTGGCCCTGCTCCCCCTGGCCCTCACTGCGCAGACCGGGTCGCCGGTGCGTCCGGTCGTCGTCGGCGCGGCATCCGCGGTGCTGCTCGTCGGCGCCACGCTGGTGCGCTGGACGCCGCCGCGCTCGGCCTACCTGGCCGCGGCCGGGTTGGCCGGCGCTCTCGGGCTACTCAGCACGGGCGTCGCCCGCTCGCTGCGCGTGCTCGACTCCGTAGGCTCCACGGGGCCGCTCCTCGAGGCGTGGCTGCTGCCCACCGTGGGCATCACGGCGGTCGCGGCGTTCCTGCTGGTGCGCCACCCGGATGCCCGCACCCGCGTGGCCAGGGACCGCGCCGGTGTCGCGCTTTTGATCGTGGCCCTGGGCACCCTCACCGTGATGGAAACGGCCTCGCTCGACACCTCGAGCCTGGCGGCTGGGCGCGCCATGGCCCTCGTGGCCGTTCTTGCCGTGGGGCACGTGCTGGCGCTCTGGCGACCGCGTGTGCCGCTGGGCAGCATCGTGGCGTGGACCTGTGCCGGCCTGGCCGGTTTTGTTGCCGGGGCCGCGCTCGTCACCGCCGCGGTGGAGCCTTTCGAGCTCGTGACGGTGCCCGTCGGGCTCGCCCTGGTGGCCGGTCAGCTCGTCTCGGCCCGACCCCTGGCCACCAACGGCGTCCGGCCCGCCGGCACCGCGTGGGCGTGGACCGGTGCCGGGCTGGCGCTCGCGTTGCTGCCCAGCGCCCTCGTGGCGGCCTCGCCCGGTGCCTCGACCCTCAGCACCGCCGGCCTCACCGACGACGCCGTGCGCCAACTGCTCACCCTGGCCCTCGGCGGCCTGCTCGCCGTCGCGGGCGCCGTGCTGCTGGGCCGCCCCCGGTGGAGCCTGCTCGCCTGGCCCGGCCTGCTCGTGGGAGCCGCGGCCGTCGTGCTCACGGCGACCGGGCGCATCCTGTCGCTGCTTTCACCCGGCGCGGGCGTCGCCGACTGGCGCCTCGAGGCGTGGCTGCTGCCCGCGGCGCTGCTGCTGGTGGTCGCCGGCGGCATCATCATCATGAACACGCCGTTCACCGTCGCGTCTGCCCAGACGCTCACGGCGACCGGGCCCCGCACCGTGCGCCGGGGCTTCGGCTACGGTCTCGTCGGCCTGGCGCTGCTCGGCATCCTCGGTGCGGAAACCGCTTCGCTGCCGTACGGCCCGTACGCTGAGGGACGCGTGATTGCCCTGGTCGGGCTGTTCGCCGTGCTGCACGTGGCCCTGCGCCGGTTCGACCGGAGCCCCGCGGGCACCGTGCTCGCCTGGCTCAGCTGGGCCGCGGGCCTGATCGCCCTCCTGGCCGGCCTCGGGTTCGGGCTGCCCACCCCGCTCGAACTCACGACGGTGCCGCTGGGGCTCTCCCTGATTCTCGGGCAGCTCCTGGCCGCCGGGCTCCTCGGTCCGGCGCGAGACCCGGCGTCGGCCAGCGTTCCTGCTGCCGGCCAGCTTCTGCAGGTCTGGCTCGCCGCGGGCCTGGGTCTGGTGCTGCTGCCCAGCGCTGTCGAGGGCGCCCAGGGCGCGCTGCTGCGTCCGGTGCTGGTGCTCTGCGGTGGCGGCATTCTCCTGCTCGCCGGAGCCCTGCTGATCACCCGGGCGCGGTGGCTGATCGTGACCTGGCCCGGCGTTCTGGTCGGCGCCGTTGCCATTGCCGTCGCGGCCTCCGGGCGCATCCGTCCGCTGCTCGGCTCGCCCGCCGGCCCGGACGGACGGCTCGAGGCCTGGCTGCTGCCGGCCGCCCTGCTGCTCATCGGCGCGGGCTATGTCATCATCGCCCGCTCCTCGGCGTTGGGGCGGCCGGTTCCGGGCAGTGCCACAGGTGCTGCGGGGGCGACCGTGGACCCGGCCGGGTCGCGCCGCCTGCTCGGCTACGGCCTCGTCATCGTCGCGCTCGCCGGCATCCTGGGGGCCGAGACCGCCGCGTTGCCCTATGCGGCCTTCGCCGAGGGCCGGGTGATCGCCCTGATCGGGCTGTTCGCCGTGCTTCAGGTCGCCGTGCGCTGGTTCGACCGCAGCCGCGCGGGCGACCTGCTGGCCTGGCTACTCGTGGCGGCCGGCTTCCTGGTGCTGGTCGCCGGTCTCGGCCGGGACCTGCTCGACCCTGTCGAGCTGGGCACCGTGCCGCTGGGGCTCGCCCTGGTCGTCGGGCAGCTGATCGCGGCAGGGGTCATCGGCCGGGGGCCGACTGCCGCTACCCAGGCCCCCTCGGCCCGCCTGGTGCAGGCCGGTCTCGCCGTGGGCCTGGCCGTGGCGTTGCTGCCCAGCGCCGTCCTCGGCGCAGAGGGAACCCCGGTGCGTGCGGTGCTCACCCTGTCGATCGGCGGTGCCCTGGCCATCCTGGGCGCCCTGCACGTGCACCACCCACGCTGGACCCTGCTGGCCTGGCCGGCCTGCCTGGTGGGCACGATCACCGTCCTGGTCACGGCCGCCCTGCGGATCCTCGCCCTCCCCGGAACGCCCGCCGGGCCCACCGGCCAGCTGGAGGCCTGGCTGCTGCCGGCCGCGGCCGTCCTGGTGGCCACCGGAACCTGCCTGGTCTGGGTTGCCCGCAGCTCGGATTCCGCCGATGCCTCCAGCCTGCCGCTCCGCGGCGGGTACGCCCTCGTCGTCGTGGCCTTGCTCGGCACGGTGCTCGCCGAAATGATCGCGCTGGGCTACTCGCCGTTGGCCACTGTGCGCGTGGTGCTGGTGGTCTGGGTCTTCGCGGCGGTGTTCCTTGCCGCGTTCTGGGGCGACCGCAGCCCCCTGGGCCGGCTCATCGCCTGGGTGGCCCTCGCCGGCGCCGCCGGGATGCTCGGTGCCGGCCTGATCCAGGACGTACCGGACCCCATCGAGATCGTCAGCGTGCCGCTGGCCCTGGCGCTCGTGGCCGCCGGGCTGGTGCACCTACGGCGGGTGCCCGCCGCGGGCAGCTGGCGTGCGCTTTCCCCGGGTCTGCTCCTACTGCTGGTGCCCTCGCTACTGCTCGACCTGAGTTTCAGCCCGATCTGGCGCGTGGTGGGACTCGGCGTGGTCGCGATCGCGGTGCTGCTGCTCGGCACCGCGCGGCGGTTGCAGGCTCCGTTCGTGCTCGGCGCCGCGGTGCTGCTGGTGCACGCGCTCGCCCAGCTCTGGCCATGGATCGCCCTGCTCTACGTCTCGGTGCAGTGGTGGCTCTGGCTCGGCATCGGCGGCGTATTGCTGATCGTGCTCGCCGCACGCTACGAGCAGCGCATCCAGAACTTCAAGACGGTGGCCCTCAGGATCTCCGCGCTGCGGTAGCCCGCCTCCCCCGGGCGCCCCGTGCCCAGTCCGCCGCCCCGGGCGCGGGGTGCGGGGTGCGGGGTGCATAACTCCTGAAGGAGGTGGCCATCGACCTCGTCGTCGCCTCGGGAAGGCCGGGAAGACGGGGCGGGATGGCCGGCGCCGTGCGTCGTGGAAACATGGGGAGGTGACCGAAACCGACGCCCCCGAGTACCTCACCACGGCCCGTCTGCGGCTGGCGCCTCTCGCCCCGGCCGATGTGGCCGAGGTACACGCCATCTACGCCGACCCGGCCACATGGCTGCACCTGCCGGCCGGCCGCCACACGACGCTCGCGCAGACCGAGCGGGTGGTCGACGAGAGCGAGCAGAGCTGGGCCGCATCCGGTCTGGGACGCTGGGCGATTCGGCTGCGGCACGACCTGCCCGGCACCGACCTGCCCGGCACTGCACTGCCGGCGGGGACCCTCATCGGGGTGGCCTCGGCGATGCTGATGGACTGCGGGGCGCGCAACTTCGGCTACCGGCTGACCCCGGCCAGCTGGGGAATCGGCCTGGCCACCGAGGCCGCCACGGTGGCCCTCGCCGTGGCGCAGGCCTCGGCGTACCCGGTCACCGCCCGTGTCCTGGCCGCCAACCCGGCCTCGGTGCGGGTGCTCGAGCGCATCGGGCTCACCCGAGTGTGGCGCGGGCGGGGCGCGCCCGGCACGACACCCGCCGACGCGCCCGCACTACCCGACACCACCGCGCTCGAACGGCTTATCTTCGCCGACCGCCCGCTCACGCCCGAGTTGCTGGCCGCGATCATCCGTCTCGGCTGACCCGAGCGCCGGCGCCTGCGCCTGCGCCTGCGCCTGCGCCTGCGCCTGCGCCTGCGCTAAAGGCGGAGAATTTCCTGCTCCATCGGCGTGTTGTGGCAGCCGGCACGGCGAGTCCCGAATTTCTCCGCCTTCACGTACTAGCTCGGCCGCGCCGGCACCCGATCAGGGCTGCTCGCCGAGGTCGGTGACCTGTTGCCGGTACTGCTCGGCCGTGAGCTCGCCGCGGGCATAGCGCTCGTCGAGGATGCGCCGGGCGTCGGTGGTGCGCGGGCCCACCGGGCTGGGCGAGTCGTTGCGGAACACCCGCACGGTCCACACGATGAGCACCACCGTCGCTCCCAACGACAGCAGCCCGTAGATCCAGAGCCAGACCGGGTTCATTCCGTATCCCCACATCATCACGGGTCCCTTTCCTCCGACAAGCGCGGGTGGTCGTGCTCCCACGGTAGCCTCGTTTTCCTTGTCAGGTACCCCTAGGGGGTATATGTTGTGGGTATGGCTTCCCACTCAGATCACCACCAGGCGCACTCCGAGACATCAGCCCACGGGCCCGTTGACCCGCCCGTCACGGGCCCTGCCGCGCTGAATCACGCCGGAATGGACCACACCTCGATGGACCACGCGACCATGGACCACACCTCGATGGACCACGCCGCCATGGACCACACCTCAATGGACCACGGAGCCATGGGTCACGCCGGCCACGGCGACCACGTCGGCCAGTTCCGGCGGCTGTTCTGGCTGATGCTGGCGCTGGCCGTGCCCGTCGTGGCCTTCAGCGGCATGTTCGCAATGCTCCTGAGCTACGAGCTGCCTGACGCCGCCTGGGCCGCCTGGATCTCGCCCGTGCTCGGCACCGTCATGTACGTCTGGGGCGGCCGCCCGTTCCTCACCGGCGCGGTGGCCGAGCTCCGACAGCGCTCCCCCGGAATGATGCTGCTGATCGCGCTCGCGATCACCGTGGCGTTCCTCTCCTCGTGGGGCGCGAGCCTGGGCATCCTGGCCATGGAGCTCGATTTCTGGTGGGAACTCGCCCTGCTGATCGTGATCATGCTGCTCGGCCACTGGATCGAGATGCGCTCGCTGGCGCAGTCCTCCTCGGCGCTCGAGTCGCTGGCAGCGCTGCTGCCCGACGAGGCCGAGCGGGTGGATGCCGGGGCCGTCACGCTCGTCGCTCCCGCCGACCTCCGGGTGGGCGACCTGGTGATCGTGCGGCCGGGCGGCCGGATCCCCGCCGACGGCCGGGTCACCGAGGGCACCGCCGAGGTGGACGAGTCGATGATCACCGGCGAGTCCCGGCCGGTGCGCCGGGGCCCCGGCGACCCCGTGGTGGCCGGCACCGTCGCCACCGACACGGCCCTGCGGCTGCGGGTGACCGCGGTCGGCGACGACACCGCGCTCGCGGGCATCCGCCGGCTCGTCGCCGAGGCGCAGGCCTCGTCATCGCGGGCGCAGCGCCTCGCCGACCGGGCGGCCGGCTGGCTGTTCTGGTTCGCTCTCGGGGTCGGCGTGCTCACCGCGATCGCCTGGAGCCTGCTCGGCAGCCCAGAGGACGCCGTGATGCGCACCATCACCGTCCTCGTGATCGCCTGCCCGCACGCTCTGGGCCTGGCGATTCCGCTGGTGGTGTCGATCGCGACCGAGCGTGCCGCCCGCGGCGGGGTGCTGGTGACCGACCGGCTCGCTCTGGAGAGCATGCGTACCGTCGACACCGTGCTGTTCGACAAGACCGGCACCCTCACCCGGGGCGAGCCCGTGGTCAGCCATGTGCACGCCGCTGCCGGCCACACCGAGGAGGACGTGCTCACCCTGGCGGCCGCCGTGGAGGCCGACAGCGAGCATCCGCTGGCGCGGGCCATCGTCACCGCGGCCCGCGGCCGATCCGTGCCCGCGGCCACCGGGTTCCGGGCGGCCACCGCCGTGGGCGTGAGCGCCACGGTCGCCGGCCACGAGGTCTCGGTGGGCGGGCCGAGCCTGCTCGGCCGCCACGGTGCCGCGCCGCTTGAGCGCACCGATGCCTGGGCCGCCGAGGGCGCCATCGTGTTGCACGTGCTGCGGGACGGCCGGGTCATCGGGGCTATCGGCCTCGCCGACGAGGTGCGGCCGGAGTCGAAGGAGGCCGTCGACGCCCTGCACGCGCTGGGCATCGCCGTGGTGATGATCACCGGCGACGCCGAGGCGGTGGCGCACGCGGTGGCCACCGAGCTCGGCATCGACAGGGTCTTCGCCGGCGTGCACCCCGCCCATAAGGCCGCCACGGTGGTGCAGCTGCAGCGGGAGGGGCACCGGGTGGCCATGGTGGGCGACGGGGTCAACGACGCCCCGGCCCTGGCCCAGGCCGACGTGGGCATCGCCATCGGCGCCGGCACGGATGTCGCGATAGCGTCGGCGGGCGTCATGCTCGCCAGCGACGACCCCCGGTCGGTGCTCTCCGTGATCGAACTCTCCAGGGCCAGCTACCGCAAGATGACGCAGAACCTGTGGTGGGCCGCCGGCTACAACCTGCTCTCGGTGCCCCTGGCCGCCGGGGTACTCGCCCCGATCGGTTTCGTGCTGCCCATGGAGGTGGGCGCGCTGCTGATGTCGGCCTCGACGGTGGTCGTGGCCGTGAACGCCCAGCTGCTGCGCCGCCTCGACCTGCGGCCGGAGGTGAGCTGCGCCCGCGTGCTCGGCGACCGCGGCCTCGCCCCAGCGCCGTCGCTGCCCTGACTCCCCGGCCACGCCGCGAGGTCTACGGTGTGGACATGGCTTTCCGGATCAAGCGCATTTACGACGACGCATCCGACGACGACGGCTGCCGGGTGCTGGTCGATCGACTGTGGCCGCGGGGCATCAGCAGAGAGCGCGCCAACCTGGATGCGTGGCTCAAGGACGTGGCCCCGTCGCCGGCCCTGCGAACCTGGTGGAACCACGACCCGGACCGGATCGACGAATTCGCCGCCCGCTACCGCGCCGAACTCGACACCGAACCGAATACCGCCCTGGCGGTCGCCGAACTGCGCGACCTCGACACCCGGAACCCGACCGGCACCACCCTGCTCTACGGCGCCAAGGACGAACGGGTCAATCATGCTCGAATCCTCGCCGACTATCTGGCCGCGCCGGCGCTCCCGTAGCGACCGACCGGCTGCGCCTGGCGGCCGGCGCCGTCCGCACGATTGACCCGTTGGTCAGAGAACACGACTAGCCTCCATTGATGGCCGAAACACGAACACCCGCCGCACCCCGCGCTGTGGAGCTCTACTGTCCCACCGCCGACGATTGGGCCGGCTTGCGCGATATCCGTCTCCGGTCCATCGCCAACTTCCCGCTGGGCTTCTTCGAATCGTTCGCCGCCGCCCTCGCGCTCACCGAAACGGACTGGCGCCAGCGCGGTGCCCGGAACACCGAACCCACCAGTTTCCAGGTAGTCGCGCGCACCCCGGGTGAGCAGTGGGTCGGCACCATGGCCGCGTTCGTGTCCTCCGGCCCGCCGAGCTACCGGCCGGATGAGCTCCCGATCGGTGGCCCGCCGCGCGCCAACCTCGTCGGAGTTTGGGTCGACCCCTCCTATCGCGGCCGCACCGGAGTGGCCACGCGACTCCTCGGTGCCGTGCGCGCCTGGGTCACCGAGGAACAGGGCCTCGACCGGCTCTACCTGCACGTGCACGAAAGCAATCACCGCGCCATCCGCTTCTACGAGAAGAACGGCGCCCGGCCCACCGGCGAGTACATCACCGACCCGCGGCGCACCTCGGAGCGGCACCTGGAAATGGTCCTGGCCACGGCGCGCTGAGATGGACCTGCTCCTCGAATTCTGGACCCGCGTCTCGGCCACGAACGCTCCGCTGCCGGCACTGACCGTGTGGCTGACCATCGCCGCGGCCGCCCTGCTCGTGCTGGTTCCGCCGGCCTGGAAGCTGACCCGGCACGGCATCACGATCGTGCACGAGGGCGGCCACGGGCTCGTCGCGGCGCTCGGGGGCCGCCGGCTGCAGGGCATCCGGCTGCACTCCGACACCTCCGGCCTCACCGTGAGCCGCGGCAAGCCCCGCGGGCTCGGCATGGTCTTCACCCTGCTCGCCGGGTACACGGCGCCGGCCCTGCTCGGGCTCGGGGCGGCGTGGATGCTCAGTCTGGGCCACGACATCGGCCTGCTCTGGGCGCTGCTCGCGGCGCTGGCGTTGCTGTTGGTGCAGATTCGTAATTGGTTCGGCCTGTGGTCGGTGGCCGTCACCGCGGCGGTGGTCTTCGCCGTCACCTGGTTTGGCTCCCCCGCCGTGCAGAGCATCTTCGCCGTGCTGGTCACCGCGTTCCTGCTGCTCGGGGCGTTGCGCACCGTCGTCGAGCTGCAGGCCACCCGGTCGCGCCGCGGCGGCACCGCCTCGGACGCCGACCAGCTGGCACGGCTCAGCCACCTGCCCGGCCTGTTCTGGGTGGTCGTGTTCTTCGCCGTGGCCGGCGCCTGCCTCGTGGGCGCGGCGCGGCTGCTCGGCCTGGTCTAGAAGACGGTCACGCCCAGCAGGGTGCCGACCAGCCAGGTGACGAAGAGGGCCGCGGCGCCGCCGGTGACCACGCGTACGGTGGCGCGGGCGAGGGGGCTGCCGCCCAAGCGGGCGCCGAGCGCTCCGGTGAGGGCGAGCGCCACCAGCACGGCTGCGAAGGTCACGGGCACGCGGATGCCCTCCGGCGGCAATAGGATCGCCAACAGCGGCAGGATGGCGCCGAGGGTGAACGCCAGCGCCGACGCGCCGGCGGCGTGCCACGGGTTGGCCACCTCTTCCTCGACGATGTTGAGCTCGAGGGACAGGTGCGCCTTGAGCGCATCCTTCTCGGTGAGTTCGACCGCCACCTGGCGGGCGGTGGCCGGGGCCAGTCCCCGCTCCTCGTAGAGCGAGGTGAGCACGTCCAGTTCGCCGGCCGGGTCGTCCCGTAGCTCGCGCTTCTGCTTCTGGATCATCGCGCGCTGGCTGTCGCTCTGGCTGCTCACCGAGACGTACTCGCCGAGCGCCATCGAGATGGCGCCGCCGACGAGGCCGGCCGCGCCGGCGGCGACGATGGCAGGAGTGCTGCCACCGGCGCCCGCGACGCCGACCACGATGGCCGCCACGGAGACGATGCCGTCGTTGGCGCCGAGCACGCCGGCGCGCAGCCAGTTGAGCCGGGTGGCCAGGCTGCCGCTCTGCGAGGCGCCCACTGTTTCGACGCGCGCTGCGGCATCCGGGGCGGCGTGAAAGGGCCTGAAAAACGGGGGCGAGAGGATGGCCATAGAGTCACCATAGGCACCTCGCGCGGGCTCCGCCAGCCTGGAAAGGCTTGCCTAATCCCCCTGATCAGAGGATGGAAAGGCTAACCTAATCCGCTAGAACGGCACCCCGCACACGAGCGCGGCGTTGGCGAAGGCGGTGGCCTCCCCGGTGCGCACGAACACCCGCGCCGACGCCGAGAGCGCCTTGAGCTCGCCGTGCCCGATGTACTCGATGTCGGTGAAGCGCCCGCTCAGCCAGTCCTGGGCCACGGTGCCCTTCGCCTCCTCCGCGGCCACGCAGCGCTCCACGACGAGTTCGCCCAGCAACGCGTCGAGGACCTGCTCGAACCCGGGAACCCCGTGCACCAGGGCGAGGTCGATCACCGGCACCCCGGCGGGCGCCGGCATCCCGCAGTCGGCGACGAGGACGATGTCGCCGTGACCCAGGCGGCTCAGTGCCGCGTTCAGGTCGGCGTTCAGGATGCCGGTGCGTTTCACGGGTGTGCCTCGATCTTCTCGGTTGTGTGATCGGCGCCGTGATCGGCGCCGACCTCGGGCAGGATGTCGCCCGCGTGCGGATAGGACGGCTGCGTGCCACGGGACTGCACCGCGAACGCGCCGACCCGCACGGCCAGCCGGGCCGCTTCGCGGAGGCTGTCGCCGGCGGCGAGCCGGGCGCTCAGCGCGCCCACGAAAGCGTCGCCGGCACCGGAGCTGTCGACCGCCACCACAACGGGCGAGGCCACGGCATCCGTGCCCTCGGCGTCGGAGACGATCGCGCCGAGCGCACCGCGGGTGAGCACGACCGAGGTCACCCCCCACTCGCGCAGCCGGGCCACCGCCTCGGCGTCCGAGGCGGGCGGCGTTGTGCCGGGCGTGAGCTGCGCCAGGAGCAGCGCGGCCTCGTGTTCGTTCACGATCAGCGGGTCGGCGGCCGCGATCGTGGCCGGGTCCAGTTCGATCACGGGGGCGAGGTTGAGCACGACCCGTCCGCGGGCGAGCCGGGCGGCCGCGGCGATTCCGGCCGCGGGGATCTCGCCCTGCAGGACCACCACGGCGGCCCCGGCGATCAGGTCGGCGCTCTGGCCGACGACGTCGGCATCCACCGTGGCGTTGGCCCCGGGAATGACGACGATGGTGTTCTCGCCGTCGGCGGCCACGGTGATCACGGCCAGGCCGGTTGGCCCGGCCACGGTCCGCACGGCGGACAGGTCGACGTTCGCGGATTCGAGGATCGCCGTGGCGGAGGCGGCCAGGGTGTCCAGGCCGATCGCGCCGACCATGCCCACCCGGGCGCCGAGCTGCGCGGCGGCGACGGCCTGGTTGGCGCCCTTGCCGCCGGGCAGAACGACCATCGAGGTGCCGATCAGGGTCTCGCCGGGCAGCGGATGACGCGCGACGGTGGTGACCTGGTCGGCGTTGATCGAGCCGACCACGACGACCCCGGTCAGGGCCGTCCCGGAGTGGGGTTTCGGGGTTGGCGGGGTCACTTGGAGAAGTCGCCCACGTTCGTCTTCGTGACGGAGACGACCTTGACGGGAACTGTCGCTTCGACGTCGTCGCCGTTGATGGCCTTGACGGCCAGTTCGATGGCGAGCTTGCCGAGCTCGGCGGGCTGCTGGGCGACGGTGGCGTAGAGCGAGCCGTCCGAGATGGCGGTCAGGCCATCCGCGGTGCCGTCGAAGCCGACGACGGAGACCTCGGCGCCGGCGCGGGCGCCGAGAGCCTGGATGGCGCCGAGGGCCATCTCGTCGTTCTCGGCGAAGATGCCGGTGACGCCGGGGTTGGCCTGCAGCAGGTTGGTGGTGACGTCGAGGGCGGAGGCGCGGTCGAAGTTCGCGGTCTGCTCGGCGACGACGGTGATGTCGGGGTAGGCGGCGATGCCCTCGTCGAAGCCGGCGCCGCGGTCGCGGCTGGCGGAGGTGCCGGACACGCCCTGCAGGGAGATGACGGTGCCCTTCTCGCCCATGGCCGCGGCGAGCTCGTCGGCGGCCTGCTTGCCGCCGGCGACGTTGTCACTGGCGACCAGGCTGGTCAGGTCGGCGTCGTTGACGGTGCGGTCCACGCCGATGACCGGGATGTTCGCGGCGGTCAGGGTGTTCACCGAGGCGCTGGCGGCGTCGGAGTCGACCGGGTTGACGATGACGGCCTTGGTGCTGCCGGCGGCGGCCGTGGCCAGCTGGTTGGCCTGGGTGGCGGAGTCGTTCTGGGCGTCGACGATGTAGAGGTCGACGCCGGCCTCGTCGGCGGCGGCCTGGGCGCCGTCACGCAGTTCGACGAAGAACGGGTTGTTCAGGGTGGAGATGGCGAGGACGACCTTGGGTCCGCTGGCCTCGTCACCGCTGCCGCGGCCGCAGGCTGTGGTGCCGGCGAGGATCAGTGCGGCCGTGGCGGTGACGGCGGCGATACGGCGAAAGGAGGATGACTTCATTGTGGTTCCTTTTGTGGGTGGGGCGGGGTTGGGGAAAGTGAGGGGGTCAGCTGTTGCGGGTCTTGCGGCGGAGCACGTCGGCACCCACCGCGAGGGCGATGACCAGGCCGATGACGACCTGCTGCCAGAACGAGGACACGTTGAGCAGGTTGAGGCCGTTGCGGATGACGACGAGCACCAGGGCGCCGATGAAGGTGCCGGAGATCTTGCCGAGCCCGCCGGAGAGCGAGGCCCCGCCGATGACGACGGCGGCGATCGCATCCAGCTCGTAGCCGGCGGCGGCCTGCGGCTGCGCGGAGTCGAGGCGCCCGGCCAGGAGCAGTCCGGCCAGCGCCGCGAAGACGCCGGCCAGGGCGAAGACCGTGACGATGATGCGCTTCACCGGCAGGCCGGAGAGCCGGGCGGCCTCGGCGTTGCCGCCGACCGCGTACATGGAGCGGCCGAGCACGGTGCGGTTGAGGATGAAGGAGGCGACCAGCGCGGCCAGGACCAGGATCACGATGGGCATCGGCACCGGGCCGATGTTGCCGCCGAGGAACGACACCTCTGCGGCGGTCTTGATCGGCCGGCCGTCGGAGATCACCAGGGTGAGGCCGCGGGCCACGCTGAGCATCGCCAGGGTGGCGATGAAGGAGGGCAGCTTGCCGTAGGCGTTCGCGGCGCCGTTGACGATACCGGCGAGGAGCCCGACGGCGAGGCCACCGAGCAGCGCGACCCAGCCGGGCATCCCGGCGCTGACGAAGAACCAGCCGGAGGCCATGGCCGAGAGCGCCGCGACGGCGCCGACCGACAGGTCGATGCCGCCGGCGACGATGACGAAGGTCATGCCGAAGGCGAGCACCGCCACTGTCGACACCTGGATGCCGATGTTGAGCAGGTTCTGGCCGGTCAGGAAGTCCGGCGTGGCGATGACCAGCGCGATGCAGAGCACCACCAGGCCGACCAGGGCGCCGTTGTTGGCCAGGAAGGTCTTGTAGTCGAAGGAGCGTCGGGTGGGCGCGAGGGTGGTCGTGGACATAGTTTCAGTTCCTTCGGTTTCAGCGCTGCGCGGCTACGTCGCGGGCAGCAAGAGTCATGACGGTGTCTTGGGTGGCATCCGCTGCGCTGAGTTCGCCGGCCAGCCGGCCGTCGCGCATGACGAGGATGCGGTCGCTCATGCCCAGGATCTCGGGCAGTTCGCTGGAGACCATGACGATGGCTCCGCCGGCTGCGGTGATCGAGTTCATCAGTTCGTAGATTTCGACCTTGGCGCCCACGTCCACGCCGCGGGTGGGTTCGTCCAGCAGCAGCACCGTCGAGGCGGCGATGATCCACCGGCCGAAGACCGCCTTCTGCTGGTTGCCGCCGGAGAGCGAGCGGATCGGCTGGTCGATGGTGTGCATCCGGATGCGCAGCTTCGCGGCGACGGCCTCGGCCCGGCGGCGCTGGCCGGTGAAGTCGGCCAGGCCGAGCTTGGCGCTGGAGGCCAGGGTGGCGTAGCCGAGGTTGTCATTGACCGAGGCGTCCAGCACGAGGCCCTGGCCCTTGCGGTCTTCGGGCACGTGGCCGATGCCGGCCCGGATGGCCGCCTGGATGTCGCCCTTGGGCAGCGGCGTGCCGCGCACGGCGACGGAACCGGTGTCGTAGCGGTCGGCGCCGGCGATGGCGCGGATGAGTTCGGTGCGGCCGGCCCCGACGAGCCCGGCGATGCCGAGCACCTCGCCGGCGCGCACGGTGAAGCTGATGTCGTCGAAGTGGCCGGCGCTGGTGAGGTTCTCGACCGTGAGGACCTCGGTGAGCGCGGGCGTCTCGTCGGCACGGCGCGGGAACTGGTCCTCGATGCTGCGGCCGACCATCAGCTTGACCAGCTCGTCTTCGGGGGTGGATGCGGGGACCTCGGCGATGAAGTGGCCGTCGCGGATGACGGTGACGGTGTCGCCGACCTCGGCGATCTCGTCGAGGTGGTGGCTGATGAAGAGCATGCCGACGCCGCGCCGGCGGAGGTCGGCCATCACGGCGAACAGGGCCTGGGTTTCGTGCCGGGTGAGCGCGGCGGTGGGTTCGTCGAGGATGAGCACCCGGGCGTTGATGCTCAGGGCCTTGGCGATCTCCACCAGCTGCTGCCGGGCGATGCCGAGCTCGCCCACCGGGGTGTCCACGTCGATCTCGAGGCCGATCAGCGCCAGGGCGGCGCGGGCCTGCCGGCGCAGTTCCTTGCGGTCGACCATGCCGAGCTTGGTGGGCATCCGGCCCAGCATCACGTTCTCGGCCACGCTCATGGTGGCCACGAGGTTGAGTTCCTGGTGGATGGTGGCGATGCCGTGTTCCTCGGCGGCGCGGGTGGTGGGCAGGGTGGTCACGGTGCCGTCGACGAGGATCTGGCCGCCGTCGGGCTGGTAGACGCCGGCGACCATCTTGATCAGGGTGGACTTGCCGGCGCCGTTCTCGCCGAGCAGCACCTGCACCTGGCCGGGGTAGACGCTCACGGTGACATCCTGGATCACGGTGACCTGGCCGAAGGTCTTGGTCACGTTCTGCAGGGTGATCAGAGGGTTCACGGTCATTGCTGGCTCCATTGCTCAGTCGTGCTGGTGGGGCGGATCGGCGTGGCCGAGGAGGCCCGCACGATCAGTTCGGAGGGCAGAACGACCGATTCGGGGCTCTGGCCGTTGATGACCTGCAGCAGCAGGTCGATGGCGATCCGGCCCATGTCTTCCACGCTGTGCGCGATCACGCTCAGCGCCGGGTTGAGCAGCGCGAACCACTCGATGTCGTCGAAGGCGACGAGCGCGATGTCGGTGCCGATGCGCATCCCGAGCTTGTGCAGGATGCTGATGGCGCCGACGGCCATCAGGCTGTCGGCGGCGAGCAACGCGGTGGGCGGGTTCGTGAGGTCCATCAGGGCGTGCACGCCGGCCGAGCCGCTGGCGGCCTGGTAGTCGCCGAAGTAGACCAGGTCGGGGTCCTGGCTGAGGCCGGCCTCGGCGACGGCGCGGGTGAAGGCCGCGAAGCGGTCCCGGCCGGTGGAGGTGGCCTGCGGGCCCGAGATGTAGCCGATGCGGGTGTGGCCCTGTTCGGCGAGGTGCTGCACGGCCTGGCGGATGCCGGTCTCGCTGTCGGTGGTGACGCTGGGCAGGTCGAGGCCGGGAACGGTGCGGTCCACGAGCACCGTGGGAACCTTGCGTTCGATCAGGGCGCGCAGCCGGCCGCCGTCGTCGCCGACGGGGGCGACGATCACTCCGTCGACGCGGCGGGAGATGAGGGTGTCGAGGTAGCGGTCCTGCTGGTCGTTGCGCTCGTTGGCGTTGCCGAGCAGGGTGACGTAGCCGGCCGAGAGGGCGGCCTGTTCGGCGGCGTGCGCGAGGTCGGCGAAGAACGGGTTGCGCACATCCGGCACCAGCAGGCCGAGGGAGTTGGACCGGGTGGAGCGCAGGGCCTGGGCCTGGGCGTTGGGCTGGTAGTCCAGCTCGGCGGCCGCGGCGGCAACGCGTTCGCGGGTGTCGGCCGAGGTGGCGGGGTTGCCCGACAGGACCCTGGAGGCCGTGCCCACCGAGACGCCCGCGAGTGCGGCGACTTCCTTGATCGTTACGGCTTCCACAGCCACTCCCTTGTGTGTGCGTGCGTTGGTGCTTCGTGCTTGGTGCCTGGTGCTTCTGGCGATCTCGTGGAATCGTTTCCATGGAATCGTTTCCATCGTACGTCGCGCGACAAGACCGTGTCAACCGAAGGTCTCAACCAGGTACGGTCATCCGCGCCGCGTCATCCGGGACGGCTCATCCGCGCTGCGCTGATCGGGTCAGCGGCGCCCGACGAAGGTGTCCATCGACCTGTACACGCCGAAGACCCGGCCGGCCACGGCGTCCCAGGCGGGCAGGGGCAGCACGCCGCGCAGCTTCTTGGAGAAGCCCACGGTCCACGGCATCAGCAGCTGGGGCGAACCGGCGAGCATCGCCCGCCAGACCCGGTTGACCACGTACTCCGGGGTCATCACGGGGGTGAACAGCGGCCCGCGGGCGCCGTCGAACATGCCGGTGGAGATGTAGCTGGGCGCGATGGTGCTCACCCGCACGTGGTCGAAGCCCTGCTGCGCAAGCTCGAGGCGCAGCGAATCGCTCCAGGTGATCACGGCGGCCTTGGAGGCCGCGTAGACGCTCATCCGCGGATTGGAGAGCATCCCGGCGGCGGAGGCGATGTTGACGATGCGCGATTCGCGGTACGGGTTGCGCATCATGGCGGGCAGGAATTCCCGGGTGATGTACATCGGGGCCAGGGCGTTCACCTGCATCGTGGAGCGGGTGTCGTCGCCGTTGTCGTGCTCCCAGAAGAACGAGCCGCGCACGATGCCCGCGTTGTTGATCACGATGTCGGGATTGCCCACCTCGGTGCGCACCCGTTGGGCGGTCTGCGCGATGGCGCCCAGGTCGGCGATGTCGACCACGTAGGGGGCGATCTGGGTGCCGCCGCCCGCGCGTTCGGTGAGGATGGCGGCGGTGGCCGAGAGCGCGGCGGCGTCCCGGTCCCACAGGATCACGGCCCGTGCGCCCTCGGCGACGGCCCGCTCGGCGTAGAGGCGGCCCATGCCCATGGCGGCGCCGGTGATCAGCACGCGGGCTCCGGAAACGGTTCGAGTCATGGGTCAATCATCCCAACTACCGGCGGCGCGCGGAAAACGGCGTGGGGTTCGCTGCGACACTCCACCCGCGTCGCGGCGGCACACGTTTTGCGTCGCGGCACGAGTTATGCGCCGCGGCACGCGTTAGACCACCTGCCGCGGGGAGTATCACGTGCCGCCGGGCACAACACCTGCCGCGAGCACGCCCGGGGCGCCGAGAGACCGGGGCACGCAGAGGCAGGGCAAGATTACGCCGCGTTGCGCTGCGTCGAGCGACGTGCGCGGCCGCTGCGTAGCGTCGAATCTGTTCCAATTCCCATGCCGAACCGAACGCAGGAGTGTGCCCATGTCGAAACCCGACATCGACACGGACACCCGCACGGCCACCGCCAGCCCGGCCAGCCGCGCCGCGACCGCCGACTGGACCGACACCAGCGCCACCATCCGCAACCTTTCCACCGAGCACCGCCGCTACCCCGCCCCGGCCGCCTTCGCCGCCCAGGCCAACGTCGACGCCTCCTGGTACGAAAAGGCCGCGGCCGACCCGGTCGCCTTCTGGACCGAACAGGCCAAGCGCCTCGACTGGGCCGAACCCTGGCACACCGACCACACCTGGCAGCCCGCCGCACCGGATGCCGACGGCGTGCTGAGCGTGCCGCACGCTGAGTGGCTCGCCGGTGGCAAGCTCAACGTGGCGGTGAACTGCGTCGACAGGCACGTCGCCGCCGGTCGCGGCGACAAGGTGGCGTTCCACTTCGAGGGTGAGCCCGGCGACCGCCGCACCCTCACCTACGCCGACCTCGAGAAGGAGGTCGCCCGCGCCGCGAACGCGCTCACCGATCTCGGCATCGTGCAGGGCGACCGGGTCGTCATCTACCTGCCGGTGATCCCCGAGACCATCATCATCACCCTCGCGGTCGCCCGCCTCGGCGCCATCCACTCGCTGGTGTTCGGCGGCTTCTCCGCCGAGGCACTGCGGTTCCGGGTGGAAGACACCGGCGCCAAGCTGCTCGTCACCACCGACGGCCAGTTCCGCCGCGGCACGGCCGTCCCCGTGAAGGAAGCCGCCGACGAGGCCGTCACAGGCGTGGACTCGATCGAGCACGTGCTCGTGGTGCGCCGCACCGGCGACCTGACCCCGGACATCCCCTGGACCACCGGCCGCGACGTGTGGTGGCACGACAGCGTCGACACCGCATCCGCGACCCACGACCCCGAGTTCTTCGACGCCGAGACGCCGCTGTTCATCATCTACACCTCGGGCACCACCGGTAAGCCCAAGGGTCTGGTGCACACCAGCGGCGGCTACCTCACCCACGCGTCGTGGAGCCACTGGGCCGTCTTCGACGCCAAGGACGACGACGTGCACTGGTGCACCGCCGACCTCGCCTGGGTCACCGCGCACAGCTACGTGCACTACGGCCCGCTCTCCAACGGCACCACCTCGGTGATCTACGAGGGCACCCCGAACACGCCGCACCCCGGCCGGCACTTCGAGATCATCCAGCGCTACGGCGTCACCACCTACTACACGGCGCCCACGCTGATCCGCACGTTCATGACCTGGTTCCCGGATGGCCTCCCCGCGGAGCACGACCTGTCCAGCATCCGCCTGCTCGGCTCGGTCGGCGAGGCGATCAACCCCGAGGCCTGGGTGTGGTTCCGGGAGAACATCGGCGCAAGCACAGCCCCGATCGTGGACACCTGGTGGCAGTCAGAGACCGGCGCGGCCGTGATGGCACCGCTGCCCGGGGTGAGCACGCTCAAGCCCGGGTCGGCGCTGCGCGCGCTGCCGGGCCTGCAGACCCTGGTGGTGGATGACGCGGGTCAGCCGGTTCCGCACGGCACCGGCGGCTACCTGGTGCTTGCCGGCACCTGGCCGGGCATGGCCCGCACCGTCTGGGGCAACCCGGAGCGCTACCGCGACTCCTACTGGGCCCGGTTCCACGAACAGGGCTACTTCTTCTCCGGCGACGGCGCCAAATACGACGACGACGGCGACATCTGGCTGCTCGGCCGGGTCGACGACGTCATCAACGTGTCCGGGCACCGGCTGTCCACGATCGAGATCGAGTCGGCGCTGGTGACGCACCCGGCCGTCGGCGAGTCCGGCGTGGTGGGCGTGACGGATGCGACCACCGGCGAGGCCATCGCCGCGTTCGTGATCCCCGCGGTGGCCCCCGAAACGGATGACCCGGCGGCCTGGCTGGCCCTGGCCGACGAGCTGGCCCCGCAGCTGCGGGCGCACATCACCCACGAGATCGGCGCGGTGGCCAAACCCCGGGACGTGTTCCTGGTGCCCGACCTGCCCAAGACCCGCTCGGGCAAGATCATGCGCCGGCTGCTCGGCGACATTGTCGACGGCCGCACGCTCGGCGATGTCACCTCGCTGCAGGACGACACCGTGCCCGGCCGCATCCAGGCCATCGTTCAGGCCGCCCGCGCCTGACGGCCACCGCGCATCCGAGCAGCAACTGTTGGGTGAGCGGGCCGGGCTACCCGGCCGCGGCGAGCACCTGCCGGATCGTGTCGGGATGGCTGAGGATACGGAAATGGCCACCCGTGTCGATCCGCACGTTCTCGGCGCCCGGCAGGATGCTGCCCTCCGGGATGTGCGGATCGAACCGCCCGAAGATCGAGACCACGCGCCCGTTCAGCCGTTCGTCGGCGGACAAGGCGAGCAGGTCCGGGTGCTTCGCGGCGAAGTCGCGCAGGCTGGGCGTGGGCATGTACCGGGCGTAGCGCGAACCGGAGAACGGGGTGCTCACCGCCACCATCCGCTCGACCCGGTTATCGGGATCCAGCTGCGTCATCAGGTATTTGCCGATCAGACCGCCCTTGCTGTGTGCCACGATCACCACACCGTGCAGGTCGCGCTGACGCACGTAGTCGGCCACGATCTCGGCCGACGGCACCACCGGGCGCCGGTTGGTGTGCAGTGGGGTCACCACGTGCACCGGATGCCCGTGCTCGTGCAGTGCGTCGATCAGCGGGCGCATGAAGTGCCAGCTTTCGTAGATCCCGGGGATTATCAGCACCGGCGCCCGGTCGCCGGACGCGAACTCGTCGGGGTGAGTGCGGGCGAGGGCACCACGCGCCTGGGCGAGAACGGCGTACCGGTAATCCAGCAGCCAGGAACCGGCGTTGCGGAGGCCCTCGCCGAGTCGGCCACGCGTCGACCGACCGGGCTTGCGGGTCATGGCGTGACGGGCTCGTCGAGCGGCGCGGCGCGGACACCGTCAGGCGCCACCGTGCGGGCGTACTCGCGGATGCCGGCCGCCGTGGCGGCCGCGGCACTGAAGTGCACGAGGTGGCGGCCGGGCACTTCGAGCAGCTTCCCCCGCGGGGCCTGCGCGGCAAGGTGCACGCCCCAGTCGTGGCGTGAAACCGGGTCGTCCTCTCCCCGAATCACCAGGGTAGGCGCGCGCACATCCCGTAGCCGCAGGTCGGTGCGGTAGGCCAGCATCGGCCGCAGGGTTGCGAGGTACCAGCGCGGACCGCACAGCAGGTAGTCGCGCAACACGATCGTCGTGCCGGTGACCGGTTCCTTCAGGGTGTCCCGGCCGAGGGCCAGTGCCTGGCGCAGCGCCGAATTACGGGTGGGGTCGGTGACGCCGCCGATCAACACCAGGTGGGCGACCTCCGTCGGGTGCCGCACGGCCGCCTCGGTCACGAACTGGGCGCCCATCGAATGCCCGACCAGCACGACGGGCCGCACGCTGAGCATCGGCAGCAACTCGCCGAGGTAGTCGGCGTACTGCTCGATCGACACCCCATCCGCGGGCTTGGGCGAGCGGCCGAAGCCCGGCAGGTCCACCGAGTGCACGGCGCCCGCGGCGGCCAGCTCGGCGTGCATCCTGTCGAAGTAGCGGTGCGACATGCCGATGCCGTGCACCAGCACGAACACCGGCGCATCCGGCGTGCCCGGGCCCGGAGTCGAGCGCACCCGGACGGATGCGCCGCTCACCGGCAGCAGCAGCTCACGCACGCGGCCGACTCCGCTCGCTCGACGTGTTCGCCGGTGGGAGATTCGCGCGATCGGAAACATCGGTCACTCCTGCGGAACCCGCACCCGCAGGCCGCCGGCCAGCACCCGCGCCTTGAAAGCGGTGGCGGTGCCGAAGCCGTCGCCGTCGAGTTCGATCTCCTCGGGGTGGCTGAGCTTCACGGTGATCTGGCGGCCCTTGACGTAGTTGAGGGCCTCGACCTCCTTGGTCATCATGCGCCGGCCGAGCGGGGTGCGGCGCAGCACGCCGTTCTCCCAGAACACCTTGACGATGATCTGCACCCAGTGCACGAACCCCTCCGGGCGCAGCATGAGCATCTCGAACTGCCCGTCGTCGATGACGGCCTCGGGCAGCAGCAGCACGTTGGCGGTGAGGGTGCCCGTGTTGCCCACGATCACGGTGTGCGCGCGCACCGACTTGGTGCTGCCGCCGTCGAGGCTGTAGCGCAGGCGCAGCTGGTTGCGGTCACGCAGGGCCGTGATGATCGCGCCCACGTAGGCGAGCCAGCCGATCTTGGCCTTGAGCTCGTCGTTGGTGCTGGCGAGCATCTTGGCGTCCAGGCCCAGGCCGGCCATCACGAGGAACGCGTGTTTGCTGACCGTGTCATCCTCGTGCCGGATCTCGATCCGGGCGATGTCGACCTTGCGATCCGTGCCGGAGAAGGCCGTACCGATCGAGTGCTCGAGGTTGTCCAGGGTGAGGTTGAGGTTGCGGGCCAGCAGGTTGCCGGTGCCGGACGGCAGCAGGGCCAGCGCCGCGTCGCTGTCGTGCACGACCTCGGCCACCGCGCGCACGGTGCCGTCACCGCCGGCGGCGATCACCATCGTGGCGCCGGCGTCGAGGGCTCGCTGCGCCGCGCCCTGGCCCGGGTCTTCCTTGGAGGTTTCGAACCAGAGGGTCTCACCCCAGCCGGCCTTGGCCTCTTCGACCGCGACGGCGCGCTTGATGGCGTCGAGGTTCACCTTGATGGGGTTGTAGACCACGGCGGCCAGGCCGGCGGCGGCCTCCCGGTCGGGCTGCGCATCCGCGGTCGCGGTGTCGTCGTCGGTCGGGATGTCGGTGGGGATGTCGGTGGGGTCGTCGGTGGGGATGTCGGTAGGTGTCGACATGCGCGCTCTCCTCAGGCAGATGAGCGGATGATTCCGCTCGGGTCGATCCCGCTGCAGCCGGCAGGCTCAGCGTGCGGGTGCAATAACGCTACACGCCTCACTCGGGAAGGGTTCCGACAACCGCGCCGCACGGTCCGCTCGATCGCTGGGATGATGGAGGGGTGACTTCTGCCTCCCAGACTCCGCTGCCGGCCACCACCCGCTCGCCGCGGGCATCCAGGCTGGCCTGGCCCGCCTTCGCCATCGCCCTGGTCGTGATCCTCCTCGACCAGGCCTCCAAGTGGTGGGCAGAGGCCGCACTCGGCGACGGCCAGGTCATTCCGGTGATCGGTGACGTCATCCGCTTCGTGCTCGTCTACAACCCGGGCGCGGCCTTCTCGATCGGCTCCGACTTCACCTGGGTGTTCGCTGTGCTCGCCGCCGCCGCCGTGGTGTGGATCACCATGCTCACCTTGCGGGTCGAGTCCCGCGGCTGGATGATCGCCCTCGGCCTGCTGCTCGGCGGCGCCGTCACCCACCTGGGTGACCGGTTGTTCCGCGAGCCCGGCTTCGCCCGCGGCCACGTGGTGGACTTCATCGGCTACGGCAATCTGTTCATCGGCAACGTCGCCGATATCGCGATCTTCGCCGGCGCCGTCATGCTGGCGATCCTCACCGTGATGGGCGTGCACATGCGCACCCCGGAAGCCGGCACCGCCTCCCCCGCACCCCAGGACCCCGGCAGCACGGCCTGAGCCTGGGCGATGCTACCGTCTGAGGCATGGACGCGATGATGCTCGAGGGTGTGACGTTGCTGGCCGACGACGTGGCCGGCATGGCCGACTTCTACGAGCATGCGCTCGGGTTCGAGGTGGCCGTGCGCGAACCGGACTATGTGGCGCTGGGCGGCCCGATCGGGGTGCGGCTGGCCATCTTCCGGCGCGGCGGAATGGGGGCACACACCCACGACCATCCGTCATTCGTGGCGCCGCGGAGCGGGCAGGCGGTGGAACTGAATTTCCAGTGCGGCACTCCGGACCAGGTGCGCACCCGGTTTGCCGAGCTCGTCGAGCGTGGGGCGGTGGCCATCGCCGCGCCGGCGGAGCGCGACTGGGGCCACCTGACCGGCTTCTTCGCCGACCCGGAGGGCAACATCCATTCCCTTTTCGCGGTCCTGCCCGCCTGATTCGGCCGCTTCCGCTTCGACCGCGGCGCCACCCCTAGGCTGGGCCTCATGCGATTCGGACTCTTCATTCCCCAGGGCTGGCGTCATGACCTCGTCGGCATCGATCCCGCCCAGCAGTGGGCCACCATGAGCGGCCTCGCGGCCCACGCGGATGCCGGCGCCTGGGAATCGATCTGGGTGTACGACCACTTCCACACGGTTCCGGTGCCGAGCGAGCAGGCCACCCACGAGGCGTGGACCCTGATGAGCGCCTTCGCCGCCACCACCAGCCGGGTGCGCCTCGGCCAGATGTGCACCTGCATGAGCTACCGCAACCCCGCGTACCTGGCCAAGGTGGCCTCCACGATCGACATCATCTCTGGCGGCCGCGTCGAGATGGGCATCGGCGCCGGCTGGTACGAGCACGAGTGGCGTGCCTACGGTTACGGCTTCCCGCGCGCCGGCGAACGCCTCGCCCGCCTCGACGAGGGTGTGCAGATCATGCAGCAGGCCTGGACCACCGGCACCGCCACCCTCGACGGCGAGCACTACCGGGTGGACGGCGCCATCGTGCGGCCGCTGCCGCTGCAGGAGGGCGGCATCCCGATCTGGATCGCCGGCGGCGGCGAGAAGGTCACCCTGCGCATTGCGGCGCAGTACGCGAACTACACCAACTTCGACGGCACCCCCGAGGGCTTCACTCACAAGAGCGACCTGCTGCGCGAGCACTGCGCCACGCTCGGCACCGACTTCGACGCCATCACGCGCTCGGCCAACTACAACACCGTGATCGGCCGCGACGAGGCCGAGGTCGCCGAGAGACTGGACGCCATCGAGGCCAGGGTCACCCCGCACCTCGGCGTGGAGGGCGCGGCGAGCTTCATGGCCGAGTACTGCAGCGGCGAGGCGCAGGGCGTGGGCACGCCGGAGCAGATCGTGGAACGGCTGACCGGCATGAAGGAGCGCGGGCTCGGCTACGCGATCCACTACTTCCCCGAGGCGGCCTACGACAGGTCGGGCCTCGAGCTGTTCGAGCGCGAGGTCATGCCGGCGCTGCTGTAGCGAGGCGGTGGGGCGGCGACGGATGCGATAATCGAACAGGTCGGGACCGCCTCTGCGGTTCCGGCCGAGCGGCCCGCGTGCACGAACCCGGGCGGACCGAACCCCAGCGGCACAAGATCGGACACCATGTCCAGCACGAACACCCCCGACAACGCCGATGCCCCCGATTCGGGCAGCACCGACGCGGCCGCACCCGCCGTGGCCGCACCCGACGCGGCCGCCGACATCCACTGGCGTGACGGCGACACCGAGCACACCGCCCGCTGGCACTCCGAGGGCGGCTGGCCGGCGCCCAAGCGGGTGGTCGTCGTCGACGACACCCTCACCGCGGATGCCGCATACCGGCTGGCGAAGTCCGGCACCGGCCTGCTCTGGCAGGGCGACTTCCAGAACGCCCGGCAACTGCTCACGGCGATGGCCCGGCGCGTGGACCGGCGCCGGCGCACCCCCGCCACGGGCCTGTCGGCCGCGTTCGAGATCAGCCGCGCCGACGCCCTGCGCCGCGCCAGGCTGCTGGGCCTGGTGCTCGTGTCGCTCGATGCCGACCACACCCTGAGCCTGCGCCGCGCCCCCGACGTGCGGCAGGCCTGCGACGAGGCGTACGGCCCCGGAACCCGCGCGTCGGTTCGCTCACTCCGCGAACTGCTCGGCGTGATCGGCGCTCACGAGTGGCGTGTCAAGGGCGTGCCGGTCGCGGCGCTCGGCGCCAGCATCCACCCGCACTACGGCGTCTTCTCGCCGGTGCGCGGCGAGTACCTCGACCTCGTCGCCACCGCTCCCCTGCCCGCGACCGGGCTGGCGTTCGACATCGGCACCGGCTCCGGCGTGATCGCCGCGATGCTCGCCCAGCGCGGATTCGACCGCGTCGTGGCCACCGACATGGAACCCCGCGCACTGGCCTGCGCCCGCGAGAACCTGACCCGCCTGGGTTATGCCGACCAGGTCGAGGTGGTCGAGGCCGACCTGTTCCCGCCGGGCCGCGCCGACCTCGTGGTCTGCAACCCGCCCTGGCTACCGGCCTCCGCCGCTACGAGCACCGACGCCGCCGTCTACGACCCCGACAGCCGCATGCTGCGCGGCTTCCTGGCCGGGCTCGCAGGGCACCTCACCGACGATGGCGAGGGCTGGCTGATCCTCTCCAACCTGGCCGAGCTGCTCGGGCTGCGCTCCCGCGGTGCACTGCTCGACCTCATCGACGACGCGGGCCTCGCGGTGGTCGCGCGCCTCGACACCCGGCCCACCCACCGCAAGGTCGCCGACACGTCCGACCCGCTGCACGCGGCGCGGGCGGCCGAGGTCACCTCGCTCTGGCGGCTGCGCCGGGCCTAACCGCCGAGTTGCCCAATCCGGAGGTGGGCAACTCGCGCTACTCCGTGGCGCGTGGCGTCGTGCCCGTCATCCGCCACCGCGCCCACGGCCACACGCCGTCCATCTCCACCTCGAGCGAGAAGCTCAGCAGCACCCGGATGATCACGATCGCCCCGAGCACCAGCACGCTCTCCACCGTGGGCTCCACCACGATGGTGCGGATGATGTCGGCGACGATCAGCACCTCCAGGCCCAGCAGGATGGCCCGGCCGAGCTCCCGCCGCATGGCCTGGTACGCCGTCGGCCTGGTGTCCGAGCGGAGTATCCGCGGGATGCCGGCCAGGAGCGCCGCCAGCCCGCCGAACACCATGATGGCCGCACCGGCCACCTCGACCACCCGCACGGCCGCCTCCACCACTTCCTCGAACGTCATCCGCACCTCTCCCGCCGTCACCCTTGGCGCGAAGATACTCCCCCCTCGCCGGGCGAGCCTGCCCCGCCGGTCGGACGTGCACGACCAACCGAGCCCTAGGCTGATCGATGCCGCCCACATTCGTCAGCACAGCAGACCCAGGGATCCCATGACCACACCCCGCCGTCCCGCCTCCGGCACGGACTCGAGCGCGCACCCCCGCCTGCAACGCAAGGTGGTGCGGGTGCTGATCCTCGGCCAGATCCTCGGCGGCATCGGCATGGGCGCCACGCTCTCGCTCGGCGCGCTGCTCGCCGCGCAGCTCTCCGGGTCGAACGCCTGGTCGGGCATGGCCGCGACCATGAGCACGCTGGGCGCGGCCCTGGTGGCCGTGCCGCTGGCCCGCCTGGCCCAGGCCAGCGGCCGCCGCCGGTCCCTCGCCACCGGGGCCGGCATCGCCGGGATCGGCGCCATCCTGGCCATCACCGCGGTCGCGCTCGACACCTTCCCGCTGCTGCTGCTCGCCCTGATGCTGCTCGGCGCCGGCTCGGCCACCAACCTGCAGGCCCGGTTCGCCGCGACCGACCTGGCCGGCCCCACCACCCGAGCCCGCGACCTGTCGATCGTCGTGTGGTCGACCACCATCGGCGCGGTCCTCGGCCCCAACCTGTTCGGCCCTGGCGAGGTCGTCGGCGCACAGCTCGGCCTGCCCCCGCTCACCGGGGCGTTCGCCTTCTCCCTCGCCGCGCAGGTGGGCGCCGCCCTGGTCTACACTATCGGGCTGCGGCCCGACCCGCTGCTCACCGCCCTGTCGGCGCGCGAGGCCCGGCCGGCGAACACCCGCCAGCACGGCGGGCTGGCCATCGTGCGCTCCAACCCGCTGGCCCGCTACGCCGTGGCCGTCATCGCCCTCAGCCACGCCACCATGGTCGCGCTCATGTCGATGGCGCCGGTGCACCTCACCGAGCACGGCGCCTCGCTCACCATCGTTGGCCTGACCATCAGCCTGCATGTGGCCGGCATGTACGCGCTCTCGCCGGTGTTCGGCGCCCTCGCCGACAGGGTGGGGCGGATGCCGGTGATCCTGGCCGGGCAGGCCCTGCTGCTGGCCGCGCTGGTGCTGTTCTGGCTCGCCGGCGACAACGCGACGGCCATGACGGTCGGGCTGATCCTGCTCGGGCTCGGCTGGTCGGCATCCGTCGTGGCCGCCTCGACGCTGATCACCGAGGCCGTCGGGGTGCACGACAGGTCGGCGCTGCAGGGCTTCTCCGACCTGTCGATGAACGCCGCGGGAGCGCTCGGCGGGGCCCTGGCCGGCCCGGTCCTGCTGCTGGTGGGCTACTCGGGCCTCGGCGTCGCGGCGATGGCCCTCGTGGCGGTGGTCGTGGCCTGGTCGCTGCTCGGCCGCCCGGTCGCCCCGCTCGCACCGCTCGCAGGCTGAGCGACGGGCGTTTGTCGCGGCCTACACGCTGGTGACGTCCTCAACCTCGCCGACGAGCTCCTCGATGATGTCCTCGAGGAACAGCACCCCGGTGGCGACCCCGCTCGTGTCGAACGAGGTGGCCACGTGCGAGCCGGTGCGGCGCATGGCCGCGAGGGCGTCTTCGAGGTCGCGCTCACGCAGCACCGAGGCGAGCTTGCGCACCCGTTTGGCGGGCACCGGCGCCGCGAAGGCCTCCGGTCCGGTGAGGTCCATCACGTCCTTGAGGTGCAGGTAACCGGCGGGCAACCCGGCCGCATCGGTGAGGATGTACCTGGAGAAGCCGTGCTCGGCCACCGCACGCTGAAGGTCGGCCGGCGACGCATGCTCGGGCAGGCATACGATGCCCGACAGCGGCACCTCCACGTCCAGGACCCGTTTGGTGGTGAACTCGAACGCCGCCGAAAGCGTGCCGGAAGCATCCAGGAGCATGCCCTCACGGGTGGACTGCCGAACGATGCCGGCGACCTCGTCGAGGGTGAACGCGCTGGTAGCTTCGTCCTTGGGCGTCACCCTGAACAGCCGCAGCACGCTGTTCGCCAGCCAGTTGAGGCTGACGATCACCGGTGTGAACACCCGGGCCACGAACACCAACGGCGGTGCGAGAATCAGCGCCGCACGGTCGGGCACCGAGAACGAGATGTTCTTGGGCACCATCTCGCCCAGCACCACGTGCAGGAAGGTGACCAGGCCCAGCGCCACCGCGAACGCGATCGCGCTGATCGCCTCATCGGAGAGCGCCGTGAGGCCCAGCGGGATCTCGAGCAGGTGGTGGATCGCCGGTTCGGACACGTTGAGGATCACCAGCGAGCACACGGTGATGCCCAGTTGCGAGGTCGCCAGCATGAGCGTGGCGTGTTCCATGGCCCACAGGGTGGTCTTGGCGGCCTTGTTGCCCTGCGCGGCCAGGGGCTCGATCTGCGAGCGACGGGCCGAGATCACGGCGAACTCGGCGCCGACGAAGAAGGCGTTGACGGCCAGCAGCACAACAAGCCAGAGCAGCCCGGGAAGGTACTCACTCATGGGTCGGCCTCCCTTCGAGAACGGCGCTGACCGGGTCTGGTGTGGTTTCGGTGGGGGTGAGGCGGATGCGCGAGACACGGGCGCCGTCCATCCGCTCGACCCGCAGCATGCCCACGTCGATGCGCACGGTGTCGCCCAACTCGGGCATGCGGTCGAGCCGGTCGGTCACGAAACCGGCGATGGTGTCGTAGTCGCCGTCGTCCGGCACGGTGACGCCGATCCGCTCGAGCAGTTCGTCGGGGCGGAGGCCCGCGTCGAAGACTATGGAGCGGCCGGTGCGGACGATGCCGGGCTTGGCCCTGTCGTGCTCGTCATCGAGTTCGCCGACCAGTTCCTCCACGAGGTCCTCGAGGGTGACGATGCCGGCGGTGCCGCCGTACTCGTCCGACACCACGGCGATCTGCAGGCCTTCCTCGCGCAGGGTGCCGAGCAACCTGTCGACCCCCATCGACTCCGGTACCCGCAGGGCGGGCAGCATCAGCTCGTCGGCGCGCACCAGGGTGCGTCGGCCCAGGGCCACCGCGAAGGCCTGCTTGACGTGCAGCACGCCCAGGATGTCGTCGGTGTCACGGCCGATCACCGGGAACCGGGAGTAGCCGGTGGCGCTGGCCAGGGTGACGATGCCCTCGGCGGTGTCGCCGGCGTGCACCGACGCCATCTGCACCCGGGGGGTCATCACGTCGGCGGCCGAGTGGTCGGAGAACCGCAGGGTGCGGCCCAGCATTTCGGCGTGGTCGGCGTCCAGCAGCCCTTCCATCGCCGAGCGGCGCACCAGGAAGCCGAGCTCCTCGGCGCTGCGCGCGCCGGTGAGTTCCTCCTTGGGCTCGATGCCGACCAGGCGGATGAGGGCGTTGGCGGTGTTGTTGAACAGCAGGATCACGGGCTTGAACACCGTGGTGAACGCGGCCTGCATCGGCACGACGAACTTGGCGGTGGCCAGCGGAACGGCCAACGCGAAGTTCTTGGGCACGAGCTCGCCGATCACCATGGAGAACAGGGTGGCCAGCGAGATGCCGATCACGGTGCCGAGCACGGGCACGGCGCCCTCCGGCACTCCGAGGTTGATCATCGGTCCGCGCAGCAGCGCGCTGATGGCCGGCTCGAAGGTGTATCCGGTGAGCAGGGTCGTCAGGGTAATGCCCAGCTGGGCGCTGGAGAGGTGCGTAGACGTGATCCGCAGCGCCTTGATGGTGGGGCCGAGACGTTTCTCGCCGCGGGCCGCTCGGGCCTCGAGCTCATTGCGGTCGAGCGTGACGAGGGCGAACTCGGCGGCGACGAACACGCCGGTGCCGAAGGTCAGGATGAGCCCGAGGCCCAGCATGATCCATTCGTTCACGAGGTGGCTCCCTGTGCCCGTGAATTCTGTGCCTGAAAGGCTTCGGGGCGGGCAGGGAGCATGGGTTTATGCGTGGGAGGGTCATCCATTGTGGGTCGAGCCTAGGGTCCCTCCCTGTACAAACGCACAGGAGCTCGCAGCCAGGGCGGTCTGGCATAAAAAACCTTGCAACGTTAGGTTTGTTCCTGCGGCAGAATCCTGCCCGCCATCACTTCCAAAGGAGCAAGTATGTCCAGCACACCCTCGGTCCAGCTGTACACCGTGAGGGATGCCATCTCCGCAGACCTCCAGGGCGCCATCGCCCGCGTCGCCGACATCGGCTTCACCCAGGTCGAGCCGTACGCTTTCGTCGAACGCTCCGACGAGTTCGCGAAGGCGTTCGCCGCATCCGGCGTCACGGCACCGTCCGGGCACGCCCCCGTCATCGACTCCGCCGACCCCGGCCGCACCTTCGACGCCGCTGCCCAGCTGGGCATCGGCACCGTCATCGATCCGTTCATCCCGAGCGACCGCTGGCAGACGGCCGACGACGCCGCGCGCATCGCCGACAGGGTGAACGAACTCCAGACGATCGCCGCCGCCCAGGGCCTCCGTTTCGGCTACCACAATCACCAGTGGGAGTTCGCGAACCAGGTGGACGGCCGCAGCATCTACGAGCTGTTCGTCGAGCGACTCTCCCCCGACGTCGCGCTCGAACTCGACACCTACTGGTCGACCGTCGGCGGCGCGGACACTCCGGAGCTGCTGCGCCGCCTGGGCGACCGCGTGCAGTTCCTGCACGTGAAGGACGGCCCGATCGCCGGCGCCATCGCCACGACGCTGCCCAGCAACGAGAGCGCACTGGAGGTTCCGGAGGAACTCACCCAGGCGTTCAAGAACCAGCTGCCGGCCGGCAGCGGCGACGTCGGCGTCGCCGCCATCCTCACGGCAGCCCCGCACGCCCTGCGCGTGGTGGAGTTCGACGGCTACGCGGGCGATGTCTTCGAGGGCATCGCGGCGTCGTTCGCCTGGCTTCTGGAGAACGACAAGTGAGCCGCACCGGACGCGTCGGCGTCGGCGTCGGCGTCATCGGCGCCGGGGTCATCAGCGGTACCTACCTGGAGAACATGACGGCCTTCGCCGACCTCGACGTGCTCTTCGTCGCCGACCTCGACCTCGATCGCGCCCAGGCGCAGGCCGAGGCCTACGGGGTTCCCGGCCACGGTTCCGTCGAGGACCTGCTGGCCAGGGACGACATCGAGATCGTCGTGAACCTCACCATCCCCGCCGTGCACACCGCAGTGGGTGCGCGGATCATCGCCGCGGGCAAGCATGTCTGGAGCGAGAAGCCGCTGGCCCTGGACCACGACTCCGGCGCGGCGCTGCTCGCCGCGGCGGACGCCGCGGGCCTGCGGGTCGCCTGCGCGCCGGACACCGTGCTGGGCGCGGGCATCCAGACCGCCATGCGGGCGATCAGGCGCGGCGACATCGGGGAGCCGCTGACGGCCACCACGATGTTCCACGTCCCGGGCCCCGATGCCTGGCACCCGAATCCGGAGTTCCTGTTCGCGCTTGGAGCCGGCCCGCTCTTCGACATGGGGCCGTATTACGTCACGACGCTTGTGCACGCCTTCGGCCCCGCCAGCCGGGTCGGCGCGGTGTCGTCCACCTCCAGCGCGGTGCGCACCATCGGCAGCGGACCCCGCGCCGGCACCGAGTTCCCGGTCGAGGTGCCCACCCACCACGCCGCGGTCATCGCGTTCGAGGGCGGCCAGTCGGCGCAGTCCACGTTCAGCTTCCAGAACGCCCTGCCCCGGATGGGCTTCGTGGAGATCAGCGGCACCGAGGGCACCCTGGTGCTCCCGGACCCGAACACCTTCGAGGGTGATTCCACCCTGTGGCGGTTCGGCCACGAGGAGCCGAGTCTTCTCACGGCGACAGGCTCCAGCTACGGCCGCGGCTCCGGAGTGCTCGACCTGGCCCGCTCGATCCGGGCCGGGGTGCCCGAGCGCGCCAGCGGCGCGGTCGCGGCGCACGTGCTCGACGTGCTGCTGGCCGTCGCCGAGGCCGCCGAGACCGCCCAGACCGTCGACGTGGCGTCGAGCGTTCCCCAGCCGACGCCGCTGGCCGAAGACTGGGATCCCGCGGCGGCCACCCTGTAGCCGAGCCGATCAGGCCGGGGAGCCGCCCGCCGCCGGCGGGCGGTTCCCGGTGCGGGCCAGCGCGATCACGGCCTCGACGTGGGCGCCCATGTCCCGGGTGCCATCGAACATCCACTGCACCTGCATGCCGTCGCTGACCGCCATCAGGATCGACGCCAGCATCTCCGGGTCGACCGAGGCGTCGAGCCGGCCGGATGCCTGCATCCGGCTCAGCCCGGCCGTGATGGTGCTCCGCGAGTGCGCGTAGCGTTCCCGGAAGTAGTCGTGCGCAGGATGCTCGGGGTCGGTCGCCGCGGCGGCGGACAGGTTCGCAAACATCTGCACGAGCCCGGGGACCTCGGCGTTGTGCCGGATCAGGGCCGCGAAGGTGGCCGCCGGGTCCGGGTCCTCGGGATCCTTCGCCGCGTCGATCTCGTCCCGGGTGCGCAGGATGGCCACCCAGAGGTCGTCCTTGGACTCGAAGTAGTGCAACAGGCCGGCCTGCGTGAGGCCCACCGCGGCGGCGATGTCCCGCACCGAAGTCTGGTGGAAGCCCTGCCGAGCCACGAGCGCCAGGGCGGTCTCGAGGATCTCGGCGCGCTTCGCGACGCCTTTCGGGTATCTGCCCAGGGTCGCCATTTCCCAAGGCTACCGACCTTCCGCGAACCGTGAGCAAAGCACCTAAAACCCGAGGTTTGTGGGGCTTATCTCACAGTTCGCGAGAGGAGGCTTTCCGCATCGCGGAAAGGGCACCCACATAGTGGAAACTGTGTGGAATTCTGATCCCGCGCCGGTCACCGGACGCACGTTCACGCACACTGGATTCAGACAAAAGACAGAGAGGTCTCCATGTCATCGTCAACCCCCGTCCCGGCCGCGCCGCCCCGCACCGCCGACTCGAGCATCTCCGAGGCGGACCTGCGCCGGGCCGGCTGGGCCAGCTCGCTCGGCAGCGCACTGGAGTACTACGACTTCGCGCTCTACAGCCTGGCGTCGGCGCTCATCTTCAGCGAACTGTTCTTCACCGACAGCGACCCCACCACCGGGCGCATCCTGGCCTTCGCCACCTACTTCATCGGTTTCGCGGTGCGCCCCCTCGGCGGCCTGTTCTTCGGATCGCTCGGCGACCGCATCGGCCGCAAGTCGGTGCTGCTTCTCACCGTGCTCCTGATGGGCGGCGCCAGCACCGCGATGGGCCTGCTGCCCACCTACGACCAGGTCGGCATCCTGGCACCGATCCTGCTCATCGTGCTCCGCATCCTTCAGGGCTTCGGCGCGGGCGCCGAGCAGGCGGGCGCCGCCACCCTGATGACCGAGTACGCGCCCCGCCACCGCCGCGGGTTCTTCGCGTCGCTGCCGTTCATGGGCATCCAGATCGGCACCGTGATCGCGGCCCTGGTCTTCTTCCTGCTGCTCATCCCGAGCCAGCAGGTCGTCCTGGACGGCCTGTGGCGCATCCCGTTCCTGGCCAGCGCCGTGCTCATCGGCGTGGCCGTATACATCAGGCTCAAGCTCAAGGAATCGCCCTCGTTCGTGAAGCTCGAGGCCCACGAGCAGGTGCAGGAGAAGCCGCTGCGCAGCCTCCTGCGCACCTCGCGCAAGACCGTGCTGATCGGCATGGGCCTGCGCATGGCCGAAAACGGCGGCTCGTCGATTTACCAGGTGCTGGCCATCAGCTACGTCGTCACCGTCGCGCTGGGCTCGTCGGTCACCGCCGGGCCGATCGGCGCAATCTCGCTGGTCTTCGCCGCCGCCGTCGGCGCGATCACGGTGCCCGTGGCCGGGCTGCTCAGCGACAGGTTCGGTCGGGTGCGGGTCTACCGCGGGTTCGCGATCTTCCAGTTCGTGATCGCGGTGCCGGTCTGGTGGATCCTGAGCACCGGCAACGTCGTGGCGACCGTCGCGGCCATCTCGGTGGCCCTCGGCATCGGCACCTGGGGCATGTTCGGCGCCCAGGGCGCCCTGATGCCCGAGCTGTTCGGCTCCCGGCACCGCTACACCGGAGTGTCGGTGGCCCGCGAATTCTCCGCCGTCATCGCGGGCGGCCTGGTGCCGCTGGTCGGTGCGCTGCTGCTGGCCTGGTTCAGCGACAGCTGGGTGCCGCTGGCGCTCTACCTGCTCCTGCTGACCGGTATCACGATCGCCGTGACGTTCATCACGCCGGAGACCAGGGGCCGCGACCTCGACCTCGAGACGGATGCGCTCGACGACGTCTCCCTGACGGCCCCGGCAACGGCATCCGCGCCGGTCGCCGCCGCGGTGGGTACTCCTCGTGCCTGACCTGGATGCGGCCGACGCGTCGACCTCAGCGCCGGGGCAGCAGCACGGCCAGCTCGGCGGCGGCCTCGCGCAACGGACCGAGGAATTGCAGGGCCTGCTCCACCGTGGTGCGGTAGGCCGGCGACGGAACGGAGAGGGCGGCCACCGCGATGCCCATGGCATCGAGCACGGGAACGCCGACGGTGACGATGCCCTCCTCGTGCTCCTCGTTCGAGACCGCGAAACCCTGCGAGCGCACCCGGGCGATCTCGGCCGCGAATGCCGACCGGTCGGTGATCGTGCGGCTGGTGAACCGCTCCAGCGGCAGCGTCGTCACCAGGTGGTCGCGGGTCTCCCAGTCGGCGAAGGCCACGAGCACCTTGCCCATCGACGTGCAGTGCAGCGGGCCGAGCTTGCCGGTCTCGCCGCGAACGCCCACGTGGTGGCGCGCCTCGATGTGGTGGATGTAGAGCTGATGCTCGCCGTCGAGGACCGACATCAGGCTGGCCTCGCCGGTGGCTCGCGACAGCGTGCGAAGCACGGGCAGGGCCACGCCCTGGAAGCCGTGGGCGCTGGACACGGCGGCGCCGAGCTGGAACAGGCGCAACCCGAGGCTGTAGAGCTTGGTCTCCGGATTGAAGCTCACGAAGTCGTCGCGCACCAGCGAGCCGAGCAGCCGGTGCGTCGTGGTCACCGGGTACCCGCTCCAGCGCGCCAGGTCCGACAGGGTGGCCCCGTCGGGATGCGGGCCGAGCACGGTCAGCAGGCTCAGCGCCTTGCCCACCATGTCCTTGCCCACCGTCTCGGTGTCCCCGGTTCTCACGCGTCGATCGTACCGGCATCCGCTCTGGCGGGCGCACCGTGCTGATCGCACGGGTGGCCACCGACAGTGGACCCCGGCACGGCATCGTGGACGGCGACCAGGTGCGGCTGGTGTGCAGCCTCGCCGATCTGCGCCGCACGGGCGAGCGGGTACCGTTCACGCCGCACACCCTGCTTGCGCCGGTACAGCCGGGCACCATCTATGGGATGGCCCACAACACCGGTCCCGCCGACCGGGAACTGGCGCCGCAGGCGTTCCTCAAGCCGCGGCACGGCGCCATCGGCCCCGGCGACCCCATCCCGGTGCCGCACGGGATCGGCCCTGTCGTCGCCGAGGCCGAGCTGGCCCTCGTGATCGGCAGCCCGGCCCGGCATCGCAGCCTCGCCGACGCGCTCGAGGTGGTTCTCGGCTATACCGCCGCGAACGATGTCACCGCTCGCGCGCTGCAGGCCCAGGATTCGCTGTGGCTGGCCGGCAAGGGCTTCGACGGGTTCACCCCGCTCGGCCCGGTGATCGACACCGAGCTGCCCGTCGAGGCCGGCATCTGCCTGGCCGTCGACGGCACGACGGTCTCCGCCTCCACAACGACCGCACTGGCACGCGGATTCGCCGAGATCATCGTCTACCTCAGCAGCATCACCACCCTGCAGCCGGGTGACGTCATCCTCACCGGCGCCCCGGGTGCCGACGCCGGCCTGCTGCCCGGCGGCACCGTGGCCATCACCGTGGGCGGGCTCACCCTGGTAAACCCCGTCGTCGGCGCCGCCGCCCCAGCCGGCCTGCTCGAGCACTACCGGAAGGCCATCGCATGACCCCCAACACGCGCCAGAGCGGCACTCTCGACGTCGTCACCCTCGGCGAGATCATGGCGATGTTCGTGGCCGACGAGGCCGGCATCCTGGCTGGCGTCGATCATTTCACCCGCCGGCTGGCCGGGGCTGAGTTCAACGTGGCGGTGGGCCTGACCCGGCTCGGCCACCGGGTGGGCTATCTCACCCGGTTGGGCGCCGACCCGTTCGGCGAGTTCGCACTCGCCCGGCTGCGAGAACTCGGCATCGACGCCGGGGAGGTCAGCATGGACGCCGGCGCTCCCACCGGATTCCAGCTGAAGAACCGGGCCGACCCCGGCGACGACCCCACCGTCGTGTACTTCAGGGCGCACTCCGCCGCCCGCCGGCTGGCCCCCACCGCGGCGACGGATGCCTATCTGCGCCGCGCCAGGCACCTTCACCTCACCGGCATCCCGCTCGCCCTCGGCGAGGGCCCGCGCGCCCTCGCCGGCCAGGCGATCGCCGCCGCCCGGCGCTCCGGCGCCACGGTGAGCGTCGATCCCAATCTGCGTCCAGCGCTCTGGCCGGACACCGCGACCATGGTGCGGACGGTCAACGATCTCGCCGTGCAGGCCGACTGGGTGCTGCCCGGCCTGCCCGAGGGACGCATCCTCACCGGGCACGGCACGCCGGAGGGCGTCGCCGGCTGGTACCTCGACCGCGGAGTGAAGGTGGTCGCCGTCAAGACCGGCTCGGCGGGCGCCGAACTCTTCACCCGCGACGGCCTGCACGTCGTCTGCCCGCCGTTCCGGGTGTCCCCGGTCGACACCGTCGGCGCCGGCGACGGCTTCGCGGCCGGGTTCATCAGCGCCGCCCTCGACGGCCGCCCCGTGCACGAGTGGCTCAGCCGAGCCGCCGCGGTGGGCGCCATCGCCACCACCAGCCACGGCGACCAGGAAGGCCTGCCCGACCGCGCCGGCCTCGAGGCCTTCCTCGAAGCCGCGACACGCCAGCCTCTCAACCACGCCTCCACGCCCGCAGAAAGGGCCTTCGCATGACCACCACCACCACCACCACCACCCGCCCGTCCGCACTCCGCCCGTCAACCCTTCGCGTCGTCGTGGCCTCCCCGCTCTCGGAGGAGCTCTGCCGACTCATCGAGCGGGCCGAACCGCGCCTCGACCTCGTGCGGGACCAAACCCTGCTCCCGCCCATGCGGCACCCCGCCGACTACCGCGGCGACCCGGCCTTCCGTCGCACACCCGCCCAGCAGGCGGCGTTCGAGGCGCTCGTCGACTCCGCCGACGTGCTCTACGGCATCCCCGATGTGGACCCCGACGCGCTCCGGCGCACGGCGCAGGCCAACCCGAAGCTGCGCTGGGTGCAGCTCATGGCCGCCGGCGGCGGCGCCCAGGTGAAGGCGGCCGGACTCGGCGACGACGACCTGGCACGGGTGGCCTTCACCACCTCCGCGGGGGTGCACGGCGGCCCGCTGGCGGAGTTCGCCCTGTTCGGCATCCTGGCCGGCGCCAAGCGGCTGCCCCAGCTGCAGCAGCAGCAACACGAGCACGACTGGCCGGCCCGCCGCCCGCTCGGCCAGGTGCGCGACCAGACCGTGCTCCTCGTGGGCCTGGGCGGCATCGGCCGGGAAATCGCCCGGCTCACCCACGCCCTCGGCATGCACGTGATCGGCGCCCGCCGTGCGGGCAGCAGCAGCACCGTCGACCACGTCGACGAGTACGTGTCCATCGACGACCTCGCCGAGCACGCCGCCCGCGCGGACGCCATCGTCGTCTCGCTGCCCGGCACCGACGCCACCGAAGGCCTAGTGGGCGCAGCGGTGTTCGCCACCGCCCGGCCCGGCGTCACCGTCGTGAACGTGGGCCGCGGCACCGTCATCGACGAGGCCGCCCTCACTCTCGCCCTGCAGAACGGCCAGGTCGGTTTCGCCGCGCTCGACGTGTTCGCCACCGAGCCCCTCGCCGCCGACAGCGCACTGTGGGACCTGCCGAACGTTCTCGTCAGCCCGCACACCGCCGCCCTCGACCCCGGCGAGGAACGCCGCATCGCCGAGCTGTTCGCCGAGAACGCCACCGCCCTGCTCGACGGCAGGCCCCTGCGCAACGAGGTCGACACCGTCGAGTTCTACTAGGGCCCCTGCCCCTTCCGCGAACCGTGACTTAAGCCCCGAAAATCCGCGATTTTTGGGGCTTAGCTCACGGTTCGCGGGACGTCAGGGTGTCCATGGTGCGCTGGATGGCGACGGCCGCGGCGCCCTGCGCCCAAGAGATGAATCCGCTCGCTTCCAGCAGCACGTCAACCTCGGCGGCCTCCGGGTCGCGGTCGGCCAGGATGGCGGCATCCATCTCGGCGCGCGCGATCTCCAGGAAGCCCAGCCCCTCGCCGGCGAGCACCACGTGTTCCACCATGGCGAGGTTGGCCACCGCGGCAATCAGCCGGCCCAGTGCGGTTCCGGCGGCGCGCAGCACGGCGAGCGCCACCGGGTTGTCGTTCTGCGCGAGCTCGAGCACCTCGGCGTAGCTGACCGGGCGCCCCAGGGCCACCTCCACCTGCGCACGGATGCTGGGAATGGTCAGCAGCGCGGTGGAGCAGCCGCGGTGGCCCAGGAAGCACAGCGGTCCGGTGGGGTCGAGCGGGAAGTGCCCGCCCAGGCCGAGGCCCGCCTGCGAGGTGCTGACCACCTGGTCGTGCATGACGAGGCCGTAGCCCACGCCGGCACCGACGGTGAGCACGGCGAAGTTGGAGAACCCTCGACCCAGGCCGAACCAGTGCTCGGCCGCCGCCAGGGCCACGACGTCGTTCTCGACCATGACCGGCACCTTCAGCTGCGCCTCTACGGCATCCGCCAGGGGCACCCCGCGCCAGCCCAGGAACGGTGCGCGGTCGACCACCCTGTTGTCGGAGACCTGGCCGCCGACGCTGATGCCGATGGCGGAGAACTCCTGCTCGTTCGCCAGCTCCCGGGCCAGGTCCACGATCACCGCGACGACGTCGTGCAGCTCGTGGCTGGGCAGCGGGCGGGTGGCCCTGCTCCCCTCCGCGGCGCGCAGGTCGGTGGTGACGGCGACGGCCGTGTCGCCCGTGAGCTTCACGCCCAGGAACTGCCGGGCATCCGCGCGCACGTCGAGCGGCTTCGCCGGGCGGCCCATGGCGCCCTCGAGCTGCTCGGTCACCTCCACCAGCAGGCCGCCGTCGAGCAGGGGGCGCGCCAGGCGGGTGAGCGTGGCCAGCGACAGGCCGAGCCGTTGGGCCAGCACACTCCGCAGGATCGGCCCGTGGATCAGGACCTCCCGGGCCAGCTCGCTGGACGGTGCGCGGTAGCGGCGCTCGGCGGCATCGACGGATGACATGGGTGGGCAACTTTCGATCGGACAGTGCCGGCACGGCGCCCCCTGCGCCATCGGCGCTCAGGGGCTGGTGAGTACGATCAGAATACCGGTTCCGCTCGCCCCGTTATGTTGCAAAACGCAAGAAAATGAAGCCGTCGAGCGCGCAGACTTGCGGGTTTCCGGGTGGATCCGGCCAACTTGACTTTGCTTTACTTGCAATATAGAAATATATGCATGTCCCACCACAGTGTCGTCGTGAATAACAGTGTCGTCGTGAACAACAGTGCCGTCGTCCATCTCCGCAACGGCGGCACCAGCGTTCTTGTCGATCCGAGCGGCCCCGGCCTTCCCGTGATCGTGCACTGGGGCGCCGACCTGGGCTCCCCCGATGCCGCCGACCTCGACGCCATCGTGCTGGCCACCCTGCCCCAGCGCGTCTCCGGCGGTCTCGACGTGCCGGCCCGCCTCGGCCTACTGCCCCAGGAGTCCACCGGCTGGCAGGGCACCCCTGGCCTGACCGGCAGCCGCGCGGGCCGGTTCTTCTCCCCCGCACTGGTCACCACCGCCATCGAGCACACCGGCAACACCCTCACCGCGCACGCCACGGATGACATCAACCGCCTGGCCCTCCGCATCGACCTGGCCGTCGACGCGGCCGGCGTGCTCAGCTCGAGCCTCACGCTCACCAACACCGGCGACGACGACTACGACCTGGTCGACCTCTGCGTCACCCTGCCGCTGCCCGCCAGCGCCACCGAGATCCTGGACACCACCGGCCGGCACTTGCGCGAACGCTCCCCGCAGCGGCACGCCTTCACCCAGGGCCGGCACCAGCGCGACAGCCGCAAGGGCCGTCCCGGCGCGGACGCGACCCTGCTGCTGGCCGCCGGGACCCCCGGCTTCGGTTTCGAGAGTGGCCTCGTGCACGCCGTGCACCTGGCCTTCAGCGGCAACCACCGCTTGGCCGCCGAGAAGCTCGTCACCGGGTCGGCGTTCCTGCAGGCCGGCGAGCTGCTCGCCGCCGGCGAGATCCGCCTCGCCCCCGGCGCCGGCTACAGCACCCCCACCGTGATCGCCTCCTGGGGCGACGGGCTCAACGAGCTCTCCGCCCGCATCCACACCCGCCTGCGCTCCCGCGACGTGCACCCGCGCACCCCGCGCCCGGTCACCCTCAACACCTGGGAGGCGGTCTACTTCGACCACGATCTCGGCCGGCTCACCGCACTGGCGCAGGCCGCCGCCCGCGTCGGCGTCGAACGGTACGTGCTCGACGACGGCTGGTTCCTCGGCCGTCGCGACGACACCGCCGGCCTCGGCGACTGGGTCGTCGACGCCGACGTCTGGCCCGACGGCCTCGGCCCGCTGATCGACACCGTCACCGGCCTCGGCATGCAGTTCGGCCTCTGGGTCGAACCCGAGATGGTCAACCCGGACTCCGACCTGGCCCGCGCGCATCCCGACTGGCTGCTGCAGGCCGCCGAACGGCTGCCCGTCGAGGGCCGCCAGCAGCAGGTCCTCGACCTCTCGCACCCGGATGCCTACGCCTACATCCTCGCGAGCCTCGATGCCTTGCTCGTGGAATACCCCATCGGCTACCTCAAGTGGGACCACAACCGCGACCTCGTCGACGCCGGCAGCACCCGCACCGGCACCGCCGCCGTGCACGACAACGTCGTGGCCCTGTACGCCCTGCTCGACGAGCTCAAGGCCCGCCACCCCGGCCTGGAGATCGAGAGCTGCGCTTCCGGCGGCGCCCGCGTCGACCTCGGCATCCTCGACCACACCGACCGCATCTGGACCAGCGACTGCATCGACCCGATCGAACGCCTCACCATCCAGAAGTACACCGGCCTGCTGGTGCCCTACGAACTGATGGGGGCGCACATCAGCGGCCCCGAATCGCACTCCACCGGGCGCCGCCACGACCTGTCGTTGCGCGCGGGCGTCGCCCTGTTCGGCCACCTCGGCATCGAGTGGGACATCAGTGCGCTGTCCGCGGCCGAGGAGACCGAGCTGATCAGCTGGATCGAGCTCTACAAGGCCAACCGCGCCCTTTTCCACACCGGAACCTCGGTGCACGTCGACCACGCCGACCCGGCCGTCGACCTGCGCGGCGTGGTCGCCGCCGACCGGAGCGAGGCGATGTTCGTCTTCAGCCTGGTCGCCAGCAGCGCGGCCTACCCGGTCGGGCCGCTGCGCTTCACCGGCCTGGCCGACGACACCCGCTACAGCGTGCGGCTGGTCAACCGGGAGCACACCGGCGTCGGCAACGGCCAGTCCCCGCTGGTGTGGGCGGAGAAGCCACTGACCCTCACCGGCCGGGCACTGCGAACCATCGGCCTGCAGGGGCCGGTGCTCTTCCCCGAACACCTCGCTGTTTTCCAGATCACGTCCGCTTAGGCGGACCGAGCGCAAGGAGGCGCCATGAAACCACCCCGCACCACGTCCCGCCCCAGACCGCGTCGCCGGCGGGCGACCGCCATGGTCCTCGCGGCCGCGGCCCTTGTCGCCCTGAGCGGATGCTCCGCCTCCGCCGGCGCCGGCGACGTCGTCACCCTGAACTTCTTCCAGTTCAAGCCGGAGGCGGTGGGCGACTTCACCGCCATCATCAAGGACTTCGAGGCCGAGAACCCGGGCATCAGGGTTGCCCAGAACTCGGTGCCGGAACCTGACACCGCCATCCGCACCCTGCTCGTGAAAGACAAGGTGCCCGACGTTCTCACGCTCAACGTCAACGGCAACTACGGTGAGCTCGCCAGGGCCTGCATCTTCGCCGACCTCGGCGAGAACCCGGTCGCCGACACCGTGAAACCGGCCGTGCAGGACATCGTGCAGTCGCTGGGCACCTGCGGCGCCGACGGCGCTGACGAGGTCAACGCGCTGCCGTTCGCCAGCAACGCCTCCGGCATCCTCTACAACCCCGATATCTTCGCCGCGAACGGCGTGGAGGTGCCCACCACCTGGACCGAGCTCGTCGCGGCCGCCGACACCTTCCAGGCCAACGGGGTCTCCCCGTTCTTCTGCACGATGAAGGACTCCTGGACCGCCAACCCGGCCTTCGTCAACCTCGGCGGCACGCTGATGCCCGACGGCTTCTTCGACACCCTCCGCGAGGAGAGCACCGGCGGCGCCGGCACGGTCTCGTTCGCCCAGGACTTCGCCGAGGCCGCCGACAAGGAGGTGGCACTGTTCGAGTACTGCCAGGACAACTTCGCCAGCCGCGACTACAACGCCGGCAACAAGGCCTTCGCCGACGGTGAATCGGCGATGTACCTGCAGGGCTCCTACGCGATCCCCGCCATCCGTGCCAACAACCCCGACGCCAGCATCGGCTCCTTCCCCTACCCGGTCACCGACGACGCCGACAGCCGCGTCGCGGTCTCCGGAGTCGACGTGGGCATCATGATCGGCCGGGACACCCCGCACGCCGCCGAGGCGCAGAAGTTCGTGGATTACCTGATGTCGCCGGACGTCGTGACCGCGTATTCCGAAGCGCAGAGCACCTTCTCGCCGCTCAAGAATGCCGCACCCAACAACGACCCCGCCCTGGCCGGACTCGAGCCGTACTTCTCTGCCGGCACGATCATCGGCTTCATCGACCACCAGATTCCCGCGGCGGTCCCGCTGCCGAACCTGCTCCAGACGCTGGTGATCACCGGCGACACCGAGACCTTCCTCGCCGACCTGGATTCCGAATGGGACAAGGTCGCCGCCCGCACCACCACGCAGAGACAGGGGAAGTGAGCATGACCTCCACTGCCACGCGGGCGAAGACGCCCACCGCAACACCGCGCCCCCCGGCGCGCGTCCGCTCGAATATCGCCCGCACACCGCGCACCTTCTACTGGATGGTGGTGCCGGCCGTCGTGATCTTCTTCGCCCTGCACACGATTCCGGTCTTGAGCGGCATGTTCTTCAGCCTGACCAACTACGCCGGCTACGGCACCTGGGACCTGGTCGGCTTCTCGAACTACATCAACCTGTTCCAGGACGACCGGGTGCTCAACTCCTACGGCTTCACCTTCGGTTTCGCCATCGTGTCCACCCTCCTGGTAAACGTGATCGCGCTGGCCATCGCGCTGGGCCTGAACTCGAAGATCAAATTCCAGGCCGCGTTCCGCGGGGTGTTCTTCATCCCGTACGTGTTGGCGATCCTGATCATCGGCTACGTGTTCAACTACCTGTTCGCCAACTCGTTCCCGGCGATCTTCACCGCGCTGGGCCTGCCGGGGCTCTCGGACAACCTGCTGGCCAGCCCCGACTTCGCCTGGATCGGCATCGTCATCACCACGGTCTGGCAGGCGGCGGCGTTCAACGTCATCCTCTACCTGGCCGGGCTGCAGACCATCTCCGCCGACCTGTACGAGGCCGCCGCCATCGACGGCGCCTCCGGCTGGCGCCGGTTCCGGTCGATCACCTTCCCGCTCATCGGCGCGTACTTCACCATCAACATGGTGCTCTCGTTCAAGTCGTTCCTGCAGGTCTTCGACCAGATCGTGGCCCTCACCGCCGGCGGACCGGGCACGTCCACCGAATCCATCGCCCTCGTGATCTTCCGCGGCGGCTTCCAGGGCGGTGAGTACGGGTACCAGATGGCCAACGCCGTGGTCTACCTCTTCGTCATCATCATCGTTTCATTTCTCCAGCTGCGCATCCTGCAGCGCCGGGAGGCGAGCTTCTCATGACCGACACCCTCACCCAGACCAGCGCACCGCTGCCAGAGACCCCGGATGCGCCGACCCGCGCACCCCGCACCCGCCGGCGCCTGGACGGCGGCAACGGCGGCACCAACTGGTGGCTCACCGCGCTGATCGCGGTGTGCTCGCTGACCGTGCTGATCCCGCTGTACTTCACCGTCGTCACCGCGTTGAAGACGCCCGACCAGCTCGGCGGCACCGGGTTCGAACTGCCCACCAGCATCCGCTGGGAGAACTTCGCGGATGCCTACCAGCTGACGAACTTCCCGCGGGCGCTGATGAACACGGCCCTGATCACGGTGGGCGCGGTGTTCCTCACGCTGCTCACCAACTCGCTGGTGGCCTACGCGATCGCCCGCAACATGCACAAGAAGTTCTTCAAGGGGCTGTACTTCTACTTCCTCGCGGCGATCTTCGTGCCGTTCCCGATCATCATGCTGCCGGTGGTGAAGGAGACCGCGATGCTGGGCATCGACACCCCGGTGGGCCTGATCCTGCTGTACACGGTCTACGGGCTCTCGTTCAACATCTTCATCTTCGTGGCCTACATCAACTCCATCCCGGTGGAGCTGGAAGAGGCCGCCCGGCTGGACGGCGCGAGCACCTGGATGGTGTTCTGGAAGGTGATCTTCCCGCTGCTGTCCCCGATGAACGCCACGGTCGGAATCCTCACCTGCGTGTGGGCGTGGAACGACTTCCTGCTGCCGCTGGTGGTGCTCTCCGACCCGTCGGCGCGGACCCTGCCGCTGGCGCAGTTCATCTTCCAGGGCCAGTTCAACACCAACTACCCGGTGGCGTTCGCCTCCTACCTGATGGCCCTGGCCCCGCTGCTGGTGGTCTACGTGATCGCCCAGAAGTGGGTGGTGAGCGGCGTCACCCGCGGTTCGGTGAAGTAGCCGCCGCAGCCAGAGACACTCGCGCGGCCCGGCCTCCCTCGGGGAGCCGGGCCTCGTGGGTTGAATCCACCTCGGCCCGCACCGCACTGTACGGTGCTGCGTCAGTGCACCAGGATCTTCAGCAGCATGGCGAGCAAGCCCAGGGCCGCCGTGGCCAACGCCCCGCAGACCCGCCAGTACCAGGCGACCCGCATACCGCCGAAGGCGATCCAGCCCGCCGCCGCCAGGATGGCCACCTCGACCCAGAGCGCGGTCCAGTAGGCCACTTCGCCTTCGTGCACCCCGAGGAGTCCGAGCAGCAGGAAGACCAGGGGCGGAATGCTCGCGAATACCAGCCCTCGGGAGTCCTTGAGCGCCGACCGGACCGATGCCCTGACGTGCACGGTCTCGGTGTCGGGCCGGCGCCGTTGCGCGGCGATGGTGTGCGCGAAGACCTCAGTGGCCCAGAAGATCAGCATGCTCACCAGGGTGATCGCGAAGACATCGAGGATGCCACCGGCCTCGTCGGCCACCGCGATCACGACACTGACCAGCACGGTGCCCGAGATGAGTTCCTGAGTGATGAACTCCCGTCTCAGCCAGGCGCTCGACCAGGGCCTCACTGTCTCCGCATCCACTGGTCTCCATCCCGCGCCGCGCGTCGGCGTTCTTCGATACGATCTTTGCCCCGACCATCCGACGGTGTCTAGGCCCGCTCCCAGCGGTTGTGCCGGAGAATGGGAGGGACAGCAGAGGGGGCGGCATGTCGCGGAAGAGGCGCGCGGAACAACTTCGGGCGATTGCAACACACGTCCTGACGGCACCGATCCTGCTCGAGGGGGACGCCGACGAGCTCCTCACCGTGATGCGAACCGGCGCGCGCGCAGCGGGGATTCCGGAGACCGACCGCGCGTCGGCGACGCAGCCGGCACGTGTCGTCGTGGTGGCCATCCAACGCGATGCCCGGCGGTCCTCGCTCGTGAAGGCGGCGTCGCTGCTTCGGGACCTGAACGACCACATCGCGCCGGACGCCGTGCGGATCATCGTGGTGCAGAGCCGCCGGTCCAAGCTCGCGCCCCCGAAGCTGCAACGTCTGGTGGCGTCGGAGGTCCTGTTCCATGTGGCCCTGGCACTCTCGAACGTCGTGCCGGGCCAGAAGGAACGCACCCTCCGGCAGCGGTTCGGCCTCACCACCCTGGACGCGGCAGGATTCCGTATTCTGCGCTTCGGCTAGCGGCACCCCGGCATTGCCAAGTGAGGGTTACCTAACTTAGAGTGGATCGCGATGTCTACTCCCACCGCCGCACCGGCCCGTCCCGTCCGGCCGCAAATCACCCTCTCGGTCGTCCGACGCGAACAGCTGAGCCCGCACCTGGTGCGGATCGTCCTCTCCGGCGATCAGTTCGAGAACTTCGTGACGAACGACGCGACCGACAAGTACGTGAAGATCCACTTCGCCAAGCCGGAGCTCGGACTCACACCGCCGTTCGATGCCGCCCTCCTGCGCGAAACCCTCGCCCCGGAAGACCTGCCGGTGACGCGCACCTACACCGTGCGCAACGTGGACCTTGACGCGCGCACCCTCTCGATCGACTTCGTCGTCCACGGCACTGAGGGTCTGGCCGGACCGTGGGCCGACGCGGCCCAACTCGGTGACCGCCTGTCATTCTCCGGCCCCGGCGGCGCTTACGCCCCCGACCCCGGTTCCCACTGGCACCTGTTCGCCGGCGACCAGTCCGCACTGCCCGCCATCGCATCCGCCCTGGCGTCGCTGCCGGCCACGGCAGAAGGACTGGCCTTCATCCAGGTGCCGAACGCGACCGAGATCCTGGAGCTGGCCGCTCCCGGCGCGGTGCAGATTCAGTGGCTGTTCGGTACCGACCCCGGCCAGCTGTCCATTGCGGTGGATGCCGCGACCTGGCTGCCCGGCCGGCCGCAGGTCTTCGCGCACGGCGAGCGCTCGGCGATGAAGGGCCTGCGCGAGGTCTTCTCGGCACGCGGCGTGCAGCGCTCAGAGCTCTCCCTGTCGGGGTACTGGGCGCAGGGCCGCACCGAGGACCGGTTCCAGGCCGAGAAGCGTGAGCCGGTCGGCCAGATCCTCCCCGTTCCCGAGCAGTCACCGACGCTGAGTCGATGACGCCGCCCGTCGGCACCGTGACGGTTCGCCCCTACCAGGCGAACGATGCCGAGGGCACGCTCGCCGTTTTCCTGGACGCCGTGACCGTCACCGCCGCCAAGGACTACTCGCCCGAACAGGTTGCGGCGTGGTCCGCGCCCAAGGAGCGCGACCTCACGGAGTGGAACCTGGCCCGCACCGGGCTCGGGACCGTGGTCGCGATCAGTGACGGGGAGCTGGCCGGCTTCTCTGACGTGAGCGCCGACGGGTACATCCACATGATGTTCGTGGCTTCACGGTTCGGCCGGCGAGGCGTCGCTCGCGACCTGCTGGCGGCGGTCGAACGGCGAGCGCACAGTCTCGGCGTTTCGTCGTTGTCGACAAACGCGAGCATCACCGCTCGCCCGTTCTTCGAACGATACGGGTTCGTCATCGTTGCGGAACAGCATCCGGTCACCCGGGGAGTGCGCATGCGAAACTTCCGGATGGCGAAACAGCTCAGCACTCCTCCTGGCGACGCTGAAAGCTAGTCGACCACCGCAGCGACCGCTTCGATCTCGACGAGCTGGTCGGTGTAGCCCAGGACCGTCACACCCAGCAGGGTACTCGGCGCGTCGTGCGCGCCGAAGGCGTCACGCACGACCGTCCACGCCTCGACGAGATCGCTCTGCCGGGCGGATGCGACGAGCACCCGCGTGCTCAGCACGTCACCAAGCTCGGCCCCCGCGGCCGCCAGGGCGATCACGAGGTTCTCCATCGCCTTCGCCGCCTGCGCCGCATAGTCGCCGACCCCCGCCGTGCTCCCGTCGAGGTTCACCGGGCACGCACCGGCCAGGAAGATGAGCCGGGCACCGGCGGGAGCGGTCGCCGCATAGGCGTACTCGGCGACTGAGGAGAGGGCAGCGGAACGAATCAGGGTGACGGCAGAGGGCATGCCCCACGGTATCGCCCCGCTGCCGGGTGCTCAGAGCCGGGTCAGCTCGATCAGGATGGCGGTCTCCGGATACAGGATCGGCGGCCGAAGCCCGATCTGCGCCAGCGCCGCCCCGGTGCTCTCCAGCCCGGTCAGCCAGCTCGGCTGCTGGGCCTGGGTGGTGCCCGCCGCTCCGGCCGGTTCCACCAGCCGCACCCGGTAGCGCGCCGCCGGGTCGAGTCCGGGCAGCAGGATGCGCCGCGGGTTGCTGCCACCGGCCGCGGCCAGCTGCACGTAGGCGAACACGGCCTCGCCGCCATCCTGCGCCACCACTCCGTGCAGGAACGCCGTGTCGTCGGCCTGCTCGACCCGCACCACCCGGCCCGTGTGCAGCAGTGCGCGCTTCTGCTTGTAGTAGGCGGCCCAGGAGGCGAGGGCGGCGCGTTCGGCCGGGGTGGCCTCGGTGATGTCCCACTCGATCCCGGCGTGGCCGAAGAGGGCCGTGATCGCGCGGAAGGACAGGGCGTGCACCCGGCCGGTGGTGTGCGAGTGAGTCGGGCCGATGTGGGTGCCGAGCAGCTCAGGCGGGATCGCGAACTGGGTGTAGCGCTGAATGTACTGGCGTTCGAGGGCGTCGTTGCAGTCCGAGGTCCAGAACCTGTCGGCGTGCTGGGTCATGCCCAGGTCGACCCGGCCGCCGCCGGAGGAGCAGGACTCGATTTCCAGCCGCGGGTGGCGGCGCTTGAGCTCGTCGAAGAGCCGGTAGATCGCCTCGGTCTGGCGGCGCACGCCGGCAACGCCGAGGTGGGCGGGCTCGGTGAGCACCCTGTTGTGGTCCCACTTGATGTAGCTGATGCCGTACTCGGTGAGAATCGCGTCGACCTGGCCGAGCACGTGAGCGTAGGCGCCCGGGTGCCCGAGGTCGAGCACCTGCTGGTGCCGGGCCTCCGGCGGGATCCTCCCGCCGGCCTGGAAGATCCACTCGGGGTGCTCCCGGTAGACGTCGGAGTCGACGTTGACCATCTCGCCCTCGAACCAGAGCCCGAATTCCATGCCCGCCGCTGCCACCCGGGCGGCCAGCGGCCCCAGCCCGTCGGGCCAGACCATGGGGTCCACGATCCAGTCGCCAAGGCCGGCAAAATCGTTGCGACGGCCGAGGAACCAGCCGTCGTCAAGCACGAAACGTTCCACGCCCACCTCGGCGGCCGCGTCGACGAGGGCGCCGAGCTTGACCAGGTCGTGGTCGAAGTAGACGGCCTCCCACACGTTCAGCGTCAGCGGGCGTGGCCGGACCGGATGCTGCGGCCGTGCGCGCAGCCAGCGGTACAACCGGTCGGTCATGCCGTCGATGCCCGCATCCGAGAAGGTGGCGGCCACCGTGGGCGCGGCGTAGCTCGCACCGGGGGCGAGGATCGATTCGCCGGGCAGCAGGAGCTCGCCGGCGCCGAAGGAGGTGTTCCCGTTCGGCAGTCGTTCGACCAGGTGCCTGGTGTTACCGCTCCAGAGCAGGCCGGTGCTCCACACCGAACCGGTCTGGTAGTCGGCGCCGTCGGAGAGGGCGAGTTGCACGATCGTGTAGTCGTGGCCGGAGCGGCCCTCGCGGATCTCGCGCGCCCAGGTGCCCACCTGGATGGGCCGGCGCTGCGGCTGGCGCTCCTTCAACCAGCGGCCGGTGAAGTCGAGGGTTTCGGTCGCGGCGTCGGGCAACGGCAGCCAGGTGGTGAGCTCGGTGAGGTCGAAGGGGGTGGCGCCGTCGTTGGTGACGGTCTGGCTGATCAGGAGCACACCGGCCGGTTGCAGGTCGAAGGTGACGCGAACGGTGAGGCCGGCCACGGCATCCGTCGACTCGACAAGCAGGGTGGCCGCCGTCGCTTCGACCCGGTTGACGGTGAACAGCTGCGACCAGTCGGCGCCGGCCCGGTGCCCGAGAACCGACGGGCGGCCGAGGAATCCGCGGGCATTTTCCCGCCAGAGGCCGGGGGCGACCGGCTCGTCGATGCTCGACTGCGGAACCCCGTCGTGCAGCAGATCGGCGACCTCGCCCGCCGATCCCGGCGCGCCGAGCCCGGCTCCCCAGTGCTGGATCACCGGGGTTCCCGTCGCCAGGTCGACGCGGAGGCATACCCCATCGGCGACGAGTTCGATCAGGGTGTCGGGGATACTCACGGGCTGGCTCACGGCGGTTCCTTCAAAGGGTGGGTGGTGGTGGAGCGCCGATCGGCTGGGTTCCGGCGGGATCCCAGCCGATCGGCTCGTGCAGTGGTGCGATGCTACTTGAAGAGCGCGTTGATCTCCTCGTTCACGGGGGTGAGCGCACTGGCCGGGGACTTGCCCGACATGATCGACTCCATCACCGGGGTGACCAGGGCGAGCACATCGGAGCGGTGGTCGGTGATCGAGTAGAGGAAGGTCGTGTCATCGTCGACCTGCATGATGAACGGGCTCACGTCGATGTCCTTGGCGGCGAACGCCTCCACCGCGGCGTCGGTCGCCGTGGTGATGGCGGGGAAGACGACGGCAGCTTCGGCTACGACGTCCTGGCAGGCGCTGGAGCCCAGGTACTTCACCCATTCCCAGGACTCGTCGGGGTGGTCGGTGCCGGCCCAGATGTTATCGGCGAGGCCGTTGAGCATCGACGCGCGCTCGCCGCTCGGGCCCACCGGGGTGGGGGCGATCGCCGGCGTGAAGGTGTCACTGGCCGAACCGAACACGGCTCCGGTCATCCATGAGCCGTTGCCCACCAGGGCGGCCTTGCCCGCTGACAACTGGTCGGCCCAGCCGATGCCGGTCTGCGCTTCGAAGGTGGGCATGTAGCCCTTCTCCACCAGCGAGTACCACCAGTCGATGGTGTCCTGGAATGCGGGGTCGTCGAAGTTGTACTCGTCGCCCCAGGCGCCGTTGGTCTGTGTCCAGCCGTTGGTCTGGGTGAGGTAGGCCCACTGGGTCTGGCCGTCGGCGCCGCCGGAGTTCTCCATCCACAGGCCGTAGGTTTCCACGTTCGACTTGTCGAAGCCGGGCTCGTCGCCGCGCACGCCGTTCTTGTCCACGGTGAGGTGCGCGATGGCCGCCTCGTAGCTGCCGCCGTCCTCGGGGTTCCAGGTCAGGGCGCCCAGCTGCTCGGCGGTGAGGCCCGCGGCGTCGGTGAACTGCTTGTTGTAGAACAGGGCGACGGTGTCGAAGTCCTTGGGCAGGCCGTACTGCTTATCGTCCGAGCCCTTCCACAGGTCGGCCAGGCCGGCCTGGTAGATGGAGAGGTCGACGCCGTCGGCCTTGATGTAGTCGTCCAACGGCAGGATCTGCTCGTTGAGCATGAACTCGGGGAAGTTGGCCAGGTGGCCGGTGAAGACGTCGAAGTTCTCGCCGGAGACGAAGCCGGTGTTGATCTTGTTCCAATAGTCGTCCCAGCCCAGCTGCTCCACATCGACGGTGATGGTGGGGTTGGCCTCGTGGAAGTCCGCTGCGCACTGCTCGTAGGCGGGCAGCTGGTTCGCGTCCCACAGTCCGTAGGACAGTGTGGTTCCGTCGGCCGAATCGGAGCCCGCGGGGGCGGAGCATCCGGTGAGGACGAGAGGAATCGCGGCGAGGGTCAGGATCGCCAGTCGGTTCTTCTTCATGGTCGTGTTCTCTTTCTCTTGGGGGTTGGGGAGGGGCGCGGGTTACTTGACGCCGGAAGACTGGATGGAGCCCACGATCTTGCGACCGAAGACGAGCATCAGGATGAAGATCGGCACGGCCGCGACGAGGGCGCCGGCCATCAGGCCCGCCCAGTCGGGGTTGCCCTGCGGCGTCTGGGACTTGAAGATGCCCAGGCCCACCGTGAGAAGTTTGGAGGTCTCGCTCTGGCCCACCAGGAACGGCCAGAGATAGTCGTTCCAGTACTGGATGAACTGCAGGATGCCCAGGGTGATGATCTGCGGCCAGGCCAGCGGCACCACGATCCGGCTGAAGATGCGCCAGTGGTTGGCGCCGTCGATCACCGCGGCCTCGATGATGCTGCGGTTGACCCCCAGGAAGAACTGCCGCAGGAAGAAGATCGCGAACGGGGTCATGAACATCGCCGGCAGGGCGATTCCCAGGATGGTGTTGAGCAGGCCGAGGTCCTTCACCAGGATGAAGTTGGGCAGCAGGGTGAAGATGCCGGGCACCATCAGGGCGATGAGGAAGATCGCGAAGACCTTGTCGCGGCCCTTCCAGTTGAGCAGGGCGAACGCGTAGGCGGCCATCGAGCTGAACGTCACCTGCAGCACGGTGATGAGGGTGCAGGCCAGGACCGAGTTGAGCATGTATTGGCCGAAGTTGATCGAGGCGCCGGAGCCGCCTTCGGCCAGTGCCTCCTCAGTCGTGGCCAGGCCGAGCACCCGTTGCAGCGGGCCGAAGGTGAAGTCCACCGGCAGCAGGCTGAGCGGTTCGGAGAACATGGCCCGGTTGTTGCTGAAGGCCGTGCGGAACATCCAGTAGATCGGGAACAGCGTGATGAGGATCACGATGACCAGGGCGAGCCGGCCGAAGAACAGCGAGACCTTGGACTTGGCCAGGGCCGCGTCGTCGGCGTTCGACGCGCGCTTGGCCGAAAGGGAGGGACGTTTACCGGCTTTGAAGGCGATGATGGCCATGGTGCTATCTCTCCAGGTCTGACTCGTTGGCGCGCAGCAGTTTGTTCTGCACCAGGGCGATGGCGGCCAGGAGGATCATCAGGATCACGGCCAGGGCCGAGGCGTAGCCGAAGTCCAGTCGCTCGAAGGCGCGTTGGTAGATGTAGTAGTTGATCGCGCGAGTCGCGTCGACGGGGCCGCCGCCGGTGGTGACGGCGATGGTGTCGAAGATCTGGAACGAACCGACGACCGTGACGACGAGGACGAACGCGAGTACCGGCCGCAGCAACGGCAGTGTCACGCTGCGGAAGACCCGCCACTCTCCGGCACCGTCGACCTCGGCCGCCTCGTAGACATCGCGCGGGATGGCCTGCAGCCCGGCGAAGAGCAGCAGGGCCGTGTAGCCCAGGTGCCGCCAGACGTTGACCAGGGCGATGGTGCCCATGGCGAGGTCCTCGTTGCCGAAGAAGCCGATCTTGCCCAGGCCCATGGTGTCCAGGGTCGCGTTGATGAGACCGAGGTTGTAGTCGGCCAGCCAGAACCAGACCAGCGCCACGATCACGTTGGCGATCAGGTACGGCAGCATGATCACGCCGCGCACCACCATCGACCGGGTGAAGCGTTGCATCAGTACAGCCAGCGCGAGCGCCGCGACGGTCTGCACGCCCACGTTGATGACCACGTATTCCAGGGTGACCTTGAGCGAATTCCAGAACACCGGATCGCCGGCGATCGCGAGGTAGTTGTCGAGCCCGATGAAGGTGGGGTCCCGCAGCAGGTTGTAGTCCGTGAAGCTCAGGTACAGGCCGCGCAGGGTGGGCCAGGCGAAGAAGGCCAGGAAGCCGATGCTCGCCGGGACGAGAAAGAGGATCGCGGCCCGCGTTTGCGAGTCCCTGCGTCCGGTCTTCACTCTGGGTGTTCTCCGGGTCGCAAGCGACGCGGCGGGTTCCTTCAGTGCGGTCACCACCATGGGACGGCCTCCATAACTTCGTTGTCGAGAGAGATCGTTGCATGTTGCAAGTAACTTCGTCAATAGATCTGGTCAAACTGTGACAATCGGGCACATTTCGCGGCGCGACATCGAAACTTTTTACAGTGTGCGCTTCATTACCTTCCCTAACGAAACAAACTCGGTTCCTATATGCTGTCTTAGAGACAGTAAAAGACGAGAGTGTGAAAGGACGTGCCGCTGTGTCCCCTGAGGCCGACGACGCAGGACCGGGACCGTTCGCTCGGTCGTACCGCCACGAGCAGCTCGGGGCGCTGCTCGAGGTCTTCTCGGTCTGGTCCTCCGGAACGTTCATCCGTGGACTGGCGGTCGGGGCCGGGGTCGATCTGGACGCCACCTCGATCGTGGCCGTCACCGTTCTCGCCCGCGACGGCGAGCAGCGTGCGTCCGCCCTCGCCTCCCGCCTGCGCGTCGGCGCCTCCGCGATCTCCAAACTGAGCAACCGGCTCACCGCGCACGGCCTGATCGAGAAGCGCCAGGACCCCGACGACTCCCGGGCCACCCTTCTGCGCTTGACGCCCGCCGGAACAGCCGCCGCGACGGCGCTGACCCAGGCCGGCGACGTGATGATGGCGGACCTGATGCGCCGCTGGTCAGACGACGACCGCGCCGACTTCACCCGATTACTCAGCCGATTCCGGGACGACGCGCTCGCGCACGCCATCCGCGTCGAGGCGCCGACGCCCGAACTCACCACCGACCAGAAAGCAGAACAGCAATGACCCGCACCTACCTCGTGACCGGCGCCGCCAGCGGCATCGGCAAGGCCACCGCCGCACTCCTGATCGAGAGGGGCCACCGGGTGATCGGCGCCGACCTCAGGGACTCTGACATCAACGCCGACCTGTCCACCGTGCAGGGACGCGAGACGCTGGTCCAAGCCGCCGGGGAGCTCTCCGGCGGTGTGCTGGATGGCGTCATCGCCGTCGCCGGTCTCAGCCACCCGATCCCCGTCACCGCCGCGGTCAACTACTACGGCACCGTCGCGACCCTGGAGGGTCTCCGCCCGCTGCTGACCCGCTCCCCCGCCCCGCGCGCCGTGGCCGTCGCCTCGATGGCATCGCTGCAGCCCTGCGATGAGGAGCTGGTGCGGCTCCTGCTGGAGGGCACCGAACAGGAGGCCCTGGCCCGCGCCGCCGAGCTCGCCACCGACCCGGCGACCGGGCACCAGATCTACTCGTCCAGCAAGCGGGCCCTGGCCCGGTGGCTGCGCACGACCGCACCTACCGCCGACTGGGCCGGCGCCGGGATTCCGCTCAATGCGATCGCGCCGGGTGTCGTTCTCACCCCGATGACCACCGAGTTGGTCGCCACCCCCGAGGGACGGGCACGCCTGAACGAACAGGTGCCCATGCCACTGAACGGACCGTTCGACGCCGACGTCGCCGCGAAGCTGCTCGTCTGGCTCGCCGACGAAGAGAACTCGCACCTATGCGGCCAGGTCATCTTCATCGACGGCGGCTACGACGCCGTGGTGCGCGGCGACAGCACTTGGTAACCCCGAAAATGCAACTCGACAACAAGAGCGTCATCGTCACCGGCGGAGCCTCCGGCATCGGCGGTGCCATCACCCGCACCTTCGTCGAACGTGGCGCCAGCGTCGTCATGGTGGATCTCGCCACGGAGGCCGGGGAAGCCCTGTCCGCCGAGCTCGGTGACTCCGTGGTGTTCCTGCAGGGCGACGTGTCCGACCCCGCCGTGGCCGAGCGTGCCGTCAGCGCAGCCGTGGAGCGCTTCGGCGGGCTGCACGGACTGGTGAACAATGCGCACGCCTCGCGTCAGGCGTCCTTCCTCGAGCTCACCGAGCAGATGTGGGACCTCTCGTTCTCCACCGGACTGCGTGCCACCATCAACTTCATGCGCGCCGCCTACCCTGAGCTGAAGAAGACCACGGGGTCAGTGGTCAACTTCGGCTCGGGCGCCGGCCTGGACGGCCAGCCCACCCAGGCCGCCTACGCGGCAGCGAAGGAAGCGATCCGGGGGCTCAGCCGAGTCGTCTCGAACGAATGGGCGCCAGACGGAATCCGGGTCAACGTCGTATGCCCCATGGCAATGACCGAGGGCGTTCAGGCCTGGTCGCAGGCATTCCCGGAGCTCTACCGGTCGACGCTGGGCAAAATCCCCCTCGGTCGCTTCGGCGACCCGCGCACCGATGTCGCACCCGCCGTTGCATTCCTGGTTTCTGACGACTCGAGTTACATCACCGGGCAGACGCTCATGGTCGACGGCGGAACGATCAAACTGCACTGAGTCGACCGCACATCGGCGCCGTCCTGGATAGGGGCCTACCGGGGTTCGGGGACTTCTGCCACTCTGGGCGCCATGAACATCCGAGCCCGAGTGGTGGTGGGCGTCTATCCAGGTCAGGACGACGGCGTGGTGCTGCAGGCCGCGGTCTTCGCGGCGCGGTTCGACGCCGAGCTGGTGTGCGCCTGGGTAGACCCGGGCCGGCATCCGCGATCCGACCATGCCGATGCGCCCGCAGCGGGTGACGGCGCGGGCATCGACCCCTACCTCACCGCCCACCTGACCCGCATCCTGGGCGGCCACGACATCCAGTGGAGCACCCGCCAGCTCTCCGGCGACCCGGCCAGGGCGCTCGGGCAGCTCGCCGAGACGCTGCGGGCCGTGATGATCGTGGTCGGCACCCGGGACGGCACCGTGCGCGGCAGCCTGCAAGAGTTCTTCGCGGGATCGATCGCGATGCACCTGGCCCACCGGCAGAACCGTCCCGTCGTCGTCGTCCCCCTGTCGCCGGTGTCGTTCGACGATGACCTGCCCTGGGAGTCCGATTGAGCGGTGTACCCTTTTGCGTGGTGATGGATCCCACCTGAGCACCCGCTCGAACCGCCGACTGCGCTGATGGTTCCTACCGACTTCTTAGTCGCGCCGACGCCGGCCGACGAGACTGGTGGGTGACCGTGACGAGCTGGCCGAGCGGTGGTTCCCTCGTTCTGCTCCGCCACGGACAGAGCACCGCGAACGCCGCCGGCCTCTTCACCGGCATCCTCGACCCCGCACTGTCGCCGTCGGGCGCCGACGAGGCGCTGTCCGCGGCCGGCCTGCTCACGGCGCACGACCTGGTGCCGGATGCCGTCCTCGTGTCCCCGCTGCAGCGCGCCGTGCAGACCGCCGCGATCGTGGCCGGCGACCTGCAGCTGCCGGCCGGCACGGTCGACACCGACTGGCGCCTGAACGAACGCAACTACGGCGCCCTCACCGGACGGTCCAAGGACGACGTGCGTGCCGAGGCCGGCGAGGCACAGTTCCTGGCCTGGCGCCGCTCGGTCGACACCGCGCCCCCGGCCATGTCCGACGAGCGGCTCGCGGTCTTCGCGGGCACCGCCCTGTTCCGCGGCCTGCCCCGGCGGGCGCTGACCCGCACCGAGTCGTTGCGCGACGTGATGGCCCGGGTGGCCGAGATCCACACCGAACGGGTGCTGCCGCTCCTGGCGGAGAAGCGCACCGTGCTGGTCGTGGCGCACGGCAACTCGCTCCGCGCGTATTGCGCCGTGCTCGAGGCACTCGACAAATCGGCCATCCACCGGCTCAACCTGCCCACCGCGCATCCGCTCGTGTACCAGGCCGGTGGCCGGCGCTACCTCGACGCCCCGCGTGCCGAGGCGGCCGCGCTCGCGCTCACCCTCGACGGCGGCACCTGATGACGGTCCGCCCCGCCCCGCCCCGCGCCGTGCACCTGCACTGGCCGCACCTCGCCCTCGTCTTCGCCGGTGGCACCATGGGCACCGCGCTGCGCCAGCTCCTGGCGATCGCGGTCCCGCCGGTCGCAGGGGTGGCCGTGTCGATCGTGGCCATCAACATCGTCGGCGCGTTCCTGCTCGGGCTGCTGCTGGAGACCCTGGCCCACCGCGGCCCCGACGAGGGCCGGCGCCGGCACCTGCGGCTGCTGCTGGGCACCGGCGTGCTCGGCGGCTTCACCACGTACAGCGCCCTGGCCACGGACACAAGCCTGCTGCTGGCCGACGGCCGGCTCCCCGCGGCGCTGCTCTACGCCCTGGGCACCGTCCTCGTCGGCGCGGCAGCCTCCTGGGCCGGGATCGGCGCGGCCGGCGCCCTGCATCGCCGGCGCCCGGACCGTAGCGGGACGGCGACCCGATGACCCCGCCGCTCTTCGTCGCCGTGGCGCTGGCCGGCGGTCTCGGCGCGACCCTGCGGCTGGTCCTCGACGGCGTCGTGCGCACCAGGGTGCGCACCACCCTGCCTGTCGGCACCCTGCTCATCAACGTGGTCGGCTCCCTGCTGCTGGGCCTGATCACCGGGCTCACCCTGGCCCTCTGGCTGCCAGAGGCCTGGCACCTCGTGCTCGGCGGCGGCCTGCTGGGCGGGTTCACGACGTTCAGCACCGCCAGCTACGAGACCGTGCGGCTGGCGCAGGATCGCCGGTCTCTCCCGACCCTGTTCAACGGGCTCGGGATGCTCGTCCTCGCGGTGGGCTGCGCCTCCCTCGGCCTGTGGCTGGGCCTGGGCGGGTAGCCCAGCGCGCCGGTCAGATCGACTCGTTGTGCCGGGCCACCGCATCGGTCACCCAGGAGAGTTCGTCGACGAAGCGGCCGAGCAACCGCGCGAACTCGGTGCGGTCCTCCAGGGTCCACTTACCGACCAGGGTTCCGTAGACGTCTTGAGCGAGCTGGCGGTGCCGGGCGATTGCAGTTCGACCCTCGTCGGTTGCGGTGATGAGCACGGCGCGACGATCGGTCGGATCGGATCGCCGAGTCACCAGGCCCGATTTCTCCAGCCGACGGATCTCGGTGGTCATGGTGGACTTGTCGACCGCCATCCAGCCCGCGAGCTTCGACATCCGCAGCGGACCGGCGACCACGACGCGTTCCAGCAACCAGGAGTCCGTGCTGGAGAGGGCGGCACCGCTCGAATCGTGCAGCATCCGTTTATTGTCCGCGCGGGTGGACCAGCGGAGGATTGACGACAGGGCCGATTCCAAGGCCTCGCCCACGGCGGTTGCGGGTTCCCGACTGTGCGCCATGGCTGAATGTTTCCTGACTTTTCGGGGGTTGGACGAATAGTTGGACGTATCCAACTAATATAGTGGAGCCACCTTACCTTTCGGTAGGCAGGCGAACGGTTGGGGTGCCCCCAACTTCATCACACCACTAACCCCCGCGGAGAACTTCACCCATGGACATACCCGGATACGTCTGGCTCCTCACGATCCTCGGCATCCTTGCGTTGCTCACCTTCGACTTCTTCTTCCACGTGCGCAAGGCGCACGAGCCGACGCTGCCCGAGGCCGCCAAATGGTCCGCCATCTACGTGGGCATCGCGATCATCTTCGGGCTCGGCGTTCTCTTCTTCGGCGGCAGCACGCTGGGAACCGAGTACTTCGCCGGCTACATCACGGAGAAGGCGTTGTCGGTCGACAACCTCTTCGTCTTCCTGATCATCATGGCCAGCTTCAAGGTGCCTCGCGCCGACCAGCAGAAGGTGCTCCTCTTCGGCATCGTCTTCGCGCTGATCGCTCGCACGGGGTTCATCTTCCTCGGCTCGGCCCTGATCAACTCGTTCGCCTGGCTGTTCTACCTGTTCGGCGCGTTCCTCATCTACACCGCGGTCAAGCTGCTCAAGCCCGAAGCCGAGAGCGACGAGGCCGACAACTTCATCATCCGGCTCGCCAAGCGCCTGTTCCACACCACCGAACGCTACGACGGCGACCGCCTGTTCACCATGGAGAACGGCAAGAAGGTCATGACGCCGATGCTTCTCGTCATGGTGGCCATCGGTGGAACCGACCTCCTGTTCGCGCTGGACTCCGTGCCCGCGATCTTCGGCCTCACCCAGAACGTCTACATCGTCTTCACCGCGACGGCGTTCTCGCTCATGGGCCTGCGTCAGCTCTACTTCCTCATCGACGGACTGCTCGACCGCCTGATCTACCTCAGCTACGGCCTGGCCGCGATCCTCGGCTTCATCGGCGTCAAGCTCGTGCTGCACGCCCTGCACGAGAACACGCTGCCGTTCATCAACGGCGGCGAGCACGTGCCGGTCTTCGAGATCAGCACCGGCCTCTCGCTCGCCGTGATCATCGGTGTGCTCGCGGTCACCGTTGTCGCCTCGTTGATCAGCCCCGCTGGTCGGGCGCACAGCGCGATCGCACTGAGCAAGGGATCGGCCAAGAAGTACCTGACCGGCGACTTCAGTGGCAAGGGTGAGACGCGCGACGAGACCTACGCGCTCGTCGTCGCCCACGAACGCGCTCTGGGCCTGCTCTCGAGCGAGCACCAGGCTCGTGCCGCCGAAGACGACGAACTGCAGACCCTCCTGACCGAGGCGCACGACGCGCACAGCAGCTTCGCGAAGTAGCAACACCTAGGGAGCGGGCGGCGAAGCACGCGGCTGTCGTCGCCCCGCCGCCCGCTCCGTGCAGGATTTTCCGTGCCGGTGGCCTCTAGACTGGGCGCGCACTGGCGCTGACCAACAAAAACGTCATAAAAAGGAGTACACAATGGGTTTGAGCTTGTCAAAGGGCCAGTCGCTCTCGCTGACCAAGGCGGATGGCGGAAGCCTCTCGAAGGTCCGCATGGGCCTGGGCTGGGACAGCGCCGCCCCCGTCAAGCGCGGACTGTTCGGTCGCGGCAAGGCCGCGGAGGTTGACCTCGACGCCTCGGCGATCTTCTTCGACGCCGCCGGCAAGGTCCTCGACACCGTCTGGTTCCAGCAGCTGAGCAGCAAGGACGGATCGACCCGCCACACCGGCGACAACCTCACCGGGGCCGGCGACGGCGACGACGAAACCATCCTCGTCGACCTCGCCAAGGTGTCCCCCGCGGTCTCGCAGATCGTGTTCGTCATCAGCAGCTACAGCCAGCAGACCTTCGACGCCGTCGAGAACGCGTTCAGCCGCCTCGTCGACGACTCCTCAGCCGGCACCCCCGAGGTCGCCCGCTACCAGCTGACCGACAGCGGCCCGCACACCGCGATGATCATGTCGAAGGTCTCCCGCGACGGCAACGGCTGGACCTTCAAGGCCATCGGCGAGCGCGCCACCGGCCGTTCGGCCATGGACCTGCTCACGGCGGCAGCGAAGGCCCTCTAACCGGGCCCCACCGCACGTCCGTTCACCCACCCCGTACACACAAGGAGAAAATCCCCATGGCAGGTCTGACACTCGCAAAAGGCAACAACCTCTCGCTGACCAAGGTCAGCCCCGGACTCACCGTCGCCACGGTCGGCCTCGGTTGGGACCCGCGCACCACCAGCGGCGAGGCTTTCGACCTGGACGCCTCCGCGCTCCTCATCGGCGACAACGGCAAGGTGCGCTCCTCTGCCGACTTCATCTTCTACAACCAGCCGGCCTCGGCCGACAAGTCGGTCGTGCACCTCGGTGACAACCGGTCCGGAGCCGGCGACGGCGACGACGAGCAGATCACGATCGACCTGCGCCTGGTGCCCAGCGACGTCTCCCGCGTGGTGATCGTGGTCTCGATCGACCAGGCCGACGCACGCCGCCAGAACTTCGGCCAGGTGCGCGGGGCGTACTGCCGGGTCGTCGACCAGGATGACGCGGAGATCGTGCGTTTCGACCTGAGCGAAGACGCGGCGCCCGAGACCGCCATGCTGTTCGCCGAGGTCTACCGCAATGGCGCCGACTGGAAGTTCAAGGCCGTCGGCCAGGGCTACACCTCCGGGCTCGCCGGCATCGCCACCGACTTCGGCATCTCACTCGACTAACCGGCTCGCGCTCGTCGCCGCCCGCCGCATCGTAAATCAGACAGGAACACGCATGAGTTCACCCCTCTCTCCCCCGGACGCCTCCGAGCTGGCCCTGGTGCTGAAAGCGCCGGACGCACCGGACATCGTGGTGGCGGACGACGCGCCAGGCATGGTTCCGGTTCCGGCCGAGCGGCAGCAGGAGATCGCCCGTCAGGCGCGGGAGTTCGTGGCGGATGTCTCGTCCCTCGACCCGCGGACACCCGAGTTCAGCGCGAAGATCGAGGGGATCTCCGGCCTCGCGGGCGCGGAAATGGTGCAGTCCAGCGGCTACTCCACCCGCATGCTGGAACGCTCGTCGACCTCGGTTGCCGGCGCCAAGCGCACCGGCAACAGCGCGCAGATCACCGTGGCGAACACGCTCGGTGAGTTGCGTTCAACCGTCGAGGACCTCACGCCGAACGACGCCGACCTCGGCATGGGACGCAAGATTCTGGGCTTCATCCCCGGCGGGAACAAGCTGGCGAAGTACTTCCAGAAGTACGAGTCCGCCCAGACCCAGCTCGACGCCATCATCAAGTCGCTGATGAGCGGGCAGGACGAACTGCTCAAGGACAACGCGTCGCTCGCCGGTGAGAAGGTGCAGCTCTGGGAGACCATGCAGACGCTGAGCGAGTACGCGGTCTTCGCCAAGGCCCTGGACAACGCCACCGTGGAGAAGATCGATGCCTCGCGCTCGGCCGGCCGCATCGACGAAGCGCAAAAGCTCGAGGCCGACGTGCTCTTCCCAATCCGCCAGCGGCACCAGGACATCCTCACCCAGCTCGCGGTGTCGGTGCAGGGCTACCTGGCGATGGATCTGATCCGCAAGAACAACCTGGAACTCATCAAGGGTGTCGACCGGGCGCGCACGACGACCATCGCGGCGCTGCGCACGGCGGTCATCGTGGCGCAGGCCCTGGCCAACCAGAAGATGGTGCTCGACCAGATCGACGCGATCAACACCACCACCAACAACATGATCCTCAAGACCAGCGAGATGCTCAAGGACCAGACCGTGCGCATCCACGAGCAGGCGTCGAACTCCGGCGTGAGCGTCGAGACGCTGCAGAAGGCCTTCGACAACGTGTTCGCCACCATGGACGCCATCGACACTTTCCGTGCCGACGCCGCCAAGAACATGGAGGGCACAGTCTCGGCCCTCGAGGTGGGACTGGCGAAGGCGAAGCCCTACCTGGAACGCAGCAAGCAGGGCGAACAGCGGGAGCTACGCTAGAGAATCGGGCAACAGCACGGGGACGGTAAACGCAGATGGCATTCGGCAAGTTCGTAGACTCGCTGTTCAAGGGTCAGGCGACGCCCGACGTGTCATCGGTCGCGGCCGAGCCCCGTGCCGCGGAAACCGAGGACCAGGCGACGGCGCGCGCGCTGGACCTGCTGCGCACCGCCGTGCGGAGCGCCGGAAGCGAACTGCCCACCCTGCTCAGCTCCAGGCTGGCGCAGATCGACGACCTGCTCCGTGTCGTGATCGAGATGGTGGCCGCCCAGAACGCCTCGACCGAGCAACGGGTGCTGCTCGACGCGATGATCCGGGACTACCTGCCGACTCCGCTGCGCGCGTACCTGGCCCTGCCGGAGGGCCAGCGCACGAACACCTCGTCCGCCACCCTGCAGTTCTCCGCCCAGCTCGGGATCCTCGAAGAGACGATCAACGACCTGCTCAACCAGATCCGCATCGGCGCCATCGCGGAGCTTTCCACTCACGGCCGCTTTCTCGCCGATAAGTTCGCGGCGCCCTCCCTCACCCTGGACGGACGGTCGTGACCGACATGATCCCGGGGGCCAACGCCGCTCTGACCAGTGAGAACCCGGGACTCACTGAACTGATGATCGGCTTCGGCTGGGAGATCATCCCGAGCCGCGGGCCGCAGGTCGAGCTCGTGCCGCTGGCCATTCTGTGTGACGCCCAGGGCACCTCGCTCTCCAACGACCACCTGGTGTTCTTCAACCAGATCGTCAGCCAGGACGGCTCCGTCGCCTTTCGCGACGATCGCGACACCGAGGAGATCGACGTCGACCTGGCACGGGTGCCCGCCGAGGTCGCGAAGATCGTGTTCGTCGTCTACGTGGACCCCGACGTGCGCGGAGCCGGTAACTTCTCGTCGGTGCGCTCCGCCTACGTCCGTGTGGCCACCCGCGACAACCGGGAGCTCGTGCGCTTCGCCCTCCCGGCCGGCGAAAACCGCAACATCGACGTGCTGATGTTCGGCGAGCTCTACCGCCACCGCGACGACTGGAAGTTCCGGGCCCTCGGCCAGGGCTATTCAACGGGCCTGCGCGGCGTCGCCGCCGACTTCAGAATCGACCTCTGACCGGTGGCACTGAACAGCTCTGGGGTGCGCGCCGACATCGGGTACCTGCGCCGGCGCGTCAAGCCCGCAGCACCGGCCGCGACCGCCGCGCCGGCCGCCGCCGAGCGCGAGACCGCCGAGGCCGAGCCGGCACCTCGCCGGGCGGCATCCGCCGGGTTGTCGCTCGCCCCCCATCCGACGGGGACAGCGTCGACGGGCACAGCGTCGGTAAGTGCCGGGTCGACGAGCACCGCGTCACCGGCCGGCCGGGCGTCTGTCGCGGCGGCGCCGACCGCCGTTTCGCCGGACTCGCTCCCGTTCCCCGCCCCCACGATCGACGACGTCCGCGAACTGGGCGGCACCGAGCCGGTGCTCCGGCTCAATGCCCGCGAGTCCGCCGTGGGCAGTCTCATCGTCAGCGGCGCCGATGTGGCGGTGTGGGAAGACACCGACCGGGTGACCGGCTCGGCGCACGCCTCCGGCGACACCGCCGGCACCCCGGTGACGACCTCCGGCAATCGGCCGCTGGTGGGTTTCGACGAGGCCGACGCTCTCGTCTCCCTCCGGCACGTGCGGGAACTGCGCCGGGCCCTGTTCGTGGCCCGCGGCCCGCACACCCTCGGCGTGCAGGTCTTCGACGGCGCCACGGTCACGACAGCCAGGGGCGACGACTCACGGATGTTCGTGCTCTACCTCCTGCGGATCGGCAACCTGCTCGAGTTGCGCGCCGAACCCGTCGACCGCACAGCGTCGGATGACACGATCCTGAAGCAGTTCGGCTTCACCCTCACCCCCCACGTCGCCACCCGAGAATCCCGGAGCCGATAAGCACCATGCGCCACTTCGCATTCCTCGACAGCTCCCAAGCCGGTGAGCTCTTCCACCGGCAGCCGCAGGAGATAGCGGTCGACTCGCCCGCACCGCTGCTCGCGGCGTTCCTCGGCGCCACGCTCTACTGCCCCGGCGACCGTCCCGCGATCGCCGACGACGTCGTCAAACAGGCCGCGCGCGGCTGCGTCAGCATGGTGCTCTGCCTTGAGGACTCGATCGCCGACAGCGCCGTAGCGGCCGCCGAGATCAACGTCGCCGAGGCGATCACAACCCTGCACCGCCTGTCGCTGGACCAGCCGGACATCGCCCTCCCGCTGCTCTTCGTGCGGGTGCGCACCCCGGAACAGATGCGGCGGGTGGCCGAGTCCAGCGGTGCGGGCCTCGACCTGCTGAGCGGGTTCGTGGTCCCCAAGTTCGAAAACGAGACCGGCTACGGCGAGGCGTTCTTCGTCGCGCTCCGCGACATCCAGCGCCACTGGGGCGCCGACGGCTCGCAGGGCGGCAAGCGGCTGCGGCTGATGCCGATCCTGGAGTCGCCGAGCATGATCCACAGCGAAACGCGCACCTCGGCGCTCTCCTCGATCCGCGAGATCCTGCACGACAACCGCGAGGACGTGCTGGCCGCGCGCATCGGCGCGACCGACCTGTCCAGCGCGTTCGGGCTGCGCCGCTCGCGCGACCTCACCGTGTACGACGTCAAGGTGGTCGCCTCGATGATCTCCGACATCGTGAACGTGCTGGGCCGCTCCGACGACAGTTTTGTGATCACCGGAACCGTCTGGGAGCACTACGCGACCGAACGCATCCTCCGCCCTCAGCTGCGCCTCACCCCCTTCGTCGAGGCCAACGAACGGGAACTGCGGCACCGGCTGATGCTCGGCGGCCTGGACGGGCTGATCCGTGAGATCTCCCTCGACCAGGCCAACGGTCTCCTCGGCAAAACGGTGATCCATCCCACCCACGTGTCGGTTGTACACGCCCTGTCGGTCGTGAGCCACGAGGAGTACCTCGACGCCGCGGTCATTCTCGACAATGTGGGTGGCGGCGCCAGCGCATCCCCCTACGGCAACAAGATGAACGAGGCCAAGCCGCACTCCGCGTGGGCGCACAAGACGATGCTGCGCGCCGAGGCCTTCGGTGTCGCCTCGGAGGACACCACCTTCGTCGACCTCCTCGAAGCGAGCATGCGGTGACGGTGGCGACGGCCCTCGACATCCATGTGCTCACCGATTCCGACCGGAGCATCCTCGGCGTCGACGAGCTCGTCGGCATCGCTCTCCGCCGCAACCCCAAACGCGCCCATCTGCTGGTCTCCACGGTGCTCGCCAAGCACGTCCCGACGGCGCCCGGCATCGCCCTGGCGGCCGGAGAGCTGCTCGGCCTCCTCGTGTCCGGCGTCGTCGGCGACGCCGGCCCCGGGGGTGCGCGCGAGCTGGGCGACCGTTTCGCCGTCCTGGTGGCCCGGCTGGCCGAGCAGACCGATCCGACGGATGCGGACACCCTGGAGCGGGCCCACCGCGACCTCACCACCCTGCGCCGCGACGTCCGCGCCGCGACGACACCGCGACCCGGCGTCGTGACCTTCGGCTACGCCGAGACGGCGACCGGTCTCGGCCAGCTCGTCGCCGACGCCCTCGGCGCCTACTACCTGCATTCGACCCGGCACGCCCCGGCCGGGGCCACGTCCTTCGCCGGCTTCGCTGAGGAACACTCCCACGCCACCGACCACGCCCTGCTGCCCTCCGACCCGCACTGGCTGCGGGCGGGCGGCACGACGATCCTGGTCGACGACGAACTGAGCACCGGCACCACGGTGATCAACACGATCACAGCGCTCCAGGCCCTCGTCCCGCAACGGCACTGGGTGATCGCCTCCCTGATCGACCTGCGTTCGCCCGCCGACCTCGGCCGCTTCGACGAGCTGGCGGCAACGCTCGGCACCCGCATCTCCGTGGTCTGCCTGGCCGCCGGCTCGATCGGGCTCCCCGCCGACGTGCTCCCCCGCGCCGGCCGGATGATCGAGTCGATGCCCGCAGTCCCCCCGGCGCCCGCCGTCGCCGGCGAGGTGCGCCTGCTCGACTGCACCGACCTGCCACCGTTGCGGAGCGCCCGCTTCGGCACCACCGCGCCCGCCGACACCGCCGTCGCGACGGCGATCGCCGATCGTGTGGCAACCCTGCTCCCCACCGGAACGCCGGCTGCCGGCGACCGGGGGGTCCTGGTGCTGGGCTCGGAGGAATTCATCGCCCTACCGATGCTGACCGCGGCCGAGCTGGAGCGCGCCGCAGCGCCGCTGTCGGTGAGGTTCTCCACCAGCACCCGGTCGCCGATCGCCACGCTCGATCAGGCCGACTACCCCATCAGAAGCGCAATCCGCTTCCGCAGCCACGACACGACCTCCGACGGCGTCGGGGTGCGCTTCGCCTACAATCTCACCGCCTCCGGCCGCCGTTTCGGCACCGTGGTGTTCATGCCGGAACCCGGCACCGACCCGGCCGGGCTCGACGGCGCCGACGGCGTGCTCGAGGCCCTCCGCCGCGTCAGCGACCGCATCGTGGTCGTGCTTCTGACCGCGTCAGCCCCCACCGATGGGATACCCGCCCCGTGACCAGCTCTCTCCCGACCGCGGCCGTGCTGCCGCATCCGCTCAGCGGCCCCGCCTTCGGCTCGTACGCCGCCGAGGACGTGAGCTGGCTGCTGCAGGACCTGCAGGGCGCCGCCCTCGAAGCACCGGCCGAGGAGCGCGAGCACGCCATCCAGACCGGGGCGGCGAACTACGCCGAGTCGCTGCCCATCGAATACCTCCCGTCGCCGGAATACGAGGCCCTCTACCGGGAGGCCCTGGAACGCTCCGGCCGCCGGCTCGCGGTCGCCGTCGGCGTCGTCACCGACCTCGCCCTCGCCGCCCGCGGCAACCGGCCGGTGTTCGTCTCCCTCGCCAGGGCCGGCACCCCGATCGGCATCCTGATGCGGCGCTGGGCCCAACACGCCCGCGGGATCGACGTGCCGCACTACACGATGAGCATCGTGCGCGGCGTGGGGCTGGACCAGACCGCGCTGCGCTACCTCGCCGTGCACCACGAACCTGAGCAGATCATTTTCGTCGACGGCTGGACCGGCAAGGGCGCCATCGCGCGGGAGCTGTCCGCGGCGATCGCCCTGTTCGGCCAGACCGACGGCGTGTTCTTCGGGGACGACCTGGCGGTGCTGGCCGACCCCGGGCACTGCGTCACCATCCACGGCACCCGCGAGGACTACCTGATCCCGTCGGCCTGTTTGAACTCCACGGTGTCCGGGCTCGTGTCCCGCACCGTCTTCAACCGGGACCTGATCGGCGAGGACGAGTTCCACGGCGCCAAGTTCTACGCCGAGCTGAGCCACAACGACGTCTCGAGGGACTTTCTCGACACCGTCTGCGGCTACTTCACCGATGTCGCCGACGACGTCGCCGCCGGGGTCGCGGCGGCAGGCACCGAGGACCGCACCCCGTCGTGGGTCGGCTGGAAAGCGGTCGAGCAGATCAGCACCGAGTACGGCATCAACGACGTGAACCTGGTCAAGCCGGGGGTCGGCGAGACCACCCGGGTGCTGCTGCGCCGGGTTCCCTGGAAGGTGCTGGTGCGGGCGGATGCCGTGGCGGATGTCGCGCACGTGCTGCTGCTGGCCGAGCAGCGCGGCGTGCCGATCGAGGTCGTGCCTGACCTGCCGTACAGCTGCGTGGGGCTCATCCGACCCGGCCACGGGATTCAGGCTGCCCAGTGACCGGCCTGCCCCTGGTCGCCTGCGATCTCGACCGCACCCTGATCTACTCGTCGCGCGCCTTCTGGCTCGAGACGCCGGACGCCCAGGCGCCCCCGATCGTGGTCTCCGAGGTTTACAACGGCGTGCCGATCTCCTACATGACCCGCGCCGCCGAGCAGCTTCTGATCGAGCTCGCCGCGGCGGCCACCTTCGTGCCGGTCACCACCCGCACCGTGGCCCAGTACAGCCGGGTGCAGCTGCCGGGGCCCGTGCCACGCTTCGCCATCACCACCAACGGCGGCACCATCCTGGTCGACGGTGAGGTCGATCCGGCGTGGTCACGCACCCTGCAGACACGGTTGGGCGCGGAAGCGGCTCCGCTGGCCGAGGTCAGGTCCCTGCTCGAGGACCCGGCCGCGGCGGGCTGGATCGTGCGGGTGCACACCGCGGAGGACCTGTTCACCTACGCGATCATCGACCGTGAGGCGATGCCCGCGGACTGGATCGCCGGGCTGCACGAGCGGTGCCGGGCGCTCGGCTGGACGGTATCCGTGCAGGGGCGCAAGCTCTACTGCGTGCCGGAGGCCGTGAACAAGAGCGCCGCCGTGGCCGAGGTGCACCGCCGGCTCGGCTCACCCACGGTGCTGGCCGCCGGCGACTCGCTCCTCGACCAGCGCATGCTGGAGGAGGCGCACTTCGCCTTCCGCCCGGCCCACGGCGAGCTGCACGACGCGGCATTCACGAGGCACAACCTGGCGGTGACCAACACGCGGGGCATCCTGGCCGGGGAGGAACTGCTGCTCTCCATCACCCGGCAGGCCTTCGGCCCCTAACGCAGGAACACGGTCACCAGGGCGAACATCAGCCCCGCGAAGAGCGGGAACAGCCATGCGGTGACCAGCGCCAGCACGAGGCCCGAGCGCTTGCGCCTTGAGGCGGGCGCCTGCAGCGGGTCGGTGATGTCGTCGACGCTGCCGCGCCGCAAGACGCGGATGGTGTTGCCGAGCGAGACGAGAACCATCGCTGCCGCGCTGCCGGCCAGCCACGGCGCGGCGGCCAGCACCAGCCAGGCCTCGTCGACCGTCTCGGGCGCCACGACGGACGAGAGGAATCCAGCGGCGCCGCCGATCGCGAAGAGCAGCCCGAGCAGCCACGGATGCCGGATGGCCGCGGTGAGGTAGAGCGGCAGTAGGGCGATGAGAAGCACTGTCACTCCCAACAGCGCCAGCTGGGCGGGAGAGAACAGAAGAGGCTCGCCCCTCGCCCAGGGCACGAGGGCCTGCGTGAACGTGAGGAAAACGATGAGCCCGGCCAGCGAGGACCACAGGGCGGCACCCCGCCACAGGCCCCGATCGTCACGGGGCAACTCAAGCGACGCGGCGTAGTCGCGAGCGGGCCCGAAGGCGTCCTGCGCATCCTGCCCGGTGTCGGCGAGCAGCTCCCGGGCGCTCGCGACGGTATCGCCGATAGCGGGGCCGTTGACCTGGCGCAGCCGGAGCTCAACGATGAGGTCGTCGAACCACTTTTTGTCGGGGGTGCTGGTCTTCATGCGAGGTTCTCCTTGTTGGGGCGGTCGGCGTCGAGATAGCTGGTGGTGGCCCAGGTGAACCGCGTCCAGTCGGTGCGCGACCGCTGCAGTTCGGTGCGCCCACGGTCGGTCAGGGCGAAGTACTTCCGGCCGGGGCCGGCGTCGCCCGGTCGCCACTCGGTGGCCACCAGGCCCGCCGCCTCGTAGCGCGTGAGCAAGGGATAGAGCGTTCCGCCCTTGATGACGCCCAGGCCGTTCCGCTCGAGCTCGGCGATGATCGCGTAGCCATACGAGGGGCCCGCTTCGAGCGCGCGCAGCGCCAGGAGGCCGAGCGTCGCGCGCAGCCAGTCGCTGGGCCACTCCCCCGGCATCGGGTCAGGGGTATCCGGTCGGTCAGCAGTCATGACTATATTGTGTGTCTAAGTAGTGTGGGTGTCAACCCATTGGGCCGGGCCATAGATCCGCCGGGCGAAATCTGCTTGGATTTGTTCACCGTCCTGTCGATCCAGGCCGGCCCCGTTCGACGCATTATGTAGAGGGACGCACTCGGCGCCCTGAGAAGTGAGGAGAACCCGATGAAGTACATGCTGATCATGCGCGCGACCGAAGCGGCCCGTCAGGACTACGACAAGGCGGACATCAACGAGATCATCGAGAAGATGGGCGCCTACAACGAGGCCCTGTTCAAGGCCGGTGTGATGCTCGCCGGCGACGGCCTCGCCGACTCCATGGCCGACAACTTCGTGGTCGACTTCGCGGCCGACCCGCCCATCGTGACCGACGGCCCCTACGGCGAAACCCACGAACTGTTCAGCGGCTTCTGGATGATCGAGGTCGCTTCGAAGGAGGAGGCCATTCAGTGGGCGAGCCGGTGCCCGCTCGGGCCAGGGTCGAAGCTCGAGGTGCGCCGGGTCACCGAGATGAGCGATTTCGGTGAGGCGGCCGACAACCCGGTTCTTGCGCAGCAGGAACTCTGGCGCGCCGAGAGCGGCCAGGCCTGACGGGACCTCGGCCGGGAGGCTGGAATCATGGCCGATCCGCGGCGCACCGTTGAGGCGGTCTGGCGCATCGAGAGCGCCAGGATCGTCGCCACCCTGGCCAGGATGACCAACGATGTGGTGCTGGCCGAGGATCTCGCCCAGGAAGCCGTGGTCGACGCGCTCAGGCAGTGGCCGGAGTCGGGCATCCCGCAGAACCCGGGGGCCTGGCTCACGGCCGTCGCCAAGCGCAGGGCCATCGACACCTGGCGGCGGCGCGAGCGCCTCGATGCGAGATACCGGGCGATGGCCCACAACCTGCCGAGCGCCGGCGCCGCCGCGGATGCCGGGGAACCGATCGACGACGACGTGCTGCGCCTGGTGTTCATCGCCTGCCACCCGGTGCTCGCACGCGAGGCCCAGGTGGCGCTGACGTTGCGGCTGATCGGCGGGCTCACCACCGAGGAGATCGCCCGGCTGTTCCTGGTTCCGGTGGCCACCATCCAGCAGCGCATCGTGCGGGCCAAGAAGACCCTCGCCGCCGCGAAGGTGCCCTTCGAGGCGCCCGACCCGACCGAGTGGCGGGCCCGGCTCGGCTCCGTGCTCGGGGTGGTCTACCTGATCTTCACCGAGGGCTACGCGGCCACCGCCGGCGACCACTGGATGCGCACCGACCTCGCGAACGAGGCGCTGCGGCTTGCCCGGGTTCTCGCCGGCCTCATGCCGCGGGAGCCCGAGGCGCACGCGCTCGTGGCGCTGATGGAGCTGCAGGCCTCCAGGTTCGGTGCCCGGCTGCGCGCCGACGGCACGCCCATCCTGCTGGCCGACCAGGACCGCGGCCGCTGGGATCACGCCCAGATCGGCCGGGGGCAGGCCGCCCTCGCCCGCGCCGACGCGCTGGGCCGCGGCCGGGGCAACTACGCCCTGCAGGCCGCGATCGCCGAGTGCCATGCCACCGCCCCGAGCGTCGCCGACACCGATTGGGCCCGGATCGTGCTGCTCTACGAGGCGCTCGGCCGGATCGCGCCGAACCCTGTGGTGGAGCTCAACAAGGCGGTGGCGGTGGCGATGGCGACGGGTCCCGCATCCGCTTTGCGGATCGTGGACGAGCTGGCCGACGCCGGCGCGCTGCGCGGCTCGGCCCTGTTGCCCAGTGTGCGCGGCGAGCTGCTGGCCCGGCTCGGCCGCGGCCAGGAGGCCCGTGCGGAGTTCGTCACGGCCGCCGCCCTCACCGCGAACACGCGGGAGCGCGCTGTGCTGCTGGCCAAGGCCGCCGCCCTGTGATCGCTCAGGCGGGCTGCCACAGCTCGATCCGGTTGCCCTCAGGATCGGTGACCCAACCGAATCGGCCGACCCCAACCATGTCCTCAGTCTCAGCGGCCACGTCCGCTCCCGCGGCGCCCAATTGCGCGAGCATCGCGTCGAGGTCGCGCACCCGGAAGTTGAGCATGGTGCCCTGTGTACGAGAGCCGAAGTAGTCGGTCTCGGGCTCGAACGTCGCGAACACCGTCGGTCCGGGTTCCTGCTGCCACAGGCCGTTCTCACCGGCGTCCAGGCCGAGGCACTCGCGATACCAGGCGGTCAAGGCCACCGGGTCCGCGGCCCGCAGGAAGTAGCCGCCGATTCCAAGCACATGTTCCATTCCCCCAGCTTGCCACGGCAGCTCAGGGTCCGGAGGTTCGTTTACACGACCGCTCTAGGGAAGACTGGCACGATACCGATTCCGACCAGACAGGCACCATGGACGTCCAGCTGCTCCTCGTGATGACCGGTGCGCTGGTCATCGCCGCCTTCGCCCACCTGCGTGGCCTGCAGGCCGGCATCGTCACCGTCACCCTGGCGGCGGCCATCTCGTTCATCCCGGGCCTGCCCAGGCTCGAGCTCGACCCCGAGCTGATTCTCGGGGTGGTCATCCCGCCGCTGCTCTACTCGGCCACGCTGAATTTCTCGTTCTTCGCCTTCCTCAAGAACCTGCGCAGCATCCTCGGCCTCGGCGTCGGCCTGGTGATCTTCACCACCGTGGTCGTCGGCTTCCTCACCTCGTGGATCGCCCCCGAGCTCGGCCTGGCCGGCGCGTTCGTGCTCGCCGCCGTGGTCTCACCGCCGGACTCGGTCACCACCGTCAGCCACGGCCGGGAGATCGGCCTGCCGCGGCGCACGATCTCCATCCTCACCGGCGAGAGCCTCGTCAACGACGCGGCGGCGCTGACCCTGTTCGCCGTGGCCGTGGCCGCGGTCACCGGCGACCGGGAGTTCATCGAGAACCCGTTCCTGCTCTTCGGCTGGGAGGCCGCGATCGGGCTGATCCTCGGTGTCATCGTCGGCCGGGTCGTCGTGGGGGTGCGGGCCAGGGTGGGCAACCCCACCATCGAGAGCGGGCTGAACCTGCTGGTGCCGTTCCTGGCCTACGTCGCGGCCGAGCAACTGCACGCCTCCGGCATCATCGCCGTCGTCGCGGCCGGCTTCACCGTGAGCCTGTCCTCCTTCGGCCGCAGAAAGTCCGCCCAGCCTTCCACCGCCTACCGCACCCGGCTGCAGGAGGCCGCGCTCTGGCCGGTGGTCGACCTCATCCTGGAGGCCTTCGTCTTCGCCTACATGGGCCTGCAGTTCAGGTTTGTGCTCGAAGACCTCGCCGGCTCGAGCACCCCCACCTGGTCCACCATCGGCCTGGGCCTGATCGTGCTGCTCGCGGTCATCCTCTGCCGGTTCGCCTGGGTATACCTCAGCTACGGCCGCGCCCAACTCGCGCTGCTGATCTACGCCAGACGGATGGCCGCCTCCCTCGATCCCCTGGCCCGGCGTCGTCGGCGCGGGCGCGGCGGACCCGGGCGCGGCGGCCGGACCGGTCCGCTGGGGCGGCAGGGCGGCAGGGACCGCGGTCACGTCACGGTGCTGACCCCCGCGGAGAACCTCCTCGTCTCCTGGACCGGCATGCGCGGCATCATCACCCTCGCCGCCGCCGGCGGCATCCCGCTCACCATCGCCTCCGGGGCGCCGTTCCCCGGCCGCACCATCATCCAGACCGTTGCGTTCATCGTGGCCGTCGGCACCCTGCTGCTGCAGGGATCGACGCTGCCGCTGCTGGCCAAGACCCTGCGGATCGACACCAGCGCCGAAGACGCCGAGGTGGAGGAGGGCCGGGCGGAGGCCCGCGCCGTGGCCGCCGCCGCGGTCGCCGGCCGGACCGACACCACCGATGGCGAGTATTTCGACCTGCAGCGGGCCGCCCTCACCGCGGCGGTTCGGGCCCGGCAGGTCTACCCGGGCAGCGCCCGAGACGTGCGGAGCGAACTCGATGCCCTGCAGGCCGGGGTGACACCGCTGCTCGACTAGCGCACGCGCATCCGCTCGCCCGCTATAGTCGGGGTGAATCGGAGGAGGCTGTCGGTGGCGGTGCCTGTCTCGAAAGCAGACCTTCTCCTGGCCATCGAGACGACCTTCTCGTCGCTCAACACCGACCTCGACAGGGTGCCGCCGGAACTCGCCCGCGAACCCGTGCTCGCCGGCCATGCCAAGAACACGACGATGAGTCCCGCCGACCTCGTTGCCTATCTGATCGGCTGGAACGAGCAGGTGCTTCTCTGGCACGAGCGTCGGTCGGCGAGCCTGCCCGACGAGTTCCCGGCGGCCGGCGCCGCCTGGAACGAGCTCGGCGCGCTCGCCCAGCGGTACTACTCCGAGCATCGGGATGAGTCCTGGAGCGAGTTGCGCTCCCGGCTGGCCAGGGCCAATCAGGCCGTCGTGGCGCTGGTCGACGGGTACTCCGACGATGAGCTCTACGGCCGCGCCTGGTACGGCACCTACACGATGGGCCGGATGATCTCCCTGAACACCTCCTCCCCGTACCTGAACGCACGGGGCCGCATCCGCGCGTGGCTGAGAACCCTCTGAGCCCACTGCGCGCCAGGAACTGCGAGCTAGGAGTCGATGCTCGCGAGGTACACGTTTCGTTGTTCGATGATCCTGCGCAGGTAGTTCGCGAGGAACAGGCTCTCGGCCGCCCGGCCGAGCACCCCCAGCGGCGCCGCGAAGGCGACCCGATCGATCATGAGGGTGCCCGTTCCCCGCGGAGTGAACAGGTGTTCATGCCTGAAGTAACGGAAAGGCCCCCGGATCTGCTCATCGGTGAAACTGGATGACGGACTCATCGCGGTGATTCTGCTGGTCATGCGCAGGGGCAGCCCGAAGTGCCAGGCGCGCCAGGTGACCTCCTCGCCGAGGCCGATGAGACCGCTTCGGACCCCGCCGATCGCGCTCTCCCGTGATCTGGACATGGATTCGGTGTGCGCGGAGACATCGCGCGCGAGATCGAACAGGCGTGCGGGGTGGAGCACCGACTCCGTGCTGCATTCGAAGGAGACCGGCATGGCGCCAACCTATCAGCGGGCCGATGGCGCCGCCGGCGCAGTCTGCGACCACGGGTCGTCGAGCCCGGCCGCGCGAGTGCCACACGAGCTAGGCGGGGCAGGCGGGGCCCGTGGGGGACACGAGAGAACGCGCAGTGGTAGCCGGGGCATCCGGGTTCATCGGCCAGAGGCTTGTTCGCGAGCTCCGCGACCAGGGCTACGAGGTCGCCCGCATCGGCCGCACCGGGCCCGACGCGCGCTGGGACGACGACGACGCCGTGCGGGCGCTGATCGACGGTTCCGCGCTGGTCATCAACCTGGCCGGCACAAGCGTGAACTGCCGGTACACCGACCGGAACCGCACCGAGATCCTGCGCTCCCGGATCGACACCACCCGGCAGCTTCGCGAGGCCATCGAGGCGAGCGTCCGGCCGCCGCGGGTGTGGCTGAACGCGAGCACCGCCACCATCTACCGGTACGCGATGGATCGCCCGATGACCGAGACCCACGGCGAGATCGGCTCCGGCTTCTCGGCGGACATCGCCCGCAACTGGGAGGACGAGTTCTTCGGCGGCGACCTGCCCGGGACCCGGCGGGTGGCGCTGCGGATGGCCATCGTGCTCGGCGACGGTCCCGCCACCGCGATTCTCCTGCGCCTGGCCCGTTTCGGGCTGGGCGGCCCGCAGGTCGACGGCCGGTGGTTTCCGCACCGGCGCTATCGCGGCATCGGCGCCCAGCCGACCGGCGACAGCAGGGCGCCGACGCATCACTCCCGCGGGCGGCAGCGTTTCAGCTGGATTCACATCGACGATGTCGTGGCATCCATCCGATTCATCGTCGCCCACGACGAACTCACCGGGCCGGTCAACCTCGCCGCGCCGCACCCCAGCGACAACCGCACGCTCATGTCGACGCTGCGCCGCAGTGTGGGCGCCAGGCTCGGCCTGCCGGCGTTCCGCTGGATGCTTGAACCGGCCATGTGGCTGCTGCGCACCGAACCCGAGCTGGTGCTCAAGAGCCGCTGGGTGGAGCCGGAACGCCTGGTCGCCGCCGGATACCGGTTCCTCTGGCCAGACCTTGAGCCCGCCATCGCCGATGTGGCCACGCGAACGGCACGACAGTGACCGGGGATCGCGCCCGCGGCGCACTCACCGCACGACTGGCACGCCTGGGTCGCACGATCGCCCAGGCGGCCCTGAAAACGGCTCTGGTGATCTTCGACGCACTGGGAGCCGGCCCCGGCTCCGCGACGTCGTCGGTCGTTCACCTGCCCGTCCTGCTGCCGCGCCGGGGCGAGGACGAACCTCCCGCCGTCGCGACCCGCGCGAAGCCGCGTTTTCGGCGCCGCCGGAAGCGTCGGTCCAACTAGGCGAGCAGCGCGATGACCTCCGCCACGGTGCCGCACTGGCCGAGGGCCGGGAAGACGCCGACCACGCTCGTGGTGTGGGCATCCGCGCTGCGATCGGTGATGGCGTCGACCGCCAGGGTCACGGTGTAGCCGCGGTCATACGCATCGCGGGCCGTGGACTCCACGCCGAGGCTCGTCGCGATGCCCGCCAGCACGATCTGGGTGATGCCCCGCTCGGTCAGCACGGCGTCGAGGTCGGTGCCCGCGAAGGCGCTCCAGGTGGCGCGGGTGACGGTGACGTCGGTGGGCTGCTGGTCGAGACCGGGCACGAGGGCGCTGAACGCCGCCGGGAACTCCCGGGCGCCCGCGCCATACTCGGTGCGGCCGGCCGGCGTGCCGTTGACGTTCGCCAGCACCACGAGCAGCTCATGCTCGCGAAACGCTGCGAGCAGTTCGGCGGCGCGCTCGACGATCTCCTCGGCCGGATGCGCGGTAGGGCCGCCGAGCGTTCCGGCCTGCAGGTCGATCACGATGAGGGCGGTCGTGCTGTCGAGAGCGGTGATGGTCACAGGGATTCTCCTTGGGGCGGGGCGGGTTGGCGGTGGTGATGCTCGAGGATGCCGGGGAGCTGGTCGCGGATGGTGTCGATCAGGGCGCGCACGCTCAGGGCGACGGGGCGGCCGAGGTCGGTGAGGGCGTAGTCCACCCGGAGCGCCTCGGTGGAGTGCTGTGTTCGCGACACCAGCCCGTGCCCCTCGAGCCGCTGCAGCGTCTGCCCCAGCATTCGGTCCGAGATTCCCCGCACCGCCCGGCCCAGTTGGGCGAACCTCAACGGTCCATCGATCAATGCCGCGAGGGTGAGTGCGCCCCAGCGGCCGGTCGCGTGTTCCAGCACTTCGCGCGACGTGGCAACCGGGTCGGCCCACTCGGCGGACTGAGCGATCTCCGGCGTCATGGCTACAGGCTAGGCCGGATCAAGTACTTACGCAAAGTAAGCACTTCTGTCACCCCGCCGACCGACTATCGCCAGTCGCGAATACGGACCGAGGCGCAGGTCCATTCCGCGGAATCGGCGATAGCATGGTTCCCATGCCTCAGATACGCATCAAAGACGCCGCCGCGTTCTTGAGTGTCAGCGACGACACCGTGCGCCGGTGGATCGACAACGGCGTGCTGCCCAGCTCGAAGGACGCCTCGTCGCGCACGGTCGTCGACGGTCTGGCGCTGGCCCAGCTGGCGCGCAAGAACGCGGTGCTCCCGGAGGACCCGTCGGGAATCGGCCGGTCCGCCCGCAACCGGTTCGTGGGCCTCGTGACCGACATCGTGATGGACACGGTGATGGCCCAGGTCGAGATCCAGTGCGGCCCGCACCGGGTCGTGTCACTGATGAGCAGCGAAGCCGTGCGCGAGCTCGGCCTGGAACTCGGCTCGGTCGCCATCGCCGTGGTGAAGGCCACGACGGTCATCGTCGAAACCCCCCAGGGGCGAGTCTGACCGTGGCCCGCGTCACCCGCGGCCTCGCGATCGTACTCGGAATCACCCTGGCCCTCACCGGATGCGCAACCCCGGCCGCCGGCTCACCGACCGGCTCCGCCGTCACCCTCCAGGGCGACATCACGGTCTACGCCGCCGCGTCGCTCCAGGCCACCTTCACCGACCTGGCCGCGTCCTTCGAGACCGACCACCCGGGCACCACGGTGGTGCTGAACTTCGCGGGCTCCTCCGCCCTCGTCACCCAGATCATCGAGGGCGCCCCGGCCGACGTGTTCGCCTCGGCAGACACCGCCAACATGACCAGGCTCACGGACGCGTCCCTGACCGACGGCAGCCCCGTCGACTTCGCCACCAACGTCCTGGCCATCGCCGTGCCGCCGGGCAACCCGGCGGGCATCACCGACCTCGCCGACTTGGCCGGCCCCGACGTCAGGCTCGTCGTCTGCGCCCCCGAGGTGCCCTGCGGCCGCGCGGCCACGGCCCTGGCCGCGACCGCCGGCGTCACGCTCACCCCGGTGAGCGAGGAATCGTCCGTCACCGATGTGCTCGGCAAGGTCACCTCGGGCGAAGCGGACGCCGGCCTGGTCTACGTCACCGACGTGGCCGCCGCGGGCGCCGCCGTCGAGGGCATTGAGTTCGCCGAGTCCGCCGGCGCCGTCAACACCTACCCGATCGTGCCCGTGACCGGCTCGGCATCCGCCGACGTGGCCCGGGCGTTCGTGGACTACGTCACCGGCGGCACCGGCGCCGCCGTGCTCGGTGCCGCGGGCTTCGGGGCGCCGTAATCCCATGACGGTTCCCCGCTGGGTCTTCGCCATGGCCGGTATCGGCGCGGCCTTCGTGCTGCTGCCGCTGGTGGCGATGGTGCTCCGGGTGAACTGGGCGGAGTTCGTGCCGCTGATCAGTTCGGAGGCCTCGGTCGCCGCACTGCTCCTCAGCCTGCGCACGTCGCTGGCCGCCACCCTGCTATGCGTGATCTTCGGCGTACCGATGGCGCTGGTGCTGGCCCGCACCGACTTCTGGGGTCAGAAGGTGCTCCGCTCGCTGGTGCTGCTCCCCCTCGTGCTCCCGCCGGTCGTGGGCGGCATCGCGCTGCTCTACACGTTCGGCCGCCGCGGGCTGCTCGGGCAGACCTTCGAGCTCCTGGGCATCGAGATCGCCTTCTCCACCACCGCCGTCGTGATCGCGCAGACCTTCGTCGCCCTGCCGTTCCTGGTGCTGAGCCTGGAGGGCGCCCTGCGCACGGTGGGCAGCCGCTACGAGGCCGTCGGCGCCACCCTCGGCGCGAGCCCCACCACGGTGCTGCGCCGCATCACCCTGCCCCTGGTGCTGCCGGCGGTGCTCTCCGGCGCCGTGCTGTCGTTCGCCAGGGCCCTCGGCGAGTTCGGCGCCACCCTCACCTTCGCCGGCAGCCTGCAGGGCACCACCCGCACCCTGCCGCTGGAGATCTACCTGCAGCGGGAGACCGACCCCGACACCGCCGTGGCCCTGTCACTGGTGCTGGTGGTCGTGGCCGTCATCATCGTCAGCCTCGCCCACCGCACCGGTGAGCCCTCCCGCCGGCGGGCGCGGGCGCTCTCGTGACCTTCTCCCTCGACCTGCACGTCGCCGAACGCGACGTGAGCCTGCACCTGGACGTGGCGGCCGGTGAGACCGTCGCGATCCTCGGACCCAACGGCGCCGGCAAGTCCACCCTGCTGGGCACCATCGCCGGGTTGGTCACCCCCGACTCCGGGCGCGCGGAGCTCAACGGCACCGTGTTGTTCGACCTGCCGGCAGCCGGGAGCGGCCGCCGGATCTGGCGTCCGCCGCACCAGCGCGGCGTCTCCCTGCTGGCGCAGGAGGCGTTGCTGTTCCCGCACCTGAGCGCACTCGACAACGTGGCCTTCGGCCCGCGCAGCGCGGGTGTCCCGGCGACCCGCGCACGCCAGACGGCGACCCGGTGGCTGCGCGAAGTGGATGCCGAGGCCCTCGCGGCCCGGCGCCCGGCCGAGCTCTCCGGCGGGCAGGCTCAGCGCATCGCGGTGGCGCGGGCGCTGGCCTCCGACCCCGGCCTGTTGCTGCTGGACGAACCGCTGGCCGCGCTGGATATCTCGGTGGCCCCGGCGGTGCGGCGGATGCTCCGCCGCGTGCTTTTCGATCGCAGCGCCGTGATCGTGACCCACGACGTGCTCGACGCGTACACCCTCGCCGACAGGGTCGTGATCATCGAAGACGGCCGGGTCGTCGACCAGGGAACACCCGCGGAGGTGCTCGATCGCCCGCGCAGCGCGTTCGCGGCGGGCCTGGCCGGGCTGAACCTGATCACCGGCATCCGGCGGGGCGACACCCTGGTCGTGGCCGACCCCGCGACGACGATCACCATCGACGCCGGGTCGGCCGGCGCCGACGGCGACCCCATCTCCCTCGCGGTGAGGCCCGCGGCAGTGACGGTGACGTTCGACGAACCGGCCGATCCGGCCCGCACCAGCGTGCGCGCCGAGCTGATCGACCTCGAACCCCGGGGCGACTTCGTGCGGGCGCGCAGCGCCCTGCTCGCCGCGGATGTCAGCCCGAAGGACGCCGCGGGGCTCGATGCGGCCGTGGGCTCGGCCCTGTGGTTCTCGATTCCGTCTGCCGCCGCGATGGTCTACCCCACCGGCCGATCCGAAAGGTCCGCACCATCGTGATGCATCCAGAAGTTGCCCAGGCCATCCGACTCTTCGCGCTGCTCGGCGACAGCCCACAGCCGGCCGTCGCCGAGGCCGACAACGACGAGTACGGCGCCGCGCTCACCCGGATCGGGGCGCGGACCGTGCGGCTGCGGGTCGGCAAGCTGACCCCGACCAAAGTGGGCCTGTTCGTCGCCGTCTGGCGGCGCTCGACCGCCGGACCCACGGAACCGTTCCCCGCCGACGACGTCGACCTGCTGGTGATCACCACCACGGAGGGCCAGAACGCCGGCCAGTTCGTCTTCCCCCGGTCGGCGCTGGTGCGCCACGGCATCACCTCGGTGGCCGGCGCCGGCGGCAAACGGGGCTTCAGGGTCTACCCGCCGTGGTCCCCCACCGACAATGCCCAGGCCATCCGCACCCAGAAGTGGCAGGGCGCGTACTTCCTCGACACCGGCGACGGGTTCGATCTCGACCGGCTGCGGATACTCACCGGCCAGTGAGACCCGGACGTCGCTAGTAGCGCACCTCGTCGACCGGACCGCCGCCGGCGAGGTCTTCGAGCAGCAGTTCGGGGTGGTCGCGCACGGTGTTGCGCAGGCGCCACGGGGTGCTGAACAGGGCCAGCAGGGTGCCGTCGCTGCGGCGGAGCACCTCGACCTGGCGGTCGTGCCCGAGGATCAGCGCACTCTCCTTGTCGGTGCGGCGAGCCAGCTGGTAGGGCAGCACGTCGCTGCGAATCGCGGCGCCGAAGTCGTGCGACATCCGCTCTTCGACGACCTCGAACTGCATCGGGCCGACAGCGCCGAGCACCGGGGCCTGGTCGCCGCGGAGATCCGAGCGCATCACCTGAATGACGCCCTCGTGGTCGAGCTGGTCGATGCCGCGACGGAACTGCTTGTGCTTGCTGGTGTCGGCGGGGCGCACGGCACGGAAGTGCGCCGGCGCGAACATCGGCAGCGGCGGGAAGGTGACGGCGGGGCTGCCCTCGTGGATCGAGTCGCCGACCCGCAGCGCGGAGGCGTTGACCAGGCCGACGATGTCGCCGGGCCAGGCTTCCTCGGCCACCTCACGGTCCTTGCCGAACAGCTGCTGGGCGTACTTGGTGGCGAACGGCCGGCCGGTGGCGGAGTGGGTGACCACCATGCCGCGGCGGAACTGGCCGGAGCAGACCCGCACGAACGCGACGTAGTCGCGGTGCGAGGAGTTCATGCCGGACTGCACCTTGAAGACGAAGCCGGAGAACGGGCTGGTCACCGGGCGGTGGCCGCCGTCGGCGTCCAGGCGCGCCTCGGCGGGCGGGGCGAAGTCCACCAGGGTGTCCAGGATGTGCTGCACGCCGAAGTTGAGCACCGCGGCGGAGAACAGCACCGGGGTGGTCACGCCGTCCAGGAACAGTTCCTCGTCGTGGTTCTGGCCTTCCTCGGCGAGCAGTTCGGATTCCTCGGCGGCGGCGACCCAGGCGGCGCCCTCGGATGCGGCGGCGTCGTCGGCGCTGGTGCGCTCGAAGTCGGCGCGGGTGGCGCCGCCGGCGGTGCGGTTGAAGCGGATGAAGTCGCTGCTGTCGCGTTCGATGACACCACGGAAGTCGCCGGCGATGCCCACCGGCCAGGTCAGCGGGGTGGGGATCAGGCCGGTGCGGGTGCGGATCTCGTCCATCAGGTCGAGCGCGGCGGAGCCGGGCCGGTCCCACTTGTTGATCACGGTGATGACGGGCAGGCCCCGCTGCTTGCACACCTCGAAGAGCTTCATGGTCTGCACCTCGAGGCCCTTGCTGGCGTCGACGAGCATCACGGCGGCATCCACCGCGGAGAGCACCCGGAAGGTGTCCTCGGAGAAGTCGGCGTGGCCGGGGGTGTCGACGAGGTTGATGACGCTGTCGCGGTACTCGAACTGGATGGCGGCGGAGGTGATCGAGATGCCGCGCTCCTGCTCCATGGTCATCCAGTCGGAGACGGTGCCGCGCCGGCCGGCCTTGCCGTGCGTGGCGCCGGCGGTGGTGATGGCGCGCGCGTGCAGCAGCAGTGCCTCGGTGAGCGTGGACTTGCCCGCGTCGGGGTGGGAGATGACGGCGAAGGTGCGCCGGCGCACGGCCTGAGCCTCGACCTCTTTCGGGGACACCTCGGTGCCAGGGGTCACGGTTGCTTCAGCCACTGCTCGGTTCCTACCTCTATATGTCTGTCAATACGCCGCTTGCGCGCACGCGTCCTTCAAACCTAACCTGCGCGGCTGTTCAACTCCTCCCCGCTAATTGTTACCATCCTTTACAAACAGTGTCGGCGCATGGGATACTGACCTCACAGGCAGTTGATGACAGCATGAGCACCCTCGTGGCCGGTTTCTTGCCCGCGACACTCGCCTACCGCTGAGGAGCCCCCGCCATGACCGCCGTGACCCTCACTCCGGCTCTCGACCAGGCCCTCCCGCTCGGGGACGGCGAGCCGGTGATCGCCGTGGATGTGGGCGGCACCGACACCAAGGCCGCGCTCTTCGACGCGTCCGGCCGGATGCTCGGACTCAGCCGCACGCCGACACCGCTCGACGGCGAGAACACGGCCTTCTCGGTCATCGCCAGGGTGCAGGAACTCACGCTGCAGTTCGCCGCGGACTTTCCCGGGGTGCGGCCCCGGGCGGTGGGCCTGCTCGCGCCTGGCCTCGTCGACGACGACGCGGGCATCGGCGTGCTCTCCACCAACCTGCACTGGTCCAACGTGCCCTTCAAACAACTCACCGAAGACCTCATCCACCTGCCCACCACCTTCTCGCACGACGTGCGGGCCGCCGGCGAGGCCGAGTTCAGGCTCGGTGCTGCCCGCCCGTATCGCAACGTGGTGGTGCTGGTCATCGGCACCGGAATCGCCGGTTCGCTGTTCATCAACGGCCGGGCCCACACCGGCGCCGGCTACGCGGGCGAGATCGGCCACTCGATAGTGCACCCCGCCGGGCCGCTCTGCGGCTGCGGCTCCCGGGGTTGCCTGGAGACCGTGGCCTCGGCCGGCGCGATCGTGCGCCGGTACGAGGAGGTCACCGGCATCCGTTTGGGCGGGGCCCGCGAGGTGCTGGCCCTGGCCCGCACCGGCGACCCCGCGGCAGCGCTGATCTGGAGCGAGGCACTGGACGCCCTCGCCCTGAGCATCGCCCAGCTGGCCGCGATCCTCGCGCCGGAGGCCATCGTGATCGGCGGCGGGCTGGCGCAGGCGGGCGACCACCTGTTCGTGCCACTGCGTGAACGGGTGAGCGCCCTGCTCAGCTTCCACCGGCGGCCCGTGATCCTGCCGGCGTCGATCGGCGAGAACGCCGGCCTGCTCGGCGGCGCCCTGCGCGCGCGGGACCTGGTCAGCTAGCGGCGCGACGGGCAGCGCCCGCGGGCTAGGCCGGCTCGCCTGACGGGAACACCAGCAGTTCGAGCAGCGCGCGCCCGGCCAGCCGTGAGGCGCCGAAGGTGGCGATGTCGGCGTAGCGCAGGTCATCCGACGGCCAGCCCATGTCGACCACGAGCACATCACGGCGGTCGGCTCGCAGCGCATCCACCAGGCCGCGAATGAACGGATGCCGATGGTTGTCCTTGCCGATCACGACCACGGGTGCCCGGTCGGCGAGTTCCACCGCCCCGGTGTCGTGCGCGCTGCGCCCGACGAGGGGCAGGGCCCGCCATGCGGCGGCGAGGTCCGACTCGGGGTGGGCGGCCGCCTCGGCGAACGGCCCCCAGGGCGCCGGGCCCACGGCGATGTTCGTCACGGTGTCGAGCCGCACCACCGAGAAGGTCTCCGGAGCCGCCTCGAGCCACCGCTTCGCGTGGTCGTTGACGGCGAAGGAGGCACGGATCCGGCCGGCATCGAAGGCGGGCTCAGACATCGACAGCGCGGCAGCCGGCAGCGGGACGCTCAGGGTCTCGTCGCGGGTGCCGGCGGCAAGTCGATGCACGCGGCCGGCGGCCTCCGCGAGCCGGTCCTCCGTGAGGGTGCCGGCCTCAACGGCGGCCAGGACCGTGGCCTCGATCCAGTCGAGCTGGTCGGCGGTGTTCTCGGTGCCGATGCAGAGCAGGTCGCAGCCCGCGGCCAGCGCAGCGGCGGCGGCCCCCGGGATGCCCAGGATGCCGCTGGCGCCCTTCATGTCCAGGGCGTCGCTGACGATGACGCCCGTGAAGCCCAGTTCGGTGCGCAGCAGGCCGCCGAGCACCCGCGGCGAGAGCGTCGCGGGGTTCTCCGGGTCGATCTGGGGCAGCAGGATGTGCGAGGTCATGATGCTCTTCGCGCCGGCCGTGATCGCGGCACGGAAGGGCACCAGTTCCCGCTCGCGCAGGGTCGCCAGGGGCAGGTCGACCACGGGCATGGCCAGGTGGGAGTCGAGCGCGGTGTCACCGTGGCCCGGAAAATGCTTGGGGCAGGCGGCGACCCCGGTGGACTGCAACCCGCGCACCCAGGCGGCGGAGTGCAGGCCCACCCGGACCGGGTCGGTGCCGAAACTGCGCACGCCGATCACCGGATTGTCGGGATTGGAATTGACGTCGGTGTCCGGTGCGAAAGTGAGGGTGCAGCCGGCCTTGCGCAGCTCCCAGCCGACCTGACGGCCGACCTCCTCGGTGTAGCCGACGTCGTCGATCCGGCCGAGGATGGCGTTGCCCGGATACGGCGAGCCCGAGGAGAAGTAGAGCCGGGTGACGTCGCCGCCCTCCTCGTCGATCGCGATGACCGCGAGCGGGTTCGCGGCGCGGATCGAGTCCGTCAGCGCCCGCAGCTGGGCGATCGAGACGATGTTCTGCCCGAACAGGCACACGGCGCCGAGTCCGCCCTGCAGGCGCAGGCGCAGCCAATCCGGCAGCGCCGTGCCCACGAAGCCCGGCATCAGGGTTGCCCGGATGTGCGTGCGCAGCAGGGACTCGTCGCCGGTGACGCCGGTCATCCCTTCACCGCCCCGCTGACCAGTCCGCTGGTCATCCTGCCCTGCACGAAGAGGAAGAAAATGATCACCGGAATGGCCACCATGGTGGAGGCCGCCATCACCTGGCCCCAGTCGGTGGCCCGGCTGGCGCTGGCCTGGATGAAGCCGCGCAGCCAGAGCGGAAGCGTCTGGCTGGAGGTGTCCTGCAGCAGCACCAGGGCGACGGTGAACTCGTTCCAGGCCTGCAGGAAGGCGTACACCCCCGATGCCACCAGCCCGGGTGCGAGGAGGGGGAAGGTGATGCGCATGAAGGCCTGGGTGCGGCTCAGGCCGTCGATCATGCCCGCCTCCTCGAGGTCGGCGGGCACCCCGGCGACGAAGCCGCGCAGCATCCAGATCGTGAAGGGCACGACGGCGGCGATGTAGATGATGCTCACGCCCACGATCGAGTTGAGCATGTTCAGGCTGCCCATCAGCTTGTACTGGGCGATGAAGAGACCCTCAGCGGGGAGCATCTGGATCAGCAGCACGGCCAGGACGAACGCCTTGCGGCCACGGAACCTGAACCGGCTGATCGCCAACGCCCCGAGAAACGCGAAGAATAGGCAGAACGCCACGGTGATGAGGGCGATGGCCGTGCTCATGCCCAGGGCGGGCAGGAACGTTCCGCCCGAAAAGACCGCGACGAAGTTGTCGAGGGAGCCGCCGAACGGCAGCCAGGTCGGGGTGGTGCTCTGCAGCACCACGTTGGGCAGCAGCGACGAGTTGAGCATCCAGTAGACCGGGAAGACCCAGATCAGCGAGACCCCGACGCCGATGGCGCCCAGCGCGATCCGGCCGGGCCGGATGCGCCGGTTGCCGCCGCTCTTCCGGCGGGACGGTTCAGTGCTGGGCCGGGGCCGGAGCGGGGGGCCGGCCTGCGCGGTTCCCGCATCGGCGGGGTGGACCGTCGAGGTCATGATTCGTCCTCCTTGAGCATGCTGCGTACGTAGAACCAGCTCAGGGCCACGGTCAGCACGAGCACGAAGATCGAGACGGCGCTGGCCATCGCGAAGTCGCTGGAGCCGACGCCGAGTTGGTAGATATAGGTGCCGAGCAGGTTGGTCTCCGAGGCGATCGAGCCCACATCCTGCAGCAGCCGGATCTGGGTGAACACCCGCAGGTCCCAGATCACCTGCAGCAGCAGGATGATCGCGAGCACCGGCCGGATGATCGGAACGATGATGAACCGGAGCCGCTGGGACAGCGTGGCGCCGTCCAGCTGGGCGGCCTCGAGCACCTCGGTGGACACCTGGGTGAGGCCGGCGAAGATGGAGAACGCCACGAACGGCACGCTCATCCAGACCACGATGACCATGGCCACGAAGAAGAACGACAGCGGGTCGGCCAGCCAGTTGTGGTTCTGGAAATCCAGGCCCATGCCGGTCAGAACCGAGTTCAGCACGCCGCGGCGCCAGTCGATGAGCCAGTTCCAGACCGTCATCGCCGCCACGACGGGCATCGCCCAGGCGAGCAGCATCGAGATCTGCAGGGTGATGCGCACACTGGTGTGCACGGCGTTCATCAGCAGGGCCATCAGGGTGCCGATGGCCATGGTGACCGCGGCGGTGACCAGGCAGAAGGCCAGCGACCGCGCCACCACTGTCCACATGTACGGGTCGGTGAACAGGGTGACGTAGTTGTCGAACCAGACGAATTCCGGGGGTTGGCCGAACTGCTGGGAGAGCCCGAACCTCTGCATCGAGGTGACGAACTGCCAGACCAGCGGGTAGCCGAGCGCCAGGATCAGGATGCCGCAGGCCGGGATGACCAGCAGGTACGGCGTTGTGTTGCCCCTTTTTCGGGGCCTGGCCTGGCGAGGCGGATCGGCCTGGCCCAGCACGAGGTTCTGCGTGGTCACGCCGACCCTCCTTTCGTTGTTCGGTTCGTCTGGTTCGACAGGCGCCGGTTATTCGCCGTTCAGCATCGGGGTGAGCTTCTCGTCGTATTCCTTCGCGAGGGCCTTGAGGTCGGTGGCGCCTTCGATCTTGCTGAAGAACTCCTCCATCACGAGGGAGCCTTCCACCGTGGCCCAGCCGGGTGCTGCCGGGGTGAGCTTCGAGTTCGAGGCCGATTCGATCAGCGCCTGGGCGAACTGGTCGTCGCCGAGCGAGTCAACGTAGTCGCTGTTCGCCGGGCCGAGGCCGTTCTGGCCGAGCATGGTCTGGTAGTCCTCCGAGTAGATGATCGTGAGGAGGCTCTTGGCCAGTTCGGGGTTCTTGCTCTTCGCGGAGATGCCGATGTTGGAACCGCCGGCGAAGACCGGGGCGGGCTTGCCGTCGTTGCCCGGCAGGGCGAACACCTCGTTCTTGGTGTCGTCCCAGGTGCGGGTGGCCTTGCCGTCGGCGTCGGTGCCGAGGGTTCCGATCGACAGGTGCGCCCAGGTGGGCGCCATGATCGTGGCGGCGGACAGCGAGGTGTTCGACGTGACGACACCCTCCGCATCCTTGATCTCGTCGCTGTCGTTCAGGTAGATGTACTGGTTGGAGTCCTTGGCGTCGTTGGGCGCGTTGGAGGCGGACTTGTACAGCTTCTGCAGCTGGGCGAGGCCCTTGAGGCTGTTCTCGGAGGCCAGCGTCGAGGTCCAGGTGCCGTCCTTGACGGTGGCGAGCTCGCCGTCATTGGCGAAGATCCAGGAGATGCCGTTGCGCCAGTCCTGACCGCCGAGGTAGAAACCGGAGAAGTCGGGGATGCCCAGCGGATCGGCGGCGTTGATCGCGGCGACGCCGGCGTTGAACTCGTCGAGGGTCGTGGGCTGCTCGACTCCGGCTGCCGCCCAGACGTCGGAGCGGGTGAATACGGCGCGGGAGCCGAAGTAGTAGGGCAGGGCGTAGTTCTTGTCGCCCACCATGCCGGCGTCGACGAAGGACTGCAGCAGCTTGGTGCCGCCGAGCTCCTCGTACATGTCGGAGATGTCGAGGAACGCACCCACGTTGGCGAAGGTCGACGACTGGGTGTTGCCCAGCTCGGCGACATCCGGTGTGTTGTTGGCGTCCGGCAGCGAGGTGGTCAGCTTGGTGACGAGGTCTCCCCAGTCCTGCTGCTGGATGTTCAGGGTGGCGCCGGTCTGTTCGGCGAATTCGGACTTCAGGTAGTCGCGCATCTTGTCGGGGGTGTCACCGCCGGCGAGCCAGAGGGTGATGGTCTTGCCGCTGTTGTCGGTGGAGGCGTCAGTGCCTCCATCGGCGGAGGACGAACATCCCGCCAGCACGAGCGCGGAGGCAGTGGCCAGCGCGGCGAGAGATACGAGCTTTCTCTTCATGAGATATTCCTTTCGTGGATTGCCGACGTTGGCGGGTGCCACGTCGTTGGTGCAGGGGAAATCCTTCGGCTACGAAACGCCGAGTTGTGCGGAGAGAACCATCACGGCCGCGCCGCGCAGGACGATGTCCTCCCCCTGCGCGGTCATGCGCAGGGTGAGATCGCCGGTTTCGGTGGCCATGGTCCTCGACCGGAGGGTCTCGACCGTGGCCGCGGAGAGGGCGCCGTCGAGAAGTTCGGGGGGACCGCTCAACACGATCTCGAGCAGGTTGAGGGCGCCGACGACGGGAGCGAGGATGATGCCCAGCCGGCGGCCTGCCTCGGTGAGGATGTCGGAGATGGCGCGCTCGGCATCCATTGGTGTGGCGGCCGCGGCGGTGGCGTCGTGGATCGCCTTGGTCAGCCGCGGTACGGAGAGCCAGGCCTCGAGGCAACCGGACTTGCCGCAGGCGCACAGCGGACCGTCGTCGGTGCCCACGACGACGTGGCCGATCTCACCGGCGGCGAAGCGCTCGCCGAAGATGGCGCGACCGCCGATCAGCAGGCCGGCGCCGACGCCGTGGCCCACCTTGACCAGGAGCAGATCGTGGTCGGCGCCACCGAAGCTGTGTTCGGCGAGCACGGCGGCGTTGGCGTCGTTGACCACCCGAACGGGCAGACCGGTCAGCCCCTGGAGCCGGGCCTGGAGCGGCTGGTCACGCCAGCCGAGGTTGGGCGCGTTGCGGACGACGCCGGCCCGGTCGACGATGCCGGGCGAGCCGATTCCGACACCGAGGATCGGGGCGGTGGCCCGGGCGATCACCTGGGCGAGTAGCTCGGCGACGGTGTCGAAGGCGGCCTCGCCGCGGGCGCCGGCCAGGTCGAGTCCCGAGCTGGAGAGCACCGCACCGTCGAGGCTGAGCACGGCGCCGCGCAACCGGGTGTGACCGGAGAGGTCGAGCGAAACGATCTGGAAGGCGGCCCGGTTGATGTCGAGCAGGGTGGCCGGTTTTCCGGGGCGCGGTTCCTGGCGCTGGCCGAGTTCGATGACGAGGTTCTCCCCCATCAGCTCGCTGATCAGGTCGGACACCGTCACCCGGGTGAGGCCGGTCTCACGGGCCAGGTCCGCGCGGCTTTGCAGCCCGGTGCGGTACAGCGTCTGCAACACCAGGGTGCGATTGTTCAGGCGGATGTGCTCGGGCAACACCTTCGTGGTGGGGCGAAGGGCTCGGTCCTGGATCGTCCGCGGGGCGCCGGTTGCTGTCATGTTTGTTAGTAAACCTTACGAACGAAATGCGCGCAAGGGAGAACAAACTATTGGTTGGGTTGTTTACCAATTCGTAACGCGGGGCCGCTAGCGCCCGTCGGCAGGGCCGCGACGCTCAGCGGGGCAGGCCGCGATAGTGCGCGCGCAGCTGCGGGCCGAGGTGCTCGGTGGCGTAGCTGAGCATGGTGCGAGGCATCCGGCCGGCGTGCAGGTCGAGGAAGCCGAGCAGCAGGTCCCGGTCGATGCGGGCGCCCACCTCGCGCAGCATCCAGCCCACGGCCTTGTGCATCGGCGGCTCGGGGTCACTCAGCATCCGGGCGGCCAGGTCGAGGGTGGTGGTCGCGTCGCCTCGGCGGATGAAGGCCGACGTGGCGACCACCGCCACCCGCCGCTCCCAGAGCATTTCGCTGGTCGCGAGCTCGAGAAGCAGGCCGCGCGGGCGGTCGAACAGGTACTCGCCGAGCAGCCCGGGCGCCGACGAGTCCACCAGGTCCCAGTTGTTCACCCGGCCGGCCCGGAGCTGCGCGAGATAGAACTCGGCGAGAACCCGGCGCCGGGGATCGTCGCGGGTGCGCGGGGCGCTCGCCCGGGCGAACTGCGCCACCAGGATGAGCAGGGCGGCGAGCCGGTGTTCGTGCACCGGGCCGGCGAGGAGCTGCCCGGTCTCGGTCAGCCCCAGCGTGGAGAACCGCGTGACCACGGCGCGGGTCTGCGGCACGGTGACCCCGATGAACACGTCACCCTCGGCGTACTGCCCGGGCCCGGTCTGGAAGTATCGGGCGGTCCCCGCCGCGCGCTCCGGGTCGGCGATCGCGGCGAGCGCGGCCCGCACGTCGTCAGCCGTGGCACTGCCCAGAGCGTGCCCGGCATCCGTCATGGCAGCAGGCTAGCGCCTCGCGGGCCGATCAGCGCCGCCGGGTGCGGATCGCGCCGTAGGCACGCATCAGCTGGGGCACCACGAGGTACACGGCGACCGGCACCACGACGATGGAGAGCACGAAGGCGCGCAGAACCGGATTCCAGTCGGCGGCGAACGGGGCAATCGCGAAGAATCCGAGCGTCACCAACGGGAAGATGGCGATCCAGGTGATCACGGCCCGCGCGTGCACCGATGGGGGTCCGGCACTTCCGCGGGGAGCTGGGGGAATTGACACGGTTTTTCCTCTCGAGAAACGGGCGGCCGATGATCACGACCTCGTCCACCTACAGTGCGGCCGCCGCGAGAATACTGAAACTATCGTTGCCAAAAGTGGGACACGCTGCTTAGCTGGCCGCATGAGCAGCACTCCCCGGATCAACGACGAGCTGAGTCAGATCGCGCCGCGCCTGCGCCGCGCCCGCGAGAAGAAGAACGTCACGCTGGCCGAACTCGCCACCATTACCGGGATCTCCAAGAGCACGCTGTCCAGGCTCGAGTCCGGGCAGAGAAAGCCCAACCTCGAGCTCCTGTTGCCCATCGTGGCCGCCCTGGCGGTGCCGTTCGAGGAGATCGTCAGCCCGCCCAGGGTGCAGGACCCGCGAGTACCGCAGAAGCCCACCCGCGCGGATGGCCGCACCCTCACGCCCCTCTCACAGCACCAGGGCGAGCCCCAGGCCTTCAAGATCGTCATCCCCGCCACCGATCGGGTGCCCGCACCCCGCACCCACACCGGGTACGAGTGGATCTACGTGCTCTCCGGTCGCCTTCGGCTGATCCTCGGCGAGCACGACGTGGTCCTGGGCACGGGTGAGGCGGCGGAGTTCGACACCCGCAATCCCCATTGGTTCGGCTCCACCGGCACCGATTCGGTGGAGATCCTCTCCATGTTCGGCAAGCAGGGCGAACGCATCCACCTGCGCGCCCGGTCGACATCCGCCACGTCGAGCTAGCCGCGGACCATGCCCGTTCTGCAGACGAAGCTCTTCATCCCGCGACTCCGACCGCACACCGTTCCCCGGCCGCGCCTGATCGAGAAGCTGAACGAGGCGCTCCGCTCCGGACGCAAGCTGACACTGGTCGCAGCCCCCGCCGGATTCGGGAAAACCACGCTGCTCAGCGAGTGGATTACCGATGTCCAGCACCAGGACCCGTTCCCCAAGGTCGCCTGGTTGTCCCTGGACGAGGGTGACAACGATCCGTCCCGCTTCCTCGCCTGCCTGCTCGGCGCCGTGAATCGCGCCGATGCGACCCTGGGTGTTGAGGCGCCGAGCGACCAGCCGATTGGCACACTGACCACCCTCATCAACGAGGTGAGCCAGGGGTCGCACCACATCCTTCTCGTGCTCGACGACTTCCAGTTCATCGAGGACCCGTCGATCCTGGGCGCCCTCGTGTTCCTGCTCGACCACCTCCCGCCGAAACTGCACCTGGTGATCGTGAGCCGTTCCGACCCGTTGTTGCCCGTGGCGCGGCTCAGGGCCGGCGGCGAGCTCACCGAGTTGCGCGCGGCCGACCTGCGCTTCACGCCGCACGAGGCCGCCACGTTCCTCAACCAGATGATGCACCTGGACCTGTCCGCAGCCGACATAACCGCCCTCGAGGCCCGCACGGAGGGCTGGATCGCGGGGCTTCAGCTGGCAGCGCTGTCGCTACGGGAGCGCACCGACGCCACCGGCTTCATCCAGGGCTTCACCGGCAGCAACCGTTTTGTCATCGACTACCTCGTTGAAGAGGTCCTGCACCGCCAGCCCACCCGCATCCGCGACTTCCTGCTGCACACCGCCATCCTCGACAGGCTCAGCGGCCCCCTCTGCGACGCCGTGACCGAGCGCTCGGGAAGCAGCGAGATCCTCGCTTCGCTCGAGCGGGACAACGTGTTCGTCGTCCCCCTGGATGATCGACGCCAGTGGTACCGCTACCACCACCTGTTCGCCGACGTGCTCCGCGCGCGGCTGGCCGCCGACGACCCGGCCGGCCCTGCCCGTCTGCACACTCTCGCGAGCGCGTGGCACGAGCACAACGGCCTGGCGGAGGACGCCGTCGCCCACGCGCTGGCGGCAGCGGATTTTGACCGGGCGGCGCGGCTGATTGAGCTCGCGGTACCCCTGGTGCGGCAAAGCCGGCAGGATGCCACGCTGCTGCGCTGGTTGACGCTGTTACCTGAGGACACCATCGCGCGGCGTCCCGTGCTGGGCGTGTACTACGCCTGGTCGTCGCTCGTTTCCGGCGACCTGCTGACCGTGGAATCCCGCCTGGTCGACGCGGAGCACGCGCTGGCCGCCACCACCGCGGACGGAGCCCCGGCGCACGATTCGGCGCCCGGCGAGGAGCTGCGCACCCTTCCCGTGACGATCGCGGTCTATCGGGCCGCCCTGGCGCAGGCGCGGGGCGATGTAGGCGCGATGAAGGTGCACGCCGGGCGGGCCCTGGACCTCAGCCGACCCGGCGACCATCTCGGACGCGGCGCGGCCGCCGGTTTCCTCGGGCTCGCCTCGTGGGCCGCCGGCGATCTCGACGGCGGGGTGCGCGCCTTCGGCGAGGTCAGGACGAGCCTGCGTCTGGCCGGCAACCTGGCCGATGCGTTGGCGACCACCATTCCGACCGCTGACATGCTCCTCTCCCAGGGCCGGCTGAGGGAGGCCCGACGCGCCTATGAGCAGGCTCTGCAGCTGGCCGGCGAGCAGGGCGATCCGCCCCCGCAATCCACCGGCGACCTGCATATCGGTCTCGGCGAACTGCTGCGGGAGCTGGGTGACCTGCCCGCCGCCGCCGGGCATCTGGCGGCGAGTGAGGCGCTGGGCGACCAGGCCAACTCGCGGGAGAACCGGTACCGGTGGTTCGTGGCCATGGCGCGCATCCGGCAGACGGAGGGCGACCTGGATGCGTCCATCGACCTGCTCGGCAAGGCGGAGCGTCATTACCTGCGCGGGTTCTTCCCCGAAGTGCGCCCGATCCCGGCGATGACGGCCCGGGTTCGGATCGCGCAGGGGCGGCTGGATGAGGCCGGAGCCTGGGCCGATGAGCGGGGCCTGTCGGCCGGCGCCGAACCGGTCGCTGAAGACCTGACCTATCTCCGCGAGTTCGACCATCTCACCCTGGCGAGACTGCTGATCGCCCAGCAGAAGACGCCGGAGGCGTTGCGGTTACTGGAACGGCTGCTGGATGCGGCGGAGACCGGGTGCCGCAGCACGACCGAAATCCTGATGCTCCAGGCACTGGCGCACGGTTCCCACGGCGACACGGCGCTGGCGCTCACTCCCCTGGCACGCTCTCTCGCCCAGGCCGAGCCCGAAGGATATCTGCGGCTCTTCGCTGATGAGGGGGCGGGGATGGCGGCGCTGCTGCGCGAGGCCTCGACCAGGGGGATCGCCCCGGACTATGTTCGGCGACTGCAGCGCGACACCCGGCTCACCGCTGGCCGGCCCGGGAGCATCCAGACCCTGGCGGACCCTCTGAGCGAACGCGAGGTGCAGGTGGTCAGGCTGCTGGCCAGCGACCTGAGCGGTCCCGACATCGCCCGCGAGCTGTACATCTCGGTGAATACCCTGCGCACTCACACCAAGCACATCTTCGCCAAGCTCGACGTGAAAAGCCGCCCGGCGGCCGTGTCTCGCGCAGAAGCGTTGGGCCTGCTCTAGACCGCTGCCGGGCACAATCACCACGTCGATCACCATGCCTGGTGATGCCGTGTCACCACCTCTCTCCGTAGATTCAGGTCGTCATCAGGAATCAGCCTGAGCCACTCACGATCAAGGAGAGACACCATGAGCATCACACCGTCCGCCCTCACCCGCGCAGCCGGCATTTCTGCCGCGCTTTCCGGGCTTCTGTACATCGTCATCCAATTCATCCACCCCAGCGACGTGGTCGCCTCCATCACCACGCCGGCCTGGGTGATCGTGCACATCCTGAGCCTCAGCATGGCCGTCCTGGGCCTTGCGGGCTTGGCCGGCTTGTACCTGAGCCAGGTGACGAAGCTCGGGCTGCTGGGCCTGATCGGATACCTCATGTTCAGCCTGTTCTTCATCCTGCAGGCGGCGTTCAACTTCGCCGAGGCATTCATCGCGCCATTGATCGCCGGAGTCGCCCCGCAGTTCGCCGAGGACTTCGTGGGGCTCTTCGGCCGCTACGCCAGCGAGACCGACCTGGGCCCGCTTGCGTTGGTCGTGCCGGTCGGGAGTGCGCTGTACATCCTGGGCGCGCTGCTGCTGGGGATCGCGATTCTCCGGGCGCACGTTCTTTCGCGCGGTGCGGGCATCCTGCTCATCGCCGCGGCCGTGCTCACGCCCGTCTTCGGCCTGCTCCCGCACAACATCGAACGGCTGGCTGCCATTCCGATGGGCCTCGCCCTGATCTGGCTCGGCTACTCGCTGTGGTCGACAGTGCGTAAGAACGCGGCGCTGAAGGAGGGTCGAGATGAGCGACGCAGCCAGGATGCCGCACCCACCCGCTGAGCTCGCCCGTTACGAGATTCGTCTCCGGGGCCGGTTCGATGACCGGTGGAGGACCTGGTTCGACGGCTTCCAGCTCAGCGCTGGGAGCGACGGGACCACCATCCTGACCGGCCCCGTTCCGGATCAGGCGGCACTGCACGGGCTGCTGCGCCGCATCGGTGACCTCGGCGTCACCCTGATCTCGATCAACGCCACCGCCCCGGATCACCGGGTCCGGCCGGCCGAATCACGCGCCGAACCGGGCGAAGACGGCGATTCACTGCGGAGGCTCGCATGAAAACGCCGTCAACCCCCGGTTACGCTGGGGGCGGCGCACACCGGTGTGCGTCGCACGCACGTCGCGCCCGCGGCACTCACGAGGACGGGAGGTTCCCATGTCGAATTACATTGCAAACGCACTGGTCGGTGAGCCCGAGGTTCTCGAGGACACCGTGGCCACGGACCTGACCGGCTCGGACCTGACCGGCTCGCCCGCCTGGCTGCGGCTCAAGACCGCCGCCACCGCCCTGCAGGCCGTGCAGGCACAGGACGGCTCAATCCCGGAGGCCGGTGCACACGCCGATGCGCACGCGTCCGTCGCCGAGATCACCGCCGCGGTCACCGAGTTGGCGCCGCACTTCCCGCACGATGCCGCCTACCTGGCTGCCGTCGTGGTCGACTTCGACAGCTGGGTGGCGGGCGGTTTCGGTGTGCCCGACTTCTACGACTCGCTGCTGGCCTTCCAACCCCAGCAGCACCGGGTCGACGGCATCCGGCACCTGGTGGTGTTCCCGATGTACACCCAGAACGGCAGCCCGAACCGGCTCGTCGAGGCCGTGTTGATCGAGGTGCTCTGGCCGGAGTTCGTGGCCGAGCTCGAGCTCGAGTACACCAACAAGCTGTTCGTGCCCATCCGCTTCCTCGACTTCACGGCCGGGTATGACACCAACTCGGCGGTGCTCTTTCCCGAGACCGTGGCGATGCGGCAGATCCCCACGTTCACCTGGGGAGCGATCTTCGCCGACCGGGAGGCCGCGCGGTTCCGCCGGGTGGTGCGCGCCGCCGCCGAGATCACCCGGCTGGAGCTGCCCGCCGAGGCCGCCGCGCTGCTTGACGACCAACACCTCACCGAAGAGACCTTCGTGATGTGGGACCTCATCCACGACCGCACCCACATGCGCGGTGACCTGCCTTTCGACCCGTTCATGATCAAGCAGCGGATGCCGTTCTTCCTCTACTCACTCGAGGAGCTCCGCTGCGACCTCACCGCGTTCCGCGAGTCGGTGAAGATCGAACACGACGAGGCCGCCAGCCCCGACGCCCGCCGGCACGCCAAGCTGGTGCAGTACGCGGTGATCTTCGACCGCATCTTCAGGTTCTCGATCACCGGCAGCCGGGTGCGCAACTATGACGGTCTCGGCGGCCAGCTGCTGTTCGCCTGGCTGCACCAGCACCACGTGCTGCACTGGACCGACACGGCGCTCTCCTTCGACTGGGAGGCGGTGCCCGACGTGGTCATCGCCCTCGGCGCCCAGATCGACGAGCTGTACTGGGAATCCATCGACCGGCCGAAGAAGGCGCACTGGCTGGCCGCGTACGAGATGCTCACGAAGACGCTCACGCCCAATCCGGCGTCGACGTGGGCTCATGGTCTGCCGCTCGAGGTGCTGGCCGGGGCACCGAAGGGGTACACCGACCTCGTCCTGGACGACGAGTTCCCGCTTTCGATGTTCTTCGAGGCGCTCGACAAGAAGATGAAGCCGGTCATCGAGTCGACCGTGGGCATCACCGCGGATGCGTAGGCTCACGATGGTCGACCCGTCCGGGGACCCGGGCGAGCGCGGGGCCGCCGGGCACACGGTGCTGATCGCCGGGGCAACCAGCACCGCCGGAGTGGCCGTCGCGGCCGCCCTGGCGGGGGCGGGCGCCCGGGTGCTGGCCGTGGGCTCCAACGAGAAGCACCTGGTGCGGGTGCTGGAGGTGGTGCCGGAAGCATCCGTCTACGTCTGTGACCTGGCCGACTTCGCGGCGGTGACCGCCCTGGCCGCCACCGTGCACGCCCAACACGGACCCGTCGACGGGCTCGTGCATCTGGTGGGCGGTTGGCGCGGCGGTGGCGGGCTCGACGGCCAGACCGACGAGGACTGGGATTTTCTGCACTCCCGCATTGTGCAGACCCTGCGCAACACCACCCGGGCCTTCAACGCCGACCTGCTGGCCTCGTTCACCGGCCGGCTGGCGATCGTGTCGTCTGTGTCGGTGGATGCGCCCACCCCCGGCGGCGCCAACTACGCCAGCGCCAAGGCCGCCGCCGAGACCTGGACCCGGGCGGTGGGCCACGGCTTCGCCAAGGCCGGCGACACCGCCGCGGCCGTGATATACGCGGTGCGGGCCCTGGAGGGTCTCGAGTCCCGGCTGGCCGCGGAGGTCGTGGCGCTCTGGGACTCCCCCGCCGCGACCCTGAACAACACCCGCCGCATCCTCGCCCCCTGACCGCGGCGGCGGCCCGCGGCGCGGAATGCGGGCAACGCGCCGCTAGGCGGGTGGCGCGCCACCCGCGCAGCGGCGCCTGACCCGCGCACCGGCATCCGTCGCCGATTGAAACCCAGGTACTGTCAGGGCCTCTCAGCCGGCGGGGGCCGCCGCGTAGATTTAACGGGTGAGCACCCAGAGCGATATCCGCGAATTCCTGGCCACCCGGCGGGCGAAAATCACGCCAGAGCAGGCGGGCCTGCCGGCCTACGGCGGCAATCGTCGCGTCGCCGGCCTCCGCCGCGAAGAGGTCGCCATGCTCGCCGGTGTGAGCGTGGACTATTACACGCGGCTGGAGCGCGGCAACTTCGGCGGCGTCTCCGAGAGCGTGCTCGCCGCCATCGCCCGGGCGTTGCAGCTCGACGACGCCGAACGCGAGCACCTCTTCGACCTGGCCCGCGCCACCGCCACCGTACGACCTCCGCGCCGCCGCCCCGCCCCGCAGCGGGTTCGGCCCACCATTCAACGCATCCTCGACGCCATGACGGATGCGCCCGCCTTCGTGCGCAACAACCGGCGCGACCTGCTCGCGGCCAACCGGCTCGGCTTCGCGGTCTACTCCGAGGTGTACGCCGACGGCCCCGCCCCGGTCAACACCGCCAGATTCCTGTTCCTCAATCCCCGGGCGCGCACGTTCTTCCTGGACTGGCAGGGCGCGGCGACCGACATGGTCGCGAGCCTCCGCGGCGAAGCCGGCCGCGACCCGCATGACCGGGGCCTCTCCGACCTGGTCGGCGAACTGGCCACCCGCAGCACCGAATTCGCCATTCTCTGGGCTGCGCACAATGTGCGCCACCACACCATGGGCGCCAAGTCCATCCATCACCCGGTGGTGGGAGACCTGCACCTCACCTTCGAATCGATGGACCTGCCCGCCGACCCCGGCCTGGCCCTGATCGTCTACGGCACCGAGCCCGGCTCGGCCAGCCAGGACGCCCTCAGGCTGCTCTCGAGCTGGGCCGCCACCCAGGAGCCGCTCCCGCAGCACCAGGCGACGGTCCGCGACGAGGCCTGAACCGCGCCGGCCTGTTCGCGTAACGACCCTCCCCCTTGGGGCTGATCCGCCCGCGCCGCGACGACGCTAGCGTGGGGGGATGACTGCCGAAGCCCGACCCGAACGGGTCACCGAACGGGCCGCCGACCCGCTGGCCGACGGATGGCGGCGGCCGCGCGGTCCCCGCTCCGCGTACCGGGTGGATGCCTGGGTGGCGCTGGCGCTGGCCGGCGGCACCGCCCTGAGCATCTCGCTGAGCCTCGGCACCGGGCTCATGGGCGATGCGCCGTGGTGGCAGGTCGTGATCTGGGTGGCCCTCATCGCGCTGCCCCTGGCCGCCCGTCGCCGCTGGCCGGAGGCCGTGGCGCTGCTCGTCTCCCTGGTCTTCGCCGTGTCCGGCAGCATGGGCATCACCGACGGCCTCTTCTCCAACATCTGCCTCTACGTGGCCATCTACTCGGTGGGCGCGTGGAGCCACCACCGCACGATCGCCCGGTGGACGCGGCTGGGCATCATCGCGGGCATGTTCATCTGGCTGTTCTGGAGCCTGTTGGAGACCGCCAACCAGGCCACCGCCATCCCCGAACTGTCCAGGGACGGCTTCTTCTCCCCCTATGCCGCCTACGGCCTGCTGCAGGTGCTGCTCAACCTGGTCTACTTCTGGGCCGCATACTACTTCGGCGGCGCCGCCTGGCAGGCGGCCCGGCGCTCGGCGGCGCTCGAGGGTCTCACCCGTGAGCTCGCCACCGAACGGGAGCGCACCGCGGCCCAGGCGGTCAGCCTCGAACGGGTGCGCATCGCCCGGGAGCTCCACGACGTGGTCGCCCACCACGTGTCGTTGATGGGCGTGCAGGCCGGCGCCGCCCGGCGCATCCTCGACCGCGACGCGGCCGCGGCCGTGCGCGCGATCACGGTGATCGAAGAGAGCGCCCGCACCGCCGTGGACGAACTGAACACCATGCTCGGCGCCCTGCGCGCCGACGACGCCGACGGTGCGCAGCCCGCCCACCAGAGCACCAGCACCCGCGGTGTCGATCAGCTCGCCGAACTCGCCCAGGAGAACACCGACGCCGGGTTGCCCGTGCGGCTCCAGGTGATCGGCGAGCCGCGCCCGGTACCCGGCACCATCGGTCTCAGCCTCTACCGAATCGCCCAGGAGGCCCTGACCAACACCCGCAAGCACGCCGGTTCCGGCGCGACGGCCGACCTGCGCCTGCGGTACGAGGCGGATGCCGTGGAGCTGGAGGCGACCGACACCGGTCGCGGCGTGCGCGCCCCGGCCAACCCCGCCGTCGAGCGGAGCACCCCCGGCGGCCTCGGCCAGCAGGGCATGCGCGAGCGCGTCGCGGCCGTCGGCGGCACCCTCGAGCTGGCCAACCGGCCCCGGGGCGGCTATCTGGTGCGCGCCCGCGTTCCGCTCACCGGTCCGCCGGCGGCCACCGAGCCGCCCCTCGCCGTGCCGCCCGCCGAAGCGCGGGCGCCCCAAGCCGTGGAGACCGTCGAATGAGCGCGCCGATCCGGGTGCTCCTCGTGGACGACCAGGCCCTGGTGCGGGCCGGATTCCGCATCATCCTCGAGTCCGAGCCGGGCATCGTGGTGGTCGGCGAGGCCGTTGACGGCGCCGCCGCGATTCGCCAGGCCGCCGCCTTGCGGCCCGACGTGGTCTGCATGGACGTGCAGATGCCGGGCATGGACGGGCTCAGCGCCACCCGCGCGATCGTGGCCGACCCGACCAGCCGCGCCGCGGTTCTCGTGCTCACCACCTTCGACAGGGAGGACTACCTGTTCGCCGCCCTGCAGCACGGCGCCAGCGGGTTCCTACTCAAGAACGCCTCGCCGGAGTCCCTCGTCGAGGCGGTGCAGGTGCTCGCCCGCGGCGACGCCCTGCTCTCCCCCGAAATCACCCGCCGGGTGATCGCCCGCTTCGCCGGCAGCTTCCCGGGCTCCCCGCCGGCCGCCGCACCGGATGCCGCGCCCGCGCCGGGTGCGCACCGGCCGGAGCCGGCCGCGGTGGGCATGCTCACCGACCGGGAGCGCGAGGTCTTCGAGCTGATCGCGCTGGGCCTGGCCAACGCCGAGATCGCCGGCCGGCTGTACCTGGGTGAGGCCACGGTGAAGACCCACGTCTCGAAGGTGCTGCAGAAACTCGATCTGCGCGACCGCATCCAGGCTGTGGTCTACGCCTACGAACACGGCATCGTGGTGCCCGGGGCGGCGCAGCAGCGCTGACCGGGGTACCCCCAGTTCGGGCCGAACCACGGTCAGGGCACCCTCTATTCGTTACGCTCCCGTACAGCGTGAACATACGCCCCCCGCGCGCAGCCGCTGTGCGCGACCCCTCACTCTCCCGACCCTGACCTGAATGAGAACCGAACCTTGACGACAAGCATTACCAAGACGTGGACGAACCGCACAGCAGCGTTCGGCCTGGGCCTGGCCCTCATCGGCGGCATGGCCCTGGTTGCCAGCCCCGCCCAGGCAGAAGAGATTCAGCCGGCTGCCGCAACAGCCTCACCCGTCCCCTCCGAGGAGGCCGTCGCCCCCGAGGTCGAGCCGACCCCCGAGCCTTCCGACGAGGCCACGCCCTCCCCGTCACCTTCCGACGTTCCGACGTCCTCTCCCACTCCAGCGCCCGCAGCTCCTGAGCTCCCCGCTCTTGCGGCCGGCACCGTCGCGGTCTCCGGCGAACCGATCGTGGGAAACACCCTCACGGGCACCACGACCGGCTGGCCGGCAGGAACCACCCTCACGTACCAGTGGACCGTCGGTTTCGGTTACTACGGCGGCGAGGTCGAAGGTGCCACCTCGATCAACTACACCCTGACTTCAGCCGAGGCCAACGGCTCGATGGGACTGGCCGTCACGGGGTCGCTCGACGGCTTCACCTCAACGACGGTGCGCGAATTCATGGAGACAACCGTGACCCAGCCCCAGAAGCCGGCCGCGGTGGCGCCCGATTCTGCCGTGCTGAGCCAGTACCTGGCCGCTGCGAACGTGACAGTTGAGCCGCAGACGTCGGCTGGACTGCCGGCCGGCGCGCTCAACCCGACAAGCGCATACACGGCGAACATCACGTGGATGGAGATGAGCGACTCTTACGTCGACGTCTACGTGTACTCACAGCCCACGCTGGTGGGTAGCTTTGCGGTTGTCGACGGTGCCGTACAGATCCCGCTGAGCGCCGCACTGCTGGGCGCCCTTCCCGCCGGTGCGCACACCCTGGTGATCACCGGACAGACCTCAGGCCTGACCCAGGCCGTGGCGCTGAACGTTGCCCCGTCTGCAGTCGCTGCCGTGCGCACCGGCGCCGCTCTGGCCGAGACCGGCGCTTCAGTAACCGGTCCGCTGACAGCCGCAGCGGTGCTCCTCATGCTCGGTGCCGTGCTGGTCGTGCGTCGCCGTCGCGTGACCGCCTAACCAGCACAACCAGCGAAGGGGCGCGGCCGGTCGGCCGCGCCCCTTTGTCATGTCTTCGCCGGCGCCCCTCCTCCACAGGCGGGCATGTGACGGCCTGTCCACAGCTGGTTTGTGGGGCCTTTTAGTGTCGGTGGTGGGTGGTTCACTGTCCCTATGGCCACCTCAGCTGCCACACCCGACGACACCCCCGATGACACCTCGGACCCCGCGGTGGATCCTGTCGCGGCGGCGATCAGCGCGGTCATCGACCCGCTGATCACCAACGAGAAAACAATCGCCGCCGGTTACGCGGAACGCACCCGGCTGTTGGCGGAGTTGGACCGGCTCGGTCACGAGCCGCGCATCATCGCGGGCCTGTGCGGTGACCCGATCGAGTCCGGCCGGAACGACCCGGATACCGGCGCGCACGGCCCGGCCTGGGACGACGAGGAACTGGCCCGCCGCTGCATGGCCGCCGAAGCCGCCGGGGCGTTGCGGTTGACGGCCACCACGGCGGGCATCATGATCTTCACCGCCGCCCGCCTCACCGGCCAGCTGCCCGGCTTCCACGCGGCGCTGAGCCGGGGCAGCATCACCTGGGGCCACGCGGTGAAGATGCTCGATCTCACCGACGGTGTTCCCGAGGAGATCCTGCCCGCGTTCGAAGCGAAGGTGCTGCCCGCGGCGCAGAAGCTCACCTCCACCCAGTTCGTCCGGGTCGCCGGCCGGATCCTCGAGGGGATGCACCCGGTGCCGATGCAGGAGCGCGCCGACGCCGCGGCCACCAAACGCCGGGTGCTACTGCAGCCCGACGCCGACGGGATGGCGTGGCTGAACGCCTACCTGACAGCCGAGGACGCCCAGGCGATCTACGACCGGCTCAACCACATCGCCAAAGACCTCGACCTCGACACGGACGCCCCTGCGGCACCCGGCACTCATGCCGACTCCTCCGGCAGCGGCACCGACGCCCCGATCGCCCACCGCACCAAAGACCAGCGCCGCGCGGACGCCTACCGTGACCTGCTCCTGGAAGGCGTCGGTCCCACTGGGCTCGGCCACGGTATCCGCGGCACCGTGCACGTGACCGTTCCGGCCCTGACCCTGCTGGGTCGCAGCGACGAACCCGCCATCCTCGAAGGCTACGGGCCCACCGCCCCCGAGACCGCCCGCCGCATCGCGGGCACCGCGACCAGCTGGATCCGGATCCTCACCCACCCCGAGACCGGCTGCCGGCTCAGCATGGGCCGCGACACCCACAACCCGCCCGCCGATATGCGTCGCTACCTGGACGCCCGCGACCAAACCTGCCAGGGCATCGGCTGCAACCGGCGGGCCACCCTCAGCGAAATCGACCACACCCAGGCCTGGAACACCGGCGGCCGCACCGACGTCGACAACCTCGTGCACCTCTGCAAAGGCTGCCACCGCCTGAAACACCAATCCAGCTTCAGCACCAGCCAGGGCCCGGGCGGCGCCCTCACCTGGACCACCCCCGCCGGCAAGAAATACCGCTCCGCCCCCGCCAACACCGACCCCGCCAGCTACGACAACCAACCAACCGGCCGCCCCATCGACCCGACGGCCACGCCAGCACCTCCGACACCGGCTCCGGCACCAGCTCCGGCCCCGGCCAAGCCCTCGGCATCCGCACCTCGACACGGCGCCGACGACCCGCCGCCGTTCTGAGCCGGGTATCCCGGCTAGGGTCGAAGCAGAACCCGGCACCGGGGGGACGGCGCCGGAGTCCAGCGTCGCGAAGGAGCAACCATGGTGCGCACACCCCCGCCCGTCGTCGTCGGTGTCACAACGGGTCAGCCCGATGCCGTGGTCCTGGCCGCGTCGGAATTCGCCGCCCAATTCGGTGCTGAGCTGATCTGCGCGTCGGTGGACCCGAGCCGCTACATGCTCGAGGAGCTGCCGGACGGCAGCATGACGAGCGCCTCGTTCGACCCGGACTCGTTCGAGCAGGCGGCCGCCGACTTCGACGCTGGCCTGCGCGCCCAAATCGAACGGGTGTTGGCCGGCCGCAGGGTTGTCTGGTCGACGCGGGCACTCGCCGGCGAGCCGGCCAGGGCGCTCGGCCACCTCGCCGGCACCGTGCGGGCCATGATGATCGTCGTCGGGTCCCGGGAACCGACCGTGCGGCACACCCTCCGGTCGTTCTTCACCGGATCGGTGGCCGTGCGCCTCGCCCACGGCCAGCAACGCCCGGTCATCATCATCCCGCTCAACCCGATTCCGTTCGGGACCGAACTACCCTGGGACGAGGAATGAGGCAGCGCTCCTCACCCGGTGGGCGGAGGCCGACACTCACCCCGCAGGCGGATGCGGCCACGGCCCCGCATCCCTAGCGTTGACGTTACGCAACGAAAGGGCAGACATGCTCGAGATCAGGGACATCAACAAGCACTACGGCACCCACCAGGTGCTCACCGATGTGAGCTTCAGCGTGGGCGCGGGCCGCATGACCGGCTTCGTGGGCGCCAACGGCGCCGGCAAGACCACGTCGATGCGCATCATTCTGGGGGTGCTCTCGCCGGACTCCGGCAGCGTGCTGCTCGACGGCGTGCCGCTCACCGCCGGTGACCGCCGCCGGTTCGGCTACATGCCAGAGGAACGCGGCCTCTACCCGAAGATGAAGGTCGCCGAACAGCTGGTCTACCTGGCCCGGCTGCACGGCATGAGCACCGCCACCGCCAAGCGCAACGCCGGCGACCTGCTCGAGCGACTCGGCCTCGGCGAGCGCGCCAACGATCTTGTCGAGGCCCTCTCGCTGGGCAACCAGCAGCGCGCCCAGATCGCCGCAGCGCTCGTGCACGACCCCGAGTTCCTGGTGCTCGACGAACCGTTCTCCGGCCTCGACCCCATCGCCGTCGAGGTGGTGCTCACGGTGCTCAAGGAGCGCGCCGCCGCCGGCGCCCCCGTGCTGTTCTCCTCGCATCAGCTCGACCTCGTCGAACGGCTCTGCGACGACCTCGTGATCATCGCCGCCGGCGAAATCCGCGCCAACGGGTCCCGCGAACGCCTTCGCGAGCAGTTCAGCACCCCCAGGTTCGAGATCCATACGGATGCCGACGCCGGCTGGATCCGCGGCGTCGCCGGCATCACCGTGGTCGACTTCGACGGCGGCGAAGCCGTCTTCGAGGCCGACTCCGACGCCGCCAGCCAGCAGGTGCTCCGTGAGGCCCTCACCCGCGGCGCCGTACATTCCTTCGGCCACCTCCGGCCCTCCCTTTCCACCATCTTCAAGGAGGTCGTGCGATGAGCACTGAAACTGAAGCCCGCCAGGGCACCGACACCACGGCCGCGCCCCGCACCACACACCCCGCGCCCAACTTCTGGGCCAGCGTCTGGCTGGTCGCCACCCGGGAGATCATCTCGCGCCTGCGCAGCAAGGCCTTCCTCATCTCCACTGGAATCCTGCTGCTGATCGCGGTCGGCTCCGTCGTCGCCGGCGGCATCATGAGCGCCAACCCGTCCACCACCTCGGTGGCCGTGGTCGGCTCGGCCGGCGCCGTCGTCGGCGAGTCCGCCGGTCTCACCACGGTCCCCGCCGACGACGTCGCTGACGCGGAGGCCCTCGTGCGCGACGGCACCGTCGAAGCCGCCGTGGTTCCGGACGACTCCCTGCTGGGCGTCAGCGTGATCGCCCTGGACTCACCGCCGAGCGCGGTGATGAACGCGCTCAGCGTCTCCCCCGCCGTCGAGCTGCTCGAACCGGCCGAACAGGGCGGCTTCCTCGTCTACATCGTGGCGCTCGGCTTCGGCCTGGTCTTCTTCATGTCGGCGCTGACCTTCGGTTCCACCATCGCGCAGAGCGTCGTCGAGGAGAAGCAGACCCGGGTCGTGGAGATCCTGATGTCCGCCATCCCGGTGCGCGCGCTGCTGGCGGGCAAGGTGGTGGGCAACTCGATCATGGCGTTGGGCCAGATCGTGGCCATCGCCCTGCTGGTGGGCATCGGCATGGCCGTCACCGGCCAACGGGTGCTGCTGGCCGACCTGGGTCCGGCCATCGGCTGGTTCGCGGTGTTCTTCGCCTTCGGCTTCGTGATGATCGCCGCCCTCTTCGCCGCGACGGCGTCGATGGTGTCCCGCCAGGAAGACGTGGGTTCCACCACCGCTCCGGTGACCTACCTGGTGATGATCCCCTATTTCCTGGTGATCTTCTTCAATGACAACCCGCTCGTGATGGCCATCATGTCCTACGTGCCGTTCTCCGCACCGGTCGGGATGCCCGTGCGCATCTTCCTGGGCTCGGCCGAATGGTGGGAGCCGATCCTGGCGCTGATCATCCTCGCCGTGACCACGGCCGGGGTGATCGTCCTGGGCTCGCGCATCTACCGCAACTCGCTGCTGCGGATGGGCGGCCGCGTCACCATCAAGCAGGCCCTGCGCGGCTGATTCAGGCGGGGACGGCCGCGAGTTCGTCGAAGGTGGCGAACTTGGTGGCGATGGTGCTGCCGGTGAAGTTACCGACCCAGCCGTCGTCATCGTGGAAGAAGCGCACCGACACGTAGTCGGGGCGGGTACCCATGTCGAACCAGTGGGTGGTGTTCTCCGGAACCGAGATGAGGTCGCCCGCCTCGCAGAGAACGGCGTGCACGAAACCGTTCACACGCAGGTAGAACACGCCGGATCCGCGGGCGAAGAAACGGTCCTCGTCGTCGTCGTGCTGGTGCTCGCTGAGGAACTTCTGTCGTGACACCGCCGCCAGTTCCGCGTATGCGGGGTCATCCGACGGCGCGATCGAGACGACATCCACCAGGGTGTAGCCCTGGGCGGCGTTGACCGCGTCGATCTGCGTTCCGTAGGCCGCCAGGACCTCGTCCTGAGTGGGGTTCTCCGACAGCTCCGCGAGCTCCCAGCGGGAGAACCGCACGCCCAACGGCGAGAGGGTGTCGGCGATGACGGCGGCATCCCGCGTCTGCAGGGTGGGGGTGGTTTCGTCGGTTTCGTCCCAGACGGTGAGAAGTGTCATGAGACGAATATATTCAGCCGCCAGGGGATCCGCAGTCTCAGGACGGCCCTGGCGTAACACGCGGTCACGTGATTGTGCACCGGAGCGCCCCTCTTGGTTCGATGAGCTACCCCCTCACCTTTCCTGGAGACCCGCCCATGGCCCACGCACGCAGCATTTCAGTCCTTGCCCTCACGGCTTCGGCCATCCTGGCTCTCACGGGGTGCGCGCAGTCCAACGCCGCCGGCACCGCCGAATCCACGTCCGCCGCCGTGACCGAGGCCACCGCGCCGCTGCCCGCCCCGTTCGACGGTGACGCGGTCTCCGTCGCGCTCGTTCGCCAGAGCGGCGCCGGCGACTACTTCGAGGCCTGGGGCGCCGGCGCGAAGGCGCAGGCCAAGGCCGCGAACATCGACCTCACCATCACGGATGCCCGCAACGACAACGCCAAGCAGGCCAGCGACCTCGAGCAGGCCATCGCCTCCAAGCCCGACGCGATCATCGTCGACCACGGCCAGACCGACACCCTCCAGCCGCTCATCAGCCAGGCTGTCGACGCCGGCATCCCCGTCGTCGTCTACGACCTCGCCCTGACCGACAGCACCGGCGTCATCACCACCTCGCAGTCCGACGAGTCGATGGCCTCCGGTGTGCTCGACCAGCTCATCACGGATGTCGGCGACGGCGCCAAGGTCGGCTACGTCTCGGCCACGGGCTTCGCCGCCCTCGACCGACGTGCCCTCGTATGGGACACGTACGTGAACGACCACGACCTCGACGTGGTCTTCTCCACCGGCAAGGTCAGCGAGTCCACCGCGAGCGACAACATCCCGCTGGTGGATGCCGCGCTCAAGCAGAACCCGGACGTGCAGGCGATCTTCGCCCCGTACGACGAGATCACCAAGGGCGCCGTGCAGGCGGTCATCCAGAACAACCTGCAGTCCTCCGTGAAGGTCTACGGCATCGACATCTCCAACGCCGACCTCGAGGTCATCAACGCCGCGGACAGCCCCTGGGTCGCCACCTCCGCCACCGACCCGGCCGCCGTGGGCGCCGCCGTCGTGCGGTCGCTGGCCCTCTCGCTGGCCGGCCAGCTCGACGAGACCGATGTGCAGTTCCCGGCCATCGTCATCACCCAGGACTTCCTCGCGGCCAAGAGCGTGGACAACGTCACCGCGCTGCGTGACGCCGAACCGAGCCTGACCCTGGACACCACCGTCGTCGCCGATTGGCTGCCCGCCACCTCGTGACCCACGACTCGACCGCACTCCTCGAGGGGGACGACCGCGCCCCGGTCGTCTCCCTCAGAGGTGTGTCACTTTCCTACGGCTCCAACGTCGTGCTGCGGGACGTCGACCTCGACTTCGCGCCCGGCCGCATCACCGCCCTGCTCGGCGCGAACGGCGCCGGCAAGTCCACGCTGATCAAGGCGCTGTCCGGGGCCAACCCGCGCTACGCCGGCTCCATCAGCGTCGCCGGCACCGAGGTCGCCCTCACCAGCCCCACGGTCGCGCGGCTGCACGGCATCTCCGCCGTGCACCAGAAGGTGGCCGACGGCATCGTGCCCGGCCTCACCGTGGCCGAGAACGTGCTCCTGGACAACCTCGCCGGCGCCCGCGGGGTGATGCGCAGCCGGCGGCGCGACCTCGCCGCCGCCCGCCGCGCCCTCGCCCTGCTCGGCCTGGACTGGTCGGACCGGGTGCTCTCCCAGGACGCCAGGGACCTGCGCATCTCGGATGCCCAGCTCGTCACCCTGGCCCGCGCCCTGCGCCACACGCCGCGCCTGCTCATCCTCGACGAGCCCACCTCCGCGCTCACCTCCGCCGAAGCCGACCGGCTTTTCGACGTGCTGCGGGCCCTCCGCGCCGACGGTCTCGCGATTGTCTACGTCTCGCACCGGTTCGGCGAGATCGAGGCCCTCGCCGACAGCGTCGTGGTGCTCCGGGACGGCACCGTGCAGAGCCACAGCCCGCGCCCATTCGAGTGGAACGGCATCCTGCACGACATGCTGGGCCGGGCCACGGAGCTGGCCCAGAAGCGTGAGCACGTGCACCGGGGCGGCACCGTCGTCGCCGAGGTGCAGGGGGTGCCCCTGTTCCCGGAGGCGCGGCCCCTCTCGCTCACCATCCGCGGCGGCGAGGTGCTGGGCGTGCTCGGCCTCATCGGCGCGGGCAAGAGCGAACTCGCCGAGGTCCTCGGCGGCCTGGCCCGCCCGGCCGGCGGCAGCCTCACCCTCAACGGAGCGCCGTACGCGCCCCGGCGGCCCGGCGACGCCATCGCGGCCGGCGTCGTGCTCGTGCCTGAGGACCGGCAACGCCAGGCGATCCTGCCCGGCTGGTCGATCACCCAGACCGTGAGTGTGCCGTTCCTGACCGAGTCCTCCCGCTGGGGAACGCTGCGGCGCGACCTCGAAACCGACCGGGCCGCCGCCGTGGTGGCCGATCTCGAGGTGGTGACCGAGTCGGTTCAGACCAGTACCGACGACCTCTCCGGCGGCAACCAGCAGAAGGTGATCGTGGGCCGGTGGCTCTCGGCGAACCCGAGGCTGGCCGTGCTCGACGAACCGTTCCGCGGGGTCGACATCGCCGCCCGCCGCGGCATCGGCGCCCACCTGAACACCCTCGCCCAGTCGGGGAACGCCGCCGTGGTGTTCTCCAGCGACGTTGACGAGATCCTCGAGGTGTCCGACCGGATCGTGGTGCTCGTCGCCGGCGAGGTCGCCCTCGACGGGTACGCCGACACCCTGGACCGCGCCACGATCGTCACCGCCTTCATCGGCGCCGACACCACACCGGAAAGAACCACAGCATGAGCCGCACTCCCCCAGGCAACACCACCGTCGTCGACCGCATTCGCGGCGGTGCCCTCGACACCGTTTCCGCGGGCATCGTGCGGTGGGGCTTCGTGGCCGTCACCGTGCTGCTGATCGGCTTCTTCGCTCTCACCGAACCGAATTTCCGCACCGCGGACAACATGTTCGGCATGCTCAAGTTCATCGCCCCGACCGCGATCGCCGGGTTGGGCGTGATGCTCGCGATGACCGTGGGCGGCATCGACCTCTCGGTGGGCGCCTCGGCCGGGTTCGCGGTGTCCATCGCCGCGTGGACCATGGTGGTCGGCAATCAGGTCGGCGGTGTCGCCGTCGGCGTCGTGCTGGTCGGCGGGGCCCTGATCGGCGCCCTCAACGCCCTGCTCATCGTGGTCGCGCGCATCCCCGACCTCCTCGCCACCCTCACGACGATGTTCGTGATCGTGGGGCTGAAGCTGCTCATCGTCGACGGCAAGTCCATCTCGTCGCAGATGACCCTGGCCGACGGGTCGAGCGCGCCGGGCCGTTTCACGCCCGACTTCCTCTGGCTCGACCGTGGCAACATCGGGCCGGTCCCGGTGCCCGTGGTGATCTTCATCGCCCTCACCGTGCTGCTCTGGTTCGTGCTCGAGCGCACCAAGTGGGGCCGCGCGCTCTACGCCGTCGGCGCCAACGCCGAAGCCGCCAGGCTCGCGGGCATCCGGGTGCTGCTCTACCGCACCGCCGCCTACGTCGGCTGTGGCCTGCTGGCCTCCGTCGCCGGGCTGCTGCTGGCCGCCCGGATCGGCCAGGGTGACGTGAGCGCGGGCAACTCGCTACTGCTGGACGCCATGGCGGTGTCGCTGGTGGGTGTCTCGGTGCTCGGCATGGGCCGCCCGAACGCCTGGGGCACGGCGCTGGGCGCCGTGCTGATCGCGGTGATGGTCACCGGGTTCACCATGATCGGCCTGCCGTACTACGCGCAGGACTTCGGCAAGGGCATCGTGCTGCTCGTCGCCCTGCTGTTCAGCTTCACCTTCTCCCGCAAGCGCACGGTCGTGGTGGCCGGGAGCATGACCAACTAGCGCGTCTCGATGGTGAAGCGCAGCATCCACTCGATGAGCTCGGCGTGCCAGCGGGCCTGCTGCAGGTCGGCGCCCCAGGCGTACATGCCGTGGTTGGCCACCAGCACCACCGGCACCTCGGCGACCGTGCTCGTGGCCGGCAGGTAGCGCGCCTCGAAGGCGTCGCCCAACTCCACCATGTCCTGGCTATTGGGCACGACCGGGATGACAACGGTCTCGTCGTGCGCCAGGTGCCCGAGGCCCTTGAGCATCTCCAGGTTTCGCAGCACCACGCCGTCCGGCCAGTGGCGCGCCGCCACGACGGCGGCCAGGGCGTGTACGTGCACGACGGCGCCGGCACCGGTCACCCGGGCGATGCGGGCGTGCAGGCCCGCCTCGGCGGAGGGTCGGTGGCCCGATCCGCCGCGGCCCTCGACCCGCTCACCGAGCTGGTCGACGATCACAAAATCGGATGCCGTGAGCTCGCCCTTGTCGAGCCCGGAGCCGGTCACGGCCAGCAGCAGCGGGTCGCGGTCCAGGGTCACCGAGAGGTTGCCGGAGGTGCCGCGCATCCAGCCGAGCCCGGCGAAGCGGGCCGCCTCGGCCGCGAGCGCGCTGCCGGCGGCGTGCAGGGTCTGTTCGGTGATGCCCTGCGGCGAGAACTGGTTCATGACCGGGCCACCTCGACCTCGTCGAAGGACGCCACGACAGGGGCCGCGCCGAAGTCGGCGCCGAACCACGGCTCATCCGGCCGGGAGAACGCCACGACCTGCCAGGCGGCCTCGGTCGCCGCGGCGACCTCGTCGGGGTGGTCGGTGAAGAAGACCACGTCGGCCGCGTCGACGCCCAGTGCGGCGCGGATCGTCTCGTAGGAGGCCGGGTCCTTCTTCGAGCCGGCCTTGACGGTGTCGAAGTAGTCGACGATCAGCGGGGTCAGGTCGCCGTCGGGGGAATGCCGGAACCAGGGCACCTGGCTGGCCACCGACCCCGAGGAGAACACCGCGAGGGTGACGCCGTTCTCGTGCCAGCGGCGCAGCTGCGGGATCACGTCGTCGAAGAAGTGCGAGCTGATCTCGTCGTGGGCGAAGCCCTCGGCCCAGATCTGGCCCTGGATGGTCTTGAGCGGGGTGGCCTTGACGTCCTCGGCCATCCACCGGTGCAGCACCGCGACGACCTGCTCGGTCGTGGCGTCGGGCGACAGGGACGCGTCGGCGATGACCTGGTCCCGCGCCTCGGCGATGGCCGGGTCGGCGGCGTGGTCGTCGAGCCAGGCATCCAGCCGCGGCCGGGCGTAGTCGTAGAGGTCGCCCAGGATGAACCCGGCGGCGCTCGTGGTGCCCTCCAGGTCGAGCACGAGGGTGCTGGCGGTGATGCGCAGGGTCACAGGGTTCCTTCGGTGGAGTCGGTGCTGTCGGTGCCGGTGATGATCCAGGCCCGCGCGCGCACGAGCAGGTCTGCGTATGCGGCCGGGATCCGGGCGGCGGGGAGGGTCGTGAAGTCGGCCGCATGCGAGTACCCGGCCGCCCGGCGCACGGACTCGACCCCCGCGAACCGCCAGGCGTCACTGCGGATGCGGGCCAGCCAGGTCTCGAGGTCGAGTCCGTCAGGCTCCCCCACCCGGTGCGGCCAGCGCTCGGTGACCACCGTCACGAACGCGTCCCAGCTCGACGGGATCGCCGAGGCGCGCTCGCGCGCGAGACCGGCGGCCCCCACCTGCGTGGCCGCGATCGACGCGATCGTGAGGTTGGCCCAGAAGAGCCCCAGGTCCATGCCGATCGGGCCGACGAAGCTGAACTCGGGGTCGAAGATCTTGGTGGCCTGCTCGGCTTCCCGTTCCCCGATCATCAGCGACCCCGAGTGCAGGTCGCCGTGGATGAGCGCCTCGGCGCGGGTCGCGAAGATCTCCCGCACGTGGCCGACGGCGGCCAGCAGCTCGGTGTCGGTGTACATCGCCCGCACCTCGCCGTCCAGCTCGGGGATCCAGTGGTTGTGGTCGTTGAGGCGGTACGGCTCGTCGAGCACGGCGTCCACGGTGAGGGCGCAGAGCTCAGGGTTGGCCGCCGTCTCGATGAGAGCGGCGTGCGCGGCGGGGGCGAGCGCCACCAGGCTCGTGGCGAGGGTCAGTTCGGCACTGAACCGGCCCACGACGGCGCCGAGAGCGTCGAAGTCGATGGCCACGGGTGCGGCGCCGGCGACGATGTCGGCCACCTGGCGCACCAGCACATCCCGCAGCACGTCGAGGTCGGAGAGATCCTCCATCACCAGCACGTACCTGTCGAGGTCGACGGGGTCGACGGTGGGCACGCTGGCCGGTGCCAGGTCGGCGAGCATCGCGTAGGCGCGGGCCTCCGAGGCGATCCGGTTGGGGTCGATCGGCCACTCCGGGCCCACCGCCTGCACCCACGGCGGCGCCTGTTTCACGGCCAGGCTGCCCAGCGGCCCGCTCGCGATGAAGACCCGGTTCATGTTGCCGGCGGTGACCTCACGCACGGTGACCTGCTCAGCGGATGCGGCCAGGCGGGGCAGGTAGCCGGCGCCAACGAGGTAGCTCACGACATCGTCGCGGTCCACCAGGAGGTCGTAGGCGGCGGGGGTCTGGGGTGCGGTTGTGGTCACCGGGTGGCTCGATCCTGGGAGGCGGACGGGTGGGGGCTGTCGAAGTACCGGCTCAGCGCGGCCGGCTGGAACGGGCCGCGGTCGGTCACCAGGGCGGTCACGAACCGGGGCGGGGTGACGTCGAACGCCGGGTACCAGGCATCCGTCACCAGTGCGGAGGCGGTGCGGGCGCCGAGGGTCTGGAAGACCTCAGCGGGGTCCCGGTTTTCGATCACGATGTCGGCGCCGGTGGGGAGGGCCGCATCCGGCGCCTGGATCAGCGCGTAGTACGGCACGTCGAAGGCGGTCGCGGCGACGGCGAGCCCGAGGGTGCCGACCTTGTTGGCGACGCTGCCGTCCATGCTCACCCGGTCGGCGGCGGTCACGAGCGCGTCGATCCGGCCCAGGGAGGAGCCGGGGGCGAGGGCGGCCGCGGCCATGCCGTCGGTGATCAGGGTCACCCGCTGGTCCATCTCCCGCAGGGTGTGCGCCGTGAGCCTGGCACCCTGCAGGTACGGCCGGGTCTCGGTGGCGACCCACTCGAAGCGTTTGCCCGCCTCGGCGGCCGCACGCACCAGTTCGATCAGGTAGGTGTCCATCCAGCAGTGGGTGAGGATGCGGGCGCCGTCGTCGAGCAGCGCCACGGTGTGCTCGCCGAGGGCCCGGCTGCGGCTGCGGTACCGCACCGCGTAGCCGCGGGCGGCGTCGATCGCGCGTTCCACCAGCTCGGCGGTCGACGACGCCCCCACCAGGGCCGCCTGCACGAACTCGACGGCCTCGCGGGGATGGTTGTTGGTGGGGCGGGCGTTGGCGAGCACCACGGCCGCGCCCCTCAGCGCGGTGGCGGCGTCCGGCAGGGGCAGCGTCGCGGCCTGCAGGGCGGCAAGCTCCATGCCGGCGCAGGCGGCGAAGGTCGGGCCGGAACTCTGCGTGACCATGCTCGTGATGGCCGCGGCCACCTCGATGGCCGAATCGGCGCGCACCCAGTCGACGCGGGCCGGGAAGGTGCGACGGTCCAGGATCCAGACGGAACCGTCCTCGACCCGCACGGAGGCGTCGAGCGCGGGCCCGGCAGGCAAACGGATACCTTGCGTGTCGCGAACAGTCACTTGATCCTCTTAGGTGGCGGGCGGGGTCACCCGTCGGCCGGGTCGATTCACCCGAGAGTACCGGCCGGAGGGAGGCCGCAGAGTTGCGCGCCGACCCCGGGCGCTCCCCGCCCCGTGATCACGCGGCGGCGGCAGCCCGCAATTGTTAAGTTCTGTGACAACGCCCGCCGGACCGGGGGTTGCGCCGTTGTTACGCTCGGGGCTCCCCGTCCCGCACCCGTCTCGAACGTGCTGCGCCGTTCCCCGTTAGGTACACCCCCATGAAGCTTTCTGCGCGCGCCGGCATCAGCACCGGCATCGCCCTTGTCGCTGTCGCCGCATCCCTCACCGGATGCGCCGGAACCGACGACGCCGCCGGGTCCGCGAGCTCCACCGAGGCCTCGATCATCATGATCACGCCCACGCCGATCGGTTCCAACAACTTCCTGCAGCTGGCCTCGGACGGCGCATCCGAGGCGGCAGAGAAGTACAACGCCAGTGTCGACGTGTACGAGAGCGAGGACCCCACCAGCATCCAGCAGAACCTCGACGCCGCGGTGCGGGAGAAGCCCGATGTGATCATCGGTGTCAGCTACAGCGTGCTCGACCAGTTCACCCAGGCGGCCATCGACTACCCCGAGCAGCAGTTCCTGCTGATCGACACCTCGGCCGACGAGCCGACCGACAACCTCACCGCCGCGGTCTTCAAGGAGTACGAGGCGACCTACCTCACCGGGGTCGAGGCCGGCCTGCTCTCGGAGACCGGCAACATCGGTGTTGTGGCCGCTCTGGACACCCCGTTCATCCACCGCTGGATCGACCCGTTCTTCGCCGGCGCCGCGAGCGTCAACCCCGCCATCACGACCGCCGCACAGTACGTCGGCGGCGACAACCCGTTCGGTGACCAGGCCCGCGCCAAGGCGCAGGCCCAGATCCTCGCCGACTCCGGCGCGGACTATGTGCAGGCCGCCGCCTCAGGCGGCAACCTCGGCGTGTTCGAGGCGGCCTCCGAAACGTCGGTGAAGGCATTCGGCGTCGACACCAACCAGTGCCTCGACTCGCCGGGCAACGTCGTCGACAACGCCATCAAGCGTGTCGACATCGCCGTCGTCAGCTCGATCGGCGACATCCTCGACGGCACGACCGGCGGATTCACCGCCTACGGCCTCGCCGAAGGCGGCGTCAGCCTGACCGGCCTGGAAGACGGCGTCGCCGACTCGCAGTGCCTGATCATCGACCACCCCGACGTGATCGAGAAGGTCGCCGCGGTGCGCGACCAGATCATCGCGGGCGACCTGGTCGTCGTCGATCCGCTCACCGCCGGATGACCCTTCCCGCTGCCCAGCTGACCGGAATCAGCAAAAGGTTCAACGCCGTCGTGGCCAACGACGGCGTTGACCTCGTTCTGCGCCGCGGCACCGTGCACGCCGTGATGGGTGAGAACGGCGCCGGCAAGTCCACCCTGATGTCAATCCTGTTCGGCCTGCTCTCGCCCGATGCCGGCCAGATCCTGATCGCCGGCCGGCCGCAGGTGTTCACCAGCCCGTTGGACGCGATCGCGGCGGGCCTGGGCATGGTGCACCAGCACTTCAAACTGTTCGATTCCCTGTCGGTGGCGGCGAACGTCGTCTACGGCGCCGAACCCCGCCGGGCGGGCCTGTTCGACCGGCGCGCCGCCGAGGCTCGGGTGCGCGAACTCGGCGAGCGCTACGGCCTGCAGATCGACCCCCGCGCACGGGTGTCCTCGCTGTCGGTCGGCGAACGCCAACGGGTGGAGATCCTCAAGGCGCTGCACCGCGACGCCACCATCCTGATCCTCGACGAACCCACCGCCGTGCTCACTCCCGGCGAGGTCACCACCCTGTTCGCCGTAATCCGGCGCGCCGCGGATGCCGGAACCACCGTGGTGCTCGTGACACACAAGATCAACGAGGTGCTCACCGTCAGCGACGAGGTGACGGTGCTGCGCGACGGGCGCGTCACCGGACACTTCCTCACCGGTGAGACCTCCAGCGCCCAGCTCGTGCACGCCATGACCGGCCGCGAGGTGCGGCCGGTGAGCAACCCGGGGCTGGGGAGCCCCGGCGCCACCGTGCTGCAGGTGCGCGACGCCGGGGTCGTCGACGCCGGCATCACCCGGGTGCGGAGCGTGTCATTCGCCGTGCGGGCCGGCGAGATCGTCGGCATCGCCGGGGTCTCCGGCAACGGCCAACACGAACTTGTCGAAGCGATCCTGGGCACCAGGCCAACGCAGTCCGGCACCGTCGAACTGCTCGGCGCCGACGTCACCCGCTGGACGGTGCGGGACCGCCGGCTGCGGGGCGTGGCGGTGATCCCGGAGGACCGCCGCGGCGAGGGCAGCGCCATCGGCATGTCGATCACGGAGAACCTGGCCCTCGGCCATCACCGCACCGCACCGATCGGCGCGGAGCGGGGCATCCGCCGCGGCTGGATCTCGGTGCGCGCCGCCCGGGCAGAGGCTCGGGCCCTCATCGCGGGCTACGACGTGCGCACCGCGGGCGAGCAGCAGAGCGTCGGATCGCTCTCCGGCGGCAACGCCCAGAAGGTGGTCATCGCCCGCGAACTCTCCCACAACGCCCCGCTGCTGATCGCCGAACAACCCACCCAGGGCGTCGACGTCGGCGCCATCGAGGCCATCCACGGCCGCCTGCTCGACTACCGGGCCGGCGGCGGCGCCATCCTGCTGGTGTCGCACGAGATCAGCGAACTCCTCGCGCTCGCCGACCGGATCCTGGTGATGCTCGACGGCGCTCTGGTCGCCGAATTCAGCCGCGCCGACGCCACCACCGCGGGCATCGGCGCCGCCATGGCCGGCCTCGCCGCCCAGAACCTACCGAACGGATCCCGCCCGTGAGCGACTCCCGCGCATCCTGGCGCGCCCACCCGGCCGCCCGCCTGGTGGATGCCGCCGCCCGCCACCCCGCCGTGGTCCCGCTGGCCGCGGTGGCCGTTGCCGTGCTCATCGGCGGCGTCATCATCGCCGCGGCCGGGCTCGACCCCGTCACCGCGTACGCGGCCGTGCTCGCCGGGGCGCTGGACCCCGACACCCTGGACTACACCTTCTCGGTCTGGGGATTCATCTGCGGCATGGCGCTCGTGGCCGCCATCCCCCTGCGCATGGGCGAGTTCAACCTCGGCGGCAACGGCCAGCTGGTGCTCGGCGGACTCGCCGCGGCGCTGGTCGCCGGCCAGTCCGGCCTGCCGCCGCTTGTCGCCGTGCCCGTCGCCCTCCTGGCCGCCGCGGTGCTCGCCGGCGGGTTCGGCGCTCTCTCCGCCCCGTTGTCCACCCGGTTCGGCATCCCGATCATCATCAGCACCCTGCTGCTCTCCCCCATCGCCGTCGCCGTGGTCTCCTACCTCGTGCGTTTCCGAATCGGTGAGGCCGGCGCCGCCGTCGCCCAGACCGAACGGTTCCCGGAGGGCGCCCGGATGTGGGCGATCGGCGACCTCTCCTATACCAATGTGGGGTTGCTGGTCGTGATCGGCCTGATGGTGGCCTTCTGGCTGGTCGACAGCCGCACCGCCGTGGGGTTCGAACTGCGGGTGGTGGGCGCCAACCGCCGGTTCGGCGCCTACGGCGGCGTGCGGGTGGGCCGCCTGGCCTTCGGCGCGATGGCGGCATCCGGCGCCGTCGCCGGCGTGGTCGGGGCCATCATCACGCTGTCCTCCCCGTACCGGCTCATCGACGGTGCGCTGCTCTCGCCCGGCTACACCTTCGCCGGGCTCGCCGCGGCGCTGTTGGCCGGCGGCCGGCCGGCGCTGATCCCGGTGACGGCCATCCTGTTCACGGTGTTGCAAGTGGGCGGCGCGGCCATGGAACGCTCGGCCGATGTTCCGCGCCAGCTCTCCGATGTGCTCCAGGGTGTGGTCATCGTCGTGCTCGCGCTGCGCACCGTGATCGATTCCAGGCGCTCCGGCGAGAGCGGGGCCCGCTGATGCACGTGTTCGAACTGAGCTTCGTCGCCGCCGTGCTGCTCGCGGCCACCCCGGTGCTGTTCGCCTCCCTCGCCGGGGCGATCTCGGCGCAGGTGGGGGTGTTCAACATCGCCCTGGAGGGCCAGATGCTCTGGGGCGCGTTCGCGGCCGTCGCCGCGAGCTACTACACGGGCAACCCCTGGGCCGGCGTGCTGGCGGCCGTCGTGTCCACCGCGGTGTTCGCGCTGGTCCTGGCCGTCGGGGCGGCCAGGTGGAAGGCCGACCCCATCGTCATCGCGATCGGCTCGAACCTCTTCGCCCTCGGCATCACCGGCTTCCTCATGGGCGTGCTCTTCGACGTGTCAGGGTCGTTCTCGCCCCGCGGCCTCGTCGGCCTGCCGAAGATGCAGTGGCTGCACGACGTTCCCGTGCTCGGTGCGGTGTTCGGCGGCCAGACGGCCCTCGTTCCGCTCGCGCTGGTGCTGATCGTGGTCGTCGGGCTCTGGCTCCTGTTCACCCCGCACGGACTGCGGCTGCGCGGCGTCGGGGAGCATCCGGAGGCCGCCGCGAGCCTGGGCATCAACGTTCCCGGCTACCAGTTCTGGGTGACCATCGCGGCCGGGGCGCTCTGCGGCTTCGCCGGCGCGCAGCTGTCGCTGGGCAACGTCACCGTCTTCACCGAGAACATGACCGCCGGCCGCGGCTGGATCGCCGTCGCCGCCGTGATGCTCGTCGCCGGGCGGCCGCTCTGGCTGCCGTTGGCCTGCCTGGGCTTCGGCGCGGCTGAGGCCCTCGGTTTTCGGCTGCAGGGTGTGGGTGCGCCCCAACAGCTCACCGACGCGGCGCCGTACCTGATCACCATCCTGGTGCTGGTCCTGACCCGGATCCGCATTCCCCGCCGCACGAAAGCGAGCCTCACCGCATGACCGCACCCTCCGATGCCACCGCCCGCGATGACGCAGCCCCCGTCGACTCGGTCCGGCACATCATCGTCGACACCGACACCGGCATCGACGACGCTCTGGCGCTGCTCTACCTGGCCGGCAGCGCCAACGCGGAGATCTCGGCGATCACCAGCGTCTACGGCAACACCCCCGTCGACGCGGCGCTGACCAACATCGCCCGGGTGCTCGAGGTGGCCGGCCTGCCGGACGTGCTCGTGGCCCGCGGGGCAGACGGCCCGCTGAACGGCGATCCCCGGATAGCCGGTCACGTGCACGGCGCCGACGGGCTGGGCGACCTCTGGTCGACACCCCTCTCCCCGCGCAACCTGTCGCCGTTGTCGTCGGCCGAGCTGCTCGTGCAGCTCGGCCGTTCCCGCCCCGGCTACTACGACCTGCTGCCCATCGGACCGCTGACCAACCTCGGCCTGGCACTGCAGATCGAACCCGACCTGCTCACCCTGTTCCGCTCGGTGGTTCTCATGGGCGGCTCCGGCCCGTTCCCGCCGCTCGGCACCGTGCAGATGGTCGACGCCAACATCCACAACGACGCGGATGCCGCGGCGCTGGTGTTCGCCGCTCCCCGGCGGCGCCTGGTGATGGTGGGCGTCAACGTGACCGCCGGAACCATCGTCGACGAAACGGCCGTCGCCACCCTGCACGACGCCGGAACGCCGTGGGGCACGTTCTCGGCCGCGATCCTCGAGGCGTACATGGACTTCTACCAGTACTCCTGGGGCCGACGGGTCTCGCCGGCGCACGACGGACTGGCCGCGGCGCTGCTCATCCACCCGGAGTGGATCACCGCCGCCCTCGAGGGCCCGGTCAACATCACCACCGACGGATACGCCATCCGCGCGCACCTCGTGCGCACCCACGACGGCGCACCGGTGAGCTGGCCCACGACGGATGCGCCCGACACCGTCGTCGTCGTCGACGTCGACCGCGCGAGCTTCCTCACCGATTTTGTCGGGGTGCTCTCCGGAACGAGTGCGGGCTGACCGGGGAAATCCACAGATGGGGCGCATCCGTTTACGCCAAGATGGAGGGGTGACCTCCCTCCATGACCTGCTCTCCCGCGGCTTCGCGTCCGACAACTACTCCGGCATTCACCCGGAGATTCTCGACGCCATCGTGCGGGCAAACGGCGCCCACCAGATCGCCTACGGCGACGACGTCTACACCGCCGAACTGCAGCGTGTTTTCACGCGGCACTTCGGCGAGGGCGTGGAGGCGTTCCCGGTGTTCAACGGCACCGGCGCCAACGTCACCGGGCTGCAGTCGATGCTGCCGCGCTGGGGAGCGGTGATCTGCGCGAGCACCGCGCACATCCACACCGACGAGGGCGGCGCCCCCGAGCGGGTCGGCGGCCTCAAGCTGCTGCCGATCGAGACGCCGGACGGCAAGCTCACCCCCGCCCTGATCGACCAGGAGGCCTGGGGCTGGGGCGACGAGCACCGTGCCCAGCCGCTCGTGGTGTCGATCACCCAGACCACCGAGCTGGGCACCCTGTACACGCCGGCCGAGGTGCGCGCCATCGCCGACCACGCGCACGCCAACGGCATGCTGCTGCACATGGACGGTGCCCGCATCTCCAACGCCGCGGCCGCCCTCGGGGTGCCGTTCCGGGAGTTCACCAGCGACGCCGGCGTCGACGTGCTCAGCTTCGGCGGCACCAAGAACGGCATGATGCTCGGCGAGTGCATCGTGGTGCTCAACCCGCACAGCTCCACCGGTTTGAAGTACCTGCGCAAGCTCAACATGCAGCTGTCCTCGAAGATGCGCTTCATCTCGGCTCAGCTGATCGCACTGCTCGACGGCGACCTGTGGCTGCGCAACGCCGACCATGCCAACGCCATGGCCGCTCGCCTGCGCGGTGCGCTCGAGGAGGGCCTGGCGGATGGCTCGGTGACCGGGCTCTCGTTCAGCCAGCCCACCCAGGCCAACGCGATCTTCGCCGTGCTGCCCGCCGGTGTGGCCGACAAGGTGCGCGAGTTCTACAGGTTCTATGACTGGAACCCGGCCACCGGCGAGGTGCGCTGGATGTGCGGCTTCGACACCACCCCCGACGATGTCGACGATTTTGTCGCCGCCCTGAAGAAGGAACTGATCAGCGCATGAACGTCTTCACGAACAAGCCCTGGTTGAGCTCCTACGCGGCGGGCGTGCCCAACACGATCAAGGACCCCACCGAGACCCTCGTCGACATGATCGAGGGCTCCACCCGCCGGTTCGCTGACAAGGTGGCGCTGGACTTCTTCGGCGGCACCATGACCTACGGGCAGTTGGGCGACGAGATCTCCCGGGTGGCCAACGGCCTGCGCCGGCTCGGCGTCAAGCCCGGCGACAGGGTGGCGCTGGTGCTGCCGAACTGTCCGCAGCACATCGTCGCGTTCTACGCCGTGCTGCGGCTCGGCGCGATCGTGGTGGAGCACAACCCGCTCTACACCGAACGTGAACTGCGGCACCAGTTCGAGGACCACGGGGCCAGCGTTGCCATCGTCTGGGACAAGGTCTACTCCATGGTGCGCGGCTTCCCCCGCGACATGGGCCTGCACACTGTCGTGGCCGTGGACGTCACCCGGTCGATGCCGCTGGCCACCCGGCTGGCGTTGCGCCTGCCGATCCCCAAGTCCCGCACCGCCCGCGCCGCCCTCACCGTGGCCCAGCCGCTCAAGGACGCCATCGAATGGAGCGCCCTGGTGGGTTCCCGCCGGCTGCGCACCGCGCATCCGCGCCCGCTGCTCGGCGACACCGCCGTGCTGCAGTACACCAGCGGCACCACCGGTTCGCCCAAGGGCGCGATCCTCACGCACTTCAACCTGCAGGCCAACGCGCAGCAGAGCGAGGCCTGGGTGCCCGGCCTCGAGCGCGGCAACGAGGTCTTCTACGGCGTCCTGCCGATGTTCCACGCCTACGGCCTCACCCTCTGCCTCACCGTCGCCATGTCGATCGGCGCCCGTCTGGTGCTCTTCCCCAAGTTCGACGAGGGGCTGGTGCTGAACGCCGTCAAGCGCACCCCGCCCACCTTCCTGCCCGCGGTGCCGCCGATCTACGACCGCCTGGTGAAGGCGGCCGCCAAGCAGAACATCAGCCTGCGCGGCACCAAGTACGCCATCTCGGGTGCGATGAGCCTGCCCCTGGCCACTGTCGAACTGTGGGAGTCCGCCACGGACGGCCTGCTGGTGGAGGGCTACGGCATGACCGAATGCTCCCCCATCGCGGTGGGCAACCCGATGGGCCCGAGCCGGCGCCCCGGCACCGTGGGGGTGCCGTTCCCCAGCACCGAGATCCGGGTGGTCGACCCCGCCGACCCCGCCGTCGACCGCGGGTTCGACGAGGAGGGCGAACTGCTGATCCGCGGGCCGCAGGTGTTCTCCGGCTACTGGGACCGCCCCACCGAGACCGCTCAGACGCTGCTGCCGGATGGCTGGCTGCGCACCGGTGACATCGTCACGGTGTCCCCGGACGGTTTTGTCACCATCGTGGACCGCATCAAGGAACTGATCATCACCGGCGGGTTCAACGTGTCGCCGTCCGAGGTGGAGGCGGCCCTGCTCTCACACCCCGACGTCGCCGACGCCGCCGTGGTGGGCCTGAAGAGCGCGCACGGCGGCGAGGATGTCGTGGCCGCCGTGGTGCTCATCGCCGGCGCCACCCTCGACGTGGCCGGCTTGCGGGAGTACTGCCGCACTCGCATCTCCGCCTACAAGGTGCCCCGCAGCATCGTCGAGGTCGACGACCTGCCCCGCTCGCTGATCGGCAAGGTCCTGCGCCGCACCGTGCGCGACAACCTCGAAGCGGCGGCGGAGCACACCGCCTGACCGGCAGCATCCGAGACCGCACCAAAGATGCGGATGCATGGAATAACTGGGCCCGCACCGCGTTGACCCAGACTGGGACGATGATGCCCCGCGCCAATTGATAGACACGCACGAGAGAAAGCCGGGCATCATGACCCTCATTACCGACACCCACAGCCGCGCCGCCGACACGACGGCGCCGATCCTCCCGGCGATGGCCGAGCGCTGGAGCCCCCGCGGCTTCGACCCGACCGCCGTGATCGACGAAGACACCCTCACCACGGTGCTCGAGGCCGCCCGCTGGGCGCCGTCCGGCAACAACAACCAGCCGGCCCGATTTATCGTCGCCCGCCGCGGGTCCGCGAGCTTCGCCAAGATCCACGCGAACCTCAAGGGCTTCAACCAGGCCTGGGCGGATAAGGCCTCCGTGCTGATCCTCAACATCGCCGAGGGTGACAACCCCTGGGCTCAGTACGACCTCGGCCAGGCCGTCGCGCACCTCACCATCCAGGCTCAGCACGAAGGCCTGTTCAGCCACCAGCTCGGCGGCATCGACCGCAAGGCGCTGGCCGAAGCGTTCCGCCTCAAGGCCGACCAGGATGCCGTCACCGTGACGGTGCTGGGTGTGCTCGGCGATGCCGAGGCCCTCAGCCCCGAGCTGCTCGAGCGTGAGATCGCTCCGCGCACCCGCAAGCCCCTCACCGAGATCCTGCTCGTCAACGACTAAGCATCCGCCCCGTCGCGGCACCATCCCGCCGAGTTGCCGCACATTTCCCTGTGGGGCGCCCCGAAAGGGACTTCTGCCGCAACTCGCGGGTGTCGACGCCGCATGATGGATGTGACCGGGCCGCCAATGGGCCGGAAGTGGCGAGTCGTGCGGCAGGCATCTCACCGAGTTGCGTCATTGCGCCCCTTTGGCTGTACTGAAGGGGGAATCCGCCGCAACTCGCGGGGCCCGCAAGTCCCGCGGGCGCACACACGAACGCCCCCTCGCATCGAGCGAGGGGGCGTTCGTCATGTGCGGTGGGGCTACGGGCGCAGCAGCACCTTGATGGCGCGGCGCTCGTCCATGGCGGAGTAGGCCAGCGCCACCTCGGACAGCGGCAGCTGCAGGTCGAAGACCCGGCCGGGGTTGATCGCCCCGCTGAGCACCTCGGGCAGCAGTTCCTCAACATAGCCGCGCACGGATGCGACACCGCCGTTCACACCCACGTTGCGGCCGAAGAGGGCCTTGATCGGCAGCTCGGCGCCGCCGTTGGGCACGCCGACGTAGCCGACCATGCCGCCGGGCCGGGTCGAGCGGATCGCCTGGTCCATCGACTCCTCGGTGCCCACGCACTCGAGCACGCAGTCGGCGCCGACGCCGTCGAACATCTCCTGGATGCGCTCGACACCGGCGTCTCCCCGCTCCTCGACGATGTCGGTGGCGCCGAACTCGCGGGCCACGGCCTGCCGGTCGGCGTGCCGTGACATGGCCACGATGCGGGAGGCGCCGAGGCGCTTGGCGGCGATGATCGCACAGAGGCCCACGGCCCCGTCGCCGACCACCACGACGGTGCTGCCGACGGTGACGCCGGCCGAGACGGCGGCGTGGTGGCCGGTGCCCATCACATCGGCGAGGGTCAGCAGGCCCGGCACCTGGGCATCCGTGGGCTGCTCGGGGGTGGCGACGAGCGAACCGTCGGCGTGCGGAACCCGCACGCGTTCGCCCTGGGCGCCGTCGGCGAAGCCGCCGAGCTGGTCGTCCGAGCCCCACCAGCCGCCGTTGAGGCAGGAGGTGCTGACGCCGTTGCGGCAGTTGACGCAGGTGTTGTCGCAGTCGTAGAACGGGGCGATGACGAAGTCGCCGACGTTGATGGTGGTGACGTCCGGACCGATCTCGTCGACGATGCCGACGAACTCGTGGCCGATCCGGTGCGGCTCGTCGGTGGGGGTCACGCCGCGGTACGGCCAGAGGTCCGACCCGCAGACGCAGGCCGCCACCACCCGCACGATGGCGTCACCGCCGGTGGAGAGGACGGGGTTGGGAACTTCATCGAGTCGGACATCCCGCTCGCCGTAAATAACTGTTGCACGCATCAGAAAACCCTACCCCTCAGCCCGCGAACCGTGAGTTAAGCCCCAGAAACGGCCGAGTTCAGGTGCTTAGCTCACGGTTCGCGGGAGGCGGGTTCGAGGACCACGACGGCCGTTTCGGTGGGGCGGCGGCTGGCGAACCCGTCGAGGTCCTTGTCCACCGACCGCCAGCGGTCCCACAGCCGGGAGCGTTCCAGTCCGGTCGCGGCGTGCGCGACAACGCGGCGCGACCCGTCGGCGAGTTGGACCTGGCACAGCGGGTGCGCCTGCAGGTTCAGCCACCACGCGGGCTCGGCTTCACCCCAGCCGTTCATCGCCAGGGTCACCAGGTTCGGGCCGTCCTCCAGATAGCCCACGATCACGGACCGTTCCTGGCCGCTGCGGCGACCTGTGGTGGTCAGCCGCAACGCACCCCACCGCTGGGCCGGGCGCGCCACAGGCCACGTCGGCCGCCGGTCACCCGGAACACGGCCCTGTGCACCTTCCAAGCCAGCACGACAAACCAGCGCGGCGGCAAGCGGGGGGTCGTCATGACGGTTGCATCCTCTCGGTCGGTCAGAACGGAACTGTCAGCGCGACTGTACAACCGTTCCGCCCACCCGCCCCGGCCCGACCCTGACCCTCCCCGGTACAGTGGTCCGATGCAGGCGAAACAGGCGGAGCAGACCGGTGCCGGCTATTGGGTGTCGCAGATTGCTGTGAGCGCGTTTGCGGCGATCGTCGCACCGACGTGCGGCATCGTTCTGTTCATCGTCGACGAGCCCGGCAAGGGCGTCATGCTGTTCCTGATCGGGATCATGTTCCTGGCCTGCCTGGTCTGGCTGGTCCGTGCCTACCGCCGGATGTCGAAGACCCAACGTGCCGTCTACGCGTGGGCGATCACCCAACAGCACGGTACGAACGACCAGCCAGGCGTCGGCTCGGATTTCGAGATGATGGCGTGCGCAGATAAGGCCTCGAAGGGCCGGCTCACTCGCCACGAGCTGCTGCACCTGGCGGCCAGACGACCCGAGAACCCGTATCCCGGCACGATGCCGCCGGCAGAGGAACTCCCCCAGCGACACGAGTGAAGCCCCGCCCAGCCCGCGGCCACGCCCCCAGTAGTCTGTGAACACTGCGCCGCGCGCACCGGGGGGAGGAGACGCATCGTGAGTATGGGGAACGTCTCGGTGTCCAGCACGGCTCGGCGACGCATCCGCACGTTCTCCGTGTGGATTTGGGTGTGGGGCGCCTTGGTTCTATTCGTCGGGGCACTGAACACCTATGCCGACGTCGGGATCGGCGAGGAGGGCCTCGCAATCCTCGGCGACGGGGAGAACCCGTGGGACGTCGACGAGCCGCCCGTTTTCGAACCGGACGGCACCACGTACTCGGGCGCGGGCAGCGGCCTGATCCGCATTCCCCTCGAGGACCACAATCAGGACCCCTACCTCGTGCGGCTCGTCTCGGGCGACTATCTCGACCTTTACGTCACCGGGGTCGAGGATCTCGACCAGCCCGCCGATGACCGTGGCTACCCCGAGAACGTCGCGTACTTCTACGACCCCGACGATGAAGCCCTCGTCCTCCCTCCCGCCGGAGACCTCGAACTGTGGGTGCGTACCGACGACCCGTGGGAGTTCACTCTGCAAAAAGCCGAGGTCGACGAGATCACCGACGGGTTCGCCAGCGGCGAGGGCAATGACTTCCTCGTCTACCGCGGCGATGCGGTCAGCGCACGCTTCGTGCACAAGGGCGAGGGGGTGTTCTACGTGACCATCCAGACCATCGGCGAGCGGTCAGACCGGCCCATCATCGAGTCCGGCGATGTCGATCAACGCCTGTCCTGGGACCCCACCGACGCCGTCTACATCTCCATCGAGGCCGATGACGCCCGGGGCGCCTGGTCGGTCGACATCGACGAGCTGGCGCCGGATGACCCCGAACCCGCCGAATCCCCGGCCGAATCCCCGAGAGGAACGCCATGAGTTTCGCCCAGACGCTCGACCAGGCCTTCAAGGCCCGTCTGCCGCTGTTGTACATCGAGACCAGCGAGGAGGTGCGTGCCCTCGAGGAGGTGACCCGCGCCGCCCAGGCGCTGCGGCGACCGCGCGAGGTGTGGACGTGGACCAGCGCTACCGGGCTGATCGGCCCCGACGGCAAGGGCATCAACAACACGACCACACCCGCCAGGGCGCTCGACCACATCGTCGGCATCCCCGAGAACGCCGTCTTCGTGTTCTGCGACCTGCACGCCTACTTCGGCACCGAGCAACGCCCCGGCGACCCCGTCATCATCCGCAAGGTGCGCGAGACGGTTCTCGAGCTGCGCCACGCGGATGCCGCCCGCGCGCTGGTCGTGACGGCTCCGGTGCGGTGCATCCCCCCTGAGCTCGACAAGCTCGCGCACCTGCTTGAGTTCCCGTTGCCGAACACCGTCGAGCTGCGCACGATGCTCGACACCATGATCGAGAACAACGCCTCGGGCAGCGGCCGGATCACGGTGCGGGCCGATGAGAAAACTCTCGAGGCCCTCGTGCAGGCCGCGCGCGGCCTGACGATGTCCGAAGCCGAGAACGCTTTCGCTCGTGCGATGGTCGACGACGGCCAGCTCACTGCCGGCGACATCACCGTGGTGCTCGACGAGAAACGCCAGATCGTCAGCAAGTCCGGACTGCTCGACTTCGTCACCAAGGCCCTCGACCTCGACTCCGTCGGCGGCCTGAACAACCTCAAACGCTGGCTGTCCAGGCGCGACGGCTCCTGGCTGGCCGAAGCCGAGGAGTTCGGCCTGCCGGCCCCGAAGGGGGTGCTCATCACCGGCGTGCCCGGCTGTGGAAAGTCCCTCACCGCCAAGGCGATGGCCGCGTCGTGGGGTCTGCCGCTGCTCCGGCTCGACATCGGCCGGATCTTCTCCGGACTCGTCGGTTCCTCGGAGCAGAACCTCCGCACCGCCCTGGCCACCGCGGAGGCCGTCGCCCCGTGCATCCTCTGGGTCGATGAGATCGAAAAGGGCTTCTCGAACACCACGGGCACCGGCGACTCCGGCACCACCGCTCGCGTTTTCGGCTACTTCCTCACCTGGATGCAGGAGAAGCAGCATCCGGTGTTCGTCGTCGCCACGGCCAACAACATCGACTCGCTGCCGCCGGAGTTCATGCGCAAGGGCCGATTCGACGAGATCTTCTTCGTCGACCTGCCCACCGCCGTGGAGCGGCGCGCCATCTGGACCATCCAGCTCGCCTCGAACGCCACCCGCGGCAACGGGCTCGCGGCCATCGGCACCGCCGACGTCGACAAGCTCGTCGCCGACAGCGAGAACTACTCCGGCGCCGAGATCGAACAGGCCGTGATCGTGGCGCTTTACGAGGCCTTCGCGGAACGCCGGCCGGCGACCCTGCACGACCTCACCGAGGCGATCACCAACATGATCCCGCTGGCCGTGACCCAGTCGGAGGAGGTGCAGGCCATCCGCGCCTGGGCCGAGGTGCGCGCCGTGCGGGCGACCGGCAGTGAAGACATCGACCCTCACGAAGACGCGCTGGTCGGTGCCGGCGACACGAGCGGTGCGGGGCTCTCCAGCCGCCGCGGCGGACGCACCGTTGACTTCTAACCGTTTGTGAACAGGACACCCCCATGACAGACAAGCAGCTCATCGTGCAGGTCCGGCCCGACGGCACCGTGCACGCCGAAACCCTCGGCATGTACGGCAACGAATGCCTGGACTACATCGCCGTGCTCGAGAACATGCTCGAGGCTGAGACGACCGCGTCGTCCTTCACGGATGCGTATGCGCAGGTGGCCGCAGAGCAGGAGACGACGGCGCAGAACTGGGACGGCACCCGGTGACCCTGCTCGCTTCGGTGTTGGGCACGTCCCTGTTAGGTACGGTCGAGCCGGTCGCCAAGCCGGGCACCGACCTGCGCTGGTCGCGGTTCCTGGCCGCGACGGCCGCCGAAGGTCCGGGCCTCCGCTCGGCGCTGTGGGTGCAGGGCTGCAGCGTGCACTGCCCCGGCTGCTTCAACCCGCAGCTCTGGGCCGAGGTCGGCGGCACGGTCGAGAACACGACGCAGCTCGCCGAGCGTTTTGTGGCGGATGCGGTCAGCGCCGGCGTTGAGGGAATCACCCTTCTCGGCGGCGAACCCTTCGATCAGGCCGACGCACTCGGGTCGGTCGCGGAGGCCTTCCGCGCTGCCGGGCTGACCGTGATGACCTTCTCCGGTTACCCCCTCGACCTGCTCACCGGATGGTCGACGACCCGGCCGGACATCGCCCGGCTCCTCGCGGCCACCGACCTGCTCGTCGACGGACCGTACCTCCGTGACCGGCCCGACGCCGTGCGCCCCTGGCTCGGGTCGACCAACCAGGGCATCCGCGCGCTCACCCCGGCGTACGCCGACGAGGTCGCCCGGATCGAACTGGAGGGCGGGCTCGACCGGCTCGAAATCCGCATCCGCCCCGACGGCCAGATCGACGTGAACGGCTGGGCCGACGACGCGGCCCTCGAAGAACTCTTGCACGACCTCGGTCCCCGCCAGGACCGGCCCCGAACGAAAGCGAGACTCGCATGAGTGTCACCCTGATCCTCCTCCCCCTCGCGCTGGCCGCAGCCGCGGCAGCGGGTGGCGTCGGCGCGATCGGCGCGGCCGTGACGGCGAAGGGCGGCAATGCCGACGAGCACGCCCGCCCGGAGATCCGGGTGCGCACCCGGATGAAGGACAGCACACTGCTCACCGACGCCCTGACGAATCTCGGCGCCACGGCCATCGACGTGTCACGCACGCGCGTCACCGCCGAGGTCGACGGTGTCTCGCTGACCATGACCCTCACCGAGGATGCGGTCTGGGAGGCTCATGTGGAGGGCCTCGACGGCCGGGACGTCACCGTCGTGAGTGCGACCGAACTCCTGCAGCGACTCGACACCGAGTATGCCGGGATGGTGCAGCAGGCCGTCGCCGAGAAGATTCGTGCTCGAGCTGAAGGCTCGGGCTTCGAACTCGTCTCGGAGACCCGGGAGGCGGATGACACCGTGACCATGGTGCTCAACGTCCGCGCGGGAGCATAACGAACCGATGACGAACGCCCCCAGTCGCACGCGCGGCGCACCGGTCACGGCCACCGCGACCGGACCGTCGCTCCGTTGGCGCTTCGGCGCGAGCGCGTGGCTGCTGCTCCTGCTGGTCGGCGGCGGCGCACTCGCCTGGCTGGCTTTCGGGATACTCGCCATCATCGCCCGTCGTCGCTCCTGGGGGATCTTCGCCGGGATCTATGCGGTGGCCGCGATCGCCGTTCTGGTGCCGGAGGACCCTGCGGGGCACATCGCCGCGGGAACGCTGTACCTAGTGGTCTTGCTGCACGGCCTGATCATCAACCAGGGCTGGCTTGTGCTCCTCTGGGAGCGCAACGAAAACGGTCTCACGATACTCGGCAACCCCCGCGGCGGCGCAGCGCGGAGGAATGCGCCAAACGGTGCGACGCAGCGCGCGGCGGCGCTGCCGAAGGAAGCGGAGCGGCTCCTCGGCGGCGGCGGCACGTCGAGGTCCGACTACGTCGACGATTCCGCGGCCCCGCCGTCGGCGCCGCGCCGGCGCCGGTCCACGCGCGCCCAGCGACGCGCGGATGCCGACGCGGCGGCGCGCGCC
>NZ_PJJP01000033.1 GCF_002929555.1 Cryobacterium sp. N22
GAGACCCCAGCCAACCGGCTGAACCAGCTGCTCCTCGCAGCATAAAACCACGCGTTGCTCCCACAGCTTGACTTTGCCCGGCAACGAAGGCGGGAAGTCCGCAAATGAGTGGATGCCGGGGTGCCCGGGCGGGTCAGGCGGCGGGGGTGCGCTCGTCCAGGCCCCAGGGCTGGCCGTAGCCCGCGGGTTCGGGAGCGGCCATGAGGTCGAGGTAGGGCTTCGCGTCGAAAGCCTCCGGGCCGAGCACTCCGGTGCCGGTCCACACGCCGGTCGCGAGCAGTTCCAGGGCGATCGCGGGGTTCAGGGCGGTCTGCCAGACCACGCACTGGGCGTCGTACTCCGCCATCGTCCACTCGTTGTCGCTGACGTGATAGAGGTAGACCTCCCGCGGCGCGCCATCCAGACCGGTGCCGGTCACCCAGACGCCGGCGCAGGTCTTGCCCGTCATGCGGGGGCCGATCGTGGCCGGGTCGGGCAGGCTCGCCGCGACCACGTCGCGTGGGGCGACCATGGCCGGGCCGTCGGCGGTGCGCACCCGCACCGGGTTCACGCTGTCGAGGCCGAGCAGGTGCAGGGTGCGCAGTACCCCGATGAACTCCTCACCGAGCCCGTACTTGAAGGTGACCCGCTTGGCGTCCAGCCAGCGCGGCATCAACAGCACCTCCTCGTGCTCCACGTTCACGCACTCCACCGGGCCGATGCCCTCGGGAAAGTCGAACACCTCGGGCTCGCTGAACGGCGGTGTCGTGTACCAGCCGCGGTCCTTCTCGAAGATCACCGGCGGGTTCAGGCACTCCTCGATGGTGGTCCAGATGCTGAACGACGGCGCGAAGATCTCGTTACCGGCCTCGTCACGCACGACCAGGTTGGCGCCATCCCGGGTCCCGAGCTCGTCGATCTCGCTGAACAGGTGGTCAGAGGCATATCGGGCGAAGACGTCGCTCAGTCCGGGCTCCACGCCCATGCCCACCAGAGCGAGCCGGCCGCTGGTCTCCCAGTCGCCGGCCTGTTCGAACTGGTCGTCGCCGAGCTTGATGCCGGTCTGCGCGTGCGGGTCGGTCGGATGCGGCTCGGACAGGCTCATCGCCATGTCGAGGTAATCGGCGCCGGCGGCGAGCGCGCCCGCGAAGATGCTCTGCACGAACTTCGGTTCCACGGCGTTCATCACGTGGGTGACTCCGTGCTCGCGCGCCACCCGGGTCACCACCGCCGGGTCGGATGCGTCGATCTGCGCCGCCGTGAACCGGGCAGCGGTCTCCGCGCCGTGGCGGGCCTTGAGTGCCGCGATCGTGCGCTCCGCCCGGCCCAGGTCGTAGTCGCTCACCACGACATGTTCGTAGAAGGAGCGGCGGGCAATGATCTTCGCGAATGCGTCACCGACGCCACCCGCCCCAACGAGAAGGATCTTCATTCCCCGAAACTAGCGCGCGGCGACCGCAAATGTCAGCCCTCGTGCACACATGCCGTGAGCCCGGCCGGCACCAGCGCCCGGAGTACTACGCGTGGGGGTGCGGCGCGGGCGAGCGATCCCGCCGCCTGGCTATGGTGTTCTCGCCGTCGAGCTTGGCCGCCAGTGGCGCCCACAGGACCACGGCCACGCCCACTCCGAGCAGCAGCCCGCCGATGGTGTCGGTGAGCCAGTGCGCGCCGAGGTAGGTGCGGCTCACCATCATGGCGACGGTGTAGACGGCGCCGGCAATCCACACCCACAGCCACGGGAATATGATCCCCAGCGCCACGGCCATGGTGGCGGCATTCGCGACGTGCCCGGAGGGAAACGAACCGAAGTCCGACGAGATCAGCATGTCTTCGGGACGAGCCCGGCCGAAGAGGGTCTTCAGCAGCTGAACGAGGCCGGCGCTGACGATGGTGGCGATCACAAAGTAGAGGGCCGCCCAGGGGCGCCTGAGCACGAGCAGGGTCACCACGATCAGCAGCGGAATCACGATCACTCCGGCGATGCCGGCGCCCAGGAAGTTCATCACCAGCGCCGGAACCTCCCAGACCGGGGAGCGGTGCTCGAGGATCTCTTCCATCCACTCAGCGTCGGCCTCGATCGGGCGACCGTTGCCCCGGGTGAGGATCAGGGCGCCGAGCAGGAACGCGAGGACGACGGCGACCGCACCGCTGATCAGCGGCCAGCGCCGGGCGATCCGGCGGGCGGGCGCATCCGCCGCGGCCTCGGGCTGCGTGGGCTCAGTCTCGGGGTTTCGGGAGGGGTCCATCAACCCATGTTAGATCGGACGCGGCGGGCGGTCAGTGCGTCAGCGCCGCCACCGTGCGCGGGCGCACGATGAACCAGAGGCTGAGGATCGAGATGATCGCGCAGACACCCATCACCGAGGCCATCGGCACGGCGGTGCCGACCCCGAGCAGGCCGACGACCGGCGAGATCAGACCGGCGATACCGAAGTTGGCGGCGCCGAGCACGGACGCGGCTGTGCCGGCCTCACTGCCGTGCGAGTTGAGGGCGATGACCTGCACCGTGGGGAAGGTGAAACCGCAGCCGGCGATGAAGAACCACAGCGGGATGAGGGTGCCCCACAGGCCCGCGCCCAGCAGGTCGAGGGTGAAGATGGCTGCCGACATGACCACGAGAACCGCGGTGGCGCCGATCAGGATGTTCTGCGGCCCCACGTTGTAGCGGTGCATCAGACGTGAGCTGGCCTGCACGCCCACAACGATGCCGAGGGAGTTCACCGCGAAGAGCACGCCGTACTGCTGGGCGCTGAAGTCATAGACCTGCTGGAACAGGAACGGCGACGACGAGAGGTAGGAGAACAGGCCGGTGAAGGTCATGGCGCCGATGATCGCGACACCCACGAAGGTGCGGTCGCTGAGCACGGCCCGGTAGCGCTGGCCCAGGCTCGAGTGACCCGGCACGGTGCGGCGTTCCTGCGGCAGGGTTTCCACGATCCAGATCGCGACGGCCACCATGACCACGATGCCGTAACCGGCGAGCACCCAGAAGATGCCGCGCCACGGCATCACGAGCAGCAGCTGCGAGCCGATGACGGGGGCCAGCACCGGCGCCAGGCCGCTGACCAGGGCCAGGCGGGAGAGCATCTTCACCAGCGGCTTGCCGCCGAAGAGGTCGCGCACCATGGCCATGGCCACGACGGCGCCCGCTGCGGCGCCGAAGCCCTGCAGCACCCGGAAGATGCCGAGGGTCACGATGTCGGTCGACAGTGCGGCGCCGACGCAGGCGAGCACGTGGAAACCCGTGGCCAGCAGCAGCGGCAACCGGCGACCGACCTTGTCGCTCCACGGGCCCACGATCAGCTGGCCGAAGCCGAATCCGATCATGGTGCCGGTGAGGGTGAGCTGGATGGCGGCGGCCGAGACCCCGAGTTCGCTTTCGAGGGTGGGGAACGCCGGCAGGTACAGGTCGATGGTGAACGGACCGAGGGCCGTGAGTGCGCCGAGGATGATGATGTAGACGATGCGCTGCCCACGGGAGAGCGCGTCACCCGGGTGACGGGCGGTGGAGGCGAGCTGCGCCTCGGAGATCACGGGGATGACGGCAGTAGTCACGGAGAAGGGTCCTCGGTCGGGGTCGTGCAGAAAGGGGGTGTGGGCGATTGCCCAGTAGCAAAAAGCGTGCACTGGTCGGTTCTATTCCCCGCACCAGGCATCCCGGCAAAGATTGCGCGGATCCGGCCTTTTCTGCACGTTCCGGCTAGAGCTGCAGCTCCATGAAGACATCCGCCCGCTCGTAGGGCATCGGACCGATCCGCTCGGCGGGCACATGGGCGAAGCCCACCGACTCGTAGAGGTGCACGGCGGCCGGCAGTTTGGTGCTGCTGCCCAGGAACAGCGAGGCGGCGCCGAGCCGCCGGGCCGTGTCGATGGCCGCCATGATCAGGCTCCGGCCCAGGCCGCGATTGCGGACGGCCGGACTGACCGCCATCTTGGACAGCTCAAAAACGCCGTTGCCCGTCGGCAGCACGGCGACGCAGCCCACCCGTTCTTCCCCCAGGCGGGCGATCAGCACAACGCCGCCGACGCCCTGGATGCGGCCGGCCGGGTCGTTCAGCAGCGCGCGGTCGGCGTCCTCCATGCTGAAGAGCAGGGTGATCCACTCCTCGTTGAGCTCCCGGAACGCCTGGGCGTCCTCGGCGGAGGTCATTTCATCAATGACGACGGGACGTCGCTGGGCGGCGGCGAGTGGCATGGTGGGCTCCTTCGTGCGGTACGTGATTACCATTCTGCGAGCAGTTGATTCAGACGTCCAATATCGGTTCCACCTAGATCAAGACGTGCCACATCTTGATAGGCTCGGGGCATGGTCGCTCATCTGGAACTCCGGCACCTGCGCTATTTTGTCGCGGTCGCCCAGGAACTGCATTTCGGCAGGGCGGCGGAACGCCTGCACATGGCCCAGCCGCCGCTGTCGCAGCAGATCCGCAAGCTCGAGGAGCTGATCGGCACCCCGCTCTTCGACCGCACCTCACGCCGGGTGGTCTTGACCGAGGCCGGGGTGGCGTTCCTCGACCGCAGCCGACGGCTCCTCGACCAGGCCGCGTCCGACGTCGACGAGGCCGCCCGGATCGGGCGCGGGGAGCAGGGCCGGTTCGACATCGGCTTCATCACGTCGGCCATCCCGCTGGGCATCACCGAGCGCATCCGCGCGTTCCGGTCGTTGTACCCGTCCGTGCACGTGCAGCTGCACGAGGGCTATACCTCGTTGATCCTCGGCCGCCTGCTCGATGGAGAGATCGACATGGGCGTGGTGCGCGACTCAGAGCCGCACCCCGCGATCACGATGACGACCCTGGCCACCGAGCCCTTCGTCGCAGTCGTGCCGAGCGATCACCCGGCGGCCGGCCTGACGGTTCTGGACGCCGGGATGCTGCGCGATGACCCGTTCGTCTTCTATCCGCGCGCCGCGGGCGAGCGGGCCTATCTGCGCAACCTCGAGCCCTGCCACCAGGCCGGCTACGAACCCCGAGTGGTTCAGGAGGCGTCCTCCTGGGTCACCATCCTGTACCTGGTCGGTGCCGGCCTCGGGGTGAGCATCGCCCCGGCCAGCGCCACCCTGAACCTGCCGGCCGGCGTCTGCACCCTCCCCCTGGCCGGTGCGCACCCGCGCAGCGAGGTGCAGCTCGTGCAGCGCGCCAACGACCGGCGGGCGATCATCGGGAACTTCCTGCGGGTGCCCGGGTCTCTCACCCCCACGTTGACACCGGGCGCGGAGCCGGGTTCAGGCTGAGACCGCGTCAGGCAGAGACCGCGCCCGCGCCGGCTGCCGGGGGCCCGGCCGGATCGTCGAGCAGCCCCTCGAAGGCCAGCTCCGCGGCGCCGATCATCAGCAGATTGGAGCCGAGCTCCGCGGCGCTGAGCCGCACGGTGCCGAACGCGGCGTCGAGAGAATGCTTCGCCACGGCCGAGCGCAGCCTGTCGGCATCCACCGCGAGCAGCGCGGCGAGAAACCCGCCGAGCACCACGAGCTGCGGGTTGAGGATATTGATCGCCCCGGCAAGCGCCACCGCGAGGTGGTCGATCTGACGGTTGACCTCGGCGCGCACGACCGGTGACGTGGACGCCAGCAGCGCCTGTTCGAGCTCGTCGGTGTCCGCTCCGTCCAGACCGAGCACCTCGAGCAGCTCGCGCCGGGTGACCTCGGCCTCGAGGGTGCCGCGGATGCCGGCGGAGTCGACCCGTTCGCTGTCGCTGACCCTGGTGTGCCCGAATTCGCCCGCGTAGCCGGCGATGCCGCCGGCCGGCGCGCCGCCGACGATCATGCCGCCGCCGATGCCGCTCGCACCGCCGTTGAGATAGATGAGGTCGGTGATGCCCTTGCCGGCGCCGAAGAACCGCTCGGCCAGGGCGCCCAGGCTGGCGTCGTTGGCGGCGAGCACCGGGTAGCCGGTGGCGGCCTCGAGCATCTCGGCGAGGGGCTCGTCGATCCAGCCCAGGTGCGGCGCGTGCCGCACGAGTCCGTCATGGGCGCGCACCAGTCCGGGCACTGCCACGCCGATTCCCACGACCTTGAACCTGGCCTCGAGCTCGCCGCGCATGCCGTCGATCACGGCGGCGGCGATGTTGACGGCCTCGAGCACGCTCGGCGACTGGTCGGTGGGATAGCGCACCCGGCGGTGCACCTGACCGTCGAGGCCGACGATGCCGATGGTGACGGCGTCGATCTCCGGGTTCACGGCGAGAGCCACAACCTGCTCGCTGACGCTGACGATGGGGCTGGGCCGGCCGACCTGGTTGGTGGAGCTCGGTTCGCTCTCGACGACCAGCCCGCGCTCGACCAGCTCGGCCACGAGCGCGGCGATGGTGGACCGGTTCAGTCCGGTGACCCTGGTCAGCTGGGAACGCGATGCCGCGCCGCTGCGGTGCACGAGTCGCAACACCACAGACAGGTTGTGTCTGCGCACGTCGTCATGGCTACTGCCCTGCACGGTTCCTCCGTCTGGCTGACGCCCGATTCTGCGAGCGCAAGTCACTCTGGCCCCCAGAATACCCGGCAACCGTGTCGACCTGCCGTGATACGTTGCAGATCGCCACAAATCGACCCGACGGCGCCGCAGACAAGGATGTCCATGGAATTCCCCAGCATGAGAATCGCCCTCACCGGCGGCAGCGGCAAGCTCGGCAGGACCGTGCTCGCGCGGCTCCGCGCCGAGGGCCACCAGGTGCTCAACCTCGACATCGCGGGCACCCGCGGGGCCGGTTTCCTGCGCACCGACCTCACCGACTACGGCCAGGTGCTGGATGCCTTCTCCGGCGTCGACGACCAGGCCGCCGGATTCGACGCCGTGGTGCACCTGGGCGCGATCCCGGCGCCGGGCATCGTGCCCGATGTGGCCACCTTCCACAACAACATGCTCTCCAGCTACAACGTGTTCCAGGCGGCCCGGCGCGCGGGCATCCGCCGGATCGTCTACGCATCCAGCGAGACCGTTCTCGGCCTGCCGTTCGACACCGATCCGCCGTACATCCCGGTCGACGAGGAGTACCCGGCCCGGCCGGAGAGCACCTACTCGCTCGTGAAGCACCTCGAGGAGCAGATGGCCATCGAGCTGGTGCGCTGGGACCCGGAGCTGTCGATCACCGCACTGCGGTTCTCCAATGTGATGGACCCCGAGGACTACGACGCCTTCGAGGCGTTCCAGTCGGATGCGACGCTGCGCAAGTGGAACCTCTGGGGTTACATCGACGGCCGTGACGGCGCCCAGGCGGTGCTCAAGGCTCTGCAGACCGCGCCGCCGGGCTTCGAGCGCTTCATCATCGCCGCCGCCGACACCGTGATGCGCCGGCCCAGCGCCGAGCTGGCCGCCGAGGTCTTCCCGAACGTGCAGCTCACCCGCGAGGTCGACGGAACCGGCACGCTGCTCGGCATCGACAAGGCCCGCCGCCTGCTCGGGTACTCCCCCGAGCACTCCTGGCAGGACCCCCGCTGACACCTCGCGAACTGTGAGATAAGCCCCGAAAACTCGAGTTTTATGGGGCTTATCTCACGGTTCGCGGATGGGGGCAGGGCCGGTGGAGCCCCGCTCGACGTAGCGCGGAGGCAACAGGTCGACGTGCGGGGTGCGGTCACCGGTGATCTGGCGGATGGTCAGCTCCACCGCGCGCACCCCGGAGTCCTCCGCGGACAACGGGATCTCGTCGAGGGGCGGGCTGAACTCCGAGGTGTCGAAGACCGCGCAGGCCGAGATCACCGACAGCCGGCCGGGAATCGAGATCCCCCGGGCGGCGAGCATCTCCAGCACCGTGACCTGCACGGATTCGCCGGCGTGCATGATCAGGGCCGTCATGGCCGGCACGGTGCTGAAGAGCTCGTCGATGCCGCGGCGGATGCTGTCCATGTCGGAGTCCGGCATCACGAAGGCCGTCTCGATGCCACGGTTTGCCGCCGCGCCGAAGAATCCGTCCCGGAACCGGAGCGGGTAGTTCGCACCCCAGTCATAGGTGAGGCGTGACATGCCGAGCAGCCCGATCGAGCGGTGCCCGAGGTCGGCGAGCCGGCCGACGGCCAGGTGCGCGGCACCCTCGAAGTCCAGGTCGACGCAGACCAGCCCGTCGGTGTCGGCCGGCACGCCGATGACGGTGGCCGGGATGTTCAGCGCCCGCAGCAGCGGCATCCGCTCGTCGTCGAGGGACACGTCCAGCGCGATGATGCCGTCGGCGAGTCGGCTCGAGGTCACCCGTTCCAGCCCGGTGGACGCCTCGTCGGCGGTGAGCAGCAGCACGTCGTAGTCGATCTTTCGGGCCGCCGTGGCGACGGCGAGCACGAAGGACATCAGCACCCCGGGCTGGGTGTCCGGGCGCACCGGGGCGGTCAGGGCGAAGATGCGGGTACGGGTGCCGGCGAGCATCCTGGCCCCGGCATTGGGCCGGTAGCCGAGCTCCTGGATGGCGCTGACGACCCGGTTCCTGGTCGACTCGGCAATGGAGCGGTTACCGCTGAGAGTGTACGACACCGTACTGATCGACACCCCGGCGAGACGGGCCACGTCGTTGATAGTTGCCATGCGTCCTCTGATACCTGGGTGGGGCCCTCAGTACGGGTCACCGCTAAGAATACCCAGCGCCCGGCCGGATGCCGGCGCGGGCGCTGGGTGGTGCCGGTCAGCCCTTGACGGCGCCGATCATGACCCCGGAACTGATGTGCTTCTGCAGGAACGGGTAGACGATCAGCACCGGAACCAGCGCGATGATCACCACGGCCATCTGCACAGCCAGGGTGGCCACCTCGCCGCTGCCCACACTCACCTGGCCGGGCACCGAGACACCCTGCAGCACGTAGGAGCGCAGGATCACCTGCAGCGGCAGCTTTTCGCTGTCGTTGATGTACAGGGTGGCGTTGAAGAACGCGTTCCAGTAGCCGACACCGTAGAACAGGCCGATCACGGTGATCACCGAGCGTGACATCGGCAGCACCATCTTGGTGAGGATGCGCCAGTCGCCGGCGCCGTCGATCCGCGCGCTGTCGATGATCGACTGGTCGATCCCCATGAAGAAGCCGCGCATCAGGAAGATGTTGAACACGCTGATGCAGCTGGGCAGGATGAGTGACCAGTAGGAGTTGATCAGGCCGAGGTTGCTCACCAGCAGGTAGCTGGGGATCATGCCCGCACCGAAGAACATGGTGATCAGCAGGAAGAACAGGATCGGCCGGTGGGCGTATGAGCCGGGGCGGGAAAGGCCGTAGGCGGCCATCACCGACACCACCAGGCTGATCAGGGTCCCCACCGCCGTGATGCCCACGCTGACCATGACGGCCCGGGTGACCACCCCGCCGGAGAGGATCTGCTCGTAGGCGGAGAGGGTGAGCTCGCCGGGCACCATCACCATGCCGCCGGCCGCCGTGATGGTGGCCTGCGAGGAGAAGCTGGTGAGCACGACGATATAGAGAGGTACGACGATCAGGGCGGCCATGCCGAAGAGCACGATGCCGCGGGCGCCGGCTTCGAGCGGAGCGCGGGGCTCCTCCCAGGCCGGCCTGGTGACCCGGGGCGGACGGGGGCGCGCTGAGGCGCGTGGTCTGGTGGTGATACTCATGATTTCTGGTAGACCCCGGCTTCTCCGAATAGGTGCGCGAGTTTGTTGGCGCCCAGCACCAGGATCACGCTGATCACGCCCTTGATCAGGCCGGCGGCGGCGGCGTAACTCCAGTCGCCGTTTTGGATGCCGGAGTAGTAGACGAAGGTGTCCAGCACCTCGGCCGCACCCGCTCCGACCGCATCGCGTTGCAGGAGCAGCTGCTCGAAGCCCACCGTGAGGGAGTCGCCGAGACGCAGGATGAGCAGCAGGATGATGATGGGCCGCAGGGCGGGCAGCGTGATGTGCCACATCCGTTTGAGCCGACCGGCACCATCCATTGCGGCGGCCTCGTACTGGCTCGGGTCAATGGCGCTGAGTGCGGCGAGGAACACGATGATCCCCCAGCCGGCGTCCTTCCAGAGGGCCTGGGAGGTGACCAGGACTAGGAAGGTGTCGGGCTGGGTCATCAGGTTGACCGCTTCGATGCCGTTGTCGCGCAGGAACTGGTTGAGCAGCCCCGCTCCGCCGAGGATCTGCTGGAAGATCGAGATCACGATCACCCAGGACAGGAAGTGCGGCAGGTAGACGATCGACTGGAACAGGGACCGCACGCGCGGGCTGAGCAGCCCCTGCAACAGGATCGCCAGCATGATCGGCACCGGGAAGAAGAAGACCAGCTGGAACGCCGTGATGGTGAGGGTGTTGCGCACCGCCGACCAGAAGGCTTCGTCGGCCAGCACCCGTTCGAAGTTGGCGAAGCCGACCCACGGGTTCTCGAACGCCCCCACGTAGGGCGAGTAGTCCTGGAACGCGATCGCGTTGCCGACGATCGGCACGTAGGCGAAGAGCGCGGTGAGCAGCAGCGCCGGTAGCACCATGATCAACAGGGTGCGGTCGCGCTTGAACAGGGCGCGGCGCTTCTTCCGTTTCTTCGCCGTCGCGGCCTTGAGGGTGGCTGGGTCTGCGGGCGGCGCCGCCGTAGTGGGGCGCCGCTCGTCTAATACGGTCATCGTCCCGGCCTACGCGTCCAGGTACTTCTGGTAGAACTTGCGCAGCTCGTTGCCACCGTTGGACTTCCAGGTCTCGATCGCGCCGTCCAGAGCCGAGAGCTCCTTGCGCCCGTTGGCCACGTCGGCCTTGAGGTCGTCGAAGGGCTTGGACAGCGAACCGAACTTGGCCGGTTCCTGGATCTGCACACCGTAGAGCACCGGGTCGGTCGCGAAGGCGCTCATCCGGGCGCTCCAGTTGCAGTAGTCGGTTACGAACTGCGGGTATCCAACGTGCGCCTGCACGACCGGCGGGTGCACCAGGAACGAGTAGGTGGAGGTGACCTCGGCCTGACCCTTGGCGTTGAGCACCGGGGCGCCGTTCGCGTCGAGGTCGTAGTGGGTGCCCTGCACGCCGGAGTTGAGGAGCTGGTACTCCGCGGTGCCGAACGGTGCCGCGATGAAGTCGGCCACAGCGAGCATCTCCTTGATGGCCTTTTCGTCGGCCTTCTTGTTGATGAAGCTGAAGATGTTGGTCGGGCTGCCCTTGTACAGGGTGGGATCGCCGCCGTCGGCCCCGAAGAAGTCCATGGCCTGGGTGTTGTAGCTCGGGTTGGACGGCAGCACCCTGGCGAGGGACTCGGCCCAGCCGCCGACGCCGTCGCTCTTGACCAGGGTGTTCCCGGCCTCGTAACGGCTGTTGGCCTGCTGGTCGTTGCCGGCCATGGCATCCGGGTGCACCGCACCGGACTTGAACAGGCGGGTCAGCCAGTCCAACGCCTGGCGGTACTGGTCGGTCTCGACTTTGTGCACCAGCTTGCCGTCGACAACGGTCCACTTGTCGGGCACGCCGAACATGATCTGACCGGCGTTCCACAGGTCGTCGGCGCCCCAGCGGTTCTTGGACGCGTCCGTCGCCTCGGTGAGGATGGTGATGAAGCTCTCGGCGTCGGTGGGCAGCGGCAGGCCGAGCTCGTCGAAGATGTCCTTGCGGTAGAAGAACGCGTTCTGGATGACCTCGCCCGGGTACGGGAGCCCGAAGAGCTTGCCCTGGAAGACCGAGTACTTCCACGAGTCGGTCGGGATGTTGGCCAGGTTGGGGTAAGCCTTGACCTTGTCGCCGGCGAGGTACGGGCTGAGGTCGGCGAACAGGGAGGTGACGGCCTGGTCGAACTTGGGCGGCAGGTTCCAGGATGGGATGACAACCATGTCCGGCACGTTGTTCGGGGAAGCGAGCACCGCCTGGATCTTTTCGCCGTAGGTGTTTCCGTCGGAGACCTGGAACTTGATCGTCGCGCCCAGTTCCTTGTTGACGGCCTTGAAGTAGTCGTTGTTCGAGCTGGGGATGGTCCACCAGGCCGGGGAGAGCGCGGTGTACGAGCCGCCGGCGCCCGGCATCTTCGCCACGGACGTGCGCAGGGTCGTCGGCAGCTTCAGGTAACCGGCGGTGGAGCCGTTGACGCTGACGAGGTCCGGAACCGCGAAGTCCACCGGATAGTAGTTCGGGATTACGCCGGCGATGTCCTCGGCGCTGAACAAGCCGCCCGACGTGCTGGCTGTTCCGGTGCTGCAGCCGGCGAGGGTGGCGGCGGCGGCTCCGGCTCCGACGAAGCCCAGGAAGGACCTCCGGTTCAGCGGCTTCTTGGCGAATGCTCTCAGATCAGAACTGGCCGTGTGGATGCTCATGCTGCCTCACTTCTTCGTAAGTTGCTGTTCTTGCCGAGGCCTGGGAAAACAAGAATTGCCCCCAAGTCCAGCTCCCTGCGGAAGCGCTTCGACAATCGGGAGTGTACAGGGATGAATTACGCGGAGGCAACCACAAATCGCGAATTGTGACCTAGACTCGGCAGGTCGACGTAGTTTTCGCGACAACTGTCGAAACGCTTCGACGGTCACCGAACCAGGAAGATCTTGATGACGCACGGCACCGACGCCGCAACGGCACACCGCCTCCTCGACCAGCTCACCGTCGAGGAGAAGCTCAGCCTGCTGCATCAGGCCAACCCGGCCATCGAGCGCCTGGGACTGGCCGCTTTCTCCACCGGTACCGAGGCCCTGCACGGCTTGTCCTGGCTCGGCGAGGCCACGTTGTTCCCGCAGCCCGTCGGGCTCGCCGCCTCCTGGGACCTGGACCTCGTGCGCCGGGTGGGTGAGGCCGTGGGCATCGAGGTGCGCGGCAAGCACGCCGACTCCCCCGCGGTGAGCCTGAACGTGTGGGCGCCGGTGGTGAACCCGCTGCGGCATCCGCTCTGGGGCCGCAACGAGGAGGGCTACTCGGAGGACTCCTGGCTGACCGGCCTGCTCGGCTGCGCCTACTCGTGGGGCCTGCGCGGCACCGACGCCGTGCGCTGGCGCACGGTGCCCACCCTCAAACACTTCCTCGGCTACAACAACGAGGTCGACCGCTCCACAACCAACTCGCAGCTGCGCCAGCGGGTGCTGCACGAGTACGAACTGCCGGCCTACCGGCCGGCCATCGAAGAGGGCGCCGCCGGGGCCGCGATGCTTTCCTACAACCTGGTGAACGGCCGCCCCGCGCACGTCTCCGACCTCGTCGCAGCCCACCTGCGCACCTGGGTGGGTGACAGCGCCGACCTGTTCATCGTCAGCGACGCCGCCGCCCCCACCAACCTTTTCGTCTCCGAGGAGTTCTTCGACGGCCCCGTGGCCGCGCACGCCGCCGCGCTGATCGCCGGCGTCGACAGCTTCACCGACAACGACACCAACACCGAACCCACGGTCTCGGCCATGCGCCAGGCCCTCGCCGAGGGACTCATCGGCATGGAGCACGTGGATGCCGCGGTGCTGCGCCTGCTCACCGCACGCGCCCGCACCGGCGAATTCGACACCGAGCCGCATCCGTACGCCGGCATCACCGCCGACGTGATCGGTTCGCCGGCGCACCTCGCCCTGGCGAGGGAGGCGGCCGCCGCCGGTACCGTGCTGCTGAAGAACGACCCTGTCGCCGGTGCCCCCGTTCTGCCGCTGGCGCCGGCGTCCCGCGTCGCCCTCCTCGGCCCGCTCGCCGACCGGGTCCTGGCCGACTGGTACAGCGGCAGCCTGATCGCCCCGGTGAGCCTCACGGACGGGCTGGCCGCGGCTTTGGCCGGCACCGGGGGCGGCGTCACCGTCGCCAGCGGCAGCGACCTGATCGCGCTCCGCGACCCGCGCACCGGCCGGTACGTCACCTCCGGCGGACCCGACGGCGGGCGTCTGCACGCCGCGAGCGACACCGTCGGCGACCCGCAGACCTTCGAACTCACCGAGTGGGGTCACGGCCACGTCACCCTGCGGAACACCGCCACCGACCGCCTGGTCACCCGCGGCCCGCACGGCTATCTCGAGGACACCGCCACCCGGGTGGGCGGCTGGGTCGCCCAGGAAGACCTGCGCCTGCTGCGCCACGACGACGGCAGCGTGTCGCTGCAGCACCGCGGTTCCGGCCTGTGGCTGCACGCCGACCTCGGCAACGGCGCCATCCTGGCTCAGCCGGCCACCGAGGCCACGGCCGACAGGTTCGGCCTCCGGGTGCTGCGCTCAGGGCTCGCCCACGCCGCCGAGGTGGCCGCAGCGGCCGACACCGTGATCGTCACCGTGGGCAACGACCCGCACCTGGGCGGCCGCGAGACCGAGGACCGCCCGGCCCTCGCGCTGCCCGAACACCAGGCCGAGCTTGTTGGCGCGGCCGCCGATGCCAACGCCCACCTGGCTGTGCTGGTCATCTCCTCCTACCCGTTCGCCCTCGGCGGGGCGCTTGAGAAGGCCCCGGCCATCCTGTGGTCGTCGCACGCCGGCGAAGCGCTCGGCCACGGCCTCGCCGACGTGCTCACGGGTGCGGTGGAGCCCACCGGGCGTCTCGCACAGACCTGGTGGTCCGGCGAGTCCGACCTCGCCGACGTGCTCGACTACGACATCATCACCAGCGCAAGCACCTACCTCTATTCCTCGGCAACACCCGACTTCGCCTTCGGACACGGGCTCGGTTACGCCCGTGCCAGCGTGGCGACTGCAACCCTGCCCGACACCCGGGTGCGATGGACCGAGGAGGCCGGGCTGGAGCATCCGGTGACCGTGACCACCGAAGTGGTGGGCGACACCGGCGACGGGCGGCCGGGCGTTGCCTCGGTGCAGCTCTACGTGTCGGCTCCCGGGCATCGTCTGCCGTTCCCCCGCCGCCGCCTGGCCGGCTTCGGTCGCGTGAGCGTCCCGGCCGGCGGTGCCGCCGAGCTGACCATCACCCTCAACCCGGCCGCGTTGACGGTCTGGGACGTGACCACCCAGCGCCCGATCGTGGAAACCGGCGACTACGAGCTGCTCGTCGGGCGCTCGGCCGAGAGCATCGACCACCGGCTGCTGTTGCACGTCGACGGCGTCTCCGTGGCGCCCCGCAACCCCGTCGCCGGTTTCGGCGCCGACTCCTTCGACCACACCGGGCACAACGACACCGTGCGGAGCGAGCTGGTGGCGTACACGCCGCAGGCCGGCACCGCCGTGGCCGTGGCCGCCGATGCGCGCCGCGCCCGCCTGGTCTACCTGTCGGTCGACCTGGCCGCCCTGGCCGGGGTGCTCGCGGTCGAGGCCCGCGGCGCCGGCCGGATCGACCTGGAGAGCCGGCGGGATGGACTGTGGTCACCGCTCGGCAGCGCCCCGGTCGGCGCGCCCGACTGGCAGACCGTGTTGATTCCTCTCGATGATGCGGGCACCGACGCCGCACCGGCCGACCTCCGGGTCACACTGTCGCGCGGGGTCCAGCTCGCGTTCCTCGGCGGGCCGCCCGCCGCGCTTTCCTAGATCGCCGCATCCACTCACCATCAGCACCACCGACAAGACGGGACATCATGCTCAGCAACCTCACCGGATGGCACTTCATCATCATCCTCTTCGTCGTTCTCCTGCTCTTCGGCGCACCCAAGCTGCCCGCGTTGGCGCGCAGCATGGGTCAGTCGATGAAGATCCTCAAGACCGAGCTGGCGCCCACCGACGCCCCCACCCCCGACGACAAGCCCCCAGTCCGCGAACTGTGACCTAAGCCCGAAAACTCGAGGTTTTTGGGGCTTAACTCACGGTTCGCGGGAGTGAAGGGTGCCGTCGGGGGCCAAGAACAGCCGGATGCCCGCGGTGGGCACAACGACTTCGTGCCGGCGGCCGCGGTAGCCGATGAGCCTGGGCCCCGCGAAGCGCTCCTCGCGGGCGCGCAGGGCCACGCTCACCAGGGCGCCCTCGGACCAGACCAGGTCGACGAGCACGCCGCCGCGGGAGGCCAGCCCGATGACCCGACCCTCGGGCAGCGACGCCGGCAGTGCGGGCAGCAGCTCGAAAGTGTCGGTGTGCGACTGCAGCAACATCTCGCAAACCGCGGCGACGAAGCCCAGGTTGCCGTCGATCTGGAACGGCGGGTGGGCGGCGAAGAAGTTGGGGTACAGCCCGCCGGCGTGTGGGCCGGCGTCGTCGCGGGCCGGCCGGAGCACCAGCTCGAGCAGGTCGTCGACCTTGGCGGGTTGGTGGAGTCTGGCGCGCAGGCACAGCTTCCAGGCCAGCGACCAGCCGGTGGAGTCGTCACCGCGCCGGTCGAGGGTGGCCGACGCCGCCCTGGCGTGCTCGGCGTCGAGTCCGTCGCCGGGGTACAGCCCCACCAGGTGGGAGACGTGCCGGTGCTGCGGGTTGGTCTCGAGGCGTTCCCGGTCCCACTCGAGCAGGGTGCCGTCGCTGCCGATCCGGGGACCGGGGATGCGGGCCAGCGCCGCCGTCGCCTCCGCGAGGATCGGGTCATCGGCCTGCCCGCTTTCGGCGGCGAGGGCGGGGAGCAGCGTGAACAGTTCGCGCAGCAGGGTGCGGTCCATGGTCGATCCGCTGCCGGCCGCGACCGGTCGTGCGTCCAGGAAGTACTGGTTCTCCGGGGAGGTGGAGGGCCGGGTGGTCAGGCTGCCGCCCGGCAGTTCCACCAGGAAGTCGAGGCAGAACCGGGCGGCACCGTGGGCGAGGGCCCACAGCCGGGCAAGCTGGTCGGGAGTGGCGGTGCCGAACCGGCGCACCTCGTCGAGCTGCCGCACCAGCCAGACCCCGGCCATCGGCCACTGTGCCCAGGAGGCGTCGCCGGTGACGGGCGAGCTGAACGCCCATCCGTCGGAGTTGTGGTGCGCCACCCAGCCCCGGCAGCCGTAGAGCCGTTCGGCGGTGTGCCGGCCGCGGTCGGCGAGGGCCTCCACAAAGGTGAACAGGGGCTCGGCGGTTTCGCCCAGCTGGGCCACGTGGGCGCCCCAGTAATTCATTTCGGTGTTGATGTTGAGGGTGTAGTTGCTGCTCCACGGCGGTTGCATGGCCTCGTTCCAGAGGCCCTGCAGGGTAGCGGGCAGCCCGCCGGGGCGGGAGCCCGCTATCACGAGGTAGCGGCCGTAGTCGAACAGGAGCGACACCAGGCCGGGATCGGTCATGGCGGCCGGGCGAGGGTCGGTGGCCGCGCGTTCGAGCCGATCGGGAGCACTCGACGCGTGGGCGTCGGCCGGCCCGGGCAGGTCCAGGTTGACCCTGTCGAACAGGGCGGTGTAGTCCAGCCGGTGCCGGGCGGCGAGGTCGTCGACACCTGCCCCGGCGACGGCGCCCAGCCGGACCGAGGCGGTGGCCGCGGCGTCGGCGGCGGTGCCGGCGGCCGGCCGGCCGGCGCCGGTGAACGTGGTCTCGGTGGCCACGCAGACCAGGATCTCCCTGGCGCCCGTGATGCGGAGGGCCCCGGACCCGTCGGGTGCGGCGTTGCCGTCATGCCGCACCGACACCACAATGGCGCCCTGCAGCGGGTCGATGCCGTCGAGTTCCCAGACGACGGCAGGCCGGTCCGGCCGGTGCCCCGGCGCCACGTCGGCCGGCAGCCGCAGCTGCACGCTCAGGCCGTCGGTCGTGACCGTGCGCCCGAGTTCGGCGAGCGGGGTGCTGACCGAGACCGTGAAGACCGGGTCGCTCAGGGCGGCATCGGCCACGATGTGGTGAACGAGCACCCCGTCGGGGTGGCTGGCGAAGCTGGTCTGCTCGAGGCCGGAACCCTGGATGTGGTGGGTGGCGTCGGCCAGGTCGAGCCACCGCCGGGTCAGGGCGTGCCCGCCGGGCAGGTCGATCTGCACGGTGCCGAACGGCAGGAAGGTCTGGCCGTACTCGGCGCTCAGCACGGCCAGTTCCGCCTCGGCCTCGGCCGCCCGGTCCTCGGCGAGGTGCGCACGCGCCGCGGCCAGCGCGGCCGCGGCGGCGGCCGCATCCACCTGACCGCGGCGGTGTTCGCTGTCCGGCGAGCCCGACCAGGCGGTCTCGTCGTTCAGGTGCAGCCGCGTTGACTGGTCGGTGGCATCGACCATGGCGCCCAGAGTGCCGTTGCCGAGCGGGAGGGCGTCCAGCCAGCTCCCGCTCTGGCCGGTGTAAGACAGCGCACTCATCCCTAGAACCGCACCCCTCCGGCGGCCAGGCCGGTCTTCCAGTACCGCTGCAGCGACACGAAGACCACGATGATCGGGATGATCGACACCAGGGAGCCGATCACCACGAGGGTCTGCAGGCCGGGGATGGTGATGGAGGCCTGGCTCCAGCCGGACAGCCCGACGGTGACCGGTTGCAGTCTGGCGTCGCTGAGCACCAACAGGGGCAGCATGAAGTTGTTCCAGCTGCCGATGAACGCGAACAAGAGGATGGTGACCCCGCCTGGGCTGAGCAGCTTGAGGGCGATCGAGAAGAACGCCCGCCACTCGCTGGCCCCGTCGAGCCTGGCGGCCTCGAGCAACTCCATCGGCATGGCCGACTGCGCGAAGACGAAGGCGAGCAGCACACCGAACGGGTACGCCAGGCTGGGCAGCAGGATGCCCCAGATGGTGTTGTTCAACCCGAGTTCCACGAGCAGCAGGTAGGTGGGCTGGGCGAGCACGGTCTGCGGGATGAGCATGCTGCCCAGCACCGCGCCGAGCACGATGGTGCGTCCCGTGAAGCGGTACATGGCCAGCGCGTAGCCGGAGATCAGGCACACGAACGTCATCGCGATCGAGCCGAGCCCCGAGTAGATCATCGAGTTGCCCATCCACCGCCAGAAGATGCCGTCGTTGTAGGTGCTCAGGTCAACGAGGTTCTCCATCAGGTTGAAGTTCGAGAAGACGAACCCCGGGGTGCTGAACAGTTCGGCCGTGCTCTTGGTGGACGCCACGATCAGCCAGTACACCGGCACCAGGAAGTAGAACGTGATGGCGCCCATGAAGATCCAGGCGGCGATGCGGGCGCCCCGGCTGGGGCGTTCGCCCTCGGCCAGGACCGAGGGTCGGGCGGAGCCGGCCTTCTGGGCGGTCCGGCGGGAGCGTGCCTCACGCACGGGCGGCGGCGGGGACGTGACGAGGGTCTGGGTCATCATGCCTTCCCTTTCTTTCGGTTGGTCATGATGGACACCACGATCGAGAGCACGAAGGTCGCCAGCCCGAGGATGATGGCCATCGCCGAACCGAGGTTGATGTTTCCGCCGAGGGTGGTGGCCGAGAAGATCGCCATGTTCGGCGTGTAGCTGCCCGAGATGTTCGAGGTGACCGAGCGCATGGTCATCGGCTCGTTGAACAGCTGCAGGGTGCCGATGATCGAGAACAGGGTGGTGAGCATCAGGGCCGGGTAGATCATCGGCAGCTTGATCTGCATGGCCATCCGGAATTCGCTGGCCCCGTCGAGGCGGGCGGCCTCGTACATTTCGCGGGGAACCGTTTGCAGGGCAGAGAACAGGATGATCATGTTGACGCCGGTGACCGACCAGACCGCCACGTTGGCGATCGACCAGAGCACGGTGCCCGGGCCGAGGAAGTCCACCGAGACGCCGAGGTCCGCCAGGCCCTCGACGATCGGGCTGACCCGCGGCTGGTACAGGAATCCCCAGATCAGGGCGGCCACGACGGACGGCACCGCGTACGGCAGGAACACCGCGAGCTGGAAGAATCGCTTGGCCTTGACCACGGCGGAGTCGAACAGGAGCGCCAGCAGGAGGGAGAGCGCCAGCATGATCGGAACCTGCACGACGCCGAAGAGCAGCACCCGGCCGAAGCTGTCCATGAAGGCCGAGTTGGCGAACGCCTGCACGTAGTTGTCGAAGCCGACGAACACCGAGTCGTTGTCGCCGCCGAAGCCGAGGCCGCTGCGTTTGACCTGGAAGAAGCTCGTGTACAGCGCCACCACGATCGGCAGGATCATGAAGACCACGAACGAGAGCATGAAGGGTGCGAGGAAGACATACGGGGCCACCCGCATCCCCCCGCCGGCGCGGATGCCGCGCCGGCGGGGGGATGCTGCGGGGGCGCCGGGGGGCGCCGTCAGTGTCGGGGAGGTCATTTGACGCTCAGACCGCTGTCTTTGAGGTTGGTCACGGTCAGCGCCTGCACCGCGTCCAGGGCCTCCGCGAAGGTCTGCGCACCGGTGCCGACCTTGGCGAACTCGTCCTTCAGGGCATCCTGGGTGATGTCGTAGTTCGGACCGTCGACCCAGCTGCTCGGCACATTCTTGGCCGCGTCGATGAAGACCTCGTTGATGACCTGACCGCCGAAGAACTCCTGCTCGGTGAGCATGGCGGGGTTGTCGAGGCCGGCCAGCGCGGTCGGGAACAGCCCGCCCTCCTTGATCAGGATGTCGAGGGATTCGTCCGAGCTGTTGAGCCAGGTGAGGAACTCCACGGCCTGCTCCACGTTCTCGGTTCCGGTGGGAACCACGTCGACGCTGCCGCCGGTTTCCCCGGCGGCATCGCTGCCCGCGAAGGTGGGCGACGGTGCGACCGACCACTTGCCGGAGAGGTCGGCGGCGTTCTCGGCCAGCAGGGCCGGGAACCAGGCGGCGTAGTTGATGCTCGCGATGGTGCCGGCGTTGACCTCCGCCCAGTACTCCGGGGTCCACATGTCGACGACCTTGACGAGCTGCTCGTCGACGAGGGTCTGCCAGATCGCGGCGACCTCCTGGCTCTGGTCGTTGTTGACCTCGACGGTCCAGGCGTCACCGTCGATGGTGTTGAAGGTGCCCTCGTTCTGCCAGACCTGCTCGGTCCACAGGCCGATCTCGTTCGGCGAGAACTGGCCGATGAAGACCTCGGGGTTGGCGGCCTTGAGGGCGCGGGCGGTTTCCAGGTACTCGTCCCAGGTGGTGGGCACGGCGAGGTTGTACTGGGTGAAGATGTCGGAGCGGTACATCAGACCGGTGGGGCCGGAGTCCTGCGGGATGGCGTAGACGCCGTCGCCGAACTCGACTCCCTTCCAGGAACTACCGGTGAACGACTCGTCGAGTCCGTCGGTGTACTCACCGATGTCGATCAGCCGGTTGTTGATGATGTGGCCGGGCAGCGAGTGCACGGACATCTGCACGGCATCCGGCGCGGTGCCCGCGTCGATGGCCGGCGGGATCTTCGCACCGTCGTCGCCGGTCATCCGGAAGAATTCGACCTGGATGTCGGGGTTGGCGTCGTTCCAGGTCTCGACCGCGGTCTCCAGGCCGGGGGCCCAGCCCCAGAATTCGAGGGTGACGGCGTCGGAGTCGGAGCCGGCGGAGGAGGAGCAGCCGGCCAGCAGCAGCGCGGACGCTGCCGTGAGGGCGACGGCGGAGCCGAGGGATCGGCGGGTACGGGAGAGTGCCATCGTTGGCATCCTTTCTAGGTGAACCAGGGTTGTGGTGGTGGTTGGTGGGGTCAGGACGAGGTCGGCGGCAGAGCCGTCTCCCTGAGCACGATCGGGGCGGCTGGGGCCACCAAGACGTCGCCGTCGAGGTGCGTCCCGGTGAGCAGGTCGTAGCCGGTGAGGGTGAGGGTGCGCGGCTGCTCGCCGTGGTTGAAGACGAAGAGGTAGCTGCCCTCCCCCGAATACCGCCGCACGATCTCGACGCCGCCGCCGGCCTGCTGATGCTCCGGCGTCACGCCGGCCTCCGCGACGATGCGGCCGAGGTGCTCGCCGAGCGCCGCGGCATCGAGCCGGGTGGCCAGGTAGTGCACCGTGCCGGCGCCGAGCCGGTTGCGGGTGATCGCCGGCCGGCCGGCCAGCGGGGCGTGGGTGAAGGTGGCCAGCACCTCGGCGCCCTGGGCCTGCAGGTCTTCGGCCCAGGCATCCGCCCGTGACCCGTCGGAGAGCTGCACGCTCTCGTCGGCGGCGAGCGGGTGGTGCTCTTCGACACGGATGCCGGCCAGCGGGGCGAAGGCTCCGCTGAAGCCGCCGGGGCGCACGCTGAGGTTTTCGTCGGTGCTGCCGGAGAAGAACCAGACCGCCGCGTGGCCGCCGGCCGCAACGAAGGCGCGGAGGGCTTCGGCCTCGGCGTCGGAGGCGGCGATCTTGTTGGGCACCAGCACCAGGTCGTAGCCGGAGAGGTCCTGATCGAGGCGCACCACGTCGCAGGAGATGCCCTGCCACCAGAGCGCCCGGTGCACGGCGCGCACGGCGGGCAGGAAGGCGAGGTCGTCGGAGGGCATCGCTCGGGTTTCGGCGGCCCACCAGGCGGTGGAATCCCAGACGATGGCGACCCGGGAGTCGTTGACCCGGCGGCCATTCGTGGGCGGTTCGGCGATCTCGGCCAGCGAGGTGAGGGTGTGCCCGAGGGCGACGATCTCGCGGAAGACCCTGGAGTCCTCCCCCGCGTGCGGAACCATCGGCGAGTGGAAGAACTCCGCGCCGACCCGCGGCGAACGCCACTGGAAGAACAGGCTGCCGGTGGCGCCCCTGGCCAGGTACTGCAGGGTGTTGCGCTCGAGCCGGCCGGGGTCCTTGGCGAACAGGCGCGCGGCGGCGTAGTCGTAGATCAGGCTGGTGGCCTGCTCCATCAGCACCCACGGGCGGCCCTGGTTGAACGAGCGGGCCACGTCGGCGCCGAACGCCACGTGGGTCTCTCCCTCGATGTCGCGGGCGCTGGGGTAGTGGTCGATCGACACCTCGTCGATCTCCGCGGCGAAGTCCCACTGGTCGTAGTGGTTCCAGCTGGGCAGCATGAAGTTGGTCGTCACCGGCACCCCGGGGCTGAGCTCGCGGATGACCGCGACCTGCTCGCGCAGCGCGTCACGGAGGGTGTCGGCGCTGAACCGCTTGAAGTCCAGCAGATGTGCCGGGTTCGGCAGGTACTGGGTGGCCTGCGGCGCCAGGATGTGTTCGAAGGTGGAGTAGCTCTGCGACCAGAAGGCGCTGTTCCAGGTTTCGTTCAGCGCGGCCACCGTGCCGTAGCGCTCGGCCAGCCACAGCCTGAAGGCCCGGTCCGTCTGGGGGCCGTACGACACCGTGCCGTACTCGTTGTGCACGTGCCACATGCGAAGCGCCGGATGCCGGCCGTACCGTTCGGCGAGCGCGCCGGCGATCCGCCGCGCGGCATCCCGGTAGGCCGGGGCGGCCGGGTTGTAGGTGTCCCGGCTGCCGTGCACGAGACGCACGCCGTCCGCGGTGACCGGCAGGGCTTCCGGGTGGGCGAAGGTGAACCACGGCGGCGGTGACGCGGTGGGGGTGGCGAGCACCACCCCGATCCCGTTGGTGTGCATCAGGTCCATCACCCTGTCGAGCCAGCCGAAGTCGTACCGGCCTTCCTCGGGCTCGAGCGACGACCAGGAGAACACCCCGACGGTGACCCGGTTGACGTGCGCCTCACGCATCAGGCGCACATCCTCCGCCCACACCGATTCGGGCCACTGCTCGGGGTTGTAGTCGCCGCCGTAAACGAACTCGTGCTGATGGTCTTTCAAGGTAATTCCGTCCAAACGTGCCGCGAACTGTGAGAAAAGCCCCAAAAACTCGAGTTCTTAGGTGCTTAGCTCACAGTTCGCGGGCCGGGGGGTGGGGTTAGGGGAGGGTGCGGGTGGCGACCAGGGCCGCGTACCAGTGGGCGCTGTCCTTGGGGGTGCGCACCAGGGTGTCGTAGTCCACGTGCACGATGCCGAACCGCTTGGAGTAGCCGTAGCCCCACTCGAAGTTGTCCATCAGCGACCACACCTGGTAGCCGCGCAGGTCGACGCCGCGGGCCATCGCCCGGTGCGCGGCGGTGAAGTGCCGGCGGAGGTAGTCGGTGCGGTCACCGTCGTGCACCCGGGGGCCGTCCTCCGTCTGCACGACGGTGTCGGCGAACGCGGCGCCGTTCTCGGTGACCATCAGCGGCTGGGCCGGGAACTCCTCGTGCAGGGCCACGAGCAGCTCCTCCAGGCCGGCCGGTTCGATGTTCCAGCCCATCTCGGTGTACGGGCCGGGCTGGGCGAGGAACTCGACCCTGTCGGCGCCGGGCCAGGGTGAGGCTCCGACATCCTTGTGGCCGTCGGCGTTCTGCCGCGGCGCCGACCCGTCCCACAGCCGCACCAGGGTCGTGGAGTAGTAGTTGACGCCCAGCACGTCGAGCGGCTGGTGGATGATCTCGGTGTCGCCGGGCAGGATGAACGCCCAGTCGGTGACGTCCTTGGTGTCTTCGAAGACGTCTTCGGGGTAGGCGCCGGTGAGCAGCGGGCCCAGGAACACCCGGTTGGCCAGGGCGTCGATCTGGCGCACGGCCTCCGGCCCGGTCTCGCCCTCGCCGCGCAGCACGTGCAGGTTGAGGGTGATCGAGAAGTCGGGGTCGTTGGTCACCAGCGGCTTCAGCGCCAGGATCGCCAGGCCGTGGGCCAGGTTGAGGTGGTGCACGGCGGTGAGCGCCTCGGCGCCGTCGGTGCGACCGGGCGCGTGGGAGCCGGAGCCGTAGCCCAGGTACGCCGAGCACCACGGTTCGTTCAGCGTGGTCCAGGTGACCACCCGGTCGCCGAACGCGGCGCCCAGGATCGCCGCGTAGTCCGCGAACGCGTACGCGGTGGCCCGGTTGGTCCAGCCGCCCTCGTCCTCGAGGGCCTGCGGCAGGTCCCAGTGGTAGAGGGTGACGATGGGGCTGATGCCCCGGTCGATCAGCCCGTCGATCAGGCGGCCGTAGAAGTCCAGGCCCGCCTGGTTGGCCGGTCCCCGGCCGGTGGGCTGGATGCGTGACCAGGAGATGGAGAACCGATAGGCCTGCAGGCCCAGCGACACCATCATGTCCAGGTCCTCATCGAGCCGGTGGTAGTGGCCGGAGGCCACGTCGCCGGTGTCGCCGTTCCAGATTTTGCCGGGCGTGTGGCTGAAGGTGTCCCAGATCGAGGGGCCGCGGCCGTCTTCGTCGAAGGCGCCCTCGATCTGGTAGCTGGCCGTGGCGGAGCCGAAGATGAACGACTCCGGGAAGGTGAGACCGGCGTCGCGGTAGTCGGGTGAGCCCTGCGTGGTGCTCTGCTCGATGATGCTCATCGGAGGGTGGCCTTTCGGTCGGTTGCGTCGGTGATGTCGCCACCGGCGAGGCGGGCCCGGAAGGGCGCATCCGAATCGCTGGTCACGACGGTGTCGTCGCCGGAAACGGTGATGGTGAAGGTGACCTGGCTGCCGTCCTCGGGGTTGGCGACCTCCACGGTGCGGAGGCCGGCGGACTCCCCCGGGTAGACCGTGAGCAGGGTCTGGTCGGTGTAGTCGTAGTCGGGCCTGTCGTCGCGGGCACCGGTGGCCAGCACCGCTCCCCCGCGCACCCACAGCGGGATGCTGTCGAACGCGTGGGTCTCCCGGCGCCAGACGGGCCCGGTGACGACCTCGTCGGTCAGGTAGTTCGTCCAGGTGCCGGCCGGCAGGTAGTACTGCACGTCGCCGGCTTCGCTGAAGACCGGGGCCACGAGCAGGTCGGCGCCGAGCAGGTACTGCCTGTCGAGGTAGTCCACGGCGGGGTCGCCGGGGAACTCGAGCTGCATGGGCCGCATGAACGGGGCGCCGACACTGTGCGCCTCCAGGCCCACCTGGTAGAGGTAGGGCATCAGCTTCAGCTTGAGCTTGGTGAACACCCGGGTAACGTCCACGGCGCTCTGGCCGGGCTCCTCCCGGCCGTCGTCGAAGAGCCACGGCACCCGGTAGCTGGTGGACCCGTGCAGCCTGGAGTGGCTGGACAGCAGGCCGAACGCCAGCCAGCGCTTGAACACTGCGGGGTCTGGCATGCCCTCGAAGCCGCCGATGTCGTGGCTCCAGTAACCGAAGCCGCTGAACGCCAGCGAGAGTCCGCCGCGCAGGGTCTCGGCCATCGACTCGTAGCTGGAGGAGTTGTCTCCGCCCCAGTGCACGGGCTGCATCTGACCGCCGACGGTGGCCGAGCGGGCGAACAGCACCGCGTCACCCTCGCCGCGGTGCTCCTGCAGCACCTCGAAGACGGCCTTGTTGTAGAGCTGGGTGTACAGGTTGTGCATCACCTCGGGCGAGGAGCCGTCGTGCCAGACCACATCCGTGGGGATGCGCTCGCCGAAGTCGGTCTTGATGGCGTCGACGCCCTGCGTGAAGAGGCCGCGCAGTTTCTCCTGGAACCAGGTGACGGCGGCCGGGTTGGTGAAGTCCACCAGCGCCATGCCGGCCTGCCAGAAGTCCCACTGCCAGATGTCGCCGTTGGCCTTCTTGACCAGGTAGCCGGCGGCGGCGGCCTCGGCGAAGATGCCGGCCCGCTGGGCGATGTATGGGTTGATCCAGGCGCTCACGTGCAGGTTCTTCTCGTGCAGCCTGGCGAGCATGCCCTCGGGGTCAGGGAACACCCTCGGGTCCCACTCGAAGTCGGTCCAGTTGAATTCGCGCATCCAGAAGCAGTCGAAGTGGAACACGGAGAGCGGCAGGTCGCGCTCGGCCATGCCGTCGATGAAGCTGTTCACCGTGGTCTCGTCGTACTGCGTGGTGAACGAGGTCGACAGCCACAGGCCGTACGACCAGGCCGGCACCCGTGCCGGCCGGCCGGTGAGGCGGGTGTAACGCTCGAGGATCTCCTTGGGGGTGGGTCCGTAGATCACCAGGTATTCGATGGCCGGGCCGGCCACGGAGAACTGCACCCGTTCGACGGCTTCGGTGCCGACCTCGAAGGAGACGTGTTCGGGGTGGTTGACCAGCACGCCGTAGCCGCGGTTGGTGAGGTAGAACGGCACGTTCTTGTAGGACTGTTCGCTGGAGGTGCCGCCGTCGGCGTTCCAGATGTCGATGGTCTGGCCGTTCTTGATCAGCGGGCCGAAGCGTTCGCCCAGGCCGTAGACCAGTTCACCCACGCCGAGCGAGAGCTGCGCGTGCGTGTAGGAGGAGGCCGGTGCGAGCCCGGTGGTGGTGACGCCGGAGACCCCGGCCGGTTCGGCGGGGATCGGGGCGCCGGGGGCGAGCTGCATGTGCCCGATCGACTTGTGGCCGCTCTCGGTGAGGGTGCGCCCGTCTGCCTCGAAGCTGAGGTTGAACGGGGCGCCCGGGCTCACCCGTGCGGTGAGCGCGCCGGCCGTGAGGGTGCCGCCGGTGGCGTCGATCACGATGTCGCCGGCATCCGGCTCGGCGCCGACGAGCTCGAAGCCCGGGCCGGTGGCGGTGCCGGCGTGCTGCTCGACGCGCACCTTGACGATGCCCTCCAGCGGTGAGGTGAGCGTCACGGTGAGCATGGCGCGGTTGAGCACGTCGCCGCGGCGTTCGATCACCTTCGTCGGGGCGGAGACCCGCAGGGCCGCGCCCACCTGTTCGATGTCGTAGGCCTCCTGCGCGTAGAACGCGGTGACGCCGGGACGGGTGTGCCAGAAACCATCGGTGAATTTCATGTCTACTTGACTGCTCCTGCGGTGATGCCCCGAGTGAGGGTGCGTTGGAAAATGAGGAAGAAAATCAGTGTGGGCAACAGGCCCAGCAGCGCCGAGGCGCTCGTCGTGGTGACGTCCATCAGCCGGTCGCCCTGCAGCACGGCGATGGAGACCGGGACGGTCTGGCTGGCGTTGCTGACCAGGAAGGTGAGCGGGATCAGGAACTCGTTCCAGGTCCAGATGAAGAAGAAGATCACCAGAACGCTCAGGGTGGGCTTGGTGATGGGGTACACCACACGCCAGAGCATCGTCCACTTGTTGGCCCCGTCCAGCGACGCCGCCTCGAGGATCTCCTTGGGGAAGGTGCCGAGCACGCTGGCGAGCAGGTAGGTGCCGAAGGCGCTCTGGATGACCACGAAGATGATGATCACGGCCCACTGGTTGTCGTACAGGCCCACGCTCTTGAACATGAAGTAGAGCGGGTAGAGCAGCACTTCCTGCGGCAGCATGTTGGCCAGCAGGATCAGCAGCACGATCCAGGTGCGGCCGCGCACCCGGCCGATGCCGAGCGCGAACGCGTTCAGCAGCGACACCAGCACGGCGAGGATGGCGACGACGCTGGAGATGAAGAAGCTGTTCCAGAGCTTCTCCGGGAAGTCCACCCGCTGCCAGAAGTTGACCATGCCGTCGAAGTACAGATCGGTGGGCAGCGTCAACGGGCCGGCGGCGTTGTAGTCGGCCGGCGACTTGAACGAGTTGATCAGGATGAGGAAGAACGGCACCGCGATGAGCAGGCCGATCAGGATGGCGACGAGCAGGATCATCCAGTCGCCGAGGGTCTTGCGGGTGGTGCTGCTGCGGCGCTTGCGCGGCTCACGGGCCGGCGGGCCGGCGACGGTGGCCGCGGCCGCGGGGTCGAGGATGGTGGAGGACATTAGCGTTCCTCTTCCTGGCGTTCGAGCCGGGTCTGGGCGAGCAGGAAAACGACCGAGACGATGGCGATGACGATGGTCAGGGCGGTGGCGATGGTGGCGCCGTAGCCCACCTGCTGCGACTGGAAGAACTCGCTGTAGGCGTAGTACGCCGGCACGATGGTGGAGGTGCCCGGTCCGCCGCCGGTGAGCGTGTAGATCGGACCGAAGACCTTGAGGGCGGCGATGGTGCAGGTGAGGGTGACCACGAAGATCTCGGGCCGGATGATGCTCACGGTGATGGCGCGGAAGCGTTGGATCCAGTTGGCGCCGTCGAGCTCGGCGGCCTCATAGAGTTCGGGGTCCACCCGCTGCAGAGCGGCCATGAAGATCACGATCGGGTAGCCGAGCTGCACCCAGATCATGATCACCATGATGCTGGGCAGGGCGGTGTCGGGGTTGCCGAGCCAATTCTGGGCAAGGCCGCCCAGGCCCACACCCTCGAGCACCTGGTTGAGCGCGCCGTTCTGCGGGCGCAGGATCCAGCCGATCACGATCGCGGCGACCACGCCGGGCAGGATCTGCGGCAGGTAGTAGGTGGCGCGCAGGAAGCTGGCGATCTTGCCGCCGAACTTCTTGCCGATCAGGTCGAAGAGCATCGCGGCCAGCACCAGGCCGAGCAGCGTTGGCACCACCACCATGGCCACGATCATCGCGATCGAGTTGCTGAACGAGGTCCAGAAGGTGGTGTCGCCGGCCAGCTTGACCCAGTTCTCCAGGCCCACCCATTCCGGCGGCTTGATGCCCCGGTAGTCGGTGAAGGTGAGGTAGATGTTCCAGATCAGCGGAACGACGATGATGAGCGTGAGCAGCGCGAGGCCGGGCACGAGGTAGATCCAGAAGGTTCTGGGGTTGCTTCCCGGGATGAGGCTCTGCCGGGCGAGCGGTCGAACGCCGGCTTTCCGAGCGACAACGGGCGCATCGGCTACGGATGCTTTCGTCATGCGATTTCCAACTCTCCGAGTGGGGGCCAGGGGCCTGGTGGGGCCCCTGGCCGGTTACTGCGAGGTCGTGCTGGGTGAATCCGGCTGGTGTTAGCCGACGATGTCGTCGACGCCGGACTGGTACTGGCCGCCGATCTGCTTGTTGACCTCGGCCGGCGACTTGGTGCCGTTGATGAGCTCCTGCAGGCCCGCGTTCAGTTCGTCGTAGAACGTGGCGGTGGGCCAGTCCGGGTAGAACGCGATGCCGTCCCGCTCGGTGAGGATGTTGAAGTTGCCGATCAGTTCCTGGCTCTTCGCGTCGGTGATGTCGGCGGTGTCGGCGGCGACGGGGATGCCGCCGTTGTTGCCGATCAGGGCCTGGATCTCCGGGCGCATCGTGATGTCGATGAACTCGTAGGCGAGCTCCTTGTTCGCGGCCTTCTCCGGAACGACCCACATGTTGCCGGCGGAACCGGGCGACATCTGTGCCTCGGGGAAGAGGAAGGTGCCCCACTCGAAGCCGGTGGCCTCGGTGGTGAAGCGGTTGTGCCACCAGGAACCCGAGAAGAAGATCGGGTAGGTGCCGTTGATGAACGCGGTGCCGGCATCCTCTGCCTTGAAGCCGGTGGCGTCGGTGGAGATGTAGCCGGCGTCGGTCCAGTCCTTGATGGTCTCGGTCGCGTAGGTCAGTTCGGGGCCGCTCCAGTCGACGTCGCCGGTGTAGAGCTGGTAGTCGTCGACGAATTCGCGGTCGGCTTTGGTGAGCGCGAGCTGGTACCAGAGCTGGCCGAGCGGGTATTCGGCGGCCGATTCGGCCAGCGGGGTGATGCCCTGGTCGGTGAACGCCTTCATCACGGTCTCAAGTTCGGCCACCGTGGTGGGCACCTCGAGGCCTGCGGCCGCGAACATGTCCTTGTTGTAATACATCTCCACGAACTCGCCGTAGTTGGGCACGCCGTAGAACGGGCCGGAGCCCATGATGCCGTCTTCGTCGTACCGGGCGGTGGTCTGCAGCGACGGGGCGAGGGCGTCGTCCCAGCCGTATTCGGCCACGGACTCGTCGAGGTCGGTGAGCAGGCCCTGGCTGGCGAGCAGGCCGGCGGTGGCGTTGCCCTTGTTGTATTCGAGGATGTCGGGGGCTTCGTCGGAGTTGAGCACCTGGCTTGCTGTGGAGCGGATCTGCTCGAAGCTCTTCTCCTCGAACTCGACGGTGGCGCCGGTCTCCTCTTCGAAGACCTTGATGGCCTCCTCCCAGGCGATGCCCATCGCGCTGGTTTCGCTCTCGAAGTGCCAGAGCTTGAGGGTGTTGCTGTCGCTCTCGGCCGCTCCGCCGGAGCAGCCGGAGAGCAGGAGCGCGCTGACGCCGAGGATGGCGGCACCGGAGAGGGTTCTCTTGGTTTTCTTCACTGTTCTACTTCCTTGTAGTGATGCGGGGGGAGGTGAATCGTGGTGCGGGGTGATGCGGTTCTCGGGATTAGTTCGAAACGTTTCGACAGTGCTTACAGCGGTGTCGAGGACTCTTCCCGAGGTCTCTAGCGGTGTGGGGCGGGGGTGGGGACGGGGGCTGTCGAGCCGAGCTCGACGTACGTCGGGTCGATGTACTCGACGTGTGGCTCGGCGTCTCCGGCGAACTGGGCCATCGTGAGCTCGATTGCGCGAGTGCAGGACTGGTCAGCGGGCAGGGGGATCACGTCGAGCGGCGGGTTGAGATGGCCGGTGGAGAAGCTGGAGCAGGCCGAGATGACCGAGAGGTCGTTCGGCACGCTGATGCCGCGCTGGCTGAGCACGTCGAGCACCATGGACTGCACGGGTTCGTTGCAGTGCAACACGAGCCCGGTCATGCCGGGCAGGGCCGCCGTCACGTGCTCGACGGCCGCCCGCACCCCGGCCGATTCCTCGGCGGCCGGGGTGAAGGCCACGGTGACGCCCAGTCGGGCGGCCTCGGCCAGGAAGGCGTCCCGGAAGCGCGGCGGGAAGTTCGAGCCGCGCTCGTAAACGAGAGGAGCCTGGCCGATCAGGCCGATCTCGCGGTGACCGAGGTCGACCAGCCGGCGAACGGCCAGCACCGCGGCCTGTTCGAAGTCGAGGTCGACACAGGTGAGGCCGGCGGTGTCATTGGGGATGCCGATCACCGTGGCTGGCAGGCCGAGCTCGCGCACCAGGTCGGTGCGGGGATCGGAGGTGGAGACATCCAGCAGCACGATGCCGTCGACCAGGGAGCTGCGCGCCACCCGGCGGAGGCCGCTGGTGGCTTCGTCCTGGGTGAGCAGGAGAACGTCGTAGTCGTACTGGCGGGCGGCCGTGACCACCGACAGCACGAAGGCCATGTGGGCCGGGGCGTGGGTGCCGGCGTGCAGCGGGGCGCTCAACGCGAGAATCTGGGTGCGCGCGCCCTTGAGCATCCGCGCGCCGGCATTGGCCCGGTAGTCGAGCTGGAGGACGGCCTGGTCGATGCGCTGCTTGGTGGATGCCGCGATCGAGCGCTTGCCGCTGAGGGCGTAGGAGACCGTGCTGATCGACACTCCGGCGACGCGTGCCACGTCGTGAATGTTGGCCACCTGGACTCCATCGTCGGTCGGATTGTGCGGGATCGATTGCGTCGGGCAACCGAGCGGCGGGCGATTCGTCTAAACGTTTCGACTGCCTCGGAAGGGAGCCTACGACAGACTTCCTCAGTTCCGCAAGTAGTTTGTGGTTATTGACGACAAATGCCAGATCAGCGACTCCTGCCCGCGGGGGCGACACACACGCACGTCACGAGGTCTCGACAAGCTCGACCAACGGGACGGGGGCGACACACACACGTCACGAGGTCTCGACAAGCTCGACCGACGAGACGGGGCGACCAGCGGGACAAGCGCGACCACTTCGCTGGTCGAGCCTGTCGAGACCCCGCAAGACAACCCTCGAACGCTGGTCGGTCAGCGGCGGGGAGCGCGGCCTCGCACGAAGCCGGCCGGATCGTCGAGCAGGCCGGCGAAGGCCAGCTCGGCGGCGCCCACCATCATCAGGTGCGAGCCCAGGCTGGCCCGCTCGATGGCCACGGTGTGGCCGATGCTGCTCATCGAGCGCACGATCATCGCCGCGGTGAGCTGCTCCCGGCCCACCGACAGCAGCGAGCCGAGGAACCCGCCGAGCACGACCATCTCGGGGTCGAACAGGTTCACGAAGTTGGAGATCGCCTCGGAGAGCAGCTCGATCTGCCGGCGCACCTCGGCCAGCACGGCCGGGTCGCGGGAGACCCCGAGAGCGATGTCGAGGTCATCCTGGTCGGCGCGCGGCAGCCCCAGCACCGCCAGCAGCCTGGCCATGCTCACCTCGGTCTCCAGGCAGCCGATCCGGCCGCAGTGGCAGCGCACCCCCGCGCTGTTCACCAGGGTGTGGCCCAGCTCCCCCGCGTAGCCGCTGGTGCCGCGGAGCGGGCTGCCGCCGATGATCAGGCCGCCGCCGATGCCGCTGGCGCTGCCGTTGAGGTAGACCAGGTCGTCGATGCCGCGGGCCGCGCCGAACATGCTCTCCGCGATCGCGCCGAGGCTGGCGTCGTTGCCGGCAAAGACCGGGTAGTCCAGCACCCGGGCCAGGTCGCGCGCCAGGTTGGCATCGCGCCAGCCCAGGTGCGGGGCGATCAGCACCCGGCCGTCCGCCGAGTTCACCAGCGCCGGCACGGCCACACCCACCCCGGCGATGCTGTAGCTCTGGTCGATCTCGCCGCGCATGCCGTCGACGATGGCCTTGACCGCGTTGATGGCCTCGGCCACCGTCGGTATCCGGGTGGTGTCGAAGCGGATGCGCCGGATCACCTCGCCGCCCAGGCCCACCAGACCCACCGTGATGGCGTCGATATCGGGGTTCACCGCGATCGCGGCCAGCCCCGGGTTCGGCACCACCTGGGGGCTGGGCCGGCCCACCCGGCCCACCACGCTCTCCGGTTCCACCTCGAACGCCATGCCCAGGTCGACGAGTTCGGCCACCAGGGCCGCGATCGTCGAGCGGTTCAGCCCGGTGCGCTTGGTGAGCTCGGCCCGGGAGCAGCCCCTGGCGTGGTGCAGCATCGTCATGACCATCGACAGGTTGTACCGCCGGAGCTGGTCGTTGCTGGTGCCGCCCCGTACGCCCAGGGTGGGTGGCGCTTGGCTCACGGGTGGGTCACGGTCCTCTCGGGTGCGGTGCCCGACGGGACACGTCGGGCTGCGTCAGTGTTATCGTCCCCCGGCGCGCCGCTTGTTGAAGATATCAAATGCCACGGCCAGCAGCAGCACCAGCCCCTTGATCGTCATCTGCCAGGCGGCATCCACCGAGAGAATCGACAGGCCCATGTTGAGCACGCCCATCACCAGGCCACCGACCACGGCGCCGACCACCGTACCGACGCCGCCCTGCACGGCCGCACCACCGATGAAGACGGCGGCGATCGCGTCGAGCTCGTAGTTCTGGCCCGCCGAGGCGACCGCGCCGCCGGCCCGAGCGGTTGAGACCACACCGGCCAGGCCGGCCAGCACGCCCATGTTCACGAAGATGTAGAAGTTGACCCACTTGGTCTTGACACCGCTCATCACGGCGGCGAAGAGGTTGCCGCCCATGGCGTAGACGTGGCGGCCGAACACCGTGCGGTTGAGCACGAAGTTGTAGATCAGGATGAGCGCGGCGAGCACGATCAGGATGATCGGGGTGCCGCTGTAGTCGCTGAGCAGCCAGGCGAACCAGACGATCGCGATGGCGGCGATGCCGTTCTTGATCCACATCGACGCGAGCGGTTCGCGCGGCAGGTCCAGCCGGGCGAGGGTGGCGCGGGTGCGCAGCTGGAACACGATCAGGGCCACGGCGGTGAGGATGCCCAGCGCAAGGGTGAGCACGTCGCGCCCGCCCAGTTCGCCCAGGTACGACGGCAGCCAGCCGGCGCCGATCGCGGTGAATTCGGCGGGCAGGCCGCTGATGGTTCCGCCGGTGAGCAGCACCAGGGTGAGGCCGCGGAAGATGAGCATGCCGGCCAGGGTGACGATGAACGCCGGGATCCCGACGAAGGCCACCCAGTAGCCCTGCCAGGCGCCGACCACGGCACCGACCAGCAGCGACACCAGAACCGCACCCCACCAGGGCAGGCCCCAGTTGTTCATGCTGATCGCGGCGACCGCGCCCACCAAAGCCACGACCGAGCCGACGGACAGGTCGATGTGGCCGGCGATGATCACGATGACCATGCCGATCGCGAGGATCAGCACGTAGGCGTTCTGCTGGATGAGGTTGTTCACGTTGCCGGGCAGCAGGAGGCGCCCGTCGGTGAGGATCTGGAACAGGATGACGATCACGGCCAGGGCGGCGACGATGCCGTACTGGCGCAGGTTGATCGAGAGCTTGGGTATCCGGCGCTTCACCGGGGGCTCGGTGGGCGCTTTGCTCGCTGGCGTGGTGGTGGTCATCGCGCTCAGTCCTTTCCTGCGGTCATGTAGTGCATGAGGGTTTCCTGCGAGGCGTCGGCCTTGGCGACCTCGCCGGTGAGTTTTCCTTCCGAGATCGCGTAGATGCGATCGCAGATGCCGATCAGTTCGGGCAGTTCGGAGGAGATCACGATGACCGCCTTGCCTTGCGCGGCGAGCTCGTTGATGATTCCGTAGATCTCATACTTGGCGCCCACGTCGATGCCGCGGGTCGGTTCGTCCAGGATCAGCACGTCGGGGCCGGAGAAGATCCACTTCGACAGCACCACCTTCTGCTGGTTGCCGCCGGAGAGCTTGCCGGTGATCGAGGTGACCGACGGCGCCTTGATGTTCATCTTCTGCCGGTAGGAGTCCGCGACCTTGTACTCCCGATGCCGGTCGATCACGCCGTACTTGGCCAGCTTGGCCAGGGCGGCCGCCGACACGTTCACGGTGATGTCGCCGATCAGGTTGAGGCCGTAGCGTTTGCGATCCTCGGTGGCGTACGCGAAACCGTGCTCGATCGCCTCCCCCACGGTGCGCATCTGGATTTCGGTGCCGTCCTTGAAGACCTGGCCGGAGATGTTGGTGCCGTAGGAGCGGCCGAACAGGCTCATGGCCAGCTCGGTGCGGCCGGCGCCCATCAGGCCGGCGAAACCGACGATCTCGCCGGCGTTCACGGTGAAGGAGGCGCCGTCGACGACCTTGCGGGCCACGTCGACGGGGTGATGCACCGTCCAGTTCTCCACCCGGAGCACCTCCTGGCCCACGGCCGGCTCTCGCGGCGGAAAGAGATTGTTCAGGTCCCGGCCGACCATGGCGCGGATGATGTGAGCCTCCGTGGCATCCGGCCCGGCCATGTCGATGGTCTCGATGGTCTTGCCGTCGCGGATCACCGTGACGGTGTCGGCGATGCGTTTGATCTCCTTGAGCTTGTGGGAAATGATGATGCAGGTGATGCCCTGCGTGCGCAGGTGGTCGATCAGGCCGAGCAGGTGCGTGGAGTCTTCGTCGTTGAGGGCCGCGGTGGGTTCGTCGAGGATGAGCAGCTTGACCCGCTTGGAGAGCGCCTTGGCGATCTCGACCAGTTGCTGCTTGCCCACGCCGAGCTCGAGGATCTTGGTGGCCGGGTTCTCGTTCAGGCCCACCCTGGCCAGCAGCAGTGCGGCCTCGCGGTTGGTCTTGTTCCAGTCGATCACCCCGCGGGTGGCGTTCTCGTTGCCCAGGAAGATGTTCTCGGCGATCGAGAGGTACGGGCTCAGCGCCAGTTCCTGATGGATGATGACGATCCCGTCGTGCTCGCTGTCGTTGATCGACTTGTAGGCCACCTCGTGGTCCTCGAACTCGATGCTTCCGTCGAAGCTGCCGGCCGGGTAGACCCCGCTGAGGACCTTCATCAGCGTGGACTTGCCGGCGCCGTTCTCCCCGCAGATGCCGTGCACCTGCCCTCTCGTAACCTCGAGGGAGACGCCGTCGAGGGCCTTCACCCCGTTGAAGTCCTTCACGATGTTGTTCATCCTGAGGATGATCGAATGCTCCACTGCGCTCTCCTGTTTTGCTGGTGGACCGGGCACCCGGTTTCCCGGGTGCCCGTCTAGGAGGCCGGCCTGCTCACTCGGGCAGGCCGGCCGGGGTCGGCTGGTTAGAGGCCGACATCCGATGCCTTGATGAAGCCGGAGTCGATGAGCTTGGACTGCACGTCGTCCTTGACGACGACCTCGGGGTCGAGCAGGAAGGACGGCACGACCTTCACGCCGTTGTCGTAGGTCTCGGTGTCGTTGACGGTGACCTCGTCGCCGGCCACGATCTCCTCGATCATGGTGAAGACCTGCTCGCCGAGCGTGCGGGTGTCCTTCCAGACCGTCATGGACTGCTCACCGTCGAGGATCGCCTTGACGTTGGCCTTGTCGGCGTCCTGTCCGGTGATCAGCGGGTAGTCGGCGCCCGGCGCGTAGCCGGCCGACTTCAGCGATGCGATGATGCCGATCGCCAGGCTGTCGTTCGGGGAGAGCACCACGTCGACCTTCTCGTCGCCGGTGTAGAAGGACGACAGGCGGTTGTCCATCTCGGACTGCGCCTTGTCGCTGGCCCAGCCCTGGATGCCGATCGAGGCCCAGTCGTCGTTGGAGGCGGGCGACTGGCCGCTCGGAACCACGAGGACGCCGCTCTCCACGTAGGGCAGCAGAACGTCCCAGGCGCCGGAGAAGAAGAACTTGGCGTTGTTGTCGTCGGGGCTGCCGGCGAACGGTTCGATCGAGATCGGCCCGGTCGCGTTGGCCAGGTCGAGCTCGGTCTGAAGGAACTCGCCCTGCAGCTGGCCCACCTTGTAGTTGTCGAAGGTCGCGTAGTAGTCCACGTCCTCGGTGCCGTTGATCAGGCGGTCGTAGGCGATGACGGTGGCGTCCTGTTTCTTGGCCTCGGCGAGCACCGGGGCGAGCACCTCGCCGTCGATGGCGGCGACCACGAGGATCTTGGCGCCGCCGGCGACCTGGTTCTGGATCTGGCTGATCTGCTGGTCGGTCTTGTTGTCGGCATACTGCAGGTCGACCGTGCAGTCGGCGTCTTCGAGCAGCGTCTTGAGCTGCTCGCCGTCGTTGATCCAGCGTTCCAGCGAGCGGGTCGGCATCGAGATGCCGACGTTGCACTCGGCACCGGCGGCTGCGTCGTCGCCGCCTCCTCCGGAGGTTCCGGCATCGGCGGAACAGGACGCGAGCGACAGCGCGAAGATGCCTGTGGCTGCGAGGGCGAGAATTTTCTTACGTCTGGACATAGTTGGAGCTTTCCTCTCTGAGAGCTGCCAGTCACCACAGACCCGAGGGAACGGGCCTGCCAGAGGAGGAAATTCCTGTTCCGCACCCTCCCGGCTTTGGGCGGGGCGTGTCAGGGTTACCTCCTTGTAACGGGACATCGCTGTGATTGACCCACCGCGCAAAACGCGGCCTTTGTTGACGGACAGAACTTATCTCGCCCCTCCTCGGTTTGCCTAGGGGCAAAAGAGGAAATGCCCCTGTTTGGGGGGTTGGTGCGATGCCACCTGCCGCATCGGGACGCATTTGCGGGGGAAATCGTCGAAACCATTCGATTGTGTCAACGTCGCAGAGAGGCGCGCGGGTGAGCCTCCGGTCAATATGTTGTGGCCGGGGGTTTTCCTTCCGGCTGCGCGGGCTGCTGTACGGATCGGCCGCGCGTGTGTAATATGTTGGTAATTGCAACAAATCGCCAATGAAGCTGAATCGGAGCACCGAACATGTCCCTCACCCCCACCCCCGCCGACAAGTTCTCCTTCGGCCTGTGGACCATCGGCTACAACGGGGCTGACCCGTTCGGCGGGCCCACCCGCCCGCAGCTGGACACCGTCGAGGCCGTCACCCGTCTCGCCGAACTCGGCGCATACGGCCTCACCTTCCACGACGACGACCTCTTCGCCTTCGGCTCCACGGATGCCGCCCGCCAGAAGGAGATCGACCGCCTCAAGCAGGTCCTCGCCGACACCGGCGTGATCGTGCCGATGGTCACCACCAACCTCTTCAGCGCCCCGGTCTTCAAGGACGGCGGCTTCACCTCCAACGACCGTGCCGTGCGCCGGTTCGCCCTGCGCAAGGTCATGCGCAACCTCGACCTCGCCGCCGAGCTCGGCGCCAAGACCTTCGTGATGTGGGGCGGCCGCGAGGGCGCCGAGTACGACGCTGCCAAGGACATCCGTGCGGCCCTGGACCGCTACCGCGAGGCCGTCAACCTGCTCGGCGACTACGTCACCGACAAGGGCTACGACATCCGTTTCGCCATCGAGCCCAAGCCCAACGAACCGCGCGGCGACATCCTGCTGCCCACGGTCGGCCACGCCATGGCGTTCATCACCACCCTCGAGCGCCCCGAACTCGTCGGCGTCAACCCCGAGGTCGGCCACGAGCAGATGGCCGGGCTGAACTTCACCGCCGGCATCGCCCAGGCGCTCTACCAGGGCAAGCTGTTCCACATCGACCTCAACGGCCAGCGCGGCATCAAGTACGACCAGGACCTGGTCTTCGGTCACGGCGACCTGCAGAACGCGTTCTCGCTGGTGGACCTGCTCGAAAACGGCGGCCCGAACGGTGGCCCGTCCTACGACGGCCCGCGTCACTTCGACTACAAGCCGAGCCGCACCGAGGACATCACCGGCGTCTGGGACTCCGCCGCCGCGAACATGCGCACCTACCTGCTGCTCAAGGAGCGTGCCGCGGCGTTCCGCGCCGACCCCGAGGTGCAGGAGCAGCTGGCCGCGTCGCGCGTGCCGGAACTGTCGCAGACGACCCTGGCCGCCGGCGAGAGCTACGACGACTTCCTCGCCGACACCAGCGCCTACGAGGACTTCGCCCCCGAGGAGTACTTCGGCGGCAAGGGCTTCGGCTTCGTACGCCTGCAGCAGCTGGCCCTGGAGCACCTGCTCGGCGCCCGCTAACCCTCAGCGCCTTCCCGCACCACCGGCCCCGGCCAGGTTCTCCTGGCCGGGGCTTCGCCCTGCCGTGAAGAACCGCACCCCATTCGCGAACCGTGAGCTAAGCACCTTCCCGAGCGAGTTTTGGGTGCTTTTCTCTCAGTTCGCGAGGAAGTCCGGCGGGCGAACTGGGACGTTACGGCGGGGGACGGCGCTGGTAGCCTGACCCGCGACAGGGGCATCGGCAAGCGGACGGGGCAGGCGCATGCGGCACACGGCAGGGATGGCACGGCGGCGTCGGCTACCGATGGTGGTGGGGCTGCTCTGCGGGCTGGCTCTCACTCTGACCGGATGCGCCGGCGCCCCCGGCGCGCCGCCGGTGGGCCCGGGAACAACCGCCGACTCTACCTCGATCGGGCTGGTGAACCTGTGGCGGGTCTCGGGAGTCGCCGAGGAGGAGGCCGACACCTGGTTGCGGCTGGACGTGCCGCATTTCGAGGTGTGGCGGGACTGCGGCATGATCATGGGCGACTGGCGGGCGACCGATACCCTGTTCCTGGCCTCCGTCAACGGAGCCAGCGACGCCTGTGCCGCCAACGGGAGCATTCCTGACGTGGCCTGGCTCGAATCGGTCACCGGGTATCAGCCGACCGACGCAGGCTGGGAACTCGTCGACGCGGACGGCACGGTGGTCGCGAGCCTGACGGTCGACGGCAAGCCGGACCCGATCCCGACCGCGGCGGACTTCTTCACCGAGCCGCCCCCGATCACGGACGCGGTGCGCGCGGACCTGCGCAGGCCGGTCGCCGTCCCCGACGGGTCAACCCCCGCCACGACCGACTCGCTGACCGGACGGTGGGTGCCGACCTCCTTCGATGGCTTCACCGAGCCGCACGTGCTCTTTGAAACGGATGGCTCCTGGACCGGATCCGACGGCTGCAACGGGAATCAGGGCCGCTGGACGGTCGATGGCGCCGGTGCCCTCCTCGCCACGGCAGGCGGGTCCACCTTGATGGGCTGCGATCTCGTCCTGGTGCCGTCCTGGGTGGCCCAGGCCAGGCTGGCCGTCATCGACGACGACCAGTTGCGGCTGCTGGACGCAGACGGTGTCGAGTTGGGCCTACTCGAGCGGGGCTGATCACCTCAGCGGAAGCTGACTCAGGACGGCACTCAGCTGCTCAGGCGTCGTCGACGCCGCTGCCGGGCGGCGGGGCGATGGTGTCCAGCTCGGCCCAGACCGCATCCGGCACGTCGATTGAGGCGTGGGCGACGGCCTCGTCGAAGCGCTCACGGTTGCGCACGCCCACCACCGTCGTGTCCACGAGCGGATGCCGCAGGCTGAATTGCAGCGCGAGCGCTGCCAGCGGGATGCCGGCCTCGACCGCGATGCGGGTGGCGGCGTCCACGGCCGCCTGGGTCTCCGGCCGGATCGGGCCGTAGGCGTAGGAGCCGGCGAACCGGGGGTCTCCGGTGAGGATCCCGGCGCCAAACGGTGCCGCGTTCTCGACGATCACGCCCCGGTCCCTGGCCGCCTGGTACAGGCTCAACGCCGAGCGGTCCACCAGGGTGAAACGGTTGTGGTTGATCAGAACGTCAAAGATGCCGGTGTCCACGAATCGCCGCATCATCGCGACCGGTCCGCCAGAGATGCCGATGTGACGGGCCACGCCCCGGTCCCGCATGGCCACGAGCGCATCCACGGCGCCGCCGGGCTGCATGACGCTCTCGAAACCGACGTTCTCGGGGTCGTGCAGAAACAGGATGTCGACGGAATCGAGGCCCAGCCGGTCGAGCGACTGCCGCAGGGATCGTTCCATCTGCGCCGCCGAGAAGTCGTTCTGCGCCACGTCACGGTCAAGCTTGGTCTGCACGACCAGTCCCGGACCGACCGAGCCGGCCAGCGCCTTTCCGATGACCTCCTCGGAGTGCGAGTCGCCGTAGATGTTGGACGTGTCGATGACGTTCGTGCTGAGCCGGCCGGCCGCCCAGGATGCGGCCAGGGCATCCGTGGCGCTGCTTTCGGCGGCACTCCGCGGCGACCAACCCGAGGTGCCGAGGGTGAGGGGAGACAACAGAAGCGCCTGCGGGCCAGCGGGCCGGGGATTGAGGGAGACCATGGGGCGAGGCTAGTCCCTCTTGCAGGAGGGCGGAGCGGATCGAGAACCCGACGAAGATCAGGGGCACCGCGATCGGCATGCAGTACCGTGTCGAGAACTGGGCGTTCGGGCGGGAGGGGCCGACCTCTTCCCGGCCTGTCGTCGCTTCCAACAGAGGATCGATCCAATGAAATTCGTTCTGGCCCCCGACTCGTTCAAGGAATCGATGACCGCGGTCGAGGCCGTCGCCGCCATGCGACGCGGTGTGCTGTCGGTGTTTCCCGACGCCGACTGCGTGGGCGTGCCCATGGCGGATGGCGGCGAGGGCACCACCGAGGCCCTGGTGGGCGCCCTGGGCGGCAGCGTCGTCAGCGCACCGGTGCACGACGCCCTCGGACGCCCCGTTCAGGCCCGGTACGGCTATGTCGCTCACGAACGACTGGCGATCATCGAGATCGCGGCCGCGGCCGGGATAACCCTGGTCGCCCTCGCCGACCGGGACCCGAAGATCACCAGCTCCTACGGCGTCGGCGAGCTGATCGGACACGCGCTGGCCCTCGGTGCGACGCGCTTCATCGTGGGTCTGGGCGGCTCGGCGACGAATGACGGCGGCGCCGGGATGCTCGAGGCTCTCGGGGCCCGTCTGCTCGACGATTCCGGGGCGGACCTGCCCCGCGGCGGTGCGGCCCTGGTGCGGCTGCACCGGATCGACCTGTCCGGCTTCGACGCGCGGCTGGCCGGCAGCACGTTCCAGATCGCCAGTGACGTCACGAATCCGCTGGTGGGGGCCGCCGGCGCCAGCGCCGTCTTCGGTCCGCAGAAGGGCGCCGACCCCGCCACGGTGCGCGAGCTCGACGCCGCACTGGGCGTGTACGCCACCGTGATCGCCGCCCTGACCGGCGCGGATGTGTCCGCCCGCCCCGGCGCCGGAGCGGCCGGTGGACTCGGGGCCGCCTTTCTGGCGTTCTTCCCGGCCGAGCTGCGCAGTGGTGTGGATCTCGTGATGGATGCTGTGCGCCTGGCCGACCTGATGGCCGGTGCCGATTTCGTCTTCACCGGCGAGGGCAGCATCGACTCCCAGACCCTGAGCGGGAAGACCCCTTTGGGCGTCGCGGAGGCGGCTGGTCTGCGCGGCGTCCCGGTCATCGCGTTCGCCGGCCGAATCGGGTCCGGCGCCGAGGTGCTCTACCAGCACGGCTTCGCCGCCCTGGTGCCCATCCTGCCGGGCGTCTCCGACCTGCCCAGCGCACTCGCCGATGGCGCGGCCAATCTTGAGCGCGCCGTCGCCACCACCTGCCGACTGCTCGCGCTGCCGCGGCGGCCCGCGACCGTTTGAACATCCCCGCCGGACCGAATATGTTTAGACCCAGAACATTTTATGTGTGAACCACCCCGGGCCGACGGCGAGGATGCCACCGACCCGCGGGTGGTGGCATATCTCCTGCAATTCTGATGCCCATCCGCACCCAGCCCCGGAAGTCCGGGGCCGACCTCGGACCGGGTCGAGAATTGCAGGAGTTGTGCCCACCACCGCGGATTTTTGAGGTTTGGAGTGCGTCATGGCGCTGGTTGCCGGAGTCGACTCGTCGACACAGAGTTGCAAGGTTGTTGTGCGGGATGCCGAGACGGGCGCGCTGGTGCGCACCGGCAAGGCGAGCCACCCGGCGGGCACCGAGGTCGATCCGGCCGCCTGGTGGGATGCCCTGCTGGCCGCCGTCGACAATGCCGGCGGGCTCGACGACGTCGCCGCCGTGTCGGTGGCCGCCCAGCAGCACGGCATGGTGGTGCTCGATGAAGACGGCCGCGTCATCCGCCCGGCCCTGCTCTGGAACGACACCCGTAGCGCGCAGGCCGCCGCCGACCTGATCGACGAGGTCGGCGCCGCGGAATACGCCCGACGCACCGGCGTCGTACCGGTGGCCTCGTTCACGGTCACCAAGCTGCGCTGGCTGCGCGATGCCGAACCGGCCAACGCCGTCAGGGTCGCCGCCGTCGCCCTCCCGCACGACTGGCTCAGCTGGCGGCTGCGCGGCTACGGCCCGGCCGGCGAAAGCGAGCTCGGCCCGGTGCTGACCGCACTGGCCACCGACCGTTCGGATGCCAGCGGCACCGGCTACTTCTCGGCCGCCCTCGATGCATACGACCGTGAGCTGCTCGTGCGCGGGCTCGGCCACGACGCCGTGCTCCCCCGGGTGCTCGGCCCTGGCGAGACCGCCGGCACCACAGTGGCCCTGCCCGGCGTGCCCGCCGGCCTCGTCGTGGGCGTGGGCGCCGGCGACAACGCCGGCGCCGCCCTGGGCCTGGGAGCCGCGGCCGGCGACGTGATCGTGTCGATCGGCACCAGCGGCACGGTCTTCGCCGTCACCGCGGTGCCCAGCGAGGATGCCTCCGGCGCCGTCGCCGGGTTCGCCGACGCCAGCGGGCTGCACCTGCCGCTGATCGCCACGCTCAACGCCGCACGCATCCTGGACTCGATCGCCGGCCTGCTCGGCGTGGACCACGATGAACTGGGCCGGCTCGCGCTGGAGGCCGAGCCCGGCGCTCAGGGCCTGGTGTTGCAGCCGTACTTCGAGGGCGAGCGCACCCCCAACCTGCCCGACGCCACGGCCTCCCTGTTCGGGCTGACCCTGGCCTCGACCACCCGGCCGAACCTGGCCAGGGCCGCGATCGAGGGGCTGCTGTGCGGGCTCGCCGACGGGCTGGACGCCGTGCGGGCGCAGGGAGTCAGCGTCGAACGCATCCTGCTGATCGGCGGAGCGGCGCAGAACCCGGCGGTGCAGTTCATCGCCGCGCAGGTGTTCGATGCGCCCGTGGCCGTGCCCACCCCCGGCGAGTACGTCGCCGACGGCGGTGCCGCCCAGGCGGCCTGGTCGCTCACGGGCACCCGCCCGGCCTGGTCCGTGGCGGTCGAGGCGCACCCCACCCCGGATTTCCGCCCGGTCATCCGCGCCCAGTACGCCGCGCACCGCGCCTGACGCCCGCATCCCGCTGTCCCATTTTCGCGAAAGCGGGGTTGTGGTCGCTTCACGTGACCCGAAGCAACCGTTACTCCGCTTTCGCGACCGACTTGGGGCCTCTTCGCCCCGGGCGCGGGGTACGGCATTTCGCGAAAGCGGGGTTGTGGTCGCTTCACGTGACCCGAAGCAACCGTTACTCCGCTTTCGCGAAATGGGCCGGGAACTGACGACGCTAGCTGGTGGGGATCCAGACGCGCATGCCGCCGGGTGCGCGGTTGCCCCAGCGGTAGTACGGCACCGCGGTCACCGTGATCGCGCCGCCGGCAGACCCGGCAGGATCAGCGAACCCCACAGACCCGGCAGGTCCCGCCTGCCCGGCCACCGGGTAGAGCTCCTCCGAGTGCGACGCCCGGCGTGACCCGGCGATCCGCACCAGCGGCAACCCCAGGAGCGGGTCGACGGGGCCGAGTTCGGCGGGCACAGCGGCATCCACGACGAAATCCTCGAGCACCAGCGACTCGGGCAGGTCGGCCTGTTCGAGCGCGTAGACCAGCGGCCCGCGCGTCACCACGACGCAGCCGCGCACCGCATCCACCTGCGGATGCGCCCGTCTCAGCCGCACGGGCATCTCCAGCACCAGCTCGATCGAGCGGAGGTCCGTCCCCGCCACCCGCAGGTAGCCGCCGGTCATCGCAGGCTTCACAGCATCCCCGTTCACCCTCAGCCGCCAGGACTCCGCCCAGCCGGGCACCCGCAGGGCCACCTCGCCGCCGCTGAACGGCGCGTCGAACTCGATCGCCACCACCCCGTCGACCGGGTAGCCGGTGTTGATCCGGGCCACGGTCGCCACACCGCCGACCTCGCCGAGCTCGATGGTGCCGGTCTCGTAGAGGTGCAGTTGCAGGGAGCCGTCAGCGGTCGTCGCCGCGTAGTGCTGCAGCGACGAGACCAGCCGGGCCAGGTTGGGCGGGCAGCAGGCGCAGTCGTACCAGCCCACCCGGCGGTCCGGGGCCTGCTCGTGGGCGCCGTCCCGGTGGGTGCGCACCTGCAGCGGGTTGGAGTAGAAGAACGCGGTGCCATCACTCGTGGTCGATCCGGCGACGGCGTTGTACAGCGCGCGTTCGATCTCGTCGGCGAACCGGCCCTCGCCGGTGAGCAGCAGCATCCGCCAGTTGAACTGCACGCTGGAGATCGCGGCGCAGGTTTCGGAGTACGCCCGGTCCGGCGGCAGCTCGAACGGGTCGCCGAAGGCCTCGTCGCGGTGCCGGGAGCCGAGACCGCCGGTGACGTACATCTTGCTCTGGTGCACGTCAGTCCAGATGCGTTCGAGGGCGGCGAGCAGCTCGGGGTCGCCGTCCTCCGCGTAGACGTCGGCCACACCGGCGGCCAGGTACAGCTGGCGCACCGAGTGCCCGGTGGCGCCGGGCACCATCCGTACCGGTTCGTGGTCCTGGAAGTAGCCGTAGCCGAACCGGTCCTCGCCCACGCTCCGGTGGCCACGCAGGTCGATGAAGCGCTGGGCGAGCTCGAGCCAGCGCCGCTGTCCGGTCACCCGGTACACCTCGACGAGGGCTGTCTCGATCTCCGGATGCCCGCAGACCGCGTCAACGCCGCCCGCGCCGAAGCGCTGCTCGACCAGTCCGGCGAATCGCAGCCCCACCTCGAGCAGGTCGGTGCGCCCGCGGGTGCGCTGCCACGCCACCCCGGCCTGCAGCAGGTGCCCGAGGCAGTACAGCTCGTGGCCCCAGCGGAGGTCGGCGAACTGTTCGTCGGGCTTGGCCACCTGGAAGAACGAGTCCAGGTAGCCGTCGTCCTGCTGCGCCGCCTCCAGCAGCGCCACGGTGTCGTCGACGAAACCGGCGAAGGCCCCGGCCCCGCCACCGGCACGCCCGGCCTCCCAGCCGATGGCCTCGAGCACCTTGTAGACGTCGGAGTCGGCGAAGACGAAGCCGCGGAAGATTCCACTCTCCAGGCCGGCCGCGATCCGCAGGTTGGCCAGTGCGCCCGACTGCTCGAGCTGCTCCACACAGTGCGCCAGGGTGGCGTCCCGGTTCACCCGCTGCCAACTGGCGAGCTGCCCGGTTCCGGTGAGGTTCACCGCGTCGAGGGGTAGCGGGCGGAGCACGCTGTGCGCCCCGGCGAGCGGGCTGACGGGTCCGTTGATGGGCATGAGAGCTCCTGTGACTAGTGGCGAAAAGCAAACGGCGGGGCGGCTATTCCCAGTCCGCGACCGGCCAGCCATCGTCCCAGCGAAGCGGGATGAGGCCGAGTTGGAAGGCGCCGTCCAGGCCGGCGTCGTAATAGTGGAAGGCGAGGGTGCCGCCGGACACCGACTGACCGCCGGGGCCGACCCTGTCCCCGTCGCTGGAGAGCAGCGGAGTGCCACCGTCGTCCAGCAGCGCGGCGCCGTTGGCGTCCAGGTACGGTCCGTCCACGGTGTCCGACCGTCCGACGGCGATGTTGTAAGTGCTGTCCACGCCGCGGCAACAGAAGTCCCGGGAGAAGAACAGGTAGAAGTAGTCGTCGTGCGCGAGCAGGAACGGCGCCTCGAGAGCGTTCACGGCCAGGTCGCGGTCCGCGAGCAACACCGGTTCGGCGTCGTCGGCGCGCAGCCCGCTCGGCCACTCGAGTTCGACGAGGTGCAGCCCGGAGGAGAATGAGCCGAAGCTCAGCCAGGGTGTTCCGGCGGCATCCTCGACCACCCCGCCGTCGATCGCGTTATAGCCGGTGCCAACGGAGGTGATCACCTCGCCCCGGTCGACCCACTCGTAGCCGGCCGCATCCGGATCGAGGGTGCTGTTGGTCGCCAAGGCGATCACCGAGGTGTTCGTGCCGAACAGCGAAGCAGAGTAGTACAGGTACCAGGTGCCGTCGTGCTGATAGAGCTCCGGCGCCCACAGGTTGTCGACTCCGGGTACCGCCTCCACCAGCCAGTCCGGCTTCTCCTGCCAGACCTCGCCGACGTACTCCCAGTCCAGCCCGTCGACGGAGCGGCGGATCTGGATGTTGCCGTCCGCGATCTGCCCGTTGCCGGTGGAGTACACGTACGACGCCTCACCATCGGCCCCAGCCACGTAGGCGGGGTCGTGGGTGGCGATGTCACCGCTGAGCTCGCGGGCCCCCTGCTCGGCCGAGCAACCGCTCAGCACGACCAGGAGCACCGCGGCCAGGGTCAGGACGAACAGGCCCGCGAGCGTGCCCGCCTGACCCGTTCGTCCTAACCGAGCGCGATCGCCGACCATGAGACGGGAGGCAGCGTCACCGTGAGCGTGCCGTCGGCGATGACCGCGCCGGCGAGGTCCTTCAGACCCACCCGGTTCTGGTCGGCCAGCGTGTTCTTCGCGTACGGGTCGGCGTCGTGCAGGGTGACGGCTTCCGTGATGGCGGATGCGCCGAGCCCGGACACGTCGATGGCCACCTCGATCGATTCGGTCTGACTGCGGTTCACCAGGAACACCGCGCTCGTGCCGGTCTCGGCGTCAGCGGTCACGACCGAGTCCACCAGCGGGGCGGCGCCGTACACGGCGGTGTCGTAGGTACCGACGTCGATGCGGGGCGTGAGCACCTCGCCGCGGGCGAGCCTGGAGGTCACCGAGAACGGGAAGAACGTGGTCTGGCGCCAGGAGGCTCCACCGGGTTCGGTCATGATCGGGGCGATCACGTTCACCAGCTGGGCCAGCGAGGCCGAACCGACCCTGTCGTGGTTCTGCAGCAGGGTGATCAGCAGGTTGCCGAGCACGACGGCATCCGCCACCGAGTAGACGTCCTCGAGCTGGCGCGGCGCGAAACGCCACTCGTCGTTGACCTCCTCGGAGTCGCGGTGCTCGTCGAGGTACCAGATGTTCCACTCGTCGAAGGAGAGCTGGATGGTCTTCTGGCTGCGCAGCCGGTGCTTGACGTGGTCGGCGGTGGCCACGACGGTGTCGATGAAGTACTTCATCTCCAGCGACGACGCCAGGTACGAGTCCAGGTCGCCGTTGCGCTCCTGGTAGTAGGCGTGGCAGGAGATGTAGTCGACCGACTCGTAGCTGTGCTCGAGCACCACTCGCTCCCACTCACCGAAGGTGGGCATCGCCGAGCCGGAGGATCCGCAGACCACGAGCTCCAGCGACGGGTCGGCGGTCTTCATCGCCGAGGCGGTGCGAGCCGCGATCTTGCCGTAGTCGTCGGAGGACATGTGGCCGACCTGCCACGGGCCGTCCATCTCGTTGCCGAGGCACCACATGCGGATGTCGTACGGTTCGGTCTTGCCGTTCGCGACGCGCTCGTCGGCCAGGGCGGTGCCGGCCTCGCCGTTGGCGTATTCAAGCAGGTCGAGAGCCGATTCGATACCGCGGGTGCCGAGGTTCACGGCCATCATCAGTTCGGAGCCGGTCAGTTCGCACCAGCGGCCGAACTCCTCCAGGCCCACCTGGTTGCTCTCCAGCGAGTGCCAGGCCAGGTCGCGGCGCACGGGGCGCCGGTCGCGGGGGCCCACGCCGTCTTCCCACTTGTAGCCGGAGACGAAGTTGCCGCCGGGGTAGCGGATGGTGGTGGAGCCCAGCTCCTTGACCAGGTCGACCACGTCGAGGCGGAAACCGTCCTCGTTGGCGGTGGGGTGGTCGGGCTCGTAGATCCCGTCATAGACGCAGCGGCCGAGGTGCTCCACGAAGGAGCCGAAGATGCGCCGGTTGATGGTGGCGACCACATTGGTGCGGTCGATACTGATTCGTGCGGTGGTCATGGAGATCGTGTCCTATCTGTGCAGCGTTGACAAAGTGGGGCGAAGTCGGGTGAAGCGAGGGAAATAGTGGAAAGCGGTTGGGAGGCGGTTCAGGCCAGCGACGCGCGCCGGGCGGGCGCGAGCGGCAGGGCACCGTCTTCATTGCGCACGGCGCCGTGCGCGGGGTGCGCGGCGTCCAGGGCGGCGAGCCGGTGGTCGATGAGCCAACCGGCCACGAACAACGGCGCCGAGGCTCCGATGAGCGGCATCAGCACGCCGAACTGGAACAGGGCGAGCGTGAGCGCCCCCAGGGCCAGGATCAGGGACAGGCTCAGCAGCGGGGACACGAACGGCAGCACGAACGCGTACCGCCAGATCGACCGGGCAGAGTCGCGGTAGCGGGTGCAGATCGTGATCGCCGAGAACGCCGCGAGCAGGGTGCCGACCGAGACCACGACGAGCAGAACGAGGAGCACGGCGCTGACCGGGCTGCCGGCCACCGCGGTGGTCTGGAAGGCCACCAGGTCGAGGAAGACCAGCACCGCGGCGAGCTGGAACGGGATTGCGACGACCGCGAGGTGCCAGAACTGGGCTCGATAGGCGGTGATGAAGTCCCGCACCAGCCTGTCACTGGGTTGTCCGGCGCGTAGCCGGCCGAGCAGGATCGATGCGGCCGTGGCCGCAGGGAACACACCCAGCACGATCAGCCCGGCGAGAGTGCCCGCGATGAAGAGCAGGTTGATCACCACGAGCGCGATCGCGAACCGCAGCCAGTGCATCAGCTTCCCGGCCCAACCGATGGAGTAGTCGTCCATGTCAGGCGCCTCTCGTGCCGAACCAGGCCACTCCGTCGGCGGCAAGGCCGCTGAAGGAGAGGGCGGGCCTGGCATTCGCCCAGTCCCAGCTGGCGAAGACCACGGCGTCGAGTTCGGTGCCGGATGCGGCGCCGCTTGTGTCGGCGCCGCCGACCACGAGCCGCACGAGTTCGGTGCTGCCGTCGAAGAGCCGCTCGGGCGCATCCGCGGTCACCGTGCGCGCCGGTGCGACGGAGACAGTGTCGGCGTTCACCAGGGCACTGGACTCCGGGGCCAGGCGCACCGCACGCCACGGACCGGCCAGGCTCACCGGTGCGGCCAGACGCTCCGCATCGGCACCGGCGAACGGTTGCGGCGAGACGACGGGCCAGCCGGCGTCGGTGAAGAAGGTGCGCCGCAGCTGCACGACGTGCTGGCTGGGGTCGTCGGCGAAGCGCACGTGGTGCACCATGAAGTACTCGTCGACGCCCGTGCCCGGCTCGATCAGGATCGAGTTGTGCCCGGGAGCGAGCCAGCCCGTGTCGTCACCGAACCGGTGGCTGCCGAGCACCTTGGTGCCGATCAGTGCCGCATCGGTGTCGAGGTCGGTCATCGAGTGGCCGAGCAGGTCGGTGTACGGGCCGGTGATCTCCGCGGCCACGGCCACGCGCACGTTGTAGCTGTCGAAGAGCGAGTCGTAGGAGCAGAACAGCACGTAGCGGTCCTCTTCGCGGCGGTAGACGATGAAGGCGCCTTCGATCGCCCGGTCCACCGACACCGGCCGGCGGGCGATGAGGGCGCCCAGGTCGCCCGGCGTCTGCGGCCGGCCTGTCGCGGGGTTCAGCGGCAGCGTGTAGATGCCGGAGAAGAACGACCCGTAGGTCAGCCACGGGGTGCCGGACCTGTCCACCGTGACGGCCGCGTCGATCGCGTTCTGGCTGTCGGTACCGGCCCGGGTGGCCACAACGACGCCGCGGTCTTCCCACGGTCCGGCCAGCCGGCTCGCCACGGCCAGGCCGATGGCCGATGTGCTCGAACCGAAGGTGGAGGCCGAGTAGTACATGTGCCACCGCACGTCGGCAGCGTCGTCACCGGCAGCATCGCTCGGGGCGGCGCCGGGTGCCGGCCAGCGCACGACCTCCGGCGCCCAGAGTCCGGGCGCCTGGCTCCACTCGAATGCGGGGGCGGGCACGCCGTCCAGGGCGGTGCCCACGAAGGTCCAGTGCACGAGGTCGTCCGAGCGGCGCACGTGCACTCCGGCCGGCACCGAGTCGGCGCCGGCGGCGGCATCCGTGGAGAACATGTACCAGGTGCCGTCGGTGTCGCGCACGACGGTGGGGTCGTGGGCGTTGCGGGTGCCCCAGGCTGCCGGGTCGCCGGCGGGGGCCGGCGCCAGGCTGCGCAGCGTCTCGCCGGGCAGGGTCTGGTCGATGAGGGTCATGGTCAGCCCTTCCCGCCGGTGAGGGCGACGGATTCGATGATCTGGCGCTGGAAGATGATGAATACGATCAGCACGGGCAGCAGCGCGATGAAGGACGCCGCCATGATCAGCGGGTAGTCGGTCTGGCTGGCGTACTGGGCGTTGAAGCTCGCGATCACGAGCTGCAGGGTCTGCTTCTCCGGCGTGTTCAGGTAGATGATCGGGGCCAGGTAGTCGTTCCACACGGCCATGAACCAGAGGATGAACTGGGCGGCCATGGCGGGGCGGATGGCCGGGAAGATCAGCCTGCTGAAGATCTGCAGGTAGGAAGCGCCGTCGAGCTTGGCGGCCTCGATGATCGAGTCCGGCACGTTCTCGAGGTACTGCTTGAGGAAGAAGATCATGATGATGTTGCCGAACAGGCCCGGCACGATCAGCGGCAGCAGGGTGTCGACCCAGCCGATCTCGGCGAAGACCATGAACTGCGGGATCATGATGGTCGGGAACGGGATCATCAGGCCGGCCAGCAGCATGAGGAACACGGCGTTCTTGAATGGCATCCGCATCTTCGCGAAGGCGAACGCGGCGATCGATGAGGTGAGCGAGCCGATCACGGTGACGGTGCCGGCCACGATCAGGCTGTTCCGGATGCCGCTGAGCAGCGGCCCCGCCGACCAGACCCGTAGGTAGTTCTCCCACACCACCGGGTCCGGGATCCACTGCGGCGGCAGCGCGAAGATGGCGTCGTGGGTCTTCAGCGAGGTGGAGAAGGTCCAGATCAGCGGGCCGAGCATCACGACCGCGCCGAGCGAGAGGATCAGCGTGACGAGCACGTTGCCGAGCTTGTACCGAGTGGTGCGGGTCAGGGCGTGACCTTTACCGTCCGGTGTGCGGCCGGGGCGGCTGGCCGGGCTGTTGGGGATTCCGCCCTGCGGGTCGAGCAGCGGGGCGCCGGCCTGGACTGCGCCGGGAAGGGAAGTTGATGTACTCACGGTGGCAACCTTCAGTCAATCGAGAACTGGTTGCGGCGGTTGAGCCGGAATTGGATGACGGTGACGATGAAGATGATCAGTCCGAGCACGATGGACATGGCCGATGCGTAGCCCATGTGCAGGTTGTTGAAGGCCTGGCGCCAGATGTACCAAACGATGGAGGCCGAGCTGAATTCGGGGCCACCGAGCGGGGTCATGATGTTGATCTCGATGAAGATCTGCGAACCGCCGATGATGCTGGTGACGACGAGGAAGAAGGTGACCGGGCGCACCATCGGGAGGGTGATGTTGCGGAACTGCTGCCAGGTGCCGGCCCCGTCGAGGGCGGCGGCCTCGTAGAGGTACCGGGGCACCGATTGCAGCGCGGCCAGGTAGAGCAGCATGGAGTAGCCCAGGCCCTTCCAGGTGGCCATGATGATCAGCGCGGGCTTGACGGTGTCCTTATCGGCGAGCCAGTTCGGGCCCTGAATACCGACCAGGTCGAGGACCTGGTTGACCAGGCCGAAGTCGCCGTTGTAGGCCCACTGCCACATGATGGCGATCGCGGCGATCGAGGAGATCACCGGGACGTAGTAGACGGTGCGGAAGAACGTGATGCCGCGCATCTTGCGGTTGAGCCCGAGAGCCAGGGCCATCGAGAGCACGAGGCCGATCGGGATGCCGATCATCAGGAACAGCGTGTTCCACATCGATTTGAGGAAGTACGGGTCGTTCCACATCTTGATGTAGTTGTCGAGCCCGTTGAACTTCGGCGCCGCGAGTCCGTTCCAGCTCGTGAACGACGCGTAGACCGAGTACAGCAGCGGGTAGAGCGTGAAGAGCAGGAACCCGATCAGGGGGATCGCGATGAACAAGAGCGCGATCTGCTGCTCACGCCGATGTAGACGGGAGCGGCGGGGCTTCGTGCGAAGAACTGTGGTGGACATCAGCGATCTTCCTTGACTTGATTCCGAGAACGGGGGCCGGCGAGGGCCGGGGGCGGATGCCGCGGCCACGCGTGGAGAGCGCGGCCGCGGCATCCGGGGCGGTATTAGCCGATACCGGCCTGGAGGTTGGCGTCGTCCAGGAATGCCTGCATCTTGGGCTGCGCCTCCTTGAGGTAGTCAGCGGCGGTCTGCGTGCCGTCGAGCACCGGCTGGATGTTGGTGAACAGCTCGTCATACCACTCGGCGTTGTAGGTGTTGTTCGCCGGCAGCGCGCGACCGTAGCCGTTGACGATGTCGAGGAACTCCTGCTTGTTGGCCGGCTTGGTGGTCGAGTCGGCCACCCAGGTGTCGGCCATGTCCTTGAGGTTCGGGATCTGCACCCCGGCGTCGACGAGGGTCTGCTGCGCCGTGACATCGGCGGAGAGGTATTCGACGAGCTTGGCGGAGAGCTCGGGGTCTTCGGTCGTGCTGCCGACGGCGATGCCGAGCGAGCCGACCCAGGTGGCGGACTCACCGGTCTTGCCGGCCGGGTAGGGAATCAGGTCCCAGTCGAAGTCGAGCTCGGCGTAGGTGGAGACGTCCCACGGGCCCACCGGGAAGAACGCGATCTGGCCGCTCATCCAGCGCTGGTAGGTGTCGAGGGTCTGCGCCTGCGAGGTGGACGGGGTGATGCCCTCCACGTTGGACAGGTCCGCGAACCACTGCAGCGCCTCGGCGAATTCCGGGGTGTCAACGGTGACCTTGGTGCGGTCCTTGTTGAGGAAGTCGGCGCCGTTCGACCAGGCGAAGGACTGCAGGCTCCACTGCACGTTGAGGCCGGTGCCCCACTGGTCCAGCTCGCCGTCGCCGTTGAGGTCGACGGTGAGCTGCTTGGAGATGTCGACGAACTCCTGCAGGGTCAGGGGGGTGTCCACATCGGGAAGCGGGATACCGGCGGCCTCGAACATGGACTTGTTGTACCCGAAGGAGAACGGGCCGACATCCTTGGGCAGCGCATAAATGGCGCCCTCGCCGACCAGGCTGCCGTCGAAGCGGTAGCTGTCCACGCCGTATTCCCAGATGTTGTCGAGGTCGAGGGTGTCCGACCCTTCGACGTACTCGGTGATGTCGAGGACGACGCCGTTGTTCACGTAGGCCTGGATGTCGCCCTGGGCGATGTAGAACACGTCCGGGATCTGCTTGCCGGCGATGGCCGCCTTGAGCTTGGTCGCGTAGTCATCGGCGGTCGTGCTGATGATCTTGACCTTGACGTCGTTGGCCTTTTCGAAGGCCTTGATGGCCGTCGTGTACGCGGCCTTCTCGTCTTCGCCGCCGCGGAACATGAATGTGAGCTGCTTCTCACCGGTGTCTGCTGCTCCTGCCGAGCATCCGCTGAGCAAGAGGCCGGTCGTAGCGATCATTGCTACGGAAGCGGCGATAAGACGTGACTTCTTCATCACGTAGTCCTTCCCGATTGGCTGTGCTGTGAGTGTGATGCCACGGCCCGACGGGACGGACATCCATTGTCCAAAACGTTTTACAACGTTGTAACAGTATGTCAGGCTCGAAGCAATCGCAACGAATTCCAGGAAAAAATTCCAACGTTGCAATAAACGTTACCGTCCCGTTGCCCGCCGCAGCCGGGGCGGCCCACCGAACCGGAGCCTCTCGATGTCCCTCGAATTCCCCGCTGACCTGGCCACGAACCACGCCGCCTACCCCGTCACCGACCGACCCCCGATGGGTTGGAACTCCTGGGATTGTTACGGCACAACAGTCACGGAGGCCGAGGTCCTGGCCAACGCCGAATACATGGCCGAACACCTGCTGCGCTTCGGCTGGGACACCATCGTCGTCGACATCGCCTGGTACGACCCCGCCGCCCGCGCCGGCGGCTACAACGACGATCCCGGCATCGAGATGGATGCCTGGGGCCGCCAGCTGCCCGCGACCAACCGGTTCCCGTCGGCGGCCGGCGGCGCCGGCTTCGCCCCGCTCGCCGCCCGGGTGCACGCGCTCGGCCTGCGCTTCGGGCTGCACATCATGCGCGGGATCCCGCGCACCGCGGTGGCCGGCGCCGTGCCGGTGTTCGGCCTGCCCGGGGTGAGCGCCGCCGACATCGCCGATCCGGACTCCGTCTGCACCTGGAACCCCGACAACATGGGCCTGAACCACGACCACCCCGGCGCGCAGGCCTACTACGACGCTCAGGTCGCCCAGTTCGCCGCCTGGGGCGTTGACTTCATCAAGGCCGACGACATGCTGGCCCCGTACCACTCCCGGGAAATCGAGGCCTATGCCCGCGCCATCGCCCGGTCGGGGCGACCGATCACGCTCAGCCTCTCCCCCGGCACCGACCTGTCGCTCGCGCACCGTGAGCACCTGGCCGGCCACGCCGAATTCTGGCGGGTCTCCGACGACCTCTGGGATCGCTGGGAGGACATCTACGACCAGTTCGGCCGCCTCGCCCGCTGGGCGCCGCACCAGCGCCCGGGCGCCTGGGCCGACGCCGACATGCTGCCGCTCGGGCGCATCGGCATCCGCGCCGAGCGTGGCGAAGACCGGATGAGCCGGCTCACCGCCGACGAGCAACGCACCATGCTTACCCTGTGGTGCCTGGCCCGGTCCCCGCTGATGTTCGGCGGCGACCTTCCGTCAACCCCGGCGGAGACCCTGGCGCTGCTCACCAATGCGGCAGTGCTGCGCATGCACCGGGACTCGCATGGGCAGCGCGAACTCTGGCGGGAGGGTGACACCGTGGTGTGGAGCTCGGTCGCCGGGTCGCCGGAGGACACCGGCGCGGCGGGAGCGCCCGCGGCCGTCTACGTAGCCGTGTTCAACACCGGGGAGACCGCACGGGACATCCGGCTGCCGCTGTCGGCGCTGGGGGTGCCGGCGACCACCGCCGGTGCCACCGACCTCTGGGACGGGCGGTCGCTCGAGGTGGCGGGCGGCGAGCTCACCGTAGCCGTGCCGGCGCATGGCACCCGGCTGGTGCTCTTCGGCAGCCCGCCCGCCTGACAACCGCTTGGCCGTCAGCACGGTAGCGCTGGACGGCCGGTGATTCCGATAAGGTTCGGAAAAGCCGGGGGAATTCTTTTCTTTGGCGGACTTTTCTTGGGGGAATGGTGCAACTAAATACTCGTGCCGCGTTGGCGGTTGTCACGGCTGGGGTCGTGTTGTTCGTGTTGTCGGGGTGCGGATCGTCGGAGGCGCCCCCGGCGGAAGCGGTGGTGTCTCAGGAAGACCAACTGCAGGTGTTCGTTGAACAGGCGGATGCCTGGGGTGCCGACATTATTGCGCAGGCTCCCGAGGAGGAAGCAAAGGCCATCTACGAGAATTTCGGGGGCAGCCGCCAGGCAGGCGCTGACTACGCGGAATGGCCGCAGTACTACTACTGGGCCCAAGGTGTAGATCTTTATCCCGATGGCCCTCGGACACCGACCGAGTTCGCCGATGACCTGGAGCCATGGCTGGAGGATCAGGGCTGGGTGCGAAACCTGGACAGTGAGTTCTCTCCGGGTGAGGAGAGCTATGTGCGTGGCTACGTTCGCGGGCGGTATTCGCTCGAGGTAGAGGTGTATACGGTGACGCCTCCGCAGGCCCAATCACTGAACTTCACTATCGTGACGCCAGACACCGATCAGAACCCGCAGTGAGCTCTCCGCCGAGCTACGCCGCCGTCGACTCCCGGTCGATGACCGTGTAGTCGGCCAGGTACACCTCGGGCACCCGTGGGGTGACGCCCTCCTCGATGCGCTGCACAAGCAGGCGCACCGCGGTGTCGGCAATCTCGTCGCGGCCGGGGTCGATGGTCGACAGGGTCGGCAGCGAGTACTTGGTCTCGTCGAGAGCGTCGAAGCCGATGAACATCACGTCCTCCGGCACCCGCAACCCGGCAACCTGGGCCACCCGCATGGCGCCAAGCGCCAGGGTGTCGTTGAGCCCGAACACCGCGTCAAAACTCACCCCGGTGTCGATCAGCGCGCGCATCGCCTCGGCGCCGTCCACCCGGTGCCACCTGCCCACGTTGCAGATCAGGGCGGGGTCGAACGGGATGCCGGCCTCGGCGAGGGCCTCGCGGTAGCCCTGCACGCGCAGCACGGCCGAACCAACCACCTCACCCTCGTGCGCGCCGATGATGGCGATCCGGCGACGACCCCGGCTGATCAGGTGCATGGTCGCGGCCTTCGCGGCCTCCACGTTGTGCATGGTGACGTGGTCGACGGGCCCGCCGAAGACCCGCTCGCCGAGCAGCACCATCGGGTAGCCCACGTTGAGCAGAGCGGCATCTTCGGTGCTCAGGCCCAGCGGGCTGAAGATCAAGCCGTCGGTGAGCTGCAGCCGCGGGCTCGAGAGCATGGCGATCTCACGGTCGCGGTCGCCACCGCCGGTCTGCTCGAGGAGCACCACGAGGTGACGGCGTTCGGCGGCCTGGATGATCGCATCCGCCAACTCGGCGAAGTAGCTCAGGCTGAGCTCGGGCAGGGCCAGGCCGATCACACCCGTGCGGCCGGAGCGCAGGCTGCGCGCCGAGATATTGGGCTTGTAGCCGAGCTCGTCGATGGCCGCGCGCACCCGCTCCCTGGTCGCGGGCCGGATGTGCTGGAAGTCGTGGACCACGTTGGAGACGGTTTTGATCGACACCCCGGCGAGCGCCGCCACATCGCGCAGTGTTGCTGCCATTTCGCTCCCCTGGTTGGTCCGTGCCGCGAACAGTCCGTGCGCGCGGTCGCGGTCGCGGCTCCGTGCGGCCAGCGCACCGCGCTCGGCGCGTCGGTCTGTTCACTCCCGAACTTACCCGGTCGATTACAACGTTGCAGCCCCTGGCGGCTCCGGCGTGGTCAATTGCCGGGGGGAAGAAAGTGATCCGCGAGACTCAGAGGGCACTCGCCCACCGGGAACACCCGGAACCGCGTGAGTAGGCTGGACGGGTGAATGCCAACGCCTCCGCACCCGTCGACCCCGAATCCGCCGCAAATCTCGCCGAACGCGGCCTGAGACTGGCGGTGCTGAACGCCGACGACGAGGCGGGCCTCAAGCGCTGGCTGCTGGCGGATGCCCGCGGCTTCCACGAGGTCACGCCCACCGAGGGCACCCTCGAGGTGCAGGTCGAGGACATCGCCACCGACCGGGTCACCGGCGTCTGGGACGCCTCGCAGGCCGACCCGGAGACTGCGGTCGCCACGATCCGGTCCTGGGAGATGGGTCTGACCGTTCCCGGCGGCACCACCCTGGGCACCTGGGCGATCAGCTCGGTCACCGTCTCGCCCACCCACCGCCGCCAGGGCATCGCCCGGGCCATGCTCACCTCGGAGCTGCGCACCGCCGTGCGGCTCGGCCTGCCGATCGCCATGCTCACGGTCTCCGAGGCCACCATCTACGGCCGGTACGGTTTCGGCCCGTCGGCGCGGCAGTCCTCGTACATCGTCGACACCCAGCGGGCCCGCTGGACCGGCCCCACCCCGGCCGGCCGGGTGCAGTTCGTCAGCCCGGAATCGCTGCTCGCCGACGGCCCCGCCGTCTTCGAACGCACCCGCGACCGCTCCCCCGGCGAGGTCGACCGCCGCGAAATCTGGTGGAAGCGCACCCTCGGCCTACTGCCGAACGAACCCGACGCGCACAAACGCGGCATCCGCGCGGTGCGCTACGACGACGCAGACGGCGCCATCGCCGGATTCGCCCTCTACGAGATCGCGCTGCAGAACGTGAGCCATCCCGGCCAGCTCAAGCTTGTCGACCTCGTCGCGGCCACCGACGACGCCTATGCGGCGCTCTGGCGGTTCGTGATCGAGATGGACATGGTCAACGAGATCAACGCCGGCCTCCGCAGCGTCTCCGAGCCGGTGGCCTGGCAGGTCTCCGACCACCGTGCCGTGCGCAAGACCAGCGAACGCGACCACCTCTGGCTGCGCATCCTCGACGTTCCGGTGGCGCTCGGCGCCCGCAGCTACGCGGCACCGGGCGACTACTTGCTCGACGTCACCGACGACCTCGGCTTCGCGCAGGGCCGGTTTCTGCTCACCGTCGCCGCCGACGGGACGGGGCAGGCGCAACCGTTCACCGGCACGGCCCCGGCCGGCGCCGTCGAGGTGGCCCTCTCGGCGGCCGACCTGGCGTCGCTGTACCTCGGCGGCACGAGCGCCGTCGACCTCGCCCGTGCCGGCCGCATCACCGAGACGTCCCCGGATGCCGCCATCCAGCTGGACACGGCGCTGCACTCCGCCTACGCCCCGCACCTGAGCACCTGGTTCTAACCAGCGCTCGTTCCCCTCCCAGCTAGCTCACAGCGCCCGGCGACCGGTCTCATAGACCGGGTCGATATGGTCGAGGTGAGAACCAGTCCCGACGAAACGGCACAGATAGCCCATGAACGCAAAAACCCCCGGCCAGGCACTCCCCCCGAAGAAGGATCGCCGTGAGGTCGCGCGCGAAACCGCCCGCATCCAGCGGGAAGAACAGAAGAAGCGCGAGACGCGAAACCGCTGGTTCCTGCGGGGCGGCATCGGCCTGGCCCTGGTGGCCGTCGCCGCCATCGTCGCCATCCTCATCGTGGGCAGCGTCAAGCCACCCTCGCCCGGGCCGCTCAACATGGCCAGCGACGGCATCCTGATGCAGGGCGACGGCACCACCATCAGCGCGGTGGCGACCAAGGCCACCGCGGCCGACGCCAAGCCCGTGCCCACCGACGTGAGCGAGCTCACCAGTACCGTGAACATCGCGGTCTACCTGGACTACCTGTGCCCGTACTGCGGCCAGTTCGAGACCACGAACGGCGCCCAGCTCAACAGTTGGCTCACCGCGGGCAACATCACCCTCGAGACGCACCCGATCTCGATCCTCGACCAGTCCTCCAGCGGCAGCAAGTACTCCACCCGGTCGGCCAACACCGCCGCCTGCGTGGCCAATTACCAGCCGGACAGCTTCCTCGACGTGAACAGCGCCCTGTTCGCGAACCAGCCCACCGAGGGCACGACCGGCCTCACCAACGCCGAGCTCGTGAGTCTGGTGGAAGAGGCCGGCGTCACTGATGAGTCCGTGGCCACCTGCATCACCGACCAGGAGTTCGGCGACTGGGTGGGCGACGCCAGCGCTCGCGCGCTGGACAACCCGCTGCCCAACACCGACATCGGCCCCCTCACCGGCACCCCGACCGTGCTCGTGCAGGGCGTGAAGTATGAAGGCGACCTCGGCGACGCCGCAGCCTTCGAGACCTTCGTGCTGGAGCAGGCCACCGCGACGACCGACACCAGCGGAACCGACACGGGCACCGACACCGGCGAGTAGTCCTCCCACCCGCGCGATCCCGCGACGGCATCCCGCTCGGCTACTGTGGCCGGCGCGGACAATTGCACCCGGCACACCGGGTGCAGAAGTCCGCACCGGCCACAGTTGCGTCAGGATCCGGCCGCCACAAGCGGCCACGGCCACGGCAGAACCCGAAGGAGACCGGCATGCCGCACGAAGCCCCGCCCGGCCGGCAGACGGCCAGGCCGCGCGTCCACGGTGCCACCGTCGACGCGAACACCCGCTGCGTGCACTACGCCGGGCCCACCGACATCGTCGCGATCAAGTTCCGCTGCTGCGAGCGGTTCTACCCGTGCTTCCAGTGCCACGCCGACGCCGAATCGCACCCGGCCGCCCAGTGGGAGCCGTCGGAGTGGGCCGAGCGGGCCATCCTCTGCGGCGCCTGCGGGCAGACCCTCACGATCGAGGCGTACCGGGCCGTGTCCGCCTGCCCGGCCTGCGGGTCGGCGTTCAACGACGGATGCCGCCTGCACGCCCACCTGTACTTCCAGGTGCCGCCGCCGAAGTGAGCATCCTGCGCTCATGCGTTCCGGCAACCGGCGCCCAGTGGGCGCCGGCACCGAACCGGCTTCGCTACATCGGTCCCGCGTGCTCGGTCAGCCAGCCGAAGGGGTCGATGGCGGTGACGCCGTTGAGGTGGAGCTCCAGGTGCATGTGCGGCCCGGTGCTCTGGCCGGTGCTGCCGACGTTGCCGATCACCTGACCGGCCGTGACCGACTGGCCCACGCTCACGGCGGCCGAGCCGGCACGCATGTGCCCGTAGGTGCTGGTGACGTTCTGGCCGGCCACGACGTGGTCGATCATCACGTGCACGCCCAGGCCGCCGTCGTCGGACGCGGTGACCGAGCTCACGACGCCGTCGGCGATGGAGCCGATCGGGGTGCCCTCGCCGGGGTTCATGTCGAGGCCATCGTGGAAGGTCGAGCACCCGGCGCAGGGCGCCGAGCGGGGGCCGTAACCGTCGGAGATGCGGACGGTGCCGGGGAACGGCCAGCGCACGCTCGCCCCGGCGGGCGCGGCGGCAATGGCGGTGGGCGCAGCCTCGGCGGCGGGAGCGACGACCACGGGGGGTGGCGGTGCGACCTCCTCGGCCGCGAAGGTGTCCACCTGCACGGCGACGGGTGCGTCCGCGGTCACGCTGATGCTCTGCTCAGGTGCGGCCGGGGCCACCCTGGCGGTGGATGCGAGGGCCGCGCTGGCGGCGACACCGTCGGCGTCCAGGTACGCGGCCTGCGCGGGCAGCGCGCCTGCCGTTGTGAGCAGTGCCACAAAGGTCATGGCGGTGACGGCGGTGGCCTGTCGGCGGCGGGAGGGCGGCTTGATGAATCCGCTGCGCCTACGCATGAGCATCATCCCCGGCCGAAAGGTGGGCAAGGGTGTGCGCTGTGCAAAAGGGCATAACAAAAGCTTTCTGGTCGAAGCCGGATCAGGACGCGGATCCACCAGACCTCGAAAGGGTCACTCACCGGCAGCGACCCGTGTAACGAAACAGGGCCGGCCGGATAGGGCATGGAGCGGGCGGGAACCAAATCAGTGGCCCCGCCGAATGGGAATCCAGCACACGGCGACGACGTCGGCTCCGGGCGCAAGTAAGTGACGTTACGTCATTTATCTGGGTAAACCGTGTGTATGCATGCATATGCACACATCAATTGGCCCGGTGGGGACAGTTAGCTTCGTCGGGCGCGGAGGGCCAGGCCGCCGATCGGCAGGATCACCAGGCCGGCCGCGCAGAACAGGGCGATCCACTCGCCGGTGGCCAGGCTCACCCAGAGGCCGATCCCGAGAACCACGACGCTCCACAGCCAACCGAACAGCGTGCTGCGGCGGCGAAATGCGCGGTCGGGGGCGACTGTCATGCCCCCACTCTACAAAGCGACCGCTCGGCCGGTCCAGTGGAACCAGGGATCAGACGGTGACGACCGACTGGGCCAGAGCGTCGAGGGCGCCGGGCACCAGGCGGTAGTACGCCCAGGTGCCGCGCTTGTCCCGAGACAAGATCCCGGCATCCACCAGCACTTTGAGGTGGTGGGACACCGTGGGCTGGCTCAGCCCGAGGGGCTCGGTGAGATCGCACACGCAGGCCTCGGCGTCGTCGTGCGCGGCGACCATCGAGATCAGCCGCAGGCGGGCCGGGTCGGCGATGGCCTTGAGGGTCTTGGCGAGCTTTTCCGCACCATCCGCGGCGAGCGCCTGGCGGGCGGGCGGCGGGCAGCAGTCGGCCGCTGCGGGGGCCTGCAGGAGTTCGACGTTCACCATCCCCCCATTCTGCCACGCGAATTGACATCCATCGATGCTGTCGCCACACTCAATATCGACGTTCATCTATTTCTCAGCCGTGACCGATGGAGCACCATGACACAGCCCGCCCATGCCGCCACGCAGCTCGGCACCACCGATCGGCTGCTGCCGGTCTGGATTCTCCTCGCCATGGGACTCGGGCTGCTCCTGGCCGTCTTCACGCCCGGCGTCGGAGATCTGCTGCACGCCTTCTCGATCGGCTCGGTGAGCGTGCCGATTGCGGTGGGCCTGCTGGTGATGATGTATCCGGTGCTCGCCAAGGTGCGGTACTCGGATGCTCGCGCCGTCGCCGGCGACCGCCGTCTGTTGGTGTCCTCGCTGGTGCTGAACTGGCTCGTGGGACCGGCGCTGATGTTCGCGCTGGCTTGGGTCTTCCTGCCCGACCTGCCCGAATACCGCACCGGCCTGATCATCGTGGGGCTGGCCAGGTGCATCGCCATGGTGCTCATCTGGAACGACCTGGCCTGCGGCGACCGGGAGGCCGCGGCGTTCCTCGTGGCGATCAACTCGGTGTTCCAGGTCATCGCGTTCGCCGCCCTCGGCTGGTTCTACCTGCAGGTGCTGCCGGCCTGGCTCGGCCTGGCCACGACGAGCGCCGAGTTCTCCGTCTGGGCGATCACCGCGAGCGTGCTGGTCTTCCTCGGCATCCCGCTGCTGGCCGGCTACCTGTCCCGCCGCATCGGTGAGGCCACCCGTGGCCGCGCCTGGTACGAGAGCCGCTTTCTGCCGCGGGTGGGCCCGTTCGCCCTCTACGGACTGTTGTTCACGATCGTGTTGCTCTTCGCCCTGCAGGGCCGGCAGGTCATCGACCGGCCGCTGGACGTGGTGCGCATCGCCCTGCCGCTGCTGGTCTACTTCGCGGTGATGTTCGCGGCGGGCTTCATTGCCGGCCGGCTGGTCGGGTTGCCGTACGCCCGCACGGCCACGCTGGCCTTCACGGCGGCGGGCAACAACTTCGAGCTGGCCATCGCTGTGGCCATCGGCACCTTCGGCGCCACGAGCGGGCAGGCCCTGGCCGGCATCGTGGGCCCGCTCATCGAGGTGCCGGCCCTCATCGCCCTGGTCTACGTGTCGCTGTGGCTGCGCCCCAAGCTGTTCGGCCACGAGCCGGCGCCCCTCCAGGCGGCGCCCCGCACAACGGCGGCGCCGACCGCAGTCTGACCCGCGAGAGGAGCCCCGCTGCAACTCGGCGGCAGGGGCGCCGGCTCAGCCGCGGGTCACCTGGATCTTCGACGTCGTCTCGGAGCGCTCGGCGACGGGCACCCGCACCTCGAGCACGCCGTCCCGGTAGCTCGCCGAGACGTCGGAGTCCTTGCTGCCGATGGGCAGCGGGATGTCCCGGGCGAACGAGCCGTAGCGGAACTCGGTGCGGTAGCCGCCCTTCTCCTTGTGCTCGGTGGTCTCCTGGCGTTCGGCCTGGATGTGCAGCACCCCGTCGGACACCGAGATGTCGACGTCCTTGTCGGGGTCGATGCCGGGCATCTCGGCCTTCACCACGAGGGTGTTGCCGTCCTGATACTCCTCCACCCGCAGGGCGGCGGATTCCCAGTCGCCCTCGAAAAAGCGTCGCACGGAGTCGGGTAGTTCGAATCGATCGCGGCGCGCCACTCCACCAGCCATGATGCATCTCCTTGGGGGTTCGGTCTGTTTTTCGCTGCACAGAGTACCCCCGCGCCGTGACCCGCGCAGGGCGTGCGGCTGGCGCTAGATCAGCTGCGCCGCGCGCAGGTCGGCCTTCAGCTGCGGGGTCAGCGGGTCGACGATGTCGTCGTATTCCCGGTGCCCGCGCAGGTAGGCCGCCGTGAACGGGCACAGCGCCACGACCCGCAAGCCACGCGCCCGCACATCGGAGAGCGCGGCGGCCACCAGCGTCGACGCGAGGCCCTTGCCCGAGTGGTCCATGCTGATCTCGGTGTGCACGAACACCCGCTGGCCGCCGTGGTCGGCGTAGACGGTGTGGCCCACCTGCGCCCCGTCGAGCAGCAGCACGTAGCGACGCTCGTCCTCGACGAGCTCGACGGTGCGCTGCTCGCCGGCACCGGGCTGGCTCTCGCCGTGCGAAGGGATGCTCATCCCCCCAGTCTGCCCAGCGCGTCGACGGATGCAACCCCTGGCGCCACCCCCTTCCGGCGCTACTCGGTGATGGGCACCGCGCCGGCGTCCGCAGCATCCGCGCCGGCCTGGGTGACACTGCGCCGCGCCCGCCGGTAGGTCGAACGCTTCGGCTGCTCCTTGAGCTGGCGGCGCACGTCGTCGAGGATCTCGGTGACGGTCATCAGATCGGCGTGGCTGAGCCTGTCGAAGAGCATCTCCCGCACCAGGTCGACGTAGCCGGGGATGCCCGCCCGCAGCAGGTCGAGGCCCGCCGGCGTCACGTGGGCGATGACCGACCTGTCGTCGTCGGGGGCCGGCTGCCGCAACACCAGCTCCTTCCGCTCGAGCTGGCCCACCTGGTACGTGAGGCCGCTGCGGGAGACCGTGAGCGAATCGGCGATGTCGGTCATGCGACGACCGTCGGTGCCGGCTTCGCCGATGCGCAGGAGAATCTCGAACTGCGCGAGGGTGAGGCCCACGGAGTCGCGCAGGTTGCGGTCGGCCGCGTACTGCACGATGTTCGACGTCTCGAACAGGGCCGCCCAGGCACGCATCTCGTCGGCCGAGATGGATGGTTCGGGAATTCCCATGGTCGGTCCTCCGTTAGGCTGAAAACAAGTTGTTTCAAATACGAAGCACTTTGCGGCTCCGTGTCGAACGCTGAGTCCAGTGTGCTCCGCGCTACCCGAAAGAAGATAATCATGACCACGGCCATTTACACCGCATCCGCCACCTCCTGGGGCGGACGCACCGGCAAGGTCGTCACCAGCGACAACAAGCTCGACCTCGACCTGTCGATCCCTGCGGACATGGGCGGCGACGGCGGGCCCGGCACCAACCCCGAGCAGCTCTTCGCCAGCGGCTGGGCGGCCTGCTTCCACAACGCTCTCAAGGCAACCGCCCGCCAGAGCAAGGTCGACGTGTCGGAGTCCGCCGTCACCCTCACCGTCAACCTGGTCGGCAGCATGGCCGCCGGCCTCGACTTCGAGGTCACCATCGAAGCCCAGATCCCCGGCGCCGACCCGGCCACCGCGCAGGCCGCCATGGAGGCCGCGCACGCGGTCTGCCCCTACTCCCGCGCCACCAGCGGCAACATCAAGGTGTTGCTGAGCGTCGCCACCGACGAGGACTAGCCGCCGGCCCACTTCTGCGTCCCGTGCGGACAAGTGCGTCCGGCGTACCGGAACCAATTGTCCGCACGGGCAACAGTTGCGCGCACGGCAGGCCCTACCCCCAGATGTCGGCCAGCTCCGCGGGTAAGGTCCTCAGCGCGTCCCAGCGCCCGGGCACCACCAGGCTCGGCAGCACGAACGACCACATCTCCACAATCCGCTGCATCAGGTCCGCGCGGCCGGTGAGCACGCCGGAGACCACCTGCACACCCGTGAACGCCGGGCTGATGAACCGGGCGGCGGCGGCGACATCCACATCCGCGCGCACGTCACCGTCGAGGATCGCTCGCTGCAGCAGCACGGCGCACGCCGCGATCCAGTCCTCGTAGGGCCTCACGACGGGTACCGAGAGGTTGCTCGACTCCATGGTCAGGCGGATGCCGGCCCGCGACACCGGATCATCGCGCACCTGCTTGCCCAGCTCGAACGTCATCTGCAGCAGCACGTGCAGGCCGGGCTGTTCGCTGTGCAGCAGCTCGTCGCCGAGCCCGATCGCCCTCTTGTGCTGGGCGTCGATCACCGCCAGGGCCAGCGCCTCCTTCGACGCGAAGTGGAAGTACAGCGCCCCCTTGGTGAGCCCGGCCGCTACACAGATGTCCGCCATCGAGGCGCCGCCGTAGCCCACAGCGTCGAAGACATCGGCGGCGGCGCGGATGATCACCGCCCGGGTTTCCAACGCGCGTGCCTGTCGGGTCATGACGCTCCTCGAGTGGAAACAGGCGCCTGGCGGCGCGGCACCGAGACCAATTCCGAAACAGTCTCACCAGAAAGCATACCGTTTGGTATGCTTTCTCCAGGCCGGGCGAGCATTCCGGGGGGAACCTGTTTTCCCGGCCGACGACGATTGCACGACCGCATCATCCGCCCCGCGCCGCCGCCGGGCACCATCTGCCGGGATCGAGGGGAAACCGACGAATGAACAGCACAGGAATACTCAGCACCACCGTCTGGCAGGGAACGCTCGGGCGTGCAGACGTTCTGGACGGCGGCGCGATCGATGGCGCCGCACTGGGCTCCCTGATCGGAGTGACGCTCATCGTGCTGGCCGGCCTGGGCGCCCTCGTGCTGATCGTGGCCGCCCTCGCCCAGGTCATCCGCGCCGTGCACCTGAGCGAACCGGCCCGAACACGGTGGGTGCTGACCGTGGTCTTCGCACCGGTGTTCGGCGCGCTCGCCTGGTTCGCGGTGGGCAACCGGCTCCAGGCCGGCTGACCCGCACCCGGCCGACCCGCTCCGGCGGGATCAGGTTCGCGGCCGCACCACGAGCACCGGGCAGTCCGCGTGCCGCACGCACTGCTCGCTCACCGAGCCGAGCAGCATCCCGGCCAGTCCGCCGCGCCCGCGGGAACCGACCACGAGCATCCGGGACCCCCGCGAGACCTCGATCAGAGTCTTGGCCGGCCCGCCCAGCGCCACCCGGAACTCCACCGTGAGCCCCGGATGCTCGGTGACGGCGGCCTGGGTGTCGTTCACGAGGCGCTCCCGCACCGCGCCCGCGTAGTCGGAGTACGACGACACGTAGCCGAATTCCCAGTTCGCCGGGCGCGGAGCCGTGTCGATGGTCCAGGCCCGCACGATCGTCACCGGCACCTTGAGGCCGGCGGCCAGATCGAGCGCCACGGTCAGGGCGTGATTGGCGTCGGCCGATCCGTCGTGCCCGACGACGATGCCCGTGCGCGGGCCGGGCTCCTGCGCCGGTTGCGCGGCCGCCTCGGCGTGCACCGCCGCCGCGTCGCCTGCCTCGGCCCGCGGGTCCTTGCCTGTGCCCGTGTCAGCGTCCATGGTGACCTCCTGCCGCGGAAGGCGGAGCGTCCGACTCCTGCGGTTCCTCCCATTCAACCGTCCCCGGCCTGCCGCCGGAAGAGCCCGGGCATCGCGGGCGGGGATTTCGGTGCCCAGAGCCGGTGAGCCGTGCCGGCGCCGGCTCTCGCAGCCGCCTCCCACCCGACGTCCGTACGCCTTCGATAGTCTCGGGGGATGAGCTTCTTCGAGCGCCACCGCCTGCCCGCGCTGGCGACGGCCGCCGTTCTCGTCGTCGTCCTGGCCGGGGCGGCCCTGGTCGGCGCGGCCACGCGCACCGAACCCGCCACGGCGGCCCCCACCGCGCCCATCGCCACGAATGAGATCGACCTGGCCGGCTTCCAGCCGGGCCGCATCATCAGCGATTACACCTTCTTCAACGCCGATGCGATGACCGAGAAGCAGGTGCAGTCGTTCCTGCTGTCGCGCAGCTGCATCCGCACCGACAGCTCGCCCTGCCTGTGGGAGTACCGCGAGAGCACCGTCGACCAGCCCGCCGCGGGTGCGGGCCACTGCGCCGCCTACCGGGGCGACGAGAACGAACACGCCAGCACCATCATCAGCAAGGTCGCCGAGGCCTGCGGCATCAGCCCCCGCGTTCTGCTGGTGCTGTTGCAGAAGGAGCAGTCCCTGCTCAGCCGGCCCACCGAGTCCGGCTACCTGCGTGCCACCGGTTACGGTTGCCCCGACACGGCCGACTGCGAGACCGAGTATTTCGGTTTCTTCAACCAGGTCTACAACGCGGCCTGGCAGTTCCGGCAGTACACCCAGGAGCCCGACCGCACCTACAAGATCGGTGACACCGAGGTGGGCTTCAACCCCGACGCCGAGTGCGGCGCCAGCACGGTCGACATCCAGAACCAGGCCACCGCCAATCTGTACAACTACACGCCGTACCAGCCCAACGACGCGGCCCTCAGCCAGCCCGACAGTGACGGCGACGGATGCTCCACCCACGGCAACCTCAACTTCTGGTTGTTCTACACGGCCTGGTTCGGCTCCGGCGACCCCGACCCGTACCCGGATGCCCTGGGCTCGTGCCTCAACTACGCCCACGGCCAGCCCTGCCGGGTGCCCGAGCTGATCCCGTCGCTCTAACCCCCACCGCACGCTCAGGAGGAACCATCGTGGACGTCCCCGCCGGCCGCCATCTCGTCTACCAGACCAGCCTGATGAGCGCCCTGCTCGACGGCATCTACGACGGCGACACCACCGTGGCCACCCTGCTCGAACACGGCGACTTCGGCCTGGGCACCTTCAACGCGCTCGACGGCGAGATGCTGATCCTCGACGGCGTCTGTTACCGGATGCGGGTGGACGGCACGGTGGCGCCCGCCGCGCCCGGAGACCGGAGCCCGTTCGCCGTGGTCACCGAGTTCGTCCCCACCGTGACCATCCCCGTCGCCGGGCCCGCCACCCGCGATCAGGCGGTGGCGCTGATCAACGAGACCCTGCAGAGCGCCAACTACCTCTACGCGGTGCGACTGACCGGCGAGTTCGAGTGGGTGCGGGTGCGGGCGGTGCAGCGGCAGGAGAAGCCGTACCAACCCATGTCCGAGGCCATCCGGGGCGAGAAGACCCTGGAGTTCGGCCGTACCACCGGCGTCGTGGCGGGGTTTCGCACCCCGCTCTACGGGCAGGGCATCGGGGTTCCCGGCGGGCACGTGCACTTCATCGACGCCGACCGGCAGCACGGCGGCCACGTGCTCGACTTCGCGCTGAACTCCGGCACCATCGAGATCTGCATCGGCACCGACCTGCACCTGGAGCTGCCGCTGACGCCGGAGTTCAAGAACGCCGACCTCAGCCCGGACAACCTCGCCGACCAGATCGAGCAGACCGAAAACCACCGCTGAGCGGTCGGCTCGCGGGATCTCGACAGGCTCGATCAGCGGATGGTCGCGCCCGCATCGCTGGTCGAGCTTGTCGACGCCGTGCTGAGCTTGTCGAAGTAGACCCGGCATGCCGACCTCGACCCGCAACCACGCGAACCCGTCAGAGCCGCGGCGTGTGGCCCGGCCAGAGCGCCGCATCCAGCCCGCGTTCGAGCTTGGCGATGGTCTCCATATCCGGCCAGGCCCGCCCCTCCAGGATGCCGATGAGGGTGGCGTGGTTCATGCCGCAGGTCTCCGCCGCGCTGCGGATGCTCCGTGACCCGATGGCTTGCCGCAGGTTGCCCGCGAACACCCGCGCGACCTCCCCGATGGCGTCGCGGGCGGGCCCGTCCGGCCACGCCGTGACCAGTTCGTTCGGCTTCAGGCGCATGGTGCGGGACATCACCCCAGCGTAAGGCGCTCGGCAGGGGTCCGTGTCGGTGCGCTCCTGCTAAAATTCAGCTGGCTCGGGGGTGCTGCTCCGCCATGTCGCCGTTTGGTTTCGGACATTCACTGTGAGGACCCCCGTTGATACTGACCTCTCTGATTCTCAGTCACGCCAGACCGTACCGGTCCTGGATCGTGTGGGTCTTCGTGCTGCAACTGATCTCCACGATCGCCGCGCTGTACCTGCCGAGCCTGAACGCGCAGATCATCGACGAGGGCGTGACCCGCGGTGACACCGACTTCATCTGGTCGACCGGCATGACCATGCTGATCGTCTGCCTCGTGCAGGTGGTCACCGCGATCGGCGGTGTCTACTTCGGCGCTCGCACCGCCATGGCCATCGGCCGTGACCTGCGCCGCGAGGTGTACCGCAAGGTCGATTCGCTCAGCGCGCTCGAACTGGGCGGCTTCGGCACAGCGACCCTGATCACCCGCGGCACCAACGACGTGCAACAGGTGCAGATGCTCGTGCTGATGACCCTCAACTTCATGGTGTCCACGCCGATCATGTGCGTGGGCGGCATCATCATGGCGCTCCGCGAAGACGCCGGGCTGTCCTGGCTGGTCTGGGTGTCGGTGCCGGTCCTGTTCCTCATCGTCGGCTTCCTGGTCTTCCTGCTGCTGCCGCTGTTCAGGCTGATGCAGGACCGTCTCGACGGCATCAACAGCGTGCTGCGCGAACAGATCGTCGGCATCCGCGTGGTGCGCGCGTTCGTGCGCGAACCCTTCGAGTCCGAGCGGTACCGCACGGCGAACGAATCGATCACCGCCGTGTCGGTGAAGGTCGGCAACATCTTCGTGCTGATGTTCCCGGTGATCATGATGGTGCTGCACCTTGCCACCGCCGCGGTGCTCTGGTTCGGCGGCCACCGGGTCGACGCCGGCGACATGCAGATCGGGTCGCTGACGGCGTTCCTGCAGTACCTCCTGCAGATCTTGATGGCCGTGATGATGGGCGTGTTCATGGTGATGATGATCCCCCGCGCCGTCGTCTGCGCCGAACGCATCACCGAGGTCTTCACCACCGTCAGCAGCCAGGCCATCGCCCGCGACGCCCAAGTGGCCGCGCCCACCACCGGGATCGTCGAGTTCAGCGGCGTCAGCTTCGGTTTCCCGGGCGCCGAACGTCCGGTGCTCGACAACGTCAGCTTCACGGCGGAGCCCGGCCAGACCACCGCCATCGTCGGCTCCACCGGCGCCGGCAAGAGCACCCTGGTCAACCTCATCGCCCGCCTGTACGACGCCCAGCAGGGCGCGGTGACCATCGACGGGGTGCCCGTGTCCTCCCTCACCCGCGGCCAGCTCGCCCAGGTCATCGGGCTGATTCCGCAGAAGCCGTACCTGTTCTCCGGCACGATCGGCTCCAACCTGCGCTTCGGCCGGGCGGATGCGACGGACGCGGAACTCTGGGAGGCGCTCCGCATCGCGCAGGGTGACGACTTCGTGCGCGCGATGCCGCTGGGTCTGGACGAGCACATCGCCCAGGGCGGCACCAACGTGTCCGGCGGCCAACGCCAGCGCCTGTGCATCGCTCGGGCGCTCGTCGCCCAACCCAAGGTCTACCTGTTCGACGACTCGTTCTCCGCCCTCGACGTGGCCACGGATGCCCGCCTCCGCGCCGCGCTCGGCGACGCGACCCGGGACGCCACGGTGATCATCGTGGCCCAGCGGGTGTCGACCATCACCGCAGCCGACCAGATCCTCGTGGTCGACAACGGTGTGATCACCGGCAGAGGCACCCACGAGGAACTGCTCGAAGGCAATGCCACGTACCGCGAAATCGTTGAATCCCAGTTGAGTGTTGAGGTGGCGTGACCATGGCCAAGCGAATGAGCAAGCGGGCAGCCGCGGCAGCCGCAGACAACGCCGCGGCGGCGGCACCGGCCGGCGCCCCCGACGAGGAGTTCATCCCCACCGAGGCGGACGGCGACATGTTCGGCGGCACCCCGGCCCGCAAGGCCGAGAATTTCCTGCCGTCGGCCAAGCGCCTGATCGGGCTGATGCGGCCGGAGCGCACCAAGATGATCATCGTGGTGGCCCTGGTCGTGGTCTCGGTGGTGCTCACGGTGCTGGCGCCGAAGATCCTGGGCCAGGCGATGGACGCCATCTTCAACGGCGTCATCGGCATGCAGCTGCCCGCGGGGGTGCCGCTGGACCAGGTCATCAGCCAGGCCCGCGCCACGGGCAACGACCAGTTCGCCGACATGCTCCAGGGCACCACGGTCGTGCCAGGCGAGGGCGTGGACTTCACAGTGCTCGGCCGGCTGATCATTGCGGTGCTCGCGATGTACACGATCGCGGCGGTGCTCTCCTGGGCGCAGGGGTTCATCCTCAACGGCCTGGTGATGCGGGTCGTGTTCAGGTTGCGTCAGGACATCGAGGAGAAACTCAACCGCCTGCCGCTGTGCTACTTCGACACCCGCCAGCGCGGCGACCTGATGTCGCGGGTCACCAACGACGTGGACAACATCCAGCAGGCGCTGCAGCAGGCGTTCTCCCAACTGATCCAGTCCGTGCTCACGGTGCTCGGCATCGCCGCGATGATGTTCATCGTCTCGTGGCAGCTGGCCCTCATCGCGCTGATCTCGCTGCCGCTGTCCGCGATCATCGCCGGGGTCATCGGCGTGCGCTCACAGAAGCTGTTCACCGCGCAGTGGAAGAACACCGGCGCCCTCAACGGGCACATCGAAGAGACCTTCTCCGGCCAGGAGATCGTGCGGGCCTTCGGCCGCGACAAGGAGATGCTCGAGGAGTTCGACAAGCGCAACGAGGAGCTCTACACGGCCTCGTTCGGTGCGCAGTTCGTCTCCGGCATGATCATGCCCGCGATGACCTTCGTCTCGTACCTGTCCTATGTGCTGATCGCCGTGGTCGGTGGGCTGCGGGTCGCCTCGGGCCAGATGACCCTGGGCGACGCGACGGCGTTCATCCAGTACTCCCGGGAGTTCTCCCAGCCGATCGGCCAGATGGCCGGCATGGCCAACATGCTGCAGTCCGGCGTGGCCTCGGCGGAGCGCACCTTCGAACTTCTCGACGCCGACGAGCAGCAGCCGGATGCGCCGACCGCCCAGCTGCCGGAGCGCACCAGCGGCCACGTCGAGTTCGAGCGGGTGTCCTTCGCGTACAGCACCGACAAGCCGCTGATCGAGGACCTGTCGTTCTCGGCCGAACCCGGCCACACCGTCGCGATCGTGGGGCCCACCGGGGCGGGCAAGACCACCCTGGTGAACCTGGTGATGCGGTTCTACGAGCTCACCGGCGGCCGCATCCTGCTCGACAGCGTCGACATCACGGCGCTCTCCCGCGGTGAACTGCGCTCGCAGGTGGGCATGGTGCTTCAGGATGCCTGGCTCTTCGGCGGCACCATCCGGGAGAACATCCGGTACGGCCGCCTTGACGCCACCGACGAGGAGGTCGTGGCCGCCGCCGAGGCGACCATGGTCGACAGGTTCGTGCGTCAGCTACCCGACGGGTACGACACCGTGCTCGACGCGGACGGCGGCAGCGTCTCCGCCGGTGAGCGGCAGCTGCTCACCATCGCCAGGGCGTTCTTGGCGAACCCGTCGCTGCTCATCCTCGACGAGGCGACCTCGTCGGTGGACACCCGCACCGAGCTGCTGGTGCAGCACGCCATGGCCGCACTCCGGGCCGACCGCACCTCGTTCGTGATCGCCCACCGGCTCTCCACGATCCGCGACGCCCACACCATCCTAGTGATGGACGGCGGCCGCATCGTGGAGCAGGGCAACCACGACGACCTGCTGGTGCGCCGCGGCGCCTATTACGCGCTCTACATGTCCCAGTTCCGGGGCGAGGACCCGGCCGACGATCCCGCGGCCCTGGCCGGGCCCGCAGCCGAGGCCGTGCCGGTCGAGTAGTCCCGCGGCAGTTACGGTGTCCACCACGGCCGCAACGGCAGCTCGCCGGCCACGCCCCGATTGTCGGGCCTCTTCATCAGCACCTGGTGCAACTGGATGCCGTTGCTCTCGAACCCGAGCCGCGAACCGGCCATATACAGTCCCCACACTTTCGCGGTGGCGAGCCCCACCTCGGCGACGGCCTCGTCCCAGTGTTCGACGAGGTTGGCGCACCAGTCGCGCAGCGTCATCGCGTAGTGCTGCCGCAAATTCTCTTCGTGCACCACCTCCAGACCGATGTCTTGGGCGTCACTGATGATCCGGCCCGATCCGGTGAGCTCCCCGTCGGGGAAGACGTAGCGATCGATGAATCCGCGCGCCTCGGGTTGGTGGTGGTTCTCGGGTCGGGTGATGCAGTGATTGAGCAACAGCCCGCCGGGGCGGAGCCGGGACTGCAGAAAGTCGAAGTATGACGGATAGTTGCGCACGCCGATGTGCTCGAGCAACCCGATCGACGACACCGCGTCGTAGCCGGTTTCCGTGACGTCGCGATAGTCGGCGCAACGGACCTCGGCCAGATCATCCAGGCCTTCGTCGGCGATGGCCCGCTGCGCCCACCCGGCCTGCTCGGCCGAGAGCGTCACACCGGTGGCCCGCACGCCGCGGCGTGCGGCGTAGCGCACCATGCCGCCCCAGCCGCAGCCGACGTCGAGTAACCGGTCGCCCGGTGTCAGCCGCAGCTTCTCGAACACGAGCCGGTACTTGTTTTCCTGCGCCTCCTCGAGTGATGCGCTACCGCGCGGGTAGCACGCGCAGGTGTAGGTCATCGACGGCCCGAGCACCCACTCGTAGAAGGTGTTCGAGACGTCGTAGTGGTGGTGGATCGCGTCGGCGTCCCGGGTCTTGCTGTGCCGGAGCCCCCCGGCGATCCTGCGCCACCGGGGCTGCGCCTCCTCGGGCGGCGGCGCTATCGGGCGCAGGTGCCGGGCGCCGATGGAGCGGATGATGTCGACCATCATCCGGGCCGGTGGGCGGGTGAAGACGAGGCTGTCGGCGAGCGCTTTGAGCAGGTCATAGGGGTCCCCGGGGTGTACCCCGCGGATGTCGAGGTCGCCGGCAATGTAGGCGCGGGCGAAACCGAGGTCGCCGCGGCCGGTGGCGAGGTAGCTCGTGCCCCGCGGGGTCCTCAGATCCAGCCCGAACGGAGCGTCCGGCGGTCCAGCCGAACTCCCGTCGTAGGCGGTGAACCGCAGCGGAAGCCGACCGCCGGACAGAATCTCCAGAACCTCGGCGAGGGTGAACTTCCCCGTCTTTTCCGATTTCGCTGTCGCCTCCGTCAGCGCGGTTGATTTCGTCGAGTGGTCCTTGAACGTGGTCATCGTCGTTGTACCGCCTTCGCATAGAGGTCGAGGAGACGTGAATCAGGGTCGTATTTCGTCTTCACGGCCCGGTAGCTGTCCCCGCCGTAGAGTTCGTCGAACTCCTCCCGGGAGTAATAGGAGTCGGAGTACAACGACTTGTGCCCGTCGACGTCGGTGACCCTACGCTCGATCAGCCGGTTCGTCTCGCCCTCGTGCCGCCCGATGGGCACCGTCGCCCAGAAGCCCAGGTTGACGTAGGTCTGGTTCGGCTTGATCGGGTACAGGGGCCAGCCGTCGCTGCTGCCGGCCGCGCCGCTGCTGGCCGCACGCAGGCGCAGTGGGCACAGCCAGATCGGCGTGATCGGCACGGTCGCCAGGAACCAGTCAAGGTACTCAGCACACCGCGCGAGTGGAACTTCGACATCCTGCACGACGCGTTCGCGCGGCGGCCGGCCGCCCAGTTTTTCGATCCGGTCGCCGATCCGGAACCGTTGTTCGTATTTCATCAGCGTCGAGTAGAAGCTGCTGGTCCGGTAGCGCTTCGGCCAGATCCGGCGGAGGCGTCGATCCTGCGCGCCGAACGGCTTTGAGCACCAGAACCAGTCGGTGTCCCAGCGCCACAGGTAGTCGTGAATGGTGAGGCGGTCTTCAGTCAAGCCGTCGTCGTGCTGGATCGAGCGGTAGTAGATCTGCTGGCCGGTGTAGTCGCTGACGGCACCGGGGGTATCCGTCTGCACGCCAACGCAGAGGTAACTCTCCTCGGCGCTGAACACCACTCCGTCGAGGTAGTCGATCGCCACCCCGTCGAGCCGGCCGGTCTGAACGATGCGACCCATCATCGTGACCAGGTCGCTGAGCGAGTGGAAGCGCAGGTGCCGGAGGGCGACGAATGGCTTGACGGGCTCCAGGTCGATGCGCAGGCGCACCGCATACCCCAGCGTGCCGTAGGAGTTGGGGAAGGCCCGGAACAGATCCGCGTTCTCGGTTGGCGACACGGTGAGCACCTCCCCCGCGCCGGTGAGGATGTCCATCTCGAGTACCGACTCGTGCGGCAGTCCGTTGCGGAACGAGGTCGACTCGATGCCGAGACCGGTGACTGCACCGCCGAGCGTGATGGTCTTCAACTGCGGCACCACCAACGGTGCCAGCCCAGCGGGAAGTGTCGCGGCAACGACGTCTTCGTAGGTGCACATGCCGGCGACCTCCGCCGTCCGCGCCTGGGCGTCGACGGTGATGACACCCGTCAACCCGGAGGTGTCGAGGCCCCTGACCCGGGTCTTGGTGCGCGTTCGGAACAGATTGGATGTCGGTTTGGCCAGCCGCACCGACTCCGTCGCCGGCACCGCCCGGTAGCTCGCGAGAAGTCGCCGCACGCCCTCGGCGTGAGCGACTTCGGTATCGGCTGGAGCAACGGACACGCCCCCACGGTAGCCCGCAACCGCGCTCGAAGCGACGCCTGTCAGCGCGGTGTGAGACGGATGACGGGAATCTCGCGGTCGGTGATCGTCTCGTACTTGGCGTACGCCGGGGCCTGTGTCGTGATCAGCCGCCAGGCCTCGTCCCGTTCTGCGCCGTGCAGTTGGGCGGCAGTGACGTCGATGTGCTGCCCGGCACTCTCGATGCGGGCCGCGGATGGATGCGCCGCGAGGTTGAAGTACCACGACGGATTGCGCGCGGCGCCTGATGCCGAGGCCACGATGAGCCGGGTGTCGCCCCCGCCGGGGAACCAGCCCACCGGGGTCCTGCGCTGGGCTCCGGTCTTGCTCCCTGTTGTGACCAGTACCAGCAGGTTCGAATGCCCGAGGGTGCCGGTGCGACGGACATGGCGAATCATCCGCCGGTTTGCCCAGCGCTCGAATCGGTTGCGGCCGGGCTGACGGGCCCCTCGCGTTCCGTTCGGAGTGTCGAATGCCATGGTCTCGTCTCCTCTACCCACTGTTCTTCTGCTCGTTGTCGTTCTGCAGAAAGGCCAGCACGGCCGCCACCCGCCGGTGCACGCCGGTCTCTGGCAGGCGCAGCTTGGTGAAAATCGCGTTCACGTGCTTCTCCACCGTCGACGTCGCCAGGAACAGCGACTGCTCGATCCCGGCGTTGGTCTTGCCTGCGGCCATCTCGCGCAGCACCTCGAGTTCGCGGGGTGACAGTGCTCCGAGCAGGCTCGACTCCCCCGCAGCGCTGTGGCGGCGCACGAGCGTGTCGACGATCTGCGGGTCGATCACCGACCCGCCGGCGCAGACCTCGCGCAGGGCATGCACGAGGTCTTCCAGGTCGCCGACGCGGTCCTTCAGCAGGTAGCCGAGGCCCGCCGAGCCGTCAGAGAACAGCGCGAGGGCGTAGCTCTCGTCGGCGTGCTGCGACAGCACCACGACGCCCGTCTCCGCCGAGGAGGCCCGGATCGCGTGTGCGGCCTCGATGCCCTCCATGTGATGGCCGGGCGGCATCCGAATGTCGGTGAGGACGGCGTGCGGGGTGAGCCGCCGCACCGCGTCGAGCAGCTCGGTGCCGTTCCCGACCGACGCGACCACGTCGACCGCGCCAGAGTCCTCGAGCAGGCGGCGCACCCCCTCGCGCACGAGGTAATTGTCTTCGGCGATCACAACCCGCAGCACTCCCTGCTCATCCAACGGAAACGACCGTCCGTCCGGCTGCGGGCACGACGCCGTCCACCGGCAGCTCCACGAACACCGTCGTGCCGGACGGCTCGTTCGGCGAGACCCGCATGGCGCCGCGCAGCGCGGCGACCCGGTCGCGGATGTTTGCCAACCCGCCGTAGACCCGCGACGTCGGCGAGACGTCGCCCATGCCGCAGCCGTCATCGCTGATCGAGATGAACAGGTGCCCGTTGCTCTGCGCAAGTCCGACCGACGCATGGGTCGCGTTCGCGTGTTTCGCGGTGTTCGCGAGCGCCTCGCGCACCACGTAGTACGCGGTCGTCTCGACGTCATCGGGAAACCGCGTCTGGCGCACGGCGGAGTCAGCGTCGACCCGCAGCGGGATCGGGAACCGCGCCACCCCCGACTCGACCGCAGCGACCAAACCGTTGTCGCTCAGCACTGGCGGGTGGATACCGCTCGCGAGTTCGCGCAGGTCGGTGAGCGTTTCGCGAGCCTGCTCCTGCAGCAGCGTGAGTTCCGCGGGCGTCAGCTCGCCGCGCTCCAGCCGGTTTCGAGCGAGCCTGAGACCGGCTATCTGCGCCACAAGGGTCTGCTGGATGCCGTCGTGCAGGTCGCGCTCCAGCCGCCGCCGCTCATCGTCGTGCGCGGCGACAAGCCGCTCACGCGAGGCGGTCAGCTCGTCAAGCTGCTCGGCAAGCTGTTCGGTCAGGCTCAGGTTGGCGACGGATGCCGCCGCCTGGCTCGCGACAGTGCGCAGCAGTGTGCGCTCGGCGTCGCTGTACTCCCGGCGGCGGCGGGGGCCGACCTCGATTCGGCCGAGCGTTTCGTCGCCGCGGATGAGATCGCACGACTCGACGGGCTCGCCGGCGTCGGACACGTCGCCGGCGGTCCCGGTGGGCACCTCCGCCAGTCTGCCGGCGGTCGACACGAGCCGGATCCGCACCCATGAGGCGTCGAGTCCATCGCGCACCGCCTCGGCGAGGCGGGTGAGTAGCTCGCGGGGCTCTGCCGCCTGCTCCAGCTGGGCGCCGAGCTCGCTGAGCACGCCGAACTGGCGTTCGCGGTCGCCGAACAGGGCGCGGTGCAGCCGCCGCTGCATCCAGCCGCGGGCGGGCAGCAGCACGACGGCGAGAAGTGTCGTGATCAGGATCGCCGGCACGGTCCGAAGTGGGGGCGCGAGCAGCAGAGCCGGCATCGCGACGCCGGCGGCGTAGACGACGGTGATGAGGATGTTCGACGAGCGCTCGACGCCCGCGCCGCGGTCCCCTGGTCCGATGTCGAACGCCCCGTAACGGAGGATGCCGTGGATCGCGGCGACCGGGATCGCGATCATCGACGCGTAGACCAGGAACTCGACTCCGGGGAGGCCGGGCACAAAAGTCCACAGCGCGAAGGCCACGATCGCCGCAGCGACCGCCAGGGCCATGACTCGGGTGCGAGCCCGCGCCTCTGGTGCGCCGAAGACCGCACGGGAGACGAGCACGGCGAGGCCGAGCGCGACGGCCCCCCACGCCTGGAGGATGAGGTAGTGGACGAAGGGCGCTGCCCACTCCAGCCACGGGACGACGAAGGGGTTGGGGGTCGAATCGCCGCTGATGCCGATGAACTGTGACATCACCACGTGCGGGTTCGTGAGCAGGGTGAGCGGGCCGACGAGCACCGGAGTCCAGAGGAAGACGACCGCGATCCGCTCCCACCTACGCTCCGGCGTGCCGTTCGGGAACGTGGCGAACACGATGAGCAGCGTCGAGGTGGCCACCGCATCGGCGGTGAGGCCGACCATATTGACGATCGGGAACCACGGTGCCGCAAGGATCTCGGGATTGGTGTGCACGAAGATCTCATACGCCGAGCCGACGAGCATCGCCGTCGACCCGAGCCCGATGAACAGGGCGATCCGCGACGCCGACACCGTGAGCAGCCACATGCCGAACACGAACAGCGGCAGAGCGCCGAGCAGCGGCCAGGCGAGGCCGTGATCGACGTCCACGTCTATGTCGATGAACCCGCGCATGACGACGATATAGGCCAGGGCTGCGACCCCGATCGGGCCGAGCAACGCGAGGCACACCCATCTGCGAACCACGATTCCATCGTCCTCCCGATGGGTTGTCGGCCACAAGGAGGGCCGCCCCCACCATCCGTCGGCGGCTAGCCTCCATTCGCCGTGCCGGCGACAAGCGCGGAGCACCTCCACGCGCGGCGAGGACTGCCCCGATCCCACCGCACGCCGAACAGACGAGCGTGGAGTCAAGCGGATGCCATGAGCGAAGGCCATGAGCGACCGCACCGAACAAGGAGAGACATTATGCGCAGGATCTACTCGGTCATCGCCTGGATCGTCGCTGCCGGTGTCATTGTGCAGGCTGCCGCGATCGCCTTCGGGGTCGGCGGGATGGTGCATTTCGTGCAGGAGGGCGGCGTCGTCGACAAAGCCCTGATCGAAAGTCGCCAGCTGGCCTACACCGGTGAACTCGGATTTTGGATTCATGCCATCGTCGGCGCGGGGGTGATCCCGCTCGCCGCAGTGGCACTTCTCATCGTCGCGTTCTTCGTGAGAGTCCCGCGCGCTCGACTGTGGGCTGCGATCGTGCTCGGCCTGATCGTGGCGCAGGCCACGCTCGGGTTCGCGCTCCGCGACATCCCGTACCTGGGCCTCGTCCATGGCGCGAACGCGCTCGCCGTGCTGTTCGCCGCGGTGTTCACCGCGGTGCGGGTGCGGCGGCCGTCGCGCGCGAACCGCGAGGAGGCGAAATCCAATGCCGTCGCGGCGTAGCCCCGTGCTGCGAGTGCTGGTCGGCATCGCGGTCGCGATCGCGGTCGGCGCCGGCGCCCTCGCGTGGAGCTCGACACTTCTCGGCGAGTACTCGGTCATGGACATGGGCGGCGCTGCCGTGGACGTGAGCGGCGTGCCGTCTGGGCACGCCGCGCACACCGAACACTCAGGCCGCTCGGGGCTTTCGGCCGACCCCGCCCAGCCAGGCGGCGCCGTCTCGGTGACGACGCTGACGGCTGACCCCGACCGCCCCGCCGATGTGCACGCCGAACTCGTCGCCCGCCAACAGACCGTGGACGTGCCCGGCGGACGCTCACTCGAGGGCTACACCGTGAACGGCACCTCCCCCGGCCCCGTGATCCGCGCTCGGCAGGGCGAGCTCGTCGAGGTGGTGTTCGTCAACGAGTCGGTCGCGGCGGGCGCCACCCTGCACTGGCACGGCATCGACGTGCCGAACTCGGCCGATGGCGTGGCTGGCATCACGCAGGATGCCGTTCCGACCGGTGGCCGCTACACGTACCGGTTCGTCGCGACGGATGCCGGCACCTACTGGTACCACTCACACCAGGTGTCGCACGAGCAGGTCGAAGGCGGACTGCTCGGCGCGGTCGTTATCGACCCCGCGGAGCCATCCGCGGCCACCGACGCCGACATCGTCGCGCTCCTGCACGTCTACGGCGGTCAGCACACGCTCAACGGGCGCGTTGGTGACGAGCAGGTGGCCGCCGACCCCGGCTCGACGGTGCGCGTGCGCATCATCAACTCCGATCAGGGCACGGCCGCCGTGTGGTCCGCCGCGCCCTTCCGGGTGCTCGCGACCGACGGGCACGAGGTGAATTCGCCGAGCGACGTCGAGGGCCGGAAGCTCCTCATTCCGGCGGGCGGACGGGCGGATGTGGCCGCGCAGGCCCCGCAGCAGGGCGCGGTGCGGCTGCAGGTCGGCGGCGCCCGCGGCATCCTCATCGGCGATCCAACCGTGACGGCACCGCCATCCGCGCAGCCGACGGAGACCCTCGACCTGCTCAGCTACGGCGACCCGGCTCCGCTCGGGATCGATGTGTCGTCACCCGCCCGCGTGTACGACTACGTGATCAGTCGCCGCTTCGGCATCATCAACGGTCGCCCCGGCAACTTCTGGACGATCAACGGCAAGCTGTTCCCCGACGTGCCGATGTTCCACGTGAGCGAGGGCGACGTCGTCGTCATGAAGATCGTCAATGATTCCAATGACGTGCATCCCATGCACCTGCACGGCCACCACGTCGTCGTGCTCTCTCGTGACGGTGTCGCCGCCTCCGGCAGCCCCTGGTGGGTCGACTCGCTTGAGGTGCATCCCCACGAGTCGTACGAGATCGCCTTCGTCGCCGACAACCCCGGCATCTGGGCCGACCACTGCCACACGCTCCTCCACGCCGTTGACGGCCTGATCGCCCATGTCATGTACGACGGCGTCACGACACCATTCACCATCAACGGCGATGCGGGCAACCGGCCGGAGTGACGGCGCTGGTGTCGGCGCGTTCTCGCAGACTCGTGTCATGGCCACCCGATCGGCGCGCGGGTGGCATCCGAGGCCTTGTAGCGTCAGCCGGGTGCGCAGATACTGAATCCCGTGACCGACGAACCGGGCGCCGACGACGGGCCTGTGGATGTTCCACTCGCCTCCTTCGAGAGTGTCTACAAGGGCCGCTCTCCCTTCGCGTCGGTGACAAAACCGCCGTGGACCCGCCGGTATGTGCCGTTGATCGAATCGATGAACGGGTACTCCGCCAGAAGGCTCCGGGTGGACGGGGTGGCGGGGCTCACGGTCGCCGCCCTCGCTCTGCCGTCGGCGATGGCGTACGCCGAACTGGCCGGCCTCCCCGTCACGGTCGGCCTGTACGCTCTACTCCTGCCGGTGCTGGCCTACGCGCTGCTGGGCACCGGCCTGCGGGTTGTGATCGGTCCGGAAGGTTCGGTCGCACTGCTCGTCGCCAGCGCCCTGGCCCCGCTCGCCGCGACGGGTTCGGCGGAGTACGTCACGCTGGCGGCGGCCCTGGCCATCGCCGTGGGTGGCATCTTCCTCGTGGCCCGGTTGCTGCGCCTGGGCTGGATCGCCGACTACTTCTCCCAGTCCGTGCTGGTGGGTTACATCACCGGTGTGGCGGTCCTGATGATCCTGGGCCAGCTGGAGAAACTCACCGGCCTGGCGAGCACCTACGACGGAGCCATCCAGGCGACGATCGACCTCGTCCGCCAGCTGGGCGGAGCGAACCCGGCGACTCTGGTCGTCTCCGTCGGGGCCTTTGCCATCCTCATCGTGCTCGGCCGGTTTCTCCCGCGCTGGCCGGGTGCCCTGGTGGTCGTCGTCCTGGGCATCCTGGTGTCCTGGCTGCTCGACCTGGAGGCCAGCGGCGTTTCGGTCACCGGGTCGATCCCGGCGGGACTGCCGTCGTTCGCTGTGCCTCGCATCTCCGGCCCGGACTGGTTGTCGTTGGCGCTGCCGGCCGTGGCGATCTTCCTCGTCGGATTTTCGGACTCGATCCTCACCGCTCGATCGTTCGCCGCCCGCCACGGCGAGACGATCGACGCAGATCAGGAGATGCTCGCGTTCAGCGCGGCAAACGTCGCGGCCGGCTTCAGCCAGGGTATGCCGATCGGCACCAGCGGATCCCGCACGGCGGTCAACGACTCGATGAAGGCCACCAGCCAGGTCAGCGGCCTGGTCAGCTTCGGCGCGCTGGTCCTGATCCTCCTGTTCCTCACCGGGCCCATCCGTTACCTGCCGAGCGCGGTCCTCGGTGTGGTGATCGTATACGCGTCGCTGAAGCTCATCGATCCGGCCCAATGGCGGGAGCTGGCGCGCAGCAGCCGAATTGAGGTCGCCATCGCCGCGATCACCACCCTCGTCGTCGTCGTCGTGGGCGTGCTGCCGGCGATCGGCGTCGCGGTGTTGCTGTCGATCATCGACGTCATTCGGCGTACGGCCACTCCGGACGACGCCGTGTTGGGCTTCTCCGACGTGGATCAGCGGTACGCCGACGTGGGCACTCACCCGGATGCCGGAATCACCCCGGGGGTGGTCGTCTATCGAATCCAGGAGCGGCTCTTCTTCGCCAACGCCCACTTCTTCAAGCGTCGGCTGTGGGCGGCCGTGGACGGCGCCCCTAAGCCCGTACGCCATGTGGTCCTGGACGCCACCATGATCAGCGGCATTGACGCCAGCGCGGTCGGCGCCATCCAGGAGGTGCAGTCGGGGCTGCGCAGCCGCAACATCACGCTCGAAGTGGCCCATGCCACCGACGAACTCCGGGAGGCGTTCGCCGCGACGGGCCTGACTGAGGTCATCGGTGCCGAGCACTTCCACGGTACCGTCACCGCGGCCGTGCAGGCCTGCGCGCGAGAGAGCGGGCGCTAGCGCAATCCGTGCATGGAAAAAGCACCTTCGTTCGTGGGAACGAAGGTGCTTTTTCCGTACATCAGAGCCAGTGTGAGATTTCAATCCAGTTGACGCTATTTCACGGCCAAGGCCACCTTGTTTCCGCAGGTCCACGGAAGAGTGTTCAGGCTTTTCATTCCATCCGAACTGACACTTTGTCGCCGTACCTTGTCGGAGCGGGCGACGCTAAGGCTTCCGCGTGGCAATGAGATAGCACGCGTCATTGTCAATTGCCGCGCAAACGGACCCATAGCTTTTTGACCGAGCGAATGTTCGCACCTGAGCAAATTCTCCGTCCAGAAGGGGCTTGACTCCTTCCCCGGTGACGACGGCGACCCCCTCGGCTTGCTCTATTACGAATCCCCCCACGATTGAGTGTGTTGAAAGAATTTCGCTCATTCGTATGTCCAGCGAAACCTTGTTGAAACTCTTCGAGGGCTCAGCGGTGAATCGATCAGCTTGCTTGCGCAAGCTCACGACGTGAAGCTCTCCTCGCCGGGCCAGTAAGAGGTTGTTGTCCGAGTTGCCGAGGACTTGAAGGGAATCATTACCCTGTCGAGCACCTCCACTCGCGCTCATGACCGCCGACTCGAGGGAAGGCCCGGGCCGGATACTTCTGATTTTCCAAGAAGCGAACTGCTCACCGCCTTGCTTGTCCTGCCGGCTGTCTGCCCGCCAAAGCGTGGGGACCGCATCTCCGTCGTAGTTCAACAGGTTTCGCTTCGCAAACGAGGTCTTGTATGAACGATCCGCTTTCTTCTGGAGCGAACCCTTAGACAGTCCGGAAAGGAGGTGCGACTCTGTGGGGTTGTCGGCCCAATCCACCTCGCCGAACCACAGGCCTTCGTCAGCAGCGGACGCCGCGACTGAAGCGTAGTTAGCATTTACATCGCGAGTCTCGACCGAGAGCAATTGCTCGAGTGGAGCTACCTCGTCAACGTCCTGCGGACCAACCCTCGATTCGAAGAGCCCCTCCGTCGATGCGAGAAACAAGCGATTTGCATAGACGCTGGACCCAAGCAAGACACCAGGGACTGGCTCTGTGCCAGACCAGCGCAGTTGGCTCGGGGAGTATTCGATCGGTCCGATCTCGATAGCTTCGCGTGCAGCCCCCTCCCAGTAGGACTGATAGCCCGAGCTGCGGAGCAGGCTACGTTGCTGTTCCGAAGCAGTCCAGTCATTCCGAAATAGAGCATGCTCGGCGATGGTGGCGATGTGTGGGGAATGTGTCTTCACGATGTCCCGGACAATTGTTTCGACAGGCACTTTGTACAGTTCGCCATCATCATCCCAAAGATGAAGTATTCCTTTGTACAGCCAGCAGTCGGCCCAGTTGCCGGCGATTCGAACCGCAACGCCGTGCGCAATTGTCATATCTTCTGTTCCCGGAGAATACGCCGTTGCCGTACCTTGTCGATTCGGCTTGCGGTTCGCCACGTCTTTATGATTTCTGCCGAGGGCCGGTCTCCCGCACCGGAACCCACAGGAAACCCGTGCCACGGGTCGGAGGCGTTGGCTGGCTGAGGAAATTTAGCGATCTTCTCGGCGCCGACACCAATAGGCACGGTGGCATTCTCGGAGATATACCAAACGACGCCACGGCTGTCCAACCACCCGTTTTCAAATGCCTCGCAAAAAGTGTGACATTCGTCTGCGGCCGACAGCGACCAACGCGATTTATGCGGCGAGGGAGCCGCGTTCGTTCGATGGTAGTGAAGGGCCATGTAGCACGTATGCCCGTCGCACGACATGAAACGTTCGTCCAGTCCGCTCTGACCTGTGCTGATACAACTCTTCACGCGACCCCGCCCGCTTCGATGTTCCTAGTACCGTAAGTATGTCTGCATCCGCCCCTCATCCCACGCACTCGCGGCCGAAGATGACAGAGTGCGCCAGGGTAGGACTCCTACTCTCGTTTGCTCCGGCGGGCACCTGTCGACGCCAACCAGAAAACCCACGTCAGAAAGGCGGCGCACAGCGCCCACGCGAAAAGCGGGGCTACCTCCTCTTGTGTGTCCCCCATCGTTAGCCCATAGACGACACTTGCACCGATGAACAATGTCGCAGTCAGGCACAGTCCGGCGAGTGTTTCGAAAGTGCCCTTCACAGCCTCAATACCCCCGAGGTCTTGCTCATGCTCGTTGCTTCCAGGCAAATGACGGTCCACCTGTTGGGGAACGCATGATCAGCGTATGACCCGGGACGTAGGAAAGATACTCCACATTCGGGTGCCATGGTGGGCGGTGGCGTCGACTCCCAAGGAATCGGGCGAACATCGCTGATGCCTGTATGCCGCCATCCATTCGAGGTTGTGGCGGACGACTTGGTCGACGCCGATGAATATCTCATAGCGCCAGCCTGCTTTGACGCACACGTTCTTGGTCTTTTCGAATTGCAGCGCGGCTGACTCATCGATGCGTTCCTGAGGTCGGACGTCGTAAACAACTTGCGATCCGTCGGCGTGAACCGCGAAGAAGTCCGCGTAGTGCCGCGAACCGTCGGCAAAGAAGATGCACATGGGCTGTGCCGCGATGGCACGGATTGAATGATGATGGTCCAGCCACATCAGGGCCGTGTATTCGACCATCGACTCGTGCCAAACGAGCTTCCCGGTATCGGCGAACCAGTAGTAGCCCTCGTAGTGGCGGCGGTGCTGATATTTGACCGGCTGACGCGTCACCTGAGCAGTGTGCAGGTTAAGCAGCGTGGCGCCCTTGTCGACAAGAGCGCTTCGAGGCTGACCTGTGGAATCGGTCCAAGCGATCGTGTCCCGTTGGGATATGGAGGTGACGTTCTTGAATCCGTCTGGTCGTTTCCTGCTTTTCAGTGTCATGCCTATCTCATGCGCGGACCATTCCGAAATAGGCTTGATATGACCGCTGATCAGAGTCGTTCAGCCCTCTTTTGGGTCTTTTGGCCTTATCAACTGACGGAAAGACCTAAATTGGGCCAAGTTTTATCCCGTGACTAATCCCCGATTCCGACCGCGTGGCTACGCCGACATACCTGCCGAATTCGGAAAATTCGAAAGCATTAGCTGGCTCTCTCCAAAAACTCCCGAGGATGGAGATCGACTGCGGGCCGCGCAGATGCATCACATGTTCGCCTGCCGCATCAATAAGCGTCTTCGTGAGCGCCGTGAGACTGTGGCGAAGTACGCCGAGCTGACGGGAGTCGGCTACGACCGAACGTCAAAGATGCTTCGAGGCGACGTGCTCATGAAATTCGAGGATATTGCGCAGGCCGACCGCATCCTCGGAGGCATCACAAACGGGAAACGCAAGCCGAAGCCGATCGAAGATGACGACGATTTCTGACTCGTCCTGATTTACCAAGAGCGACTCACGCATCCACCCAGCGGATCGTTCCGATTCCATAGAAACCAATGCAAAACTCGACAGAGCGTCGAACAAGACAGTCGTACCAAGCAGTTCAGTAAGAGGAGCACCGCACAGTGGTAACTGGGGAATTGAAGTCACAGATAGACAAGGTCTGGAACGCGTTTTGGACCGGCGGCATCGCCAACCCCGTCGAGGTGATCGAGCAGATCACTTACCTACTCTTCATCCGGCGTCTCGACGACCTGCACACCCTTGCCGAGAACAAGGCGAACCGCACGGGTCAGCCGATTGAGAACCGCGTCTTTCCTAAGGGGCAGGATGACACGGGTCGCGCCCCTCGCGACTTCAACGATCTGCGTTGGTCGGTGTTCGCGAACCGGTCTGCCGATGAGATGTTCACGATCGTCGGGCAGCACGTCTTCCCGTTCCTGCAGCAACTCGGTGAGACAGGGTCCAGCTACGCGCGCAACATGAAGGACGCGCGCTTCACCATCCCCACCCCGGCGTTGCTCGTGAAGGTCGTCGACCTCCTCACGGCCATTCCGATGGCTGACCGTGACACCAAGGGTGACGTGTACGAGTACATGCTTTCCAAGCTCGCCACTGCCGGCACGAACGGGCAGTTCCGCACCCCGCGCCACATCATCAAGCTCATGGTCGATATGTCGGCCCCCAACCCCACCGACGTGATCATCGATCCTGCAGCGGGTACGGCGGGCTTCCTGGTCGTGGCCGGTGAGTACCTGCGCGAGCATCACCCGGAGATCTTCACGGATGGAGTTAGCCGCGACCACTTCAACGGTCCAGCATTCACCGGCTACGATTCAGACGCCGCGATGGCCCGCATCGGAAGCATGAACCTGCTGTTGCACGGTGTCGATAATCCCACTATGGAGCGCGGCGACTCCCTCGCCGAGGACCACCCGAAAACAGATTCGTACACGCTCGTGCTCGCCAATCCACCCTTCGCCGGCAGCCTCGACTACGAGACCACCGCCAAGGACCTCCTCGACGTCGTGAAGACCAAGAAAACCGAACTGCTATTCCTCGTGCTCATGCTGAGGCTCCTCAAGAACGGCGGACGGGCCGCCGTCATCGTTCCGGATGGTGTCCTCTTCGGCTCATCGAAGGCCCACACGGACCTGCGGCGCATACTCGTAGAGGACCACAAGCTCGACGCGGTTGTGAAGCTGCCAAGCGGCGTCTTCAAACCGTACGCCGGCGTTTCCACCGCCATCCTCTTCTTCACCAAGACCAGCTCCGGTGGAACCGATAACGTATGGTTCTACGACGTGCAGGCCGACGGCTTCTCTCTTGACGACAAGCGCACGGAGCTGGATGCTGCGATGCACGAGCAGAATAACCTCGCCGACGTCCTCGCCCGGTGGTCGAGCTTGTCGAGGCCTGACAACCTCGAACTCAATCGTCCCCGCACCGCCCAATCGTTCATGGTTCCCAAATCTGAGATCGCCGCGCAGGGCTACGACCTGTCCCTCAACCGGTACAAAGAGGTCGAGCATGTGGTCGTCACGCATCGACCTCCATCGGAAATCCTCGATGACCTTGCCGCGCTAGACGCCGAGATTGCAGTTGGCCTCAGTGAATTGCGCCGGTCCTTGGATGCCCTCAAATGAGCGTCCGAATAGGATCAATTCTCGGCGATCTGAAACCCGGATACGCAACGTCTGACGATTTGGCTGATGGCGTATTTCAGATTCGAATGAATAACGTCACGCGCGACGGCCACCTCGACCTGACCAAGAAGAGACGCGTGTTGGCTACGGACCGTCAGCGTCAGCAACAGTCGCTGCGGGTTGGAGACGTCATCTTCAACGCGACGAATAGTCCCGAGCTGGTTGGTAAATCCGCGCTAATCAGACATCTCGATGAACCGACCGTTTTCAGCAATCACTTCTTTCGCTTGCGAGTCGATCCTCAACAAATGCACCCAGATTACCTTTCGAATTTTCTTCGATTCGAATTTAGCCGCGGAACGTTCCGGGGACTTGCCCGGCAATGGGTCAGCCAGGCCGCAGTGAGTCGGGAATCACTGGAATCGGTAGTGATTCGTGTTCCGCCCCTCCCCGAACAACGTCGTATCGCAGCGATCCTCGATCAGGCTGACGATCTGCGTTCTAAACGCCGCCGCGCACTCGCGCTCCTCGACGAGCTCGCCGACTCAGCATTTGCGGAACTGCACGCGCATTCCGCTGGAGTAGTGTCGATCCGCACTCTCGAGGAACTCGGAACGTGGAAAACGGGCGGTACCCCATCGAGAAAGTCACCGGAATATTTCTCGGGTCCAATCCCTTGGGCCACCTCGGGGGAGTTGAACTCCATGTTCATCAACAAAACGAAGGAACACATCTCTGACACTGCGGTCAGAGAAAGTTCGGTCAAGCTCGTGCCTCAAGGTGCATTGATGCTTGGAATGTACGATACGGCCGCTCTCAAGTCGGCCATTGCTTCCATCCCTATGGCATGCAATCAGGCGATTGCTTTCGGGGTTCTGGACCCCAAGAAGGCACTACCCGAGTATGTCTATTTCGCAGTTCAAGGGCAGCGACAAGAGGTTCTTTTGTTGCAGAGGGGGATTCGTCAGAAGAACCTAAACCTAGGGATTATCAAGGGAATCTCAATCCGGGTGCCGGATATTGAAGTTCAACGTCGCTTCGTCGCGTTTATTGCACAAGTCAACTCATGGCGGCTCACGTGTCAGAGCGAAATCGGGCGCATTGATGAACTCTTTGCGTCCCTTCAACACCGCGCATTCCGAGGCGAACTGTGAGTGACATGGACCAATCCGTCGGACAACCGTCCATCTCTACGCTTCCTCTTCCGTCCTCCCGCGCAGGCGGCCGCTAGAGTCAGCCTTGTAAACGTTTGGGAAGCTGGGGGCGGATCTAGCGGTGGGCAATTTCGATTTCGTGACGGCGGCGTGGCCAGAAATCAGTGACGAGGCGCGGCGCGCTGAGCACTATGCGTATGGGGAACCGCGGTCGTCGGTCTTCTATGCCCGTCGAACCCTCGAACTGACCGTGCAGTGGCTGTATCGAGCCGATGCGTCGCTCACCTTGCCGTACAGTAAGGACCTCTCCAGCTTGCTGTTCGAGCCCACCTTCAAGGCTCTCGTCGGCCCGGGCATCCACACGAAAATGAACGTCATTCGGATGCGCGGCAACGACGCCGTGCACCAAAGCGGCCCGCTGAAAGACACTCAGAGCCTGCCCGTGGTGCGTGAACTCTTCCAGGTGCTGATCTGGCTGGCCACCTACTACGCCGCTACGCCCGAGCTTCGCCCCGCGCCGGGCGTGCTTTTCGACGCGGCATCCATTCCTCGCCCACAGCCGGGGGCCGCCACCCGCACACGGGAGCAGCTAGAGAAACTCGCCGACGCCAACGCTGTCAAGGATGCGCAGCTCGCCAAGGCTACCCAGGACAACGAGGTCCTCACTGCGGAGCTTGCGGCGCTCCGTGAAGCGATGGCCCTCGCGAAGGCCGCGAACCAAGAAATTGTCGACCCCCACGACTACCGGGAAGATGAGACCCGGCACCTGTTCATCGACCTTCTGCTCGGTGAAGCCGGCTGGTCCCTCACGGATACTCGCGACCGGGAGTTCCCGGTCACCGGTATGCCCCGGGCCCCCGGAGTGGAGAGGGACGATCCTGGAATCGGGTTCGTTGACTATGTGCTTTGGGGGGAAGACGGCCTGCCGCTTGGCCTCGTGGAGGCAAAGCGCACCACGCGTGATCCACGGGTGGGCCAGGAGCAGGCGCGACTTTACGCTGACGCTCTCGAGCGCCAGTTCGGTCAGCGCCCCGTGATCTTCTACAGCAACGGGTATGAGCACCACATCTGGGATGACACACAGTATCCGCCGCGCCCGATTGCCGGGTTCTACACCCAAGATCAGCTCGCGCTGCTTGTGCAGCGGCGAACAGCGAAGCATCCGCTTGTGAGTTCAAGCAGCACGGCCGGAACAAGCGCCAATGCGGACATTGCTGGGCGGCACTACCAAGTGCAAGCCGTGACGAAGATCGCCGAGAGCTTCGAGTCAGGCCACGAACGCAAGGCGCTGCTCGTCATGGCAACCGGCAGTGGCAAGACACGGACCGTGATCGCGCTGACCGACGTGCTCATGCGCGCGAATTGGGCCAAGAGAGTTCTGTTTCTCGCCGACCGCATCGCCCTCGTGAACCAAGCGACCGGACAGTTCAAGAAGCACCTTCCGGATGCCGCACCAGTGAACCTGCTCACGGACCGCGATTCCGACGGCCGAGTCTTCGTCTCCACCTACGGCACCATAATGGGGCTGATCGACCAGGGCGGAGCCGGGTCAGAAGGCGGTCTGCGCCGGTTCGGCCCCGGCTACTTCGACCTCATCATCATCGATGAAGCCCACCGGTCGGTATACCAAAAATACGGCGAGATCTTCTCCTACTTCGACTCCCTGCTCGTAGGCCTGACTGCGACGCCGAAGGACGAAGTCGACCACAACACGTACAGCCTCTTCAACCTCGAAGACGGCGTTCCCACGGACTCCTATGAGCTCGGCCAAGCTATCGCCGACGGATACCTGGTGCCGCCCGTCGCCCGCCCGATTGCGCTCGGGTTTATGGCCCGTGGTATCCGCTACGCGGATCTGACCCCGGACGAACGTGACCAGTGGGATCTGCTCGACTGGGATGACGGCCTCATCCCCGACGAGATCGACGCGGCCGCTGTGAACAAGTGGCTGTTCAACGCCGACACCGTCGACAAAGTGCTGGAGGTCCTCATGACCGAGGGTCGCCGGGTTGCCGGAGGAGACCGACTCGGCAAGACGATCGTGTTCGCGAAGAACAACGCACATGCCGAGTTCATCGCAGCCCGGTTCAACATCAACTACCCGGAATACGCCGGTCAGTTTGCCCGGGTCGTCACCTACAAGACCGAGTTCGTGCAGAACCTGATCGGTGAATTCTCCAAGACCGACAGCGCCCCTCACATCGCGATCTCCGTGGACATGCTCGATACGGGCATCGATGTTCCTGACGTGACGAACCTCGTGTTCTTCAAGCCCGTCTACTCGCAGACCAAGTACTGGCAGATGATCGGCCGGGGCACCCGCCTACGCCCCGGACTGTACGGTCCTGGCGCTGACAAAGAAGATTTCATGATCTTCGACGTCTGCGACAACATCGCGTTCTTCAACGTCGATATGCCAGGCACCGTTTCGGGCCAGCCCGAACCGCTGCGGCAACGGTCTTTCAAAGCGCGGGTGAATCTCCTGCGAGCGATCGACGCCCTCGGCTCAGCTGACGAAAGTCAGCGGGCCTTGCGCGGGTCGGTGGCCGCAAGTTTGCACGCCACCGTGGCCGGAATGAACCATGGCAACTTCCTCGTTCGTCGGCACCTGCGCCACGTCGAACGCTTTGCCGAAGCCGGTGCATGGACCACATCGACCGGTGAGGACTTGGACGCAGCGGCCGATCACCTCTCCGGGCTGCCATCCTCCATGGATGCCCTCGACACGGACGAGCAAGCCAAGCGCTTCGACCTGCTCGCGTTACGCGCGCAGCTCGGGGTCGTGAGCGTTGAACCTGACGATGTGAACGCGTTCATCTGGGCGAAGACCCGCCTGAAAACAGTCGCCGAGGTGCTCGGTGAGCAACGCAACATCCCCGTCATCAGACAGAACCTCGAACTCATTCAGGCCGTCGCCAGCGACGAATGGTGGGACGGGGTGACACTCGGCCTGCTCGAACTGATGCGACTCCGGTTGAGGAGCCTCGTACGCCTCATCGACACGACCAAACAGGCGATCGTCTACACCGACTTCCAGGACACACTGCGGGCGCTTGAACCGGCGCAGATACGCATCGCATCGCCCGGCGTTGATCGTGAACGGTTCCGAGAGAAGCTCCTCGCATTCCTCCACGAGCACCAGGATCAGGTGGTGCTCCACAAATTGCGCATGGGACGCCAGCTCACGCCCCTAGACCTCGTTGAACTCGAACGTATCCTCACCGAGACTGGCGGCTTCTCAGCCGCAGAAATCGCATCCGGAACCGCTGAAGCCAACGGGCTCGGACTGTTCATCCGTTCCGTCGCGGGCATGGACCGTGGCGCTGCCTCCCAGGCGTTGGATGCCTTCGTCAGACACGCAACCTTCACCGCAAACCAGCTGGCGTTCGTGAAACTCATCATCGACCAGCTAGCGCAACACGGCGCAGTCGCGACCGGCCTGCTCTACGAAGCTCCCTTCACGGACTTCGCACCCCACGGCCCCGACGAACTGTTCACCGATGCCCAAGTTACAAACCTGATCGACGTCTTGCGCCATGTCGCAGCGACCGCTATCGCCTAACATCTGGTGCTGGTGAGCGGGGAGCCGTTCGACAGCGCCTATTTCTACGTCGAGAAGCATTCATGATCAAAGGTGTACCGCGGCAACCGGTCCGCCTGCACCACCCGCGCTCAGCGACATCGATGCGACGTACCTTGCAGGGGCGCCAAACCCCGTTTGGTCCCATTCGTAGGCGATAACGTTCAGCGTGTTCAGCAACCGCCCCACCAAGAATGCCATGGTCACAGGCCCGTGGAAGAACAGGTGAACGTCCGCATTGTCGTAGTCTGCCGACAGCTGCTTGATCTTCGCGGCAAGGAGTTCAGCGAGCCGCGCGCCCTCAGCCGCGTCGATGAATCCCGCGCCTGAAAGCGAGAGCTGCACGGCGGCCGAGACATCGCCATCTTCAGCGACCGCACGCACGAAAGCACCTTCACTGCTCGGCTGTTGAAGTGCTACAGCGACGTAAACTTTCGTCGCGGTGCCCACAGAAACGCTATTGAGACTCGGGTAATCCTTTTCGATCAGCTGGCGCTCATTGGGCACAGCCACCGGATCGTTCGACCATAGCGTCCCTCGGACATCTTCAATTTCGGCGTGACCAAATTTCGTATCCGGCAGTGCCATTCCGAGCGCCAAGGCGACCGTGAGATGCATCCCGCCTTGGATACGAATGGTCCGGGCTCGGCTGTGATGAATTGCATCGCTGACGAGGGGAAGTGTGAGCGCGAAGTCCTTCAGCCCGTCGCCGTGCGGCAACCGACCATCGACTGGCGGCCTGAGCCGAATGTGGAGATCTGCTGCGCGCGATGGCTGCGCCGTTGACTCCGGGCGGGTTTGCACGTCGACGACCAGAATCCCATCCGCGAGGTCGTCAGCCCTGCGGCTGATGTGATCCGCGAGGTGATCGTGGACAATCTCAAGGCGCCCGTCAACCGTCCGGCTGTTGCTCTGCTTCTTGTCCCCCAAAGTCTTCGGAGCCCGCTCGAGCAGTCGATCAGGGGCAGAGAAGTCTGGGCGGCTGGCATCAAGCGGGTTGGCTATCTCATTGGCGATGGTCAGAGTAAAGTCGGTGACTTCGTCCAGCTGGAGCAGCCTTGGCAGCTCGACATTTTTGACCACCCAGCTCTTTTCGATGGCCTTCGTGACGAGAAGCATGGCTCCGGACAGGCCGCCGGTGAGTGCTCGCTCCAGGCGTTCGTTGGTGTTGCCGGCGCGGAGATCAGTCCGATCATGCCAGACCTTGAACCCTGCGGCTCGCAGAAGCCATGCCATCTGCGACGATCTGTCCGTGCCGTCACTCTGTCGGTAGGACACGAACAGTGGGCCATCGGGATTGACGGCTCCATCTGGCAGCGGCCCCGGACTTGCAAGGGCGTCTGTGGACGATGATTGCGGAGAAACTGAGGCGCTAGACACTCGGCCGAATTTTCCTTTTCTGAATATGAGACCGTAGAGGCGATGGTCCTCGTCGTCTAGAGCGCACACGATAAGAGCTATCGGGTTGCCAGCGCTCTTCTTGAGAGTCGCACGCATCGTGGTGCGATCGGTCGGGCTAGGCCCGGTGGGTTTCGGATGGCTGTGCCACTCCCCCACATATCCGGAAATGTCTTCCGGATGCAGCGTGGAGCGGTGGTTCCGGAGCGCCTCGGCAGCATCCTGGTGATCCTGTCGGTAGTGGTGTGTTCCCGAGCCACCGCTGTCGACTGTCAGTGCGGCGGTGACCACTATTCGTGGCCCTTCGCGATAGCCGACGAGGATCCCGCCGGCCTCCAGGGGGAGGCTGGCGAGGCTCGCTGCGACAATTGTGCGTTCGGCAGCCACGTAGAGCGACAGTTCCGGACCTGTTGATGTCCGTGTCATGAGATACCCACGTTCCCTGCTTGGCGCACCTCTCCGGATGGACTAACAGGGGCGCCGGTGAGGAGTCCCACCGCGTGACGTGCAGTGACGGCCGCAGCTTCGATCGTGGTGTACGGCGCAGTCGGTGACACTGGACTTCCACAGCCGGATTCGAAGAACTCAACGTCCAAGAACTCGTTGCTTGCGTCATTATGCGACGAAGGCAGGGGCGCCGCGCCGCCTAATGGCGGAAGAATGTCGATTCGGATGGTGCGTCCTCGGTTCTGGATCGCGCTGGACAGCACATGTGCGCCAGACGCTCTTGCAACAGCCTTCAGGAGAGCGGTGACCGAGAAATCTGCCGTTGCGTTGATGATCAAGTCGACGTCTTCCAAGAGGGACATTACTTCCGCTCCCTTCCGAAGGTCATACCGGCCGGTTTCTATCTTGCCCTCCACCATCGTCCCGGAGGCGGCGATGATTTGTCTGACCGCTTCGACCTTGGGAAGGCCGATGTATCGCGGTCCGGCTAGATGCCGAATGGTGTTGCCCGGCTTGAGGATGTCGTTGTCGATCAATGTCAGACGCCCAACACCAGCCCGTGCAAGAGCGTCAGCGGTGAAGGAACCGATGGCGCCGACACCGATGATGGCGACGGACTTGGTCTGCAGCTCCGAGAAGGTCGTCCCGGCCCGGCGTGTCCGTGCTTCCCCACTCGTGCTCGAGCTCTGGAGGCCGCGCGCGAGCACGCCGCCGCCCGGCACTCCCCCAACCTCCAGAGCAAGGACAGCTTGGTGTTCGCCGCGACGGTAAGCGACCAGGAGGACACGGATCTCCTGTGCGACGATCAAGTTTATGACCTGACCTGAATTCGGCATCATCTTCGCGAGGTCTTCCCATGTGCGCGGCGGTACGGCGATCTCACCGACGTCCACCGTGAGGCCATAGACCGTCTTGCCCGCCCTGCCGTTCTTAGGCTTACGGCCGTGACCTTTCATCACCATCGTGTCGTTCGACCCCGGCACGAAACGGACGTAAGTGCTACTGAATTCAGCAGGATCTGGATAGAGGTAGAGCCGCCTGTCATGGGCTTGGTCGAAATAGCGCTCAAGATCCAAGTCGGTCCGATCACCAGCCCATCCGGTATCTGATTCCATGAGCCAAGCGTGGATGTGGTCGACGAAAGACTCGCCGTGCTTCCACCACAACCCTTCGTGGTCATCTTGGGCGACTAAGCAAAGGCTGCCATCTCGTTCCCGATGCCACGAGTACGGAAGGGAGTCGAGATCGACAGGCCGAACGGTTGGTGGCTGGAACGGGAAGGGATCAGACAGTCTGATCTCCAGCTGCGTTGTGGTGCCACCGTGTTCGATGCTGCCGACCCAGACGCTGCCCTCAAGGAAGAATCCATTGCGCATCAGCCCCTCATCGAAGGACTGGTACTCCGATTCGGTCATTTCGGTCCACTCGGCGATGTTCAACCGAAGGTCTTTGATCCGGCCGGAACATCGGGGTCCCCGGGGGTCGCCCTCGACTCATTCCGCGTTCCGTCGTCTTTGAATCCGGGGGGCATGGGGAAGACGGTGTCTCCGTCGCCGTTCTTTCCGAGCAGAATACGGTAGAGCACAGCCGCCTTCCCAATGTGCTCCTCTGCCAAGGCACTGGCCGCAGTATCGCCTGCGCGGGCGAACTCGCGATCGAGGTCGGCCAACTCATCATCGTCAGCTCGGACGTGGATCGTTTCACCATCACGGGTGGGATCTACGATGGCAATCTGGTTTTTGACGAAGCTCGTGAGGAGTTTGCTGACCGCGATGAGGGCCGACACGTAGTACTCGGCCTGGGTCTTGCCTGTGACGTCACCAGAGGCGAATGCTTGGTAGGTGGCAACCTCGATGAAGAAACCTCCGGGCTTCGCCCCGTTCAGCAAGCTCCTACGGGTCTGACGGAGCAGCTTCACAGTCGGCACGTAGAAGCCGCTGTGCTCGTCATTCATCGCGATGGTGAGCTCGCTCATCGCTTCAGGATTCGTTTCCACCCACTCATCATCGGAGCCGCGCTGAGGGATTTCCCACATGCCCCCGGAGGTGCTTGGGCGAGCGGGGACTGCGTCAACGTCGAGGTCGAATTCAGGGAAGGCGATCTTCAAACTACGGCTCTGACGGGTCACCCGGCGGTGACCGTCCTCGTCCTTGCCGAATTCCGTGTGCAGGACCTCGAAGAAGCTGTTGAGTATCTCAGCGGACGTGACACCCGCGGGCAGTGAATCCAGCCGGCAAAATACGTCGACGTCTTTCACCCGCCGGATAGATACCTTGCGCTTGTAGGAGCCGATGAGTATCGAGTTGATACCGTAGCCGGCAAGTTTCGGGTCGGCGGCCAGAGCCGCTCGTACGAGCTTGTGGGCTTCCGGTGCATTCGTTTTGTCGTCGCCCGGCTCAATCGAGTTTAGGGCGGTGGTGAACTGTGGATTTAGGTGGGCCAAGTGGACCCCCTTCTGCCGCTGCGCTTAGGCAGTTAGGCAAAGGGCAGACCGTTCCGAGGGAAGGTGGGATTCGATTTGAGAAACCTCCCTATTCTCGTTAGAGTCGAGTAATTCTTACCGGAATGACTAGACCCCGCGGGGCTGCTGATTTAACCGTCAGCGGGCGCTGACGGGGTTTTGTTTTTAACGAACGCTCAAAGTCAGGGTAGTTCTCGGGCTCTTCGCCTTCTTGGCCGTTCCAAGGTAGTTGTCACAGTGGCCACCAACTCGAATTTGTGACAACTATCTTGGAACGTTGGCCAACTGCAATGGAATCTCACAGCCAGTCGGATACTGGCCGGCGGGCTAGAAGTCCCAGTCGTCGTCTTCGGTGTTGACGGCCTTGCCGATGACGTACGAGGAGCCCGACCCGGAGAAGAAGTCGTGGTTCTCGTCGGCGTTCGGCGAGAGGGCCGACAGGATCGCCGGGTTCACGTCGGTGACGCTCTTGGGGAACATGGCCTCGTAGCCGAGGTTCATCAGGGCCTTGTTGGCGTTGTAGTGCAGGAACTTCTTCACGTCTTCGGTCAGGCCGACCTCGTCGTACAGGTCCTGCGTGTACTGCACCTCGTTCTCGTACAGCTCGTACATGAGGTTGAAGGTGTAGTCCTTGATCTCGTCCTTGCGCTCCTGCGTGGCGCCCTCGAGACCCTTCTGGAACTTGTAGCCGATGTAGTAACCGTGCACGGCTTCATCCCGGATGATCAGGCGGATGAGGTCGGCCGTGTTGGTGAGGCGGGCCCGGCTGGAGAAGTACATCGGCAGGTAGAAGCCCGAGTAGAACAGGAACGACTCGAGCAGCACCGAGGCGACCTTGCGCTTGAGCGGGTCGTCGCCCTGGTAGTAGTCCATCACGATGGACGCCTTCTTCTGCAGGTTGACGTTCTCGGTCGACCAGCGGAACGCCTCGTCGATCTCCTTCGTCGACGCGAGGGTCGAGAAGATCGAGGAGTAGCTCTTGGCGTGCACCGACTCCATGAACGCGATGTTCGTGTAGACGGCTTCCTCGTGCGGGGTGATCGCGTCGGGGATCAGCGAGACGGCGCCGACGGTGCCCTGGATGGTGTCGAGCAGGGTGAGCCCGGTGAACACCCGCATGGTGAGCTGCTGCTCCACCGGGGTGAGCTGGTTCCAGGACTGCACGTCGTTGGAGAGCGGGATCTTCTCGGGCAGCCAGAAGTTGTTCGTGAGGCGGTTCCAGACCTCGACGTCCTTCTCGTCTTCGATCTTGTTCCAGTTGATCGCGTCAACGTGGGAGACGAGCTTGAGCTTGTCAATCATTTCTTAGTCCTTTGTGGTGGTGCACCGTTGGTCGAGCTTGTCGAGACCTCGAGATCTCGAGATCTGCTTACGTGGTCTCGACAAGCTCGACCACCGATTATGCCGCTACTCACTCATAGCGCACAGGAAACACAGCCCTCAACCTCGGTCCCCTCGAGGGCCATCTGGCGCAGACGGATGTAGTAGATCGTCTTGATGCCCTTTTTCCACGCGTAGATCTGCGCGCGGTTGATGTCGCGGGTCGTGGCGGTGTCCTTGAAGAACAGCGTCAGGGAGAGGCCCTGGTCCACGTGCTGGGTGGCAGCGGCGTAGGTGTCGATGACCTTCTCGTAGCCGATTTCGTAGGCATCCTGGTAGAACTCGGTGTTGTCGTTCGTCATGAACGGCGCCGGGTAGTACACCCGGCCGAGCTTGCCTTCCTTGCGGATCTCGATCTTCGAGGCGATCGGGTGGATCGACGCGGTCGAGTTGTTGATGTACGAGATCGACCCGGTCGGCGGCACGGCCTGCAGGTTCTGGTTGTAGATGCCGTGCTCCATGACGGATGCCTTGAGCTCGGCCCAGTCGGCCTGCGTCGGGATCTCGACAGTCGAGTTCGCGAACAGCTCGGCGCCGCGGGCGGTGGTCGGCTCCCAGACCTGGTCGGTGTACTTGTCGAAGAAGGCACCGGAGGCGTAGGTGGAGTCCGCGAAGCCCTCGAAGGTGGTGCCTCGTTCGATGGCGATCTTGTTCGAGGCGCGCAGGGCGTGGAACAGCACCGTGTAGAAGTAGATGTTGGTGAAGTCGATGCCCTCTTCGCTGCCGTAGTACACCCGCTCACGAGCGAGGTAGCCGTGCAGGTTCATCTGGCCCAGGCCGATGGCGTGGGACTTGTCGTTGCCGCTCTCGATCGAGCGCACCGATGCGATGTGGCTCTGGTCGGAGACCGCGCTGAGTCCGCGGATCGCGGTGTCGACGACCCGGCCGAAGTCGGGCGCATCCATGGCCAGCGCGATGTTCATCGAGCCGAGGTTGCAGGAGATGTCCTTGCCGATGGTGTCGTAGGAGAGGTCCTCGTTGTACGTGGTTGGGGTGTTGACCTGGAGGATCTCCGAGCACAGGTTCGACATGTTGATGCGGCCCTTGATCGGGTTCGCTTCGTTCACGGTGTCTTCGAACATGATGTACGGGTAGCCGGACTCGAACTGGATTTCGGCGAGGGTCTGGAAGAAGTCGCGGGCCTTCATCTTGGACTTCTTGATGCGCGAGTCGTCGACCATCTCGTGGTACTTCTCGGAGACCGAGATGTCGGCGAACGGCACGCCGTAGACGCGCTCGACGTCGTACGGGGAGAACAGGTACATGTCCTCGTTGTTCTTGGCCAGCTCGAAGGTGATGTCGGGGATGACCACACCGAGGGAGAGGGTCTTGATGCGGATCTTCTCGTCGGCGTTCTCACGCTTGGTGTCGAGGAAGCGCATGATGTCGGGGTGGTGCGCGTGCAGGTACACCGCGCCGGCGCCCTGGCGGGCACCGAGCTGGTTGGCGTAGCTGAAGGAGTCTTCGAGAAGCTTCATCACGGGGATGATGCCGCTGGACTGGTTCTCGATCTGCTTGATCGGGGCGCCGGACTCACGGATGTTGGAGAGCAGCAGGGCCACGCCGCCGCCGCGCTTGGACAGCTGCAGCGAGGAGTTGATGCCGCGGGAGATGGACTCCATGTTGTCTTCGATGCGCAGCAGGAAGCAGGAGACGAGTTCGCCGCGCTGGGCCTTGCCGGAGTTCAGGAAGGTGGGGGTGGCGGGCTGGAAGCGGCCGGCGATGATCTCTTCGACCAGCGCGATGGCGAGCTGCTCGTCGCCCTGGGCGAGTCCGAGGGCGGTCATCACGACGCGGTCCTCGAAGCGCTCGAGGTAACGCTTGCCGTCGAAGGTCTTCAGCGTGTACGAGGTGTAGTACTTGAACGCGCCGAGGAACGTCTGGAAGCGGAACTTCTTGGAGTAGGCCAGCTCGTTGAGGCTGGTGATGAACTCGAAGGTGTACAGGTCGAGAACGGCCTGCTCGTAGTACTCCTTCTCCACCAGGTAGTCGAGGCGCTCGCGCAGCGAGTGGAAGAACACCGTGTTCTGGTTCACGTGCTGCAGGAAGAACTCCCGGGCAGCTTCGCGGTCCTTGTCGAACTGGATCTCCCCGTTCGGTCCGTACAGGTTGAGCATGGCGTTCAGGGAGTGATAATCCATGTCCAGGCCTGACGGCGGGCTGATCGGGGTGACCTTCACGGCTGTTGCTTCCAAAATTCTTCCAATCCTTCGTGAACGGCGGCTACGTCGTCCGGTGTGCCGAATACTTCAAAGCGGTACAGGTGGGGCACACCGCACTTCTGCGCGATGATGTCCCCGGCGAGGCAGAAGGCCTCACCGAAATTTGTGTTCCCGGCGCCGATGACGCCGCGGATGAGTGAGCGGTTGCGCTTGTCGTTCAGAAAGCGGATGACCTGGCGCGGCACTGCCGGCCCCAGGTCGCCGCCGCCGTAGGTGGGAACGACGAGCACATACGGATGCCGGGCCACGAGCGGCGCATCCTTGGCGTAGAGCGGGATGCGGGCGGCGGGCCTGCCGAGCTTCTCAACGAACCTCGCGGTGTTGCCCGAGATGCTGGAGAAGTAGACGATGTCCACGTCTCCGGCATCGAGCTCTTCGCCGGTGACCCGATCGGTCGTGCCGGCGGTGGACTCGCGAGTGGAATCAGCCTGAAGCAGCATGGGTTCCCCTTTTCGTGCGAGTTGAGCTGGTCGGCGCCCCCCAAGGCGCGGTGCTGGTTACGCCAGGCGTGCGGCGAGCTCGTTGATCTTGTCGGGGCGGAAGCCCGACCAGTGGTCCTCATCGGTGATGACGACGGGCGCCTGCAGGTAGCCGAGCGCCTTGACGGCCTCGAGTGCGTTCTCGTCGGCCGACAGGTCGAGGATGTTGTACTCGATGCCCTTGTTGTCCAGGGCGCGGTAGGTCGCGGTGCACTGCACGCAGGACGGCTTGGTGTAGACGGTGATTGCCATCGAAGAGGCCTCTCGTATCGTTCTCGTCGTTCAGGACCGTAGGCAAAGCTGTGCGAAATCCGTGGTGAAGACGTAGTTGAAATGTGGTGGAAATGCACCCGTAAAGTGCGAAGTTCTTTTCTAAGCGTTGTGCGATTGCTTGGACTTCAATACTACATCTAGTGATCCCCAATGGGAACAGCCACTACATGCGGGAATTACAATTATGTACTTATCCACCGACATTCCACCGGTTGTCAACAGGGCGGCACTGGCGAAGTCCGCAGGATTACGCGGTTGGGCCCGAAGTTATCCACAGGTCGGGCGCGCACAGGATTTTGCCCTGTGGAATCCGTTGCCGGGCGCGTCGATCACCCGGTCGGCCGATCCGTCCCCCCTATGGGGCTCAGGACTTGCGTTTACGCGAGACGACGAATCGCTGCAGCAGCACGAAGGCGAGGAGGATGCCGCCGGTGATGATCGTGGTGGCTTCCGGTGGGATGCCGCCGTCGCGGGTGATGAGCACATTCATCAGTCCGAGCACCAGGGCGCCGATCACGGAACCGAGCACAAAGCCGGCACCGCCGGTGAGTAGCGTCCCGCCGATGATGACGGCGGCGATGGCGTCGAGCTCCCAGCCCACCCCGGTGATGTTCTGCGCGATGCCGAGCTTCGAGGTGTACACCACCGCGGCCAGCCCTGCGAGGGTGCCGCTGATCACGTAGATCGACAGCTTTGTGCGCACCACAGGCAGGCCCATCAGCAAAGCCGACTGCTCCGAGCCGCCGATCGCGTAGACCGTGCGACCGAAACGGGTGCGGTGCAGCATGAAGAAGGCGACGATGACCACGAGTGCCGCGATGAGCACGTTGGGTGTCGTCACGAGGTCGTCGATCTTGGGTCCGTCGTAGACCTTCCACTGCGTGGACAGGGCGCGGATCACCGAGTCATCCGCCAACCGCTGCGGGGTGGTGCTGAGGATGGACGCGAGGCCGCGGGCGAGGAACATCATCGCGAGGGTCGCGATGAAGGGTTGCACGTTGAAGTACTGGATCAGCACCCCGGAGGCGACACCGAAGACCGAGCCGATCAGGATCATCAGCACAATCACGACGAGCGGATTCCAGCCGGCGTTGGCCAGCATCACGCCGACCAGGCTGCTGATGGCGATCACGGCTCCCACCGACAGGTCGATCCCGCCGGTGAGGATGACGAAGGTGAGACCCACCGCCAGGATGATCAGATACGCGTTGTTGATCAGCAGGTTCGAGATCGTGCTGAACGCCACGATCCGCCCGTAGGCGATCTCGCCGTAGATCAGCATGGCGATGAAGATCGCCACGGCGGCCAGGGTCGGCAGGGTTTCCAGGTTCGGCTTCATTCGCGACAGCAGCGAGGGTGCGGCCGGCCGATCGAGCTCGGTGATGGTCATGCCGGCACCGTTTCCTTTCGCGCCGTGATGACGCGGGTTCTGCGCCGGTTGAACATCGAACGCACCCTGGGTGACTGCAGGAGGCAGATGATCACGATGACGACGGCCTTGAAGGCCGGGGTCGCCGACGACGGGATGGACATGTAGACGATGGTCTTGTCGAGGGTCGCGATCAGCAGCGCCCCGATGATGCTGCCGGTGAGCGAGAACTTGCCTCCGGCCAGCGAGGTCCCACCGATGACCACGGCGAGGATCGCATCCATTTCGGCGGTCATCCCCGTTTTCGCCACCTCCACCGTCATGACGCTGGCGGTGCTGAAGATGCCGGCCACGCCGGCGAGCACGGCGCTCACGATGTAGACGGAGATGAGGATGCCGACCGGGCGGATCCCGGCCATCCGGGCGGCCTTGGGGTTGATGCCGATGGATTCGATCATCAGCCCGAGGGCGGTGCGGCGCACCAGGGCGGCCAGGACCGCCACGATCAGCACGGCGATCACGAACACCACCGGGAAGCCCAGGATGGTGCCGTTGGCAATCCAGCGGAACGGTTCGTTCGTCGCCGAGGTGTTCTGTCCCGATGTGATCACCTTGGCCAGGCCCCGGCCGGCGAGCATCATCACCAGGGTCGTGATGAACGGTTGCAGGCCCACGATCGAGACGAGGATGCCGTTCAACGTACCGAGCAGCGCGCTGATGCCGAGCGCCAGGAGCACGGCGACGGCCGCCGTGCCGAACGACCCTGTGCCGGTGTTCCGCATGAACTCCATCGAGACGGCACCGGCCACGGCCATCACCGACCCGACCGACAGGTCGATACCGCGGGTGGCGATGACCAGGGTCATGCCCACCGCGATCATCATGATCGGCGCGCTCGCGCGCAGGATGTCAATGACGTTGCCCGAGAGGTTACCGGTGGCGGCGTTGACCGACACCCCGAGGTACGCAGGGTTCTTGGTGAGATTGACGACGAGCAACAAAAGCAGGGCCACGATCGCCCAGACATACGGTTGGTGGAACAGCCCGCTGATGACACGGATGGCTGCGGACGGACGTGAGACGGGGGTGCTCATGCGCCGCTCCCTTCTGAAGCGATGAGATCGACGATGGCTTCGGCAGTCACGTCGGGTCCGTTGACGATCTCGCCGATCTTCCGACGGTCTTTCAGCACGATGATGCGCTCGCTGAGGCGCACGACTTCCTCCAGTTCAGACGAAATGAAGATCACCGACATGCCGTCATCGGCGAGCGCCACAATTGTCTCCTGAATCTCCGCCTTGGCCCCGACATCGATTCCGCGGGTCGGTTCGTCAAGGATCAGGAGCTCCGGCTGGGTGGCCAGCCAGCGGCCGAGCAGCACCTTCTGCTGGTTGCCGCCGGACAGATCCCGCACGGCCCGCTCCGGGTCGGCGGGGCGCACGTTCAGCTCCACCAGGTACTTGTCGCAGATCGCGGCCTGTTCCCGCCGGGACAGCGGCCGGGCCCAACCGCGGCGGGCCTGCACGGCCAGCACCAGGTTCTCCCGCACCGTGAGGTCGCCGACGATGCCCTCGTCGCGCCGGTTCTCGGTGGAGAAGGCGATCTTGCGCGCCAGGGCGCCGACCGGGCTGGTGACCTCGGCGGTTTTCCCGTCGATGGTCACGACGCCGGCGTCGGGTTTGTCGGCCCCGTAGATGAGCCGGCCGAGCTCGGTGCGGCCCGAACCGAGCAACCCGGCCAGGCCCACCACTTCGCCGGCGTGCACCTCGATGTCCACGGGTTCGATGGAACCCTTGCGGGTGAGGTCTTTTGCACTGTAATAAGGGGTGCCGCCCGAGCGCGCGGCCCGGGACCGCTGGGAACCCAGGGAGTTGAGGGCGTCCACGTCCTTGCCGATCATCTCGGAGATGAGCTGGTTGCGCGGCAGTGCGGCAGTTCGGTGTTCGCCGACGACGACACCGTTCCGCAGCACGGTGAGCCGGTCGCTGATCGCGTACACCTGATCGAGGAAGTGCGAGACGAAGAGGATGGCGACGCCCTCGTCGCGCAGGCGGCGGATGACCGTGAACAGGCCCTCAACCTCGTTGGCGTCCAGGCTGGAGGTCGGTTCGTCCAGGATCAGAACCGTGGAGTCGGTGACCATCGCGCGGCTGATCGCGACCAGCTGCTGCAGGGCGAGCGAGATGCTGGAGAGCGGTTGCTTGGGGTCGAGGTCGCCCAGGCCCAACCGGATCAGGGCCTCGTGGGCCGCCTCGTGGGTCTTGCGCCAATTGATGCCGACGGGTCCGCGCACCTCGTGGCCGAGCATCACGTTCTCCCCCACCGTGAGGTTGTCGCAGAGGTTGACCTCCTGATAGACGGTGGAGATGCCGGCGCTCTGCGCATCCGCGGTGCCCGCGAACCGTCGCGGAACGCCGCCGACGGTGATGGTGCCCGAGTCGATCTTGTACACACCGGTGAGCGCCTTGATGAGGGTGGATTTACCCGCCCCGTTCTCGCCCATCAGGGTATGCACTTCACCCGGGAAGAGTCGGAAGTTCACGTTCTGGAGAGCCTTGACCCCCGGGAACTCGATCGAGATGTTCTCCATCTCGACGATCGGCTCCGCCACTGCCGGCGCTGTCGCTGCCATTTCTCTGCCTGGTCCTGCCGGTGTGTCGGCCTCGAAAGTTGGGTTGCGTGGCGAACCTGCCACGAAGGGGGTGTTCGTTCCTGCGGCCGGTCGGCCGCAGGAACGAACACGCTGCCCGCGGATGTCGCGGGTCGGTGCTGCGGGTTAGTACTGGCGGTCGGGCAGGGCCGCGGTGGCCGCCTCGGGCGAATCGAATGTCGTGCTCGGCACGACGATGCTGGACTCGACGTCCTCGCCGGCCAGCGCCGCGTTGACAACCTCGATGGCGTCGTCTCCGAAGAGCGGGTTGTACTCGGCCACGAAGCTGAGGCGGCCGGCCGCGAGGGCCTCGAGGGCGGCCTGAGTGCCGTCGATGGTGATGATCTTCACGTCGGTGCCGGGGATGAGTCCGGCCTCCTCAACCGCGAGAGCCGCGCCCAGACCCATCTCGTCGTTCTGTGCGAAGACGAGCTGGATGTCGTTGCCGTTGGCCTTGAGCATGGTCTCGAAGACGCTCTTGGCCTCTTCGGTCGACCAGTTGGCCGACTGGCTCTCGAGCTTGGTCAGGTTGTCGGCGACGGCCTCGTCCCACCCCTTGTTGCGGTCGTTCACCACGGAAAGTCCGGGCGGGCCTTCGAGGACGACGTAGTTCGCGCCATCCGGGAACTGCTCGTTGGCCCATTCGGCGGCCGAGGCGCTGATGCCCACGTTGTCCGGAGCGATCCGGCTCGTGTAGAGGCTCTCGTCGTTCGGCTCGATACCGCGGTCAAGCAGCACCACCGGGATCTCGGCCTCCTGTGCACGCTCGAGCACGTCCTCCCAGCCCGTTGCCTCGGTGGCCGAGAGCAGGATCGCGTCAACACCCTCGTCGATGAACGAGGTGAACGCGGTGATCTGCGAGTTCTGGTCGCCGTTGCTGGACGGTGCGTACTTCAGGTCGAACCCGTTCTCTTTGGAGAACGCGTCCTGGATGTTCTGCTCGTTCGCGGTGCGCCAGCCGCCCTCGGGTCCGACGGCGACGAATCCGACGGTGGTGAGCTCGCCGCCGTCGTCACCGGATGCGGCCGGTTCGTCCGACCCCGACGAGCAGGCGACGAGACTGAAAGCCAGTGTTCCGGCCAGGGCCAGGCCCGTGAACGCGCGGAACCGTGATGTGGGTGCCATGTGATCTCCTCCTTGAGACCTGCCGGCACGAGCGTCGTGCCTGCAGTATGAATGTGTTCAGTGAACGGCTGCGGTGCTAGAGACGATGTGTGATCGCTAACAATTCGCTACTAGCCAGCCGCTTGATAGTTTCTGACTTCGATGTCGGGATCAATTGTTAGCCTTCACAATCGCTCGTTTCGGAGGCTATCCGCGGTGCGAGGGTGTTGTCAAGGGGTTTCCGCCGGGATCTGTTCCTGCGGGGAGCCTGTTGCGCCGAACGAGTTGTGAACCCTAACATTCAGGGGGACGAGGAGGTTCGCGACGTGCACGGAAGTAAAGCCGAACCGATCGTGGTGATGAGCGGCGTCACCGTCACGTTCCCGGGCGTCACCGCACTGGATTCCGTGGACTTCAGGCTGTTCCCCGGGGAGGTGCACTCGCTGCTGGGCGAGAACGGCGCGGGCAAGAGCACCCTGATCAAGGCGCTGACCGGTGTCTATCGCATCGATGGCGGCCGGATCGAGGTCGACGGGGTGAGCGTGGCCTTCACCAGCCCGGCCGACGCGCAGCGGTCCGGCGTGAGCACCGTGTACCAGGAGATCAACCTGCTGCCCAACCTCAGCGTTGCCGAGAACATCCTGCTCGGGCACGAGTCCCGCCGTCCGTGGGGTGGCATCGACTGGCCGGCGACACGTCGGCACGCCGGCGAGCTCCTACGGGGTATGAACCTCGAGATCGACCCGGCATCCACCCTGGCTGACCATTCACTGGCCGTGCAACAGCTCATCGCCATCACCAGGGCCGTTGCCGTGCAGCCCAAGGTGTTGATTCTCGACGAACCCACCTCGAGCCTGGACACCGACGAGGTGACGGAGCTTTTCAGGGTGATCGCCCACCTCAAGGAGTCCGGGGTGGCCATCCTGTTCATCTCGCACTTCCTCGAGCAGGTCTACGAGATCTCCGACAGGCTCACCGTGCTGCGCGACGGTCAACTCGTCGGCGAGTACCTCACCGATGAGCTGCTGCGGATCGACCTCGTGCAGAAGATGGTCGGCGCCGGGATGTCGGTGCTCTCCGAGATGCAGAATCGCACGAGTGAACGGGAGGTCGAGGAAGCGCTCGGCGGTGAACGGCCGCTGGTCAGCGCCATCGGCCTCGGCCGGGACGGCGCCCTCGCGCCGATCGACCTGGCCGTCTACGAGGGCGAGATCGTCGGCATGGCCGGTCTGCTCGGCTCCGGCCGCACCGAGCTGGCGCGGCTGCTGGCGGGTATCGACCGGCCGGACAGCGGCAGCGTGTCGGTCGACGGGGTCGCGCACAGGTTCCGGAGCCCCCGAGATGCGCTGAAACACCGCATCGCCTATGCCTCGGAGGACCGCCGTGCCGAGGGCATCATCGGGGACCTGACCGTGCGCGACAACATCGCGCTGGCCCTGCAGGCCGACCTGGGCTGGTTCCGTCGGATCTCCCGGAAACGGCAGGACGAACTCGCCGCCAGCTACATCCAGGCGCTGAACATCCGTCCGCCGAACCCGGAGGCGCTGGTGCGGCACCTCTCCGGGGGCAACCAGCAGAAGCTGCTCCTCGCCCGCTGGCTGGCCATCGCCCCCCGACTGCTGATCCTGGACGAGCCAACCAGGGGCATCGATATCGGCGCCAAGGCCGAGATCCAGAATCTGGTGACCGATCTGGCCGAGAACGGTCTCGCCGTGGTCTTCATCTCGGCCGAGCTCGAAGAGGTGTTGCGCATCAGCAACCGGGTCGCGATCCTGCGCGACCGCAAGAAGGTCGCCGACATCCGCAATCACGACCTGACCGTCGAACGGTTGCTCACCGTCATCGCCGACGGCGCCGACGATGACGAAGACGAGCATCGGGGGGCCGGGTTGTGACCGGGACCGCCGTGCTCCTGGCACTCACCGTCCAGGGCACTCGTCTAGAATCGGTGACACAACCCTGCATTACGTGGGCTGGCCGTATGTTCCGCGTGAGAATCGACCGCGGAGAAATGGGGCCCCGTCGCCCGCAGGGAGAGGTATCGCCGTGAGAGAGGAAACTCCCCGCCAGGCGACGATCTTCGACGTCGCGCGTCTCGCCGGGGTATCGCACCAGACGGTCTCCCGCGTGCTGAACGACCTGCCCAATGTGCGGCCGTCCACCCGGGTTCGGGTCGAGGAGGCCATCAAGAAGCTGCGGTATGTGCCCTCCCCCGCCGCGCGGGCTCTCGTGACCCGGCGGTCGCGCACCATCGGGTTGATCGCAACGGGCACGCCCGAATTCGGACCGGCGTCCACCCAGCTGTACTTCAACGCTGCCGCCAGGAAAGCGGCCTGGTCGGTCTTCACGGCCAGTCTGATCGACACCGAGCCGTCGGCGATCCGGGCCGTCGTCGAGGCGTTCCTCCGCCAGAACGTCGAAGGCATCGCCGTCATCACGAGCCGCCAAGGCGTCGTCGACGTTGTCGCCGGCATGGAGCTGGCCATCCCCGTTGTGGCGCTCGAGGCCACCTCCCGCACCGGCATCACCACGGTGGGGGCCAACCAGTACAGCGGAGCCCGGACCGCGGTGGCCTACCTGGCGGGGCTCGGCCACCGCAATATCGCGCACCTGGCCGGGCCGAGCGACTCGATCGACGCCAAGGAACGGGAGCGCGGTTGGCGCGACGAGCTGGCCTCCCGCGGCCTGCAGGCGCGCCGCATCGGCATCGGCGACTGGTCGCCGTCGGCGGGCTACAGCTTCGGCATGGCCTGCGACCTCGAGGGGCTCACGGCCATTTTCGTGTCGAACGACCAGATGGCGGTGGGGCTGATGCACGCCCTGTCCGATCGGGGCCGGTCGGTTCCCCGCGACGTCAGCATCGTCGGGTTCGACGATGTCCCCGAGGCGGAGCATCTGTCGCCCCCGCTCACCACCGTGCGCCAGGATTTCGAGCACATCGGACGGGACATGCTCAGCGTGTTGCTCGGACGCATCAACGGCGACGGTTCCCCGCTGCCGGCCTCCGTTCCCGCCCTCATCGAGCGCTCCTCCACCCGCCGGCTCGACGACTGAGCCCTTTCACCTCGGGAACCCCTCGAGCACACGGGATCTCCGTGGCGCGTCACGCTCAGGCGCGGGGCACCCCTCGCTCGGTGAGGAAAGCGTGAAACCGGGCCGGTGAGAGCGCGAGGTCCCACCCCCAGCGGTCGAAGCTGTTCACCCGGGCGCGCAAGGCGTCCTCGCGCTGCTTCTCCTGCCACACCACCGAACTCGGGTCGCGATCGCCCAGCACCGGTCCCACGCCGTACTTGAGGAACCCGTCGAATTCGCCGATCTTGCGCACCCGGCGCCAGAAGAAGTCCACCCAGGCAGTGCCGCCAAGGATGTCAGGAAAACACACCTGCAGCTCAGGCGCCGCGAAACCCAGCTGGAAGATGCGCACCCGGCTCAGCGTCTCCCCAGGGTTCGCCGCCAGCGGGTTCGCGAAGGCGATCACCCGTTCGGCCCGGCGCCGACCGGTTCGCGGGTTCACCCGTGCGAGCTCGCGGTAGAGGTCCTCCCTGGTCAGCGGCGGCCGGACCGGCACTTCACCGCGCCGCTCCCGCTCGGCGCGTTCCTGCTCAACACGCAGCGCGTGATCCACCATTGTCACCCCCACCAGAAAGGGCGACGATGCGGCCACATCCACCAGGGTTCGCGCAAGCGTGGTGACCCGGCATCCGTCGATCTCGTGTACCGCTTCCGGTACCGGCCCGCGGTGGCTGGTGGTGAATCGGGCATTGCTGCCCCCGCTGGCGCCAGGTGTAACAATGTGCACGGTGGACGGCCATCGGCCGATGATCGGGAGGCCGCGCAGGACGGCCGCTGAGTGATGCGACAGCACGGGGGGATTGCCGGCGACCAGCGCGGTCGCTCGAACCATGAGACGGTATCGCTCGTCGACGTTTGAAGCGCGCCATCGCTCCCCCGTGACGTACACGCCACGCCGAATACTGTGCAGCACGCCCTCGCGGCACAGCCTTGTGAAGCTGTGCGGCAACACCCCGGCCTCCCCTAGGGCATCAGCCGGGAGCAGCCCGCCAAACCGTAGACCCACGACATTCGCGAGGCGGAGGGCAGGGTCGACGGCGGTGAGGGCTCCACCGGCGGCCGGCGGCTCGTGGGCGAAGGATCGATCGGATGATGAGGGCTGGGCTGTGACCATGCTGCAGGTTCCTTCTTCGCGGCACGACACTCGGTCCTAGCCCCGCAAGTGGTGCAGTATCCATCGCGCCGCACCCTGTGGAGGGCGGCCCGACGGCGCAGTGCACAGAGCGCCAGAACATCTATTCCATTCCACCCCGGCCCTCGTGGCGCAGGTTTGTGCTCGCAGCGCAGGCTAATGCGCCGCATACCCTGCGCCACGAGGAGGAAGGTGCGCCACGAGAAGGAAGGTGCGCCACGAGGCCTGGCGCGGATGTCGGCGGGCCGCCGCGCAATGCGGGGCGCGCAAAAGACCGCCGGCCCCGCGTCCGAAGAGGAGGCGGGGCCGGCGGCCGGATGGAGCGTGGTGCCTAGCGGCCGCCGGAGCGGCGCTTGTTGTAGACGTCGAAGGCGACGGCCAGGAGGAGCACGAGGCCCTTCACGGCCTGCTGCCACTCGATGCCGATACCCATGATCGACATGCCGTTGTTCAGCACACCGATGATCAGACCACCGATGATGGCGCCACCGATGGTGCCGACACCACCCTGCACGGCCGCGCCACCGATGAAGGCGGCGGAGATGGCCTCGAGCTCGAAGCCGTCACCGGCCTTCGGGCCGGCCAGGTTCAGGCGGGCGGTGAAGATCAGGCCGGCGAGGGCAGCGAGCACGCCCATGTTCACGAACAGCCAGAACGTCACGTTGCGGGTCTTGACGCCCGACAGCTCAGCGGCGTGCAGGTTGCCACCGATCGCGTAGATGTGACGACCGAAGACGCTGCGGTTCATGATGATGCCGTAGACCAGGATGAGCACGGCCAGCACGATCAGGGTGACCGGGATGCCCTTGTACGAGGCGAGGGCGTAGGCGAACATGCCGATACCGACGGTGATCAGCACGAGCTTGCCGACGAACCAGACCAGCGGCTCGACCTCCTGGCCGTAGGCGGCACGGCCACGACGGGTGCGCACCTGCTGCACGATCAGGGCGATGATCGCCAGTGCGGCGACACCCAGGGTGAGCGGGTCCAGCTCGAACTCGCCGAAGACATCCGTGAGGAAGCCGTTGCCGAGTGCGCGGTATTCGCCGGGGAACGAGCCGATGTTCGCGTTGCCGAGCACCACGAGGGCGAGGCCACGGAAGATGAGCATGCCGGCCAGGGTCACGATGAAGGCGGGAATGCCCACGAACGCGATCCAGAAGCCCTGCCACACACCCACGAGCGCACCGACGAGGAGCGAGAGGATGATCGACAGCCACCAGGGCAGGCCCCAGGTCACGGCGAACACACCGGACACGGCACCGACGAAGGCGGCGACCGAACCGACCGACAGGTCGATGTGGCCGGCGATGATGACCATCACCATGCCGACCGCGAGAACGAGGATGTACCCGTTCTGCACGATCAGGTTCGAGATGTTCTGCGGCCGCAGCAGGATGCCGTCGGTCAGGAAGCTGAACAGCACGACCACCACGATCAGTGCGACGAAGATGCCGTTCTTGCCGAGGTCGGCGATGACATGGCTGAACCAGGCCGCCGCTTTGGAGTTGCTGGGATTGACTTGTGCACCTTCGGGCGTGTTGCTCGCCGGCTTGGTATCGAGATCACTCATTTTGACGTTTCTCCTATTCCGATAGCGCCGACGCTAACGGGCCTTTTCCATGGTCATGTGCTTGATAAGGGTCTCCGGGGTGGCATCGTCGATCGGGAATTCTCCCGTGATGCGTCCCTCGGAGAGGGTGTAGATGCGGTCGCAGATGCCGATCAGCTCCGGCAGCTCCGACGAGATCACGATGACGCCCTTGCCCTGTGCGGCGAGGGCGTTGATGATCGCGTAGATCTCGTACTTGGCGCCCACGTCGATGCCGCGGGTGGGTTCGTCCAGAATCAGCACGTCGGGGTTCGAGTAGATCCACTTCGACAGCACGACCTTCTGCTGGTTGCCGCCGGAGAGTTTCCCGGTTTTGGCCAGCACGGTCGGCGCCTTGATGTTCATGCTCGTGCGGTACTCGTTGGCAACCTTGAACTCTTCGTTGTCATCGACCAGTCCGCCCTTGACGAGCTTGCCCAGCGAGGCCATCGAGATGTTGCGCTTGATGTCCTCGATGAGGTTGAGGCCGTAGGTCTTGCGGTCCTCGGTGGCGTACGCGATGCCGTTGTCGATCGCCTCGGTGACCGTGCGGGTCTTGATCTCCTTGCCGGCCTTGAACACCTTGCCGGTGATGCGGCTGCCGTAGGTGCGGCCGAACAGGCTCATCGCGAACTCGGTGCGACCGGCGCCCATGAGCCCGGCGATGCCCACGATCTCGCCACGGCGCACGTTCAGGTTGACGTTGTCGACCATGACCCTGGTCGGGTCCTGGGGGTGGTGCGCGGTCCAGTCCTCGACCCGCAGGATTTCCTCGCCGATGTTCGGCGTGTGGTCCGGGTAGCGGTGCTCGAGGTCGCGGCCGACCATGTCCTTGATGATGCGGTCTTCGGTCACGTCGACCTTGTCGATGGTCTCGATGGCCTTGCCGTCGCGGATGACCGTGACGGCGTCGGAGACCTTCTTGATCTCGTTCAGCTTGTGGCTGATGATGATGGACGTGATGCCCTGACCCTTGAGGTGCAGCATCAGGTTGAGCAGGTGGTCCGAGTCCTCGTCGTTGAGGGCGGCCGTCGGCTCGTCCAGGATGAGTAGCTTCACCCGCTTGGAGAGCGCCTTGGCGATCTCCACGAGCTGCTGCTTGCCGACGCCGATGTCCATGATCTTGGTCGTGGGGTTCTCCCGCAGGCCCACGCGGGCGAGCAGCTTGACGGCTTCGGTGTTGGTCTTGTTCCAGTCGATCAGGCCCAAGGCGCCGCGCTGTTCGTTGTTGAGGAAGATGTTCTCCGCGATGGAGAGGTAGGGACTCAGTGCGAGTTCCTGGTGGATGATGACGATGCCCTTGGCTTCGCTGTCCCTGATGTCCTTGAATTCAACGACCTCGTCTTCGAAGACGATGTCGCCGGTGTAGGTGCCGTGCGGGTAAACGCCGCTGAGCACCTTCATCAGCGTGGACTTGCCCGCGCCGTTCTCACCGCAGATGGCGTGAACTTCGCCGCGAGCGACGTTGAGCGTCACGTCCTGCAGCGCCTTGACGCCGGGGAAGGTCTTGGTAATACCGCGCATCTCGAGGATGTTGGTGGTCACGTGCGTTCCTTTCTGAGGTCTAATACGTTGTGGTGACCGGCCGGCGGGGCGGGTGGCCCCGCCGGCCGGTCACGAACACGTGACTCTTAGCCGTCGATCTCGGCCTGGGTCCAGTAGCCGGTGTCAACCAGCTCTTCCGTGATGTTGTCCTTGATCACGATCGAGGAGTCGAGGAGGTAGGAGTCCACAACCTTCACGCCGTTGTCGTAATCTTCGGTGTTGTTGATCTCCGGCTCGTCACCGTTCAGCAGGGCGAGGGTCATCGAAACGGCGACCTCGGCCAGCTTGCGGGTGTCCTTGAAGATCGTGCCGTACTGCTCGCCGGCGACGATGGCCTTGACCGAGTCGAGCTCGGCGTCCTGGCCGGAAATCGCGGGCCATTCCGGGCCCACCGTGTAGCCGGAGCCCTCGAGGGCAGAAATGATGCCTCGCGAGATGCCGTCGTACGGGGAGAGCACGCCGTTGACAACGCTGCCGTCAGAGTACGTCGACGTCAGGATGTTCTCCATGCGGCTCTGTGCCTCTTCGCCGTCCCAACGCAGGGTTGCAACCTGCTCGATATCGGTCTGGCCGCTCTTGACCACGATGGTCTTGGCGTCGATCAGCGGCTGGAGGACATCCATCGCGCCGTCGTAGAAGAAGAACGCGTTGTTGTCGTCCAGCGAACCGGCGAACAGCTCAACGTTGAACGGGCCGGCCGGGGCACCCTCGATGGGCGTTCCGTCCAGCTCGACCAGGCCGAGGCCGTTCAGCAACGACCAGGCCTGCTGCTGGCCGACCTTGAAGTTGTCGAACGAGGCGTAGTAGTTGACGTTCTCGGTGTCGCGGATCAGGCGGTCGTAGGCGATGACGGGGATGTCGGCGTCTGCGGCGTCCTGGAGCACGCTGGTGAGGGTGGTGCCGTCGATGGAGGCGACGATCAGGGCCTTGGCGCCCTTGGTGATCATGTTCTCGATCTGCGAAACCTGCATGGGGATGTCGTCCTCTGCGTACTGCAGGTCGACGGTGAAGCCCTCGGCTTCGAGCTGTTCCTTGACGGCGTTACCGTCGTTGATCCAGCGCTCGGAGGACTTCGTGGGCATTGCGACGCCGACGAGTCCGCCGTCGCCCTCGCCGGAGTCTCCTCCGCTGGAGCAGGCTGCCAGGGAAACGAGCATGGCTCCGGCTGCCAGTGTCGCGAGAAAAGCTTTCTTCTTCACTGTGGTTCCTTTCATATTTTCAATCGACTTTGATGTCAAATGGGTCAAGTGAGTGGTGCGTGTGTGATTTACAAGCCTTGCGCCAGACGGTAGTACGCCTGGTTCCAACGCACCTCGCGGGAGAAGTCCCGCAGGGTGGTGGTCTCATCGATCACGAGAAGCTCGGTGTGAGCGATCTCGGCGAAATCCTGGAACACCTCGATGCCGACGGCTGTCGACATGACGGTGTGGTGGGCGGCGCCGGCGGTGAGCCAGGCGGCGGCTGAGGTGGCGAAGTCCGGTGCGGGCTTCCAGACGGCACGGCCGACGGGCAGCTTGGGCAGGGCCTCGGTGGGTTCGACGACCTCGACGACGTTCGCGGTGAGGCGGAACCTGTCGCGCATGTCGCTCATCGCGACGACGACGGCGGGGCCGGGGGCGGCGTTGAAGACCAGGCGCACCGGGTCCTCCTTGCCGCCGATGCCCAGCGGGTGGATCTCCAGGGTCGGCTTCTCGGTGGCCAGGGACGGGCTGACCTCGAGCATGTGGGCGCCGAGGATGAGTTCGGCGCCGGGGGTGAGGTCGTAGGTGTAGTCCTCCATCAGGCTGGCGCCGCCGGGCAGGCCGGAGCCCATCACGTTGGCCACCCGGACCAGGATCGCGGTCTTCCAGTCGCCTTCGGCGCCGAAGCCGTAGCCCTGGGCCATCAGGCGTTGCACGGCCAGGCCGGGCAGCTGCTTGAGGGTGCCGAGGTCTTCGAAGTTGGTGGTGAAGGCGCTGAAGCCGCCGGCTTCGAGGAAGGACTTCAGGCCGATTTCGATCGCGGCGCCGTAGCGGAGCGACTCGTGCCGGTCGCCACCCACGCGCAGTTCGGGGGCGACGTCGTAGAGGGTCTCGTATTCGGCCACGAGCGCGTCGATGTCGGCATCCGTGGCGGCGTGCACGACGTCGGCGAGTTCGTTGACCGACCAGGTGTTCACCTGCACGCCGAAACGCAGTTCGGCTTCGGTCTTGTCACCCTCGGTGACGGCGACGTAGCGCATGTTGTCGCCGAACCGGGCCAGTTTCATGCTGTTGGACGCGGCCCAGCCGGCGGCGGCGCGGGTCCAGGTGCCGATGGAGGCGCTGACGACGGGGTTGGAGACGTGGCCGACGACGGTCTTGCGGGACACCCCGAGGCGGGTCTGGATGTAGCCGAACTCGCGGTCGCCGTGGGCGGCCTGGTTCAGGTTCATGAAGTCGAAGTCGATCTCGGCCCAGGGCAGTTCGACGTTGGCCTGGGTGTGCAGGTGCAGCAGCGGCTTGGTCAGCGCGTTCAGGCCGCCGATCCACATCTTCGCCGGCGAGAACGTGTGCATCCAGGCGATCAGGCCGATCACCGTGTCGTCACTGTTCGCGTCGAGGGCGGCGCGACGGATGGACTCGGCGTCCTTGAGCACCGGCTTCCAGACGACCTTCACCGGAACATCGCTGGAGGCGTTGAGGGCGTCGGCGATCGTCTGGGACTGCTCGGCGACCTGGCGCAGGGTCTCTTCGCCGTAGAGGTTCTGGCTGCCGGTGAGGAACCAGACTTCGTAGGAGTCGAGGGAGCTGGAGAGAACTGGCATTACTTGAGTGCTCCTTGCGGTGCTTGTCCGTAGACGTTCTGGTAGCGGTTGAAGAGGGAATCGATCGCTTCTTGCGGAATCGGGATGAGGGGGCCGCCCTGGCGGGCCAGGTGCACGGTGCGGGCGACGTCTTCGACCATCACGGCGGCCTTGACCGCGTCGCGGGCATCCTTACCGATCGTGAACGGGCCGTGGTTCTGCATCAGCACCGCCCGGGAGCGGTGCCCGGCCAGAGCCTCGACGATGCCCTGACCGATGGTGTCATCGCCGATGATCGCGAACCGGCCCACCGGAATCGGCCCACCGAACTCATCCGCCATCGCCGTGATCACGCAGGGGATCTCTTCGCCACGTGCGGCCCAGGCGGTGGCATAGGTCGAGTGCGTGTGCACCACACCGCCGACCTCGGGCATGTTCCGGTACACATAGGCGTGCGCGGCCGTGTCACTGGACGGCGACCGGTCCGAGCCGGGCGTCTCCGGGACGACGGCGCCGTCCAGATCGCAGAGAATCATGTTCTCCGGCGCCAGATCGGCGTAATCCACACCGCTCGGCTTGATCACGAACAGGTCAGCGCCGGGCACCCGACCCGACACGTTGCCGCCGGTCCACACCACCAGGCCGTTGCTGGTCAGCTCACCGTGCAGACGAGCGATGTCCGCGCGGACACGGGCGATGGCCACCTCGATCTGCGGGCCGAAGGTGCTCACGCCGGCACCGCTGCGATCTCGACAGCGGCCCGGTAGTCGATTCCGATGACGTAGGCGGGAGCGGCCTGTGCGGCGCGCTGCGCGGTGGACATGCTCACAGAATCGACTCCCTTGTCTGAGGTGGTGCGGGTGATGCTCCAGATGTGAACGGTCACATTGTTGACCTCATGTTAGCCGCATCTGGGAATCCTGTGTCAAGTTCGGTTTGTCACTATTGGGTAACAGCAGTGATCGGGGCCCGACCGGACTCCCGACGGACGCAGGTCAGAACGCGGGCGGGCCCGTGGATGCGCGCACGACGAGCTCGGGAATGATGGCTTCGCGGTGCTCTCCGGGTCCGGGGCTGATGTCATCGAGCAGCAGCGCCATGCAGCGGCGGCCGAGTTCGGGGAAGTCCTGCCGCACCGTCGTGAGTGGTGGCCAGAAATGTGCCGCTTCCGGAATATCATCGAAGCCGACCACACTGACGTCGCCGGGGATGCTCAGTCCGGCGTCCCTGATGGCGTGCATCAGGCCCAGCGCCATCTGGTCGTTCGACGAGAAGATGGCGGTGAAGTCACGCACCCGTAACAGCTCGCGGCCGGCGTGGTAGCCGAAGTCGGCGGTCCAGTCGCCCAGGATGGGCGCGGTTGTCGGCACATCCATCGCCCCCATCTCGTCGAGGAAGCCGCGCATGCGCGCCTCGGCCTCGATCCAGTCCTGCGGGCCGGCCAGATGGTAGATGTTGCGATGACCCAGGTCGATGAGGTGCCGCGTCGCCGCCCGGGCGCCGGAGATCTGGTCGAAGGACAGGCCGTGTTCGTTCAGGCTCCCGGTGGACTGCAGGGTCACATAGGGCACGGCGATGGAGAGCTGTTCGAGAACGTCGAAGACCCGCATCTGCGGGGCGATCACGACGATGCCCTCCACGGACTGCAGCATCAGGTGGTCGAGAGCCGCCTCAATGGTTTCGGGGTCGACGGAGGTGAGATTGGCGGTGTTGACGTAGTAGCCGGCTTCGCGGGCGGCATCCTGGATGGCGGCGATGCTGCTGGCCGGACCGTACTGGGAGCTAGACGCCGAAAGCACCCCGATGGTGCGGGAGGTGCCGCGGGACAGCGCGCGGGCGGCCCGGTTGGGGCGGTACTGCAGGTCGTCCATGACCTGCTGCACGCGGGCCTTGGTCGAATCGCGGATGCTCGGATGGTTGTTGAGCACCCGGGAGACCGTCTGGTGCGATACCCCGGCAAGGCGCGCGACATCCCGGATGCTGGGTGCGCGACTCTTGGGCAGATCAGCTGGCACGGGAGGAGGCCTCGTTCGAATGTGCACGGTCACAATTGTGGACGCATCCCAATTATGCATGCGACGCACCCCGAGGGAATGCACGATGTGACCGTCACATGCCCCGATTCGGGCGTATGTGACAGTCACAACGGCCGGCCGACGCGGGAGAGCCCGGGCTCAGGCGCTGTGGCGCACCACCAGATCGGTGGGCAGCACAATGGCGGCGGGCCGTTCACCGTCGATGACGCGCAGCAGCAGGCGCACCATTTCCTCGCTGATCCTCTCGAACGGCTGGTGCATCGTGGTCAGACCCGGTGTGGTCAGTGTCGCCACCGGGGCATCGTCGAACCCGCCGACGGCGACGTCTTCAGGCACCCGGCGACCGGAGGCCAGCAACACGTCGACGGCGCCCGCGGCCATCATGTCGTTCGCCGCGAACACGGCGTCGAGGTCGGGCTGGCGTTCCAGGAGCGCCGTCATCGCCTGCGACCCGCTGATCCTGCTGTAGTCGCCGCGGGCCACGTAGCTCGTGTCGAAGTCCGTGCCGAGCTCGTCGGCATATGCCTCGAACCGACGCATGCCTCCAGAGGTATCTTCCGGTCCGGCGATGGTCGCGATGCGGGAGCGACCGAGTCCGCGCAGGTACCGGACCATCTCCCTGGCCCCCTCGTAGTCGTCCGCGGCGACGTAGCCCATCTTCTTTTCAAAGCCCAGCGGCACGCCACAGGCGATGGCCGGCACGTTCGCGGCGATGATCTCGGAGATCAGGCCGCGCCGGCCGCTGTGCGAGGAGACGAGCAGCACGCCGTCGACGTGACCGGCGGTGATGAACTCGGTCGCCCGGCGCTGTTCGTCCTCGTTGCCCGCCATGATCAGCACCAGGGAGATGTCGTGCTCGGAGAGCGCCTTCGACGCCCCGCGCATCAGAACGGCGAAGTTCGGGTCCTCGAAGAGGCGGTCGTGTGATTCGGTGAGCAGGAACGCCACCGAGTTCGCCCGGCTCGTGGCGAGGCTCCGAGCGTGCGGGTTGACCCTGTAGCCGGTCTTCTTGATTGCGCCGTTGACCAGCGCCAGGGAATCCGGGCTCACCCAGTGGCCGCCGTTGAGCACTCGGGACACCGTGCCCCTGGACACGCCGGCAGCAGCGGCCACATCATCGATGGTCGGCCGGCGCTTCGCGGGGGGCGGGGTCACGAGTGAAGCCTAGCGACCGTCAGGCCTTGACCGCACCAGCGGCGAGGTCGACCTTCCAGTAGCGCTGTAGAACGAGGAACAGGATGATCAGCGGGATGATCGACAGCAGCGCGCCGGTGATCACGAGGGTGTACATCGACGGTGCGGATGCACCCTGGTTGAGCAGACCGCTCAGGCCGACGGTGACCGGGAAGAGCTGGTCGTCGCCGAGCATGATGTACGGCAGCATGAAGTTGTTCCAGACCGCGACGAACTGGAACAGGAAGATCGTCACCAGTCCAGGGCCCATCATCGGCAGGGCGATGCGGTTGAAGATGTACAGCTCGCCGGCGCCCTCGGTGCGGGAGGCTTCGATGACCTCGGTGGGCACGGAGGCCGCGGCGTAGATGCGGGCCAGGTAGATGCCGTACGGGCTGATGATCTGGGGCAGCAGCACCGACCACATGGTGTTGGTCAGGCCCACCTCGGCCAGCAGGAAGTACTGCGGGATGGCGAGGATGACGCCGGGTACCAGCACGCCCATCAGCAGGATCGAGAAGACGACCTTCTTGCCGGGGAACTCGAACTTGGCCAGGACGTAACCCGAGATCGCTGAGATCCAGGTGGAGGCCAGGGCGCCGACGCCCGCGTAGATCGCGGTGTTGAGCACCCAGCGCCAGAACAGGCCGTCGCGGTACTGGCTGAGCTGGACGATGTTGTCCCACAGGTGGGTGCTGGGCATCAGCGTGAAGGTGGAGAACAGCTCTGAGCTGTCCTTGCTCGACGCCATCAGGACCCAGAAGACCGGGAACAGGCAGTAGATCGCACCGATGATGAGGATGCCGGTGGACACCGGGCTGGCCTTCTGCCGGAACGCGCGGGCCGAGGCTCGCTCGGTCTTGCGCAGGTCGCGGTCGGGCCGGGTGCGGGTGAGTGTGGTGGTCATGGGTCAGTCCTCCTGGCCGAAGGCGCGTTTCTGCACAACGCGCAGGAACAGGAATGAGAAGGCGAAGGTCACCAGGGCGATGACGATCGAGGTGGCGGCAGCGGAGTAGATGTCGTCGCGGGTGAAGGCATCCCGGTAGACCAGCATCAGCGGCGACCAGCTGGTGGACAGCGAGTTGGTGAGCGGGCGGAGCGTGGTGGGCTCGGCGAACACCTGCAGGGTGGCGACCATCGAGAACAGCGCGGTCATCACGATCGCCGGGGCGATGATGGGGATCTTGATGCGCAGCGCGATCTGGATCTCGCTGGCGCCGTCCAGCTTGGCGGCCTCATAGATGTCGGAGGGCACCGACTTGAGGGAGGTGTACATCACGATCATGTTGAAGCCCACGCCACCCCAGAGGGCGATGTTGGCGATCGCGAAGGTGACTCCGCCGGAGGAGAGCAGCGACGGCACGTCCCATCCGAGCTTGTCGAAGACGAAGTAGAACGGGCTCACGGCGGGGAGGTACAGGAAACCCCAGAGCAGCGAGCTGATCACGGCGGGCACGGCGTACGGCAAGAAGATGGCCGTGCGGGAGAAGCCTGCGGCGCGGGTGCGGCGGGAGTCCAGCAGCAGGGCGAAGAGCAACGCGAGGCCCAGCATCAGCGGAATCAGGATGAAGCCGTAGACCAGCACTCGTCCCACACTGGCGCCGAACTCCGTGTTCGTGAGGGTCGTGACGTAATTGTCGATGCCGGCGAAGACCGTGCTGCGGGCACCGGACCCGAGGCCGAGGCCGGAGACCTTGGTCTTCTGGAAGCTCAGGAAGAGCGTGTAGAAGATGGGCGCGGCCATGAAGGCCACGAACAGGATGATGCCGGGTGCCAGCATGGCGTAGGGCACGAGCACCCTCGAACGGAAGGTGCCGCGTCCCCGGCGTACCGATGGGGTGCTGCTCCGGGTGGCCACGGGGGCCTCTGTCACTGTCACGAGTTGTCCTCAATCGACGCGATCTGGGTGGTGATGGATGGTGCGGGGAGGCCGCCGGCCGGTCGGCCGGCGGACTCCCCAGGGTGGCGCAGACGACGCGCCGGTTACCCGACCGTGTCTATTCGGCCGTGTCTATTCGGCCGTGCCTATTCGACCGTGAAGCCGCTCTTCTTCATGTCGGCGGTGGTGATCTTCTGCATTGCAGCGACGGCATCGAGGAAGGCGCTCTGGGTCTTGGCGTCGGCCGCCTTCGCGAACTCGTCGTTGTAGGCGCTGTATGCCACGTTCACGTTCGGGCCGTAGGTGAACGGGCTCACGGTGTCGGCCACCTCGGCGGCGACGTCGTAGAAGTCCGGCTGGTTGCTGAAGAACTCCGGCGGCGCGGTCAGCGCGGCCTTGGCCTGGGCGGCGTCGGCGGGGTAGATCCCGGCCGTGGTGACCAGGGCCTGGACGGCTTCGGCGTCGGTGTTCAGCCAGGTGGCGAACTTGGTGGCCGCCTCCGGGTGCTCAGACTGCGTGGTCACGGCCGTGGACGATCCGCCCCAGTTGCCGGTCGCGGGTGCGTCGACATCCCACTGCGGCATGGGAGCGGCCTTCCAGAGGCCGGCGGTGTCTGCGGCGTTGCCGCCGAGCACACCGGGAGCCCAGACGGCGCTCAGCCAGCCCACCTGTTCGCCGTTGTTCAGGCCGGCGTTCCACTCGGGCGTGTACATGGGCTTGTTGTCGATGACGCCCTCTTCGACGAGGCCGCCCCAGTAGCCGGCAACGGTCTCGGTGGGGGTTTCGGCGATGTCGACGCTCCAGGCGTCACCGTCGATGCCCCACCAGGAGGCACCGGCCTGCTGAGCCATGCCGGTGAACCAGCCGGCGTCGTTGGACGAGAAGGTGCCCAGGTACTTGGCCGGGTCGGAGGCGTGCACGGCGCGGGCGACCTCGGCGTATTCGTCCCAGGTGGTGGGCACGGCCAGGCCGAGCTGCTCGAGGATGTCGGCCCGGTAGAAGAACATCATGGGTCCGCTGTCCTGAGGGACCGCGTAGATTGCGTCGGAGCCGAGGGTGACGGAGTCCCAGACGCCGTCGGCGAAGGAATCTTCGATGTCGCCGGCGCCGTATTCGGTCAGGTCGGCCAACGCGTCGGACGAGACCAGGGTGGGGATCTTCTGGTACTCGGCCTGGATCAGGTCGGGCGCACCGCTGCCGGCCTTGATGGCCGTGAGCAGCTTGGTGATCGCGGGGTCGCCGCCGTCCTGCTTCTGCACGGTGACCTGGATGTCGGGGTTCTCCGCGTTCCAGATGTCGACGACCTCTTCGAGGTTCGGGGCCCAGGCCCAGTAGTTCAGTTCGACCGGGCCGTCACTACCTCCGCCCGTGTTTGCTGAACAACCTGACATGAGCAGTGTGGCGGCCGTGGCCATGGCCACTGCCCCTACCCGAATTGACGTGCGCATTCGTCCTCCTTGATGAAAGCTGGGTGCTGTGTGGTGGCGCCCCGCTGCCGTATCGAGAAAACTCGGTGCTGACTGGGAGCGGTACTAGTAATCCATAGATTTACAGCGTTGTCAACATGCGGAATTGACATGGACTCTGGCGATTGGCTGTGCTAGAACTGGGAGCGCACACAGTTGAAGGAGCCCTAGACCAATGTCGATCCACACCCCATTCCCCGCCAGAGAGCCCACGACAGACCGGTGGGTGAAGGGCACGACCGGGCTTCGCTACGGTGGCGATTACAACCCGGAGCAGTGGCCACGCGAGACCTGGCTGGAAGACATCGAGCTGATGAAACAGGCCGGTATCAACCTGGTCAGCATCGCGATCTTCGCCTGGGGCATCCTGGAGCCGCGCGAGGGCGAATACGACTTCAGCAAGCTCGATGACATCTTCGGCCTGCTGCACGAGGCCGGCATCGACATCGACCTGGCCACGCCCACCGCGGCGCCGCCGGCCTGGTTCTGGAAGAAGTACCCGGACTCCCGGCCGGTCACCCGCGACGGCATCACCCTGGGCAACGGTTCCCGCGGCATGGTCAGCCCGTCGAGCCCCGACTACCGCCGGGCCGCCGCCGCGATCACCGAGCAGCTCGCCCGCCGGTACGCGAACCACCCGGCCCTCGTGCTCTGGCACGTGCACAACGAGTACGGCGCGCCGATCAGCGACTCCTACGACGACTACTCGGTCGCCGCCTTCAGGATCTGGCTGCAGAAGCGTTACGGCACCCTCGACACCCTCAACGAGAAGTGGGGCACCACCTTCTGGGGCCAGGTCTACGGCGAGTGGGACGAGATCGACGCACCCCGCCAGTCGGCCTCGGTGACCAACCAGGCGCAGCGCCTGGACTTCCACCGGTTCACCTCCGACGCTCTGCTCGAGTGCTACATCAACGAGCGTGACGTCATCCGCCGGTTCACCCCGGACATCCCCGTGACCACCAACTTCATGGCCACCAACTGCCTCTCCCCGGACTACTGGAAGTGGGCCAGGGAAGTGGACATCGTCGCCAACGACCACTATCTGGTGGCCGAACGCGCCGACAACCACGTGCTGCTGGCGATGGATGCCGACCTCTCCAGGTCACTGGCCGGCGGGGCCCCGTGGATCCTGATGGAGCACTCCACCGGCGCCGTCAACTGGCAGCCGCGCAACATCGCCAAGCGTGCCGGCGAGATGGCCCGTAATTCGCTTTCCCACCTGGCCCGCGGCGCCGACGGCATCCTGTTCTTCCAGTTCCGGGCCTCCAGGTTCGGCGTCGAGAAGTTCCACTCCGCGATGCTGCCGCATGCCGGAGCCGAGACCCGGGTCTGGCGCGAGGTCGTTGCACTGGGCGAAAGCCTCGGGTCACTCGAGGCCGTGCGTGGATCCCGCGTGCAGGCTCGCGTGGCGCTGCTCTGGGACACCGAGTCGTTCTGGGCCCAGGACTTCGAATGGCGTCCGAGTGCCGAACTGGGCCACCGTGAACGCCTCGAGGCCTTCTACACGGCACTCTGGAACCGCAACGTCTCGGTGGACTTCGCACATCCCACTGCCGACCTCACCGGCTACGACCTCGTCATCGCACCCAGCCTCTACCTCGCCGGACCGGCGGCGTCGGCGAACCTCACCGGCTACGTGCGGGACGGCGGCCACCTGGTGGTCTCCTACTTCTCTGGAATCGTCGATGAAAACGACACCGTCTACCCCGGAGCCGCGCCCGGCGCGCTGCGCGAGGTGCTCGGCCTGACCATCCCCGAGTTCCTCCCCCTGCACGAGAGCGAGACCGTCACCCTCAGCGATTCCCGCACCGGAACCGCCTGGACCGACGACATCGAGGTCTCCACCGCCGAGGTGCTGGCCCGGTACGTGGACGGCCCCGCCGCCGGCGGACCGGCCCTCACCCGCAACGCCTTCGGTGCGGGGTCCGCCTGGTACATCTCGACCAAGCTCACCGGCACCGACCTGGACTCCCTGCTGCTCGACGTGCTCAACACGGCCGGCATCGAGGCGGCCCGCGGCATCGATGGTGTCGAGACCATCATCCGGTCCACCGACACCGACGAGTTCCTGTTCCTGATCAACCACACGGATGCCGACCAGTCCTGGCCGGCCACCGGAACCGAGCTGCTCACGAACGACGCGGTCGACGGCACCGTCCTGGTTCCGGCCGGGCTCACCCGGGTGGTGCATCGCACCCTGTAGCCCGCGCTGCACCCTCGCCGGGGTGCGGGTTCGCCCGCACCCCGGCCCTGCTACGCACCACACGCACCACAACGCTGCATCCCGCTGTACCTGTCAAGGAGGACACATGAAAGCACACTGGCACAACGTCGCCTCGCGACGTTCCAGACTCATCACCGTCGTGGGAGGTGCAGCGGCCGTCCTGATCGGATCGGGTGTCGGTTTGACCCCCCTCGGTGCTGCCCCAGCGGTGGCCGCACCGGCGCCGACGGTCGGCAACGCGGGCTTCGAATCCGGCCTCGACGGCTGGACCAGCACCGGAGTTGTCGGCTCCGCCACCGTCGCGGCGGCCGGCCAGGACTCCGACCACAGGCTCAACCAGTGGCTGGACGTCGACGGCACGGTCACGACCAGCCAGAGCGTCTCGGGGCTGACCCCGGGCTGGTGGACCTTCAGCGCAGCGGTGAAGTCCGGCGGTCCGGTCGGCTCCTCCCAGCTGGTCACGTCGGGGTGCGCCGTGGACGGCGCCACGACAGTGCCATCCACCGAGACCGATGATCGCTGGCTGCAGCTCTCGGTGAGCGCTTACGTGACCGACGACTCGTGCACCGTCGGTCTCACGACCAGCGGCGCCGGCGCCTGGGCGAGCCTGGACTCGGTGACGCTGGCCGCCGGCCAGGTCACCAGGGACATCCGCGGCGCCGACCTCTCCGGCTTGCCCCGCAACGAAGACCACGGCGCGGCCTACTTCGCGGCCGACGGCTCAGCGGTCGATCCGGTGGAGGCCTTCGCCGACGCCGGCTCCAATCTCGTGCGCCTCAAAGTCTGGGTCGATCCGGCCGACGGCTACAACGACACCGCCGACGTCGTCGCGATGGCACTGCGGGCGAAGGCCGCCGGCATGCAGGTCCTCGTGGACTTCCACTACTCCGACCGGTGGACCGATCCGGGTGCCCAGGGCGTTCCCGCCGCGTGGGTGGGAATGAGTGCCGCGGAGATGACCGTGGCCCTCACCGACTACACCACCACGGTGATGACCGCTCTGGTGGATGCGGGCGTCACCCCGTATGCCGCCCAGGTGGGCAACGAAATCAACCCGGGAATGCTCTGGCCGCTCGGCCAGACGTGGGACGTCGACACGACGGACACCGTGACCGGGGCCCAGTGGGACACCCTGGCCGGGTTCCTCACGGCCGGCTCCACAGCCGTCACCGCGGTCAGTCCGTCGACCAAGGTGATGCTGCACCTCACCAATATCAACAACGGCATCGGCGGCCTCACCTGGTGGTTCGACGAGGTCACCGCCAGATCCGTGCCCTTCGACCTCATCGGGCTGTCCTACTACGGCTTCTGGCACGGCACTCTCGCCGACATGCAGGAGGCGGTGACCGTGCTCTCGGAGCGCTATGACCGCGATGTGATTGTCGTGGAGACGTCGTACCCGTTCACCCTCGACGACAACCCGAACCCGGCGTGGGAGAACGTCATCGACCTGCCCGCCGAACTCGTGACCGGTTATCCGGCCACTCCCGCCGGACAGGCCGCCAACTTCCGGGCGGTGCAGGATGTCGTCGCGGCGGCCCCCGGCGGCCGCGGCCTGGGCGTCGTGTACTGGGAGCCGGCCTGGACCTCGGTTCCCGGCGCCGGCTGGGACCCGGCCGACCCGGCCTCCGGCAACGCCTGGGAGAACCAGGCCGTCTTCGACTTCGACGGCCGGGCGCTGCCCGCGCTGCTCGAATTCGCGGCGGACCCGATCACCCCCGTGACACCGCCCGTCGTCGTGCCGGAGCCGCCCGTCGTGGTCGTGCCCGATCCCCCGGTCGTCGTCGTTCCCGACCCGCCGGTCGTCGTCGTTCCCGACCCGCCGGTCGCGGTCGTGCCCGATCCCCCGGCGCAGAATCCTGTCGGCACGATCCCCGGCGCTCCGACTCCCGCGGTTCAGACGCCGCCATCGTCGACACCTGTTGCCGCTGCGGCCTCCGGCGCGCGCACCCTGGCCGTGACGGGTTCGGAACCGGTCCCGATCGGATCGATCGCGCTGGCCAGCCTGCTCCTCGGCCTGGGCGGCCTGGTGCTGGCCCGCCGGTCACGCCGGCAGGAAACCGTGGCACGCGACCCGCGGGCCTGATCGGACCGGCCTCAGGACAGAAGCGCGAACGCCCGAACCGGAAAGGTGCCGAAGTCCCGCACACGCGGCGGCACGGCGAAGAAGCGGGCTCCCCGGTCGGGGAGCCCGCTGAGCCCGGTGAGGTGCTCCACCACGGGGATCCCCGCGGCCAGCAACAGCGAGTGCGCCGGCCGCTCGCCGCCGGACTCAGTGTCGTCGATGTTGAGAGAATCGATTCCCACCAGGGCCACACCTGCGGCCACGAGCGCCCTGGCGCCGTCGCCGGTGAGGAACGGCGCCCCATTCGCGTAGGCCGCCGTGGCAAAGCGGCGGTCCCACCCGGTGTGCAGCAGCACGGCGGTTCCGTTCAGATCCCGGCCGTCGAAGGCGGACGCCGGGATTCCCCGTCCCGACGCCTGCTCGCTGCGGAAAACGTGTGCGGGCAGGTCGGCGAGGGCCTCGAGCGGCAGTCCGGCCAGGTCGACCCCGCCGTCATACCTGTAGAACGGGCTGTCGAGGTAGGTGCCGGTGTTACCGATCATCGTGATGGTGTCCATGGCGAACTCGGTGCCCTCCGAGTAATGGCTGCGCGAGTCCGCCCTGGTCAGATGCGGTGTGATCACCGGCGCCGGCAACCCGGGGTAGGTCACCAGCCCTGCGCTGATCTCCTGGCTGAGGTCGACGAAGCGGGAGGCGGGAGCCTGCATGGGGAGTTCTCTCTGCTCGGTGAAGAGGCCGGGAAGAAAGCCCGGGTGGGAGGCGAAAACCGCCCCCGTAAACCCACTCTGCCCGACTCGGGCACCCCTACCAATGGCAGAACCGACATGGTTCGTCGAATTCCTGCCCCGTGCCGTCAGGCGCTGGGCAGCGCCTGTGCGAGGTCGGCCAGCAGGTCGTCGATGTCTTCGATGCCCACCGACAGGCGCACGATGTTGGTGGCCACCTCGAGTTCGGTGCCGCGCACGGAGGCATGCGTCATCTCGGACGGGTAGTTCACCAGCGATTCGACGCCGCCGAGCGATTCGGCCAGCTGGAACAGGTGCATCGACTCGGCGAAACGCCGGGCCGCGCTTTCGCCGCCACGGAACGCCAGGGAGAGCATGCCACCGAACGCGCTCATCTGAGCCGCGGCCAACTCGTGGCCCGGGTGGCTCTCCAACCCCGGGTAGTAAACCTTCTCGATGGCCGGGTGGTTCTGGAGGTACCGGGCGATGGCGAGCGCGTTGCTGCTGTGCCGTTCCATCCGCACCGCGAGGGTCTTGATGCCGCGCACGGTGAGCCAGGCATCCAGCGGCGCGGACACCGGGCCGGCCGCGAACTGGATGAACTTCACCTTCTCGGCGAGTTCGTCGTCGTTGATGACCAGGCCGCCGCCGATGACGTCGGAGTGACCACCGAGGTACTTGGTGGTGGAGTGCACGACCACGTCGGCGCCGAGGGCGAGGGGCTGCTGCAGGGCGGGCGATGCGAAGGTGTTGTCCACGACCACGAGCACGCCGTGCCGGTGCCCGATCTCGACGAGGCCGGCGATGTCGCTGATCTTCATCAGCGGGTTGCTCGGCGTCTCCACCCAGAGGATCTTGGTCTCGCCGGGGATGATGGCGGCCTCGACGGCGGCCAGGTCGCTCATCTCCACGGTGCTGTTGCGCACGCCCCAGGCGCCGTGCACCCGGTTGATCAGGCGGTGCGTTCCGCCGTAGACGTCGTTGCCGAGCACCACGTGGTCACCCGGAACGAGGACCGCGCGCAGCAGGCTGTCCTCGGCGGCGAGGCCGCTGGCGAACGACAGGCCGTGCCTGCCGCCCTCGAGCGCGGCGAGCATGGTTTCCAGCGACGTGCGGGTGGGGTTGCCGCCGCGGCTGTACTCGTAGCCGCCGCGCAGTCCCCCGATGCCGTCCTGCACGTAGGTGGAGGTCTGGTAGATCGGCGGGATGACGGCGCCGGTGGTCGGGTCGAACTCCTGACCGGCGTGGATGGCGATGGTGTTGAACTTCTGGTTCTCGGACTGGCTCATGGTGTGGTCGCTTTCGAAAGAGTCGGGGTGCGTCGGGCCGGGCGCAGCAGCTGCGCGGGCGGGAGTTAGACGCTGAGGTAGGTGAGGAGGTCGTGCCGGGTGATCACGCCGAGCGGTTTGCCGCCGTCGGTGACCAGCAGCGCGTCGTGTTCGGCGAATGCGGCGCGGGCCGAACCGACGGGCTCGTTCACGCCGATCAGCGGCAGGGCATCGCCCACGATCGAGCCGACCTTGTCGGTGAGCTTGGCTTCGCCGGAGAACACCCGGCCCATCAGGCTGCGTTCATCGAGCGCGCCGACGACCTCGCCCATCACGACGGGCGGCTTGGCCGCGAGCACCAGCAGCTGTGACACGCTCGCCGAGGTCATCGTCTCGATGGCGTCGCGCACGGTGTCGTTCGGGTGCACGTAGACGAATGCCGGGAGGGTTCCGGTCTTGGAGTGCAGCAGGTCGGCCACGGTGTGGCCGGCGGGCGCATTCGAGAAGCCGTAACTCCGCATCCAGCCGTCGTTGAAGATCTTGCCCAGGTAACCGCGGCCACCGTCGGGCAGCAGCACGACCACAACGGCGTCGGCGGGCAGGTCCTTGGCGGCCTGCAGGGCCGCGACGACAGCCATCCCGCTCGAGCCGCCCACCAGGATGCCCTCTTCGAGGGCGAGACGGCGGGTCATGGCGAACGAGTCCGCGTCGGAGACCGCGATGATCTCGTGCGGCACGGCCGGGTCGTACGCGCCAGGCCAGAAGTCCTCGCCGACACCCTCGACGAGGTAGGGCCGGCCGCTGCCGCCCGAGTAGACCGATCCCTCGGGGTCGGCGCCGATGATGCGCACGGCGTCGTTCGACACCTCCCGCAGGTAGCGGCCGGTTCCGGTGATGGTGCCACCGGTGCCGACGCCGGCGACGAAGTGGGTGACCGTTCCGTCGGTGTCGCTCCAGATCTCCGGGCCGGTGGACTCGTAGTGGCTGAGCGGGCCGTTCGGGTTGGCGTACTGGTTGGGCTTGAAGGCGCCGGGGATCTCCCGGGCGAGGCGGTCGGACACGCTGTAGTACGACTCGGGGTCGTCGGGGGCGACGGAGGTCGGAGTCACCACGATCTCGGCGCCGTAGGCAGTGAGAACATTGCGCTTGTCCTCGCCCACCTTGTCCGGCAGCACGAAGACGCACTTGTAACCGCGCTGCTGGGCCACCAGGGCCAGGCCGACGCCGGTGTTGCCGGAGGTCGGCTCGACGATGGTGCCGCCGGGCTTGAGGAGTCCGTCGCGTTCGGCGGCATCGATGATGCGGATGGCGATGCGGTCCTTCGCGGACCCGCCGGGGTTGAGGTATTCGAGCTTGACCAGCACGGTGGCGGAGATGCCCTCCGTGACCTTGTGCAGCTTGACCAGCGGCGTGTTGCCGATGAGGTCGAGGATGGTGTCAGCGATTTTCATAGTGGGATCCTTACGTCGATTGACGTGTCGCGGGACGATGCAGGCGTGGCCGCTGGCCTGGGTGGGCGGTCCTGGAACCGAGAGTGTGAGTGTGCGGGTCGGCTAGCGAAAGCGGCAACAGGGACACGACGTCAGGGTGATCACTCCTTCACTCTAGTCGCCGCCCGGGATTACCGGCCAGCCTGTGAACCATCTGTGAGATCGTCGGCCGAGGAAGGCTGGGCCCCGGTCCATGCGTTCGAATAAGTGCACAGCAAAACGAAAGAGGCCCCTCGTGACCCCTGCCCAGCCCACCGGCACATCCGGATCGTCGTCGCCCAAGCCCGGCGTCAAGCAGCAACGGGCTGCGCAGCGCGCCCAGAAGCTCGAGCAGTACCACCGCGAGCAGAAGCGCACCGCCCGCAACCGGCGCATCGGGCTGATCAGCGGGATCACCGTGGCCGTCGCGGTCATCGGCCTGCTGATCACCTCGATCGTGCTCACCCCGCAGAGCGCGAGCTACTCTGCGGGCGGCGATGGCGCCGACATCGACGGCGTGGAGACCTTCGAGAACGCGTCGTTGCACGTGGAGACCCCGGTCTCGTACCCGCAGACCCCGCCCGCCGGCGGCGACCACAACCCCACCTGGCTCAACTGCGGCGTCTATACCGAACCCGTGCCGAACGAGAACGCCGTGCACTCCCTCGAGCACGGTGCCCTCTGGGTGACCTACGACCCGTCCATCTCCGATGACGAGCTGGCCACGCTCAAGCAGGCGCTCCCGTCCACCTACGTGATCCTCTCGCCGTTCGACGGCCTCCCCGCCCCCATCGTGGTGAGCGGCTGGAACGTGCAGCTCCAGGTCGACTCCGCCGACGACGAGCGCATCACCGCCTTCTTCGAGGAGCACTGGAAGAGCAACAACGTTCCCGAACCCGGCGCACTCTGCACCGGTGCCTACGATGCCCCCGGAAAGGCGTAGCTCCATCCGGCGCACCGCTCTGGTCGTCACGGCCGCGATCGTGGCCGTCGCGATCGGCCTGGTCGGCTTCTCGGTCGGTCGCCTGAGCACCATCGACAATCCCACCCCGACGTCGACCAGCGCCGAGGCCGGGTTCGCCCGCGACATGCAGGTGCATCACCTGCAGGGGGTCGAACTGGCCATGATCATCCGCGACCGGACCAGCGACACGGATGTGCGCCTGCTCGGGTACGACATCGCCACGACCCAGGCACAGCAGGCCGGCCAGCTCTACGGCTGGCTCACCGAATGGGACCTGTCCCAGGCCGGCCCCGAGCCGTCGATGACCTGGATGACCCGGCCCGGCCGGTCGGACACGTCGCACGCGCACACCGACGGCGCCCACGTCCCGGGCGACCCGATGCCCGGGCTCGCCACCGATGAGCAGATCGCCGACCTCACCGCGGCGACCGGTGTCGACGCGGAGCGCCGGTTCCTCACCCTGATGATCGCGCACCATCTTGGCGCCGTGGAGATGGCCGAGTCCGTGCAGGACCGTGCCAACAACACCTCGGTCCTCGGGTTCGCGAACTCGGTGATCATCTCCCAGAAGGCCGAGATCACCCTCATGGAATCCATGCTCGCCGCCCGCTGACCCGTTTCTTCGCAGCCCGTCCCGCGAGCCGCCCCTCCCGCGTGCCGCCCATCCCGCGAGAGCGGAGTTGTGGCGACCTCAGCGCTCCCCAAGCAACCACACGACCGCTCTCGCGAGCTCGTCAGGCGTCGGGGAGGCGAGCGGGAGCCTGTTCGGCGTAGAGCTCGGCGTAGGTGCCGCCCGCGGCGAGCAACTGTGAGTGGGTGCCGCTTTCCACCAGGCGACCGTGGTCGACCACGAAGATCACGTCCGCGGTCACAATCGTCGACAAGCGGTGGGCGATGGCGATGGTCGTGCGCCCGCGGGACGCGGTGTCGAGGGCGGCCTGCACCACGCGCTCGGAGATGGCGTCGAGCGCGCTGGTGGCCTCGTCGAGGATCAGCACCTCCGGGTCCTTCAGCAGCACTCGGGCGATCGCCACCCGCTGCTTCTCGCCGCCGGAGAGCCGGTAGCCCCGTTCACCGACCACGGTGTCATAGCCGGCCGGGAACGAGGCGATGGTGTTGTGGATGTTCGCGGCGCGCGCGGCGATCTCGAGTTCGGCATCCGTGGCTTCGGGTTTGGCGTACCGGAGGTTCTCGGCGATGGACGCGTGGAAAAGGTAGGTCTCCTGGCTGACGATGCCGATGTGGGAGACCAGCGACTCCTGTTCGAGGTCGCGCACGTCGACCCCGGAGAACAGCACCCGGCCGCCGGTCGCCTCGTAGAAGCGCGGGATCAGGTACGACACCGTGGTCTTGCCCGCGCCGCTGGGCCCGACGAACGCGGCGAACGCACCGGGTTCGATCGTGAACGAGACCGCGTCGAGGGTCGGCCGGGCGTCGGCGTCGGCATCCGGATAGGCGAAGGTGACGGCGTCGAACTGCACCCGGCCGGTGACAGCGGGCACCGGGCGCGCACCGGGAGCGTCGCTGATGGCCGGGATGAGGTCGAGGTACTGGAAGATGCGCGCGAAGAGGGCGCTGGAGGTCTGCAGGTCCAGGGCCACCCGCATCAGTCCCAGCAGCGGGAAGAGCAGCCGCGCCTGAACGGTGGTGAAGGCCACCACGGTGCCCGCGGTGATGTCGGTGGCACCGTTCGCCAGCAGCAGACCCGCGACCAGGTAGACGATGGCCGGGATACTGGACAGGAAGATGCTGACCATGGCGAAGAACCACTGGCCACTCATCTGTTGGCTGACCTGCAGGTGCACCTGGTTGTCGTTCTCAAGTGAGTACCGGGCGATCTCGGCCTTCTGCCGGGTGAAGCTCTTGGACAGCAGGATGCCTGACACGCTCAGGGTCTCCTGCGTGATCGCGGTCATGTCGGAGAGGGACTCCTGGGTCTTACCCGCGATGCGGGCCCGAACCCGGCCCACCCGGCGTTGGGCGAAGACCAGGATCGGCATCAGGATCACGGCCACGATCGTCAGCTGCCAGTTGAGTAGCAGCATCGCCACGAACGCGGCGATCACCGTGACGGCGTTGCCGAGCACGCTGGAGACGGTGTTGGTGAGCACGCTCGCCACCCCGCCGACATCGTTCTGCAGCCTGGACTGGATCACACCGGTTTTGGTGCGGGTGAAGAAGCTCAGCTCCATCGCCTGCAGGTGGGTGAACAGCCGCACCCGCAGCTCGCCCATCACCGAGTTGCCCACGGTGGCGGTGAGCCAGGTCTGCCAGACGCCCAGCAGCGCGGTGGTGAGATAGGCCGCGATCATCAGCGCCACCAGCACGGTCAGCCGCTGCAGGTTGGGGCCGCCGGAGGGCGGGAACAGGCCCTCGTCGAACGCCCGCTGGATGAGCAGCGGCGGCAGCACCGACAGCGCCGCGGAGATCAGCACCAGGATGACGGTGACCGTGAGCTTGCGAACGTGCGGGGCGAAGAGGGCCCGGATGCGGCCGAGCAGGTTGGGGATCTCGGGCGCTTCGGCGTTCTGCGCCTTCTGGGCGGCCGGGTCGTCGCCGCTGACCCGGTTGCGGCGCCCCCGGAACTCTTCAGGGGGACGTGCGCCCCCGCCGTGCGATCCGCTCATGGTCTCACTCTAAGACAGCGGACCGACCCCGAAAATCCGGGGCCGGTCCGTCGCGGCCGAGGCCAGTGCCTGCCTGGCCGTGGAGGTGCGTTACCCCTTCGTGGAACCGGCCAGCAGGCCGCGAACGAAGTAGCGCTGCAGGCTGAAGAACACGATCAACGGAACGATCAGCGACACGAACGCGGCCGCCGTCAGGCGTTGCCAGTCCTGGCCCCTGGTGCCGGTGAGCTCCGCCAGTCTCTGGGTGAGCGGTGCCACATCCTGCGTGCCGCCCGAGAAGATCAACGCCACGAGGAGGTCGTTCCAGACCCAGAGGAACTGGAAGATCGCGAACGATGCCAGCGCCGGAACCGCCAGCGGCAGCACGATCCTGAAGAAGACCTGGCCGTGGCTGGCGCCATCCACCCTGGCCGCCTCGATGACCTCACCGGGAATCTCGGAGATGAAGTTGTGCAGCAGGAAGATCGCCAGCGGCAGCGCGAAGATCGTGTGCGCGATCCAGACCGGCAGGTAACCCTGCTCGGGGATCATCGGGATCATGTCGTGCACCCAGGCCTGGCCGGGGCGCAGGAATTGGGTGAACATCTGCAGCAGCGGGATCAGGGCGAGCTGCAGCGGCACGATCTGCAGGGCGAAGATCAGCACGAACAGGGCGCCGCTCCACTTGAACTTGATCCAGGCGAAGGCGTATGCGGCCATCGCGGCGATCACCAGCGGGAACAGCGTGGCCGGGATGGCGATGGCCAGCGAGTTCACGAAGTACGCGCCCAGCTGCGGCGACGACTGCGAGGTGCTGAACAGCACCTCCTGGTAGTTGGCCAGGGTGAAGCCCGGGTTCTGGAAGATCGTCCACCAACCGGTGGTGCTGATCAGGCCGGCCGGCCGGAACGACGAGATGAACAGCCCGAAGGTGGGCAGGGTCCACAGCACGGCGATGACGAGGGCGACCGCGGTCGCCGTGCGCGAGGTGAGACGTCGTTTCACCCGGGTGGCCTTGCCGACCACCTCGGCGGTCGTGTCGGCCGTGCCCTTGGCGGTGCCCGTAATGGGCAGGTCGACTACGTTGTCGCTCATCGGATCTCCCTCTGCTGACGCAGGACTCGTACGTTGTAGATGACGATCGGCAGCACCAGCAGGAACAGCACGATCGCGAGCGCGGCGCCACGGCCCTGCTCGCCGGCCCTGAAGGCCTGGGTGTACATCTCGTTGGCGATGACGCTGGTGTCGAAGTTGCCGGCGGTCATGGTGCGCACGATGTCGAACACCTTGAGGGTGGCGATCGAGATGGTGGTGATCACCACGACCAGCGAACCGCGGATGCCCGGCAGGGTCACGTTGGTGAACCGCTGCCACGGGTTGGTGCCGTCCAGCTGGGCGGCCTCGATCTGCTCGGTCGGGACACCCTTGATCGCGGCGGAGCAGATGACCATGGCGAATCCGGTCTGGATCCAGATCATCACGACGATGAGGAGGAACGTGTTGATCGGCGAGGTCTGCAGCCACTGCACGGGTTCGGCGCCGAACCAGACCAGGATCTGGTTGAGCAGGCCGATCTGCGCGTTGTCGCCGGACTTGTAGTCGTAGACGAAACGCCAGATGATGCCGGCGCCCACGAACGAGATCGCCATGGGCATGAAGACCAGGGCCTTGAAGTACTTCTCGCCCCGGGACTTGTCGATGAACATCGCGTAGGCCAGGCCGATGGCGGTGGAGAGGATCGGCACGACGACGACCCAGATCACGGTGTTGCCGAGGGTGATGAGTGCGGCCGGCTGGGTGAACATCCAGACGAAGTTCTCGGCTCCCACCCATTCGCCGGAGCTGTTGCTGAACGCCAGCAGCGAGGTTCGGAAGGCGGGGTAGATGAGTCCGACTGCCAGCAGGATCAGGGCGGGGAGCAGGAAGAAGGCGAGTTGCCAGTAGTCGCGCCCACGTTTGGGCGCCTTGTCGATAAGGAACAGCACGAGCCCGATAACGAGCGAGAAGGCGGCGAGGGCCGCTACCACCTGAATTATCTTGCCGAGCAGATCTGCGGTCGTCATTGGCCGGACCCTTCTATGGTCTCGAGGAGGGGTGGTGAAAAGTGTGGGGGGTCATGCGGGGGTGGGCCCGCCTCGCGGCGGACCCACCCCGGAAAAGCTGAACTAGCTCTTGGGCCAGCTCGACTCGATGGTGTCGACGACCTTCTGGGTGTCGTCGCCGCTCAGCCAGGACACGATGCCCTTCCAGAAGGAGTCGGTGCCAACGGCGCCCGGCATCAGGTCAGAGCCGTCGAAACGGAAGACCGTGTTCGGGTCCTGCAGGATCTCAACGCTCTGCTTCAGGATGTCGCTGGACGCGTTCGCCGGGTCGAGGCCGGTGTTGGCGCTGATGACGCCCTTGAGCGCTACGCGGTTGTTCGCCCAGGTGTCACTGGAGAGGTAGCTGAGCACTGCAGTGATCTCGTCGCTCTCCTGGAACGCTCCGACCAGCTCGCCACCACCGGTGACGGCCTGCTCTCCGCCGGATTCCGCCGGGGGCAGCAGGAACGCGTAGACGTCGCCGTCAGGAGCAACAGTGGCGTCGGTCCCATCGGCGTTCTTCCAGAAGCCCTCGTAGAACGAGGCCTGGTGGTGCAGCGCGCAGGTGCCGTCGAGGACCGGGAGGCCGGCGTCGCCGAACTCCGTGGAGATGATCGACGAGACGTCGCCGAGTCCGGCGTTGACGTACTCCGGGTTCTTCAGGATGTCGCCGACCGAGTTGAACGCGGTGACGATGGCGGGGTCGTTGAACGGGATCTCGTGGGTGACCCACTTGTCGTAGGTTTCCGCGCCGGCCTGGCGGAGGACGTAGTCCTCAACCCAGTCCGTTCCCGGCCAACCGGTGGCGTCGCCCGAGCCGACACCAGCACACCACGGCACGGTGCCGTCAGCGGCGATCTGGGCGGTGAGGGTCATCATCTCGTCGAGCGAGGTGGGGATTTCGTAGCCCTTCTCCTCGAATGCGGCGGGCGAGTACCAGACATAGCCCTTGACGCTGGCCATCAGCGGCGCGGCGTAGAAGGTGCCGTCGGACGCGGTGCCGTAGCCCTTCCAGTCAGCGGACCACCACTCGTCGACGTTGGCCTCGACTGCGGCGGGGGCGGCCTTGAGGAAGCCGGCATCCGCGAGCTTGTTGAACAGACCCGGCTGCGGGATGATGCCGATGTCCGGGGCGGAGCCGCCCTCGGCGAGAACGGCGATCTGAGCCTCGAACTCCTTGGTGCCGGTGTAGTTCACGGCGATGCCGGTGCACGCCTGGAAGTCGGCCCAGGACTGCACGAGGCGGTCTGCTTCGTCATCCTGGATGGTGCCGCCGATGGTGACCTCGGGGCTCCCCTCGAAGGTGCCGTAGTCGGTGTACGCGGAGCAGTCGGTGTCTTCCGCGGTCTGGGCGGCGATGTCGCCGGTACAGCCGGTCAGGGCGAGTCCCATCACTGCGGCTGCAGCGACCGGGACAAAGAGCCGGCGATGCTGTTTCACGCTCATGCAAATCCTCCTCGTTGAGTAATGCTGGTGGCCGTGCCGGTGTGCCCGGTCGTGCCGAATGTGTGGTGCGGGTGCTCTGGGTAACAATACTGGAAACGGTTGCATAAGGAACCGGTTCCACACCACAAAGTACGGCACAGAATAGTTCGACACAAGACCGAATTGGTTACAGATTGACAAAGATCGCGCTCTCATAGCAGCAGTGCTTCGAACCGGTCACACTTCGGTGTCGAATTTCTGGAACCGATTCCACCCCCGCGGCCGAGCGGCTAGGGTGTGCACAGCGGTTCCAACGACGGGGAGGCTGACATGAGCGCGATCGCGGATGTCGCACGCCTGGCCGGCGTCGCCAAGGCCACAGCCTCCAGGGCCCTCAGCGGCCGGGGCTACGTGTCGGATGAAACCCGCCGGAAGGTGGTCGCCGCCGCCGCCATGATCGGTTACGTCGCCTCCCCCAATGCGGCCAGCCTGGTGACCGGGCGCACCCAGAGCATCGGTGTGATCATTCCGTTCATCAGCCGGTGGTTCTTCTCCGAGATCCTGGAGAGCCTCGAGCAGTCCCTGCTTGCCGAGGGCTATGACATGACGCTGTACAACCTCCCGGCGCACTCGGCCGAACGGGAGCGGGTCTTCGATTTTTTCCTCGCCCGCAAGCGGTTCGACGGCGTCATCTCCGTCGGCGTCGAACTCAGCGACTCCGAGGTCGAGCTCCTGCACCGGTTGGGGCGCCCGCTGGTCGGCATCGGCGGGGAGATCCCCGGCGTGCACACCATTGCGATCGACGACACCGCGGCCGCGCGGTTGGCCACCGAGCACCTGCTCAGCCTCGGCCACACCGACATCCGCCACGTCGGCGGCGACCAGGTCGACCAGATGGACTTCGCCGTACACACCAAGCGGCTCACCGGCTTCAACACGGCCATGCGCGCCGCCGGGCAGTCCACGGATGGCTGCTTCACTCCCTGTGCCTTCACGGTTCCGGGCGGGTACGACGCCGGTCTCGCCCTGTTCGGCGACCCGCACCGACGGCCGACGGCGGTGTTCGCGGCCAGCGACGAGATCGCGTTCGGCCTCATCGTCGCGGCCAGGGAACTCGGCATCCTGGTTCCCTCCGAGCTCTCGGTGATCGGCATCGACGGGCATCCGTACGCCGAGATGTTCCGGCTCACCACCATCGAACAGCACCCGCGCAACCAGGCCAGGATGGCCGTGGAGTCCCTGCTGCACGCACTCGAGCAGCCCTCGGCGCCGACCGCCCCCGGGCTCACGAGGGCGCCGACCAACCTGGTGATGCGCTCGAGCACGAGTGCGCCACGATGACCCGCCACGCAACTGTTACCCGTGCGGACAATTGCGCCCGGCACACCGGGTGCAATTGTCCGCAGCGGCAACAGTTGGGTTGATCGCCCCAGACCGTCAGCGGCGCGGGCTAACCTCGAGGGGATGAACTTCGATCCAGGCGCCGTGACTCCGGCGGTCGCCACGCTGTACACGCCCCGGCGTCCGGTCGACCTGGTGGCCACCATGGCCCCGCACCGCCGCGGCCGCGGCGACCCCACCGCCCGCGCCGATTCGGCCGGACTCTGGCGCACCCAGCGCACCCCGCTCGGACCGGCGACCCTGCTGCTGCGGCAGGGCGCCGATGGTGTCGTGGATGCCCGCGCCTGGGGACCGGGCGCCGAGTGGTGCATCGCCCGGGTGCCCGCCCTGCTGGGCGATGGTGACGACTGGACCGGGCTCGACCTCGGCGGCCACACCGCCCTGGCCGAGGTGCGCCGCCGCAATCCCGGTGTCTGGCTGGGCAGCTCCGGGCTGGTCTTCGAGGCGCTGATTCCCGCCATCATCGAACAGAAGGTCACCGTCCTCGAGGCCCACCGGGCGTGGTACCGGCTCATCCGCCAGCACGGCGACGCGGCCCCCGGCCCCGCGCCGGAGGGAATGATGGTCTCCCCCGGACCGGAGCGCTGGCGGCTGGTGCCGTCGTGGGACTGGCACCGGGCAGGCGTCGATCCGCGGCGCTCGCGCACGGCGGTTACTGTCGCGGTCGTGGCCGCGTCACTTGATCGCCCCGTGGACGCCGTCACCGCCTCACGCCGGCTGCAGTCCCTGCCCGGCGTCGGCCGCTGGACCGCCGCGGAGGTGACCCAGCGCTCGCACGGTGACCCCGATTCGGTGAGCGTGGGCGACTACCACCTTGCCGCCCAGGTGGGCTGGGCCCTGACCGGCTCCCCCGTCGACGACGACGGCATGCTCGAACTGCTCGAACCCTTCGCGGGCCACCGCCAACGCGTGGTGCGGCTCATCCTGGGCAGCGGCTACCGTGCCCCGCGCCGCGGCCCGCGCATGACCGTCCAGGACCACCGCTCGCACTAGCCGGCGGGCGTGCGTCGCCGTGCGGCCCTCGTGGGCGCCGGCCCGAACTCAGCTGTCGCCGAGGGCGATCGCCTCGGCCTCTTCGAGCGAATCCTCGACGGCGCCGTCGGCCCTGGCCAGGTGCGAGCGGCCCAGCACAATCACCAGCAGGGCCACCAACACGGATGCCGCGGCGGCGTAGAACGGGGTCGCGGAACCGAACTGGCCGGCGAGCACCGTGGCCGCGGGCGGGGCGATGGCCCCACCGAGGAACCGCACGCCGGAGTACGAGGACGACGCGACGCTGCGCGGCAGGTCGGTGGCCTCCATGACGCTTTCGGTGAGCACGGTGTTCAGCACGCCGAGCAGCAGCCCGCCCACGATGACGCAGCCGACCAGGCCCACCGCGGAACCCACGAACAGTCCCGCCGCGGCGAGGTCGAGGGCGAGCAGGGGCAGCACGAGCCAGAGCACCCGGCTGCGGCGCATCCGCCGGGTGAGCAGTGGTGCCAGCCAGACCGAGGTCACGGCCAGCGATAGCCCCCAGCCGAAGAAGACCAGGCCGAGGCTCACGGCGCTGCCCAGGCCCAGCGGCACGAGCGCGAACGGGGTGTAGGCCAACAGCACGAAGAAGCCGATGTTGTAGAACAGCGCGGCAGCGGCCAGGACGCCCAGTCCCGGCCGGGCGAGGGCCCGGAACGGAGCCGAAACCCGGGTGGGCACCGGCTTGGGCCCGTCGGTCTTGAGCAACACCACGATGGCGATGAACCCGACGGCCATGAGGGTGGCGCTGCCGAAGAACGGTCCGCGCCAGCTGATGCTGCCCAGCAGCCCGCCCAGCAGCGGGCCGATCGCGATGCCGAGGCCGAGCGCGGCCTCGTAGAGGATGATCGCCGACGAGGTGCCACCGGCCGCGGCGCCCACGATGGTGGCCAGGGCGGTGGAGATGAGGAGGGCGTTGCCCAGGCCCCAGCCGGCCCGGAAGCCGATGATCGATTCGACATCCTGCGACAGCCCGGCGGCGAGGGCGAACACCACGATCAGGGCCAGGCCGATCAGCAGGGTGCGCTTGGCGCCGATGCGGCTGGACAGCCAGCTGGTGAAGAACATCGCGATTCCCGTGACGAGCAGGTAGCTCGTAAAGAGCATCTCGGTCTCGGTGGGCGTCGCGGCCAGGTCGGCGGCGATGGCCGGCAGGATCGGGTCGACCAGGCCGATGCCCATGAACGCGATCACGCAGGCGAAGGCGACGGCCCACACCGCCGTGGGCTGGTGCAGGATGCTGGCGGCCGGCGCTGCGCCGGGCAGTCCCGCGGGCGCGGCAGACACTGGAGTCAAGGCGGCGCCCCGGCTCATCGGGCGGACACCGTGGGCTCGGCGGCCAGGCCGTGCGGCGCCGCCGTCCGTTCGCTGGCCTCAACCCTGTCGCGCAGGATGGCGACCGCGCGTTCGAGGGTCTCGACGTCGCCGGCGGGAAGGCCGGCGAAGTACGGCAGCAGGGCGGCGGCCAGTTCGGTGCGCCAGGCCGCGAGAGCGGCCTCTCCCGCCGGGGTGCCGGCGATGAGGCTGACGCGGGCGTCGTCGGGGTCGCTGGTGCGCTCGATCCAGCCGCGCGCGACGAGGCCGCCGACGAGCTTGGTGGCCGTGGGCTGCGAGACGCGGCTCAGGTCGGCCAGCTCACCCAGGCGGATCGGGCCCGTGGAGCGCAGCACGCTGAGGGTGCGCCACAAGGCGGGAGACTCGGTGCCGCGCGCGGCGCGGGCGGCCACGCGGGTGAGGCGGTGGTTGACGGAGACCAGGTCCCCGAGGATGACATGAAGATCTGCGGACATCTCCCCACTATATACATAGCCAAGCTATACATCCACACCCCCGCCCCTCGCGAACTGTGAGAAAAGCCCCTAAAACTCGAGGTTTTGGGTGCTTTTCTCACAGTTCGCGGAACGTGGCGGGGGTTAACGGCAGCGGGCGCCGCATCCAATGGATGCGACGCCCGTGCGAGCAACTAACCCCTTGCGGGGCGAGATTACTTGAGGGTGACGGTTGCGCCAGCGGCCTCGAGGGAAGCCTTTGCCTTCTCGGCAGCTTCCTTCGCAACGCCCTCGAGGACGGCCTTCGGCGCGCCATCGACAACGGCCTTGGCCTCGCCGAGGCCCAGGCTGGTGAGCTCGCGCACAACCTTGATGACCTGGATCTTCTTGTCGCCAACGGCGTCGAGGATGACGTCGAACGCGCTCTGCTCTTCGACCTCTTCGGCAGCGGCGGCGGGGCCAGCGGCTCCGGCGACGGCGACGGGTGCAGCCGCGGTGACCTCGAAGGTCTCCTCGAATGCCTTGACGAACTCGGAGAGCTCGATGAGGGTGAGGCCCTTGAACTGCTCGAGCAGCTCTTCAGTGGAAAGCTTTGCCATGATTTTTCTCCTATTAGTTTCTTAGTTACTCACCGCGGTACAGGCAGATGCCTAGTTCGCGGACTCCTGCTTTTCACGCAGCGCGTCGATGGTGCGAACAGCCTTCGACAGCGGTGCGTTGAACAGATATGCGGCTCCGAACAGCGAGGCCTTGAAGGCGCCGGCAAGCTTGCCGAGCAGAACTTCACGGGACTCGAGGTCGGCGAGCTTGCCTACCTCTGCGGCGGTCAGGGGGTTACCGTCGAAGTAACCGCCCTTGACAACCAGGAGAGGGTTTGCCTTGGTAAAGGCACGCAGAGCCTTCGCAACGGCGACAGGGTCACCGTGCACGAAAGCGATAGCGGACGGACCAACGAGCTCCTCGTCAAAAGACGTGATGCCGGCGTTGTTTGCCGCGATCTTGGTGAGCGTGTTCTTTACCACGGCGTACGTGGCGTCCTCACTGATGGACGTGCGCAGCTCCTTGAGCTTCGCAACAGTGAGTCCGCGGTACTCGGTGAGCAGAACGGCGGTCGAGCTCTGGAATTTCTCCTGCAGCTCGGCGACCGTTGCTTCCTTGTTCGCCATGGCGCTCCTCTAAATATTCATGTGCCGGTAGCCCGGGGCGCAGACATGAAAAAAGCTCCAGCGCAAGCGCCGGAGCTGAGGCCAGTTGGACTGGCTAACTTCGAACACCTGCGCGGGCCGTTCACGTGAATGAACCTTCGATCGCTTTTCCATTTCTGGGCAGCGACAACCGGCGGTCTTTGGCTGTTCCCCACCCTACGGGATCCCCCCGGCGGCGCGCAAATCGGGCCAGCGCCCACCGGGCAGGACGAACTAGTTGACAAAAGTCCACTATGTATTTATAGTTGACATCTGTCAATCATCTAGCTGGAGAACCATGTCACGCCGCACCCGCACCACCACTCCCCCGAACCGGGCCGTCTCGGCCGACGGTTCGATGACCAAGCGCCAGGTCCTCGAGGCCCTGTCCGGCCTGCTGCTGGGCATGTTCGTGTCGATCCTGGCCGGAACCGTGGTCAGCACCTCGCTGCCGATCATCATCTCCGACCTGAAGGGTGACCAGTCCGCGTACACGTGGGTCATCACCGCCACCCTGCTCGCCACGACGGTGTCCACGCCCATCTGGGGCAAGTTCGCCGACCTCTTCAACCGCAAGCTGCTCATCCAGCTCGCCCTGGCCACCTTCGTGATCGGCTCGGCACTGGCCGGCTTCTCGCAGGACACCGGAACCCTCATCGGCTTCCGCGTGCTGCAGGGCCTCGGCGCCGGCGGTCTCGCCGCGCTCAGCCAGATCATCATGGCCGACATCATCAGCCCCCGTGACCGCGGCAAGTACGCCGGCCTGTTCGGCGGCGTCATGGCCCTCGGCACCGTCGGCGGCCCGCTGCTCGGCGGCGTGGTGACGGATGCCTTCGGCTGGCGCTGGAACTTCTTCATCGCCCTGCCCATCGCCATCGTCGCCATCGTGCTCCTGCAGCGCACCCTGCACCTGCCCCCGCGGGTGAAGCGCGTGGTGAAGATCGACTACCTCGGTGCCGCACTGATCGCCGGCGGCGTCTCGCTGCTGATGATCTGGGTCACCCTGGCCGGCAACGACTTCGAGTGGGCCTCCATCACCTCGTTCGTCATGGTCGCCGCCGCCGCGCTGTTGCTCATCGCCGCTGTGATCGTCGAATTCAAGGCTCCCGAGCCGATCATCCCGCTGACGCTGTTCAAGAACCGCACCTTCACTCTCGCCACCGTCGCCAGCATCTCGGTGGGCGTGTCGATGTTCGGCACCTCCGTCTTCCTCAGCCAGTACATGCAGCTGGCCCGCGGCGCCACGCCCACCCAGTCCGGGCTCCTGACCATCCCGATGATGGGCGGCCTGTTGATCTCGTCGACCCTGTTCGGCACCCTGATCAGCCGCACCGGCAAGTGGAAGTCGATCATGGTCTCCGGTGCGGTCCTCGTGGTCGCCGGGCTCCTGCTCCTGGGCACCCTGCAGTACGACACCAACCTGATCCTGGTCGGCATCTTCATGTTCGTCCTCGGCGCGGGCCTGGGCATGGTCATGCAGAACCTGGTCCTGGTGGTGCAGAACTCGATCGAGGTCAAGAACCTCGGCGTGGCCACCAGCGCCGTCACGTTCTTCCGCAGCCTCGGCGGCACTGTCGGCGTCTCGGTGCTCGGTTCCGTGCTCGGCACCGTCGTCGCCCAGCACATCAAGGACGGCATCAGCACGCTCGCCCCGGCCGACCAGGCCGTCGCCCTGAAGACCCTGGGCTCCGGCGTCATCCCCCACGTCAGCTCACTGCCTGACGCGATCCGCGTCGTCGTCGAGTCGGCCTACGGCACCGGCGTCGGCACGGTCTTCCTGCTCGGTGTGCCGCTGGCCGTGATCACCCTGGTGATGGTCGCGCTGATGCCCAACGCATCGCTCGGCACCCAGACCGCCATCGCCCTGACCAAGGCCGAGGCGGCCCAGACCCGGGCGGCGACGCCCGAGAACCTCGAGGACAACGACCAGCGCGAACTCGAAGATGCCGAGGACATGCTGATCGAGGTGGGCGCGGCCTCCGCCGGCCTCACCCCGGTGGGCCTGGCCCACCCGACGGGCTCGATCCGCGTGCAGCGCGACACCGACCCGTCAGAAAACCCGAGCACCGGTCGATAGTGTGATGGTCATGACCGAGAACGGCGAGCTCCCCCCGGTCGCCGAGCCCGGCGACACGGCCCCGCCGGCCGCTGCCGCCGAGGCTCTGGCCGAGGTCGAGGAACAGATGATGGAGCTGGCCGCCTATGTGCGCGGCGCCCTGCGCGACGCGGCCCTGCGCATCGATCCGGCGCTCCAGCCGTTCGGTCTCAAGATCCTGCGCACGCTGCGGCGCTGCGGCCCCACACACGCGAGCGCCCTGGCCGAGCTGCTCGAGGTGGACCGCAGCGTGATCAGCCGCCAGGCCCGACTGCTCGAGGAGCTCGGCCTGCTCGAGCTGGCTGCGGACCCGGCCGACGGGCGCGCCAAGTTCCTCGCGGCGACCCCGCTGGCGATGCAGAAGATGGCGGCGGTGCCCGGTGGCGACAAAAGCCTCCTGCACAGCAGGCTGGCCGCCTGGCCCGAAGCCGACCTGCACCAGTTCGCCCTGCTGCTCAAGCGGCTGAACTCCCCCGACGGCGCCTCCTAGCCGGTCAGGCCAGGGGCAGCACCACGCGGAAGCTGGTGCGCCCCGGCCGACTGTCGACCGAGACCTCGCCCTGGTGGGCGAGGACGACGGCCTGCACGATCGCCAGACCGAGACCGGTACTGCCGCCGGTGCCGCGGAACCGAGAGCTGTCGCCGCGGGCGAACCTCTCGAACAGCGTCTCCTGCAGGTTCTCCGGGATGCCGGGGCCGTCGTCGGTCACGGTGACCACGGCGGTGGCGCCCTCAACGGTCAGCGCCACCTGCACCCGGGTGCCCGCGTCGGTGTGCACCCGGGCGTTGGCCAGCAGGTTCGCGAAAACCTGGTGCAGGCGCGGCCCGTCGCCCGCCGCCAGCACGGGTTCTTCGGGCAGGTCGAGGTCCCAGCTGTGGTCCCGGCCGGCCGCATGGGCGTCGCTGACCACGTCGACGAGCAGCCTGGTGAGGTCGACGGGCTCCCGTTCCAGCTCGCGGCCCTCGTCCAGGCGGGCGAGCAGCAGCAGGTCCTCGACGAGACCGGTCATCCGCACCGACTCCGACTCGATACGACCGAGGGCGTGGATGGCGTCCGGCGGCAGTTCCTGGCCGCTGCGCCGGGTGAGCTCGGAGTAGCCGCGGATCGACGCGAGGGGGGTGCGCAGCTCGTGGCTGGCATCCGCCACGAACTGGCGCACCTTGTTCTCGCTGGCCTGCCGGGTTTCCAAGGCGATGTCGACGTGGTCGAGCATGCGGTTGAGCGCGGAGCCCACCCGGCCGACCTCGGTGCGGGGATCGGTGTCGGCGGCCGGAACCCGCTCGACGAGCGACACCTCGCCGCGGTCCAGCGGCAGTTCGGAGACCCGGGTGGCCGTTGCGGTCACCCGCTGCAGCGGCCGCAGGGCCAGGCGCACGATCGCGGTGGCGAGGAACGCCACCAGCACGATGCCCGCCAGCGACACGATGGCGATGATCAGCGCCAGCTGGGTGGCCGTGCCGGTCACCGTGGACACGGGCAGGCCGACCAGGTAGAGGGCGCCGGTGCGCGCGGCCTGGGCGAGGACCCGGTACTCACCGACGTCGCCGCCGAGGTCCACACTGAACGGGACCGAGGTGGTCCCCTCCTGCACCGCGGAATCGAGTTCGGTGAGGAGCAGGGTGACCTGGTCGTTACTCAGGTCCACGACGGCACCGGTGTCGTCGGTGTAGCCGGCCGTGACGGCGCTGCCGTCGTAGACCAGCGCGAGGGTGCCCGGTGGTTGGGATGGGCCGTTCAGCACATCGTTGGCCGTTGGCGTGGGGATGCTGAAGTCGCCGCTCGGCCGGCCGCCGCCGAAGAACACGCTGGAGCGTTCGGCGGCGCTCTTGACCTGCTGGTCGAGGCCGTCCATCAGGCTGGCGCTGAGGATGGCCACGCTCACCACCCCGATCACCAGGCTGACGAGGGCGAGCAGGCCCACCACGGCCACAACCAGTCGGCGGCGCAGGGTCCAGGGCGCCCGGCCGCTGCGGGTCGGGATGATGGGGGCGTCGCCGAAGGGTGCTCCGGGGGCCATCAGGCGATCTTCAGCATGTATCCGGCGCCGCGCACGGTGTGGATCATCGGATCGCGACCGGCATCCACCTTCTTGCGCAGATAGGAGATGTAGATCTCCACCACCGAGGACTTGCCGCCGAAGTCATAGCTCCAGACCCTGTCGAGGATCTGGGCCTTGCTGAGCACCCGGCGCGGGTTGCGCATCAGGAAGCGCAGCAGTTCGAACTCGGTGGCGGTCAGCTCGATCTGTTCGCCCGCGCGGAACACCTCGTAGCTGTCTTCGTCGAGGGTGAGGTCGCCCACGGTGATCCGCGGGTCGCTGGAGTCGGAGACGGCCATCGTGGAGCGGCGGATGAGGCCGCGCAGCCTGGCGACGACCTCTTCCAGGCTGAACGGTTTGGTGACGTAGTCGTCGCCCCCGGCCGTGAGGCCGGCGATGCGGTCGTCGAGCGAGTCCTTGGCGGTGAGGAAGAGCACCGGCGTTTGGTAGCCATCCGCCCGCAACCGCTGGAGCACCTGCAGGCCGTCGATGTCGGGCAGCATGATGTCCAGCACGATGGCATCCGGCCGGAACTCTCGCGCCAGGGTGAGCGCCGCCCGGCCCTCGCCGGCCGTGCGCACCTCCCAGCCCTCGTAGCGGAGGGCCATCGAGAGCAGGTCGGTGAGGGTGGGTTCGTCGTCGACGACGAGCACCCGGATCGGGGAGCCGTCGGCCTTGCGAAGGCGGGGTCCGTGGGCCGGCTGCTCGTTGGTTCTGGTGCTCATGATGTGAAGTATCCCCGCCTTTTCTATGAACCGGCTATGCGTCTTCCACGACGATCCTGAGAGAACGGGCGTCGCAGCCTTCTGGGCGAATTCATAAGCAGGCCATAGTGCGGCCATAACCGCGCTCCTTAGCTTCGAAGGCAACGGCGGGAACCTCCCTGCCGCCGGACTGGAGAATCGATGTTTGTCACGTATCTGCGACGAGAGCTGGCAGGTCGCCGTAAGCAGACCGCCATCGTCGCCATCGGCATGGCCCTCGCCATTGCCCTGGTCATTATCGTCAACGCCGTGTCGAGCGGAGTGCAGCTGGCACAGTCCACCGTGCTGGCCTCGGTCTACGGCGTCGGCACCGACATCACCGTCAGCCAGACCCCGGCCGCGCCCACCGAGGGCGAAGCAGGCGCCGGCGGCCCGGCGAACTTCGATTTCGGGGCGGATGCCGGCGCCACCGCCGACGGGACCACCACCGTCAGCCAGTCCAGGCTCTCGGTCGACCGCGGCACCACCGCCTTCGATGTCACCGCGCTGGACACCGTCAGCGGCGTTGACAATGTCTCCGCCGCCGCCGCGACCCTGTCGCTGAGCAACACCACCTTCGATGGCGCCCTGCCCGACTTCTCGGCCGGCACCCCGCCGACCGGGGACGACACCGCGACCGGCGGAACCCCGCCCAGCGGCGGACCCGATGGCGCCGGCGGCAGTTCGTTCAGCGTCGATTCCTTCACCGTGCTGGGCCTGGACCCGGCCGATGAGGCTGTCGGACCGCTCTCGGCCGTGAGCCTCACCGACGGACGCAGCCTGGAGAGCACCGACGCCGGCACCAACGTCGCCGTCCTCGACGCCGGCTACGCCACCACCGCCGAACTCGTCGTGGGCGACACCGTCGCCATCGCGGGCACCGACTTCACCGTCGTCGGTCTGGTGACGGCCTCCTCGGCGGACGCCACCACGGCCTCCAACGTCTACATTCCTCTCGACGTCGCCCAGACCCTGTCCGGCCTGACCGATCAGGTCACCGACATCTACGTGCAGGCCGCGTCATCCACCGACATCGAGCAGATCCAGACCGACGTCGAGACCGCCCTGCCCGATGCCACCGTGCAGACCCAGTCCGACCTCGCCTCGAGCGTGTCCGGCTCGCTCTCCAGCGCCTCCGACCTGGTCACGAACCTCGGTCTCTGGCTGTCACTCATTGTGCTCGCGGCGGCGTTCCTGATCGCCATCCTGTTCACGATCTCCGGCGTCACCCGCCGCACCCGCGAGTTCGGCACCCTCAAGGCGATCGGCTGGTCGAACGGCCGGATTGTGCGCCAGGTGGCCGGCGAATCCCTGGTTCAGGGCCTGATCGGCGGCATCGTCGGCATTGCGGTCGGCCTGGCCGGCATCCTGGTGATCAACCTCGTGGCGCCCACTCTCACCGCGGGCGCTGCCACGACCGACCCTGCATCCGCCCTGGGCGGCACCGGCGGTCCCGGCGGCGGTGGATTCGGTCAGGCAATGGTGGAGGCCACCACCTCCGACATCGTTCTGCAGGTGCCGGTGACCGTGTCGGTCATCCTCATCGCCGTCGGTCTCGCCGTGCTCGGCGGTCTGCTCGCCGGCGCGATCGGCGGCTGGCGCGCCTCGCGCCTGAGCCCCTCCGAAGCACTGCGCAGCATCGCGTGATCCCTCCGTCAATTTCATCCCCAGAAGTGAGCTCCCATGTATGAACTGACCGATGTCACCAAGAAATACGACCAGGGCAAGCGCTCGGTCACGGCCCTGAACAAGGTCACCCTGTCTATCCCGGATGGCCAGATGGTCGCCATCCAGGGACCGACCGGCGGTGGCAAGTCCACCCTGCTGCAGATGCTCGGCGCGCTCGACCGCCCCACCGACGGCACCATCGAGCTGGGCAGGTCCGATCTGTCAAAGCTCGGTCAGGGGCCGTTGGGCGAAATCCGGGCGCGCGAGATCGGCTTCGTGTTCCAGGGCTTCAACCTGATTCCCACCCTCACCGCTCAGGAGAACGTGGAGACGGCGCTCGCGCCTCTGGGGGTCCCCACGGCGGAACGCGTCTCGCGGGCCACGGCGGCGCTCGAATCCGTCGGGCTCGGCGAGCGCGGCAGCCACCTGCCGGCCGAACTCTCCGGCGGCCAACAGCAGCGCGTGGCGATCGCCCGCGCCCTCGTCAAGGAGCCGGCCGTATTGCTGGCCGACGAACCGACCGGGAACCTCGACGAGCACACCCGTGACGAGATCATGGACCTGCTCGAGGGGCTGTGGCGGGCGAAGGGTCTCACCCTGATCGTGGTCACCCACGACTCGGCCGTCGCCAGACGCGCCCAGCGACGCCTGGTGATCCGGAACGGGGTCGTGCGCGACGTCGCCTGATCCCCGTCGCTGCTGGCGGACCGCGCAGGGAAACACCCCGGACGACTACTCGTCCGGGGTGTTCCTCTATACCGTGGTGCCGCTGCTACGCCCGACGCACCCGGCGGGCCAACAGCAGTCCGGTGCCGAGGAGCATCGCGAGGAACCCGGCTCCCGACACGATGGCCGTCGAGCTGGACACACCGGTCGAGGCGAGCTCCTGGGTGTTCGGCTTTGTCGTCGTTGTCGGGGTCGGGGTCGGTGTCGGTGTCGGAGTCGACGAGGTTGTCGTCGGCGGGGTCACAGCCGTCGGCGGGGTCACGGACGTCGTGGTGCTGGGCGGGGTCGTCTCGGCCGGCGGCTCCACCGGAGGCGTCGTCTCGGCCGGCGGCTCCACCGGAGGGGTCGTCTCGGCCGGAGGGGTCGTCTCGGCCGGAGGGGTCGTCTCGGCCGGCGGGGTCGTCTCGGCCGGAGGGGTTGTCTCCGTCGGCGGCTCCACCGGAGGCGTGGTCTCGGCCGGCGGCTCCACCGGAGGCGTGGTCTCGGTCGGCGGCTCCACCGGAGGGGTCGGCTCCGCCGGCGGCTCCACCGGTGGCGTGATCGATTCCTCAACGACGCACTCGGTTGTCGCACCCCTGAATGTCCTGTCGTAGGCATCCTCCCGGGCGTCAACCTCGATGGAGTAGGCGTGCGGCTCCAACTCGTCCAGCGGGATGGTCCTCGAATAGGAGCGTCCGAAGTCCACCTTGTCGATTTCCTCATCATCGATGGTGATCGTGACGGTGTTGGGGGTGTCGTCCGCGGCGACCGCGGAGTAGTTGGTCAACTTCATGCTGAGCGATTCGCAGGTGGAAGCGACCTGGGGAGTGTGCGCAGACGCCGGGGCGGCCACACCTCCGAGGGTGAGGCCGCCGACGACGAGGATCGAGCCGACTACGGATACAGCAATTTTGGGTGACGTGTTCATATTGAGCCTTTCGGGCGGCACAGTTTTCACTGGCAGGCCGCACCTCAGCTGAGGCGCGGCGATATCTGGGATTTCCCAGGCGCGTCATCACGCTTCGGTAGGCACGCCGCAAACAGCTCTGGCGTAGAGCTCGGATGGGCGGAGGGCACGGCAAAGAGTCCGGCACATGGCCAGATTCGGTTGCCTCGCCACTGTCGAGTGGCTGGTGCGCGGGCCGCGTACGGCCGTCTTGATCTCGGCCGAATTCCGATCGGCCGGTCCCCCTTTATGAGGACAAGCCTACGGAAGACACCGCGCCCTCGCATCCCTCAAACGGGTCCCTGGGGACCGCGTTTACCCCCACAACGGGTCATTTGTCCCGCGTTCGGGGGTCACCTTTCCGCACAATTGAGACGGTCTCAGCCACTAACGGGCGTATCCGCAGGGTTCGGTGTCGCCCGGCGGGGTGTCGGCCGAGGCCGTCGACAGAGAGCAGAATGGACTCTGTGCCCCACTCCCTGCTGTCCCTCTTCCAGTTGGATGAGCAGATCCCCCTCTCCCCGGCGGCCGCCGTCACGACTCCGCCGCTGGCGCCGGTGATGGCGCACCTCGGTCGCATCGTCGCCGACTCCACCGACAGGGTCGCCTGGCTGCGCGCCCGGAGCCAGGGCATCACCGCCACGGATGTCGCCAAGCTCGCCACCGAGAAATCCGTGCACAACGCGGCCAGGGAGAAGATCAACGGCAGCGGCTTCGGCGGCAACCCGTACACCGACCACGGTCGGGCCAGGGAACCCGAGATCGCCGCCTGGGTGCTGGCGAACTACGGCATCGAACCGAGCACCAACCTGTTCCACGCCGCGGGCCAGCCCCGCCACCTGGCCACTCCCGACGGCCTGGGCCTGGCAAGAAACGGGGTCTTCGAACTCGCCGAGATCAAGACCACCAGCAAGCCCTGGCGCAGCATCCCCCGCTCCTACCTGCGGCAGATCTGGTGGCAACAGTATGTACTCGGCGCCGACCGCACCCTGCTGGTGTGGGAGGAGCACGACAACTTCGTGCCCCGCAACGCCGTGCCCGAGTGCCGGTGGATCGAACGGGACGACGACCAGATCAGGATCCTGGTGGGCTTCGCCGACCAACTGATCGACCTGCTCAACCACCAACGCGAGCGCGAGCGCGCCGACGGCCCGCCACCCTACGACTACGGCCGCTGAGCCGGCCAGCCGATCATTTGATTCTGTTCGACGGAAATAAGTCGAATGGTGTGATTTGATGGTGCAATGATCGACATAAGTCGTGGAGATGGGCTCGGCTCCTCCGGCACGAGTGATCTCTTCCAGATCCTTCGCGACGGCCACTCACGCACGCGCACCGAACTGGCCGCTCTCACCGGGCTGGCCCGTTCGACCATAGCCCTGCGCATCGACTCCCTCGTCAAGCTCGGCCTCGTCGGTCCCAGCTCCGACGCGCCGTCCACCGGCGGCCGGCCGTCCTCCCAGGTGGCGCTGGCCACCGGCACAAAAATCGTACTCGGCGTGGACATCGGCGCCTCGCACGTGCGGATCGCGCTCAGCGATCTGACCGGACGCCCGCTGCACGAGACCAGCGCCGTCATCGCCGTCGCGGACGGGCCCGACTCGGTGCTCGGCTGGGTGATCGAGGCCGGTGCCAGCCTCTTGCGCGCGTCCGGGCGACCCGCGGATGACCTTCTCGCCATCGGGGTGGGCTTGCCCGGCCCGGTCGAATACAGCAGCGGGCGGCCGATCAACCCGCCGATCATGCCCGGCTGGGACCGGTTCGACGTGCGCGGCACCCTGCAAGCGCATTTCCACGTTCCGGTGCTGGTGGACAACGACGTGAACATCATGGCGCTCGGCGAACGCGAGACCGCCTGGCCGGAGGTAGACCATCTCATCTTCGTCAAGGTGGCCACCGGCATCGGCTCCGGCGTGATCTCCGGCGGCATCCTGCAGCGCGGCGCCCAGGGCATCGCCGGCGACATCGGCCACGTGCAGGTACCGCGCGGGGCCGAGGTCCCCTGCCACTGCGGCAACCGGGGCTGCCTCGAGGCGTTGGCGTCCGGTCCCGCGCTGGCCGCGCAGTTGCGCGGGCAGGGCCTGCACGTCGACAGCAACCAGGATGTGGTCGATCTGGTCAAACGCGGCAACCTCGAGGCCATCCAGGCCGTGCGGCAGGCCGGCCGGGATCTCGGCGAGGTGCTCACAGCCTGCGTCAGCCTGGTCAACCCGTCGGTCATCGTGATCGGCGGCTCAATGGCACAGGCCGGCGAGCACCTGATCGCCGGTGTACGCGAGGTGGTCTACACCCGGTCGATGCCCCTGGCCACCCAGCACCTGCAGATCACCCAGTCCGGCGCGGGTCCGAACGCCGCCGTGATCGGCGCCAGCATGCTGGCCATCCATCACGCACTCTCGCCGGCCCGGGTGGACGCCATGGTGCTGGAACTGATGGAGACCGCTGCCCTGGCGAAATAGGACCGTCAGCGGCTGCTGAATGCCGCGTCGAACGAGGCGGTCGGCGCCTCGAACGCCAACCTGCGCACGAACTCCAGCGCCTCCGGGGCGCCCACGAGACGGTCCATGCCGGCGTCCTCCCATTCCACCGAGATCGGGCCGTCGTAGCCGATGGTGTTGAGCATCCGGAAACTGTCCTCCCAGGGCACGTCACCGTGGCCCGTGGAAATGAAATCCCAGCCCCGGCGCGGGTCCGCCCAGGCCAGGTGCGAGCCCAGCCGGCCGTTGCGCCCGTTCACCATGCGCTTCTTGGTGTCCTTGCAGTCCACGTGATAGATCCGGTCCTTGAAGTCCCAGAGGAACCCGACCGGGTCGAGGTCCTGCCAGACGAAGTGGCTCGGGTCCCAGTTGAGCCCGAACGCCTCCCGGTGGCCGATGGCCTCGAGGGTGCGCACCGTGGTCCAGTAGTCGTAGGCGATCTCACTGGGGTGCACCTCGTGCGCGAACCGCACGCCCACCTCGTCGAAGACGTCCAGGATCGGGTTCCACCTGTCGGCGAAGTCCTGGTAGCCCGCGTCGATGGCCTCCTGAGACACCGGAGGGAACATCGCGATGTACTTCCAGATCGATGAACCCGTGAATCCGATCACGGTTTTCACCCCCAGCTTCGCGGCGAGCCGGGCGGTGTGCTTCATCTCCTCGGCCGCTCGCTGCCGCACCCCCTCCGGGTCGCCGTCTCCCCACACCACATCCGGAAGGATGTCCCGGTGCCGCTGGTCGATCGGGTCGTCACACACGGCCTGTCCCTTGAGGTGGTTCGAGATCGCGTAGACCTTGAGGTTGTACTTCGCCAGAATCGCCAGCCGATCGGCCACATAGGCGTCGTCGTCCCAGCGCCACGGGTCCAGGTGGTCGCCCCGGCAGGCGATCTCCAGCCCGTCGTAGCCCCAGCCGGACGCAAGCCTGGCCACTTCTTCGAAGGGCAGGTCGGCCCATTGGCCGGTGAACAGGGTGACGGGACGGGGCATCGTATTCTCCTGTGACTAGGTGGAACCGTGCTGGATAAAGAAATGGTCAGGCGTTCTCGAGGGTCGGCGTCCAGGCGCTGCCGGTCGCGGCACTGCGTTCGACGGCCGTGAGCACCTGTTGAACGTGCAGGCCGTCCGCAAACGACGGTTTCGGCTGACGACCGGCCATGATCGCCTCGACGAAATCCCGGGCCTGGTGGGTGAACCCGTGTTCGTACCCGAGCAGGTGACCCGCCGGCCACCACGCCGAAATATACGGATGCTCGGGCTCGGTGACCTGCACGCGGGTGAAACCCTGCCGGTCAGCGGGCGCGGCCCTGTCGTAGTAGCCCAGTGCGTTGAGGTCTTCCAGATCGAACGACACCGCGCCCAGCGAACCGGCGACCTCGATCCGCAGAGCATTCTTGCGGCCCGTCGACATGCGGCTGGCCTCGAACGATCCGAGCGCGCCGCCGTCGAAGCGGCCGGTGAACAGGGCCACGTCGTCGACGGTCACCGCGCCGCGCTCGGCAGATGCGGTGCCGGAGAGACCAGACGAGCTGGCCAGCAGAGGACGCTCCGTCACGAAGGTCTCCATCACCCCGCTCACCGAGGTGAGCCGCTGACCGGTGATGAATTCGGCCAGGTCGATGGCGTGCGCACCGATGTCACCGAGGGCACCCGAGCCGGCCAGGTCCTTCTGCAGCCGCCAGGCCAACGGCACAGAGGGGTCGACCAGCCAGTCCTGCAGGTAGGCGGCGCGCACCTGGCGAATCTCGCCGATGGTTCCGGCAGCCACGAGGTCTCGGGCGAAGGTGGCGGCGGGCACCCTCCGGTAGGTGAAGCCCACCATGGCGAAAACGCCGTTCGCGGCCGCGCGGGCCGCGGCGGCCGCCATCCGTTCGGCCTCTTCTGCCGTATTGGCCAGGGGTTTTTCACAGAGCACATGCTTGCCGGCGTCGAGGGCGGCTATGGCGATCTCGACGTGGCTGTGGCCAGGGGTGACAATGTCGACGACGTCGATGTCGTCACGGGTGACCGCCGTCCGCCAGTCGGTGCTGGTCTGGTCCCAGCCCCACTTCTCGGCGGCGGCGGCGACGGAGTCGGGATTCCGGCCCACGAGCAGGGCCATCTCGGGCCGGGCCGGCAAGTCGAAGAATCGGGGCGCCACCCGCCAGCCCTGGGAGTGTGCCGCCCCCATGAATCCGTGGCCGACCATGGCAATCCTCAACGGGAGCGTGTCCAACGTGTCCTCTTTTCCGGCATTGCATGAATGGCGTGGTTGGCGGGACGCCCGCGAGATCCGCGGGCGTCCCGACGGGTCAGGACTCGAACGCGGTCGGCAGGTACTTGTCGACGTTCTCGCTCGTGACAACCGGGGCGTTCAGCACGATGCGGCTGGGCACTTCAACCTCGACGAGGTCGCTCATCGCCTTGTCCTGCACCAGCAGCCTGGCGAGCCGGATGCCGTCGGCGGCCTGGGTGGACGGGTAGATGACGGTGGCCTTCAGCACGCTGTCGCCGGACTGGATCTCCCGCATCGCGTTGGCCGAACCTGCACCGCCGACCATGATGAACTCATCCCGGCCGGCCGCGTCGATGGCCGCGAGCACACCGACGCCCTGGTCGTCGTCGTGGTTCCAGAGGGCGTCGATCTTCGGGGCCGCTGACAGCAGCTGGGACGCTGCCGCCTCGCCGCCCTGCACCGTGAAGTCAGCCGCCACCCGGTTCTCGACCGACAGACCACAGTCGTCCAGGGCGTCAGCGAAGCCTCGGCTGCGGTCCTGGGTCAGCGGCAGCGAGTCGATACCGGCGATCTCCGCGACGACGGCGTCAGGGTTGTCGCCGACCTCCTCACAGATGTACGTGCCCGCGCTCACCCCCATGCCGTAGTTGTCGCCGAGAACCGTGGTGCGGGCCGCGAAGGTGCTGGAGAATTCACGGTCGACGTTGATCACCGGAATCCCCGCCTCCATCGCCTGAATGGCGACCTCGGTCAGGGCGGCGCCGTCAGTGGGCAGCAGGACGATGGCGTCGACACCGTCGTTGATGAAGCCCTCCACCTGGCTGATCTGCAGGTTCGCGTCGTTGGTGCCCTCGGCGACCCTGAGGTCGATGTCCGGGTATTTCTCGGCTTCGGCGATGGCCGCCGAGTTGATGGCGCCCAGCCAGCCGTGGTCAGCGGCCGGGCCGGAGAAGCCGATCACGACGGTGTCCCCGGACTCGGCGTTGCCTTCAAGCGAGGCACTGGTGGGTTCGGTTTCGGTTTCGGTGGTGGTGCCGGGTGTGCACGCCGCCAGTAGTCCGACCATGGCGAGCGAGGTGCCGGCGGCCAGGAGCATCCTGTGGCGCCGGGGACGTAGTGCATGCATGTGGTCCTCCTTATTGGTGAATCGCAGTGTTCGCCAACGAAGAGGTGCGCAGCAAACCGGGCGAAGGGTGCATCCCGGTGGCCTGTCAACGCTGACGGACCACACAATAGCAGAAGTATCCCCAATATCGCCGACTTAATCTCGCCCATCGACATATGTGTGTTATGTTGCCTGCATGATCGACGACGACCATTCGGAACCCCTACTCAGGGTGCACGGAATCACGAAGGCTTTCGCCGGGGTGCAGGCGCTCAAGGGTGTCGACCTGGAGGTTCGTGCCGCCGAAGTGCACTGCCTTCTCGGGCAGAACGGCGCCGGCAAGTCCACACTGATCAAGGTGCTCTCCGGGGTATACCAACCCGACGGCGGCGTCATCCGGTGGCAAGGCGATGAGGTGTCCATCATCCATCCGGTCTTCGCCCTCGGCCTCGGCATCGCCACGATGTATCAGGAACTCGACGTCGTCGACGGCCTCACCATCGCCGAGAACATCTTCCTCGGGCACGAGCGCGCCTCGGGAGGCATGCTCAAGGTGAAAGAGGCCAACCGCGTCGCCCGCGCCCTGCTCGTGCGGCTCGGCCACGGCAACCTGTCACCGAGCACTGAGGTGGGCCGATTGTCTGCCGCCAATAAGCAGATCGTCAGCATGGCGCGAGCGCTGTCCCACGACGCGAAGCTGATCATCATGGACGAGCCCAGCGCGGTGCTCGACTCCGAGGAGGTGCGCAACCTGTTCAGGGTCATCCGCGAGCTCACCAGCCAGGGCGTTGCCGTCGTCTACATCTCGCACCGCCTCGAGGAGATCCGGCAGATCGGCGACCGGATCACCGTGATCAAGGACGGCAGCAGCATGGCCGTCGGCCTGGGCGTTGCGGACACCCCCACCGCCGACCTGATCACCCTGATGACGGGTCGGGCGGTCGCGAACGTCTTCCCCGACCGGGTTCCGGTGCCCGCTGACGCCCCCGTGCTGATCGACGTGGCGGGCCTCAGCCTGCGCGGACATTTCTCCGACGTCAGCCTGAGCGTGCGCGCGGGCGAGATCGTCGGCCTCGCCGGACTGGTCGGGTCCGGCCGGTCCGAGATCCTGGAGACCATCTACGGCGCGCGCAAGGCCTCGGCCGGACAGGTCACCGTGACCGGAGTACGGCTGACGAACGGCTCGGTGAGCAACGCCGTGAAGGCCGGCATCGGATTGGCTCCCGAAGAGCGCAAGAGCCAGGGCCTCATCCTGGACGAACAGGTGTACCGCAACGTCACGTTGTCGACCTTCGCGAGGTTCGCTCGCGGCGGCTTCCTCGACGAGCGCCGCGAACGGCAGCTGGCACTCGAGCAGATGCAGGCACTCGAACTGCGGCCGGCCGACCCCGACCGGGCCACCCGCACGCTGTCCGGCGGCAACCAGCAGAAGGTGCTCCTCGCCCGCTGGCTGCTGCACGGCACCAAGGTGCTGTTGCTGGACGAACCGACCCGGGGCGTCGACGTGGGCGCCCGCGCCGAAATCTACGCCCTCATCCGCCGGTTGGCCGCCGCCGGCACCGCCATCATCCTGGTGTCGAGTGAGATCGAAGAAGTCATCGGACTGGCCGACCGGGTGCTCGTCATCGGCGACGGCGAGGTGCTGACCACCACCGACGCACACGCCATCGACGAGGCCGGCGTGCTCGATCTGGTCATGAAAGGAGCAGCAGCGTGAGCGAACAGAACGGCGCCATCGCCGCCCAGAACGACCCCCGAACCGAAGGCGAGAACCGTCCAAGTGCACTCCGGCGGATCATGAGCGGATCGGTCGGCCGCAACCTCGGGCTGGTGATCGCGCTCGTGGTGCTGGTGATCGCAGGAACCATCACGGCCGGCGACAGATTCGCCAGCTACGACAACTTCCTCACCATCATCCGCTTCGCCTCGATCATCGGAGTGATCAGCATCGGCCTGACCTTTGTGATCACCGCGGGCGGCATCGACCTCTCCGTCGGGTCGGTGATGGGCCTGGCCACCGTGGTCGCCAGCCTCACGGCAGTGCAAGTGGCCGCGACCCAGAGCTCCTGGATATTGATGATCCTGATCCCGCTCGGTGTGGGAATCGCGGCCGGTCTGGTGAACGGGATCGTGATCGCGTACGGCAATGTCGTAGCGTTCATGGCCACGCTGGCCATGCTCGTCGCCGCCCGCGGACTCGCCGAGCTGATCTCCGGCCGGCGCACCCAGATCGTCATCGAGACCGGGTTCCTGCAGTTCACCCGGTCGAGCATCATCGGCGTTCCCCTGCTGATCTGGATCTTCCTCATCGTCGCCATCGTGGCCTGGTTCCTGCTGAACCGCACGACCTTCGGCCGCCGCACGGTGGCCATCGGCGGCAACCGGGAGGCATCCAGACTGGCCGGCATCCGGGTGAAGCGACACCTGGTCTACGTCTACGTGCTCAGCGGCCTGACCGCCGGGATCGCGGGGATCATGATGCTCGGCCGCACCACCGCCGGCACCTCCACCCACGGCACCCTGTATGAGCTCGACGCTATCGCGGCCGTGGTGGTCGGCGGCACCCTGCTCATCGGCGGCCGCGGCACCATCGTGGGCACGGTTCTGGGCGTGCTGATCTTCAGCACCCTCACCAATGTGTTCACCCAGAACAACCTGGACACCTCGGTGCAGGCCATTACGAAGGGCCTCATCATCGTGGTCGCGGTGTTGCTGCAGCAACGATTCGCCAGTCGCGGCCCGTCAGGCACCTAGCCGTCCAGGGGCGCCGCGTCGGGAAGGGTGCCAGGATCGTGGCGCAGAATAGGCACATGCCTCTTTCTCCGGTCCTGCCCACCTCCATGCGCGCCCTGGTCATCGACCGTACGGGTGGCCCCGACGAATTGCACGTGGCCGAACTGCCGCTGCCCGTCGCGGTCGGTGACGAGCTCCTGGTGCGCGTGGTGGCCGCGGGTATCAACCCCATCGACGCGAAGACCCGGGCCGGGTCCGGCGCCGCGGCCGCGATCGCCGGCTACCCCACGGTGCTCGGCAACGACTTCAGCGGCATCGTCGTGCGCGCTCCCTACGACAGCTTTCCGTTGCAACCCGGCGACGCCGTGTACGGCATGGCCCGGCCGCCGCGGATCGCGGGCAGCTACGCCGAGTACCTGGCGGTGTCGAGCATGTCCGTCGCGCGCAAGCCCGCCGCGGTGAGTCACATCGAAGCCGCCGGCATCCCGCTGGCCGCGATGACCGCCTGGGGCATGGTGACCCTCGCGAAGGCCGGCCCCGGCCAGCGGATGCTCATCCACGCCGGCAGCGGCGGCGTCGGCCACTTCGCCGTGCAGTTCGCCCGGCACCTGGGCGCCCACGTCACCACGACGGGCTCCACCGCCTCGGTCGAATTCCTGCACCGCCTCGGCGCGCACGAGGTGATCGACTACAGCACCACCCGGTTCGAGGAGCAGCTATCTGGCCTCGACAGCGTCATCGACCTGATCGGCAACGTGCACGATGACACCGGCACCCGCTCGCTCGCGGTGCTGCGGCCGGACGGCCTGCTCGTGAACGCGCCCACCGGCAGCTGGCCCACCATGCAGGCCGACGCCGCCGCCGCGGGGGTGCGCGCCACCGGGTACAAGGTCGCCGCCGATGCCCGGGTGCTCGACACCATCACGACGCTGATCGACAACGGCAGCGTGCGGGTGAACATCCACTCGGTCTTCGACCTCGACGAGGGACCCGCCGCGCACCGGGCGATCGAGGGCGGCCACACCCGCGGCAAGATCGTGCTGCGGGTTTCCGACGCCGACGAGAGCGCCGCGTGACTGACAACCCGAGCGACGTCGCCGCCTCGGTGATTCGACCCGACGGGCCCTCGCTGGTCTGGCTGCGCGACGACCTGCGGCTGGGTGATAACCCGGCCCTCACCGCCGCGGTCGAACGCGGCCGGCCGCTCGCGTTGGTCTACGTTCTCGACGAGGTCTCCCCCGGCATCCGCCCGCTCGGCGGCGCCGCCCGCTGGTGGCTGCACCAGAGCCTCAGCTCCCTCGCCGCCGATACTGCGGCCCTCGGCGGCCGTCTGGTGCTGCGCCGCGGCGCCGCGGCCACCGTGCTCGGCGAACTCGTCGACGAGCTCGGCGCTGGCGCGGTGTTCTGGAACCGTCGGTACGGCGCCGCCGAACGCGACGTGGACACCCACATCAAGGCGAGCCTCACCGACGCGGGCGTGGTGGCGCACAGCTTCGCCGGCTCGCTGCTCTTCGAACCGTGGACCATCCGCACCGGCGGCGGCACCCCGTACACGGTATTCACCCCGTTCTGGCGGGCCTGCACCGCCGGGCCGCCGCCGCGGGCACCCTACCCGGCGCCGGCGACGCTCGATCTGCCCGGTGACACCGCCCCGGACCTGGCCGGCGACGATCTCGCCTCGTGGGAGTTGGAACCGCGCCATCCGGACTGGGCCGACGGGCTGCGCGAGGCCTGGACACCCGGGGAGGACGCCGCCCAGCAACTCCTCGCGGCCTTCCTCGACGAGGCCCTGCCTCAGTACGGCACCGAACGCGACCTGCCGGCCCAGCAGGCCACCTCGAGGCTCTCGCCATACCTGCGCTGGGGCGAAATCAGTCCGCACCAGATCTGGCACGCCACCGACGTCGCCCGCCGCGGCCTCACCGGTGCGGCCGCCACCAGCGCCACCCGGTTCCTCACCGAGGTCGGCTGGCGCGAGTTCGCCTACCACGTGCTCTTCCACGCGCCCGATCTGGCCACGGCCAACCTGCGCCCCGGCTTCGACGACTTCCCCTGGCCGCCCCTGGACGACGCCGCGCTCACGGCCTGGCAGCAGGGACGCACGGGCTTCCGCCTGGTGGATGCCGGCATGCGGGAGTTGTGGCGCACCGGCAGCATGCACAACCGGGTGCGCATGGTCACGGCGTCGTTCCTGATCAAGAACCTGCTCATCGACTGGCGGCTGGGCGAACAGTGGTTCTGGGACACCCTCGTCGACGCCGACCCGGCCAGCAACCCGTTCGGCTGGCAGTGGGTGGCCGGCTCAGGTGCGGATGCCGCACCGTACTTCCGGGTGTTCAACCCCGAGCTGCAGGCGGCCAAGTTCGACCCCGCCAACGAGTACGTGCGCCAGAACGTGCCCGAATGGGGCACGGCGGCCTACCCGCAGCCCATCGTCGACCTCGGCGAGACCCGCCGGGCCGCCCTGGCCGCCTACGAGCACGTCAAGGCCTCGCGAACTGTGAGCTAAGCCCCAGGATTTCGCGATTTTTGGGGCTTTTCTCACGGTACGCGAGCTCAGAGGGCGCGCTCGAGGACGTAGTCGTCTTCGTAGCGTTCACCCACGAGGAAGCGTTTGAGGCCCACCCGCTCGAACCCGTGCTTGCCGTAGAAGCGCAGGGCCCGCACGTTCTCCTGGTTCACCCCGAGCCAGGACCCCGCGGCCCCACGCTCCCGGGCGGCCTCGAGCGTGGCCGCCATCAGGGCCGCGGCCGTGCCGCTGCCGTGGGCCTCGGCGAGCACGTAGCATTTGCTCAGTTCGGCGGTGGGGCGGATGCGGATCGCGGCGGCGGCATCCGCGTCGTGCGGTTCACCGAACACGAGCATGGTGTAGCCGGTGAGGGTGCCCGCGGTGGTTTCGGCGACAAGCAGGAGCCGATCCGGGTCGGCGAGGAAGGCCTCGAAGTTCGCCGGGGCGAGCACATCGCGAATGAACGCGGCGACAGCGTCGGCGCTGGTGTGCGGCGGGCAAGCCAGCGCGAAGGTGGCGGCGGCCAGCTCGGCGAGCGCCGCGGCCTCGTCGGGCCGGGCCGGACGAATCCGCACCTCGGCGGAAGGTCGGTGCGGGGCAGGGGATGTCGGTGTGGGTTCGGTCACGCTCCCAGCCTTGCAGTCCGGCCCCGGGCGCGCAAACGGCCCCGTCGGGGTGCCGGCGGGGCCGTTTGCGTGCGGCTCTGCGTGCCGGGTTGGCATGCAGTCTGCCGTGAGCCGGACGCCTACAGGTAGCGGGCGTAGGCGGCGACGGTGAGGAAGGTCGGGAACTCGGGTTCCAGAGCCGAGGACCTGAACACCTCGAGGGCGTCGTCGAACCTGTCGCCGATCATGCGGGGCAGGCCCGCCATTTCCTCGGCGACCAGCCCGGCCACCCAGTCTGCGTCGATCCGGCGGCCGTCGTCGAGGGCCGAGTTGTCGTGGATCCACTGCCAGATCTGCGAGCGGGAGATCTCCGCGGTGGCGGCGTCCTCCATCAGGTTGTCGATCGCCGCCGCGCCGACGCCGCGCAGCCAGGATTCGATGTATCGCAGGGCGATGCGCACGTTGTCGCGCACCCCGGCCTCGGTGATCTGGCCGCCGGCCGACGCCACATCCAGAAGCTCGGCCGCGGTGACCCGCACGTCGTCCCGGGTGCGCTCGAGCTGGTTGGGACGGTCACCAAGCACAGCGTCGAACTCGGCCCTGGCTGTGGCAATGAGGTCAGGATGCGCCACCCAGGTACCGTCGAAGCCGTCACCGGCCTCCCGGCGTTTGTCGGCGGCCACCTGTTCCAGCGCCCGCTCGGTCACGGCGGGGTCCCGCCGGTTGGGGATGAAGGCGCTCATCCCGCCGATCGCGTACGCACCCCGCCGGTGGCAGGTGGCCACCAGCAGCTCGGTGTACGACCGCATGAACGGCACCGTCATGGTGATCTCCTTGCGGTCCGGCAGCACGAACCGGCGACCCCTGGCGCGGAAGGTCTTGATGATGCTGAAGATGTAGTCCCAGCGCCCGGCGTTCAGGCCCGCGCAGTGGTCGCGCAGCTCGTAGAGGATCTCGTCCATTTCGAAGGCGGCCTGGATGGTCTCGATCAGCACCGTGGCGCGGATGGTGCCGTGCCCGAGGTTCAGATGACCTTCGCTGTGGCTGAAGATGTCGTTCCAGAGCCGGGCCTCGAGGTGGCTCTCGAGCTTGGGCAGGTAGAAGTAGGGCCCGCTGCCGTTCTCGATCAACCGGTGCGCGTTGTGGAAAGCGTAGAGGCCGAAGTCCACCAGGCTGCCGGAGGCCGGCATCCGTCGGTTGGCCCGGTCGACGAAGGTGAGGTTCTTCTCCACCAGGTGCCAGCCGCGCGGCCGCATGACGATGGTCGGGGTGGACCCTGAGGCCCCGCCATCCTGTCGGTCGGAGGGGGCGCCGGTGACCCGGTACGCCTTGCCGTCGGGGCCGTCGTACGACAGGGTGCCGCGCACGGCGTCGAACAGGGTGAGCTGGCCCTCGATCACATTCGCCCAGGTGGGGCTGGTCGCGTCTTCCTGGTCGGCCAGCCAGACGGCAGCGCCGGAGTTGAGCGCGTTGATGGCCATCTTGCGGTCGGTCGGTCCGGTGATCTCCACCCGGCGGTTCTCCAAGCCGGGGCCCGGGCCGGCCACCCGCCAGGTCGGGTCATCGCGGATGTGCGCGGTCTCGGGCAGGAACCGCGGGTCGCGCCCGTTCGCGGCATCCACCCGGGTCTGCAGCCGGGCGGCCAGCAGGTCGTGCCGGGTGCCGGCGAACCTGTCGTGCAGTTCGGCCAGGAACTCGAGGGCCGCCGGGGTGAGGATCTCGTCGTAGCGCTCACCGAGGGACCCGGTCACCTCGAGGTGCGGGTGGATGGTGGCGAAGCTGCCGGTGCTGGTCTCACCGAAGGCGCGCCCGGTGCTGGGCGGTGTCGGCCGTTCGGCCGTCGCCTGGGATGTCGTGGTCATGATCGTGTTCTCCTTCGAATCGATGCGGATGTCTGGCTGGTGCCTGGGGCGAGACCGGCTAGAACTGCTCGGCCTCGGTGGATCCGGCCAGGGCGAGGGTGGCGCTGGTCGGGTTGAGCGCGGTGGCGATCCGGTCGAAGTAGCCGGTGCCCACCTCCCGCTGGTGGCGGGTGGCGGTGTAACCGTCGGCCTCGGAGGCGAACTCGGCCTCCTGCAGGTCGACGTACGCGCTCATCTGACGCTCGGAGTAGTCCTTGGCCAGGGTGAACATGGAGTGGTTGAGGGCGTGGAAACCGGCCAGCGTGATGAACTGGAAGGCGTAACCGCAGGCCGCGAGTTCGCGCTGGAACGCGGCGATCTGCTCGTCGTTGAGGTGGGACTTCCAGTTGAACGACGGTGAGCAGTTGTACGCGAGCTTCTTACCGGGGAATTGCGCGTGGATCTCCTTCGCGAAGCGCTGGGCGAGCTCGAGGTCGGGCTCGCTGCTCTCCACCCAGAGCAGGTCGGCATACGGCGCGTAGGCCAGGCCCCGCATGATCACCACATCGGGTCCGTTCGCGGTGTCGTAGAACCCCTCGGCGGTGCGGCCGCCGGTGAGGAATTCCTGGTCACGCTCGTCGATGTCGCTGGTGATGAGGCTGGCCGCGAGGGAGTCGGTGCGGGCGATGATGATGGTGGGCACGCCCGCGACGTCCGCCGCCAGCCGGGCCGCATTGAGGGTGCGGATGTGCTGCCCGGTGGGCACGAGCACCTTGCCGCCCATGTGGCCGCACTTCTTCTCGCTGGCCAGCTGATCCTCCCAGTGCACACCGGCCGCACCGGCCTCGATCATCGAGGCCATCAGCTCGTAGGCATTCAGCGGACCGCCGAAGCCGGCCTCGGCGTCGGCGACGATAGGTGCCATCCAGTCGATGCCGGCCCCGTTGCCGGTGGCGTCGGATGCGGCCGCCTCGGCGCCCTCGATCTGGCCGGCCCGCAGCAGCGCGTTGTTGATGCGCCGAACCACGGCCGGCACCGAGTTGGCCGGGTAGAGCGACTGGTCGGGGTAGGTCTGGCCGGACAGGTTCGCGTCGGCGGCGACCTGCCAGCCGGACAGGTAGATCGCCTTGAGCCCGGCGCGCACCTGCTGCACGGCCTGGTTGCCGGTGAGGGCGCCGAGCGCGGCGACCCACTCGGGGTTCTCCGGGGTGCCGTTCTCGTGGATGAGCTCCCAGAGCTTCTCGGCGCCGCGGCGGGCCAGGGTGCGCTCCTCACGAACGGCGCCGCGCAGGGCGATCACGTCCTCGGCGGTGTAGTCGCGGCGCACGCCCTCCCAGCGGGGGTCGGCCGCCCATTCCAGGGCGAGCTCCGCGGCCGTCTGGGTCTGGTCGCCGGGGCGGCCGGCGGGGCTGCCGGATGCAGCGGGGCCGGATGCGGTGGGATTCGTCATGGTGTTCTCCTCGGTCAGCGTCATTGCGGAACTGGTGCGTGCACCCACTCTGCTGCGCGCCGTCGACCGCGCCCCGGGCCCAAACCGAAGAAGAAATCCTGTTCTTCCGGTTGTGTGAACAATCGCCGCATGTGAGCATGAGCAGATGGTCACCGTCGATCCCACCCTCCCGCCCATAGCGCCAACCCCGAGGCCGGCCGCCGCCGGGTCGCCCGCGCCGGGCGATGCCGATCCGGGCGCGGCGGGCATCGACGCGCTCACCCTGGGTCGCCGCATCCGGGACCGGCGGCATCGGCTCGGTCTCACCCTGGACACCCTCGCCGCGGCCGTGGACCGGGCGCCCTCGCAGATCTCGATGATCGAGAACGGCAAGCGCGAACCGCGCCTGTCGATGCTGCGCCTGATCGCCTCGGCCCTGGAGACCACGGTCGACGAACTCCTGCGCACCGATGCGCCCACTCCCCGTGCGGGGTTGGAGATCGCCGTCGAACGCGCCCAGCGCGGGCCTGTGTTCACGGCGCTCGGGCTGCCGCGGTTCCGGGTCGGCCCCGGCCAGCCCGACGAGACCCTGCAGACCATCCTCACCCTGCACAACGAGATCGAACGGCTGCACCGGGAACGGGCCGCCACCCCGGAGGAGGCCAGGCGGGCCAACGCACAACTGCGGGCCGAGATGCGCGCCCGCGACAACTACTTCCCCGAACTCGAGGCGCAGGCGCTCGAACTCCTCACGGCCGTCGGGCACTCCGGCGGCCCCGTCTCACATCAGGTGGTGGCCGATATGGCCGCCCACCTCGGCTTCTCGCTGCACTACGTCGGCGACCTGCCGCACTCCACCCGGTCGGTCACCGACAAGCGCCACGGCAGAATTTATCTGCCCACGGAGCAGGCCGCGTCGCGTGATAGCCGCTCACCGATCCTCCAGGCCTTCGCCAGTCACCTCTGCGGGCACTCCGAGTCGGGAAATTACGCCGATTTTCTGCGACAGCGGGTGGAGACCAATTACCTCACCGCCGCCATCCTGCTGCCCGAGACCGACACCCTGCGACTGCTGAACGACGCCAAGGCTGCCCGTCGCATCTCGCTCGAAGACCTGCGGGATGCGTTCTCGGTCTCCTATGAGACCGCCGCGCACCGGTTCACCAACCTCGCCACCGCGCGGCTGGGCATTCCGGTGCACTTCATGAAGGTGCACGAGTCCGGCACCATCATCAAGGCGTACGAGAACGACGACGTGCAGTTCCCCAGCGATGCGCTCGGCGCAGTGGAGGGCAGCACGGTGTGCCGCAGCTGGACGGCGCGCACGGTCTTCGACGTGCCGGACCGGTTCAGCCCCTGGTACCAGTACACCGACACCCCGGCCGGGACCTTCTGGTGCACCTCCCGCATCGAGAAGGCCAAGGAGGGCGACTACTCGGTCAGCGTCGGGGTGCCGTTCGCCCACGTCAACTGGTTCCGCGGCCGGGAGACCCCGAACCGGGCCGTGTCCCGCTGCCCGGACGAATCCTGCTGCCGCCGGGCACCCGACGAGCTCTCCGGTCGCTGGGCGGGCCAGGCCTGGCCGGTCGCCCGCACCCCCACGAGCCTGCTCGCGGCGCTGCCGACGGGCACCTTCCCCGGCGTCGACCCCACCGAGGTCTACCAATTCCTCGAGGCGCACGCCCCCGCCTAGTCACGCCGAGTTGCCGGAAAGTGCCCCTCCAACGCACCCGAAGGGGCTCATTCCGGCAACTCGCGGCAGCTCTCCGGCGAGCGGGTGCTCCGAGTTGCCACTTCGGGCCCCTTTAGGGCGCTCAAACGGGCCCCAACTGCCGTCTCGCGAACTCTCCCGGTCAGACGGCGGCGCGGGCCAGGTCGGGCAGGCGGTGCAGGGCGTCGACCAGCGGGCCGAGTTCGGGTTCCTCTTCGGCGGCGGCCAGCGCGCCGGCCAGGGCCTCGTCGTAGACCGGCCGGGCGCGTGCCAGCAGGGCCTTGCCGGCCTCGGTGAGCTCGGTGTAGATGCCTCGGCGGTCGTCGGCGCAGAGGATGCGGGTGAGCAGCGCCCGGTCTTCCAGCCGGTTCACCAGGCGGGTCGTCGCGCTGCTCGAGAGGGCGGCGGCCCTGGCGAGCTGCTGCATCCGCATGTGCCAGCCGTGCTGGCGGCTGAGGGCGTCGAGCACGGTGAACTCCACCACCGACAGGTCGAAGCCGGCCTGCAGGGCCCGCTCCAGCACGGTCTCGATACGGCCGTGCAGGGCGGCCAGGGTGCGCCAGCCCTGCGCCCGAACCTCGACGGCGTCGTCTTCGATGCTCATTCGTGCTGCTCCCTCGACCCGACCCAGACTAAAAACGCAAGTACAACGCGCTTGCAACTACCAGTCTATGCAACGGCACGCGCCGGGCCCAGCGCCCGGCTAGGACTCCCGGGTGATCTCCACCTTCACGAACAGCTCTGACCCGCTCGACCCGGCGTAGACGCCGCGCAATGGGGCGATGTCGTTGTAGTCGCGGCCGCGGCCCACGCCCACATGCCGGTCGCCGATGTCGATCAGGTTGGTGGGGTCATAGCCGCGCCACTGCCCGCAGAACCACTCCACCCAGGCGTGTGATTCCCCCGTGACGGTCTCGCCGATCAGGGCCTCCGGCCTCGGGTGCAGGTAGCCGGACACGTAGCGGGCCGGGATGCCCACCGACCGCAGCGCGCCGAGCGCCACGTGGGTGATGTCCTGACAGACGCCGCGCTTGTCGGCCCAGGCCTCGCGGGCGTTGGTTTTGACCCCGGTGACACCCTGCACGTAGGCCATGTTCTCGCCCACGAACCGGCAGATCGCCAGAGCCGCGTCACACGGGTCCAGCCGGCCGGCGAACTCGGCGGCGGCGGCCACCACATCCGTCGGCGGCTCGGTGAGCGAGGTCTGCCAGGACTGCTCGACCGAGGCGGTCGAGCAGGCCACCAGGGCCGCCAGGTCCGCCCAGGGCATCGGATGCTGCGCGTGCTCCCGCGGCGACACCTCCACGAGGCTGTTGGCCGTGAGGGTGAGCTCGGCGTGCGGGGTGAGCACCTCGAACGACGACACCCTGGTGCCCCAGTAGTCCACGTAGTTGTGGTTGCTCGAGACCGGGCTGATGTCCAGGTTGGAGTACAGCACGAACTGGTCTGGCGAGGTGACGGGCAGCATCCGGGCCTCGTTGTACGAGGTGGCCACCTCGCCCTGGTACCGGTAGCCGGTGGTGTGGCGAATCCGCAGGCGCTTCACGAGGCCTCCCCCGTCCAGGTCGGCACCGCGCTGGTCGGGAAGTACCGGTGCCCGATCGACTCCGACGCGGTGCTGGTGGCGTCCAGCACCATGTCCATGTGGCCAGGCAGGTCGTTCAGGATCTCCATGATCGGGCGGTATTCCAACTGGCTGCGGATCTGGCCGAGCACCCGCTGCGAGGACTCGGAGACGCCGAGCCGGTCGGTGCGCGGTTCCAGTTCCTGCAGGCACTGCTCGGCCCGGGAGATCGAGAACACTATCGACCGAGGGAAGAGCCGGTCCAGCAGCAGGAACTCGGCGGCGTTCCGCGCGGACGGCACCCCGCGGTAGGTGCGCAGGTACGACTCGTACGCCCCGCAGGAGCGCAGGATCGTGGTCCAGGACGGTCCGCTGTTCTCGGTCAACGACCGGGTGGCGAGCAGCCGCGCGGTCATATCGGCCTGTTCGAGGCTGCGGCCCAGGGTGAAGAAGTGCCAGGCGTCGTCCCGGCTGGCGCTGGACTCGACGATGCCGACGGCCAGGGCCGCACGTTCGCGCACCCAGCCGAAGAAGTCGTGCGTCTTGGCGCTGGCGATGTTCTTCGGCATCTTCGTATAGGTCGTGTTCAGGCATTCCCAGAGCTCGGTGGAGACGATCTCCCTGGCCCGGCGGGCGTTCTCCCGAGCGGCGCCGAGCGAGTACGCGATCGAGGCAGGATGTGTGCGGTCGGCCGCCAGGGTCGCCAGCACGTCCTTGCGGGTGAGGTCGCGGTCCGGCGGCACGGGGCTGCCCATCAGGTGCAGCAGCGACCGGCAGGCCAGGTTCTCCTCGATCCACGGGTCTTCCAGCAGCAGCTGCAGGTGCACATCCAGGATGCGGGCGGTGCCGTCGCTGCGTTCGATGTAACGGCCGATCCAGAACAGGCTCTCGGCGATGCGGCTCAGCATTCGAGGGTCCCCTCTGCGGTGGTGACCGCGGTAACGATGCGCTGTTGCTGTTGCTGTTGTTCCTGGTCCTGGTCGCCGCCCGGCGGGGTGTCCTGCGGGGAGTGGTCGGCGACCCGGGGCGGGATGATGGAGATCGACTGGGTGTTCGCGGCCTGGTCGTTGACGAGGCCCTGGATGTTGCGGGCCGACCCGGTGGTATGGAAGTCGGGCTCGAGCCCGATCACCCAGGTGTCCTTCGAACCGCCGCCCTGGCTGGAGTTGACCACGAGTTCCCCCTCCGGCAGGGCCACCCGGGTGAGGCCGCCGGGCAGCACCCAGACATCCGACCCGTCGTTCACCGCGAACGGGCGGAGGTCCGCGTGCCGGGGCCGCATGCCGTCGTCGACCAGGGTGGGGATGGTGGACAGCTGCACCACGGGTTGGGCGATCCAGCCGCGCGGGTCCAGGAGCAGCTGTTTCCGCAGGGTCTCCAGCTCGGCCTTCGACGCGGCGGGGCCGACCACGAGGCCCTTGCCGCCGGAGCCGTCGACGGGCTTGACGACCAGCTCGTCGAGCCTGTCGAGCACCTCCTCGAGCGCGAGCGGGTCTTCGAGCCGCCAGGTGTCGACGTTGGGGATGATCGCGTCCTCGCCGAGGTAGTACTTGATCAGCTCGGGCAGGTAGGTGTACACCAGCTTGTCGTCGGCCACCCCGTTGCCCACAGCATTGGCGATGGTCACATTGCCCAGCCGCGCGGCCATCAGGATGCCCGGCGAGCCCAGTTGCGAGTCGGCGCGGAACTGCAGCGGGTCCAGGAACTCGTCGTCGACCCGGCGGTAGATCACGTCGACCCGGGTGGGGCCGGCCGTGGTGCGCATCCACACCCGGCCGCCGGAGCAGAACAGGTCCCGGCCCTCGACGAGCTCGACGCCCATCAGCCGGGCGAGCAGGGTGTGCTCGAAGTAGGCCGAATTGAACACGCCGGGGGTGAGCACCACGATGTTCGGGTCGTCCACGCCGGCCGGGGCCGAGGCACGCAGGGCCTGCAGCAGCTTGTTCGGGTAGTCGCCCACCGGGCGCACCCGCATCGACACGAACAGCTCGGGCAGGGTCTGGGCCATCACACGCCGGTTGGAGATGACGTAGCTGACCCCGCTGGGCACCCGCACGTTGTCTTCGAGCACCCGCCAGGCCCCTACCTCGTCGCGGATGAGGTCGATCCCGGACACCTGGATGCGCACGTTGTTCGCCGAGACGATACCTGCCGCCTGGCGGTGGAAGTGCGTGGACGAGGTGATCAGGCCGGCCGGGATGACGCCGTCGCGCACGGCGGCCTGGGGGCCGTAGATGTCGGCGAGAAAGGCCTCCAGCGCGAGCACTCGCTGCTTGATGCCGGCCTCCACGTTCACCCACTCCGGCTGCTCGATCACCCGGGGAACAGCGTCGAGCGGGAACGGCCGCTCCTCGCCGGCGAAGTCGAAGGTCACACCCTGCGCCAGGTACGAACTGGCCAGCGCATCCGTGCGACCCCGCAACTCCTCCTGGGTCATCCGGGCGAGAGCGCTGTACACGTCCTTGTAGGCGGACCGCGCCTCCGAGGGGGACAGCGACGACGGGTCGGGGAACATTTCGTCCCACGCCGAGGTCTGCCCTCGCTCGCGGGGCGGTGCGGAGGTAGCGCCATAACCACTGAAGAGGTCAACCATGTCTGGATGCTAACCGTCCGGTGTTGCCGGATTGTTTCCTCACCATGTCGCCGCCCCTCGCCGGAAAGGTTGCATACAAATTGCGCCCGACTGGTCGCCCGAAATGAGGCCAACCGGGCACAAAACGTGCCCACCGGCGCTTTTTTGCATACAGTTAGGTCAAGCCCGATTCTGACACCCGTCAGGCCATGATTCGGCCGCACCAAGCAGATCCGAGTACTCATGCGCACAATTGCAGAGCCCCGTCGGTTGGCGTTGCTGATCCTGGTCTGCCTGGCCTGCGCCGGAGTGCTGGTGGCGACCCGGCTCGGTGGCCCCGACGGTGCGCTGCTACACCCGCTGTCGGCCCGACTCCCCCTCGCGACCACCGGCACGGTGGCCGCACCCATCCTGTCCGGCCTGCTGGGCGTCGGTGGGGGCCTGCTCGCCGCCCGGCGCAACGGCTGGATCGACCCGAGACTGCGGTCGCTGGTGGGGGTCGGCTGCGGTGTCTGTCTGGCCTGGTTGGCGCTCGTCCTGATCTTCTGGTTCGCCGTCCAGGCCGAACTCATGCCCGTGCTCGAAGACGGGCCGGCCGCCCGTGCCGGTGCGAGCGCCCTGAGCACAGTGCTGCTTCCGGCCACCCTGGCCGCGTTGGGTGCCGCCACGGCCATCGCGGGGCGTGTGCGTGCGGCGACCCGGGTCGCCGCGGTCGAGGGCCACGTGCAGACCGCTCGCAGCCGGGGCCTGCCCACCACGGTGCCGGTCATCCGCCGGGTGCTCCGTCACACCTCGCCCACCATCCTGGCCGTCCTGCTCGTCGAGTTCCTGGTGTTCTACGCCGGCGCCCTGACCGTTCAGGCCGTCTTCACCACACCGTCCCTCGCCACGACGCTGCCGTTGCTGCCCGCTGAGAGCCTTCCGTTCGTGCTCGGCGCAGCCCTCATGTGCGTTGTCGGAGTGACCATGACCGGCCTCACGGTCGCTTCGGCATCACTCGGACCCGCGGCCCCGCGCCGGCCGCTGACCGGGCCCGCGCACGGCGGGCTCGCCGCCGCGCTCCTGGCAGACCCACGCCAGGCCAGACCGGCCCTGCCGTCCACGACGTTTCGTTCGGCCGATCTCCTCGACATCCGCGACCTGCGCCTGCACGGCGGCTCGGCGTGGGAGCCTCGAGAGTTGCTGCACGGCATCAGCCTCACGGCAACCCGCGGTCAGGCGCTGGCGGTCGTCGGCGGCGGCCGCGACACCACCTCCAGGCTGTGTCACGCCATCGCGGGCCTGCTCCCGCCGGGCAGTCCTATCCTGTCCGGGTCGATCCTGTTCGACGGAACCGAACTCGTCGGCCTGGCCGAGTGGGAGTTCCGGCACCTGCGCGGGCAGCACATCGGGTTTCTCGCGGCCCCGGCAGCCGATCGTCTGGACCCCGATGTCCGCATCGGGCACCAACTCGCCGGGATCCTGGCCGGCCGGCCGGGACACTCCCGCTCCCGAGCCCGTTCCGGCGTCGCGGCGCTGCTCACCGCGGTCGGCGTCGACGACACCGAGGCCGTCTGGTCGGCGTATCCGCATCAGGTCTCGGCCCTGACCGGCCAACGTGTGTTGCTCGCCGGCACCCTCGCCCGCGAGCCGCAACTCCTCGTCGCGGACGATCCGACCCGTGGCCTCGATGCGGCCGACGAGGAGAGCTTTCTCGACTCGCTGCACAGCCTCCAACAGGAGCGTGGTTTCACCCTCATGGTGGCGTCGCCCCGGGCCGAGATCGTCGCCAGGTGCGACCGTGTCGCGGTCATGAGCGACGACGGCACCATCGTCGAGCACGCTTCGGTCCCCGAGCTGCTTCTCGCGCCCCGCCACCCGCACAGCCGGCGCCTTCTCGCCGACGGACCGTCGGGGCCCGCGCCGATCGGCCGCTGACCGGAAGGTGCCGATCAGGTGCCGACGCGATCAGCCCTCGGTGCCCGAGACGGCGTTACGGGCGCCGAGGATGTGCGCCCGCATGGCCACCTCGGCCCAGATCGCGTCTCCCGTGCGGAGCGCGGTGAGGATGTCGCGGTGCTGGTGGTTGCTCCGCGCTCGGTACTCGGTGCCCCGGCGTCGGAAGGCGTCCGCCATCAGCGGCACCCGGGCGACGGACGACGTGAGGGTCATCAGCTGGGGGCTGCGGGAGGCCGCGACCACGATGTGATGGAATTCGGCGTTGAGGGTGCTCAGCGCGGCGAGGCCGGCCTCGTCATCCGCTGTCAGCACGGGTTCCATGGCGTCGATCAGCGCGGCGAGCCTGTCCAGCTCCTCCGCCGTGATGCGGCTGGCGGCCAGCCCGGCGGCCCGACTCTCGAGTCCGGCCCGCACCATGTACGTCTCGCGGAGCTCCTCGACGGTCCAGGACACGACGGTGGCACCGCGATTGGGCACGAAGGTCACCAGCCCGGCCTCGCCCAGGCGGCGCAGGGCTTCCCGCACCGGGGTCCTGCTCACGCCCAGTTCCGCGGCCAGAGCCTGTTCCCTCAGCATGGTGTTTGCACTCAGCTGGCCTGACAGGATCCGGGCGCGCAGGGTCAGGTAGACGGTTTCACCACCTGTAGACGCCACCGGTCCCCTCCCCTTGGCAGGGGCACACCCCACCCACATGTCGAGCTTTACACACTGCGACCGCCCGGTGGGCGGATACGCCGGAAATGGGGCCCGAACGCCGCGTACTGGGGGTGACCGGGTTCGGGTCACTCGGCGTGCTGCCGGGCGCGAAAAAGGGCCCGTCTTTCGACGGGCCCTTTTCGAGAATGGATCCTTAGATGCTGTTCACATCGAGCGGGATGCCGGGGCCGAACGTGGTCGACACGGCGCCCTTCATGATGTAGCGACCCTTGGAAGAGCTCGGCTTGAGGCGAACGATCTCCTCGAGTGCGGCACCGATGTTCTCGTTGAGCTGGTCGGCCGAGAAAGAAGCCTTGCCCACGACGAAGTGCACGTTGGAGTGCTTGTCGACGCGGAAGGCGATCTTTCCACCCTTGATGTCGTTCACGGCCTTGGCCACGTCGGGCGTCACGGTTCCGGTCTTCGGGTTGGGCATGAGGCCACGCGGGCCCAGGACCTTTCCGAGACGACCGACCTTACCCATGAGCTCGGGGGTCGAGACTGCGGAGTCGAACGAGGTGTAGCCGGCGGCCACCTTCTCGATGAGCTCGTCGCCACCGACCTCGTCGGCGCCGGCAGCGATGGCTGCGTCGGCCGCGGGGCCCGTTGCGAAGACGATGACGCGGGCGGTCTTGCCGGTGCCGTGAGGAAGAATCACGGTACCGCGGACCATCTGGTCTGCCTTGCGGGGGTCGACGCCGAGCTTGAGCGCGACCTCAACGGTGGAGTTGAACTTGACGGAACCGGTCTCGCGGGCGAGGGTGACGGCTTCGGTGGGGGTGTAGAACTTATCGGCTTCGATCTTCTCGACCGCAGCGCGGTAGGCCTTTGACTTCTGTGCCATTTGAATCTCCTGTAGATGCATGTGCTGAGAGCGTGGTTTTCGTGAGCCTGGCTGGCTCTTCCACTTGGTGCCTGTCGGCAGATCGAGACCGATCATGCCTGTCGGCTGGTGTTCGACGAATCGAACGTAAGGGGTTTTAGCCCTCGACCGTGATGCCCATGGAGCGAGCGGTTCCGGCGATGATCTTCGACGCAGCGTCGAGGTCATTGGCGTTGAGGTCAACCATCTTGGCCTCGGCGATTTCGCGAACCTGAGCCTTGGTGAGCTTGGCAACCTTGACGGTGTGCGGCGTTCCGCTGCCCTTGGCGACTCCGGCGGCCTTCTTGATGAGCTCAGCTGCGGGCGGGGTCTTCAGGATGAACGTGAACGAACGGTCGTCGTAGACGGTGATCTCAACCGGGATGACGTTGCCGCGCTGGGATTCGGTCTGGGCGTTGTATGCCTTGCAGAATTCCATGATGTTGACGCCGTGCTGTCCCAGCGCCGGCCCGATGGGCGGTGCGGGGTTGGCGGCGCCGGCCTTGATCTGAAGCTTGATCAGACCAGTAACCTTCTTCTTCGGTGCCATTGTTCTTCCTTCGTTATTGATGTTCGAGCGGCCGCGAAGGTCGCTCTCCCGGTGGCCCGGATGGGCCCCGGTGGTTCAGGGCTCTGCTGGCTGGAGGCCGGCGGAGCCTAAAGCTTGGTGACCTGGTCGAAGCTGAGCTCGACCGGGGTCTCACGCTCGAAGAGCGATACGAGCACGATGAGCTTGCCGCTCTCGGGCTTGATCTCACTGATCGAACCGGGCAGGCCCGCGAACGAGCCTTCCTTGATCGTGATGGTCTCGCCGATTTCGTAGTCGATCTCGGCGGGCAGAACGCGCTGGGCGGCCTTGCCGGGAGCGCCGGACTTGGTGGCCGGAACATCCTTGATCTCGACGAGGCCCTTGAGCATGCCGAAAGCCTCTTCGAAACGCAGCGGGGTGGGGTTGTGCGCGTTGCCCACGAAGCCGGTGACGCCGGGGGTGTGACGCACGACGGACCAGCTGTCTTCGTTGAGATCCATGCGCACCAGCACGTAGCCGGGAATGCGGACACGGGTGACCATCTTGCGCTGGCCGTTCTTGATCTCGACGACGTCTTCCATCGGAACCTCGACCTGGTAGATGTAATCTTCCATGGCCATCGACTGCTTGCGGTTCTCGATGTTCGACTTCACGCGGCGTTCGAAACCGGCGTAGGAGTGGATGACGAACCACTTGCCGGGCTGGAAGCGCAGTTCCTTGCGGAAGGCTTCGTACGGGTCTTCGTCTTCGGCCTCGGCCTCGGCGTCGACCTCTTCTTCGCCATCGACGGCTTCGACGGCGGCCTCGGCCTCGTCGGCGGAGTCGATGTCGAGGGCGTCCTCGACGATGGCGTCTGCCTCGGGGTCGGTCGACACGGCGAGAGCATCCAGGGCGGCGTCGAGATCGTCTTCGATGTCGACGTTTTCGTCTTCGACGTGCAGGGCGACCTGCTCGGCGGCTTCGACGGACGTTTCGTCGGCGGCGAGGGTGTTGCCCTCCTGCGCCTCATCGTCGGTGGAGGACTGCTCGGCGGCGGTGGCCCAGTCGACGTCGTCGCGATTGGTCTCAGTCACTAAATATCAATCCTTCTTCTATTGCGTGGGCGTGAGGCCGCACCGTGGTGCTCGCTCACCGATCCACGTGCATGATCAGTCTGGGTGCCGCTCTCGCGGCACGGGTCAACTGGGAGTGCCGAATACGTACGTGACGACGAGCGCGAACACCCAGTCGAGTGCCGATACCAGCGCCATCATGATCACGACGAAAATCAGAACCACTCCGGTGTAGCTGAGCAGTTCCTTGCGGGTCGGGGTGACGACCTTGCGGAGTTCGGCCAGGACCTGCTTGATAAACAGGGACACCCGAGCGAATGGTCCGCGCTTGGTTTCGCGGGCCACTTTGGCGTTGGCGACGATTTCCTCGCTGGGTTCGTCGATAACTTTTCGGGCCACCTGTTACACCTTTCGTGGGCCGGCGGAAAGACCACCGACTTGCAGGGCGGACAGGACTCGAACCTGCAACCTGCGGTTTTGGAGACCGCTGCTCTACCAATTGAGCCACCACCCTATGAAGCGAAACCTTCCAGCTTCCAACGACCAAAATAGGCGCAAAAAAGCTTGGCAGATTTCAACTACCGGATCAAGTCTAGGTCACGGCGGGGGCCCTGTAAAGCCAGCCCCCCTGTTCCCCGAACACGACCGCCCCGTATGCTCGTACCGTGGCACACGACATCAAACGGATTTCCACCAGAATCGGCTCCATCGCGGAGTCCGCAACCCTCAAGGTCGACGGCAAGGCCAAGGCGCTGCAGGCGGCCGGCCGGCCGGTGATCAGCTTCGCCGCGGGCGAGCCCGACTTCCCCACCCCGCCGCACATCGTCGAGGCCGCGCTGGCCGCCGTGACGGACCCGCGCAACCACCGGTACACCCCGGCGGCCGGGCTGCCCGATCTGCGCGAGGCGATCGCCGCGAAGACGCTGCGGGACAGCGGCCTGGCGGTGCCCCCATCCCGGGTGCTCGTCACCAACGGCGGCAAGCAGGCCGTCTACCAGGCCTTCGCCACCCTGCTCGACCCGGGCGACGAGGTGCTGCTGCCCACGCCCTACTGGACCACCTACCCCGAGGCGATCCGCTTGGCCGGCGGCGTGCCCGTTGACGTGTTCGCGGGCAGCGACCAGGGCTACCTGGTCACCGTCGAGCAGCTCGAGGCCGCCCGCACCGAGAAGACCAAGGTTCTCCTGTTCGTCTCGCCGTCCAACCCCACGGGCGCCGTCTACTCTGAGGAGCAAACCCGCGCCATCGGCGAATGGGCCCAGGAGCACGGGCTCTGGGTCATCAGCGATGAGATCTACCAGAACCTGACCTATGACGGCGTGCGTGCGGTGTCGATCGTCGAGGCCGTCCCGGCGCTGGCTGACCGCACCATCCTGGTCAACGGCGTCGCCAAGACCTACGCCATGACCGGCTGGCGGTTGGGCTGGATGGTCGGACCGCAGGACGCGATCACCGCCGCGGCCAACCTGCAGTCGCACCTCTCCTCGAACGTGTCGAACATCTCCCAGCGCGCCGGTATCGCCGCGCTGAACGGCCCGCAGGATGACGCCGAGGCCATGCGGGTCGCGTTCGACCGTCGTCGCAAGCTCATCGTCGCCGAGCTCAACAAGATTCCCGGCATCCGCACGCCCACCCCGCAGGGCGCCTTCTACGTCTACCCCGACGTGACCGGGCTGCTCGGGCGCACCTGGGGCGGGGTCACGCCCACTTCATCGCTCGAGCTGGCCGACCTCATCCTCGACCAGGCCGAGGTGGCAGCGGTTCCCGGGGAGGCCTTCGGCCCCAGCGGCTTCCTGCGGCTGTCCTATGCCCTCGGCGACGACGCGCTCCTGGAGGGCGTCCAGCGCCTCCAGAAGCTGTTCGCGTAGCTCAGGGAGCCGGTTCGAGGACGACGGCGAGGCCGGCCCGCAACTCTTCGAAGGGGCTAGCGCCGGCGTCGACCAGCGACGTCGGGCAGGTGACCACGATATACATGGCCGAGTCGGCCAGTGGCATGGCACGGACGGCGATCTCGTTCGTGTAGCTCACCCCCGCCTTCGGCTCCATGTAGTCAAGGCGGGTGGTGAGGAATTCGATGCGTTCGTCGGCGCCCGGCAAATTGATGCCGAAGTCGGTGCTGCCGAGTTCGCCGACCAGTGCGGCCTGGTTCCCGGAGTCCAACTGCTGCTGCTCGAGACTGTCGATGGTCGCGAGGGTGTCGCTGAGGTCATCCGTCGCGTCGAGGTCGATTGCGGGCTGCTTGTTCTGCGATGACGTGAACAGGCAGCCGAGTTCGGCGTTCTCGGACTGGTTGATGCCGGCCTCGTCGAAGGTGATGATCTCCCAGCCGGTCTGCATCGGATAGCCCCAGATCGGGAACGTCGAACCGACGTCGACGTGCTCGTCGAGCGAGATCAGGGCGCCGGCAACGATCTCGGTCGACTCCGCCGAGGACGTCGGGGCCTCGGTCGGCTCGGCGGCGTCGGTGGCGGCTTCCGTCGGCACCGAAGGCACTCCGGCCCGGCCCGCGTTCACCTGGTCGACCACGCTGCCGCCGAGCAGCAACCCTGCACCGACCGCACCCGCGATGGAGAGGACCGCGAATCCGGCCACCGGCAGCCACATCCACGGCCGCAGCCCGCCGCGACGGGCCGCCGGGACAGTCATCGGGGTTGCAGGCTCCGGCGTTGAGGTCTCCGGTGTCTCCCCCGCCGCTCCCGCAGAATCGTGGTTCTCGTTGCTTCCGTTGACGTCGGTCATGGTGTTTCTCCCCCAGCTTGTTCCCCGAACCCTACCGAGCTTTCGGCCCGCGAACTGTGAGCTAAGCACCTAAACCCGCGTGTTTTAGGTGCTTAAGTCACGGTTCGCGTATCCACCGGGTGGTGGATGGGGACGTCGGCCGGGAGGGTGTTGCCCCAAGGCGGCACTGGGACGATTGTGGGTACATGACTACTTCACCTCCGGCCGTGCGCGTCGCGCGACTGAGCAAGTCGTACGGCCCGTTCGACGCCGTCAACGACATCAGCTTCGACATCAGCCCCGGTGAGACCTTTGCGCTGTTGGGGCCCAACGGGGCCGGTAAGAGCAGCACCATCGAGATCCTCGAGGGCTATCGCGACCGCTCGGAGGGCGACGTCCTGGTGTTGGGCGAAGACCCGCAGCACGCCGGCCTGGACTGGAAGGCCCGCATCGGCATCGTCCTGCAGTCCAGCGGTGAGAGCGGCAACGCCACCGTGCTCGAGCAGCTGCGGCACTTCGCGAGCCTGTACCCGAACCCGCGACCGGTGGACGAGGTCCTCGCGGCGGTCGGGCTCGAGGAGAAGGCGAAGACCCGCATCCACCGGCTCTCCGGTGGCCAGCAACGGCGGGTGGATGTCGCGCTCGGCATCATCGGCCGGCCGGAACTGCTCTTCCTGGACGAGCCGACCACAGGGTTCGACCCCGAGGCCCGGCACCAGTTCTGGGATCTCATCCGCACGCTCAAGACTGAGGGCACCACCATTTTGCTGACCACCCACAACCTCGACGAGGCTGCCGAGCTCAGCGACCGCGCCGGCATCATCGTGGGCGGCAAGCTCATCGACATCGGCACGATCGGCGAGCTCGGCGGCCCGGCCGCACGCATCCCGATGGTGCGCTGGCGAGACGTCGACGGGGTGCAGCGGGAGACGCGCACCGAGACGCCCGCGGGTCTGGTCGCCCAACTGGTCAGGGACCTCGGCGGCGAACCCGCCGAACTCCAGGTCATCCGCCCCAGCCTCGAAGACATCTATCTGGGCCTGGTGCGCGGTCACGCGGCCGGAAGCACCAGCGACACCGCAAGCACGGAGGTACTCGCATGAGCGCGACCCTGACCCCTCAGCCGGCTCCGCAGTCGATGCCCCAGCCGGCCGGCCACCGCACCGCTCGGCACGGGCTGTTCAGCCTGGGCTTGACCCGGATCGGCTTCGAGATCAAGCTGTACTTCCGCTCCACCGACACCGTCTTCTTCACGTTCCTGTTCCCGTTCATCATGCTGGGCATCTTCACGGCCGCATTCAGCGCTCAGGGCAACATCGGTACCAACCCCGACGGCTCCGGCGGCATCAGCGTCGGCGCGTACTACCTGCCCGGCATGCTGGCCGCGGGCATGCTGCTCTCGGGCTTGCAGAACCTCGCCATCGACATCGCCGGCGAGAAGGGCGACGGCACCCTCAAGCGCCTCGGCGGCACACCGCTGTCACCGCTGAGCTACTTCATCGGCAAGATCGGCCAGGTGCTCGTCACGGGCATCCTGCAGGCCGTGCTGCTGCTGATCGTTGCCCGGTTCGCCTTCGACATCGCCCTGCCCACCGAGCCGGAGAAGTGGCTCACCTTCGTCTGGGTGTTCCTGCTCGGCGTGATCACCTGCGCCTTCCTGGGCATCGCCCTCTCGGCGCTGCCGCGGTCCGGCCGCAGCGCCTCGGCCGTTGTGATCCCGATCGTTCTGGTGCTGCAGTTCATCTCCGGCGTCTACCTGCAGTTCAACGCGCTGCCGGAGTGGATGCAGAACGTCGCCAGCCTGTTCCCGCTCAAGTGGATGGCGCAGGGCATGCGTGCGGTGTTCCTGCCGGACAACTTCGCCGCCCAGGAGCAGAACGGCGCCTGGGAGCTGGGACTGGTGGCGATCGCGCTGCTGATCTGGCTGGTGGTGGGGCTCGTCGGCAGTCGGCTCACCTTCCGCTGGATCCGCAAGGACGCCTGATGCCCCGGCCGCGCCCGGTGCGTGCGCCACATGGGATGCTTGTCGCATGAGCACACGGCGCTGGTGGGATGTGGTGGTCGCCGGGGCGCTGACCGTGCTGGCCGTGATGGCGATCGAGGGCTCCGGCGGTGGCACAGCGGCCCGGATCGGGGCACTCCTCAGCCTCACGGCCGTCGGTGTGGCGTACCTCGGCTGGGGCCGCCGCGCGATCGCCGACGCCACCGACCAGCCCGAGGCCGCCCCCTCGGTCGCCGACACCGGTTTCCGGGTGGTGGCGATCGTCGCCTGCGGCGTCGCGACCGCCTTCGACCCGAGCATGGCCACGCTGCAGACACTGGTCTTCCCGTTCCTCTGGGTCCTCGCCCGAACATTCCGCGGCGCGGTGCTGCTCAACATCGCTCTGGCCACCGTGACCGGGGTAGGCCTGTGGATCAGCGGCGGGCGCACGGCGGACGCCGCCGTGCAGGCGGCCGCCATCGAAGGGATCTCGCTGGCCTTCGCGCTGGCGATGGGCACCTGGATCTCCCGCATCGTCGAGGCCGGCGCCGCCCAGCGCAGGCTGGTGGAGAAGCTCACCGCGGCCCAGGAAGAACTCGCGGCCTTGCACCGGGATGCCGGCAGCTCGGCCGAGCGGGAACGGCTGGCCCGCGAGATCCACGACACCATCGCGCAGAGCCTCACCAGCCTGGTCATGCTCACCCAGCGCACCCGCTCCGAACTCGCCATCGTGGCCGGCGACACGTCGGCCGTGGCCGACAGTCTCGACCTGATCGAGGCCACCGGACGCGACGCGCTCACCGAAGCCCGCGCCCTGGTGGCGTCGATGTCGCCGGTGCGCGCCGCCGACGGCGACCTCGCCCACACCGTGACCCGGCTCACCGAACGCTTCGAGCGGGAGACCGGAATCCAGGTGACGGTCGACCTCACCGGCCTCGACCCGGCCGGCACCGCCCCCGGGGGTGACCGGCCGCCGCTGGACCGCGCCCTCGAGGTGGTCCTGCTGCGCTGCGGCCAGGAGGGCCTGGCCAATGTGCGCAAGCACTCCGGCGCCGCTACCGCCCGCGTCGCCATCGACCGCACGCCCCACGAAGTCACCCTCACGGTCACCGACAACGGCCAGGGGCTGGGCGCGTACCGCCCGGAGTCCGAGAACGGCTTCGGGCTGGCGGGCATGCGCGACAGGGTCAGCCTGGTGGGCGGCCGGCTCGAGGTGACCAACGCGGCGAACGGCTCCGGCACGGTGCTGCGGGTGACCCTGCCGCTGTCGGTGTCGGCATCAGTGTCCGGCGGGCGCGGATGATCCGGGTGCTGGTCGCCGACGACCATCCGATCGTGCGCGGCGGCATTGTGGGCCTGCTCGGCGCGGCCGACGACATCGAGGTGGTCGGTGAGGCCGCCGACGGCATCGCCGCGGTGCGCCTGGCCCAACAGCTGCGGCCCGACCTGGTGCTGATGGACCTGCGGATGCCGCGCCTGGACGGCGCCGCGGCGACCGCGCAGATTCTGGCGGAGAACCCGGCCACCCGGGTGCTGATCCTCACCACCTACGAGTCCGACGACCAGATCCTCGGCGCGATCGCCGCCGGCGCCAGCGGCTACCTGCTCAAGGCGGCGCCGCAGGCGGAGATCATCGAGGGTGTGCGCTCGGTGCATGGCGGTCAGACCGTGTTGGCGCCCGTTATCGCCGCCAAGCTGGTGCAGCGGGTGCGGGCGGATGCGGCGCCGGCGCCCCGGCTGTCGGCCCGCGAACTGCAGGTGCTGCGCCTGGTGGCGGCCGGCGAGAGCAACCCGCAGATCGCCAGGTCGCTGTTCATCGGCGAGGCCACGGTGAAGACGCACCTGCTGCACGTGTTCGAGAAACTCGGCGTGGGCGACCGCACCCGGGCGGCCACCCTGGCGATGGAGCTGCGCCTGCTCTGACCCGCCCGCCTGCGTGCGCCATCCCAGCACCGACTTGCGGCAAGATCCCCCACGGAACGCTCCGACGGGGTTGTTCGAAGCATCTCGCGGTGGGGCTGTACGTCGACTTGCCGCAAAGAACCCCTTGCGGAGCGCGAAATGGGACCTTTGCGGCAATTCGCGGGGCCAACAGCTCACGCGAGATGACACTTAGGGCCCCATCCCGGACCTTTCACGGGCCCCAACTGCCCACTCGGCACCGGGGGCGGCGGGCGGGCGGGGCGGCTAGAGCAGCGAGAAGCCGACGAAGACGGGTTCGGGGTGCAGGATGACGCCGAAGTCGGCCTGCACGCGCTGCTGCACGAACCGGGCGAGCTGACCGATCTCGTCGGCGGTGGCGTTGCCGGTGTTGGTGATGGCCAGCGTGTGCTTGCTCGAGATCGCCGCGCCGGAGCCGGGCAGCCGGAACCCCCGGTGGATGCCGGAGTGCTCGATCAGCCAGGCGGCGCTGAGCTTCACCGTGCGCAGAACCTCGACGCCGGGCATCGGTCCCACACCGGCGTACTCGTCGAGCGGGATCACCCGGTCGGGCAGCTCGATTTCGGCCTGCTTCCAGCGCGGGGCGTCGTCGGGCAGGGAACGGGCGAAGCTCTCGGTGACGATCGGGTTGGTGAAGAACGACCCGGCGCTGTACGTGTCGGGGTCGTCGGCGTCGAGCACCATGCCCTTGCTGGCCCGCAGCCCGAGCACGCTCTGGCGCAGTTCCGCCAGCGGCACCCGGTCGCCCAGCTGCACCCCGAGGGCGTTGGCCAGCTGCGGGTAGGTCACCGGCTGGCTCAGGGCGCTGCCGAGCACGGCGGCCTGCTGCGACGTGTCGCGCAACTCGAGTTCGATGGCGAGCACCACACCGCGGCGGCCCTGCTTGAGCACCGAGGTGCGGTACCCGAGGCCGAGCTCGGTGGCGCTGATCCGTTCCACCTCGCCGGACTCGAAGTCGAGGAAGTCGATGGCGGCCAGGCTGCTGGACAGCTCCTGGCCGTACGCGCCGATGTTCTGCACCGGGGCCGCACCGCTGGTCCCCGGGATGCCGGAGAGCGCCTCGATGCCGGCCCAGCCGTTGGCCACCGTGAGGGCGACGAGGTCATCCCACGGTTCGCCGGCCTGCACGCGGATGCGCACCGGGCGCCCGTCGATAGCCACGTCGGCATCCCCGTCGGCGCCGGTCTCGTTCGCCGGAGCGAGCACCTCAACACCCCGGGTGCACACCCGGATGACGGTGCCGTCGAAGCCGGCGTCGGCCGCGACGGTGTTCGAGCCGCCGCCGAGCAGCACCCACGGTTCGTCGGAGCCCCAGGCGTCGAGGGCAGCCTGGATCAGGCCGGCCTCATCGGCCGGCGCGACGAGGTGTGCGGGGGCGCCGCCGACACGCAGCGTCGTCAGCTCGGCCAGGGTCACGGGCGCCGGAACGGGCGCGGCTACGGGGTCGGTCATGTCAGCGCTAGACCAGTGAGACGCGCGCCTGCGCCTTGCCGAGAACGGTGACGGAGTTGAAGGTCACGGTGAGGTCGATCCGGGCCACGCCGGCATCCGCGTCGAGCGCGCCCACCTTGGCGACCACGGTCACGACGGCGCCGAGGTCGGGGTCCACCGGTACCGGCCGGGTGAAGCGCACCTGGTAGTCGAGCACCCGGGACGAGTCACCGACCCAGTCCACAACGGGCTGGATGGCCAGGCCCATGGTGAGCATGCCGTGCGCGAGCACGCCGGGCAGCCCCACCGCGTGGGCGACGTCGTCGCGGTAGTGGATCGGGTTGAAGTCGCCCGAGGCGCCCGCGTAACGCACGAGGGAGTCCCGGGTGAGCGGGAAGCTGCTCTCGGCGACGATGTCGCCCAGGGTGAGGCTGTCCAGGGTGGGCGTGACGGGTGCGCTGATGGTCATTCGTCTCCCCTGACGACGAGGGTGGAGGTGGCGGTGACCACGTGGGCGCCGGTGGCGTCGACGACCGTCGACTCCGCGGTGACCATCGAGTGGCCACCGAGGCTCTTCACGCTGGCGACGCGAAGCGTGGCGGTGAGCTCGTCACCGGCCACGATCGGGCGGCTGTAGCTGAAGCGCTGGTCGCCGTGCACCACCCGGGTGAAGTCGATGCCGGCGTCGGGCTCGGCGAGCAGCTGGGCGAGGGTCGCCTCCTGCACCACCACGGCGAACGTCGGCGGCGCGACGATGTCGCTGTGCCCCGCGGCGCGGGCGGCGTCGGGGTCGAAATTGATCGGGTTGGTCGCGAAAACGGCACGCGAGAATTCGCGCACCTTCTCCCGGCCGACAAGATACGGCGGCACGGCGGGAAAGACCCGACCCTGGATTGCTGGATTCACGGACACGTACCGAGTGTACTTGCGCCACGCAAGCGAACGCTGGGCCGGCCGGCGCTCCGGCGGCGGCGCACCGCAGAATTGTCCGGTCGGGCCGGTTAGGGCAGACTGGGCCCAGTGGATTACGTACAGGTCACACTGACCGCCCCCGAGGTTGCCCCCCTGCTCACCGGCCTGCGCCAGGAGTACGACGCCCGGTACGGGCACGGCGCCGGCGAGTCGGTTCTGGATGTCGACGCCGGCGAGTTCGAGTCGCCGACCGAAGCCTTCGTGGTGCTGCTGGACGAGGGCACGACAGTCGCGGGCGGCGGCATCCGTCGCATCGACGACACCGTCGTGGAGATCAAGCGCATGTGGACGAACCCCGACTACCGCCGCCAGGGCTACGCCAGCCGGATGCTGCGCGAACTGGCCGGCCTCGCCCGCCAGCTCGGCTACCAGACGGTGCGGCTCGAAACCGGCTACGCCCAGCCGGAGGCGCTGGCGCTGTACCGTCGGCTGGGCTTCGCCGAGATCGGCAGCTACGGACCCTACGAGAACGCCACGGCATTCGAGCTCGACCTCGACGCCGTCACAACGAAGCCCCGCCACTGAGGCCAGAGCGGCCGACAGCGACGGGGCGTGTGCCTGCGTGAGCAGGTTCGTCAGGGTCAGACGGAGGGGATGACCAGTCCGCCCCAGGTCTCCTCCATGTAGGCCTGCGTCTCGTCGGAGAGCAGCAGCTCCTTGAGCTTGACGATGCGAGGGTCGTTCTCGAGCTCCGGCGTGGTGGCCAGCACGTTGGCGTACGGACTGTCTGACCCCTCGATCAGGATCGCCTGGTCGGCGGTGAGGCCGGCCGGCAGCGCGAACGAGATGGTGACGAACGCCACGTCGACGTCCTGAACGGCCTGCGGCAGGGTGGCGTTCTCGATCTCGCGGAACTCGTACTTGTTGGGGTTGTCGGTGATGTCGGCGAGCGAGGTGGGCTCCTCCGTCGTCTCGATCAGGCCCTCGGTGGCGAGGATCTTGAGCGCGCGGCCCTCGTTGGTCGGGTCGTTGGGGATGGCGATGGTGGCGCCGTCCTTGAGGTCGTCGAGGGATTTCACGGTGTTGCTGTAGAACGCGGCGCTGGGCAGGTAGATCTCGCCGACGCTCACCAGGCTGCCGCCGGCCTGCTCGTTGTAGGTCTTCAGGAAGGTGGCGTTCTGGAACAGGTTCGCGTCGATCGAACCGTCGGACAGCGCCACGTTGGGGGTGTTGTAGTCGGTGAAGTCCTGGAAGGTGATGTCCAGGCCGGCGTCGGCGGCCAGGTTGTCCTGCACGAACTTGAGGATGTCGCCGGCCGGGGTCGCCAGGGCGCCCACCGTGATCGAGCCGAGGTCGTCACCGGCTCCGGTCGTCGCGGGCTCGTCGGTCGATCCCGCGCAGGCGGTGAGGGCGAACAGGGCGGAGAGGGCAACGGCGGCACCGGCAAGGCGCGTGCCGCGGGAGGTGAACTGCATGGGAGGGCTCTTCTCGTGGGTGGTGATGACCACGCCGTCATGCTGACTCCGGCGCGGTCGGGTGGGGTCTGGGTTACGCGCCGGTCACGGCGCTGGCCCGCAGGGCGGGCACGGTCTTCTCGGCGCGATTCGGCCGGGACCTGTGCGCGAAACGCTTGGCCAGCATCGTCGCCAGCCCCTGCAGCACCATGACGATCACGAAGATCACGAAGATCACGGCGACCATGTGGATGGTGCTGTAGCGCTGGTAGCCGTACCGCACGGCCACGTCGCCCAGGCCGCCGCCGGCGACGGTGCCGACCATGGCCGAGAAGTTGATGATCGAGGTCACCGTGGTCGACAGGCCCAGGATCATCGGCGAGAGCGCCTCGGGCACGAGCACCTTCGACACGATCTGCCAGCGGGTCGCACCGAGCGACTCCGCGGCCTCGATCAGGCCGGTGTCGACCTCCTTGATCGCGATCTCCACCATCCGGGCGAAGAACGGGATGGCCACCACGGCCAGCGGCACGATGGCGGCGGTGGGGCCGATGAAGGTGCCCACCACCAGCCTGGTGAACGGGATCAGGGCCACCATCAGGATGATGAACGGCACGCTGCGGCCGAGGTTGACGATGAAATCGAGCACCCGGTTGACCACCCGGCCGAGTCGGCGGGAGCCGAACGGGCTCTCGAACAGGCCGCCGGGTTCGGTGCCGACGAGCACGATGCCCAGCGGCAGGCCCACGATGACCGTGATCAGCAGCGAGACGCCGACCATGTAGAGGGTCTGGCCGGTGCCGATCAGCAGCACCTGGAACAGGTCGGACCAGAATTGCGGCAGCGATGGATCCAGCAGCACGGTTACTCCCCCACGATTTCGACGAGCATGCCCTGGTTACGCAGGTCACTGATGGGCGCGGCGTTGCCCGCCGCGCTGCCCGGCAGCGCCAGGCGGGTGCGGCCGGCCTGGTTGCCGCCGATGGTCTCGATGGCCGCGCCGAGGATCGACACGTCCAGGCCGTAGGTGCGAGCCAACTGCGCGATCACGGGCCGGTCGGCCGAGCCGCCGCTGAAGGTGATGTCGATCACAGTGTCGCCCGGCAGCGCCGGCACCGCGCCGAGCGGGAAGAGTTCGTGCGCGAGGCGGGACCCGGCGGTGGAGATCAGCGAGACGATGCGTCCCTGCTCGACGATCCGGCCGCCCTCGATCAGTGCGGCGGAATCGCAGATGCGCTTGACGACATCCATCTCGTGCGTGATCAGCAGCACCGTCAGGCCCAGGTCGGTGTTGATGGTCTTGACCAGGTCGAGGATCGACCGGGTGGTTTCCGGATCCAGCGCGCTGGTGGCCTCGTCGGAGAGCAGCACCTTGGGGCTGCCGGCCAGCGCCCTGGCGATACCCACCCGCTGCTTCTGGCCGCCGGACAGCTCGGCGGGGTAGGCGCCGGCCTTGTCGGCGAGGCCGACCAGGTCGAGGATCTCGAGGGCACGGCGGCGGCGGGCGTCGCCGTCGACGCCGATGATCTCCAGGCCCAGTTCCACGTTTCCGCGCACCGTGCGCCCCTGCAGCAGGTTGAAGTGCTGGAAGACCATGCCGATCTTGCGGCGGGCGCGGCGCAGGTCGGCGGGCGAGAGCGCGGTGAGCTCGTCTCCGTCGACGGTCACGGTGCCGGAGTCGGGCCGTTCGAGCAGGTTGACCGCGCGGATGAGGGTGCTCTTACCGGCGCCGCTCTGACCGATCACACCGAAGATCTCTCCCTCGGCCACCTCGAGCGAGACGTCCTGCAGGGCGGCGGTGACGGTGCCGCCGGCGCGGAAGGTCTTGGAGACGTGCTGTACGGAGATCACGGTGGTCCTGAAAGTTCGCGCGGCCTTGTACCGCAGTCCTTCCGAGTGTGTCAATCGCAACGCCGCAGGCCAAATCACTGTGACGAAATATGTCGCCGGGCCCCCGAAAGCCGCACCGACCCTCTGCGCGGGATAACGTTGACTCGTTATGCATAACAAATTGACCCCACACCCCGATCTTCCGATCGACCTGCCCACGGCCGAACGCCTCGCCAAGGCCGTCGAACACTACGGCGAGTCCACCGTCGTCGACCACTCCGTCGCCCTGATGCGCGGCAAGAACGCCGGCAAGGACTTCCTGCTCTACGTGGGCGGCCGGCACGCGCTCGGCATCCTCGAGGGAGCGCCGGCGCTGTACTGGCCCGAGCTGTGGGGCGCCCGTGCGCTGCTGCACGTCTGGAACGACTCCGCGGCGCCGTACGTCGTCGTCGGCCTGAACAACGAGGCTTGGCGCATCCGCGAGATGTGCGCGAAGGTCGTCATGCTCCGCAAGCTGGATGTCGCGCCCAAGCTCGTGAAGGCCACCACCGACGAGGTGCCCCGCGTGCGGGTCGCCGCCCTCAACGCCCTCGCCGAGCAGGGTCGCGAGCAGGACATCCCCACGATCGTGGTGCGCCTGCGCGACCCCGACAAGGATGTGCGCCGCGCCGCCCAGCAGGCCCGCGACGCCATCATGACCCGGCTCAACCTCCCCAAGGAGTAACCCACGAACGCCATCCCCGCCCCGAACCAGAGCACACAGCCGTACCGACGGTATGTGGCTATCGGCGACAGTTTCACCGAGGGCGTCGGCGACGACCTACCCGACGGCCAGGTGCGCGGCTGGGCCGACCTTGTGGCGATCGGGCTGGCTGCGGCCGCCCCCGAACCGGTCTCGTACGCGAATCTCGCCATCCGCGGCAAGCTGCTCGGACCGATCGTGAACGACCAGCTGGCACCGGCGCTGGAACTCAAACCCGATCTGCTCACGGTGTGCGGCGGCGGCAACGACATGATGCGCCCCCGGGTGGAGATCTCCTATGTCGTCGACCTGCTCGACAGGGTCGTCGACCGGGCCGTGGCCGACGGCATCCACGTTGTGGTGCTCAGCGGCGGCAACCCGTCCAGGCACCTGCCGCTGGGCTCCCTGATGCAAAAGCGCGGCGACAAGCTCGCCGAGGCCGCCAGGGAGACCTTCGGTAAGCCCGGCGTCACGCTGGTCGACAACTGGATCGACACCGAGCTGATGAACAGCCGGTTCTGGTCGGCCGACAAGCTGCACCTCAACGCCTGCGGGCACACCAGGGTCGCAACGAGTGTGCTCACCGCACTGAACGTGCCGATCCCCGCCGGGTGGGCCGAGGGCGCGGCCGGCGAGGCCCCGCCGCGGGAACGCATCCAGGACACCGCCGCGTACTACGCCGCCTATGTGCTGCCCTGGATCGGCCGCCGGCTCACCGGCCGCTCGTCCGGCGACGGCCGTCCGCCCAAGCGCCCCGCGCTCACCGTCGTCGAGACCCCGTAACAGCACGACGGGCCGCGTGGTTTCCCACACGGCCCGTCGATGATGCCGGGAACGAATCAGACCTTGCGGCCCGAGATCATCCGGAGCAGGAAGACGATGACGGCGATTACTGCGAGGACCACACCGACCCAGAGCAGGAATTGCAGCGACTCGACGAGCCCGCCGGTGATGAGCAGAATGACGGCGACAACGGCGATGATGATGACTAGAAGATTCATGTGTCAAACCTTTCCTAGAGCCGAGGGTTTCCTCGTGTTCGAGATGCTAGACCCATCAGTACCCTGATCGCACGCTTTTTCTGAGATATCGTCAGTGTGTCGCCGCCTGGCCGACGAGGTAGCCGCCGAACCCGCCCGGCACCCGGCCATCCAGCCGGCCGGAGGTGAGCACCGGGATGAGCGCGGTGCGGCACTCGCGCGTATCGAGAGCGCGGAGCGCGGCCACCAGCAGCACGTCTTCGTCGGAGTCGACGTTGCTGAAACCGTCGGCCTGCAGATAGCGGTCGGCGCGTACGCCCAGGTTGGCGCCGTGCACGTGCGGATGACCGTCGACCAGGGTGTGCGACCCGTGCCAGCGGGCACGTTCCAGCACGGGCAGCTCGTCGTCGGGCAGCACCGTGCCGAGCACCAGTTCGGTGCCGGCCTCGGCCAGGGCCAGCTGCACCGCCAGCCAGCGCCGGGGAACCGCGGAGTCGGCATCCGTCGTGGCCACCCAGGTGTGCGCCGCCGCGGCGTCGGACACCAGGTGGGCCACCCCCTCCCGGCGGGCCGAGCCGACCGACCCCGCCGAGCACTCCAGCGCACGGAACTGCGGCCACCGCGCCACGACCTCCGCCGACCCGTCGGTGCACCGGTCCAGCACCACGACCACCGAGATGGCCGGGGCGTCCGCGCCGAACTCGTCCTCCACGGCCCGCACGGCGTCGGCGAGCGCGGCCAGGCACCGCGGCAGCCGGCTCTCCTCGTTGCGGGCCGGCACCACCACGATGAGTCGGTCGATGCGCGTCGTCACGACGCCAGTCCTTCCCGCTGAGCCACGGATAGCGCCGGGGCCGGCTCGTAGACCTCCAGCACGAAGTCGCGCTCCAGGTGCTGCACGGTGCGGTCGAGTCCGGGCAGCGCGGCGAGCGCCGCGTGCACCTCGTCGCCGCCGAGCGGGTATTCCCCCACCGGGTGCCGCCAATGGCAGGCCACCAGCGTGCCGTTCGGGGTGAGGCTCTGCCGGCAGCGTTCCAGCAGCACGGCCAGGTCCGCCGGCGAGCAGTAGTAGCCGATCTCCGACAGCACCACCAGGTCGAAGGTGCCGGCCGGCCATTCCGCCGGCAGGGTGCGCCGCTCCACCGTCACGCCGGGCAGCCCGGCGAGCCGGTCGCGGGTCACGGCGAGCGCCTGCTCGTTGATGTCGGTGGCCAGAAGGGTGTCGCAGCGGTCGGCGAGGTCGCGGCTGAGCACGCCGATCGAGCAGCCCAGTTCCAGGGCGGCTCCGTAGCGCGGCAGCGGCAGCGCAGCCAGGGTGACGGCGCGTTTGCGGGCCTCGTACCAGCGTGTTTCGAACCCCCAGGGATCCGGCGACCCCGCGTAGAACTCGTCGAAGAAACCGGCCGTGAGGCTCGCCCGGGGCGACCCGGTGCCGGTCGCTGCGGGGCGGACATCGGCCGCGGCGCCGACGAAGACCTCGTAGTCCCGCTCGAAGTGGGCCGCGAAACCCGGTTGCACGATGGCCTCGTCACCGGGCCGGTCCGACAGCGGCTGCACCTGGCTGGTGTGCGCCGCCATGGCGGTGTTCTTGCGCTCCCGTGCGGCCGCGTCAAGGTCGAGGCGGCACAGGGCTGTGCCGTCGTCGCCCGTTGGCCAGACCGGATCCCCGGGCGATGACCAGTGCCACGCCCAGATCGGGTACTCCAACAGCCTGGCGCCGGTGCGGGCGGCGACGAGCGCCGCCGCCTCCCCCGCTGCCGTGTGGTCCGGATGCCCGTCCAGCCGCCACGGGGCGACGATCCAGGTCCCGTCGGCCGGCCCGGGAGCCGCGTCGTCCGCCGCGACCACCTGCGACACCGCCTCCTCCAGGCTGTTGCGGTGCTGGGACAGGTCACCGTCGGGCAGGTCGAGCAGGCGCACCGTCGCCGCCGGCGCCAGAGCACGTACGGCGTTCACCATCTCCACCCGGCGCACCGCGGCCAGATCGTCCGGGGTCAGGGTGGGCGAACGCGGATGCGACGCCTCACCGTTCGTGGCGGCGATCACCGTGATCGCCAGCCCGAGCTGCCCGGCGATGGCGATCAGCCCGCCGGCGCCGAGGGACTCGTCGTCGGGGTGGGCGGCCACGACGATCAGGCGGGTGCAGTCTCTTAGTTCGAGCGGCCGGATCCGGTCCGACCAGTCGGCCTCGTCCCAGTGCCGTTCACCGGTGCCGCCGGTGTCGTGGGTGAAGCTCACCACGAGGCGGCCTCCCCCGCGAGCAGCTGGCCGCCGAGCGCGGCATCGTCCCGCTCCGCGTGGTGCTGGCGCACGTAGAGGGTGAGGTCGGCCACCCGGCGGGCGTGCCGGGCGTCCAGAGCGAGCGGGGCCGGCCCGAGCGCGTGCCCGACCCTGCCGAGCACCTCGTCCACGGCGCGTGCGACGAGGCCGCGCACCCGGGCGGCGAGCAGCCCGCCGGCGTCGCCGACGGCCTCGCCCCGATCGATCGCCGCGGCCGCATCAGCCAGCGCCGCGCCCGCGCCCAGCAGGGCCAGGTCCACGGCGCCCAGGTGGGCCAGCAGGATCTGGTCGGGGTCGCGTCGCTCGGCCGCCTGCCGCAGCTGCCGGGCCACGCCAACGGCGCCGCCCCACCAGCAGGCGGCCACCTGGATGCCGCCCCAACTGAACCCCGGCCGGGTGAGGTACCAGCCGTCGTCGCCGACGGGAACCGCCGGAACATCGGTGAAGTCCACCGGACCGCTGGGCACCTGGCTGAGTCCCGTCGCGAACCAGGCGTCTTCCTGCACCGTGACGCCGGCGTCGGCCAGGTCCACGGCGAAGAGCCGCCGACGGGCTGGCTGCTCACCCTCCGGTGTGGTGTGCGCGGTGACGAGCGCGTGGCTGAGCGAACCGGCCAACGAGCACCAGGGCTTCCGGCCGCTCAGCCGCCAGCCACCCGGGCTGCGGGTGGCGTCGACCCGCAAGCCAGGCCCCTCGGCCGCGAAGACGCCCCAGCTGGAGCGCTCCGAGTGTGTCGAGCCCGGGAGGGTGGCGACCGCCTCGGCCGTGCCGCCCGGGGCCTGCTGCAGGATCGCGAGGGCATCGGTGTGCGCCTCCAGCACCCTGGCGGCCGTGAGATCGGCCGCCGCAACCGTGGCGAGGGCGTCGAACAGTGCGGTGGTGTGGCCGGAGCCGGGCTGCGGCAGGGTTCCGGCCGACGCCACGGCGAACCGGATGGCCCGCTCCGCGTTGCCGTCCACCGCCCAGGCCGCCTCGGCGAGGTGGGCCAGCCGCTCCAGATCCTCCGGCCGCCCGGAGCCGCGGCTCCTGCTCACTCCCCCGACCGTCACCACTGCGGGTTCGGCCGCGGGGCCTGGCTGCATCGTCATGGCTCTCCCCCTGATCCGGCACGGCGGCAGCCCGGAGTCTCCGGGGCCGCGTGGCGATACGTGTCAGAACATCCTGCCAAACATCGCACCGAGCGGCGGCAGAAACCCGCGCCCGACTCCTTACGAAGAAGGGAAAACGGGGATAGTATCCCCCCATACGGGGGTGTTCCCCGAAGTGTGACCCTGAGGCACCGTTGATAGGGCCCGACCGAGGTCACACCAGAAGCACCACCGCATGGGGCGGGCCGTCATCGGGGTGGTCTGCCCCTTCCTCTGCCCGCAGTGGCTTCTACCCGCCGCGGCTTTTACCTGCAGCGGCTACTGCCCGCCGTGGCTTTCACCTGCAGCGGCTTCTGCGTGCGGTGGCTTCTACTCCCACTCGATCCCCGCCGACAACTCCACGGCGAGCGCGGCGAGCGCGGCGAGCGCGGCGAGCGCGGCGAGCGC